>CAYYMK010000007.1:128430-142721 GCA_964473035.1 uncultured Chitinophaga sp.
GCCAAGAAGGATGCCTTTGCTAATATTGGCGGCTTTCTTGCAATGCGCAACAAGGATCTGTCCACTCAATGCCGCAACCTGCTGATCATCACAGAAGGCTTTCCAACTTATGGCGGACTTGCCGGCCGCGACCTGGAAGCAATTGCCGTTGGTCTATATGAAGTGATGGATGAACATTACCTGCAATACCGCATACGAAGTATTGAATATCTTACTGAAAAACTTACCGCAGCCGGAGTACCTGTGATGCAACCTGCCGGGGGCCATGCCGTGTATATTGATGCCAAAGAATTTTTACCTCACATTACTTCGCATCAGTACCCGGGCCAGGCTCTTGTTTGTGCGCTGTATATCGCCGGCGGAATCAGGGCAGTGGAAATAGGCTCATTGATGTTTGGCAAATACGATCAGGAGGGAAAACTGATTCCAGCTGCTATGGAACTGGTTCGCCTTGCCATTCCCCGGAGGGTGTATACACAAAGCCATATTGATTATGTGGCAGAAGTCATCGTTGAAGTTTTTGAATACAGAAAGGACATTATGGGCCTGGAAATTGTGGAAGAAGCACCGATGCTCCGGCACTTTACAGCAAAACTGAAACCGGTGCAGGATCCGGCATAAAGCAACAGAAGAGCAGGCAGGTTAAAATTTATAACCAATGCCTGCACCTGCTTTCCATTTTCCGTTTGCCGTGCTGGTTTTTGCATTATAATAAACGGGCAGCTGCAGGGCAAGGTGATTGAAGACAAAAGTAAATCCTGTGCCCAAGGCCGGCCATACTGTTGCATTTCTTTTGGCAGGTGCGGTTGCCTGATCTTCTTTGATGCGAAGGCTGGGTAACATGCCAAAGGCAAGCGACCAGTGTGGCTTCCGGACCATTTTTACTGCAGGGCCGGTAAAATTGATGAATGCCCCATCATCTGCATACCCGGCCACTACTGTGCCTTCAAATAAGATTGCAGAAATTTTTTGTTCTTTCTGTGCGCACAGGGAAGATTGTAAAAACGTTAATACCGAAACAGACAGGAGTATTTTTTTCATCATCATGTTGTTTGATGCAAATATATTTTGAATTGAAAAACAAATCTATTCATTTTTTGCCCCCGGTTCATGATTACTTGCACTGAATTTAATGTGCTGTATATTTTCTATTCTTCTGGAAAAATACGGAATACTTCTAATTCAAAATCACGGGCGGAAGATACTTATTTTCTTCTGCTACCCATACAGGTAAGCAAGGCCGCTGTTCACTGGCTCGCAAAGTTCGGCAATGGTGCGTTCCCTGCACAGTTTTTTAAAATGATCCCGTACAATTTTATAATCATTGTGAATCGGGCAAGGGTGGTTTGGTGCACATTTGCTAAATCCCAGTCCGCATTGTTCAAAAATTTCTTTGCCATCAATTGCCTCCACAATATCAATAATCGGTTGACCAATCTGTAATGCGATTACAAAAAAACCTCCATTCGGGCCTTTCGCACTGCAAATCACATGATGCTTCACCAGTTTTTGCAGCATTTTTCCCACAGTATGTTCACTGGCTCCGATAAAGTCTGCAATTTCCCTGATTCCTGCTTTTTCGCCGGAATCAAATTTTGAGGCCAGATAAATGACCGCTTTGATGGCTGTTTTACAGGTAAGGCTTAACATGATTAGCGGTTTAAAAATTTATTTCCTTCTGCTGAAATCCGGGCTGGCTCCCACGGCGGATCAAATCTGAGCTCCACAGAAACCACCCACCCGGGAAACTGCTGTTGCAATACATTACTTGCCGCGGTAACAATGGAATCTCCCATCGGGCAAAATTGAGTTGTCAGTGTCATGAGCATGAGCAATTTCTTTCCATCTTCTTCAAAACTCAATTCATATACCAGACCAAGATCCACAATGTTGAGCCCGATTTCAGGATCCAATACCTCTTTCAATGCCTCAAGTGCTTTGCCTGAATGTTCTGCGTTATTTTGAATGATGTTCATACCAAACGGGGTTTGTGAAAAACCAGGTTCCATACATTGATGCAATAAGCAATGGCTACAAGTACTAACAGGCCTGCGCCTGCCTGTACCAGGTGCTGGTGCAACAGAATCAAACCGCCCGAGCACACAGCAACAGCGGATATAAATAATACTGCCATTGCCCGGAATATTTTTTTACTATACAATTCCACGGGTGCCGGCGTTTTTGAAACTCCTGCTCTTGCCTTATATACTTTATTCCAGATGATGAAGGGAAGTGTTTTAAATGTCATTCCGAGAATCAGCGCTGTAACCCACCCGCAAATCACCAGAAAACCGTAGAGAATAGTCCATTGCAGCATCTGGCTCCCCGACAGGCTACTGCCTGTAATAAAGAAAAGCAGGAACACTGCAAGTGGCATCATCGCAAAAGAAAAAAAAGAAAGTTTCATTTCATCCACCGTCTTTTTCCGGATGCGCATACGCCATGACTGCACACAATAAAACAAAAATAAAAAAACTGAAACCGCTACCAGGATAACCGGCAACAAACGCCAAATGCCTGGTAAAATAGAAAATTCGACCAATAACATGCAGATCATGCCTGCGTTAATCAATGCATACAACACCCATAAAAGCCGGACATTTTTGTATTTTGAAATCAGAAACATAGGAACCAGCCGGCTGCCCACACCTGTGATCAGCAGCAGAAACCAACCTCCGATGCCCGCATGTGCATGCAATGACAGGTACTGCAATGCCGTTCGCGGCAAAAAAGGTTTTGCAATATGAAAAATGAGCAGCAATCCGGCAACAGCTGTAAATAAAAGCCAGCCCGAAGCGGTCAGAACAAATACTGCATGAACATTTTTGGCCGCCGCTTTTTTAAAACTCATCCACAGATTAATAAAAAACAAAAGAAAAGACAGCAGCACCAGGATTCCCCCGGCCATCATAGGCGGACGGAATGAAAACATATAAAAACCATGCACCAGAAGTGGGATACCGGTTGCTGCTGTGGCAAAGCTGAACAAAGCCAGACGGTTGCTGTAGAGGCCTCTTTCCAGCAACACCGGAACCAGTTGGTGGCTTGCGCCAAGGATGACCATGGTACCCCATCCCAATGTGAAAAGGTGTGTAACAGCCAAAACTTGCGGCATGAAATAATGCAGACCCAGATGTTCAGCCGACAAAAACAAGGCGAAGGTTGCAGCCAGGAATGACAAAGCTGCATAACCGTAAAACGGAACCACAGCTGTGTGTACAGTTGTCTTCTGGCCCGATCCGGTATGTGCAGTGCCAGTGAGCATTTCAGGGTTTAAAGAGTAAGAGTTCAACCAGGTTAGGATTGGTTTCTTTGATCCTGTATTCCCATTTCATTTCAGCAAGCTCAGGTAACAGAAAAACCGGAATACGCTTATGATACACCCGCAGCGCCATACCCGGCGGCAACTGATCCAATGCAGCAAGAATGGTAATCATTGGTTGAGGCATTTCCATTTCCCGTACATCCACCTCCTGCATATGGCCCTGGTATTTTTGAAAAACAGCATCCCAATCCGCCGCATGGCCGGCAGTAACCGGAGGTACACCTGCATCTGGTGAAGCTTTGAAGAAATAAGTATGCACCAGGGTTTCTCCCTGAATTTCGGTATAAGACTCAAATCCTTTTTTTCCCAGCAATAAAATGAGTGGAGCAGGTTCAAAACTGTTAATAATTTTCAGAATCTCACCTTGTTTCATCGCTGAAGTGGCTTTCAGAATATCCTGCAGCGGATCTTTACCCCCGGCCAGCACAGGCCGTACATCCAGCTCTTTGATTTCTGAGGATCCGACCGTTTTCATAAAGCCGGGAACAACAACGCTCCCCGCTTGTTTCTGCACATCAGCTGTATATTCAAATTCGAAACCGAGTGGTTTCAGTTTTTCAAAAAAATCATCCTCCTTGCAGCCCCCGATTTTTGCCGCCATTGCAATGCTGGTGCGCCCAGCCATCAGTTTCCGCAGAAAGGGGTTTCTTAATTTTTCAAACTTTGGACTGATGCTGACAATAGCATCAAGCGCACCGGAATGAGCTTTGATGATAGCCCCGATCTTGGTATGTGCATTAATCTTCATGTTATTTTTTTATCATTCTTCAGATCTGGTGAGTGCCGGAGTTGGCAGCTCTGTTTCAGCTGGCAGCGCTTCGATGTACCATGCAGCTGCTTAGTGAGTAAAATATCAAAAGCCACCCTTCCTTAATCATTTTTCAGTAAGGCAGGATGGCTCTCAAAAAAACAGGATGCTCAGGAATTCAGTTTAGCCTCCAGTTCTACTGCCTTTGGAAACAGTATATTGTTTTCCAGATGCACATGCAGATGCAGGTCATTCTCAAACTCATCGAGTAGCCTATACAGCAGGCTATAGCTCATGCATGCATCATCAGGAAGAGTATAGTTGCCGGTAATCTGGCGAATATCGTCCAGGTTTTTAGCGACCATTTCATGTTCCATTTCCATCATATTCACGGGGTTCTGTACCGTTCCAAATGGAGACGTCTCAAATGCAGCATTCCCGGAGGCAGCAGCAACCAGGCTTTTAATATAAGGAAACAGAATGCGTTCTTCTTTCATCATATGTGCCGTCAGCTCACTGTTTACCTGTGCTACCTTTTGTCTGATTGGTTCCAGTTCCGGGTGTCGCTGCCCATGTACCCGTGCCACCTTTTCAGAATATGCAATTAGTTCGGGCAGGTTGTTGCGCACATAGGAATGATGGGTGTTTACAATATAATCAGCCAGGAAATCCAGACTCCATTCATTGTAAGGAAGCTGCCTGGCATCGGTTGTTTTTTCTGATTGCTGTAATTCCTGCTCCACTTTTGTTACATCCAGGCCTTTTTCTGCACAGGCTTCTTTAATTGTTTTTTTGCCACCGCAACAAAAATCAAGTCCGTACTTTCTAAAGATCTGCGCTTTGCGTAAATCCTTTGCAGCAATCTGGCCCAGGGTTTCTTCTGATTCACCATTCATTCTTTTGGTAATTCGTACTTTCCACCATACAGGTCCCTCTTCCAGGTACTGCCAGGTAAATACGTTCCCCCTTTCGCCCATCATCTGGTAATACAGGGGCTTGGGATCATGGTCGTTGTGAATGACCAGGTTTTCCCCTTCAGCCAGTTCATCAAAACGGTTAAAAATCGTAGGGTGTTTCAGCCTGGGCTCCAGCAAGGTTACATCAAGGATATTTTCTGCTGTTGTTTGCATATAAATTTTATTTAGGCGCAAAGATAAGGAAGGAATCAAAATAAAAGTATAATAATACTTTTATTTTACTGTGAGCTGACATAATTATAAAAAAGCTTCAGCCTTTCTGGTTTGCATTCCCGGTGGCTGAAGCTTGAAAACGAATTGTTGTTGATTTTTTAGTGCTTGTGATCGTCGCCCTGGCGGCATTTTTCCATGATTTCATGGAAAACTTCATGTGCTTCCGTGATCATTTCTTTCAGTTCGGCATCCGGCTTGCCTTTTTTTACCGCTTTTTGGATGTCTTTGCACTCTTTTACCAGCCTTTTCAACACATCTTTTGTAGCCTCCGGAATATATCCTTCCGGAACTGGAGCGGCTTTCCAAGCAGTTGATTTTGCGACCAGGTCGCCGGCCTTCTCTTTCAGAGGCTGCAGGTTGTTTTCTTCAGCCGGGTGAAATGTGGTGCTCATCACTGTATGAAACTCATCCATTTCTTTCCAGCGGGCTTTTGTCTGTGCATTGCCTGCCGAGTAAATCAGGGTAAATAAAACTGCAACAAGTAAACTACGATACATTTTCATGATTCTGCTTTTTATTGGTTATAAATAATACATTTTTATTTCTGCGGAAGGACTTGTTCTTCTTCCTGCCTGTGCCAGTGAATTTTTTTTCCGAATCCTGCCTTACTGTTGGTCATTTTGACAGACTGCAGTTTTATGGTAAACACCTCCCCTTTTACAGCTATTGCAAGCGGATGTGTACGATGGTATCTGAGGGTTGCACTTTGGGTAAGAGGATCATTTTCCTCCAGTACGGTTCCCTGAAACTGGATGCCAACGGTTTCCAGCTTTTTCAGTTTATCAGGCAATATGGTACCGGCAACCTGTTTATTAATTTTCAGCCATTCATAATGATTCGATCCTGGAGAAGATTTGAAGTACAGCAACATTCCTTCTTTACTGAAAGCATAATAGGCGCTGAAGCAATATGGCTCATTACTTCCGTTCATACAGCATACACTGGCGCAGGTCTGTGCCATGATGAATGTAACAATATCTTTATCTTTATTCATACAAGTTTAATAATCCGGACCGGGCAAGCCTCTGCCACTTTTTTTGCCAGAGATACTTCGGCCGGCGAAATCACGGACACATATACACTTTTTCGAACAATTCCTTTCACCAGTGTAGCCTTCCCATCGCGGCGTGACATGCGCCAGCGGCCGGGTTGCATTTCGTGGCACACAGCGCAGCCAATGCATTTTGTCCTATAATGAACCAGCTTACTCATGCCCATCCTCCACCAGCTTATAGAGCTTATCGGTCGCAGTTACCTTTGTGGCAAAAGGGATGGTAATCCTGTCTCCCTTTACGGCCTCGTTTCCCCGTTCGCCATTTACCATCAATTCTTCAATTTTTTTCCTGACCATTCCACATTTTGGCCCGGTTACCATCAGGCTGTCTCCAACTTTCAGGCTCCCTGACTCGATCATAAATTCACCGACCGAAATCCGGGTATAATATTTGACCCCTTTTCCAATGTAAATTTTCTTTTCTGTGGCTACAGAACCGGGTTGAGGAGTCCACTCACCCAGCGGCCGGCCAAGGTAATATCCTTCCCAAAATCCACGGTTATACACTTTTTCCAGTTCACGGCTCCAGGCAGACGCTTTTTCCGCTGTAAAGGTTTCATTCTGTACTGCATCAGCCGCCTCACGGTAACAGCGGGTTACTACCTGCACATAATCGGCCCCCTTGGAGCGGCCCTCTATTTTCAAAATGGAAACCCCGGTTTCAATAACCTGGTCCAAAATCCGGATCGTACAAAGATCTTTGGGCGACATGATATATTCATTGTCTATCATCAGCTGCTCACCTGATTCTGCATCCTGTACCAGGTACGGTCTGCGGCAGGTTTGAACACAGGCACCCCTGTTGGCCGATGCGTTTTGCATGTGCAAACTCAGGTAGCACTTCCCCGAAACGGCCATACACAATGCACCATGAACAAAAATTTCCACACGAACCAGTTGCCCGGAAGGACCTTTTATTTTCTTCCGCTTTATTTCTGTGCAGATATGCTGCACCTGTTTCAAGGTGAGCTCCCGTGCCAGCACCATAGTATCGGCATAAGCTGAAAAAAATTGTACCGACCCGATATTGCTGATATTGGCCTGTGTGGAAATATGTACCGGTATGCCCATTTCCCGGCAGTATTGCAACACAGCAAAATCAGACGCAATTACCGCATCAATTTTGTGTTTTTTCACTTCCTTCAAAATTTTTTGCAGCAATTGCATATCATATTCATACATCACCGTATTCAGTGTGATGTAAGCCCGGATATCTGCCTTCCGGCATGTTGCTGCAATTTTTTTGATATCTGATATGGTAAAAGGATCGGAGGAGCGGGTTCGCATATTCAATTGCTCCACTCCAAAATAGATCGCATCGGCTCCACCGTTGATGGCTGCCTGAATGCTCTCCCAGGAGCCGGCGGGAGATAATAATTCAACAGGATTCTTTCTCTTCATGTGCACTATGCTGCCGCTCAGAATTCAAAAGTTCCGGAAAACAATCTGGTTTATGGTAGAAATGAAAAAACCAAAACATTGCCATTGCTGATTATTCATTTGCTCCGGGCTTCTGAGCCTTTTTTTTAAGCAATGCAAAGATAAATTGCAAACGCCAGCCGGTACGAATTTTAATATGGAGCCACAGGTGATGCGGTATTTTCATGAAAATTTTCTTGTTTTATCGTACCCTTTTTTGATTTCAATGCTTTTCTTTGCCCGGCTACAGCCCACAACAACGGCAGTACGCCGCCAAGGGTAAAAAGAGCCCCGCCTACAATCCGCAACCAGGTCAGTGTTTGAAAACCTGCACTTTCAATAAAGTGATGACTGCGGGCATACCAGAGCCCGTTTTCAGTAACTGATTTAAACTGCCAGATGCCCGCCGGAAACAAATCAAGTAATACCATCAGCAATAATCCTGCGTTGATGGACCAGAAAGCAGTTCGGATGACTGCTGGTTTCCATTTTTCTGTTTTGAATAATAGCCTGCAACAAAACAATATTGCTGCCAGCGCCAGGTTGCCGTACACTCCCATGAGTGCAGCATGGCCGTGATTGACTGTCAGGTATGTTCCATGCTCGTAATAGTTGGCCACGGGCAGGTTGATAATAAAGCCCAGAACTCCTGCCCCAAAAAAATTCCAGAAATTCACAGCGATCAAAAAAAGAAAAACTTCTTTGAACCCAAAACGTTTTGCCATTTGTGTACCACTCATTGCCGAACCGTTTTCCAGTACCTGTGGCAACTTACTGAATCGCCATGCTTCCAGTGTCAGTAAGACAAGAGGTACCACCTGAAGCGTGGAAAAAACAGAACCTAGTGCCATCGTAAAGACCGGTTTGGCATTCCAGTAAAAATTATGGGATATGCCCAGCAGCCCGGAACCGAGAAACAACAGGGTTGCCAGATAGATGACCCTTATTGTGGCCTGGCGGCTGACCAGACCCATCACAACCATAAAATACCCGATCAGTACGGTTGTAAAAACTTCAAAAAATGCTTCGGCCCACATATGCACCACCATCCATCGCCAGAAATCTGCAATCACAAAATTTGTTTTCGGCGTTGCAATAAACCCTGATATCAGCAGTACAATGATGCTGAATGTTGCAAATACCAGCCAGTTGGGCAATGCCCACGGCTGCCTTTTTTTTATTGCAGGTTTTACACCCCGAAAAATGGTGATGGCCCAAACAATAAATACAGCCCCGAGCAGTACCTGCCAAATTTTTCCAGGCTCCATAAATTCCCAACCCTGGTGCCCCCACCAATACCAGTTTTTTCCCAACAAACCCTTTGGCCCAAGCAATAAGCCGGCAAACGACCCTGCGACCAGCAACAGCATCAGCCAAAACAATAAATTGATCAATGTTACCTGAGATCTTTTTTGTCCAGGGGCTATCAGCGACATCATGAAAAATGAGCCTCCGATCCAGCAGGCTGCAATCCACAGAATGGATAACTGAACGTGCCAGCTCCGGGTAACTGTAACAGGTAACGTCTCTGAAATATTAATTCCAAAAAACCGAACCAGGCCAACAAAATCATGCACCGTCAGAATTCCTGCAAGAACCTGAACCGCAAATAGTAAAATAGCCGCATAAAAGAACTTGTATGTTGCCCGTTGTACTGCATCCGGCCTGAAGGTTGCTACATCCTCATTTGTCATCATGGGATTTGCCCTGCTGGTAAAAGAGGCATCATTCAGTTTTTCAAGTTTTCCATGATAATACAATACAATGCCCAGTCCAAAAACCAGTCCCAGTGACCCGATAATACTCCACAGGATGATTGCGGCACTGGGCGTATTACCTGCTTCGGGATCATAAGGCCAGTTATGCGTATAACTATAATTTTTTCCCGGTCTTTGTGCTCCGCACACCCATGCACCCCAGAAAAAAAATGAGGTCAACGACCTGATCTCATCTTTATTCTTCAGATACCCGGCAGGTCGAAAGGAACCGGATGCCCCATCGCCTGAAAATTTCGTTTCATAATAGGTGACCAGTTTACCTGCAGCATAGACCTGTGCAGGGGTTAGCAACACTGTGTTTGTTGCAGCCTGATATGTATTATTCTTTATTTCTTCTCTGACATGCCCTGCTATCCCATTTTTTAAAAACTCCTCCTTTTCTCCCACCGTATGCTGTTCATAATATTCCTGCATGTACACCGCAACATAATGTAATGCCTCTGCAGTGAAATCGGGACCCCGGTTTGCACCATCGCCAAACATACTTCCATACTCCATCAGGGCTGTTTGCTGAAATACAGCCTGGCCTTTTAAAATATCTTCTTTACTGAAAACTGTCGCCTGACTGCCCTGTACAAAACGGGGCAACGGAGGTGCTTCAGTGTAAGTATGGATGCCGATCATTGATACGCCTGCCAGGCTGCATATAAAAATGATCAGGAGGGGTAACCACCATTTGCCGGGATTCAGAAGCCAGGCAAGAAAATTCTTTTTGGGCATGTATTTTTTTTCAGGGTGCTGATACGGACAATTTTGTCCTTTGTAATGAAAGCACCTGAGACGGGAAATTTATCTCCCGGTTTACCGGACCGGCCGGTAAACCGGGATTTTTTTTAACCTTTTTGTTCTGCTACTTCCATCTCCTTTGCCGGTGTGGGAGTCTTGGACTGAATAATCATATCCTTTGCTTCCTGGCTGGTGACACTTACGTTCAGCAAGCTTCCGTACTTCCGGCATTCATCCAGGCGGCAGGAATGAACCAACTTTCCTTCGTACACACACATATCCGGACAGTCGTCGCACATATCAATGCGGCCATCGGGCATGATGTCCGGAGCCTGGATGATTCCTATTCCAATTGCCTTGACCCTGGAAAAGAAGCGAAGAGGATTACCAAGGCAATAGAGAATGAATTTTCCAAAAGCCTTTCTCACCTTCTTGTCAAATATGCTCATGAAGAAAATGCGCTTACCCATTTTTATTTTGGGATATACCAGGTATTTTCCAAACCAGCGGTGGTAGTATGTTTGCACCAGTTCCATGGTGCGGGGGCCGTAGGATCCAAATACCTTTCCCCTCCGGTTACAGATAAAATTACCAATAAGCCATTTAAAGGATGTATGATCCACCGTGCCACCCAGGTAAGCAGTGGCATCATAACCAGGAAATGCTTTCTTAATGACTCCATACACTTCCGTTGACTTTACGTTGGCTCTCTTCATTTCTTCCGGCGCCACGGAATACCCGAGGCTGCTGGGCAGCATGGGTATTTTTTCGCCCTTGGCATTGCGAAACTCAATACCCTCCTGCACCGGTACACCGCGATAGGTGATAAAGGAAAGACCGCCTACCACATCCATATTGTCAACCGCCCATTGCACCAGAACGGGCACTTCATGCAGATTGTTGCGGGTCACTGTAATTCCAAAGTGGGCATACATTCCAACTGTATTTCGCAGCATGGTGGCGCATTTCAGGCGCAATTCGTTCAGGTCAGTTTCTTTCTGCGGCTTTATTTTTTTGAACTCGGGTCTTGTCTGGGTCACATCAATATGAAAACTTAAACCCGTAAGCCCCGCTTTTTTCAGTTTAATGAGCATATCCTCCTTCAGGGCATAACCGTTGGTCAGCATCAGGCTTTTCATCCCGTTGTCGGTAATAAACTGAATGATCTCCACGATCTGCGGATGCGTAAGCGGTTCGCCCCCGGCAATGGAAATGCCATCGCAGTTTCTCCACTTTTTCAAAAAGAGGATTTCTTCCTTAACCTGGTCAAGCGTTTTGTGGCCCTCACCCATCACCAGGCGGTAACAGCCATCACAATGAATATTACAGATGTCCGTAATCTCAACCCAACCAATCGGGTTGTCATTGGTTGACCAGGGAAGCCGGTAGAGCTTTTTCTTATCAAGAGCAACATTTTCCGTCATAAAACAACATTTTATTTTGAGTTATTAAATAAAATACAGGGTAAATCATCTGATCTAATTCCGATTCCCGCAATATGCAGTCTGCATCCGGGTGCAAAACTGTTTTTGCCAGAAGATATGAATCCGATTCATGTGGTTTTGAATAATTCTTATTTTTACAGCCGTTTCTTTGCATACAGCTTACCGGGTGCGGGTATAGCAGTTCAAACAACTGATATACAACAGCTAACCTTCACTGCCGGTAAAATTTTGCCTAAGATACAAAATACAGATAATATCGTCTTTTATTATTTAGAAAGATTATGCTGACTGAAAAAAGAAAATGGCTAGTTGCAGCTGTACTGGTGGCTGCCTTCCTGGTCTATAGCTCATTTTTATATATATCATTGCCTTTCAAACAATCAGCCCGGGATCCCCTTGCCGCCAAAGGGAAACTTCTGTGGCAAAAAAATAATTGTGTAGCCTGTCACCAGATTTATGGGCTGGGCGGATACCTGGGGCCCGACCTAACCAATGTTTTTTCCAAAAGAGGGCCAGATTATATCAAAGTTTTTCTGAAGGCAGGTACACCGATCATGCCCCGTTTCAACCTTAGCGCAAAGGAGATGGATGCACTGGTTGCCTTTCTGAAAGAAGTGGATGCCACAGGCTCTTCTGACCCACGTACTTTTTCAATACAGCTGAATGGAACAATTGAACAGAAATAAAATCACAACCGCAAAAGTTTTTTTGCTTGCAGGGCTACTCCTGATGCTGACCGGTATGTGCTGGGGCATCACCGGAGCCCTGCAGTATCTTGTACCCGGACTGCTGAAAAACCAGTTGTCATTTGAACGGGTGAGGCCGCTGCATGTTTCTTCCGTGGTGTTCTGGATCATTCTTGCTGCTATGGGTTCTGTGCTGACCTACCTGCAGGAGCACACTAGGAAAGTGTCTCGCCGCCAGTGGCTGCTGAAACTGCAGCTTTTTTTGTTCCTAACCTCTGTGCTGGCCATCCTCGCTTCCTTTGTGGCCGGAATTTTCGGTGGTCGTGAATACTGGGAATTTCACCCCTACCTGGCCCTGCCCGTTGTAGCAGGCTGGTTATTGTTTTTGTTTCATTTTCTTTCCAGCATTCGCAGTCTGCGCCGCCAGCCGGTTTATGTGTGGATGTGGCTTACCGGGATTGTTTTTTTCCTGTTCACCTACCTGGAATCTTACCTGTGGCTGTTTCCGTATTTCAGGAACAATGTGGTGAACGATATGACCATTCAATGGAAATCGTACGGGTCAATGGTGGGTTCCTGGAATATGCTGGTGTATGGCTGCAGCATTTACCTGCTTGATAAAATCAGCAATCATCAAAAATACAGCTACTCAGGAATTGCTTTTGTACTCTACTTTACGAGCCTGTTCAACCTGATGTTCAACTGGGGCCATCATATTTATACTCTGCCTACCCACGCCTATATCAAGCACATCAGTTATGCCGTCAGTATGACTGAGCTGTTCATCCTGGGTCGCATCATTTATCTGTGGAGAAGCAGCCTTTCGCATGCCCGTAAAAATTTTCATTCTCCTGCGTATCGCTTTGTGGTGGCCGCCGATGTCTGGGTGTTTTTAACCCTGTTACTGGCTCTGGCCATGTCAGTTCCCGGTATTAATGTGTATACACACGGCACTCATATCACAGTGGCCCACACCATGGGCGCCACCATTGGCATCAACAGTTTCCTGCTGCTGGCTTTTTGTTTTGATATCCTGAACGATACCTGCCGCAGTTTTGAACCCTATAAAAAATTATTCAGCAGGAGCTTTTGGCTGGTGAATGTGTCGTTGCTGGTTTTCTGGATCAGCCTGATAGGGGCCGGTGTGCTGAAAGCCGCCTGGCAAATGAGTCCAAACCAATCTCCTTTCAGTAACATGATGCAGCAGTTGAAGCCATTCTTTTATGTTTTTTTTGTGGCGGGAGTCTTACTGACTGCTGGCATGGTTGCCGTGGTGTTCCCTTTGTTGAAAAACCAGTTGATTTGTTATTTTTCAAAACCTGCAGACAATAAAAAACAATTCAGGGACATCGGCACACATCCGCTGGGTTTAAAATAATAATATATATCCACTGACCATATGCTGCGAATTACAAAAATCATCCGTTTTGAAACGGCACATGCCATAAAAGGTTACGAAGGCGCCTGTAAAAATATTCATGGTCATTCTTATGAACTGCATGTAACCGTATCCGGCAATCATGTTACTGATGACTATATTGGGGGCACGGGGTTTATTATTGATTTCAAAGATCTGAAATCGCTGATCCGCTCCCGCATCATTGATTTGCTGGATCATGCGCTGGTGCTGTCTCAAGCATACCTGGAAATGCACCCGGAATGGAAAAAAGCAGACAACCTGGTATTGTGGGATGCCGAACCAACTGCAGAAAATATTTTACTGTATATACGGAGGGAACTGGCTGCAGCACTACCTGCAGGAATCAGCCTCCAGGCACTGAAGTTGTATGAAACTGCCGGATCCTATGCAGAATGGATTTCTGACAACGGATCACTTGAGCCATGAAAGGCAGATAATGTGACACTGTAAGCTCCCCCATTTTTAGGGCCACTCAAAATTAGAGTTTTTTGGTTTTTAGT
>CAYYMK010000008.1:0-48034 GCA_964473035.1 uncultured Chitinophaga sp.
GATAGATTTAGACATGCTTTAAATTCAGGATCGTAACAGCATAGGCGTCTGGTTTCTCCGGAGATGCCGTGCTTTATCCTTTATTAATTTACAATAATTGGCGGCATCATCAGACTCCACAATATGGGAACAGATTTCGGCTCCGTCGGCTCCGCTGACCTCATAAATTTCATACACATCAACAAATTTCCACTGCACCAACTGTTGCTGCTGGTTATAAAAGATTTCTTCCGAGGCAAGCCCAAGACGTTCTGCCTTCAGAACAGCATCATTCACATCATTGGCATACAGTAGCCTCAACTGCTCATCAAACTGAGGAGTATGGTGCCCTTCACCACAGATAATCTGAAAGACCATTTTAGCAAGATAGTTTTTCATGTAAAGAGGCTTTGATTTTTTCTGTTGGTTTTGTTAATAGCTTCTGATTTCAATGCCTCCCATAATAACGGTGCCCTTTAAAAGCAGTTTTTTACCGGAAGTTTCGGACAACAATGGAGCCGGCCTTTTGTCATCGGTACCGCCAAGGATGTTTACAATTTCAGATTTGATATTCCAATGGGGCGGTATCACCAGCTTTGTTCCCCCGAATATGGTTGTAATTTCCAGCGTTGCCGATTCTTCGATGTCAGCCTGGGAAAGGTTCAGTTCTGTTCCGCCGAAAATGTTTACAATTTCTCCGCCTCTGAATTTTTTGGACAGAATATTTTTTTGGGTACCTCCAAAAACAGAGGTAGAATTGATCACATCCTCATCACTCCATGATTCATCTCCTTTCCCCATGGCTGCATCATTTGGCACTGAAGCAGCATTTTTTTTTTCATCAGCACCACAGCTGAACATTCCCCTGCGAGGCCGGGCAATGATGAATGCGCCAGCGGCAATCAGCATCAATGGCCAGATATACCGTCTGCCTTCCAGCTCAGGATAATAACTCCGAAGCAAAAATGCTGTGCCCAGCAGAATCAGAAAAAACCAGGCAGCCCCCTTGAAGCGGTGCCTCAACCCTAAAAATATTCCCAATGCAATCAGCAAGAATTGCCAGCTAAATAACCACTCCGGCAACCCGGTCACTGTTGCACGCAGCAACGCTGCAACCCCGATTAACATAATAAATACACCTGTCCAAATATGAGCTTTACCTGAGTGCTGGTGCCACCTCATTCTGCGTTCTTCCATCCTCCTTCTGAATTCTTCTCTCATAAAAAAAATTAATTAATACTGTAAAATTAACCGGGAAACTGAAGCCGGAAAACTGTTTTCAGGTGAACAGCTTACAGGTGCCGGTGAACAGCCGGTTTTCAGGGACGACCTGCCGTTTATGTATAAATAAAACACAGAATCCTGTTTGTTTTATCTTTATCGCTTAAACTGTACAGGTTGAAAACCGCCTTGCTTGCGCTCATATTTCTCATTTTCACTTTCCCATCTGCCATGGCTCAGAAAATATATGCATCGCTGGGCAATGGCGAAGGCCTGAAAAGGATTAATATCACAACTACGCAGTGCATCACGGATACCATCATTTCCTGCAGCGACCAGAACTATTTTGCTATCGCGGTGGACAAAGACACTCTTTATTACGCAGATAACCTGGCATTATACAGAGGATTTTTCAGAAATGACACTCTCCTCGGTTGCCAGATGATTGAAACAACACCTGCAGCAATGAGTTCTCTCAGTATCGGTCAGAACGGGATACTCTATGCAGTCAGCAACAGGAATTTGTATAAAAGAGATCCCGCAACTGGCAGTGTTTTTGAACTGTTGGGATCCATGCCCTATGCTGCTTCTGGCGACCTGGTTTATTTCGACAACAACCTGTATCTTGCTTCTCCTTCTGGAATTGTACTTGTTGATCTTGTGAACCCGGGCCTTAGCACGATTCATATCCCTATGAGCACTGCAACCATCTACGGGCTTGCCGTACTGCCGGTTGACTGTAATCAGAAAAAAGTATTTGCATTCGAAACAATCCAGGCAGGTGCTGTTTCCAATGTAATTGAACTGGACCTGGACAACCGGTTGTCGCTGGGAATTGTTTGCCAGATCCCTTTTGGCGTAGCAGATGCTGCCAGTGATGTGGACGGAGGAAGATATTTTGGCATTGCCCTCCGGGAAATAACCATGGCACCTAAATGCAACGACCCCGGGCATATCACACTTCGGGTGATTCGTGAGCCCGGCATTACCCCCTATACCTATACACTCAACGGACAGTCGTCTAACACAACTGGTGTTTTTGAAGACATGGAGCCTGGAGACTATCATATTGAGATAACAACTGCAGGCGGTTGTTACAAGGATACAATGATTACTGTTCCGGCACTAAACCCTGAACCACCCGCAATACAAATACAAAAAACAAATGCAGACTGCACCGGTCCTGGCAAAGTATGGTTCCGCATTCAGCCAGACAACGGTAACAATAAAGTGATTTATAACAGCAGGGATACTTTAAGCACTTCCTGGATGTTTACCAGCCTGAATGAGGGCATGCATCATTTCCGAATTGTAGATGAATACTTTTGTGAACTGAAAAATTTTGATATAGAAATTTCATTGGAAGGTTCCTGCGATACCGTGTATTTTCCAACAGCCTTTACGCCAAATAATGATGGCATGAATGATTTGTTCAGGGGTCAGGGCAACAGGTCTGTACAGGATTTCAGGCTCAGCCTGTACAACCGCTGGGGTGAACTTGTATTTAACAGCCATAACATTCTTGAAGGGTGGGATGGGAAGAAAAAAGGGGAAGAACAAACCACCGGTATATATATCTGGCTGGCCAGCTATACCAACCGTGAAGGGATTTCAATTACAAGAAAAGGAACCGTACTGTTAATCCGGTAAAGACAGGCAGCCGCTTATCAGGATAAAGAGCAACTCCAGTTCATCTGCCAGGGCTCAGATGCCCCCCTGGTACATGTAAAAAGAAAACCGGTGATAAAAGGAATATCAAAATGCTCACCGTTACCACTGTCCATAGCAATTGTCCCGCTTACATAAATGTCGGTTGTTGATGTTTCCAGTGGCTGGAAGCCCTTTATCAACTGCTCATTCCGGTATCCGGGATCAATACGCCGGTATGCCAGTTGTTCTGCCAGGTTCTGAAGCAGATCGGGCCTGTCGAATGATGCGGTGATATGCAGATGCTTTTTCATAACAGTGATTTTCAAAACAAGCCCGTTCATTCTGCACATCATCCGTTCAACCGCAGGCCTGCTGACATAGTTACTAATCTGATGCACCTGTGGGAATTTTGATTATTAAGAGAATGTGAAAGTTGTAGGCGGCAGCACTTATTTACTGCATATCATTTAAAAGAATATTTCTGACCGGTAATACTGCTACAATATAAACGCAAAACTGTCGGTATTAAATAATCCTTTATCACTCAGTTTCAGATGAGGAATCACCAATAAGGCCATAAAAGAGAGGGTCATGAAAGGAGCTGTTAATGTGCAGCCGATTTTTTTTGCAGCCTGATCAATTTCAGTATACGCCGCTGCCACTTTATAACCATCTTCGTTGCTCATAAGACCGGCCACCGGCAATGCAACTATCAACTCTGTTTCCGCTTTAAGCCTGCCCTCCGGCAACTGGTATTGGGCAATCACACTCACGCCACCCCTTTTTTCAATTATTTTATTGACGGCCCGACATATACTTTCATCATCCACACCCACAGCAACGATGTTGTGACTATCGTGTGCCACGGAAGAGGCTAAAGCTCCGTGTTTCAGCCCAAAATTTTTTATAAACGCTTTGGCTATCGGGGCATCAGTATACCTGTTCACCACTGCAACCTTTAAAATATCCCTGCCGGTATCGCTCACTATTTTTCCACCCTCCACTTTTGGTTCAAGTAAAAGTTTATTGGTAATGAGTTGCCCGTCCAGCGCCTCTATAACAGGTATTTCTTTCTCTCCCTGCCATGGCATTTCAAAATCGGCCGTCGTTTTGGAACTGCATGAAAATTGATTGATGATCCCTGCCTGCTGCGATTGAATAAACGACCTGCCATCTTCTGCGACCAGTTCACCATCAATATAGGTTTGGAGTACTTCAAAATTTACCAGGTCTTTTACCAAAATAAAGTCGGCCGGGTCCCCTTCACGCAATACTCCCACATCCAGCTTGTAATGCTCCACAGGATTGATGCAGGCAGCCCTTACAGCATGAAAAACATCAATGCCTTGTGCCACTGCCCGGGCACAAAGCTGGTTGATATGCCCTGCCACAAGGCTGTCCGGGTGTTTATCATCACTGCAAAACATGATCTGATCAGGGTAGTCATGCAGCAATCCGATCAGCGCATCAAAGTTTTTAGCAGCACTTCCCTCCCGGATGATTATTTTCATTCCGTATTTCAGCTTATCTAACGCTTCTTCTGCTGTGAAGCATTCATGGTCTGTTGCACCTCCATAGCCCGCTGAATGAGAGAACTTAGTGTCCAAAGGTTTAGAAATTCCTTCAATATAAAGCCTGGCCTGTTCGCCCCTAAGTCCAGGTGCATGTCCATCAACTGGTTTATCCAGTTTATGAGCAGCAGCTATTTTCTTCATCACTACTTCATCTTTGAGCAATACGCCAGGGAAGTTCATCATTTCGCTCAGGTATTTGATTTCATCTCTTTTCAGCAGCGACTCTACTGCGCCGGCATCCAGTGTGGCACCTGCCGTTTCAAACACGGTTGCCGGCACACAACTGGGAGCCCCGAAATTGAATTTGAACGGTACCGTTTTCCCGTTTTCAATCATGTATTCTACACCTTCCATTCCGCACACATTGGCTATTTCATGCGGATCGCTGACGGTGGCTACAGTCCCATGTACCACAGCCAGCCGTGCAAACTCTGATGGCACCAGCATGGAGCTTTCAATATGTACATGACTATCAATAAAACCTGGCATCAGGAATACGTCGGGCACATGTTCATCATCCGGCAAAGGACGAATGGCCTGTATTCTGCCAGCATTCAGAATCACTTCGGCAGGATAAATACAACGATTGGCGGCATCCACAAGCCTCCCAGAAATTGAAAACATTCCGGACATATGTATATATTTTTTAAATAAAAAAGGACAGAATTCTCACTGTCGAAATTACAGAACCCCGTTCTGACCGGGTTATGAATTTTCAGAGAACTTTCAGTAGCTTCGTCAGGTATATTTTTTAACCTAAATAATCCAAATGAAACGATTCTTAATGTTGCTGGTATCGGTTATGGTAACCGGCAGCCTGCTGGCACAAACAGCAGATGAAATCATTGCAAAACACATTGATTCAACTGGCGGGGCAGATGCCTGGAAAAAAGTGAATTCAGTTGTAACAGAAGGAACTGTTCAGGTGCAGGGATCAGAAGTTACTGTGGTGCAGACTATCTTACATGGTAAAGGTGTACGCCAGGATATCTCAGTCATGGGAATGAACGGATTTACAACCCTCACCCCAACTGCGGGATGGATCTATATGCCATTCCAGGGCCAGCAAGCCCCCGAACCACGAACAGCAGAAGATGTAGCCGAATCGCAGGACGAACTGGATGCTCAGGGTTCACTGGTTGATTATGCAGCAAAAGGGCATACCGTGGAATATATTGGTACAGATGACGTGGAAGGCACTGAATGTTTCAAAATTAAACTCAATAAAAAAGGAGGCACTTCCGAAACCATTTTTATTGACACTAAAACATATTTTCTGATCCGGGATGTTTCGATTCGGAAAGCCGATGGCCAGCAAATAGAGGTCACATCCACCTATAGTAATTTTGAAAAACTGCCAGAGGGAATTGTAGTAGCAAAATCCATCACACTGCCTTTTGGAGAACTGGTTATTTCAAAATACAGCATTAATGCCCCGGTAGAAGAAAGTATTTTCAGCAACTCAAAATAATGAATGCTGCAACAGGGCGTTTCAACAAGTTTTTTACACCTGGAGTGAAAAAACACGAAAATACTTTTGTAAAATTCCGGGGGTATAAAACAACCCTCCCCTTTTACCGTAAAAAATCAATGCTATGCGAATCGTATTGACGCTCCTGCACTTGTTCCTGATTGGTTTTTCATATTCCCAGGTCAGTATCAACAGCAGCACTTTTGGTATGATGGAAGCCCGGTGGCTGGGACCCGGCACTATGAGCGGCCGCATCACTGCGATTGAAGGCGTAGCCAATGATGAAAAGACAATTTTTGTAGGTACAGCCGGGGGGGGTATCTGGAAAACAACAAATGCCGGAGCATCTTTCAAGCCTGTTTTTGATAAACATTGCCAAAGTATTGGCGCACTGGCAATAGATCCGCAAAATCCAAAAATCATCTATGCCGGAACGGGTGAAAGTAATATGCGTAACTCTGTTTCCATTGGGAATGGGTTTTACAAATCAACTGATGGAGGTGAGAACTGGCAAAAAACGGGTTTGGAAAAAACGGAACATATTTCCAAAATTGTAATCAATCCAGCAAACCCATCTGTATTATTTGTAGCCGCCCCGGGGCCACTCTGGAGCAGCAGCCCGGAAAGAGGCCTGTTCAAATCAACTGACGGAGGAAAGACCTTCAGCAAAATATTATTCATCAGCGATGACGCAGGCTGCGCAGATGTAGCTCTTGATCCGCTGCACCCTGATACCATGTATGCATCCACCTGGGAGTTTCGGCGTACCCCATTTTCATTTAATTCCGGCGGCAATGGCAGTGGCTTCTGGAAGAGTACCGATGGCGGTGCTACCTGGAAAGAAATTAAAAACGGCCTGCCTCCAAAACCCTTTGGAAGAATCGCATTTGCTATAGCAACTTCTGACCCGCAGCACTTAGTGGCAATTGTGGAAGCCAACGAAACAGGATTGTACATATCCGGTGACAGAGGCGAAAACTGGAAAAAGCAAAGCGCCTCATTCAATGTAGTGTCCAGACCATTTTATTTTTCCACTATAGTCATTGACCCGAAAGACTCCAAACGTATCTACCGTCCAGCCTTATCATTCTCCTATTCCAATGACGGAGGTTATTCATTTGCCGAAGCAAGCAATGAGGGAGGCTGGCTGCACAGCGACCATCATGCACTCTGGATCAATCCAAAAAACACAAACCATTTGTATCTGGGTACCGATGGCGGAGTGTACATCAGCCTGGACCGGGGGGCCACCTGGAGCTTTGTACAGTGCCTGCCGGTTGGCCAGTTTTATCATGCAGCCACCGACAACCGGAAACCCTATCATATTTACGGAGGACTTCAGGACAATGGCAGCTGGAGAGGGCCTTCTGCTGCGCCCGGTGGCGTTGGCAATCATGCATGGAAGTCGCTCATGGGAGGCGATGGTTTTTGGGTGCAGCCTGATCCCCTTCACCCGGACATTGTATACGCCGAATCGCAGGGGGGAAACATCAACAGAATAAACCTTGTAAATAATAAACAGGTTCTCATAAAACCCCAGCAGGGACCCGGCGATGAGAAACTGAGATGGAACTGGAATACCCCGGTTGTTACAGGTTCTTCCAACCCAAGAAATCTGTATGTTGCCAATCAGTACCTGTATCAATCAACCGACCAGGGCCGCAACTGGCAGCGTATATCACCCGACCTGACCACCAACGATAAAACCAAGCAACAACAGGAACAAAGCGGAGGGTTGAGCGCCGATAATACTTCTGCTGAAAATCATTGCAGCATTTTTACCATTGCAGAATCGCCACTGGATGAAAACCTGATTTGGGCCGGAACAGACGACGGCAACCTGCAGGTAACTGAAGACGGGGGAAAAAGCTGGCGAAACGTAGCAGCCAACTGCTCAAAGGCAGGCATTCCGGCACAAAGCTGGGTGAGCAGCATTGAACCATCCAGATTTGATAAAAAGCTTGTCTATGCCACATTTGACAATCACATGTACGGCGATCATCAGACACTGCTTGCCCGATCAACCGATCTGGGCAAAACATGGGTACGCATCAACCACCCTGAGTTTACCGGGTTTGCACACAAAATAAAAGAAGATCTCAAAAATAAAAACCTTCTATTCCTGGGAACAGAAATGGGATTATTCATCAGCCTTGATGCCGGAGAAAGCTGGTTTCGCATGAAAAACAAAGTTCCTGACTATTGTCTGGTAAGAGACATACACATACACCCCCAGACACATGACCTGGTGCTGGCAACTCATGGCCGTGGCATACTGATCATTGACGACATTTCACCCATTCGCAAACTCAGCAAAGAAGAAGCAGAAAAAGATGTCGTGCTGTTTCCAAATGAACCCATCACACTGAGCACTGGCCAGTTTGGTCCCGGCGGTTTTCCGGGTACAGGCGGGTGGACAGCTCCCAACCCTCCTGCTGTTCCACCTATCAAATACTACCTGAAAGAAAGGATGAGTAGCGGTGATGTGAAAGTGGAAATTTATGATGCGGCCGGTATGCTGATCCAGTCTCTTCCCGGGGGAAAAAGAAAAGGAATCAACATGGTATCCTGGAACCTTTGTATGAAGCCTCCGAAGATTGCAACGGGAAGCGTAAAACTTGATTATTCTGGTTTTTTAGCCCCCATGCTGCTGCCGGGGGAATACACTTTGAAATTAATAGCTGGAGACTCGGTGTGTAGTTCGAAACTAAAGTTGGTACACGATGCAGCCAACAAAGACTTCAGCCTGGATGACCGAAAAAAACAATACAAAACTGCAATGGACCTCTACCGGCTGCATGAACAGCTGGCCCTGCTGGTTGATACCATAAATCTTCGTCAGAAATTTCTGAAAGAAACAATGGATAAAGTGAAAGACAGCCAGACAAAGAATTCAATGCAGATATATTATAATGAACTGGAAACACTCAGAAGTCAGTGCCTTGCCACTAAACAAAAGTCCATTTTTGCCGACGAAGTACGCCTGCGTGAAGAAATCTCGGAAGTTTATACCGGCGTCACAGGACAGGAAGCTGCCCCGTCAAACCTGCAGGTGCAGCGTACAGCAGTGCTGCAGCAGTCGGTAAGAAAAAAAGTGGCCGAAGAAAAAGAACTGAAAATCCTTCACTATGAAAAAATTATGGCGTACTTGCAAAAAGAAGGCCTGCAACCGGTTACAGCTCCTGCAAAAAAAGGGTTTTGAAACTTACGAAGCACAACGGCTGGCTTTTTGCCGGCCGTCATTTTTTAATTTGCCGGAAGGCCTGGCATTCTTATATTTCCTTAAAATTTTTTCACGCCGTTTAGCCTGACCCTGCTGTACTGCAAAACAGAGCAGTTTCAATCATAAATGTTACCACCATGCAAAAGCTCATCACTGCAATTTTACTTTTCACTGTCTCATCAGTGTTTTCTCAAAAACAAAACCAGGTGCCAAAACAAAAAGCAGCGCCTGAAGAAATAAAATCCGAAACATTTTTAAAAAAAGTGCAGTACCGGCTGATTGGTCCGTTTCGGGGTGGCAGAAGCGCTGCAGTAGCCGGCAGTTATAAAAATAAAAACAGTTTTTACTTTGGCGCAACAGGAGGCGGCGTGTGGAAAACCACAGACGGGGGCAGCAACTGGACAAATATTTCTGATAAATATTTCGGAAGCAGCATTGGAGCAGTGGCTGTGGCTCCCTCTGACGAGTCGGTCCTGTATGCTGGTGAAGGAGAAAATACCATGCGGGGAAATGTAAGTGAGGGCCTGGGCGGTATGTGGCGCAGCGATGACGGGGGAAAAAGCTGGAAGAACATCGGTTTGAAAGACGGGCGTCATATCATACGGATCGTCATTCATCCCAAAAATCCGGAAGTTGTATGGGTGGCTGTCATGGGTCATTTGTTTGGCCCGAACGAAGAACGGGGCATATTCAAAACAACGGATGGGGGAAAAACCTGGAAACGGACTTTATTTATTAATACCCAAACCGGCGCCAGTGATCTTGTAATGGAACCCGGCAATCCTAATGTGTTTTATGCCGGTACCTGGCGGGTCATCAGAACACCCTACTCACTTGAAAGTGGAGGCGAAGGAAGCGGATTATGGAAAAGCACAGATGCTGGTGAAACCTGGACAAATATTTCTGCTACAAAAGGATTGCCCAAAGGAGTTTGGGGTATTGTGGGTGTGGCTGTGGCGCCTGCCAATACAGAAAAAATTTATTCAATAATTGAAAACAAAGACGGCGGGCTCTACATGAGCTCCGATGGAGGCGGCAGTTGGGCATTGGTTAGCAGCGATAACAATATCCGTCAGCGGGCCTGGTACTATACAAAAGTATTCGTGGACCCGAAAAATGAAAACAAAGTGTATTGTCCCAATGTAGGTTTTATGGTCAGCTCGGATGGTGGCCGTACATTCCGGAGCATTCAAACCCCACATGGCGATCATCATGATCTCTGGATTGATCCGGAAGATGGCAACCGGATGATTGTGGCAGATGATGGAGGCGCACAGGTTTCTTTTGATGGCGGAAATAATTGGAGCACATACCTCAATCAGCCGACTGCGCAGGTCTATCGCATTAGTACTGACCAGGCCTTCCCCTACCGCATCATGGGTGGCCAGCAAGATAACAGTGCTTTCAGAATTAAAAGCAGAACCTATGGTGCAGCCATTACAGCTTCAGACATGGAAGATGCTGCCGGAAGTGAAAGTGGTTATGTGGTAGCCGATCCGTTGAACCCCGAAATTACGTACGGTGGAAATTATATGGGTATGCTGCAGCGGCTCGATCACTCAACCAGAGAAAGCCGTCTCATCAATGTGTGGCCCATTGATAACATGGGCGCAGGAGCAGAAGCTGCCAAATACCGTTTTCAGTGGAATTTTCCCATCTTCTTTTCTCCGCACAATCCAAAAAAGTTATATGCAGCGGGTAATCATTTGTTCGTTACGGAAGACGAAGGAAGAAGCTGGCAGCAAATTTCGCCAGATCTAACAACAAACGATAAAACAAAACAGGCTTCCAGCGGCGGTCCGATCACGAAAGACAACACAAGTGTAGAATATTATTGCACGATCTTTTATGCGACAGAAAGCTGGATGGAAAAAGATCTCTTGTGGACCGGCAGCGATGATGGCCTGGTTCATGTCAGCAAAGACGGAGGTAAAAACTGGAGCAATGTCACACCAAAAGACGTTCCTCAAATGATGATGTGGAACTGCATTGAAGTAGACCCATTCAAAAAAGGCGCAGCTTATTTTGTCGGCACCAGGTATAAGCTGGATGATTTTAACCCATATATCTACAAAACCGAAGACTACGGGAAATCCTGGAAACGGATTACAACGGGTATCCACAACCTGCACTTTACAAGAACGATGCGTGCCGACAGAAAACGTCCCGGTTTATTATATGCAGGTACGGAATACGGCATGTATCTGTCTTACGATGACGGCGCCAGCTGGAAGTCATTTCAGCTGAATCTTCCTATCGTTCCAATTACCGATTTAGCCATTAAAAATAATGATCTGATTGTGGGAACACAGGGCCGCAGTATTTACATCCTGGATGATCTGACCGTAGTACAGCAACAACATGCAGCACTTTCAAAAAAAGCTTTGCATGTTTTTGATGTGAACCCTGCCTTTCGCATGCCGGGCGGTGGCCGCAGGGGGTCATCCCGGTTTGGCGGCGATGTACGCAATGCCGGAACGAACCCATCCAATGCCGTTGTTTTCAACTTCTTTATGAAAGAAGCAAACGATTCTGCGAAACTGAGTATTGATATCCTGGATAAGAATAAAAAATTAATCAAAACTTTTTCAACAATATCGAAAGAAAACAAAATATCGTTGGAGCAAGGCATGAACCGGTTTGAATGGGATATGAATTATCCCGAAGCAGAACGTGTAGAAGGATTGGTGTTGTGGAATGGTTTTATTGGTGGTCCGAAGGCAGCCCCGGGAAATTATTATGCAAAATTTAAAACAGGCGACGACTCCTCAGAAGTGCCGTTTACCATTCTTGCCGATCCGAATTATAAAACCACTCAGGCAGAGTATGAAGAGCAGTTCAGCCAGTTGCTCACCATCCGTGATAAATCGTCTGAAATCATGAGGGCCATAAAAAATATCCGTGAAGTGCGCCAGCAGATGAACGATCTCAGTGCCAGAGTGGGCAAAAGCATGCCAAAAGAAGTAAAACATCAATTGGATACAGTACACAGCCAGCTAACTGCTGTAGAAGAAGCCCTGCACCAGACCAAAGCAAAGAGCGGGCAGGATGTACTCAATTATCCGATTAAACTGGATGATAAATTATCCAGTGTGTATAATGCCTCGGCAGCAGGCACAGGCATCAGCATGCAGGCAAAAGAAGCCTATAAAGAACTGCTGGTTTTGATCAATGAACAACTCAATAAGCTGAAAAAGATCATGAGTACAGATATGGAAAAACTCAACCAGCTGATACATGAAAAATCGCTGCCGGTAATTGGAGTGAAGGGGGAGTAACAATAATATACGCAAAGAAAACGGCCTTGTCTAAAGTAGCCGTTTTTTTTATCAGCCCTTTTTCCTCACTCCTGTAGTAGCCCCGCCATTCAGTGTAAGGTCAACAGGTTTGTTTGTTGCCCATGAGCCCCGGGTGAAGTCCGGTACAGCAATGGAACCTGATTTTTTGGATACTGATTTTATACTCAGCGGAAAAACACAACTCCATGCAGCAGCGTCATACACATCCTGGTCGAGCGGCAGTCCATTGCGCAGGCAATCAATCAGCCTCCAGTCCATGATGAAATCCATACCGCCATGCCCGCCCACTTCTTTGGCTATTTCTCCGATATGCTTTACAATTGGCGGCGAATATTTATGATACAATGCATCCAGCTCCTCTTTCTTCAACCAGCTGTGGCTGAAAGAAATTCGTTCCGGACCCGGCCATTTCTGCGCCATGCCTTTGGTGCCACTGATGAGATGAATTCTTGAATACGGCCGTAAGGTGGAAACATCGTGCTGCACCATGATGCTTTTGGCCTTGGCAGTACTGATTAGTGTGGTATTCATATTTCCCCGGAACGGTCTGTCTGCATATTCTTTAAAGAAATCATCATGAGCAGCCATTTCTTTTGCCAGGGTATGCAAAGAAAAATCGCCTGTGCTCATGCTGACGAGATAATCAAATTTATCACCCCGGTTGATGTTCATACACTGCGCCACAGGTCCAAGGCCATGCGTAGGATATAAGTTCCCGGTTTTCCCTGCATTTTCTTTCAGCCGCCACATGTCGGCATAGGCTTTTTTATTGAACAGCCAGTCTTTGCTTAAATCGTGTATATAGGCCCCTTCAGCATGTACGATTTCCCCAAACAAACCGTTTCGGGCCATATTCAGGGTGAGCAGTTCAAAAAAATCATAGCAGCAATTTTCCAGCATCATGCAGTGCATTCTTGTTTTTTCCGAAGTCTCTACCAGTTGCCAGCATTCATCGAGGGTTTTGGCTGCTGGTACTTCAGTAGCAGCATGTTTGCCATTCTTCATTGCCTGCACAGCTACCGGAGTGTGAAGACTCCACGGAGTGCAGATATATACGAGATCAACTTCATTACTTTCGCATAATGCTTTCCAGCCTTCATCGCCACTATACTCCTTTGCCCGGGGCCGCTGCATTTTCTCCAGTATTAGTTGCGCTTTGCCTGCCCGGTCGGCATATTTATCGCAAAGAGCTGTAATGTCCAGGCCATCAATAAAGCTGAGCCTTTCAACCGCATCGGATCCACGCATACCAAGACCAACAACACCGATGCGTACTTTTTCTAACCGGGGAGCTGCATACCCGCACATATTAAAGTGCGGCTTTTGCCCTTCAAATTCGGGCATCTGCACACTATGCTCCTCTGCCCCGACTCCTGCATGCATCACAGGCACACCGGTCACAAGGGCGCTGCCGCCAATGGCAATCGTACGTATAAAATTTCTCCGGCTATTTGCAGATTTTTTTTTCATTTTTTATCTGGATTGAATGTGTGCTGCCTTGCTGTCGCTTTCATTTCCCGAACGGTCAATGACAGATACCGCAACCTGCCGCAACCGGGAATTTTTGCCATTATTGATTTTCAGAAGCGGCAGCATATGGCTCAACTCATACCTGTTGCAGATGATATAGTCCCATTTCTGATTTTCATATTGAAAATAAAGTACCCACCTGAACACTGCTGCATCACTGTGCCGGCTGACAAACACAGTGCTGTCTGCCACTGATACCGTGATGCCGGGCACGACTGATTTCCTTTTTTGAAGCCAGGGGCTGGCAGGTACAATTGCCTGTTTTTTATAAGGACCATCGAGCAGTGCTTTTGCAAGTGCAGGATTGCGGACAAGGGATGAGATGCTCCAATGCACCGCACCTTTGCTGTCAGGAACAATTGCCCTTGTGATCATAATCTGGTTGATCGTTTCCTGCACTGATTTTATGCTGGTATCCCTGCTCACACTCATGCCCGGCCACAGATGTCTTTGCTTATGGTTTTCCTGTTGCCACCAGGCAAGTAATACCGGGAAACTTTGTGCCTGCCTGCTGATAGGCCAGTACAACTGCGGAGTGAAATAGTCAATCCATCCTTTGTTGAGCCAGAGCTTTGCATCTGCATACAGTTGTTCATATTGGTCAAATCCTTCTGCAGATTCTGGATGTCCGGGGCGCCAGATCCCAAATGGACTCAGCCCGAATTTCACATGGTCTTTTTCTGCTTTAATTTTATGATACAGGTTTTCAATAAAATCATTCACTGCTTTCCGTCGCCAGTCGGCCCGTGAAAGTGTTCCGCCCAGTTGCCGGTATCGGTCCCAACTGGCTGTATCAGGAAAATCGGCTCCTTCGTTATATGAAGGATAAGGATAAAAATAATCATCAAAGTGTACCCCGTCTATATCATATCTGCGTACCAGATCCATGACCACTGCCGTAGAATGTTCCTGTGTGCCGGGATGTGCAGGATCGAGCCACCAATAGCCTTCTTTTAGATAGAGGGCCAACTCCGGTTTTTTTTTGATAATGGACTGATCAGAAATTTCTTTACCGTCTTTGTGGTGGGCCCTGTATGGATTTAGCCACACATGCAGTTCAATGCCCCTGTTATGTGCTTCTTCTGTCCAGAATTCCAGCGGGTCATAATACGGCGACGGGGGTTGTCCCTGTTTGCCCGTAAGAAAATACGACCAAGGCTCCAGTTTGCTTTCATACAATGCATCACACTGTGGCCGCACCTGCAATATTGCTGCATTAAAATGATGCTGTTGCAAAAAATCGAGCAATGCAATGGCATCTTTTTTTTGCTCTTCTGTGCTGAGGCCTGGTTTAGCTGGCCAGTTGATATTGGCTACTGTAGCAATCCACGCCGCCCGAAACTCCTGCTGTACAGGGATTTTTTTTGAGCCTTCACCAGTAGTAACTGTTCTTTTTGTGCTGCCACATGATGCGAATAAAACAGTGAATCCGGTCAGCACAAGCAGTTGTAATGTTTTTTGCATTGGGTTCAATTAATACCACCAACTGGTTTTCAAGGGTCATTTTTCCTGTTTCTGAACCGTTGCACTGCTCAGCAGTGCTGGTCTTCTTTCTTCCGTTCTTTTAACAGACATGTCGTGCCGCCACTCTTCAATTATCTTATGATTTCCGCTGAGCAACACATCCGGCACCTTCCAGCCACGAAACTCATCCGGCCTTGTATAGACCGGGGGCGCCAGCAGATTGTCCTGGAAAGAGTCGGTGAGTGCAGAGGTTTCATCATTCAGCACCCCTGGCAGCAGCCTGCCAACGGCATCAACAAGGAGGGCTGCAGGAATTTCGCCCCCGCTCAGAACATAATTGCCTACGGATACTTCTTTTGTGATGTAATGTTCCCTGATTCTTTCATCAATACCCTTGTAATGACCGCAGATCAGTAAAAATTTTTTTTGTAAGGAAAAGCCGTTGGCCATCTTCTGGTCAAAAATTTCACCATCAGGTGTCAGGTAGATTATTTCATCATATGCCGATTTCGGATCGGCGGGGATGTGATTTGCCGAAAGTTCTTCAATGGCATTGGCCAGTGGTTCGCACATCATCACCATACCTGCACCTCCGCCATACTGGTAATCATCTACCTGCCCGTATTCATTTACAGCCCAACGGCGCAGGTGGTGTACCTGTACCGACAGCAAACCTTTTTCCTGTGCTCTTTTCAGAATGCTGTACTGAAGCGGGCTTTCAAGCAGCTCAGGCACTACAGTAATGATATCAAAATGCATGAACAAACCTACATTAATTTTTCAGGAGAAACCCGGCCATCTGTCCATTTTTGTCTGTACCAGACTTTTTCGGATCCTCCGCTCGTAATTTGCCAATTCCTTGTTGCTGCAGCTGCATGACTGAAAATAAAAAACCCCGATTTGTGCCGGGGTTTCCAATAATTGAAAATTTTGTATTATCTCTTTTGCCTGCGTGTCTTATAATGCTGGCCTGTTTTACGTTTATTTCCTTCGGGGCTGCCCATACGGTTCATAGCACAACGGAAGCCAAGGGTGCTGAGCGACTGGTCTTCTTCCAGATGCCGGCGGGTACCGGGGCTAAGCCAGTATGCCCTGTCATTCCAGCTACCACCTTTGTACACTTTTGATTTTTCAGTGTGAATGAGAGTTGTTGCACCATATCCATAGGATGCCTGCGACAGTGAGTCGCCGTCAAGATAGTCAATCACATTACCTCTCTGGTAGTTTCTGCGGCTTTTGCTTTCTGCATCTGATACATCCACCATTTTTACCCGGCCGGTGCTGTCCTTCTCATATCGGGTTGAAGGATCCATGGAACTGGTATCGGCTACATAAAGTTTTCTGTATTTATTTCCCCTGAACGGTGCAGGCATGTCATCAAAATCTAATGTGGACAAGGGGCGATAGGTATCTTCCACCCATTCGTTCACATTTCCTGCCATATTGTATAAGCCAAATCCATTGGGGAAAAACGATTTCACTGGCGCAGTATAGAATGCACGGTCGTTCAGCCCACCCGCTGCACCGGCATTATCGCCTGATCCTCTTTTAAAATTTGCCAGGAATGTACCCTGCCAGCTGCCACGACGGTTGTCACGAAGTCCGTTTACATTCTGTGCCCAGGGATAAATTTGTTTATTTGAATGCAGCTCTTCGCCCCGTTTCCCTTCTTTTACGCTGGGTCTGGGGTTTTGGTTAATCAATCCATATGCTGCATACTCCCACTCTGCTTCAAATGGCAGGCGATAATCGGGCAGTAATATTCCTGACTCCATTGAGGCTACTGTAGTCTTGGGTTCGCCTTTCTTGGTTTTTTGTTTGCCCGGAGGAGCGGTGTACAATCCGAGCAGGTATGATTTTGTCGTAAAATTATTATCACCCTGCTGAGCGCCTGGTTTCAGGTTCGATTTGTTGACGAAGCCATCTTTCATTAATGACTTTTCATTGACCCTGTCGCTCCGCCACAGACAAAAATCTTTGGCTTGTCTCCAGGTAACTCCAACCACAGGATAATCATTGAAACCAGGGTGGCGGAAATAAAATTCAACCAGTGGCTCATTATAGCTTAGTTCACTTCTCCAGCATAATGTATCCGGAAGAGCCCCTTCGATAATTTTCGCATTGCCCGGATCTGATGGATCAAATACTTTATATAACCAATGCAGGTATTCCCTGTAATGCACATTGGCAACTTCTGAGCGGTCAATATAAAATGAAGGAACGGATACCCTGCGGGGAATGTTATTCCAGTCTGCCATCACATCCTCTTCTGTCTGACCCATGGTAAACGTACCTCCCTGCACAAATACCAGACCAGGCCCGAGGCCTTGTTCTTTTGCTTTAGAAACCTTAAAGGCTCCTTCATTTTTGTCGTTGTAATTCCAGCCGGTTACATCAGATTTATCTTTCTTCTTTTTAAACAGGCTGAAGCCTCCGTTTTTACATGAAGCCATTAAAACGAGGCAGGATAACAGGATCGTTAAGTTTTTCACTCTCATTGATTTTTGCATAAACCTGTGAATTGGAATACTTTTAACGCTGGTTATGGTAAAATATTGCACCCATAAAAACTTTTACCAAACCCTGCGGGTTTTTACCGGCAGCGAATATAAACACTTTCAGTAATAAAGGTTACGCAGAATTACTTTATTTGGTACGGAAAAACCACAGCTGGAGTTAGAAATGATGAATAAATTCGGTCATATCGGTTTTTTAATGATTTCTGTCATCCTGGGAGCAAATTGCTATGCTCAAAGAACCTACGCATCTCACTCTGTTCTTTCATCCGGTACGTGGTTCCAGATCAGCACTACGGCACCCGGAATTTATAAAATAGACATCCCTTTTCTTACTAAACTGGGCATCAATACCAGCAACCTGTCTTCCTCCGCCCTCCGGCTGTTTGGGAATGGCGGCACGATGCTGCCCGAACACAATTCCGCTGCCCGGCCAGATGATTTGCAGGAAATTGCTGTATGGATTAATGACGGTGGCGACAACATGTTCAATAGCAATGACTATCTTCTGTTTTTTGCCGGTGGCCCCGACGAATGGACCAGCGACCCGCAACAACAAATTTTTTCACACAGAAAAAACATTTATTCGGATCAATCTTTTTATTACCTCACGGTTTCTTCAAACGGATCTCGTATTGGTCTTTCTCCCCTGCTCAACGCCCCTGTGAGCCAGGTCACTCATTTTTCCGACCGGTACGTTCATGAAAAAGATCTGGTGAATTTTTTGAACAGCGGCAAAGAATGGTACGGCGAAGAACTATCGGCGCTGCCTGGAAGAAATCTGTCCATTGGTTTCTCCGTAAACCTCCCCAACTGGCAAGCAGGCACTCCCGTCCAGCTGAAAGCCAGTTGTGCGGCCCGTTCCGTACAGGCAACAAGCCGTTTTGATATTTCCGTGAATGGCCAGCCTGCCGGTCAGATGATGATGAACCCCGTTGCCGGCGGACCCTATGATTTTTTTGCATCGGAAAATACATCTACATTTTCTGGCCCCGGTGCAGCCAATAGTAGCGTTACATTTACCTACGTACCGGGCGGTGTCAATGCGCAGGGGTGGGTTAACTGGTTCGAATTTTTTGGCCGCAGGGAAATCTCCCTGGGCAGTACACATCAGCTGCTTTTTCGTGACTGGCAGTCGGCTGGTAACAGCCAGGCAGAGTTTATTGTAGCCCAGGCAGGTTCCGGTACTCAGGTATGGGACATTAGTAACCCTGCTTCGCCGGTAAGAATGCAGGGCATTTTTCAAAACGGGGCTTTCCGGTTTGTTGCCAATGCCGCACAACTTCGGGAATATATTACTTTTGACGGCCAGTCATTTCTTGTTCCGGACGCCATTGGGTCTGTACCAAACCAGGATCTGCACAATAGTGAAGCTGCAGATTTCCTGATCATTGCGCACCCTACATTGAAATCGGAGGCCGAACGTCTCGCCCTTTTTCACCAGCAAAAGGACGGTCTTCAGACACTGGTGGCCACTACTACACAGGTTTATCATGAATTTTCTTCAGGAAGCCCGGACCCGGTAGCGATTCGTGATTTTGTGAAAATGTACTACGATAAATATCAGGCAGGTCCCCGCCCGCTCAAATATCTTTTACTGTGGGGCGATGCATCATTCGATTACAAAAACCGGATCACCGGAAATACGAACCTGGTTCCATCCTGGCAAACATCAGCCTCATTGCACCCATTATCATCCTATACGACTGATGATTTTTTTGGATTCCTTGACGATGCAGAAGACATCAATACCGGCAGCAGCAACCAACTGGATATTGGGATCGGCCGTGTACCGGCAAAAGATCTGAGTGACGTAAAAAATTTCAATGAAAAAGTGCTCGCCTATTTTTCACAAAAAGCTTTTGGGCCCTGGAGAAATAATATCTGCTTTGTGGCAGACGATGAAGATCAGAACCTGCACCTGCAGGATGCCGAACTGTTTGCTGCGACCACACGCAGTGAATCCCCGGTCATGAATTCTCAAAAAATTTATCTGGATGCCTTCCGGCAGGAATCCAGCCCGGGAGGCAGCAGCTACCCCCTTGCGCTGCAAGCAAGCAACAACCAGATTTTTAACGGCACCCTTATCTGGAATTTCAATGGACATGGCGGTCCCAGAAGACTTGCGGAAGAAACCATACTTGACCAGGAAACAGTGAACCGGTGGGACAACCGTCATCGTTTGCCCCTGTTCATTACAGCCACCTGCGATTTTGCACCATTTGATAATCCTGCCCTGCAATCATTGGGGGAAAACCTGCTATTACGGCCTGGAACCGGCGCTATTGCGCTGATGACAACTACCCGCCTTGTTTTTGCATACAGCAACAGGATTATGAACAACAACTATCTTGCTGAAGCATTGAAAATAGACCCGAATGGCAGCTACTCAACACTTGGAGAAGCAGCAAAAGTTGCAAAAAACCTCAGTTTCCAGGCATCAGGCGATTTTGCAAATATTCATAAGTTTTCCCTCCTGGGCGATCCGGCATTAAAACTTGCTTTCCCTGAACAAAAAATCAATATCACCAAAGTCAATAACATTCCCATAACCCAGGTGGACACCCTGAGTGCGATGGAGACCGTTGTCATGGAAGGTAAAGTCACAAACCCCCAGGGAAATATTCTTCAAAATTTCATTGGCACATTGTACGCCACTGTTTTTGATAAGCCGCAACAAGTGCTGACACTTGGCAACGACCCCGGAAGCCCGGTAACTGCATTTGAAACACAAAATAATATTTTATTCAAAGGAAAAGCATCCGTTTCCAACGGGGAATTTCGTTTTTCCTTTAAGGTACCAAAAGACATCAATTACCAATTCGGTTATGGCCGTCTTGGCTTGTACGCTGAGAACGGGATACAGGATGCAAATGGTTTTTTTGAAGGTTTTATGGTTGGCGGAGCAGGCACAGACAATGGCACCGACCGGGAAGGGCCGCATATAAAAATATACCTGAATGATGAGCTTTTTGTAAATGGAGGAACCAGCAACCAGTCGCCCGTACTTCTGCTAAAATTATCAGACAGCTCAGGGATCAATACTACCGGTACAGGAATCGGACATGATATTGTTGCTACGCTTGACCACGACAACAGAAAATTTTTTATCCTCAACGATTTTTTCCAGGCCGACCTGAACAGTTATCGCAGCGGCACCGTGCAATTTCAAATGCCCGAACTGGAACCAGGACCACATACGCTTTCCATAAAAGCATGGGATGTGCTTAATAATTCCAACGAGGAGATACTAAATTTTACTGTAGCCCGGGACGAGGATCTGGAGCTAACCCATGTACTTAATTATCCAAACCCCTTTACCAGCTCTACAGAGTTCTGGTTTGAACACAACAAACCCGGTCTGCCCTTGACAGTACACCTGCAGGTGCTGACCATTACAGGCAGGGTGGTATTCAGCAGACAGGAAGTTCTGACCACTATGGGAAACCGTTCGGCCAGCATAAGCTGGGATGGACGGGATCAATACGGCGACCGCCTGGCAAGGGGTGTGTATTTATACCGTCTTCGGGTATCTGTGCCGGGTAAAAAACCAAAAGAGGTCATTCAAAAACTTGTGATCCTGTAGGATGGTCAATCCCGCTAGAAGCGGATAAGGTAATCTGCCTGCGGCTACCTCCTAAAATCTGATCCGGATGAAGTGCCAGCCGGGGGAATATCATTTCATTTTTTTTACACAATAAAATGGTTATCCGGACGTTTTTCCCCATATTTGCAATCCGTTTTAGCCTGAAACCATTTAATCCAAGACCCGGAAAATCAGAAAAAAGGACAATTTTTTGGTTTCAGATAAATTTTTCTATTTTAGTTTTGTTTTTAGTCAAAAGCTCTATATTTACACCATTATTAAAAACTTTCTAATGAGACCAACTGCTTTAAAACTAACTGCCGTAATCCTGCTCTTTTGTGGCTTTACTACCACAATCACAGCGCAGAAATTAAATGTTGTAACAACTGCTGTTCCGTTCCTTCGTATTTCACCCGATGCCCGTTCAGGTGGTATGGGAGATATTGGCATTGCCACTTCTCCTGACCAGTATTCAGGTATCTGGAATGCAGGGAAGGTTGCTTTTAACCAATCAAAAAGCGGAGTCGCAGCCACCTACACTCCCTGGCTGAAAGATGTCGTAAACGATGTATTTCTTGCCAGCCTTGCCGGATATTACAAGTTTGATGACAACCAGGGCCTGCATGGCGCTGTTCGTTATTTCAGCCTTGGCGATATTCAATTTACAGATGCCCTCGGAAATGACCTTACTTCTTTCCGTCCCCGTGAGTTTGGAATTGAAGTTGGCTATTCCCGCAGACTGAATGCCAAACATGGTGTTGGTATAAACCTTCGCTATATCAATTCAAATCTTGCCAGTGGCTTCAATGCAGGCGGTACTACCTACAAAACAGGTAATGCTATTGCTGCTGACCTGGCATACTATGGAAATGCTGTTAAAGCCTCCGGCGATGGTTGGGCATGGGGTGCTGTTCTCTCAAACCTCGGTTCCAAAATTTCTTACACAGACAATGCTGATGCAAAAGATTTCATCCCGGCTAACCTGGGTCTTGGTGTAAACTATACGAATAAGTTCAATAATGTGAACCAACTCTCATTTGGTCTCGAAATTAATAAACTGCTCGTTCCCACTCCTCCTACTGATTCAGCCGAACTGGTTGATTACAGGAATAAGAGTGTCATTGGCAGCTGGTTCAGTTCTTTTGGCGATGCTCCTGATGGCTTCAGCGAAGAAATGAAAGAATTCCAGGCATCTATCGGCGCTGAATACTGGTATAACAATCAGTTTGCTCTTCGTGCCGGCTATTTCTATGAGCACAAAGAAAAAGGCAATCGCCGTTATTTTACTGCCGGCGTTGGTCTTAAATACAATATTTTCGGATTCAACTTTGCTTACCTGGCTCCTTCAGGCAGCGGAGTAAGCCGCAACCCGCTTTCAAACACTCTGCGTTTCTCAGTTCTGTTTGATTTCGGTGCAAAAGCTGCGAAATAATATTTTCGATTTTAGTTCAAAGAAAGCCCGGTCCAAAGCCGGGTTTTTTTTTGCATTATCTTGAACCGGATTTACGGAATTTTGCAAAAAAATCAAAATGTTCAGAACAGGCTTAGGAATCGATTTTCATCAACTGGCAGAAGGCCGGAAATTATGGATTGGGGGCATCCTGATACCCCATTCCAAAGGTTCGTTGGGACATAGTGATGCAGATGTGTTGCTCCACGCAGTTTGTGATGCCCTTCTTGGCGCTGCCGGGTTGGGCGATATTGGAGTGCATTTCCCGGATTCTGATGCCTCTTATAAAGACATTGACAGTAAAATTCTTTTGCGCAAAACAACTGAAATGATCTGGGAAAAAAAATTTTCGGTTGTTAATCTGGACTGTACCGTGTGCCTGCAAGAGCCAAAAATTGCGCCCTATGTAAACCAGATGCAGCAAACCATTGCCGGAATTCTGAATACCGATCCTGTTCAGATCAGCATTAAAGCCACAACCACCGAAAAGATGGGGTTTATCGGGCAGCAAGAAGGTATTGCCGCCCTGGCCAGCGTATTACTGCAGCAAAATAGTTAACCCGTAAACCTTACAGGAGATTATCTTTGATCATATGACCGCAGTAGAAATAAGAGTGATTAACCAGTCAGACAACCCCCTGCCGGAATATGCCACAGCAGGTTCTTCCGGGCTCGATCTCCGGGCTTTTCTCGATGCTGATTTACTGATACAACCGCTTGAAAGATCCCTGGTACCAACGGGCCTGTACATCGAACTTCCGGTGGGATACGAAGCTCAAGTAAGACCAAGAAGCGGGCTGGCCCTGAAACAAGGCATTACCTGCCTGAACTCACCAGGCACAATTGATGCCGATTACCGGGGAGAAATTAAGATCCTGTTGATCAACCTTTCTTCAGAAACACAACTCATACATCCTGGCGACAGGATTGCCCAGCTGGTGGTTCACAAAACAGAAAAAATTTCCTGGAAGCCTGCGGAAGAACTTGAAAAATCCGCAAGAGATTCGGGTGGCTTCGGACACACTGGTCAACAATAAGAACGAAATGAAAAATTTTTTTCTTCCGGCATTATTTATTCTATCGGTCATTGGTTATTCTTGCCGCACGACCCGAAAAACACAGACTATCCCCCCCATTGTTGACAGCATAGCGGTGCCGCCCCCTGCCAGCCCGGATAAATCAAGAGAAGACTCGCTGCTTGTCATCCGTGATTATTCTGGAAGTTTACGAAGCAATGCCATCCGCTACAACAGTTTTTCTGCAAGAGCCGACGTGGAATACAGAAATGGCAACAAAAGCTATGATGTAAACGCAAACATTCGTATGGTTCAGGATAGTGTCATCTGGATATCCATAACTGCTATACTTGGATTGGAAGGAATGAGGGTGCTGATTACAAAAGACTCAGTAAAATTGCTGGACAAACAAAATAAGATTTATACCAGCCGAAGCCTATCCTTTCTCCAGGAAATGGCCGACCTGCCTCTTGACCTGTCTTCCTTGCAGGACCTGCTGGTAGGAAACCCGGTATTCCTGGATTCCAATATTGTTTCCTACCGCAAAACAGCAAACGCAGTGACGCTATTATGTACAGGCAGCATTTTCCAAAACAGGCTTGCAGTATCGGAAACAGACAGGCGGATGCTGAGCAGCATACTGGATGACATGGACACCCTTAGAAACCGTAATTGTGTTTTGCTATACGATGAATATGAAACAAAAAAGGGATTACCCTTTTCCGCACGCAGAAGAATCAGCATTTCAGAAAAAGAAAAACTCGACATAAAAATTCACTACAGGCAATACTCCTTTAATGAAACGTTAAGCTTCCCTTTTAATGTGCCAAAAAATTATACCAGAAATTAGCCCGATAAAATTTATTTTGCATTATCCCGTTAAGGAAGTAGCCCGCCAGGTTGGTATTTCAGGAACGAATCAGTACATTTTTTATGCAACATCCATTACTCTTTACCATTGTTCTGTTCGGAATGTGTTGTTCTGTTGCGTCGCAACCGGTAAATGACAAAGCCCAGCTGGAAAAGGAAAGACAGCAGATCCAGCAGGAAATAAACGAAATTCAGCGTCAATACAACAAAATAAAAGGACAAACAAAACAATCAATCGGTCAGCTGAATATGCTGAACCGGAAAATACAACTGCAGGAACAATATCTCAATAATATCAACCGGGAAATAAAGACAATAGATGATGATATTTACCTGAGCAACCTGGAAATTTACAGGCTACAAAGACAACTTGATACCCTGAAGGGACAATATGCACGAACCGTTGTTTATGCCTATAAAAACCGGAGCAATTACGATTATCTGAATTTCATATTTTCAGCCAGCAGTTTCAATGATGCCATCCGTCGTATTACATACCTGAAAAGTTACCGATCGTACAGGGAAAAACAGGTTGGCACCATTCTGGAAACCCAGCAACTCATTGAAAAAAGAAAGAACCAACAACTGAACCGGAAGGAACAAAAAAATGTAGCCCTCACCAATCAGACACAGCAAGTCAAAGAACTGGAAGTTCAAAAAAAGGAAAAGGCCGTTGTAGTGGCTCAGCTCAAATCGAAAGAAAAAGATCTGGCCAGGCAAATTGCGGCCAAAAAGAAGAAAGACAGGGACCTTCAGAATGCAATCAACGCAATCGTACGGCGTGAGATAGAAGCAGCAAAAGCCAAAGCAAAAGCCGATGCCGCCAATACAGATAAAACCCCTGTAACCAGAACTAATGTTTCAAACCCAACCACGAAACGCAATGAGCCTGTTAAGAAGCCCGACAGCTACCTGAATCTGAATGAAAAAGATATTGCCCTCAACAGCAGTTTTGCAGCAAACAGGGCAAAATTGCCATGGCCTGTTGACAATGGAATTATCACACTGCGCTTCGGAAGCAATAAAATTGAAAACACATTACTCACTTTCGACAATCCGGGCATCACGATTGCCACGCCATCAGCCGGCGTGCCTGTTAAAGCTGTGTTCGATGGAGAAGTAAGCGGCGTGTACAGCCTTGGCGATGGGTCGGCGGTTACCATTCGGCACGGCAAATATTTTACTACGTACAGCAATTTGTCGGGCGTTTCCGTTTCAAAAGGTTCTACAGTGAAAACCGGGCAGCAAATAGGCCGGGCCGGAAAAGATGATGAAGGAAATGGCGGCCAGGTTGATTTTATCTTAATGATCGAAACAAAAAATGTAGATCCCCTTCCCTGGCTTCGCCGTTAAGATCATTTAAGAAACCGCTGATACAGATTTTCATAGAGCGGAACAATTCTGTTGATATCAAATTTCCGGGCATGTAACGCTGCCTTCTTTTTAAAAGATTGCAATACGGATTCATCTTTCAGAATCATGATTGCCTGGCTGCTCATTGTTTCCACATCTCCCACATCTGCCAGGAATCCCGTTTCGCCCGGAACATTAATTTCTCCCAGCCCTCCTGCATTGGTAGAAACCACAGGTACGCCAGCAGCCATCGCTTCAAGTGCAGCAAGCCCAAAACTTTCGTATTCTGAAGTCAACAGGAATAGATCAGCAATAGCAAGAATATCCTCCATTTGTTCCTGTTTGCCTACAAAACGCACCCCTTCTGCCACACCAAGTTCACGGGACAGGTCTTCGGCTGTGGAACGTTCAGGACCATCGCCCACAAATAATAACTGACAGGGTACTTCTTTTTGCACTCTTGCAAAAATTTGCACTACATCCTGCACCCTTTTTATTTTCCTGAAGTTGGACACATGCAGCAAAATTCGTTCTCCCCTTGGGGCAATTGCTTTACGGAAAGCATCAATAGGTTTGCGGGTAAAGCGGCTCACGTCCACAAAATTTACAATAACCTCAATATCCCTGGTAATCTGAAAATGGCTGTAAGTTTCATCGCGGAGGTTTTGTGATACAGCGGTAATTGCATCACTCTCGTTAATAGAAAAAGTCACTACGGGAGCATAGGTCTTGTCCCGGCCTACCAGGGTAATATCTGTTCCATGCAGGGTGGTAATAACAGGAATTTCTTTCCCTTCCTTTTTCAAAATTTGCTTTGCCATATAGGCAGCAGAGGCATGCGGAATGGCATAATGTACATGCAGTAAATCCAAGTCATGATTCTTGATCACATCTACCATAGTGCTGGCCAGCGCTGTTTCGTACGGTGGAAAATCAAACAATGGATAGGTAGGTACCTGTACCTCATGGTAAAAAATATTTGGAATAAACCCGTTGAGGCGAACCGGCTGCTGGTAAGTTATAAAGTGTATCAAATGTCCCTTTTGGGCAAGGGCTTTTCCCAGTTCTGTGGCCAGCACCCCCGAACCGCCAAACGTGGGATAACACACAATTCCGATTTTCATTTGCTTCATAGTTCAATGCTCCTAAGGTAACAGTTTTCATACCTTGCAGGTTGACCGCCTGAGTAAATTATTGCGAACTGACAGATAAATTTTGCCGTTCCCCTTACCTTTAGCAAAAAACCAGCAAAATGCGCAGGATCACCCTTTTGTTCCTTTTTTTACCAATGACAATCTTTGCCCGCCAGGATGATTCCCTGTTTATCCGCAGGCTGGCCGATGAGATTTTACTCAACAGTAAAGCCTATGACAATCTTCGGTACCTGACCAAGCAAATTGGCGCAAGACTGGCTGGCTCTCCGCAAATGCATCAATCAGAACAATGGGGATTGCAGATTATGAATCAAAGCGGTGCCGACAGCTCCTGGATGCAGCAATGTATGGTACCTCATTGGGTACGAGGTGGCCAGGACAAAGCCACTGCCCGGTATCAAACCGGATCGTCCGGTAAAAAACAATCAAAACCGCTGGACGTAGTAGCGCTGGGAAATTCGCAGGGTTCAGGGAAAAAAGCAGTTGTGGCAGAAGCGGTCGAAGTCACATCTTTTGAAGACCTGGAAAAGAAAAAAGAACAGTTAAAGGGAAAAATAGTTTTTTACAACTATAAGTTCAACGATGCGTATATCAATACATTCCACGCATACAGGGATGCCGGTCAATACCGGGGTCAAGGCCCTTCCCGGGCTGCAAAATACGGTGCCGTGGCTGTTATCGTTCGAAGCCTGAGCCATGCAACCGATAACCACCCGCATACAGGAGCAACAAGGTACGATAGTAATAATGCCAGGATTCCTGCAGCAGCAGTGGGGCTGCGTGATGCGGACTGGCTCAGCAGTCAACTGAAAAATGGACCGGTCACTATTACACTGAACACCTACGGTTATTTTCTTCCGGATGCAGTTGGCCATAATGTGATCGGTGAGTTAAAAGGAAGCGCATTGCCGGATGAATATATTGTGGTGGGTGGCCACCTGGACAGCTGGGACAATTGCGAAGGTGCACATGATGACGGAGCCGGATGTGTTCAGACCATTGAAATTCTGAGAGCCTTCAAAGCACTAAACTATAAGCCCAGGCACACGATCCGTTTTGTTTTGTTTGCCAACGAAGAAAACGGGTTGCGGGGTGGTAATAAATATGCAGAAGAAGCAAAAGCCAAAAATGAAAAACATCTTCTTGCGATTGAAAGCGATGCGGGGGGGTTTACGCCCAGGGCTCTAGGCTTTTCCGGAACTGAGGAGCAATACCAGAAATTTCTAAGCTGGAAAAGCCTGATTGCCCCTTATGGCTGTACGGAACTGGTCAAAGGAGGAGGAGGCGCAGATATTGGCCCGCTAAACCGTGCCATGCGTACGCCAATGGCCAGTCTGAACCCTGATACGCAACGGTATTTTGACATACACCATGCCCGAAGCGATGTATTTGAAACAGTAAACAAAAGAGAACTAGAACTTGGTGCTCTCAATATGGCCATCCTGATTTATCTGGCAGATCAATATGGCCTGTAACCTGAAGCCAAGAAAATGCCGAAAAATTAGTTCTTCAAATGTTTTTCATCCAGAAGATATGCAGAAATGCCTGTGATGTTATCACTGCCTGTTGCATCATCCAGATATACTTTGAAGGAAGACACTTTCGTAGTTGCAAAAGTCAGGATTCTTTTTCGACCAACGCTGATGCCTGAAATCTGTCGGACAGGCTGCTTCCCATCATAGAGTACTATTCGGAACCGGCGAATGGTTTGCCCAAGATGAATTGCTTCCCGCAGTATAATGCAGTTCATCTGTTGCGGCACAGGTAAGTCCACTGTAAAATTTCGCAGGTTGGCACTGTATATATGAGTGCTGCTGTCCAGAGAGCGTATGGACAGTGTATTGCCCGGCAGATCCTGAACTGAAAACTGGTAATAGGTATTGGCATCTTTCAGCAAATTATCCGAAAAACATTTATCCCTGATAGCCCGGAATTGCATGAGGGCTGCTGAATCATTTCCATGAATCAAACCCCTGGAATCGGGCGGCACATTCAGTAACAGGTTAGCTCCACGCCCCACAGATTTCAGATAAATTTCAAAAAGCTGTTCAGGAGTTTTTAACTTTTCATTTTCAGCTTCGTGCCAAAACCAGCCCGGGCGTATGCTGACATCACATTCAGCAGGCATCCAACTGGCTCCTGAAAAATTTCCATGATTCAAAGTGTCCACAGGAGGGGCGCCTATACCTCTTGTAAACCCGGCAGTATCCAGGTAATTCCAGTTTGGGTCACCGGCAATCCCTCTCTCATTTCCTGCCCAACGGATATCCGGGCCAATATCGCTAAAGACGACTGTGCCAGGTGCATATTTTCTTACAGTGCTTTCAAATAGTTTCCAGTCATATGCCTGTTTTTTCCCATTGGGGCCTTCGCCATTGGCTCCATCCCACCACATTTCCCAGACTGGGCCGTAATTTTGAAAGATTTCTTTCATCATTCCTGCAAAGACCTGGTTGTAGCGGCTGGTTCCATAATCAGGATGGTTTCTGTCCCAGGGAGATAAATACACTCCGAATTTCAACCCGGATTCTTTGCATGCCTTCGATAATTCGAGCAGTACATCTCCTTCCCCGTTTTTCCAGTTACTTTCCCGCACAGTGTAATTTGAATACTTGCTGGGCCACAGGCAAAACCCATCGTGATGCTTGGCGGTTATAATAATTCCTTTCGCCCCCGACTGCTTTGCGATCCGGCACCATTGCCGGCAATCGAGCTGCGCAGGAAAAAAGGCCGAAGCTGGCGCTTTGCCATCACCCCATTCTTTTCCCTGAAACGTATTGGGGCCAAAATGCATAAAGAGATAAAACTCTTTTTCATGCCATTCCAGTTGTTTCCTGGCTGGTACCGGAAATCCGGAAGGCTCCTGGCTCAGACAGAGCTCCGGTAAGTGCAGCATCACAATTAGTAATTTTTTCATCAGCTGTTATTATTAGTACCTGCAATTTATTGTCCCTGCTATTCCGGCGATGTGATTTTGGTCAGTTCCTTGCTGATCCCTGAAATTAAGCCTGCAAACCGATCTGCCACAAAATACCTGATTGAATTACCTTTGCGCCATTCAGTAAAAAACTCAATATGGAACACCGGATTGAAAAAGATACTATGGGCGAAGTAAAAGTGCCCGTTGCTGCGTATTATGGCGCCCAGACACAGCGCAGTATTGATAATTTCAAAATAGCAAGGGACATCAACAGAATGCCTGTTGAAATCATCCGTGCATTTGCTGTTTTGAAGAAAGCTGCTGCCCGCACCAATTTTGAAGCTGCTGTACTATCCCGAAATAAAATGGTACTCATCAGCCGGGTATGTGATGAAATTCTGAAAGGAAAACTGGATGATTCATTTCCACTGGTCGTCTGGCAAACTGGAAGCGGCACACAAAGCAATATGAACGTAAACGAAGTGATTGCTTACCGGGGTCATGTACTGAAAGGAGGCAAGCTGACCGATAAAGACAAAATTCTTCATCCAAATGATGACGTAAATAAATCTCAATCGTCTAACGATACTTTCCCGACGGCCATGCACATCGCAGCGTACCAGATGATTATGGAAGTAACCCTTCCCGGCATCAAAAAACTCCGGGATACCCTTGACCGCAAAAGCAGGAAATTCAGAAGAGTGGTAAAAATCGGCAGAACCCATTTTATGGATGCTACCCCATTGACACTGGGACAGGAATTCAGCGGCTATGTTTCGCAACTGGATCATGGATTATCGGCCATCAAAAATTCACTGAAACACCTGAGCGAACTGGCCCTTGGTGGTACTGCTGTTGGTACAGGCATTAATACTCCTGCGGGGTATGCAGAAAACGTAGCCCGTCATATTGCAGCGCTGACCGGTTATCCTTTTATCACTGCAAAGAACAAGTTTGAATCGCTGGCAGCTCATGATGCTATTGTAGAAGCGCATGGTGCACTGAAGACTGTAGCTGTAAGCCTGATGAAAATTGCCAACGATATACGGATGCTCTCATCGGGTCCACGCAGTGGCATTGGCGAAATTTTTATTCCCGATAATGAACCCGGATCCTCAATCATGCCTGGAAAAGTAAACCCGACCCAATGTGAAGCACTGACCATGATTGCAGCCCAGGTGCTGGGCAATGATGTGGCAATTAACGTGGGCGGAGCCACAGGACATTTTGAGCTGAATGTGTTCAAACCATTGATGATATATAATTTTTTGCACAGTGCAAAACTCATTGGGGAAGGTTGTGTGTCATTCAATGATAAGTGTGCAACAGGAATTGAACCCATCACGGCTAACATCAAAAAGCATGTAGAAAACAGCCTGATGCTGGTAACTGCATTGAATACAAAGATTGGTTATTACAAAGCAGCCGAAATTGCACAAAAGGCGCATAAGCAGGGCACCACCTTAAAAGAAATGGCCGTGCAGTTGGGATATGTAACACCGGAGCAATTTGATGACTGGGTGAAGCCTGAAAAAATGGTAGGAAAAATTTGAAGAACGCCGGGCAAAAAAACGTTATCCGTGTGTAAGACGTTCCCCTTAGTTTACCGGAATTACTGCAGGTGAACAGGTATTTTTTCGATGAAGCAGGATGAAAAATTACCCGGATCAGAAAAAATTAAATCGTGGTATTGATTGCAGTACCTTTATGCTGTATCTTACCAGTGAAATTCCAAACCCGATTTAAAAACACAAAATCCAGACTATGAAAAGTAATGATCAATCATCCCTTTACTTTTCGATGTATCCGCAAGTATCAGAAGAGCAAACACCAGCTGCCAAATCTGAAAGACAACAAACCCCGTATTTAAGAGCTATCCTGTCTGAAAAACTGGAGCGGACCGGCCGCATTGTACGGCTCGCTATCTCGGATAAACTGGCAGCCATCCGGTACATTCATGAAAGCAAATGGAGAAATAATTTTTGCCGCGGTTAGTTGCGGACCCTGAGCACATTCACCACTTCAAAAAATAAACCCCTGAAACCGGGGTTTATTTTTTTTCCTTTTATGTGTTGCTGATTTATTGAACCACCAGTTTTTGCAACTGCACCTCCATCCCATTTCCATTTAGCAGTTTGATGACATAAATACCGGGCGGAAGGGCTGCAACTGATATCTGGAATTCATTCCGGAAGCTTTGTTGTTCTTTCATCAGTTTGCCATCAATAGAACAGATTTGTACCTGCAAGGGCTTTCTTGATTCTCTTTTGCCTTTAATCGTAACCAGCTCATTAGCTGGGTTCGGAAAGATATCTGCAAGATCAGATACCCTAACCGGGCCATTGCCCTGCTGATTCTGCAGGGGTAGCAGAATGCCTGTATAGGTATACTTCAGAATGGTACCCGGGTTGTCCAGTGTAGAGGTATAACCCGAAATAGGCCCCTTTGTATTTCCTGAATTATCTGTGATAATGTAAAATTCCGTGCCAGCCGGATTTATGGCAATATCCCTGTAGCGATTGGTTGTATTGAAATATTCAATTTCACTGCCTGAGATACTGGTGCCGTCGGCGCTGAGTTTGTATCGAAGCACACTTCCATTTTTCAGACTGGTTACCAGGAGTGAATTAGCCCATGCAGGTATACCGCCTGTTGTCTTTGTATATATATCAAGACTTGAAGGCGCCACGGTCGGCCAGCAGATATAATACATACCTGAACAGGCAGGATCCTGGAAATTATAACCATCTGCAACTGTATATAATGTCTGAATGGGATCTGTAAGGTCAGGATGGCTATAGGAACCTTCCGTATATTGAGGCACAGAAGGAGGAATTGTATAGTCGCTGAAAGTTAGTGAAGCACAGGATGTGGGAGAAGATGATCCCCATTCTCCATATACATATGCCTGGTTATCCTGATAGCCTGCCACCCTGGGCCACCCATAGTTTTTTCCGCCAATAATATAATTGATTTCATCATCTGATTTGGGGCCATGCTCATCAGAATACACTTTGCCATCAGGAGCAATGATTACACCCTGTGGATTGCGATGTCCGTATGAAAAGATATGGCTGACAACAGAAGATTCGGGTCCTGCCCCATCAGGGTCAATGGCCGGATTATCGCCTGGAATACTTCCATCCAGGTTCATCCTTAAAATTTTCCCCTGGTATTTTGTATAATCACTGGATGCCAGTTCTGCTGCAGTGGGAAGTTCAAGAGCCCGAACGAGATTGCATTTGTTGCCAAACTGGTTGTTGCCCATGTCGCCAATTGTATAGTATAATTTCAAATCGGGTCCGATATCAATGCGGCCTGAATTGTGATCAGCACTGGCCTGCAAACCGGCAATAACCTCAGTGGCAGTAGATGGATCGAGGATGTATGTAGTGCCTGTGGTATAGGTATACCGTACAATTTTTGTTCTGCGTTGTACCCCTGCGCCAGGATCATTATCATAAGTATAGGACAAAAACACATAATCCTGTCCGGTACCAGTTCCAAATGCCGGATGAATGGCAAGACCCATCAAGCCATCCTGCCCGGCAGCCTGATAGACAATTCCGGCAAGATCCAGTATTGTTCTTCTTCCTCCATTCACCGGGCTTACCAGTATAACTTTTTTTCCTACCCTCTCTGTAAGCCACAAAGAGTCATTGGGACCATAAGTGATTTCATAGGGATTACTAAAAGTGAGGGAGGGTACAAGCTGAACAGAAGTAAAAGGTTCTGATTGTGCAGTCGACAATGCAGTAATACATAAAAGCGGTAAAACTGAAATACAACTGTGGATTAGCTTCATAGTCGGATTTTAAAATAAAATTACTTCATCGATCTGTTTCCATCAATCGTATTTTCTCTGGTAAAATTGCCCGATTTCCAATTGTAAAATGTAAGTGTAAAATCCTATTGCACAAAGGGCTTTATTAAACTACTTTTAAGTACGGCCATCAGATTTATTTGAGCACTGAAAATCCGAACTATGAAGAAATCTGTACCCAATTATTCATTTCATGTACGGCTTTACCTGACCTCCATTTTACTGATGGCCGGAGGCTTTGCCGTGCGCAGCCAAAATATTGATTTTGGTAAAAGTTATATCAACGTTACAAAAGGGGTTAATGGAGGTACCGTTGAAACGGGTGATACGCTTGAAATCCGTGCATCACTGGTTGTTCGTTCCGGCACATATGACAGTTGCAGGTACCAGGATGCTGTACCTTCTGGTACTACATTCATCCCCGGCAGTATCCTTGTACTCACGAATGAAGGAAAAACATATAAACAATTCACTGATGTATGGGGCGATGACCCAGGCTGGATCAGCGGTAGCAATGTAACCATACACATGGGTTTCAACGCATCTGCCTCACCTGCCACAGCCTACCGCAGAGGCAGGGTTGCCAATACTCATAAGCCTTCATTTTATAGCAACACCTGCATCATGATCGCTTCTTTCCGGATTGTTGTAACCGCAGCAACCGGAAACACTTTCAGCACAGGGGGAGGCAATATGACGTATAAAAGCGGTTCCAATCCTGTAACAACATATACATTTCCCAATAACACGGTAATGGTGTACAGCAACTATGGTATATGCTCCAACACAATTGGCACAAATACCATTGGAACTGAGTTTAACGGAACATTTGGCACAGGTCAGCCCCGCAACAGGGGCAGTTCTGCAAATGTGCCTCCAGGGTATGTGTACAAGATGTTTACTACAAATGCCCCGAATGATTATTCATATGGTATTGCAAATAATACATCCACAGCTACCAATTATTCCACACTGAATACATGGGCAAAACCGGATGGTTCGTCACCCACACACAGGGTCTTCCAGGTATGGGATATTATTGGAGATCATACCGGGGCAGCAGATCCTTTTGCAGGCAACCCGGCGGCCGATACCGTTGCCAACCCAAATGCCGGTTATATGCTTGTGGTAAATGCGGCCTACCGGATTGACTCTTCATTTCAGCAAACCATTTCAGGATTGTGTCCCGGAACTTATTATGAAATTTCCTGCTGGATACGGAATATCTGTTCAAAATGTGGTTGCGATTCGAACGGAAAAGGCGCCACCAGCTCAACGGGGCCTCCTTACTACATACCCACTGCCGCCGGCGATTCATCAGGTGTGTATCCAAACATTACATTTGAAGTAGATGGAGTGGATTATTATACAACCGGAAATATCTTATATACCGGTCAATGGGTAAAAAAAGGATTTACTTTTTTAACAGGACCTGCACAAACGAGTTTTACACTGAAATATTTTAACAATGCCCCAGGCGGAGGCGGGAACGACTGGGCGCTGGATGACATTACAGTAACCACCTGTTCGCCCACAATGGTATATACACCATCAACAACCCCTATTGTATGCGACAGTAATATTCTGGTGCTTTCCGATACTGTCCGCTGCTTCTTTGATAACTATGTTTATTACAAATGGCAGCGCAGTACCGATGGCGGTCTTACCTGGACTGATGAAACTGCCCCCTTTGGTCCGATAACTCCATACTGGAACGGCAGTGAGTGGGAATATGTGGCTTCCTACACCATACCGCCAGCCCAAACACAGATGGGAAATAACGGAGACATGTACCGGCTGGTAACAGCGACCACACTGAGTAATCTCAGCAATCCGGACTGCAGCTTTGCTGACCCAGTTAGCATTGTCACTATGCAGGTTATAGAATGTGGTATTCCGCTGAAAACACAACTTCTGGCATTTTCTGGCTCGGTCAGCGGGAGACAAGCCTCGCTTAACTGGTCCACTACCAGCACCCCGGAAAACGAAGAACTATGGTTTGATGTTGAAAAAAGTTTTGACGGACTGAATTTCCAACCGGTACACAGCATAAAGGGTATTCAATCGCAAGAAAATCAGAACCAATACCATTTCACTGACCCTGTGCTGCTTGCTGATGCCGCATTCTACCGAATAAAGCTGAAAAGTGCATTTCATCAAAGTATTTATTCCCGTACGCTTCGCCTGACTATGCTCAATAATACAGACGATCTTTCCATGATTTCAGTTATCAATCCATTTGACAGACAGTTGCAGTTTGATCTTTATTCACCCAGGCCGGCCCGGCTGTTGGTGGACTTGACAGACCTGACAGGAAAAAGGGTGCGATTCCAGGCAATAACTGCAGGCCAGGGTGTCAGTAAGTTTCAGTTTGATAAAACCGATGCACTGCCACAGGGCATCTATTTTCTACGGGTCACAAACGGTGAAACTTCAATACAGAAAAGAGTATTGAAACAACAGGAGCCATAAGCTGATCGATGCTGTTATAAAACCTGAGTATGATCGCTGACCTCCGAAGCGGTTTCGCCGGTAGGATGCACTGATACAACCTGTTCTTTCTTAAAGAATTTTTTCTGAAATAAAAGAAGGGTGATCACCCCGACAGATATTGAGGCATCAGCAATATTAAAGACCGGGCTGAAAAATTCAAATTCATTACCGCCGACAAATGGAAACCATTCAGGAAAATGACCTTTGAACATCGGGAAGTACAGCATGTCCACCACACTGCCATGTAAAAAAGAAGAGTACCCATCGGTTGAGAGCGAGGCAACTCCGGAATAGCGGATATATTCCTGCATGGACGGATCATAGTGTAATCCCTTGTCAAAAATCATCCCGTAAAACATACTGTCAATCAGGTTGCCCAGTGCGCCGGCATAAATCAACGCTGCGCAAACAATAAACCCTTTGTGATACCGCTGCTTCACTATTCTTCCCAGGTACCATGTGCCAAAAATGACGGCTGCAAAACGAAACAGTGTCAATATGACCTTTCCGGTTTCATTACCAAATTTCCACCCCCAGGCCATTCCCGGGTTTTCAATAAAATGCAGGCGAAACCAGCGTAGCCCAAGTACATTCAGTACATGGCCTTCCGGGTAATTTACTTTGATCCAGATTTTCAGTATCTGGTCTATTAGAATGATTACCGCAATAATCAATACGGCATATCTCATCCTGAGTGTCTTCATATCGGGCAAATATACAGATTCAGCCGGGGGCGGGAAACGCAGAGTGAAACTGAAATTTTTTTCCTGCCAAAACCTGCATATTTTTCACATTTTTCAATACTACATTTATGGCCCTCCTGATCAGGGAATTGTAAGGGCGATATTGAAAAAAGAGGAACATCCGTCTGTAATAATTTAAGGTGTTTCCGAAGAGCAGCGTTTCGGATTTCTATTCTTCAAAAAAAACCCTTTTTACCCGATGAGATATGGCGGTCAATATTTCATATGGGATCGTTCCGGCATCATGGGCCATTTTCTCAACCGGACAGCCGGGTCCGAAAATGATCACTTCATCCCCCTCCCTGACATCCGGTATTTCTGTTATATCGGCCATAAACATATCCATGCAAACGGTACCGATAACCGGGGCATTTTTTCCTTTAATTAAAACAGATCCTGCCCCATTGCCCAGCCTCCTGGAAAACCCGTCAGCATAACCTAAGCGAACAGTGGCAATAACAGATTCTTTACAAATAATCCCTTTACGGTTATAGCTAACTGTTTCGCCTATGCCCAATTTCCGAATCCGGGAGACGGTAGATTTTAAAGTGGCTATCGGATGAAGGATAAGTCTGCCCGATCCAGAACTTTCCACACCATATAAACCAATACCAAGGCGTACCATGTCCAGTTGCATTTCCGGGTGCCGGACGGCTGCTGCAGAATTTGCAATATGCTTGATAAATGTATGTCCCGTTTCTTTTTCGATCAGGCTGGCTGCCACCTTGAATTTCTCAAACTGCATTTTTGTAAATTCATCATTAGATACTTCTTCTGCAGCAGCCAGATGGGTAAAAACAGACATGATCCTGAACGAAGAAGTTCCATTGATGGCTTCAATCAGCTGAGCCAGTTCCTCTGTTGAAAACCCAAGCCTGTTCATCCCGGTTTCCAGCTCCAGGTGTACCGGGTATGATTGAACGCCCTGTTGTTTTAAGAACAAATCGAAGGTAGAAAGAATGCGCAGAGAGAACATCTCCGGTTCCAGCCGGTACTCTAGTATTTTTTCAAACGCATTTGGCTCCGGGTTCATAATCATTACAGGCAGATGAATACCAGCTTTGCGCAGCTCCACTCCCTCATCTGCATAGGCCACTCCAAGGTAATCGGCATGATGATATTGCAGCATGGAAGCGATCTCAGCCGCACCGTTTCCATATGCAAAGGCTTTGACCATTGCCATAATTTTTACGGCCGGTTGTACCCATTTTTGGTATGTCTTCAGGTTATGCGCCAGCGCAGAGAGATTTATTTCCAGCATCGTCTGATGCGATTTTAATTCCAGCAGTTGCACAATTTTTTCAAATGCAAACTGCCTGGCCCCTTTTACCAGAATCATTTCCTCCTTAAATTTTGTGGAAAGAAATGTATTGATAAAAGAATCCGTATCAGGGTATGTTTCTGCCCGGAGCTCATCGCCAGGTATTGCAAACAGCCCGGCAAATGCTGAAATTGTTGGGCCGATGCAGATTACCCGGTTGACCTTATGATCCCTGAGTTTCTGGAAAATTTGCCGGTACAACGGGTCTGCAGGCACGTTGCATTTTGCAAAGTCGGACAAGATCACAGTTCGGGACATTCCAGTCTTCTGCCGTTCCAGGAAATTCAATGCTATTTCCAACGAGTCCGGGTCAGAACTGTAACTGTCGTTGATCAGCAAACAATGATTGATCCCCTGCTTCAGTTCCAGGCGCATTTGTACAGGCTGCAGATTTTTCATCCGCATTGCAATACCAGCGCATGACAGACCGAGTTTTTTTGCGATGCAAAAACAAGTGATAGCATTTTCTGCAGATGCCTCATCCGTAAATGGAATAGAGAAACTGCACTCTTCATCGAAACAGGCAATGATAATATCTGTATGTGTCTGGCGAGTTTGTACTGAGCGAATAACGAACTCATTATTTTTTCCGAACCCCCAGGTACAAAACCGCATATTTTTTTCTGCCAGTACAGAGGCCTGCATGCTTTGTGCAAAGTCGGCCTCTCGGCCAATGACAATGCGGCAATTTTGGAACAATTTCAGTTTTTCACTGAATTTGGCTGCCAGGCTGGTAAAACCCTCACTATGTGCATCTCCAATATTCGTCAATACCCCTATCACAGGTTGAATGACCTGTTCCAGTCGCTGCATTTCACCAGGAGCAGAAATACCTGCTTCAAAAATGGCAAGATTATGACTGACATCCATCTGCCACACACTCATAGGCACTCCAATCTGTGAGTTATAGCTTCCCGGACTTCTGACAATGGTAAATTGATCATGCAATAACTGCCACAACCATTCCTTTACAACCGTTTTTCCATTGCTGCCGGTAATTCCAATCACAGGAATCCTGTGGCCTTCACGGTTCTGCATAAAATTTTTTCGATGGGCTGCTGCCAGGCTTTGCAGTGCCTTTACAGGATCTAAAACGTTCAGAAAGCAAGCCCCTGGATAGTGTTCTGTTAACATATTTTCTGAAACCACAAATGCCCGGACACCGGCCTGGTATAAGGAAGGCAAAAACCTGTGTCCATCCCTCCGCTCTCCCTTTATGGCAAAAAACAAAGTATCGGAGTGCGAATGAACCCTTCGGCTGTCAAAAGCAAGATTCCGGATGAATAATGTGGGTTCACCCTGAACGGTAGCACTCAAGATGCGGGCAATATGTTCCAAAGAATACTGCACTGAGTTAATGCTGACCACCGATGCTTTGATCTGTGCTGTCGGGTGGTTCTCCTTTTTTCTGCATAAAGATGGAATAAAAAACAGAACCGGCAATACAGAGCATGATCACTCCCAGGGAAATGAGGACCTGTGTCTGTTTATCCATCCACTGATTGATCCATTTTTCGGCCAGCATTTTTAGCCCGATAAAAACCAGTACGATGGCAATGCCCTGTTGCAGATAATCGAAACGGCTAACGGCTCCGCGAAGCAGAAAAAACAGGGAGCGCAACCCCAGCACGGCAAAAATATTAGATGTATAAATCACAAGCCTTGCCATATTCTCGTAGCCTGCAGTTTTGGTATCAACAATCCCCATAACTGCCGGTATGGAATCCAGTGCAAACACCAAATCAACCGCAGCCAGCATGATGACAACAACAAACAATGTGGTATATGCAGGTTTTCCGTTTTCACGGATCATAAACTTTCCGTTTCCATCGTGTGGCACCAAGGGCAAAAATCTTTTCAGAAATCGGTAAATTTTTGTTTCCTGAGGATTAAATTCCTTATCATCACTTGCGGCGAACATAGTATACCCCGTATAGAGAAGAAACACGCCAAACACATAAAGGATCCAATGAAATTTTTCGACAAGCGCCACACCAACCGTGATAAAGATGACCCGGAAAATAATGGCCATAATAATTCCGATCAGCAAAACCCTGCCATAATGTTTTTCCCGGACTGAAAACGCAGTGAAAATAATGATGAACACAAAAATATTATCAATGCTCAGGCTCCACTCCATCAGGTATGCGCTCAGGTATTCCAGCGCCGGCTTCTGTCCATTTTCAATCCACATGAACACAAAAAAAGCCAGCGCAAGGCTCACCCAGAAAAATGTCTGATAGAGCGCCTGCCTGATTGTGATCTTTTTCCCTTTCTTGCTCAGTAAGCCCAGATCAGCAACCAGCGAAGCAAGCAATACAAAAGCAAAAACAATGTAGGTAATCTGATCCCTTGTCATGTACCAAAAAATGTGATGCAAAGATAATGGAGTAAACCTGGCCTGCTCAGGCAAACTTTCTCTTACGTATTTGCTGGAAAAGCCATCCAAAAATGATCACCAGCACTATCGGGAGTCCGATATTGATGAATTGCCAGGTTGACTTACCGGTTTTTAGTTTTTTGCTGTCGAGCAGACGCAGGATGATGTCTTTATTGCGGGTTTCAATGATTGCCGGATTATTGACCAGGTACTCTACGCAATTCAGCAGAAAATCCCGGTTGGCAGCCGGCAAAAAATATTTCCCCGCTTCTGATTGCCGCAGGTATTCTGTATAGGTATATTTATTCCATCCCATTTGTATGGGCTCCGGCTGGGTACGGTCGCCATCCGGAATGATGAAGTCGTTTAACAGCATATCACCATCGGCCACAACGATTATTTTGGAATCAGACGACCTGTCTGTAAAGCGCAGGCCCGATGCAGCAAGTGTATCAGCCATTGATTTGGTTACCCGGTTTCGGTACAATGAAGTGAAAGTACCCTCCAGCAGCATGGCCACCGGAATTGCATTTCTTTTAAATTTTTCGTGTTGCGGTACATTTTTATTTTCATTCAGGCTGATGAGCGCCGGCGTGCTGATTATTCTTGAGTTGGGTGAAGTAACCAGAAGAGGCTCTTTGGAAATTCCTTCCGCCTGGATGCTGTCAATGGAATTGGCAAACCTTGCCGTTACATAACCTAAACCACGGGACAGCCTGCTGTTAGAAGCCATCAGAACAGGATAATAATTCCAGGGGAGAAATTCCATTTGCGGATTTTCCGGCGTACCTCCCACCACAAAAGGGATGGCATCACATTGCAGATCCATGACCAGGTCTGTATTGATCCGTAGTCCATAACGGAAAAAAAGATCTGTCAGGTTCAGATTCCGGTCGTAGGCAATAGTTTCGGGCTTAAACGCAAGGCTGTCCCTTTCTGCAATCAGGTTATCAATAAAACAAAGCAGTTTGCCGCCCCGCATTACAAACTGGTCCATGATCAGTTTTTCATCCTCGGTAAATGGCTGCACAGGTTTGACAATCATCAGCACATCCACTTCATCCGGAATTTTTCTGATTTCCTGAAGATTCAGTGTTCCAAATGCATAATCGTTGCTCAGTATCTGCACCAGGTCGTAGGTACTGCCATCAACCGGTTCCCCATTTCCGGTTGCATAGGCAATTGCAGGTTTTTCCGGCTGCATCATTTTATTCAGAGTGTGTACAAACTGGTATTCCATCAATGCTTCTGCACCATTGATTTCATTTTGTGAAATTTCCCGGCTGGCCCCGGGGTACAGGTTTAGCAGCGATTGCTTGCCGTTGTAACTTAAGAGTGCGACCGGAAAAATAATATTGGAGCTCTCTCCTTCTTTTTTTTGCACGGTCAGATTGATTGGGATGGCTCCCAGTTTGATCAGTGAATCGGCGTAGCGGTCAGTACTGCCTGGCAGATCGTCCAGAGGGGAAATGAACTGGTAGCGTATTTTTGAATTGTTAAGATCTTTTAGCAGACCAAGAAAATCACGGGTGCTACCGGCAAGTTTCCGGAAACCGGAAGGAAATTCTCCTTTCAGAAATACTTTTATATCAACCGGTTCATCCAGGTTACGAACCAGGTTTTTTGTTGCTGTACTTAGCGTATATCTTTTTTCCCTGGTCAGGTCGACCTTTACCTGCAGCAATGCGGCCAGGTAATTGATCAGCATCACAGCCAGTAACAGCAGAACCCACCCGTATTTGTAAGCCAGTAGCCTGGTAACGATTGCTTTCATTTTACCGCTTTAATAAATTCCGGTTTGTAAGTGCCAGGAAAAAAAATATTACAGAAATGAAATACACTATATCTCTGACATCAACCAGACCGCGGCTGATGCTTCGGTAATGAAAATCTATTCCGGCCATCTCCACATAATAATCGGCACCGCTGCGCAACGCAGGGAGTTTGCTGATGGCATTAAACCCATAAAATAAAAGAGCACAACCCAGCAAGCCCGTGATGAATGCCAGCACTGCATTCTGTGTGAAACTGCTACAGCAAATACATATTGCCGTAAAAACAGCAGCAAGAAAAAAAAGCCCGATATAAGCACCTGCCGTAGCTCCCAGGTCCAGCCCTTCGCCTGAAGAAAGTTGCTGAATAGAAACGATATAAACAAGAGTTGGCAAAAGGGCAATCAGCACCACAATCAGGCTGCCCATATATTTACCCCATACAATTTGTCCTTGCCGCAGTGGTCTGGTTTGAAGAATTTCAAATGTACCCGATTTATATTCTTCGGCAAAGCTGCGCATCGTGATGGCAGGGATCAGCAATAATAAAATCCAGGGTGCCAGCTGAAAAAAACGATCCAGCGTGGCATAACCGTATTCGAAAATATTATTTTGGAAAAAAAACAGAAGCAGGCCGTTGACCAGCAAAAAAACAATAATAGCGATATAGCCTGTCAGGCTGCTGAAAAACTGCCGTAATTCTTTTTTACAAACGGGCCACATAGTGTGCCTGCAAGATACATTTTGACCGCAGGATGGAAAAATGAAGAAGGAAGATGTGCGAAACTATTAAACGGCAAAGCTTTCACCACATCCGCAGGTGCGGCTGGCATTGGGATTACTGAAGTAAAAGCCTTTTCCATTCAATCCATCTGAAAAATCGAGTGTGGTGTTGACAAGGTAGAGAAAACTTTTCAGGTCGGTGACCACTTTCACGCCGTTGTCTTCAAATTCCTGGTCCATGGGCTTTTGTTCATTATCAAAATCCAGCTTATAGCTGAGGCCGGAGCAACCTCCGCCTACGACTCCCACCCTTAAAAAATAGCCTGGATCACCTGCAATGCCGGCATCGTTCATCAGTTGCATGACTTTGGCTTTTGCCTTATCGCTGACAAAGATGCCTGGCTGATCGGCCGCTCCCGCTATTGACGGAGACTGGTTATGTGTGGATATGCCTGTCATAATTCAATTGGCAAATATACAATATGTTTCCCGGTCAGGAAAGCCTGTATGTGCCGGGTGTTAATGAATCACCTGGTCATCATACTTCAGTTCGGGCAGCCCGTTTTTGATGCGGTAGTCATTGATGGCCGCTTTGATGGCATCTTCGGCCAGTACAGAACAGTGAATTTTCACCGGTGGCAGGTTCAATTCTTCCACGATGTCCATATTGTCAATCTTTACAGCTTCATCCACGGTTTTCCCTTTCAGCCATTCTGTTGCCAGCGATGATGAGGCAATGGCAGATCCGCAACCAAAAGTTTTAAACCGGGCATCTTTGATGACTCCGGTGACTTCATCCACTTCAATTTGCAGCCGCATCACATCACCACATTCCGGCGCACCCACCAGTCCTGTGCCTACGGTTTTCTTGCTCTTATCAAGTGTGCCTACATTCTTGGGATTCTGATAGTGGTCAATTACTTTATCACTGTATGCCATATAGCGGTTTTTTTAACAGTAAGTTTGATTGTTTGTGTTTAATGATGTGCCCATTCAATGCTGTTCAGGTCAATTCCCTCTTTGTACATTTCCCAGAGCGGACTCATTTCCCGTAATTTATTTACGGTTTTTGTAACTGCATCAATTGTGTAGTCTATTTGTTCTTCAGTCGTAAACCTTCCCAGCCCGAAGCGTATGGAACTGTGGGCAAGGTCGTCTCCAAGCCCCAGGGCCTTGAGCACATAAGATGGCTCCAGTGAGGCTGACGTACAGGCCGAGCCGGATGAAACTGCAATTTCTTTATTGAATCCCATGAGCAAGCCTTCTCCCTCCACATATTTAAACGATATATTGGTCACATGAGGCAAACGTTGTTCCTTATCGCCGTTCAAATACGATTCTTCCAGGCGCAATAATGCATGTTCAAGTTTATCCCGCAACACAAGGAGCCTTTCAGACTCTTGCGTCATTTCATTCATACAAAGTTCACAAGCCTTGCCAAATCCCACTATTCCGGGTACATTCAGGGTGCCGCTGCGCATGCCTCTTTCATGGCCGCCACCATCCATTTGTGCTGTAACTTTCACCCTTGGGTTTTTTCGTCTTACATACAAGGCCCCAACGCCTTTGGGGCCATACATTTTATGGGCTGTAAAAGCCATCAGATCAATGCCGTCTTTTTGCACATCGACCGGAACTTTGCCAACTGCCTGGGTGGCATCGCTAAAGAAAAGGATCCCATGCTTTTTGGCAATGGCGCTGATTTCTCTGACCGGGTTCATGGTGCCAATCTCATTATTGGCATACATCAGTGCAATGAGAATGGTAGAAGGTTTGATGGCTGCTTCCAGTTCGGCAAGGTCAATGATTCCGTTGGGCTTTACTTTCAGGTAAGTAACCTCACCTCCTTCTTTTTCAACGTGCTTGCAAGTATCTAATACGGCTTTATGTTCAATTGAACAGGTAATGATATGATTGCCTTTGCCGGCATACATTTCAAAGACGCCTTTGATTGCCAGGTTATCGGCTTCAGTAGCACCCGAAGTAAAAATGATTTCTTTCGGATCGGCACCGATGAGGCGGGCCACCTGTTCACGGGCATCATCAACAGCACCCTCAGCTTGCCAGCCAAAAGGGTGGTTTCGACTGGCAGCATTGCCAAAGCTCTGGGTAAAATAGGGAATCATCGCCTCCACAACTCTCGGATCGCATGGAGTCGTTGCATTATTGTCTAAATAAATCGGGAATTGAAGCATAAAATCTGCTGAATTTAATTCCTGTAACAACACAAAAGTACCTCAAAAGGTTTTAAAAGAAAGCCATTAAAGATGCGGGAAAATGGTTTTTTCCAATTTCGAAAAGGAAGTGATAATATGCAGATTTTCAGGAAATAATTGCATCATACAAGATCGCTGCAGGGTGCAATGCTTTTCTGCCTGTACCATCCAGGATCTGGTGCCGGCAGGAGGTACCGGGAGCCGCAATCAGATCTTTTTGATCGGCCGATCGTACTGCCGGAAACAATACCAACTCACCCAGCTTTTGTGCAATATCATAATGTTCCTTCTCATACCCAAAACTGCCTGCCATACCACAGCAGCCGGAAGGAATCAGTTTTGTTTTATAATTCACCGGAATTTCCAGGCAGGTACGGATGGACTGAAGGGAAGACAGGGCTTTTTGAAAACAATGCCCATGAATCAGGATGGTTTTTTCTTCCCGGGTAAAAAGATTTCTGTCGATGCGGCCAGCACCGAATTCTCTTGACAGGAATTCTTCTATGGTAAAGCAGCTCGCCGACAGTTTTTGGGCATTTTCCGCATTTTTCTGCAAGGCCAGATCCTTATATTCATCTCTGAAACTGAGTATGGCCGATGGTTCTGTTCCCACCAATGGAGTGTTCGGCCCAATAAGCCCGGAGAGCAGTTCAATATTTTTATTTGCAATTTTCTTAGCCTGCCTGAGCAGCCCTTTCGATAAATAGCTGCGCCCGCTTTCCAGATGTGGAGGAATCAGTACATGGTAGCCTGCTTTTTGTAATAATAAAATTGCTTTCCTGCCAATTTCTGCATCGGTGTAGTTGGTAAATTCATCGCAGAAAAAGTAAACAACCCCGTTTGATGCCGCACCAGCAGTTGTATTGTTTTTGCGATACCAGCGTCTTAGGGTCTGACCGGATATTTCCGGCATTGTGCGGTTTGTATGAAATCCAATCATACGGTTGGCTGTTTTTCTGAAGGCTGGCACACGGTAAAACCAGTTATATGCCCAAGAAATTTTTGACAACCACTTCATTTGCCTGCTGAAACCTGCAACCAGTTTTGCCCGAAAAGGAATTCCGTTCTGGTCATAGTAGTGTTGCAGAAACTCAGCTTTCATTTTTGCCACATCCACCGACGAGGGACATTCTGTTTTGCAACCCTTGCAGCTCAGGCACAGATCCATGACTTCTTTTATTTCCTGGTGGTTGAATGGTTGCATGTCTGATTCATGACTCAAAAACTGGCGCAGGATATTTGCCCTTGCCCTTGTGGTATCTTTTTCATTTCGAGTCACCATATAACTGGGGCACATCACACCACCGGAGGGGGGCATTTTACGGCAATCGCCTGAGCCTGAGCATTTTTCTGCCAGCCGCAGTATTCCTCCAGATTCAGAAAAATTGAATGTTGTGGCTATATGCCGCAGAACGGGTGATTGTGAAGCCCGCAGGTTTGTATCCATAGGTGGTGTGGCTACAATTTTTCCAGCATTGAATACACGCAATGGATCAAAAATATTTTTAACCTGCTCAAAAAGATGATAGGTCTCTGCGCCTGCAACTGAGGCAATGTATTCACCACGCAGCCTGCCATCGCCATGTTCGCCGGAGAGTGAGCCTTTATATTTTTTTACCAGTTCCGCCGTTTCGGCAAGGATGACTCTGAATTTTTTTACTCCCTCCGCCGATTTCAGGTTAAGGATGGGTTCTATATGCAACTCTCCGGCAGCAGCATGTGCGTAATAGGAGGCCTGCACCTGATGCCTTTTCAGTAGCTGCTGAATATCGGATACGTAGGCAGGAAGGTCGTCTGTAGCAACGGCGCAGTCTTCAATCAGGTTGACCGGCTGGGCATCCCCTTTAATGTTTCGCAGCAAACCCAGACCCGCTTTTCGCACCTCCCACGCAAATTTTGCTTTTTCGTTGTACAGCACAGGCCAGGCAAAACCAAGCTGGTTTTTTCTTAGGTCACCGACTAATGTATTTGCTTTTTCCCGAGCCTCCTGTGCAGTGAACTCCATGAATTCTACCATCAGGATAGCTTCAGGGTCACCCTCAATAAAAAAACGGTTCTTGTTGTATTCCGGATGGCCCCTTGTAAAATCCAATATTAATTTATCAACCAGTTCTCCGGCCACAGGTTGATGCAGCAGGCTCAGTTTATTGGCATGCATGGCTTCCACAATACTGTTGCAATGCACACAGACCAGTGCAGTTTCTGCAGGGGGAAGTTCCATCAGGTTCAGTATGATTTCTGTGGCAATGGCAAGGGTTCCTTCAGAACCTGCCAGTAAACGGCACAG
>CAYYMK010000008.1:48134-49611 GCA_964473035.1 uncultured Chitinophaga sp.
CAAGCCGAAATTACACAACCGGAACATGAAAATTCTATCATTGTTTTTTGCTGCAGATCGCTAATCTTTCAAGACCTGAATGGTTCTGACCTTTGAAATTCTGTTTCCGAAAACATCAGCCTTTTGCTTCTATTATGGTCCGTTAAAGTTTTACCTTTGAACAGAAAAAAATTGCTATGCTGCAGATTGAACATATTGGTATTGCAGTAAAAAGCCTGGAACACTCTGTTCCGGTTTTTGAAAAACTGCTGAATACAGCATGCTATAAAACAGAAACTGTAGCATCTGAAAATGTGCGGACTGCTTTTTTTAAAACCGGGCCAAATAAGATTGAGCTGCTGGAGAGTACTGAGCCCGATGGTACTATTGCCCGGTTTGTGGACAAAAAAGGAGAAGGCATTCACCATATCGCCTTTGCGGTTGCGGACATCCGGTCTGAAATGGAGCGGCTGAAAAATGAAGGATTTATTTTGCTCACGGAACATCCTAAACCGGGAGCTGATCACAAACTTGTTTGTTTTTTGCATCCCAAACATACCAACGGGGTGCTGATCGAGTTGTGTATGGATACTGATGACTCTGCGGACTAATGTCACCAGCCTTCATTTTTTAATTTTGTAATACAGGAGAAAAGCTCATTTTTTTACAGCTGCATTTTTTCCCACTTCACCTGGAATAAATAAAAAGGGGTTGTCTCAATAAAACAACCCCTTTTGAATTCTGTATCAAAAACGGATCAGGGCAACCACCACATTTTAGCGTAGTTATCATCCGTTCCTCCCATTGATGCAACAGCAGCCTGGTAGTTCGTTGCATTTAATCCTGCTTCAGTGGTAGGATAACCAAGCCGCAGGGGAATACCCCTTGGGTCAATGGCATCCTGTGCAGGTGTCAATGTAGGAAATCCGGTACGGCGCCAGTCATTCCATGGCTCCCAGCTGTTCAGGTACATATGTACCCACTTTTCAGTAAGAATCTGCTTGTGGCCGGTTGCAGCAGAATAAGCCACACCCGCCAGTGCGATGTAGGTGTTGTATGCAGCTGCATTATACACACCGTACTGCTCCCACGAAGCCTTGATGGCATCTTTATAGAATTGCTCTGCTGCTACATCGCCACCGGCTTCATAGCCCAGTTTGCATGCCTCTGCTCTCATAAACAGCACTTGTGCATAGTTAAATATCGGCATTGGAGAACCTTGTGAACGGAAGTAGTTCCCAATACGGCTATAGGCAGCCGGTATGTTCACTGCTACATTTCTGCCATAAGGAAGACCCTTAATAATATTTCCTGCCAGCACTTCAGCATACACAGGAAGACGTGGATCAGCCTTGGGTTCCATATAGTCAGTCATTGTCTTGCTGATTGCATAGTCGTTCCGGTTGCTGACAGAATAATTATTGTACCATGGATTATAGTTATTCGGGTCACCGGTTACAAAAGTGTAAGAAATATTCTGAGCGTTGCTGCTGATGAC
>CAYYMK010000008.1:49711-101546 GCA_964473035.1 uncultured Chitinophaga sp.
GTTTGCAAAGCCGGCGATATGTTGGTATCACCAAACTTATTACAACCCGCTAAGGCTGTTGCGAAGGCTATAAAAACAAATATTTTTCTCATGTCAAAATTTTTTAAATGTTGTTGCCAAATTCTGTTGCTTAAAATGTAACACGGAGGTTTGCACCAACCTGGCGGGTTGCAGACAACTGACCACCTTCCCTGTAGAATACTTCCAGTTCAGAAGGATCTACACCGAATTCTTTAGTAGTGGCCCAGATCAGCCAGGCATTTTGTATCATTACTCCGATGTTTGCTGATTTGGCAAACTTAATTTTTTCAATCAGTTTGGCCGGTATCGTGTACCCAAACCGAACTTCTCTCAGCTTGATGTAAGAGGCATCCAGCAATACATTGCTTGCATCCCTCTGACGGGCAGTGTACCAGTAAGAACGGGCTGAGATATAACGGTTGTTTTCTGTTCCATCAGAAAAATAACCCGGGATGCGGATACCACCATTACCGGTGTTTCCGCCAGCCAATGTGTAGGAGCCAGGGAAATCTCTCCAGTCGTGGCCTTTATCATTAATACCAACTGTTTCTTCTGACAAACCGGCGCCTGTATTAAAGTTTCTTGTTTCGGAATAGAATAAACCACCGTTTTGGAAATCAATGGAAAATGCCAGATCAAAATCTTTATACTTAAATGAGTTGAACATTCCTCCTGTCCATTTCGGAAGCACCTGTCCGATTTCTTTGTTGAGTTCATAATCTGGTAACCCATTGGACAGAATCAGGTTGCCGCCTTTTGTCGGATGTTGCTTCCACTTACGTCCATAATAAGTACCCCACTGACCTCCAACACGATGCTCCAGTCTTGTATCATAGCGGTTGGTGGCATACAGGTATGTAGTAATGCCTTCAGCCAGTTCTTTCACTTCATTACTATTTCTTGCCCAATTCAGGCTTACATTCCAGGTAAAGTTCCTGTTTTGAACCGGTGTTCCGGACAATGAAATTTCAACGCCACGGCTTACGATGTTTCCGGCATTGATCTGTGCAGTGGAGAAACCGCTGGCTGATGATACATCAACAGGCAGAATCTGGTCTGTATTATTATTTTCATAAAATGCTATATCGAGGCCAATCCTCTTCCAGAAGCGAAATTCTGCACCTACTTCCCAGGCCTGTGTCAAAGCCGGTTTGATGCCGCCCCCGCGGAACTGGTTACCGATTGATACAGAGGGGTTGGTGCCATAGAATGAGCCATTTGCAATGGCGATATCAAGCTGATGTGCACCCAGGTCTGATCCTACTGAGGCAAAGGCTGCCCGTAGTTTTCCATACGTGAGTACATTGGAAATAGAACTTCCTTTCAACAACTCAGTAAATATAAAGCTGGTGCTAACTGATGGGTACAGGTATGAATTGTTCTCTTCCGGAAGAGCTGATGACCAGTCGTTGCGCAGGGTAGCTTCTAAGTACAGGAAATCCCTGAAACCAAATGATGCTTTCCCGTACAGGCTATTCACTATTTTTTTCTCATAACTGCGTGATACAATCGGGCGGGCAATGGAAGCGGCAATATCAAAATAATCAGGAGAACTCAGGCCACCATCAGTTGCCATTGACAAAGCGCTGTAATAATTACGGCGATGGTTAGCTCCGGCCATAGCATCCACAGAAAAATCACCAAATTTGTTTTTATAAACAATATTGGTTTCATAGTTCATCTCCCGGTACTGGTTTTGATTGATGGAGTACCCGTCCAGATTTAACCCACCGCTTGCAATCCGCTGATCATTTTCATTTGTGTAGGAGTTCATCCTGGCATAGGACTGTATATTCAGGTGTCTGTTGATTTTAATGTTCATCCCCACGTTTCCTACCAGGCGGTTATGGCTTTGTGTGCCATAATTTTCTTTCAGCACCCACCAGGGATTATCCCAGTACTGGGGCTGACCATATACAGCCAGATCACTTGAATAATTCGGATCGCCGATATTCCATGAGTTCAGGCTTCCGTCAGGTTGACGGTATTGCTTCATTTTTTCCAGGTCGAGCTGGCGCTGAAACCATTGGTTGAAATTCTGGGTTACATTCAACCCGTCCAGGCGATAACCTTCCAGTGGTTTTCCTTTTGTATAGCTGGTCGTGTAAATCATGTCGCTCGACATGGTGATGTATTTTCCCACATCAAATGATCCGTTGAGGCCCAACTGGTGCTGCTGCCTTCTGGCTTCATTTATAATCAGAGTTCTGTCCTGGTTTCCGTAGGTGAGTTTCAGGTTATGCGACTCCCCACCGGTTGTAAATGCAATGCTGTTATTCAAATTGCGACCGGTACGGAAAAAATTTTTCACGTTGTCAGGAATGGGACTCAATGGCGCCATTGCGCCAAACTCATCGCCAGGGTACCAGCTATAATAGGGCCGGTACATAGAGCCATCCATTTTAGGGCCCCAGCTTTCGTCGGCACCGTACTCCAGCATTCTTTGGCCGTTAAAAGAAGCCCAAGAAGCCGGGTGAATCGCTGCATTATACTTAAAGAGGTAAAATCCCTGAGCATCCATGAAGCCGGAGCCCAGTGATGTCATTGATGTATATGAGGATGAGTAACCACCAGCATATTCGTTCTGGTATGGCGGAATAATTGCAAGGTTTTCAAAAGTAACGCCGAGGTTTACTTCAACATTGCTTGATTTTTTCCGGGAGCCTTTTTTTGTAGTAATCACCACGGCACCATTAGCGGCACGCTGACCATAGAGGGCTGTGGCGGCAGGGCCTTTCAGTACGGACACGCTTTCTACATTATCCATAATGACCGCTGACTGGTTCGTGATAGTTCCGTCCACAACAAAGATGGGCGCCTGGGGGCCCAGTCCGGTTACACCCCGAATCAGGATGTCCGCATTATCAAAAGTGGAACTGGGAGAACCGACAATTTGCACACCCGCAACTTTGCCCACGATGCTGCTGCTGACATCAAGCGACTTGGCAATCGTAAGATTTTCGCCCTTTACTTCCTGCACTGAAAATCCAAGAGCTTTCTTTTCTCTTTTTACACCAAGAGCAGTTACAACTACTTCGCTAAGCTCTTTATCAATGGCAGTCAGTTTAATGATCATGCTTGTTTCAGCAGTTAATTCTGCAACTCTGAATCCGGCAGCAGAAATGATCAGTTTTGCACCCGGAGCCACTGTCAGTGTGAAGGACCCACCTTCATCAGAAACAGTTCCTGACCGGGTTCCTTTTTCAGTAACAGATGAATATGGAACCGGGTTACCGTTTTGGTCCGATACCTTTCCATTCACTGTTATCTTCTGGGCATTTGCGCTTACCCACATACTTGCAGATACGAGCAAAAGCAGTAACATTTTTCTCATGTACGATAATTTTGGTATTAATGAAATGTTAATAAAAGCGGACGAATGTAGGTGATTTGGATTAATTTTTAAAGAAATTTTTTTTCAGCGCCACTATTTTTTTTTAGGTGGACGATTTCAGAATAATAGAAAGGCAATCATTGCTGCACCGACAACAAAATCCCATTTTTTGCTGCATGATTCTCAAAAGAATTCAGATCCTGGACATCATAATGCTGATCACTCTCAGGTGCATCTCGGATAGTATTCGTGCTTCAATCCGGGCAGGGTGTTTATATCGGGTCCTGCCGGAATATTATTGGCCTTCTTTGATCCGGTCAAACTCTTTTTGCATCTCGTTTTCCTGGAGCTTCATTTTGTTATCTCTCGCAAACTTTTTTTGTGCCTCCTGGAACCTGGCATCCACGATCTTTTCCTCATCTGTAATTTTTTGAATGATCGAGTTGATCTGGTTTTCAATTTCAGAATTTGTGCCATCCTGCTCCATTTTAAGGTGCAGGATCAACTTATAATCATCTGCAAACGCCCGGTAATAAAAACCAAATGTCCCGATAGCTGCTTCCCGAAGAGTTGAATCGCCTCTCCAGGCAGGCATGCCTTCAATTTCTTTCTTCATCACAGATGTTTCAATGATAAACCGGTCAAGCAACCGCTCAGCGGAGTCAAGATCCTTTTGTGCCACTGCTGCAAACTGCATGACACTTTTCATCAGGCTGACCTGGCGGTTCACAATGTAATCGTTGTATTGTACGGCTGTGCCGTAGGTTTCACCATTTGCACCTTTCACTTTTTCCTGCGTGTTGCAGGCTGCCAGAACGAACAGCAGTGATGCGAGCAGAAATAAATTTTTCATTTTTTTGTTTTTAATTGTTTCAGGCCGCCGGTTGCAAATCATTTTCTTCAAACTAAAGATATTTTTTCAAATCACTGACAGAACCGGAGCAACTATTTTTCAGGAATTTCTTCACCCGGTGAATCTGTATTGACGATACCCAGTTTTAACACTGCCTCCTGTGCTGCTATTTGTGAAGCGTCCTTTTTATTGTAAGCTTTTCCGATCCCAATATTTTTTCCATCCAGAACAGCAGCCACGGTAAATAAACGCCGGCCGTTTTCCAATTTTTCATTCAGTGTTTCAAATTCCAGCAGGCGGCCGTTTTTATTGGCCCAGCCATACAATTTATTTTTATGGTTGATTTCAAGAATTTCCAGGTCATCCACAAACATATGGGGCATAATGATACGCTTCATCACCCAATGGGCTGTTTTTTTATAGCCCTGGTCCAGGAAGATAGCTCCTACCAGAGCCTCCAGCGTGTTGCCAAAAATCTGGCTCACTTTCAGGGAACTATCGGTTTTGTTGAATACTGTAATTTTTTTCAAGCCCATCCGAACTGCAATTTCATTGAGCTGCTGGCGGTTGACCATTTTGCTGCGCATTTCCGTCAGGAACCCTTCTTCCCGGTAGGGATATCTTTTGTACAGGTAATCGGCTATCAGGGCGCTGAGAATGGCATCTCCCAGGTATTCGAGCCTCTCATTATTCTCCTCTGCCTTTTCTTTTACAGAGCGGTGCGTCAAAGCCGTTTTGTACAGCGAGATATTTACCGGTTTGTATCCCAGCATTATTTTCAGCTCCTTTTTAAAAGAAGAATTTTTTTGACTGGCTGAAAAAAAATTGAAGAAATCCACGGCCATTAAACTACAGAAAAGTTGACAGGTTAAAAAAAGATATTGTGCAGTATACAAATTATGGATACGATGCCGGTCATTGTATATTGATCAGGCAGAATATTTCCTGACAATCACACAGGCATTGTGGCCGCCGAAACCAAATGTATTGCTTAGTGCTGCACGCACCGGTCTTTGTTGCGCTTTTGAAAATGTAAAATTCAGCCGCGGATCCAGCTCCGGGTCATCCGTAAAATGGTTGATGGTAGGCGGAATGGTATCATGCATCACTGCTTTAATACTTGCAATTGCTTCTATGACTCCGGCAGCACCCAGGCAATGGCCGGTCATGGATTTGGTGGCGCTGATGTTCAGCCGGTACGCATTTTCTCCAAAGACATCCAAAATGGCCCTTACTTCTGCCACATCACCCAATGGCGTAGCTGTTCCATGTGTGTTTATATAGTCAATATCGCCGGGTTGCATACCTGCATCCTGCAATGCAGACAGCATTACATTTTTTGCCCCAAGCCCTTCTGGATGTGGCGCCGTGATATGGTGTGCATCGGCTGTGGCACCACAGCCCGCCAATTCTGCATAGATTTTGGCATTTCTGGCCAGTGCATGTTCCAGTTCTTCCAAAACGAGCATGCCGCTTCCTTCGCCCATCACAAACCCATCGCGGTCTTTATCATACGGGCGGCTGGCTGTTTCAGGGCTGTCATTTCTTTCACTCAGGGCTTTCATAGCATTGAAGCCTCCCACACCAGCTTCGCTGATGACGGCTTCGCTGCCCCCGGTCAAAATAATATCTGCTTTGCCCAGTCGAATCAGGTTAAAAGCTTCCATAATGGCATTGGTGCTGCTGGCGCAGGCACTGACTACCGCAAAATTGGGGCCCCTTAAATTATGGCGCATGCTGATCTGACCTGCAGCAATATCCAGGATCATTTTTGGTATGAAAAAAGGGTTGAAACGGGGTGTTCCATCGCCCTTCGCAAACTCAGTTACTTCCTGCTGAAAAGTGATCAGCCCGCCAATACCGCTTGCAAATACAACACCTGCCCGGTCCGGATTCAGGTTCTCCGAACCAAGGCCTGCATCAGACATGGCCTGATCACTTACAACAAGTGCAAATTGGGTAAACCGGTCCAGTTTACGGGCCTCTTTTTTATCCAGGTGATGAAGCGGATCGAACCCCTTAACCTCACAGGCGAATTGGGTTCGAAACTTTGACGCATCGAACCGGGTGATCATGGCTGCACCCGAAACAGCATGCATCATACCATTCCAGTAATCTTCAACAGAATTACCCAACGGTGTGATAGCGCCCATGCCCGTAATTACAACCCTTTTCAATTTCATCATGCAATTGGTGCATTTTTATCAAATGTACAGTTCTCCTCTATAACTACTACCGCTTTAATGAAAAACCGCCTCTGCTGATTTCACAGAAAGAAGGCGGTTTATGTTATGTTTCTGTTTCGGTGTACTGCGTACTGCAGAAACAGTGATATGTTTATTTTGCATGTTCTTCAAGATAAGCAACAGCCTGGCCCACTGTATTAATGGTTTCAGCCTGCTCATCGGGAATTGAAATATTGAATTCTTTTTCAAATTCCATGATCAACTCTACTGTATCCAGTGAATCGGCGCCCAGGTCGTTGGTAAAAGAAGCTTCAGTGGTTACTTCTGCTTCATCTACGCCCAGCTTGTCCACAATAATTTTCTTAACTCTTGATGCGATGTCTGACATGTCTTAAAGTTTTGATTATTGGGTGCAAAAATATACTTTTTGAACTAATATGCATCGTTCTGGTTATTTTTTACAGAACAGATTTAAAATGCTGAAAACGAGTAAATAAGAACTAAAAAACCTATTTTGCAAATGGGATGAATTGCCCGGCTGATTGGCAGAATTATTTGTAATTTGTATTTTGAACTTTTACCAACCTGCTTAAGCAAAGGTTATGGCCCTGAAAATTATAGATTATGGTTCGCCGGAATACAAGCAAATGCTCAGGCTGCGTGATGAAATTTTGCGCAGACCCCTTGGATTAAATTTTTTTCAGGCCGAATTGGAAAAAGAAAAAGATCACATACTGATTGGTGCATTTGAAGAAGAGCAAATGCTGGGATGCTGTATGCTGGTGGAAGAAAATCCTTTGGTCGTCAGGCTTCGGCAAATGGCCGTTCTCAACGACCTGCAGGGTAAAGGTATCGGGCGGGCTCTGATGCATTTTGCAGAAAATCTTGCAAGGGACCGGGGGTACAAGACAGTCTCTATGCATGCCCGGAAAAATGCAATTGGCTTCTACGAAAAAATGGGTTATACGCTGGCCAGTGATGAGTTTACGGAATTGACCATTCCGCATTTCATTATGGAAAAAAGCCTTTAGGTCAGGACCCTTTTTTGACCTTCTCCCTGATCAATGTGCGCAGGGCATGTAACTGGTCACTATCTGTACAGCCGCTTTTTGGCACCAGAAAAAACGAGCGGCTATCAAAATACAGGTGAAAAAAATGAGGACTCTCTACGAAATACTGCAGGGCTGTCCACGGCCACTCTTTGGATCCATTTTCGTGCCGGAGTGTAAAACCCGCCTGATCAAAATCCATGCAAAATGCATGTTGAAAAGTAGCAGCCCGTTTATAAACCATCCAGGGCAACATGAACCAGAAACTCACCATGAGCACAATCCATAAGAAAGAACCTACCAGGAAAGCCAGTGCTGTCACTTTCTTCAAAGCATACAGGATTATTGAAGCAAGGGCAAACACATTGACCAGTATCAGCATGATGCGTATTTCCCGGCGGCTGATAAAATGGTAGCGCAAGGCCTGAAGCACCTTAGGTTTTTCGTAATTAAAACAAACAGTCATAGACATTCATTATTCTGTTCCGATCCTGGCAATTTTCCAAGAACCGTTTTCTTTTTTCATTTCCAGTTTCAGGATGGCTTCTTCTTTTTTGATCCCATCATACTCCATATTGGCAAGTATCTCCACCCACGCATCATCGCCAAGCTGCAAAATAAACCACCTGCCCGGCTGGTTGATGTAGGCTACCAGGTATTGCGGTTCCTCCTGGCTGTTGGTGTACCAATCATAATCAAAACCATAGGGAATTTCAGATTCTTTATCGGCTGCAAACGCCGAATCACATTCTTTGAAAAAATTGTTTTGATGCAGTACGAAATTTTCACCTAACTGCGGCACCGAGTCCCGGATAAACTGATGATATTTTTTCACTTCATCCCAATTGATCCGGTAGGGCGGCGCAAGATCAGGGCCGGTACCCTGATATAAATTGAACCTGAAAAAACTGCGGAAATGGTCGTTGTACCAATTGTAAAAGCTGGTAATCACCGTTCTGATTTCTGCCGAATCTCCGATGCTGGCTGGCTGATTCTGTACGGCCTGGCTGACGGAAGTCTGTGGTTGTTGCCGGCTGTTTTTGCAGGCTGCAAACAGCATCATTGCAAGCATACCGGTGAAAAAGCATTTCATATACCTTGTAATTAAAAAATTTAAATGTTTTATTATTCTTATGCCTTTCAGGCAGCTTTGTCTTTATGGTCAGGGTTTTCTTAGTTCTTTTTCTGATACAGACCATGACCCCAGTTGTTCGGCCCTGGTTCCCAGGTACGCAACAGTCAGCTTTCGTTCATTGCGTGGCCCGGTAAAGGAAATCTTCGCATAGTTTTGTTTTTCATCAACTCCCAGTACACGAAACGGGTTATTTTTTTCGGGGCCCCCAAACTGGTGGGTGCCAGAGGTAAGCGGCGAAACGGTGATATCATATAAAGGATATGTGCCTGGCCTGTTTACCCGGATAATTTCGCTATGATGCCTGTCGCCGGTCAGAAAAACAATTCCACTGATATTCTGATCCCCAATAAAATCCATGAACTCCGCGTACTCGTAAGGAAACCTGTTCCACTTATCATAGGGCGAAACGGGGTTCAGTACCTGGCTGCCTACAACGATTACCTTGAAGATGGCATTGCTGTGCAGCAGAGAATTTTTCAGCCATTCCATTTGCTGCTGCCCCAGCATTTCTTTTTCCGGGTTGGGAAATCCGTTTACCGAATCTTTCATCCTGTCTGCACTGCGCCACCAGCGATTATCAGTAAGAAAGAAATCCGCATCACCCCAGCTAAACATCGTGTATGTTCCCTCGTTGTTTTCACCATAGGAAGGATTGCACCAGTATTTCTTCCAGATGTCCCTGCTGGTTTTCTTAAGGATATAATTTTTCCCAATGTCGTTTGGGCCATAGTCGTGATCATCCCAGATGGCAATTTGTGGCATAGATTTCCAGAAATTTTGCAAAACGGGAAGTGACCGGTCGCGGCTGGCCCGGTACCACAAGCCCCATTCACTAAAATAATCCACTTCTCTTGTGTACCAGGCATCGCCCAGCCAGAGCATAAAAGAAGGGTTGCTGCTACCTTGCTGCATACGCTCTTTTGCCATGGTTTCAAAAATAGAAGAATCTTTTCCATAGGGAGTACCTGGCCGGTCAAAAACCGGTTCATTGAAATAGGAACAAGAACCCGTAAGAAAAGAAAAATCAGGCGCAGGCTTGCGCCACTGCCACAAATCTTTGGTAGTAAACTCCCCGTCTATCATCGTGGCCTTCCCATTCAGTAATATTCTATACTGGTATGTAGTATTGAAATCAAGATTACCAATTGAAAACTGCAAAGGGTTAAACTCATTTCCCAGTTTTCCATTATAAACAACTGTCTTTGATTTGGTTTCTCCTTTTTTGTAGTATTGAACAGCCACCGATTTTACATCCTGCGATACTTCTACCCACAGTTTAGCATCTCTGAGTTCTGCAGGGCCCAGCATAGGGCCGGAAATGATGCGGGGTTGTGCGGCAACCGACAGCGAAAATAGAAAAGCTAAGATTGCTTGATATCGTTTCATAAACAGTATTTGGCGCCACAAGGTAAGGAGAAATGCCAGTCTGGTTGATGACAGAAAAAAGAAAAAGCCGCCCCGTTTTTGACGGCAGCGGCTTTTTAAAAATACTAAAATATTATTGTTGAATTTTGAGAAGAGCGCAAATCTGCTGATATGACATAGCCTTCAACTGGTTTTCCGTATAAACCTGTCCGTTGATTTCACATGCTTTTTCAGCGGAACGGCCACCAGAAACACCTCCGGGAATTAATACATACCGAATTTCTAAAATTCCATTAGGCGTCCATCCGACACCAGTAGTCATATCGGCTGTATAATAAATTATTTTGGACGCAACCGGAATCTGATTCAAAAGAAAAATTGAGCTACCAAATGGAAAGATATATGGCAAAAGGTTTGGGCCATTAACAGAAACCCCTCCAATAGGTACTCTGCAATAACTCAGAACGATTCCGTTATCAACTATAGCCTGAGTTAAAGATGGTGCCGGCCTGATCCATCTTTTCACTGAAACAAAATCTGGTAATGTAGTATCAATTATCGTGAATGTTGAAACTGCAGCCCAACTAGAATAAATCACATTGGCTGTTCCAGCAGGGCCTTGAGGACCAACAGGACCGGTGGGACCCGCAGGACCGGTAGGGCCAGTAGGACCAGTAGGGCCAACGGGGCCTTGGGCACCTGTAGGACCCTGAGCACCTTGGGCTCCGGCAGGACCTTCAGGACCTTCTTTGGTACAGCTAACCGCTAAAAAAGTTATAGCAAGGGCTAAAAGTGAAAAGAGGTTGATCTTTCTCATAAAAGTATGTTTTGGCTTTAAATTTCTTTGGCTTTAAAAGTAAAAGGAATTTTGATTCCGACCAATTATTTTTAAAGGTAAGGAGAAAAAACTGCCAGAAATTACGTGGAAAAAAATTGTCCCCCTCGTTTCCTGATCGGTTATATTTGCCAACCTGTAAAAATCTGATTTATGAGAAAAACAAGATTATTACCCCTTTTGATGGCCCTGTCTGTTGCTGCAAGCGGCCAGTTTTCGAAGGGTGACCGGATGGCCGGATCTTCTGTCGCCTCTTTTATCTATAATTCTGGTAGTTCGGATATTTCTGTGGATCAGGTTGGTGAAAACGAATCAAAGAGTACCAGCTACAACCTGAATGTTAGCCCCAGCCTGGGCTGGTTTCTTAACTCCAGCACTGCGGCCGGAGCAAGTATAATGATTAACCCAAAGGCGAATAAAACGACATACGAACAAAACAACACGACCTATCAAAGTGATAAAAGCAGTCAGTTTAATATTGGCCTGGGGGCCTTTATCCGGCACTACCTGAACACATCCGGCAACCTGATGCCCTATGGGCAGTTTGGGTTCAACCTGGGCATCAGCAGCCTGAACACAGAAGGATTTTTTTATGGAGGTAGTAACCCATCGGCCTATAAAATTACCCACAAAGGCAATTCCTCAGGAGGCTTTTATGCCAATGCAGGATTACAGGCAGGCTTTACCAAAATGACAGGAGAAAATACGGGGCTCGATTTTTTTCTCGGATACCTGTTTGGATATGATAAAAATACATTTGATAAAACTACCCTGCGGGATAACGGCAATGATGGCAGCATAGATGAAACACTGACAAATAAAACCACTACAAAGTTCACCAACCACGGTTTTATTCTGGGAGTGGGCTTCCAGGTCTTTCTACGGGCTAAAAAGAATTAATGCCTGGATACCCGGCACAGACTGGAACAAATACTAAAAAGGCCGCTTTTCACAGCAGCCTTTTTTATGATAGGGTTGCGCCTTATTACAGGCAGTTCCATTATTTATTCATCATGTGTTTGGCCTCAATGCTCAGCGTTGCATGTGGCACTGCTTTTAGCCGGGCTTTATCAATCAGTTTTCCGGTAACCCTGCAAATACCATAGGTTTTATTTTCTATCCGCATTAATGCCTTTTCGAGGTGGTCAATAAAGGTAATCTGCCGGCTGGCCATCTGGCTCAATTGTTCCCTCTCCATACTTACACTACCATCTTCCATAGTCATGTACCGGGCTTCGTCCAGGTCGCCCCCCTCGTCCTTACGGGTAATCAGGCCCTGTAAGTAAGAAAGTTCTTTTTTGGCTGCATCCAGTTTTTTCTGGATGATTTCCCTGAATTCAGCCAGGTCGGTATCAGAATAGCGCATCGTTGGCCCACTGGATTGCAACGCTTCTTTCGAATCAAGAATAGACCGGGTAAATTCAGGCTCGTATTTTACAGAGCTCTTTGTTGTGGTTTTGGGGATCAGAACCCTGGCTGGCCTGGGTGGCTCCTTTTTAGTAACACGAACCATTTTAGGCTTAATAGAGACCAATGATTTCGGATCAACTGCTCCAGGTTTTTTTACCACCGGCCTGGGTGCAGGAACTGGTGCTGGCTGAGCCTTTACTGCCACTGTTTTTGCAACAGGTTTGGGTGCAGGCTTTGCCGCTGCAGTTTTTTTAGAAACTGTTTTTACTACTTTTTGGGGGGCAGATTTAGCTGCCGGTTTTGGCGCCTTTTTGGCTGTTTTCTGGGTTGATTTCATCACGGTTTTCTTTTTCGCTGGTTTTGCAGCTACCTTTTTTACTGATTTGGCAGCAGGTTTTGCGCCTGATGGGCGGGCAGCTTTAGGGGCGGATTTGGCGGCCTTTTTTGTGGCCTTTCCTGCCGAACGGGCAGGCTGTTTTTTCTTTGTAGCCATAAATTACCCTTTTTTTGAAACAATCACATTTAGAGAAACTTCATTTATTTCAATCTCAGTTCCATTATTTTTTTCCGGTACAATTTCCAGCTTGTCTGCCAGAATTTCGGCGCAAATATAGTCTTTATACTGAGCCAAAGAAGCTTTTAACGGAATCCAGCCTTCCGGGGCTGTTTGGCCTGCCGATAAAACAACCTCGATCCTGTCCGTAAGTTCAAAGCCGCTTTCTTTGCGGATTTTCTGAATACGGTTTATAAATTCACGGGCATTTCCTTCATGCACAAGTTCCGGTGTGATGCTGATATCGAGGGCTACAGTAAGAATGCCCTTTGTTGCCACGAGCCACCCCGGTATATCCTCGCTGCTTATGTCCACTTCAGTTTTCTGCAATACGATGTTTTCTCCTTCAATAGGCAAAATGATCTGGCCTTCATTTTCCAGTTGGCCAATCTGTTCCTGAGTAAACCCGGCAAGAGCGGCTGAAACGGCTTTCATTTTTGAACCCAGCCTTTTGCCCAGGGCTGCATAGTTTGGTTTTATTTTCTTCTTGATAAAAATGCTGTCCGGGCCTAGGTATTCCACTTCTTTTACATTAACCTCAGTCTTTACCAGGTTTTCAACCAACTGTAACTGTTGTTTCATGGATGGGCTCAGTACCGGTATCAATACCTTTTGCAAGGGCTGACGCACTTTAATGCCTGATTGACCGGCTGGCAGCATTGCTTTTTTCCTCAACGAAAGAATCAGAGAGGAAGCATCCTGTGCCAGTTGCATGCGTTCTTCCAGCATTTCATCAATGACCGCCCTGCCTCCGGATTGGGGAACCTGTGCCGTATCTAGGTCTGGAAACCCGACATGATGGACCGATTCCGCATCAAACCGTTTTGTCACAGCATTTAAATTCCGGAACAGATGATCACTAAAGAAGGGAGATATTGGAGCAATCAGTCTTGTCAAAGTTTCCAGGCATTCATATAAGGTCTGGTAAGCACAGATCTTATCCTGTTCATAATCACCTTTCCAGAAACGGCGGCGGCAGAGCCGTACATACCAGTTGCTCAAATGCTCGTCTACAAAATTTTCAATTACACGACCGGCCTGTGTGGGTTCATATTCGTCCATGTATTGGTTCACTTTTTTCACTACGGTATGGAGAGAAGAAAGGATCCATCGGTCTATTTCAGGTCTTTCTTTTACGGGTATATAATCTTCCGAAAAAGCAAAACCATCTACATTAGCATAAAGGGTAAAAAACTGGTATGTGTTGAATAGTGTTCCGAAAAATTTGCGCTGTACTTCCCGGATGCCTTCCACATCAAACTTCAGATTGTCCCATGGAGAGGCATTGGTAACCAGGTACCAGCGGGTGGCATCGGCACTGTATTTATTAATAGTTTCGAACGGATCTACCACATTTCCCAATCTCTTGCTCATCTTATTGCCTTTTTTATCCAGTACCAGCCCGTTGGAAACACAGGTATTATATGCTACATTATCAAATAGCATAACGGCAATTGCATGCAGGGTATAAAACCAGCCTCTTGTCTGGTCCACTCCTTCTGCAATGAAATCGGCGGGAAAAGGAGCTTCCCTCAATCCGGAAGTTTTTGTAGCCTCATGATACCGGAAAAAGTTTTCAGCACTCAGTGGGCCAAATTGATTTGAACTGGCATCAGGAAGCCCCCACTGTGCATAAGGCATGGCGCCGCTGTCGAACCATACATCAATAAGGTCGGGCACCCGCTTCATGGGTTTACCTGATGAACTGACTAAAATAATTTCGTCTACATATGGTTTGTGCAGATCGAGGGATTCTCTAAATTTCTCCGCAGGAGTAATTTTTGAAACCCCTGCATCGAATGCCTTCTTCATTTCTGCTTCCAGTTCTGACACACTGCCAATGCATTTCTCTTCATCGCCTTCTTCGGTTTTCCAGATGGGTAATGGTGTACCCCAATACCTTGAGCGGCTCAGGTTCCAGTCCACCATATTCTCCAGCCAGTTGCCAAAGCGACCTTCGCCGGTTGAAGCAGGTTTCCAGTTGATGGTTTTGTTCAGTTCCACCATCCGGTCTTTGAGGGCAGTTGTTTTAATAAACCAGGCATCCAGCGGGTAGTAAAGCACAGGTTTATCCGTACGCCAGCAATGGGGGTAGCTGTGTTCGTATTTCTCCACTTTAAAGGCACGGTTTTCTTTTTTCAGTTTAACGGCTATATCCACATTTACATCTGCATAGTTTGGGTCGTCTTTGTAATTCTTTACATAGCGGTTACTGAACTCGCCGAGTCCATCCACAAACTTACCCTGCCGGTCTACCATAGTCAGAATACCGATATTGTATTTCTTTCCCACCTTAAAGTCATCTGCGCCAAAAGCCGGTGCTGTGTGAACGATACCTGTCCCATCTTCCGTAGTGACGAATGAATCAACCAGCACCCGGAAAGGTTTTGCACCCGGGGTAATTTCTTCAATTACTTTAGGTGAGTTAGCTTCAAAAGAGAGAAGTTGTTCATATTCGCAACCTTCAATATCGGAACCCTTGAATTCATTTAATATTGAATAAGGAAGATTCTTCCCATCATTTTTATACTCTGCAAAATCTGCATTTTCTTGTTCCGCTTTAAAAAATTTATCCATCAATGCTTTTGAAAGAACTACATAAATAGGATTGTGTAAATAAGGGTTAAGGGTTTTTACCAAAACATAATCAATATTACCGCCAACAGTCAATCCAAGATTTGAAGGAAGCGTCCATGGCGTTGTCGTCCAGGCTAAAAAGAAAACATCTTCACCTTCCGCAGCAGAAAACAATTTGCGGATTCCGGGGTTTTCATAAGCCCCTCCTGCGAAGGGGTTTGGGGAGGCTTTAAACATCGCCACACAACTCGTATCCTTCACATCCTTATACGTTCCCGGCTGGTTCAGTTCATGTGAGCTTAAACCTGTACCAGCCGCAGGCGAATATGGTTGTATGCTTACACTTTCATACAGTAACCCTTTTTTATACAATTCTTTCAACAGCCACCAGAGTGTTTCAATGTATTCATTTTTGAACGTGATATAAGGGTCGTTCAGGTCAACCCAGTAGCCCATCTTTCGGGTGATTTCATCCCACTTGTCTTTATAGCGCAGCACCGCTTCCCGGCATTTCTTGTTATAGTCTTCAACAGAAATTTTTTTGCCGATATCTTCTTTGGTGATGCCCAATTCTTTTTCAACGCCAAGTTCAATTGGCAAACCATGAGTATCCCAGCCACCTTTTCTTTTTACCTGGAAGCCCTTCATGGTTTTGTAACGGCAAACAAGGTCTTTCAATGTTCTGGAAATGACATGGTGAATGCCCGGCAGCCCGTTGGCACTGGGAGGGCCTTCGTAAAAAACAAAAGGAGTTGCGCCTTCACGTATCGAAATGCTTTTTTCAAAAGCCTGGTTTTCAGTCCATTTTTCCAGAATTTCCTGTTCAATTGCCGGAAGATTCAGTTCTTTATATTCTTTATATGTTGCACTCATAACCTTTGGAAAATGCTGGCAAAGGTATGGAATATTAACGCCTGTTGAATGAACTTTACGAACTGTTTGCCTGATTCAGGTGAAGGGAATATTTTCCAACGTCCGCATCCAAATGCGAATGTGATGAAGCAAATGTGCAGTAAGCTACATTTTTTATTCTTTCAGCTTTTGGCGCACCGAACTGCCGGATTCATTCCTGAGATTTTCCAAAAAAATACCGAGTTTGTAAAAGTTGAACATGCGCAGGTTAATGAATCCATTTGTAAGCAAAAAACTGATTAGTGGCTTGCAGAAGGTAAACAATAGAATAAACAGGCGCTCCGTTTTGCGGATCTTTTTGTAATACCGAAGCAATGCCACCCCGTTGATAAATTTCTTATCGAAGCCGGTCAATTTCAGTGCAGATATCAGGTTGGCGGAAGCTTCTTTTGTTTTTTGCAGGTATTCCAGGTTTGTTTCGAGATGCCCGTTGAGAACCGGGTTGTCAATATGTGTAATCGAAAAATTATTTTTTTGCAGTTGGTAACCGAATATTGTGTCCTCATGCCCATAGGTGCTGATGCGTTCATCAAACCGGACAGATGCAAACACATCCTTTCTGACCATGAAATTATTTGTCATGAATGACTGGTGCGGACTTTTCTTCCTTGCATCAGCAGGCTGGCTTTCCCGCCGGATTCCATATTTCCAGCGAAGCATTTTTTTTCTTCTGGGCAGCTTATTGTCATAAATGCGGCCTCCACATACCACTTCAGGTGCCATTTGGATTGCATCCAGGTATGTTGATATGAAATCTTCCCTGACAATGACAGAGTCGCAATCCAGGAATAGCAGGTACTCATAACGGGCAAATTGCAGAAAGAGGTTTCTGACTTTTGCCCTTCCTGTATTTTCTGTTAACTCTATGTACCGGAAATTTTCGCTGGCTGCACGGTTCACAGATTGAAACTGGTTCGAGCCGTCATCAATTAGGATGATCTCGAAGGGCAAGCCGGATCGTACACATTGTTTTAAACAATCATCCAGCAACCGTGTAATGTTGTAATTATATACAGGAATACAAACTGTAATCATCATTGTTATTTTACATGGCCGCCTTACCCAGGTTTAGCGTACTCCATGCCGTCATACCTAAGCGTAGCGCAGCATTTCTTCCTGAACCTTTCATAAAAATAGAACTTCCGGATATATTCGGAAAAACAATGCAGTGCACAGGCTGAAGATCAAACAACTTGTATAATGTCTTCGATGAAAACAAAAGGATAGTAAATTGCCATTCCGATCTTTGAATATTTTGATCTGCCTGGTATATTTATGTACTTGTTATTCTTTTTTTAGCCAGATTGCCTCAAAAACCGGATATCCCCTTTCTCCATTACTGGTTAGAGCAGTAAAACGGATTTTGTAATAATTTTTGTCTCCGTCTTTGACGATGTAGTAACGGTCGGTCCGTACAGCAGGTGATACACCGGGGCCGCCGCCGGAACGCCAGTCAGAACCAATAGTGATCTGTGATGAAGAGAGAGTAAGGGCTGTAATGTCGGCTGCTGAAAAATCAGCAAAGGCTTTGGCGCTTGCCAGTACCCGTACTACCTGCACATTCCGGTTTTGCAGCATCATATCCTGGAAGAGATAGGGCACTTCGCCGGAGCCGAAATTGCTGACGTTGGAGAAATAAGTCCAGGCAAGGTCCCATTTTTTCTTTTGCGGCTCTACCGGTACGATGCCGTTTTCAAAGGAGATGTATTTAAAGAAATAAGCATCGTCTTTGGCTATATCCACCGAAGTAAAACTGGTGGCGGCAATATCAGCATACTGTAAAGTGTAACCACCAGCGGTATTGCGGATGATGCGGATCTTCTTCCAGCCTCTTGCCGCTGCGGGGCTGCCGGGTGCCAGGCCACGGTTAACGATATATACTTTATTGTCTGCCGCAATGCTGCTGATAGATGCGATAGCTGTTCTGCTGAGATCGCCATTGGGATAATCTATATAAGGCAGAGAAGCAGGGCTGGGTGCAAACTGGTTGAAGGCAACTTCGGTAGAGAAGCCCACGGTATCGGCCGCAGTAACGGTGTTCAGGTCGTTTTTGTTGATCTGCTTTGCCATCATAGCAGAGGAAGAATTCAAAATGACATGGAAATCATCAGCGCCGGTATAGAAACCAAGGTCCCAGGTACTGCGGTTCACCGCTGTTTGCCGGTTGGCGCTGAGATCGATGAAAACTTTGTTGGGAAATAATACACCGCCACCATTGATGGTGAGTGAGGGGTTATTGGCCACTATCTCACCAAAGCTGAGGGTGAACTGTTTGGTAGCGCCGATGAATACCGGTGCAGCAGAGCTGTACAGGTCGAAATTGATCTTTTCATCACCATCAAAGAGCACACCGTTTACTTTGGTTACAGTAAAGGATGCTTCATTGTTACCGGAGGGAATGGTAAGGGTGAGCTTACCGGCTGTAGCAGCAGGGGTGGTAGTATAATCTGTTGTATAAGCTACACCCAGCTCATTCAAATTGATAGTAACAGCAATATCCCTGTCGGTATTGCGGGAAAGTTTTAGGCGAACATTGATGGAGTTTTCAGCAGCTGTCATGCCCTGTGCGGTACTTTCAAACACAACGAAGTTGTCGGCTTCTACTGCATCTCTTTTGCGGCAGCCGGTGATGAACAATGTAGCTGCTGCTATACTGAAGAGTGCTTTGGTTAGTTTTTGTTTCATCTTGTAGTAATTAGTATATGATAAAATTTTTGTTGACTTATTTTTTGTTCCAGTTAAATGCCAGTGTGGCGAAAAAAGAACGGCCGGTTCCAACATTCAGTCCGCCGCCGGTATGTATGCCGCCCTGTACGAAGCTGCTGTTGATACGGCTTACATCAAAGAGGTTACGTACACCTGCATTGAGGCTGAGTACAGGGAAGATCTTTTTGCTGACAGTGAAGTCGGCCATGTGATAAGCATCCTGTTTGGATAAAATAATATCTGGTCCGCTGTTAACATAGCGGGGACGTTTGCCTACCAGTTTGTAAAACAGGTTCAGGTCAAGGCCAATCTTTTTAAAATGATAACTGGCACTGGCATTGGCTTCGGCAGACCAAACCAGTTCAGGAAGGCTTTTGTCTGCATCATATTGATTATTGTAAAAACCGGTATAAGCAAAACCGGCATTGAAATTCCAGTTCTTATATGCATAACCTGCTGTCAGGTTTACACCGGATGTTTTGCTGTTAAGCACATTGTATAGTTTGGCAGTATCAGAGCTTTGGGTGAATACATAATCGATCAGGTTCTTTACATCGTTGTAAAAACCGCCCAGTTGCAGATGATACAGGGCGCCGTTATCTCTTTTCTTCTTCATGTTGACAGAACCGGTAAAGCTGTGAGAGGTTTCGGCTTTCAAATCAGGATTGCCCACCACCTGGTGATTGGCATCGAAGAAACTGAAGTAGAGTTCCCGCAGGGAAGGAGAACGGAAGCCCCGTGCATAAGAAAGACGAAAATCAATATCATTAGTCAAAGACAGTTTGGCATTGATGGAAGGAATAAATGGTGGCGCATCGTACACAGAGTTTTTGATAAAGCGCAAACCCGGACGAATACTGATCTTGCTATTGGGAGTGATCTCTGAAGTGATGAAGAAAGCATAATCATCTACCGCATTCGATCCGCTCTTTAATCTTTCTCCTTCGCCATGATCAAGGTTAATATCCACACCGGGCTGAAAACTTACTTTATCGGATAACCTGTACAAGGCAGTACCACGGAATGTGAATCCCCTGAAATCAACAACTGACTGTTTGCCTTCTCCGGGATCTAACCTTATATCGCCATTCTTTTTATTGACAGTAGTAGAGAAGACCTGGCGGCTGTAATCGGTGTAAGAAGTTTGTACCTGGAAGTTCAGCTTGTTGCTGCCGAAATAAGAACCCTGCAACTGGTGCATTACTCTTTGTGAAAGATATTCCTGGTCGTAAGCCAGTGTATCTCCGGATATCTGGTCAGGAAAAGGAGAGTAGTTGCCGGGGTTGGTGATCACTTCATCTAATCCATCAATACGGTAGCGAAGGCTGAGCTTACCTTTTGTATAACCGATAAATCCGTTGGCGATCAGCTGATCTTTTTTATGCCAGACCAGTTCACGGCCTACAGCGGTATCCTGCCAGCCACCAAAATAATTGTGCGCAAAAGATCCGCCGGCTTCCCAGTTATTGCGTTTCCAGGTAAGCCCTGTCTGCTGGTTATGGATACCTTGTTTGATACCATATTCTTTACCCACCGATTCTTCATGTAGCCTGGCTGTAACGGAAAGATTATAGTTGCTGGATTTTTTAGTGATAATATTAATAACACCGGCGAGTGCATCAGCGCCATACATAACAGACATAGGGCCTTCCACTATTTCAATGCGTTCGATGGAGTTTACATCGATCTGGCTGATGTCAAATTCATTGTTCACACCCTGGCGGCCGATAACAGGCAGGCCATCGATCAGGATCTTTACATTCTGGCCGCTTAAGCCCAGCATATTGATAGCAGAACCACCGGTGGCAAGGTCTTGTGAGAAACGCATATTCAATTCGTTTCTTAATACATCCTGCAAACGGGTTGCGCCTTGTTTCAGGATTCTTTCTTTACCAATTACTTTAACCTGGTAAACGGAGTTTTTAACTGACTGAGGTTTGTATTGTCCCGTAATGACGACTTCCTCGAGGTCTTTGGCCTTTGTAGTGTCTTCGGGAGGCGGAATGCGCAGCACCTGCGCATTAAGTGAAAGTGTGATACAACTTATAGCAGTTGATAACAGTAGAATTTTGTTTCTCATAAAAAATTAAAAAAGTTTCGGGCACAAAGTTTCTTCAGCATTTATTGAGAATTATCACATCATTGTCAGGAAACAGTGTCCTAAATTTCTTTGACAAAAAAATGACAGCGCATCGTTAGTTAATCAGTGCACATGCTGACATAGGTCATGTAATAATTTTTTTCTTTCTTGAGAAAAAACAAAAAAGCCTCTCTTGTTTAAAGAAAGGCTTTTGAAGAGGAAGAAAAATTTATCAGAGTTTAGCGCCGAGGCTGATGAAGAAGGTTCTTCCGTCAGCAGGTAATACACCGGGGCCGGGATAACCTCCAGCACGGCGTGTAAAGTAGCGGGCATCGGTAAGGTTATTGATACCGGCTTTGATGTTTACTCCTTTGGAAAATTTATATGTGGCCGTAATATCTGTAACGGTATAAGAAGGAATGAGGCCATTGTTACCATTAGCTGTTGGTATCAATGTATTATTGGCATCGCTGAATGTTTCACCTACATAACTCAGTTGTGTCGTCAGCAGGAATGTTTTGTACCCTGCTGTGATACCTCCACGGAAAATATTCTGAGGTGCATTCTCCACTTTTTTTCCTTTGGTGGCCGCATCTTTATGATCACTGCTGTAGCGGGCATCAGTGTAAGAGTAAGATCCAAACACGATGATATCTGCTTTTGTATTTTTGGTAAAAGCTCTCCAGGGGTTGAACTCTACATATGTTTCCAGTCCCTTGCTGGTGCTGCTGCCCACATTGGTGATGAGACGGTAAGAAGGTGTGCCGCTTACTGTAACGGTACCCACCCGGTTGTCGTATTGCAAATAATAACCACTGACATCAAACTGCAGGAAGTTCTTCACTTTACCGCGGTAGCCAAGATCTGCATTAAAGCCTTTGGCATCTTCCAGATCGTTATCTACCACATCTGTTGTGGGGGGGGCCTGCAGGTTGGCAAACTGAATAGGGCGGTATGCCTGTGCTATGCTGGCATAAATTTCTGTTGTTCTTGTAATATGGTATTCAGTTCCTATACCTGCCAGTACAAAACTTCTGCTGCGGGTAATATTTTGCAGTAAAACCTCGGCGCCTCCTGATGTATAACCATTGCGGCCGGAGGCAGCTCCTTCCAGCCATTCAAAACGAACACCGGGTATGATATAGAACTTATCACTGAACCGGAAAATATTTTCTACAAAGGCTGCTGCATTCTTTGAATCAAAATTTATATCTCTGGGGTAGTTGCCAATTACGCTTACATCATAGGAAGAGCCTGTTGTTCCTTTTCCATCTGCCATACGATGGGTAGTACCGGTGTATAAACGAATACCACCGGAGAGGGTGTTTTGCATTTTACCTAACTGGTAATCGGTGATGATACGGCTCTCTAAACCGTAATTGCGGTAGTTATCCACCTGCACAGCTCTGTTGTTGTATTCACCTGTGGCGGTATTGATGCTGTCTTTAACTGTAATGGATTGTAAAAAGCCTGCACTGCTTCTGTCACCAATAGTGGCAAACAGTTTGGTATTCCATTTTGTGCTTTCATTGAGTTGATAATTTAAGATGACAGCAGGTGTCGTCCATTTAATATCAAACCAGTTGCGGCTGCGAAAGCTTTGTTGCGCATTGTCTTTGATCTGTGCATCTATCAGGCCACCTGGTTGCTGGCTGCGGATATGGGAGTACATCACTTCTGCAGTCAGCGAAAGTTTTGGATTGAAGTAGTAGGTTGCTGTTCCATAACCTGCATTGGTAAAGTAGCTGCTGTTTTGTCTCCATCCGTCACCGTTCCGGTGATCGAAGAAAGAATAATAATGCCATTTGCCCGTTTTGCCACCGATGGCGTTGTAGCTGTTGAACAGGGCATTGCTGCCAAATGTTTGTTGTGTTTCAAACTCAAACTTCTTATTGATCTCACTTCCGTTTCTCAGGATATAGTTCACCAGTCCGCCGAATTGAGGGCCGTATTGTAAGGAACCTTGTCCTCTTACCACTTCAATTCTCTGTACGGCCTGTAACTGTGGGTTGTAATAAGCTTCGGGGTAACCAAAGGGATCGGCGGCTATATCATATCCATTCTGGCGAATATTGAATTCCCAGCTACGGTTGGGGCTTAAGCCCCTTGCAGCGATACCGATCTGAATACCGCTGGGATCGCTTTCCCAAATATGGATACCGGGCACTTTGGCCATTACATGGCGCATAGTGTTGTTGACTACATTTCCCTGCACATTGTCCAGGACGATGAGTGCATTTTTCTTACCTGCATAGATAGAAGTGCCCACTACTTCGGGCATTTGCTGATAATCACTTTTGCTGTTGCGACCCACCACTGTCACATCGGGGAGGTATTTGTGTTGTGGCCTTGTGGAATCATCAAGAAATATCCTTTGTGCGGAAGCAAACTGTACCAGCATGATTGGAAAAAAAATAAATTGTAGTGTTTTTTTGTTCATATTGTTCATTATTTTGGGCACAAATTGAACTTTAAATGATCAACTGGAGTTTCTGAATCGGAAAAATTCATTTGCATAATCCGGAAATTGAAATAGTTGGAGACCACGGATAACCGGCAGATACTTTATGGAAGGAGCAGAAAATCGTATCTTCCTGCAAACTTTTTTCAACAAATATTGTTACAACGCTAAACACAACATATGTTATCCAAAACTATTCAAGAAGCGCTGAACAAACAGGTTCAGATGGAATCAGAATCATCACAGGCTTATCTGGCAATGGCCTCCTGGTGCGATATTCAGGCGGGACTCGAAGGTGTCGCTGCATTTTTTTACAAACAGTCGGATGAAGAAAGAACACACATGCTGAAATTGATCCGTTTTATAAACGAGCGGGGCGGTTCGGCAGCCATACCTGCACTGGAAAAACCACAAGCCGGGTTCCCGTCAGTACATAAGCTGTTTGAAGTGTTCCTCAGCCATGAACTGAAAGTAAGCAACAGCATCAATGAGCTGGTTCACCTCACATTGTCGGAGAAAGACTATGCCACGCATAATTTTCTTCAATGGTATGTAAACGAGCAAATGGAAGAAGAACGGGTGGCCCGTACCCTGAACGACAAACTGGAAATGATAGGCGATGACCGCAGTGGTTTGTACCTCTTCGACCGTGATATTATGAATTACCGGGGCGCAGAATAAAGCCACCTGAAATGCTCTTCTTGTAATTTCATTTTAGTTTCTCCCCGAAGCTCATAGCAGCCTTGAGCGGGATATTTTCTGTTAAAAACCGGTAAATCCGCTTTTTGCACATACACTCCCTTTTTGTATCAGGGTTACCGTACAGCAGGAGCCGAATGATTGATTCTGGTCGTACATCAAGCAATCAGCCGGCTGAGCAGGGGAAATATTCATTTTTTATATTTCACTTTATTCGATACCCTGGCGGTAATAAAAACAAAAAGCCTGATCTGTATAAAATATCTTTGCAGTACCCGTGAACCTGCAAGAAGCGATTAACGCAGCAGTTCGCAGGGTTTTAAACCCGTATGTTTTTTAAATGCACTGGAGAAATGTGAAATGGATGAGTAGCCCAGCAGCATCGAAACTTCAGTTACACTGAGCCCTTTTTCATATAATAGATAACGGGCATGTTCCATCCGCTGATTCTGATAAAAGTCAAATATAGTCGTGCCGAACATTTCCTTAAACCCCTTTTTCAGGTAGCATTCATTGATGGCCACTTTGCGGCTGAGTTCTTTTATGGTTACCGGCTCGCCAATGTGCTGTATCAGAATTTCTCTGGCCTTGACGATTTTTTCTCTGTCGGCCTCGTTGGCTAAAAATTTGCAGCTGACGACATCTAATTCTTTTTCGCCCAGCATGCAGTTCATACTGTATAGCAGCAGCATTTGAGTTTGTGCATTAATAAAAATATTTTCCAGGCTGCCTGAATAGTTATGGTTGAGCAGCGCTTCCAGAACCATTCTTGTTTTGCCACATAATGGAAGCAGTTTTGAAAAAGAATGTGCGTGCCGGAAATGAAGGATTTCTTCTGACCATGTAACTGAAGAACTGCGTGTTTTTAAAAATTGGACGAGCTGGCGGGGAGAAAACCGAAACTGCAGCAGATCAATGCTATCCCTTCTTTCCGCGCAGGCTGCAGTTGCCTGCTGCAAACAATGATCGCATTCTCCTTCTTTTTTGTAACAATACACATTGCCGCTGAGGCAAAATTTTAACTCCAGAAAATTTTCTCCTGACCCGGATTTTTCATAATGATAGGTGAGTACACCAGTATCTTCTGCCATCCATTGTGGAAAACGGGAGAAGCGAAGGATACTGTATTGTACGGAACCTGGAATCTGACAGTTTTTTTCAAGCAGCAAATTGCATTGTGACCATTCTGCCTGTTGCACCGGCATCATTGCTGTTTTGAAAAAATCTGTCAGTTGTTTCATGACCAGTGCAAAATTAATGTACAAACACCGGATTTCAACATCCAGGCCTGATATCCGGCATAATCCTTGTTTTTCAGGAAACTATATATGTCACATTTAGTTTTCAGCATTCTATTACCTTTGCCGTTTTCCGGCCTTTGCTGCGCCCAAAAACAGTATGATTCATCCGCATACATATATACACCCTAATGCCAGACTGGCGCCGAATGTAAAAGTGGACCCATTTACCGTCATCCACCAGGATGTTGAAATTGGAGAAGGAACATGGATCAGCTCAAACGTAACGATCATGGAGGGTGCCAGGATTGGAAAAAACTGCAAAGTGTTTCCCGGAGCGGTAATTGCTGCAGTACCCCAGGACCTGAAATTTCACGGAGAATATTCAACTGTTGTGATTGGAGACAATAGTACGATCCGGGAATTTGTGACCATCAACAGGGGTACGGCCGACAGGGAAAAAACGGTGATTGGCAGCAATTGCCTGATTATGGCATATTCACATTTTGCGCATGATTGTATTGTAGGCGACAATTGCATCATCAGCAACAATACACAGGTAGCCGGACATGTAGTGATCGGCGACTGGGCAATACTGGCCGGCATGTGCGCCATCCACCAGTTTGTCAAGATCGGGGCTCATTCCTTTATCAGCGGAGGTTCACTGGTTACAAAAGATGTACCCCCTTTTATCAAAGCCGGACGAACACCATTGAGCTATGCAGGCGTAAATTCTGTTGGCTTAAAACGCAGAGGCTATAGCCTGGAAAGGATCAACCACGTACTTGATATTTACCGGGTCTTATATAACAAAGGCCTGAATACGACACAGGCACTTGAATATATTGAACAGGAAATGCCGGCAAGTGATGAAAGGGATGAGATTGTGATTTTTATCCGGGAAAGCGGCCGGGGTATCATCAAACGGTTTACCAAAGGAAACAATGATGACGATTTCACTATCTGATGCCGGAAAACGATTTAACCGGGATTGGATTTTCCGCCACTTCAGTTACAAACTGCAGCAGGGCCACAGCTATGCCATTACCGGGCCGAATGGAAGTGGTAAAAGTACATTGCTCCAGGTCATTGGCGGATTCCTGCACCTGAATGAAGGCAGCATTGCCTACAACCTGCAGCACCAGCCTGTAAAAGCAGAAAAAATTTTCCGCTCTGTATCCCTATGCGCCCCGTACATGGAACTGGTGGAAGAAATGACCGTTCCTGAATTGCTCAGCTTTCACCGTGAATTTAAACCATTATTGCCCGGCACTTGCCCGGCAGATATCATTAATATAATTGGCCTGGAGAAAGAAACGAAAAAGCAAATCCGCTATTTTTCATCAGGAATGAAACAACGGGTAAAACTGGCCCAGTGTATTTTTTCTGACAGTTCAGTTGTATTACTGGATGAACCCTGCACCAACCTGGATGCCGAGGGCATTGAATTATACAAAACCCTGATCATGCAATATTGCAGCAGCAGGCTGGTTGTGGTCAGCAGTAACGATGCGCAGGAATACAGCTTCTGCCAGAACAACATACCGCTGAGCAGGTACAAATAAACGGGCAGGGAAAATCATTTTCCCGTGTGACTAAGATCATTTTGCATCATTATTTTCTGAAGCAATTTTGCCCCGTGAAAAAGATAATTGCCTTTCTGTTTCTTTTGGCTTTTACCCTGCAAACTTTTTATTCTGCAGGAATCATGCTATGGTTTTTTGCGAACCAGAAATATATCAGCAAGAACCTGTGTGAAAACCGGAACCGCCCCTCACTGAAATGCAATGGCAAGTGCATCCTGAGTAAAAAATTAAAGGAGGCTGGCAAGCAGGAAGAAAAAGAAGCTCCGCACCAGTTGAAAGAATGGATTGTCATACACCCCTGCATTCCACAGGAAGCAGAAGAGAACTCAAGCCTGGTCCGCCAGCATTTTGTTGCAGAAGGCGGATACAATAATCTATACAATTTTATTACCTCCACAGATATATTCCACCCTCCTCTCACTATGATTTCCTGAAATTCTATTTTCTGACGGCAGAGAGTTTTTCCTTGTTCACTGTTTGCCCTGTTGTATCCTTCCGGACATAGTCATTACACCCGGCCATCCTGGCGGTTCTATGCATGAATGCATATAGCCCAATGCGTACACCCGGCCCGATGCGGAACGTGAAAAAAGATCATGATGTTCCCGGTACACCTGTTTGCAGAAACAAGACAGCCGTAACCATATGATTGAAATCATTTGCTGAAAAATTAAAAAAATCAGGTACAAAAGCCAAAATAAATAAATGTATGAAAAAATTATTATTACCCGCACTGACAGGAGCCATCGTTTGTGGTTCCCTGCTGCTTTGGTCTTGCACAAAAGACGAAAACGACCCTGAGCCTACCCCTGTTTATGTAAAACAAGCTGAAGGGTTTGCTGCAGGTGCCAGCACCCGGCTGGTTTTATACACAGAAGAAACCCAGATATTCAGCGGATACACCCGTATTTATATTGCGCTGTACGACTCTGTCAGCGGAGAAAAAGTGGATGACGCCCAGGTGCAGCTTAGCCCGATGATGGATATGGGTGCAATGAAACATTCGGCGCCATTCGAAAATCCTGAATCAGAAAAAGCGGTCAACCACCTGTTTCCCTGCAGTGTGACATTCATCATGTCATCATTGGGCGGCAGCTGGGAGCTCAAGATTACCGTAATGAACCGGAAAAACGGACGGCAGGGCATGATCACTTTTCCTATTACTGTACAGGAGCCGGCAAAATCAAGGCAAAAATCCTTTACTGCCTCGCATAACGGGAATAAGTATTTTATTTCACTCATAGAACCATCTGTTGGCCATGCAAAAGTGGGCATCAATGACCTGGAAATAGCCGTGTACAGAAAAGCATCTATGATGAGCTTTCCGGCAGACAGCAGCCTGAATGTATCATTTACCCCGGAAATGCCAACAATGGGCCATGGTTCACCCAACAATATAAATCCCATTCACATTGGCAATGGTCATTATAAAGGCAAAGTGAATTTTACCATGACCGGTTTGTGGTGGTTACATTTTTATTTTATGTCGGGAATAAATGTTGCCGATACAACACAATTTTTTGAGGTTGAATTTTAGCAGTTCACAAAAGCGGGCGGGGTCTCCCGCCTGCTATCTTTCAATACCCGATTAAATGATTTCTGAATCATGAAATACCTGTACGCATTTGCAATCGCAGGCTTTAGCAGCCTCGGACTATCAGCCCAGAAACATTCATTGCATATGAGCGATGACAGCAGCCGGACTATTGTTCTGAAAGAAATCAGGGTCAGCAGTCGTATCCGAAACACACAACAGCACCTGGTTGATTACTACAGAACCAACCAGGCTGCCACGCTGGAAGAAATACTGGCCCGGCTGCCAGAAGCCTCTTTGATCCGGAGGGGAGCCTATGGAATGGAACCTGCAATCCGTTCCTTTTCCGCTGCCCAGGTGAACGTACTGGTTGATGGCATGCGGATTCATGGCGCCTGTACAGATAAAATGGATCCCGCTACAATTTATATTGAGCCAATAAACCTGGAAAATCTTCAGGTGCTAACCGGCGCTACTGGTTTCTTGAGCGGATCTGCCACCGGAGGCACAGTGCATTTGAAAATGGCAGAGCCGGAATTAAACAGTCTTCATAAATTTTCCGGAACTGTCAACAGTGGTTATCAATCAGTATCTCGGGGTTTTATTCAGTCGGCAAGCCTGAACTTTGCACCTCATGATCATTGGGCTTTGCTCGCCACAGGCACGTACCGTAGTAATCAGAACTATAAAGGAGGAAACCGGGAAACGGTTCCCTTTTCCCAATTTGAAAAAGTCAATTATTCTCTCTCCGCCAGCTACAAAATCAGTAGACGGACACAGCTGAAAGCTAATTTATTGGGTGATGATGGATGGAACATCGGATATCCTGCTCTGCCCATGGATGTTGGCTATGCAGCAGCCAGGATCGCAGCCATCAGTATCAGGCAGGAAAATATGACAGACAAACTCCTGAGTTGGCAACTAAAATTATACAGTAACCGGGTTTCGCACAGCATGGATGATACCCACCGGCCCAATGTACCCATGCATATGGATATGCCGGGCATCAGTAAAACATCGGGGATGGTTGCGGAGGCAGAAATAAAAAGATCAGGAACGCAGCGTTTCATGGTTCGGGCAGATGCCACAACCACTTTTCTCAAAGCCTCGATGACCATGTACCAGGCCGGGCAACAGCCCATGTATATGCTGACATGGCCCGACAACCGCAGAAATCATGCGGGGCTCTCTGCTTCCTGGCTTGTGCAAACGGATAGCACCCTAAAATTGCAGATCAACGGAAGAGCAGAAATATCCGGCTACCAGCTTACAACAGATGAAGCAAAACAACAAATCAGTATTCTGGATTATCATTCCCCCAACCGAACCGACCTGCTGAAAAGCCTGGCAATGCAGATTCAGAAAAAATGGCATCGTTCTTTCCTGTTGACTGCTGCGCTGTCTTATTCCGAACGGGCTCCTTCGGCCAGTGAGTTATATGGGTTTTGGCTGTACAACAGTCATGATGGGTATGATTATATCGGTAATCCTGAATTAAAAACTGAAAAAGCCCTCCAGGCAGAATTGAATGTAGCTTTTCAGCATCGCAGGAGCAGGATTCAGGTTTCAATATTTGCATCAGAACTGCCGCATTACATCAGTGCAGTTGCCGATCCTGTATATAGCGCAATGACCATTGGTGCACATGGTGTAAAAAGGTACATCAACCTGAACAGGGCATTTATTACAGGAGCGGAAGGAAGCATTTTCGTTCCAGCCACAGCCCTGCTTACCGCTGTTTCTACCGTTCGATTTACAGCCGGAACCGATGCGAAGGGCGAACCGCTTCCATTTATTGCTCCGCTGAAAAATATGACTTCATTACGATTTGCACCTGGGTCCGTATCCCTCATGCTGGAAGCCGAGTCAGCCGTAACGCAAAAACGATTTCAGCCGGATGCAAGAGAAGATGGCACGCCGGGATATTTTCTGCTGCACTTTCGCTTTAGGGTTCAAACATCCATTGCAGAAAATATCATTGACCTGCAGGGCGGCATAGAAAACATGTTTGACCGGAAATACCACGAACACCTTGACTGGGGCAATTTTCCCCGGCCTGGTAGAAATTTTTATTTGCAGGCCAAAATCACTTTCTGAACTCAGCGTTGACTGGCAATGAGCAGGTTCAGATCCGTATATTTCAGATCGAAGCGCTGGCTCAGGTAGAAATTGGTCAACGCCCCCTTGAACAAATAAATACCACTGCGCAGATGCAGTTTATGCCACACCAGGTTTTCAAACCCTCCGTCCTCCCCGGCCTCCAGTAATAAAGGCATGATGACATTGCTGATTGCCTGCGAGGCAGTACGGGAAAAACCAGAAGGAATATTGGGAACACAATAATGAATCACCCCGTATTTCATAAAAACAGGATGTTCATGAGATGTTATTTCCGATGTCTCAAAGCAGCCGCCCCTGTCAATACTGACATCAATGATAACCGAACCTGGCCGCATGTTGCTGACCATTTCTTCTGAAACCACAAGAGGGGTGCGCCCGGTTTCGGATCCTAGTGCACCTACGGCAACTTCACATGTTTTCAGTTGCTTGGCCAGCATGCGAGGTTCCACTACAGAAGTCCACATGCGCTGCCCGATATTATTTTGTAACCGTTTTAAACGGTACACATTATTATCAAAAACCTTTACAGAAGCTCCCAGTGCCAGGGCTGCTCTTGCAGCATATTCGCCCACAATGCCTGCACCAATGATGATAACTTTTGTAGGCGCAATACCTGAAATACCTCCCAGCAAAACCCCTTTTCCATGGTTGGCGGAACTGAGATACTGCGCTGCAATAAGCATGACAGCACTGCCGGCAATTTCGCTCATACTCCGCACTATCGGGTAAGAACCGCTGTCATCTTTCAGATTTTCAAAAGAAATTGCCGAGATTTTCTTCTCCATCATCTTTTGCAAAATGGAGGCCTTTAAAACCGATAAATGGATGGGAGAAATGATGACCTGGTTCAGCTGTAGCAAACTGAGGTCTTCTTCTATTACCGGCGCACTCTTTACAAGGATAGGAGCCTGAAACACATCTTCCCTGTTGTACACGATACGGGCTCCTGCCTCAGCATAATCTTTGTCCGGAAAATGTGATGCTTCACCGGCGTTGTGTTCGATCACAACCTGATGACCGTTGCTGACCAGTACACTGACTGCATCAGGTGTCAGGGCTACACGGTTTTCCTGAAATGCGATTTCACGGGGAATACCGATCATCATTCCTTCAACCCTGGGCTTTACATCCAGTTTTTCTTCCAGTGTTTCGTAACTAAATGAAGTGCTGATTTTGGGTTTTTGCTTGCTCATGAAAGTAGTTCAGGTTTCAAAAAGAAATGCGTCTGCATGGCTTACCAGTGCCTTTTTTCAACCGTTAACGTCCTTTTTCAAATATACCTAAAATATCGGGTATTTTCAGTTTCCGGGTATTGGTATCAACGGTTTCCAGGTGTACATGTACGGTATCGGGAGGAAAAAGTTCCGGCGCTCTTTCGGGCCACTCCACCAGGCATATCGAACCTCCAGACAAAGCATCTGCCACACCAGCCTGCATTGCTTCCTGATAGCCACTTAGGCGGTACAGGTCTATGTGATAAACCGAACCCGGTTCAGTTTTATGATCAATCTCGTATTCGTTGATGATGGAAAATGTGGGACTGTTTACTGTATCTCTTACATGTAATACACTGCACAGGGCATGAATAAAAGTGGTTTTACCGGATCCCATAGGTCCATGAAAGGCAAATACCCTATGTGAAACTGCCTGCTTCCAGAATTCAGCAGCAGCCTGGCAGATATTGGTCAGCGTAAACTGCATCTCCATGATGCAAATGTACCCGTATTAGCAACCCTGTTGCTATAATATTCCTTTTTCCGGAAAATGAATGGCCTCATTTCATGGTAATTTTGTATCATGAACCAGGTAAAATGGAAAGTTGAAGGGATGGACTGCAGCACCTGCGCCCTGAATATTCACAAATACCTTGAAAAAAAAGGACTAGAAAATATCCTTGTCAATTTTGCCACAGGCGATGTCATGTTTGATAACTCCGGTCACCTGACTGAAGAGGAAATTGCTAAAGGCATTCAGTCCCTTGGATACGAGGTGACTGCACACCGGCGGGTCAGGCTTACAAAAAAACGTTTTCTATCAACCCACCTGCACCGGTTTTGGCTTTGTTTCCCATTCACTGCAGTGCTCATGCTGCACATGATACCCGGCTTACATTTTCATGGCTCCTGGGAATGGCTGATGAACGACAAAGTACAGCTGGCTCTCTGCATACCTGTTTACCTTACCGGGATGAGTTTTTTTGGGAAGAGTGCATGGAAAAGTATCCGGAACCGGATGCCCAACATGAATGTGCTGATTACAGTTGGTTCCACTGCTGCATTCCTGTACAGCCTGTACGGTACCATAACGGGACAACCGGAACAGTTTATGTTTTATGAAACTACTGCCACCATCATCACCCTGGTATTTCTTGGAAACTATTTGGAGGAAGCATCAGTTGGACATACGCAAAAAGAGCTGAACAAGCTGGCCAAATCACAAAAAGTTATGGCCAACATGATCGCATTTGATGATGAACACCGGGAGCAGGTATTCCAGGTAGAAAACATCAGCCTGCAGGTGGGCGACCTGATACTGATTAAAAGTGGCGAGCAGGTTCCTATTGATTGTAAAATACTCTGGGGCGATGTGCATGTCAACGAAGCCATCATAACCGGCGAGAGTTTGCCGGTTCATAAAATGGCTAAAGACATGCTCATTGGAGGCAGCATGGTTACTGATGGCACAGTAAAAGCACAGGTTACTGCCACAGGAAACGATACAGTTCTTTCCGGAATTGTAAACATGGTGAAGCAAGCCCAGGGCGAAAAGCCCCCTGTTCAGTTATTGGCCGATAAGATCAGCGCCGTTTTCATTCCCCTCGTGCTGTTCATTGCGGTTGCAAGCTTCGTGATCAACTGGATGGTACTGGACCAGTTTACCCCTGCGCTGATGCGCAGCATTGCCATTCTGGTCATCGCATGCCCCTGTGCCATGGGGCTTGCCACCCCTGCTGCGGTTGCCGTCGGGCTGGGAAGAGCTGCCCGCACAGGAATCCTTTTCAGAAATGCCGGCAGCCTGGAAAACTTCAAAAATATAAAGCAGGTTGTTTTTGATAAAACCGGCACACTGACCACTGGAAAATTTACCCTTGGCAACTGGCAGATTACTGATTCATCTGTCAATAAAGAAGAGTTTCAAAAAATCACTTACTCCCTGGAAAAATTTTCCAACCACCCGATTGCAGCCTGCATCAATAGCAACTGGAAAACAAATGACATCATTCGCTGGAAAACCATTGAGGAAGTAAAAGGGTATGGAATGAAGGCCGAAGACTTGGAGGGAAATATGTTTCATGCAGGTTCAGTTAGGGTTGCGGCATCACTCACTGACGACCTAACCCACAATGTGTATATCGTAAAAAATAACCGGCTGCTCGGATGGATTGATGTAAAAGATGAAATAAGACCAGAAGCCAGGGAAGTGATTGCATACCTGCATAATAAAAACATAAAAACAATCCTGCTTAGCGGCGACCTGCCCGAAAAATGTAACCAACTGGCTGCACAAGTTGGAATTCAAACTGTGATTGCAGGGCAAACACCAGATCAAAAACTCAGCAAAATTGCAGCGTTCAGTGCGGCCACACCAACCGCTATGGTTGGTGACGGCATCAATGATGCTCCTGCCCTTGCAAAAGCCACTATTGGTATTTCCATGGGCGATGCTTCGCAGATTGCGGTGCAAAGCGCCCAGGTTATATTGATGAATCACGGACTTAAAAACCTGCCCACGGCACTTGGGCTGGGCAAGCACACCTACCTTACGATAAAGCAAAACCTCTTCTGGGCATTTTCCTATAATATCGTTGCTATTCCAGTTGCAGCTATGGGGTTTCTGACCCCCACTTTTGGTGCCCTCGTCATGGGCCTGAGCGATGTGGTGCTGGCCATCAATTCTGCCCGGCTGTTTATCAAAAAGGTTAAGTAATTTAGAAGATCTGGACAGGAACCACTGTATGCTGTTGCACTATGAATTTTTCACCCACTGAAATACTAAAAAAATACTGGGGATTTGATGCTTTCAGGCCGCTGCAGGAAGAAATTATCCATTCAGTTCTGAATGGCAACGACACGCTGGCACTGATGCCAACCGGTGGTGGAAAATCCTTGTGCTACCAGGTGCCTGCCTTCGCAAGGGACGGACTGTGCCTGGTAATTTCTCCCCTCATTGCACTGATGAAGGACCAGGTAGAAAACCTTCGCAAAAAAGGAATCACTGCCTTTGCGGTGTATTCCGGGATGAGCCGGAAAGAAGTCATCAACACGTTTCGGGTTGCCACTGAGAGCAACTGTAAATTCTTATACTTGTCGCCGGAAAGACTGGAAACAGCCCTTTTCCGGGAATACCTGCCTGCCCTGCCCATACGGCTGCTTGCTGTGGACGAAGCGCACTGTATATCTCAGTGGGGATATGATTTTCGTCCTCCTTACCTGCGTATTTCTGCATTGCGGGAACAGTTGCCCGGTGTTCCGGTGCTGGCCCTCACCGCATCAGCCACACCTGAAGTGCAGCAGGATATTTGTGATAAACTGAACATGCCCGGCGTTAGCTTGAGTGGAGATGCGGAACATAGAAGCTGGAGCATTTTTCGCCAGTCATTTGAAAGGCCCAACCTGTCGTACAGTGTTTTTAAGGTGGAATCAAAAATCACCAAGATCATTGAAATACTCCGGAAAGTACCGGGCTCTTCCATTATTTATTGCAAAAGCAGAAAAAGAACTAAAGAAATTTGTGAATTGCTGAAGCTGCAGGGTGCTGCAGCAGGTTATTATCATGCCGGCCTGGAGCAGGAAGTAAGAAATAAAATACAATCAGAATGGGTGCAGAACCAAACAAGGGTTATTGTATGTACCAATGCCTTTGGTATGGGTATTGATAAACCTGATGTACGTATTGTAATTCACGCAGATGTTCCCGACTGCCTGGAGCATTATTACCAGGAAGCAGGCAGGGCAGGCCGTGATGGTAAAACCGCTTTTGCTGTTTTGCTGTATGATGAAGAAGACCTGCACGAAATGGATCATCTCTCCTCACTTCGTTTTCCATCGCTGGCTGAAATACGGAATGTGTACCAGTCTGTTGCCAATTATCTTCAGATCCCTGCGGGATCAGGCGAGGGGCAATATTTTGATTTTGACATTTCTGATTTCCTGAAAAAATTCCGGCTGCAGGGTCATCATGTGTTGTTTGCTCTGAAAGCGCTGGAGCAGGAAGGTCTGATTTCATTCAACGAACAGGTATTTTTACCGGCCACTGTACGGTTTACCGTCAATAAAGAAATGCTGTATGAATTTGAAAAAATGTCTCCCTCTTCTTCCCCACTTGTCAAAACACTATTGCGTGCATACGAAGGAATATTTGATCAAACTACAGCAATTTCTGAAAAAAGTATTGCAGGGCTGATGAAAAAGGATCCGGAAGAAATAAAAAACAGTCTGACTCAGCTTCACAAACAGGGCATTATTGAATACATGCCGCAAAAAGACAAGCCGCAACTGCTGCTGCTGCAAAACCGCATGCGGGCTGAAGAAATTCAGATGGACATGAAAGCCTACCGGCACAGAAAGGAACAGTATGAAAAGCGGATCAAAAAAATGCTGCAGTTTGTGACCGATACCGGCTCATGCAGAAGCCGAATCATTGGTGCTTATTTTGGAGACTCTTCTGTAAGAGACTGTGCGGTATGCGACAATTGCCTCAGAAAAAAAAGGGTTCAGCTTTCCAAAGAAGAATTTGAAACCCTGTATCACCGCATACTGAATACTGTAAAATACGAATCACTACAGGCCAAAGAGCTGTTACAAAAATTAAACGGTATCAAAAAAGAAAAAGCCTGGAAAGTTCTGGAGTTTCTCCAGGCTGAAAATAAAATTGAAATGGATGCCTCCGGGTGGGTTAAATTAAAATAAACTTTTTCTCCGGCCTCTTCCACCCAGGCCCAGCACTCCCAGCAGAGATCTGATGATTGTATTACCGGCTGTTCTTGTCATGCTCCGGATGGTAGGATCATCAAAAACCGTCTTTTCCTTTTTCGTTGTTGTCTTTTTTTCTTCTTTCTGTTTTTGGGCTTCTTCTTTTTTTGCAGCATCCTCCAGTTTCTCTGTAAGAATTTCATAGGCACTGACCTGGTCAATGACCTGGTTATATTTTGCAGCAATCTTTGACTTGCTGATCAATGCATCAATTTCCATGTCTGACAAAATATCCATCCGGCTTTGTGGCGGACGGATCATACAATGCACCAGCGGGGTTGGAATGCCTTTTTCGTTTAGAATGGTCAGCAGGGCTTCTCCTGTTCCCAGTTGGGTAATCAGATCATCTGTTTTATAAAAATTAGTTTCCGGGTAGTTTTCTGCTGTTTGTTTGATCACTTTTCTGTCGGCTGCAGTAAATGCCCGTAATGCATGCTGTACTTTCAGTCCCAGTTGTGCCAGCACATCGGCAGGTACATCCATCGGGTTCTGGGTGCAAAAATATATTCCGATTCCTTTGGAGCGGATCAGTTTGATGATGGTTTCAATCTGCTGCAGCAAGGCCTCATTTGCTTCCTGGAAAATTAGATGTGCTTCGTCAATAAACATAACCAGCTTTGGCTTATCCATATCGCCTTCTTCCGGGCAGGTGGCATACAATTCGGCCAGCAACTGCAGCATGAATGTTGAAAACAGTTTGGGGCGGTCCTGCAGGTCTGTTACCCGCACTATAGAAATCATACCACGTCCATCATCGCTGATGCGCATCAGGTCATCCACTTCAAAACTCTTCTCGCCAAAAAATAAATCTGCTCCCTGTTGTTGCAGCTCGATGACTTTTCGTAAGATGGTACCGGTGGAAGTGGTTGATATTTTACCGTATGTTTTTTCCAGTTCTGCTTTTCCTTCATCACTGACAAACTGCAGTACTTTGATGAAATCTTTCAGATCCAGTAGCGGTAGTTGATGATCATCGCAATATTTAAAAATCATCGCCACAAAGCCTCCCTGGGTATCATTAAGACCCAGGATCTTTGAAAGCAGCACCGGCCCGAATTCGCTAACTGTGGCTCTTAACCTGGCTCCTTTTTGTTCACTTAACGTCAGCAGGTCTGCAGGGTATGCAGCTGGCTTAAACTCAATATTCAGCTTTTGGGAGCGGTCAGTAATTTTATCGTTTACAGCACCTGCAGCGGCAATGCCGCTTAAGTCGCCTTTGATATCCATCAGTAAAACGGGGATACTGGCATCGCTCAATCCTTCGGCCAGCACCTGCAGGGTTTTTGTTTTTCCTGTTCCGGTTGCGCCGGCAATCAGTCCATGACGGTTCAATGTCTTGAAAGGTAAAAAGACATCAGCCCCCGGCACTACATTGCCATCAAGCATAGCCGCTCCTATTTTAAACGACTCGCCTTTGAAGCTGTACCCGGATTTTACAACATCAAGAAAAGTTTCTGAATCTAGCATGTAATAAATGTTTTTAAAATAAAGAAAAATTTTACTCCGGTTCCGGGAACTATGGAATCCAATTCGCTTCTTCACTTCTCCAGGATGCGCTACAAATATGTGCTTCTCTTTTCTTAAAGCACAAGCAAATTTAGACAGCATTGGGGGTTTTGTAATCTTTGATTTAACAAAATATTCAGCCCTGATTCTTGAACCCACGAAATGCTTTAACTTTATTTGTCCGCATCCCTGTCCGAACCGACCGGAAACGGACCGGATGCTGCAGAACTCAAACCCGATGATTAAAGAAAAAAATGAAATCAATGGAAGCAAAAAAACCTAAAATTCTGTTGTGCGAAGACGATCCGAATCTTGGAAGTGTCCTGAAAAACTACCTGGAACTGAACGATTACGATGTAACCCTGGAGCGGGATGGCCGGCTTGGACTCGCTGCTTTTCAGCGTGAAAGGTTCGACCTTTGCCTGCTCGATGTGATGATGCCCAACATGGATGGATTCACCCTTGCCGAAGAGATAAGGGATGTGGATCCGGATATCCCGCTTTTTTTCCTGAGTGCAAAAACTATGAAGGAAGATGTGATTCAGGGATATAAACTGGGTGCCGACGATTATATCACCAAGCCCTTCGACAGTGAAGTGCTGTTGATGAAGATAAAAGCAATCCTGAAAAGAAATGAAGAACAGAATAAAGAAAGTGAAAATAAGGAATTCGACCTGTCCGCTTATCATTTTAATCCCAGGCTGAGGCAGCTTTCACATGACGGCGTCACACAAACCCTGTCACCAAAAGAGAATGAGTTATTGAAAATGCTTGCCGAACACCTGAACGATCTCCTGCCCCGGGAACAGGCACTGAAAAAAATATGGGGTAGCGATACCTATTTCAACGGCCGCAGCATGGATGTATATATCGCCAAACTCAGGAAATACCTGAAAGATGATCCAAAAATTGAAATTGTAAACATCCATGGGAACGGGTTCAGGCTGGTAGTGCAATGATCAGCATAAAAAAGAACCAAGAAGGGAAACCGGCGTTTCCCTTTTTTATTACTACAGATCAAATAATGATCCGGGTGAAGGTCCTTTCTTTTTTCCGAGGTGTTCATATGCTTTATCGGTCACCTCTCGTCCCCTTGGTGTACGCTGCAGAAACCCTTCCTGAATCAGGAAAGGTTCATACACTTCTTCCAGAGTGCCGGCTTCTTCGCCCACCGCTGTTGCGATCGTAGTAATGCCAACCGGGCCGCCTTTAAATTTCTGAATGATGACCGAAAGAATACGGTTATCCATGTCATCCAGCCCGTGTTCATCCACATTCAGCGCTTTTAATGCATGCTGGGTTATGCCCTTGTCAATATTTCCGTCGTTGAGTACCTGTGCAAAATCCCGAACCCGGCGAAGCAGCCCGTTTGCAATGCGGGGGGTGCCACGGCTTCTTCTCCCGATTTCTTCCACTGCATCAGCACTGATGGAAACCCCGAGGATTGCGGCTGAGCGTAAGATAATTTTTGAAAGCACTGATGTACTATAATATTCCAGCCTCGACTTTATCGTAAATCTTGAAAGCAGCGGCGCTGTCAGCAACCCGCTGCGGGTTGTGGCACCAATCAGTGTAAACGGATTCAGGTTTATCTGAATACTTCTTGCATTCGGACCTGAATCAATCATGATGTCAATCCGGTAGTCTTCCATTGCAGAGTACAGGTATTCTTCCACCACGGTGCTCATGCGGTGAATTTCATCAATAAACAAAACATCGTTGGGTTCCAGGCTGGTCAGCAAACCGGCCAGGTCGCCGGGCTTTTCAATGACCGGTCCGGATGTTTCTTTTATCTGAACGCCAAGTTCATTGGCAACAATTCGTGACAAAGTGGTTTTTCCCAGACCCGGTGGTCCGTGAAAAAGAACATGGTCCAGCGCCTCACCCCGCAATTTGGCTGCTTTAATAAAAACCCGTAAATTTTCAATAATTTGTTCCTGGCCGGCAAACTCAGCAATTGCTGCCGGACGGATAGAGTTTTCAAATACAAGGTCAGCTGCACCCAGATTGTCTTTGCTGCTGCTCAGGTTTGTGTTGGCCATGAACAAAGTCTTATTATCATGAAGTAAAACGCTGTAAAGCTAACCATTAATCATTTTAAAAAAGAAAAGCAATGAAAGCAGGTATTTTAGGTTCAGGTGTGGTAGGCCGTGTACTGGCCTCTGCCTTTTTGAAAGAAGGATATCAGGTGATGCTGGGCACCCGCAATGTTTTAAAAGAAGAAGTTGTGAACTGGCAAAAAGATAACCCGGGTGGCCATGCCGGTACATATAAAGAAACAGCAGAATTTGCTGACTTGCTGGTGCTGGCAGTGAGCGGGCTGGCAGCCGAAGAAGTTATTCAAATGGCAGGCAAGGAAAATTTTTCAGAAAAACTCCTGATTGATGCCTGCAACCCGATTGCTGCAGCACCTCCTGATCATGGTGTGTTGCAGTATTTTACCCTGCAAAATGAATCATTGATGGAGCGTATTCAGAATTTATTGCCGGAGGCAAAAGTGGTAAAAGCTTTCAGTTGCGTTGGCAACGCCTTTATGTATAAACCTCCATTTGCCGGCGGCCCGCCTACGATGTTTATCTGCGGTAATGATGAAGAGGCAAAAAAATCGGTTGCCGGAATTCTGACTTCATTTGGCTGGGAAACGGAAGACATGGGTAGTATGGAAGCAGCAAGGGCAATAGAACCGCTGGCGATGCTCTGGTGTATTCCTGGTTTTACAAAAAACCAGTGGACACATGCCTTTAAGCTGTTAAAGCTTTAAGAGCTGATAAATTGATTCAGTTGCAAAATTGTGTCCGGGTCAGGGGAGTTTGACAACCACTGTTCTTTTTGCGAAAGCGCACACACTCCGGGATAATCTCCTTTCCAGTCGTTTAAATCCAGGATGATCTGGAAGTGAAGATGCGGAGGCCATTGTCCATTTTCTGCAGGAATTCCCAATTCAGCAAAAACCTCACCACTCTCAATTCTTTTTCCTTCCCTCATATTTCGGATTGAGCTGAGGCTCAGGTGACCATACAATGTATGATAATGATGTCCTGACCATTGATGAGACAAAATGATGGTGGCGCCATAATCACCTGGCTGGTCGTTATTGGCAAAACTATGGACGATGGCAGTTGTGGGAGCCATAACAGGTGTATGTGATTTTCCCCAGATATCAGTTCCCAGATGTAATCTGCGGGGCTCTTCACCGGGCTGACCCGGATCAAAGACCCTGCTAAAACTGTAAATAACCCGATGTTCTGCATAGCCACCAATGGCATAACGGGCCCCGCTTTGTTGCAGCAGGTTCCGGATGTATGTATGAAATACAGCCGATCCGGGCTCGAAGTGCCGGATATCAGTATTGGTGCCGGACAAATCCAGCGGCAGCAGTTTGTCTGTATCCGGACGAAAAGGAACCACAGGATGAAACTGCGCTTGTTGGCTGCCCAGGAGATGATGCCAGTCTTTTGCAGTCATAGTCTTAATTTTTCCTGCAAATTTTTATGCCCAACTCTTTACCTGCGTATAAATATTCTTCCTGCTCACTGAACCAGTTATTCATGAAAAAAGGCACCCGTTTTTCAACGGGTGCCTTTTTATATTCAATCGTTTTTTAATCCCTGTTGATTACAACCGGAAAGGTATTCTCGGATGTTCTGACTCCATCATCATAGAAAATCTTCACCATATAAGTGCCGCTGGGCAGGGAGCTGAGATCTACGGGAATCACCCTGCCAAATACTAATCCGTTGAAAGTTTCTGTTCTGACCAGCTGGCCTGCGGGTGTGTACACCCTCATGCCAAGCCTGTTGTACAGTACACTGTTCACACGGATATTGAAATGCCCGTTGTTCGGGTTAGGGAAGATGCGTACCCCGTTTTCATCCAGCAGCCTGATTCGTTCCGGACAATCCTTCACATTGGCAACAACCGTTCCGGTTGAAGTGCATCCTACGCTGTTTACATAAGTATAGGTGAGCGTAAAGCTACCCACAGCAGTGGAGGTTGGTATGAAATTAAACCCGGAAACACCCAGTCCGCTCCAGCTGCCGCCTACCGGTGTGGCATTCAGTTTCACCAGCGTATCGCTGAGGCAGATTGAAGAAGGAAGTGCTGTTACTGTAACCGGTGTTGGTGCATTTACAGTCAGTGTTGCATTGGAAGAAGTGGTGCTTTGGCCACAACTGTTAGTTACAACTACCCTGTACAGGTACCCGTTCATTGAAGTAGTAGTAGGGCCTACTGTAAGTGTTGGTGTATAAGAACCTCCGGTTGTCAGGTTCACCCATGGACCAGCAGCTCCGGTAGTACTTACCTGCCACTGATAAATATTAGGTGTTGGTACCCCTGATGTAGTAACTGAGAATGTGGTGCCATCCGGCGCACATACAGTTTTGCTTGCGGGCTGCGAGTTAATGACAGGTGCAGTTGCCACAACAAGTGTTACAGAATTGGATGTAGCTGAAGGCGGACATACGCCGCTTACCACACAACGGAACTGGTGACCGTTTTGTGAAGTAGCCACATTAAGTACAGTAAGTGTTGCAGTCGTGGTACCGGAATACTGCAGGCCATCTGAAATATTCGCCCAGGTGCTTCCATTATTGGTACTTACCTGCCATTGATAGGTAAGGCTGGTACCGGTAGCAGTTACAGAGTAATTCACGTTGAACCCGGGACAAACAGGTGCAGGCATTGCTACAGGATGCGATGTAACGGCAGGTGGATAATTAACCACAATATTTACACTGGCAGTATTGGAACAACCCTGGATGGTGCTCGATGCAGTGTATGTTGAATTCACAGCCGGACGTGCCCATACAGTATAAGCCGGTACGCCGGTATATGGTATGGTTGCTGCCACATCAGTAAACAGGTTTGTGGTAGGGCTGAATACCACTGGCTGAGGTACATTGAGTGCAAGACTCCAGGTGGCAATAAATCCTATATCTCCAGACCGGTCATCAACAACATAAAGGCTCCAGTTACCGTTCGGATTGCCGACGATGCTGCCCAAAGTTGTTGAACTTGGGCTGGCTCCCGGACCTGGTGCAGGCCAGGTATCGCCAGCGCCGTAATTGGTCGGTTTGTAAGAACCGGATGGGTTTGCCGCATTGTCCTGCATGTTTGCAGCTGCCGCATCATCAAAAGTATAGGTTACTGCAGAAGCAGCGGCTGAGCCTCCGGCATCAGACATCAGAATGACGGACTGTCCTGATGGGGATACAAGAACGATATCCGCATCATCCGGGAAGGTATGCGAGAAGTTTGTCAGTGTAACAGATTTCACAGTTACACCCGATGGAATCAACCCGGACACCGAAATCGTATTGGGATATGGAGAAGCATTGCCCGAAGTATTACCACCAGCGGGAATATGTGTATTCACGCTGCTTGTAAATGTTTGCGGTTGTGCCGGAAGGGCGGTTGCATCAATTCTCACAATAGATCCGTTACAAATGACCACACTTCCGCAACCCGCATCCGTCAGGCTGATATCATCAATATATACACCAGTGGATCCAACACTATTATCAGTTGCTCTTCTCCACCTCAATACCACATTTTGTCCATTTGCTGCCGCAGGCAGATTGACAACGGTTGTCTGCCATCCGCTTGAATTGCCAGACCATGCCTGCCTTCCTGAGATCGGACTTCCAAATGAGGAGCTAATCGTATGAGTGTATCCACCCGATACAAAAGAACCTCCAGCAGTAATGATATCTGTCCAAGGGCCTCCGCCAATGGAAATTTCAAGTACCATTCCATCAGAACCAGTTTCCATTATATGGCTTCGTCTGAATGACAGTTGGGAAGCAGCAGAGGAAATAGCGAAAGTCTTCGAATTCAGGTATTCATCAGATATACAGTTTGGATCATTGGTAAATGCTGCATTTGGCGCACTGTTGAAAGAAGCGGTCGATGCTGCCCAGCGTATTGAAGGGCCGCAGTTCGCTCCGAATGTTGCCGACCATCCGGAAGGTAATGCCGGGGCTGCCTGCCCGTCAAAATTCTCGGTACAGGCACCTGAAGAAGCAGCTGGATTTGTGATTAGTGTAATTATGGGTGTTTGATTGACAGTTACCGATACGTTTGAAACCACAGAACATCCTAAAGGATTGGTAGAAGTCAAAGTGAATGAATGAACCCCGGCCGGTAATCCATTTACCGCAAAACTCACATTAGAGTTATTGGGGCCTGATACCGATGGTGCACCGATTGTTCCCGGGCCAGTCAGTGTATGCGTGTAGTTACCTGCAACCGCCGAACCTGAAACAGTTGCAGAAATGGTAGTTGCCCCCGGTGAACAAACAACAGCAGGTGTTGCCAGCAGGTTGCTGTGAACCAGGTTGCTTACATAAACAACAACTTCAGTTGTAGTTGCGGACCCGCCTCCAGGATTGGTACATGTAACGGTACAAACAAAATAGCGGGTTCCGGTTGCATTAGTAGTGTAAGTATTGTTGGTTGCGCCAGATATATTGGTATAAGGTCCTCCGGGTGTTGTTGATTCTTTCCACTGGAAAGTAAGACCCGTAGCATTGGAATAACCACTCAGCGTAAGGATTACAGGTGTTCCCACACATACAGAACTGCTGGAGGGCGTAATGGCCCCTGGAGATGGAACTCCGGAACATGGCGGCGGACAAGCCCTTGACAGGTTGAAAGTGCCGGTAGCCCCGGCAAAACCGTGCACAAACACATAGTAAGTAGCGCCGATAGTAGAAGTAAAGGAAACCTGTGACTGCAGACCACAGAAGTCATCATTGCCGGCCACACAAACCAATGCGCCGCAGGTACCGCTGTACACTGAAATTTTTGTATCGAAGGAAGCTCCGCTGCATGTGCTTATTACTTCTGTACCTCCCACGCCAGTAAATTTATACCACACTCCGGGATATATTGTACCTGAATTACAGAATGGAGCAGCATCAGCAAGAGCGCCAACATTGGTGCCGCTAAGGGTCTGTCCACAGTTTATGGTTGTTGCAGAACTGCAGTCATCATTGGGAATTCCCGAACAAACTGAAGTGCGTACTTCCAGTCCCCATGAGTTGAGTGTCCCCCCGTCACCTGACCGGTCATCACTTATGGTAATGGTCCAGGTTCCATTGGGGTTTTCGCCCACAAAGGCTGCAAGAGCCTCTTCTGGAGCAAGTGGGCTGGCTAATACAAGATTTGTGTATGAGTGATCCGTTACCAGCCCATTATTTGTAGTATATGGAACGATTCCTGTGGGGTTTGCATCATCATCCCAAAAAGTACCTGCATACACATTGTCATAACTTGAACCGTTATCAGTTGTAAGAGTTACCACTGTTCCTGCAGGCGAGGTAATCGTAATATCAAGATCTGAAGAGTAGGTATGTGTGATATCTGTCAGCACATTTAAATCAATTAACTGTGTGCCTGCGCCAGACACCACAATTGTAGAAGTGACAACGCCCGGCCCGGTAGGAATTGCAACAGGAGTACTGTTTGTAAAAGGAAAATTTGTAATTGTTGGAACAGATGAAAGACCCTGGATGGCCAATGACCAGGATGCAAGGTTTCCGGAATCACCGCCTGTATCATCATTGATACTGATCGTCCAGGTACCATTTGGGTTTTCCCCGATAAATGCACCCAGATTTTCTTCAGGTACAAGAGGTGATGCAAGAGTCAGGTTTACATATGAATGATCTGTCACTAATCCGTTATTACTGGTATAGGGTACCAAACCGCCCGGATTGGCATCATCATCCCACACAGTTCCATTGAACACATTATCATATGAGCTTCCATTGTCTGTTGTGAGTGTGATGATCGTACCTGAAGGTGAGGTAATCGTAATGTCCAGATCTGACGACCAGGTATGGGTGATAAATGTTGTGACATTCAGGTCGTACAAATATGTTGGTGCACCTGAAACTACAATTGTAGATGTGACAAGTCCTGATGAAGGGATCGCAACAGGTGTACTATTTGTAAACGTTTGCGTGGGTGTGGGCGTACATTGTGCATTAGCGTAATTCACACTGACAATAACAGCAACCAGCGCAAGAATACATGCGTAAAACTTTCTCATAAGTGATGTTTGGTTATTTACTAATACTGAACTGCCCCCGGTATGCCGGAGAATTTGTGCTGAAAGTTAGGACTTTTTTTTTCTGCGGCAAGTTTTGGCCCGAAAATCTTGAAACCTAACCCCGTTAGGATGAATTTAATATGAAAACAGCAATTATGTTGAATCGTACCAGCATTAATGGTACAACCATTGGATGAGACCCAATCCAAATCAAATTTTTTGTATCCTGAAAGTGAAAAATGAACGATCGGGATCCTTTCTGGCCGCAAAAAAACGCAGTAATTCGTCAAGTCCTGTGGATCTGCTATTTCAATTGCTTCAATAGTACCTCAATGGCTTTATCCAGTTGCGGGTCACGGCCGTTCAATTTATCTTCAAAACTGTTGATTATGAGAAATTCAGGCTGAACCCCCGCCATTTCCAGGTCTTTTCCTTCCAGCGAATAACAACCCCAGGCTGGCATCCGAACCGACGAGCCGTCCACGAGCCCAATCCCACTTGTGAATATGATCCACCGGTAAGTTTCATTACCGATGATCTTACCCAGTTTCAGCGCCTGAAACCCCTGCGAGGTCATTTCCGCATCACTCAAAGACTGCTCGTTAATCAGCAGTACAATTGGTTTGTCAGATGGGCCAAAGTTGGACTGGGTGGACAAGGCTCCTTCCCTGTACTTCCAGCGTACATAAGTTTTTTGTGAGAGGAACTTCAGCACCTCGTCATGTACATTGCCTCCTGTATTATATCTCAAATCGAAGATCAGCGCATCTTTATGGTTCAGTTCCCTTGTCATATCAATGATGAACTGTTCCAGTTCCCCTTGCCCCATATTTTTCATATAGCCATAGGCAATCCGGCCTTTGCCTTTTTCATCTACCCTTTTTTGGTTGGCATCAATCCATTCATCATACAAATTATTGAATAAGGTAGCCTGCGGATGAACCTTTACATTTATCATCTGTCCATTACGGTCAAAAGTCAGACGAAGCTCCCTGTCCCTTGACGGCATGGTGAAGTAATAATTCCTGTCTTTATTTTTATCTACCTGCTCATCATTTACTTTCAACAGTACATCGCCGGGCTTTATGTCAACATATTTTCTGTCTGCCACAGACCGGCGTACCACATTCTTAACTGTAAAGGGAGCATCGTTTTCAAAAATGATCCCGGTTTCCATGGTTTGATTTTGCAAAGGCACATTTTCGTCATCACCAAAAGTGCCAAAACCCTGATGCGATGAATTCAGTTCGCCCAGCATATCATTCAGCATGATACGCAGGTCGGCCCGGTTATTCAGGTGTGGCAAGAATTGCTTGTAGTAGTCCTTTGTCTTTTTCCAGTCATTGCCATGAAATTTTTCGTCATAATAGCCTTCTTCCATACCTGCCCAGGCTTCATAAAACATCTGGTTAAATTCTTCCGCAAGGTTTCTTCTGAAAGTATAACTAATCGCCACCGGGTCAGTCTTATTCCCATCAATGTTCAGCTTGTTCAGTGTACTGTTGAATAATACATATAGTTTATCACTAACCTCCACAATATCAAAACCAAAACTGTTATCTGTACCTGCTATCTTTTCTGTTTTGTTTTGTTCAAATGGCTCAATGACGGTTTTCCAGAGTGCATTCCGGCCCTCACCATGATTGCTGGTGTACAATACAGTGGTCTTCTCTCCTTTCTGATATACTGCCTGTAAAAACTGGGCACCCAATGAAGGACTGATTTGCTCCAGTCTTTCCATCAGCAGGTCCATATCAATGGTAATTGCTTTCAGGGAGTCCGTATTATTATTTACTTTCTTAGCTGTATCCTTTTTCTCGTCTTTGAACAGCTCATTGTATTTATCTATCCGGTATGGCTCATCCAGTTTTTCCAAAGCCATCCGGTACACTTTTGCATTGGCCATGCCAAAAGGATAGGAAGGCCTCAGCCGCTGTGAAGTGAAGTAAATATATTTCCCATCAGGCGACCAGATAGGGCCGCTTTCAGTTACACCAGTATTGGTCAGATTGGTTGTTTTGTTCTGCTTAATATGATGGATAAAAATATCTTCTTCAAAGTTTCTTTTAGCTGTGAACAATACATATTCATCATTCGGTGAGAAGCCGGGATCACTGTTTTGAAAAGCCCACAACTCATCCTTTACAATGGTTTTGCTTTGCAGGGTCTTCAGGTCAAGCAATCTTACTTCATCCCTGCCACTCAGGTAAACAGCCTGTGTCCGTTTTTTATTGAAAGCAATATTCCGGTTATTTCTATTATCAGTGGTCAATTGTTTTGGCGCCGAAATACTGTCAGCCCTTATCGTATATAGATTGACATAGCCATCCAATGTCTGGCTGAAGAGGATTGTTTTATTATCACTCATCCATTTTACTTCTCTCACTCTCTCCGCACTGCCCCGGTTGATTTGCTGCACAAATTTTCCTTCTATATCGCTTACAAAAAGCTCCCCTCTTGAAATAAAAACCAGCTTCTTGCCATCAGGCGACACATCATAGGCCGCAATTTTCCCCTTCACATCATAATCTTTTTCCTTTGGCAGTACATGGTTTCGAACAATAGAGATATTCAATTTTCTTTCATCGCCTGTCTTCACATCATACATCCATAGCTGGTAGTCTTTTTCAAACACCACGCTACCTCCATTTGCATTTACCTGCGGTGTTTTAATGGAAGAAGTAAAACGGGTACACCTTCTTTTATCGCCGCTTACCAGTACAAACAAATTGTACTCCCCGTTGCCTTCGTCTGACACATAAAACACATTACCACTCTTATCAATCGTTGCCCCAAAATCCTTTCCCTCCCAGTTAGTGTATTTCTTGTGTTGCTTTGTTTTCGTGTTGTACGACTGGATATCAGGATTAAACGGCCCTTTATATCTTTTACGCTGCAACTGGTTGCTGCTCTCCCAGGTATCATTGAAATATATTTCGCCGCTGATGGGATGCTCCACCAGGTTATGATCGTACTGAAAGAAATAATTGCCAAAAACCCTTTTCGGTGTGCCTCCGGTTGCAACTACTTTGAAACCGGCTATCTGTCCCATCCGGTTGCTGTTGAAATAAATGTATTTTGAATCCCAGCTCCAGCTCGTCACTTCATCATTGCCACTGTGATACGTTACTTGCCTGATGTCGCCTCCGGCAACAGGCATCACAAAAACATCTGCATTGCCATACTGCCTGCCGGAAAAAGCGATCCATTCTCCGTCAGGAGATATTCTTGGCGAGGTTTCATAGCCCTGCATGGCGGTGAGTCGGGTGGCTTGCCCGTTACTTACATCAGCCTTCCACAAATCGCCTTCAAAGGCAAATATCACAGTATTGCCATCCGGTGTCAGTGTGGGATGAGAAAGGAAATACTTTGTCTGACTTTGTGCGGCAAACTGAAATAGCAGGATGAAGGCTGATAAAAATATATTCCGTTTCATGAAAAAAAGTTTTGGATGCTGAAAGTACGACCGAAACTGATTCAGATGTTGCCGCCGGTCAAAAAAGAAGACTGCCTTTGCCCGGGAGACAAAGGAAAAGCAACCTCTGCCACTAAAGTTTATTTGACTTGCCAGTTATACCACCCCAATACTCCAAGTGAAGGAGCAGCAGGCACATAGTGATTGTTGCCATGCTATGACATCAGATAACCACGTTGATCATTTTGTTTTTTACATAAATGATCTTCTTGGGTTGTTTACCCTCCAGCCATTTTTGCACGGTGGCATCCTGCAATACCAGTGCTTCCACCTGCTGCTGGGTGGCATCGAGTGCCAGTGTGAGTTCAGACCTTGTCTTACCATTAATGGCAACAGGGTAGGCTTTGGAAGTTTCTTTTACATATTTTTCTTCGAACACCGGGTAAGAGGCATCAAGCACACTGCCGGCATGGCCCAGCAAATTCCAGAGCTCTTCTGTAATATGCGGTGCATAAGGGGCCAGCAGGATCAACAGCGGTTCAAGAATTTTTCGCTTATGGCATTTAAGATCGGTGAGTTCGTTGCTGGCAATCATAAAACCGCTGACACCGGTATTGAAGCTAAAGCGTTCGGTATCCTGTTCTATTTTACGGATGGCATTGTGCAGCACTTTCAGTTCTGCGGCGGTGGGTTCTTCATCCGTAACAAGCAGCCCTTTCACTTCATCCACAAACAACCGCCAGAATTTTTTCAGGAAACGATGTACCCCTTCAATGCCCTTGGTGTCCCATGGTTTGCTCATTTCTACAGGACCAAGGAACATCTCGTACATACGGAAGGTGTCGGCGCCGTATTTTTCACAAAGGTCAGTTGGATTGACAGTATTGAAATACCGTTTGCTCATTTTTTCAACTTCTGTTCCGCATATATATTTTCCATCTTCTAACCCAAATATTGCATTAGCATATTCACCAGATCGTAATTTTTTGAAAGCTTCAATATCTAATTCAAGGCCATCAACAATATTTACATCAACATGAATAGGATTAATAAAGAGAATGGCAGTACTTGGATCATTTGATAATTCCTTCCATTCCAAATCAAATCTTTCATTCGCCCAATCATTTAATGTTTCATTGGAAAGAAATCCATGTTTCAAGTATAATTGATAATACTTATTTGAAACGAAAATGGGTGTTGTATGATGTGACATCCCCGATTGACTTTTCATTTCGACTCTATATACAAACCTGCTACTCCCCTGTATCATCCCCTGGTTCAGCAATTTCTTATACGGCTCATCATGTCCGATCAATCCCAGGTCGTAAAGTACTTTGGTCCACATGCGGCTGTACAATAAATGGCCTACGGCATGTTCAGTTCCCCCGATGTAGAGATCAACCTGCCCCCAGTAATCACTGGCCTGGCGGCTGCAAAATTCTTTTTCATTTGCCGGGTCCATATAGCGGAGAAAATACCAGCTGCTGCCGGCATACCCGGGCATGGTGCTTGTTTCTCTTTGCCCTTCAGGAGTATTTACCCATTCTGCCAGATTAGATAAAGGCCCTTCACCAGCTTTGCCGGGCTTTACTTCATCCATATGCGGCAAGAGCAATGGCAGGTCTTTTTCATCTGCTGCCACCGGCACGCCGTCTTTCCAAATGATCGGGAAAGGTTCGCCCCAGTAACGCTGGCGGCTGAAACCGGCATCCCGCATTTTATAATTTACTTTTCTTACCCCGATACCATTTTCTTCCATCGCTTTTACCACCACTTCAATGGCATCCTTCATCAGCATACCGTTTAAAAAGCCGCTGTTTTCCAATATGGCTTCTTTGGTGGCATTGGCCTCTTCCCCATTATAATGACTACCGATAATATTGGTAATGGGAATATTAAAATGCTGTGCAAACTTATGATCCCGTTCATCCCCGCAGGGCACGGCCATAATGGCCCCGGTACCATAACCTGCCAGTACATATTCCGATGTCCAAATGGGTATTTCTCTTCCGTCAAATGGGTTGATGGCAAAAGCTCCTGTAAACACACCGGTTATTTTTTTCTCAGCCATCCTTTCTCTTTCACTGCGGCTTTTTACATACGCCAGGTATTCATCCACAGCCACAGTTTGTTCAGCTGATTTTATTTCGTTGACCAGGTCCAGCTCCGGCGCCAGCACCATAAAGTCAACGCCAAATATGGTATCCGGCCTGGTGGTGTAAACCCGCAGC
>CAYYMK010000008.1:101646-105300 GCA_964473035.1 uncultured Chitinophaga sp.
TTCTGCGCCGCTGGATTTGCCGATCCAGTTGGTCTGCATTTCCTTCATCGCATCGCTGAAGTCAACCGTATTTAATCCTTCCAGTAGGCGATCCGCATAAGCTGTAATACGCAGGTACCACTGGCGCATTTTTCTTTTTTCAACCGGGTGTCCTCCCCTTTCACTCACCCCATTCACCACCTCGTCGTTGGCCAAAACGGTTCCTAGTGCTTCGCACCAGTTTACTTCACCATAGGCACTATAAGCAAGGCGGCGCTTCATCAGCCGCTCTTCTTTTTCCGCAACGGAAAAATTCCTCCATTCTTCGGCCGTGAATTTACTGCTGCCTTTCGTTTCATATTTGGCAACCAGTTCTGAAATAGGCTTGGCCTGCTTGCAACTGTTGCAGAAGTAGCTGTGATACAATTTCAGGAAAAGCCACTGTGTCCACTTATAATATTCAGGCTTTGATGTATTGACTTCCCGGTCCCAATCATAGCAAAAACCAATTTTATCTAACTGGCTGCGGAAATTTTTGATATTGGCTTCCGTGGAAACTGCCGGGTGAATACCATGTTCGATGGCGTATTGTTCGGCGGGCAATCCAAACGCATCATAGCCCATCGGGTGCAGTACATTGAATCCTTTCAGTTTTTTGTAGCGGCTGTAAATATCTGAAGCAATATAACCCAGCGGATGACCTACATGCAATCCGGCGCCGCTGGGATAGGGAAACATATCCAGCACATAACACTTGGGTTTGTTGCTTTCATTCGAAACCTTGTACATATTGGTTTCTTTCCAGCGTTGCTGCCATTTCTTTTCAATATCCCTGAAACGATATTCCATTTCCTTCCATATTGGTTAAAAAAAACATGAAGATTGCCAGCTATGCTGCATCTTTTAACAATACAAAAAAACGTAACAACAATAAGTACAGGGGGCAATCGTTAATACCTGTCTGCAGTAAAGCAGCGATGCTGTAAAAGTACTGATTGTTCTGCGAAACTGTTATTTTTGTCTGCCTGAAAATTACCTGTTGTTTTATGAACGGCAGGATTGATCTCCGAAAAACACAAACTGAATGACGCAGCCTGCAAAATCATCCATAAAAAAAGGGAAGCCCTCTTACTTCATGTCCATTATCGGTGTCACTTTGGTTTTATTCCTGCTGGGCATTATCGGGTGGCTGGTGATCAATGCCAACAAGCTGGGCGATTATTTCAAAGAAAATGTAGAAGTGCGGGCCTACCTGCTGCCCCGAATGAATCCAAAAGACAGCTCAGCCCTGATGAAATACATCGCAGCCAAATCCTATGTAAAATCTATACGCTACGTTTCAAAGGATGAAGCTCAAAAAATTTATATGCAGGAAGAGGGGGAAGACTGGAGCAAGGTGCTGAATGAAAACCCATTGCCGGATGCCATTTATTTCCGGGTGAAAAAAACTTATGTTCAGGTGGACAGCCTGACCTCCATCAAGACAGACCTGGAAAACCAGACTTATGTGACCGATGTAAAATACCCCGAAGCCCTGGTGGGTAAGCTGAATAAAAACATCCGCATCGTCAGTATTGTGTTATTAGTCGTGGTCATCGTCATTTCCCTTGTTGTCATTTTCCTGATTGACAATACCATACGACTGGCTATGTTCAGCAACCGCTTCCTGATCAAAACCATGCAGATGGTAGGTGCCACACGGGGATTCATTTCACGTCCATTGAATATTCGGGCCATCATCAACGGGGCCATCAGCGGGGCAATTGCCTCAGTTGCACTGTATGTCATCGTAATGATAGCCGAAAACTATGTGGACTGGCTGCGTACCATCCATGACAGCGGCCTGTTGTTCCTGTTGTTTTTCCTGCTTATTTTGCTGGGAATCGGCATTACACTTTTCAGCACCCAGCGCAGCGTTGTCAAATACCTTAAAATGCGGCTGGACGACCTGTACTGATTCCATTGCTTTCAGGCTCTGTACTTCGGTACCCGTTCCGTATGCTGAATGATAAACTTTTTATTATCTTGCCTGCCAAAATCATTTGAAATGAAAGAACCGACCGGGCCAACCATGTTTCAAAAAGAAAATTTCCGCTGGATGCTGATCGGGCTGCTGGCAATAGCAGCCGGAATGTTTTTAATGGCCGGCGGTCAAAGTAACAGCAATCCCGCAGTGTTTGACAGGGCTGCCGTGTACAGCAGCACCCGGATCACCATAGCCCCGCTGCTGATCCTGGCCGGGCTGATCATTGAAATTTTTGCCATATTCAAAAACCCACACAGGGTTGAGAAGTAATAAAACTGCCCTCAGGTATGCAAAGCGGCCGGAATATTTCTGCCGCTTTCTTTGTGTGACCCCCACACCGGAATATTATGAGCATTACTGATGCCATCCTGATTGCCATCGTAGAAGGCATTACTGAGTTTCTGCCCGTTTCCTCCACCGGACACATGATCATTGCCTCTAAACTACTGGGGGTTGAACAGGATGATTTCACAAAAATGTTTACCGTTGGCATACAACTGGGCGCTATCCTGGCTGTTCTGGTATTGTACCGGAATAGATTTATAGCTCCGCTAAAAACAGGCCGTTGGAGTTTTTACCTGAAACTGATCGTAGCTACTATCCCGGCGATCCTGCTGGGGTTTTTGTTTTCAGAAGAAATTGACAAATTACTGGAGAGTGCCCTTACAGTTTCCATTACGCTTGTGGCAGGCGGAGTACTTTTTTTATTTATTGACAAGTTGTTTCAAAAAGAATCCATTCAGCAGGAGCAACAGGTGAACTATGCCAGAGCCCTGGCCATCGGCTTCTGGCAATGTGTAGCAATGATTCCCGGCATCAGCCGGAGTGCTGCTACCATCATTGGCGGCATGCAGCAACAACTGAGCCGCAAACTGGCGGCAGAATTTTCTTTTTTCCTTGCCGTACCAACCATGGCTGCCGCCACAGGATATAAATTGTTCAAAGGCTGGCACGGCATCAGCCGGTCTGACCTGGCTGTTTTTTTAACCGGCAACGTAGTCGCATTCGTTGTAGCGATGCTGGCCATACGCTTGTTCATCGGGTTCCTGCAAAAGAACGGGTTCCGGGTATTTGGGTATTACCGTATATTCGCCGGGCTTCTTTTATTATTGCTCATTCTGACCGGAGTGATTCAATAATGAAGTTTTTCCCGGGTAAAAAAAATTTGTCACCTAAAAAAATACAGATGAAAAAGTTTCTTGTTGCACTGATTGCGGCGCTTGCCCTTGCTTCCTGCACCAACCACGGTAAAAAAGTAAAGAGCGGAAGCATTGAAATGTATTACAAAGATGGTATTACGGAAACAGAAGCACAGAAGTCGGCCGATCTTTTCAACGAAGCCCTGCAGGCCACCAACAAAGAATCATCCGGCCGCAAGAGCTTTCAGTTGACCAGACCCGGAGATACCATCATGTTGAAAATGGTGGTAGATCAGGACAAACTCGGGCAGGTGAATGATGAGGCTTTTTATGCGATTGCAACTATGTTATCAGAAAATGTGTTTGATCAAAAACCGGTAAACCTGCTCATGACCGATAATAAGTTTAAGCCGTTTCGCACATTGGCATTTAAGCCTGTCAGCAAAGAGCCCGGCTTTGGAGAACCTGTCACTTCGGGCAATATTGAATTGTTTCATGATGGCGTAGAGA
>CAYYMK010000008.1:105400-119045 GCA_964473035.1 uncultured Chitinophaga sp.
GCAGCGCCTGCCGACCGGGACCGCATCAGTGCAAGAGGTTTTGCCTACGGCTATGTGGGCAGTTTTTTCTTACAGATTATTTGCTTTGCTCTTGTGTTCTTTCCGGGTATTGCAGGCGGCTCAGATCAACCGGGAGAAGTCAGCACACAGCAGTTCAGGATTTGTTTTTTACTGGTCGGTGTATGGTGGTGGGGTTTTGGTCAATATTCTCTGCGGAGATTACCCCGGTCCGCTCCTGCCGGGGAAACGAACCAGACAAATATTCTGACCAACGGGTTCAGGGAACTGAGAAAAGTATGGCGGCAACTCAGGAACATGCCTTTACTGAAGCGGTTCCTGCTTTCTTTTTTCTTTTACAATATGGGTGTGCAAACCGTGATGCTGTCCGCTACATTGTATGGAAAAGGAGAACTTGGTATTCCCACCACTAATCTCATCATTTCTATACTGATCATACAACTTATTGCCATACCAGGAGCCTTTACCATATCCTGGCTTTCTTCCCGAACAGGAAATTTCGTTGCGCTGATGACCTGCATTCTTTTTTGGATCGGCATCTGCATGGCGGCATATTTTTTACCCAGGGGGGGCATCATGCCTTTTTATATCCTGGCCGTCCTGGTTGGTTTTGTCATGGGAGGTATCCAGTCGCTGAGCAGGAGCACTTATGCCAAACTGATGCCGGAAACAAAGGACACGGCCTCATTTTTCAGTTTTTTTGATGTCACAGAAAAAGTAGCTATCGTCATTGGGATGTTCAGTTTTGGATTCATTACCGAGCTGACTCATTCGCAAAGAACTTCCGTTCTTGCACTGATGCTGTTTTTCATCATTGGGCTGATCTTCCTGTTGTACACAATGGCAGCGAAAAGAAAAATACATACCCGGATACCTGTATGACAATAAAACCGGTCTGTGAATTTCATTGTAATGCAAATAAATTGAATCTGAATATTTTGTTTTGAACATACCTGATTCGTATCGTTACAAGTACCGCTTATTAAATATCACTGATGAAACTATATTCTGTCAATACCGGGTTCTTTAAACTTGACGGAGGCGCCATGTTTGGTGTTGTTCCGAAAAGTATCTGGCACAAAATCAATCCTGCGGATGAACATAATATGTGCAACTGGGCATTGCGCTGCCTGCTCATTGAAGATGGCAACCGCCTGTTACTGGTTGACAACGGCATCGGAGACAAACAGGATGCAAAATTTTTCAGCCATTACTACCTGCATGGTGATGATACACTGGATAGCTCACTTGCCCGGCATGGATTTTCACGCAGCGACATTACGGATGTGATTCTGACCCACCTGCATTTTGATCATTGTGGAGGCAGCATCATACGGGAAGAAGGTCAACTGATCCCTGCATTTAAAAATGCGAGATACTGGAGCAATCAGGAACACTGGGATTGGGCTTTAAATCCCAATGAGCGGGAAAAAGCTTCATTTCTCAAAGAAAACATTCTGCCAATGGAAGAAAGCGGACGGCTCAGTTTTATTACAATTGCCGGTGCAGCAGATGACAGACGGGGTGAAGCAGTTTTTACTGAAAATATTTCTGTACGATTTGTACATGGCCATACAAGAGCCATGATGCTGCCACAGGTACAGTACAAAGGAAACACTGTTGTGTTCATGGCCGACCTGCTTCCATCGGCCGGGCACATTCCACTTCCTTATGTAATGGCCTATGATATGTTCCCCTTGACTACGCTCAATGAAAAAAAATCTTTTCTGAAAGAAGCGGTTGAAAACAGGTACATTCTTTTTTTTGAACATGATCCTGTTTATGAATGCTGCACCCTGCAGGAAACAGATAAAGGCATTAGACCGAAAAAGTTTTTTAAATTAGAAGAAGTTTAAAACGAAAAACTCATTTTGATAAGAAGCTGTCTTGGCCTGATCTGGTATTCGGATATAGTTTCAACATTATTCGACAAGAAAGTTGTTGCAAAAGTTTTTATATTGAACAAGTTCTGACAGGTAAGCTCATAATCAAGTGTTGATTTTTTAGGCCTATATCTTATACTCATGTCTGCAAAATAAAAATTACATGAAGGAGAAAATCTGTTATTAACATAATAATGCTCCGCTGATATTCTAAAAATAAGTCTGTCTGTCGGAAAATAGTTCAGTGAAAGATCTTGATTGGCTGATTGAATAGTAGTCGCTGTTTGCATTAGTTGAGATTTGAATAAATAAATAAAATATGTTCCGTTATAATTTCCCGTAATTTTTGAGGAAATTTTTAACCCAATAGTTGCCCCAGCAGTATAATTCTTATTGGAGAATTTTACCAGTTTGTTTTGCTGCCACTGCTGCTGGTTGCCAAACGAATAACTATAGTTAAAACCAATTGAAGTTTTCCAGTCAATAACATACTTGCTGAAACGTCCGGAAATAGTAGCTCTGTTTGTATAATTGTTCTGAACAAGTGCAGTTAGTGTTTCCAGGTTCCCGTTAAACTGCTGGCTATACAAGAGGTTTGACTTAATTCTTAAAAGCATAATGCCTGCATTAAAAAAAACAATCTTCAGCGGATTTCTGTAAGTTAGCGATGCAGAAATATTACCTGAAAAAGTTTCGGCAAGCGGTGCATTATTATTCGACAGGCTTCGGTAAGTTTTTAACATATACCCGCTGAATATGCCTGAAATGTCACCAAAGTTCCGGACGTAAGAAGTAAAAGTGCTGATATTCCATTTTGGATCAAGTTGAAGCATTACTGTCACCTCCGGGTTTATAAAAAATGCTTCTTTCCCTGATTTTATGTTTAATAATGTGTCCTTATAATAAACCATTGTATAATTAAGTGGTAATGAAAATGAAATCCGCCACTTGCTATTTTCATAAGTCCAGTTATTCTCGCTATAAAGCCTGTACCGTTGCCAGTTTAATTCATTTTGAAAAGTATCAGCTACTGATTGCTTTATGCCTGATTTGTCTATCATTAAATCAGTTAATAAGCGCTGAGATTGAAAATTAAACCCCAATTTATATTGCGATGATATTTTTGACTTTCGTTTATGTAAAATTAAATTGTTATCCGTATAAAATGTTTTAAGTGAAGCGCCCTGTATCAATGCATCATAAGGCAGGTTGTTGTTTACTATATCTTCATACTGACCCGGCCACACATTCAGGCTTTGCGGAAGCGAAGCATACCCAAGGTAAGAAGACCATTCCTCAATGTATCCTGGTTTTGTTTTAAGCAGCTTAAAATCGTTGGAGACATTGAAAAAGGGATTACTTACCTGCTGGTTAATTTCACTACTTGTTAACAGCCTGTTTTTTTCAGCCGACCACCAGCCCTGAAACTTCAGAATATTTTTCAGATAAAACTTTGGCGAGTTGGCCATCAATGATAAATAAGATTGCAGCAGATTCAAGTTACTGTGGAATTGATTCTGTTCAGTAATGGAAATGGTATCAGTAGGTAAATAAATTTTTGTGATTACACTATTTTGCTGGCCTTGAAAGTCATTTACAAAAGCTGCATTTATCCTTAGCTGATAAGTTGCATTTAGCGGCATTAGTTGATTGACAGATGCCACATTTGCATTATTGAATAAATATCTTTTTTTAGCAAATGAAGGCGGACCGGGTTGAGAAAGAAAAACCAGATCATTCTTGATAGCCCCGTTTTGTATGGCATTGATATAGTCATTAAGATTTTGAGAGTTTAGCTCCTTGGCATTATCCAGCCCAGTATTATTGTATTTATATGTATTGAAAAACTGGATTCTCTTTTTAAACAGCATGCCCGTCAATTCATCTTCGCTTAGGAACGGTGAAAATCCGATACCCAACCGGGCTTGGCCAACCAGTTTCATTTTAGCGCTGTTTTTAAGCTTGATATTTAAAGCTGCCCTGTCGCTGAAGGAAACGCTGTCTAACACCTGGATGGGTTGGTGATTTTCCAACACCTGCACTTTGTCCACCGATTCAGCAGGTATATTATTATTTGCAATGCCGTATCTATCTTCTAATAAATCCAATCCCTCGATGTAGTATTTATTTATCGGCTTCCCTTGGTATTTAATTTGACCCCCGGGCAAAACTTCAATTCCTGGTAAACGAGCAATTATGTCGCCTATTACACGGTCTTGCTGCTGTCTGAATTCGCTAATTTGGTAATTGATGGTGTCTTTTCGTTTCCAAACAGGATTACCCGCAACTTTTACCTCTGGTAAGGTAATAGGTTCTGGAGATAGCGAAAACTGAAAATCTGTTTTTTGTCCCGGGATAAAAAAAATGCTTTGACTACCATAACCCAATAGCGCAGCTTTTAGTTCCAAAGTGTCATTGTCAATTGAGTTAAACTTTAATTCAAAGTGTCCATCACTATCACTAAATGTGAAGGCAAGAATGATCTTTGTTTTTTTCTCATGCAGAGTAATGGTGGTAGAAACGGGTTCGCCTTTTTTGGTTAGGGTATGCCCTTTAATAATTAATGGTTGTGATGACCCTAAAAAAAATGTACAAATCAATATTAAGGTTACAAAATTTTTCATTTTGGTTGTTACTGGAAATAAGCCTATTCTAATTCAATAGGGTTATAAGGAGGTTTTTGTGGCGGAGGTGGATTAATCACACCATTAAAACTATTTGTACGAAATATCATTCCCTGACTCGCAGCAAAACCATCAGGATTTTCATACATAAATCTCACTAATTTCCTATATTCTTTTCTTGTAACGATGGTTGTTTTTTGGGTCTCAAACAATATTGGCTCTTTTTCCTTTAAAAATTTAAGAGAAACTAACTTGTATTCAAAATTGCCTTTTTGCTCATTTAATTTTAATATAAGCCCTGGAAGTCCTGTAAACAAGTGTGGGCCAACCGGAAGAGTAACTTCTGGGGCAAACCAAGCTTCATAACTTCTGCCCCTAAACGTTGTATAGGCTTTAGCACTCTTATAACCTAAAAATGTGGCTGTATCAGTTGTAATGATCCATTTTAAGTCTTTGATACTATCTGCAAACTGGTAAGTATGTAAGCCTAATTCATGTCTTATAGTGAAAACACCAGTTTTGTTGTTTCTGAAAAAGACTTTACTTGAGCCAGCTGGTATTCCGATTAAATCAACTGATCGTGTTGAACCTCCCGAATTGTCCTGGTTGATATATTGGGAGTTTATTGCTGAATCAAGAATCATTTTGTAGTAGCTACTAAATTTTGAAAACTTTTGGCCAGTTTCCAAAATCAGGATGTCTTCCTTGAAAAAGTTTAAAGAATTACTATCTGGCCTAAATGAGAAGATATATTTAGCCTTTAAAAACGCAGAATCCACAACTTGGCCTATAGTTTTTTTTGCAAAAAAAACGAACATTATTTGTAAGGCAATCCCAGGTATATATTTAAACATCATTTTTCTTAACGTTTATTAATAGAAAGTATTGTTCTTTGCTTTTGTGAAAAATTAAAATACTCAAAAGCTGCAAAAAAATTATCACAACTTTTAAGTATTAATTTTAGTCTTCGCATCTAAAAAAGTAATTAAACAAGAAAAATTACTAATCAGGCACCCACACTCCACATAATTGGTAATTTTTAAATCGCCATGCAGTAGCAAACTCCGCTGAAGTTAAGCCATAGTGATTGGACCACTGAGTAACATCCCCTGCCCAAACACCGCAAGTTAAATAAAAAGTGACCTCAGTGGTGTACCATCCCCATGGCAACTCTTTAGTTTCTTTGAGGACAAGCCCATGCTTTTTTTGTAAATGTTTAGATAATAGTGTAACGCTACTGCTTGCTAAACAAAAAATGGAAATACTCACCGCAAATACAAACATCATCAATTTTTTTTTCATAAAGTTTTGATTTTAGTTAAAAAAAATATTATCAAAAAGCAATTTCTAACCGATTTTTTTCAATTTCTAACCCGTTTTCGGATAATCTTATCCGATTTTCGGATAGATTTTCAACATCTTGAAAAATTGTTCGATTAACAAATTTCTTTATTTTTATTTATTATCATTTTCCTTTGAAAATTGAAATTTGCAATAAAATCAGACAATTAAGAGTAGCTAACAGCTACAGTCAGGAAAAAGTAGCAGAGCTATTGAATATGAGTCAAAATGCATATTCTCAAATGGAGTCTGGGAAGACAAAACTTGATATTGAAAGACTTGAACAGATAGCACAAATTTATAAATTATCTATACATGATTTAGTAAATGCCCCCCCCCGAAAAATAATAGGTTAGCATATATACTTCGAAAGCACAGTAAAAGAGAATAACCTATTTCCTTTTAATGAGTGAAGTCAGCGGATGCCGGAGAATTGCATAACTCATCATTTCAATCTTTACATCACTGCCTTCAGCGATCATCCCTCACTTCCGGGAAAACGGTTATTTTATCAGCAAATCATATCGCAGTATTTTAGCACAATAAAATAATTCTGATGATTTCAAAAGCTTATCCATACTGTTTGGAATTAAGATAAAGAGGATTGCGGGCATTGCAAATGGCCATACAAGAGCCATGATGCTGCCACAGGTACAGTACAAAGGAAACACTGTTGTGTTCATGGCCGACCTGCTTCCATCGGCCGGGCACATTCCACTTCCTTATGTAATGGCCTATGATATGTTCCCCTTGACTACGCTCAATGAAAAAAAATCTTTTCTGAAAGAAGCGGTTGAAAACAGGTACATTCTTTTTTTTGAACATGATCCTGTTTATGAATGCTGCACCCTGCAGGAAACAGATAAAGGAGTGCGGCCGGCTCAGTTATTTCCGATCTCAGATCTTTGATCCGGTTGTTTGATGTTCCCCGAGGTCACAATCTTTCGTAAGCGCAAAATAAAAAAACTGCCAATGAGTGCAGGCAATATCAGGTTGATAAACCAAATGCCGGTTGTGGTAAAGGTGAGCCCTAATTCATTGCTGCTGTAGATTCCTGCAATGGCAGTAACCACTTTATTTCGCTGTGGCAGTTCCGCAACACCAATAGAAGGAATAATGGCCAGCATCAGGAACGACACGCTGATGGTCCAGCATATTTCAGCAGCAGACATTGTGACTCCGAAAAACGAAAACAGCAACCCGTATTGTACAATAAAGACAATAAAACGCAGCAGAGAAAGAAACAACAACTGAAGCTGCAAAGCAGGATGGAATTCTTCCAGCGCCTGAACCAGAAACGCAAAACGCTTGCGCCCGGGCATCCGGTTGATCCACTTTGCCAGCCAGTCAATGCGGAAATAAGCCAGCAGAAGTAGAAATAAAAAAATAATCACTCCCGCAAGGATCACATCCATCCATACGGCACTGATAAAGTGCTGCTGCAACAAATCTTTTTTCAATAACAATAATCCTGCAACGCCTGCAATAAAAGTGATGATGAGCTGGCTGAGGTTGCTGATCAGGGTGACGGAAATCGTCCTGAGCCTGTTCCCTTCACTCATAAAAAACATGCGGCCCAGGTACTCACCGATGCGGTTGGGCGTTGTGATGGAAAATGAAACACCGGAAAATACAGCCTGGCAGGCTTTCAGAAAACTAACCTCCTGCACCGTTTTTACCGATATTTTCCATTTGATAGCCTCCAGCCCCCAGTTGACCAGCATCAGCAGCAGCACTACCACCAGGCTCCAAAGCTGGCTGCTATGTAAAGAAGACCTGATTTGCTTCCATGCATCCTGCAGGTTGGGCTGTGTTACAATCTGCCGGTAAATAGTCCAGGACAGCCAGACGAACAATAAGGGACCAAGAAAATAATTGATGAATAATTTGGTATTTTTATTCAGTTTCATGAACCTTCAGTGCTTCCCTCAGTGCATCAGCCTGCAGGCAGCATTGTAAAAATACAGTTCCCTGCAAAAGCCCGTTAAAATAATACTTGGAATAGACCCCGGCACCCTGGTGATGGGTTATGGACTCGTTGCTGTAAACGGAGCCGGTATTTCTGTGCTGGACCTGGGCGTGCTAAAGCCTGGAAAAGTAAAAGACAGCTATAAAAGACTACAACTGATCTTTAATACCGTCAGCGGGCTGATTGTAAAATACCAGCCTACCGATTTTGCCATTGAGGCTCCTTTTTTTGGTAAGAATGTACAAAGTATGCTCAAGCTCGGACGGGCGCAGGGTGTGGCAATTGCTGCTGCCATGCGTCATGGGCTGGAGGTTACAGAATATTCGCCTAAAAAAGTGAAACAGTCCATTACCGGAAATGGCAATGCAGATAAAGAACAGGTGATGAAGATGCTGCAGACCCTTCTTTCATTCAGGGCAAACACCCGGCAACTGGATGCTACGGATGCCCTGGCTGTAGCCCTTTGCCATCATTTTCAGTGCAGCAACCCGTTGACAAAATCGGCCAGAGCATTCAGCAACTGGGATGATTTCATGAAAAAAAATCCTGCACGGGTTTTGAAAAAATAATTTACAGGTGCTGTAAAATTTTTGCCTGCACTTCTTTCAGCCTTTCGGCTGAGAGGTTGAGCTTAGGTTGTGTAAAATTCAGATCGTTTGCGCTATTGATGGGTATCAGGTGCATATGGGCATGCGGTACTTCCAGCCCAATGACACTGATGCCGCAGCGATTACAGGGAAATGCCTTCTCAATTGCTTTTACAAGAGGCTGTGCAAACAGCAGCATGCGGGCCAGGGTGTTTTCCGGCAGATCAAAGAGATGATCTACTTCCTGTTTGGGAACCAGCAGTACATGGCCTTCCCGCAGGGGGAAAATATCAAGAAATGCAAAAAAATCTTCGTCCTCTGCAATTTTGTAGCATGGAATTTCTCCTGCTATGATTTTGGAAAAGATACTCATACCGCCAAAAAGTTTTGTTTGTTGATTGCGGAGATAATATTTAATGCGTTTCAGCAAAGCCTTTGCATTAATTTTTTGCAGGCCGCCGCAACCTGTCAGATGAATATTTCTTCAATTTGAAATTTCAGGATGCCGGCCGGCGCCTGTACTTCTGCAATATCACCGGCTTTTTTTCCTAAAATACCTTTTCCGATGGGCGATGAGATGGATATTTTGCCTGCTTTTAAATCTGCTTCTTTTTCACTGACCAGCTGATAGGTAACCTGTTTTTTAGTATTGAGGTTCAGCAGTTTTACTTTCGTCAAAATGGACACTTTACTGGTATCAATACTTGATTCGTCAATGATGCGCACGGTGGCCAATGCTCCCTCCATGGATGCAATTTTTGCTTCCAGCAGGCCCTGGGCTTCTTTGGCCGCATCATACTCCGCATTTTCTTTCAGGTCGCCTTTTTCTCTTGCTTCTGCAATCGCACGGCTGGCCGCAGGGCGATCCACGGTTTTCATGCGCTGCAACTCAGCCTTCATTTTTTCCAGAGTTTCTTTCGTGATATATTGCAGGTCGGCCATAATACCTCCTTCTTTGGATAAAAAAAATAACAACGCCTCAGTGTTTGCTGAAGCGTTGCATATACATACGAAGATATAATTATTCCTGAGATTGCGCAGCCCTTTGCCCCTGCTTTTTTTGCCGGCAGGCGTTTTTCCCATACTTATTTGCCGTTTTTTTACAGTTTTAGCTTTGCGAGCAGCACTTCTGCCATTTTATAGGATGCCTCGTGGCTATACCCGGCAATATGTGGGGTGATGATGACATCCGGGTGATCGAGCAACCAGTTTAATTGCTCTTTCTCAATGGGTGTATATGATTTCAGATCTTCATTTTCCAGCACATCAAGCCCAGCGCCTGCAATTTTTTTCTCTACGAGTGCATTGACAAGATGTCCTATTTTTACCACTTTTCCCCTGCTGCTGTTGAGAAACCAGGGCCTGCGTTCCAGTGCATGGAAAAAAGCAGCGTTGCCCATATGGCGGGTTTCGTCCGTGAGCGGCACATGAAAGCTCACCACATCTGCATAACGGCAAATCTGATCCAGGCTTGCTTCCCGGATATAGGTATGGGCAAAGCCGGATTTATATTTGTCGAAAGCCAGCACGGTCACATCAAAAGGCTGCAGCAAGCGGGCAAAGCAACTGCCTGTATTTCCAAACCCGATTATGCCGACTGTTTTTCCATGCAGCTCCGTTCCCCTGTTTTCGTCTCTGAGCCATAGGCCCTGTTTGATTTCATTGCTGGAACAATGGATGCGTTTCAGCAAAGACAGCAGCATGCCAAGCAAATGCTCTGCCACCGCATTCCTGTTTCCTTCGGGACTGCTTTCACACTGAATGCCTTTTTGCTCTGCAAAGGATACATCAACCAGCTCCATACCGCTGCCCAGCCTCCCGATCCATTTCAATTGATCTGCCTTTTCCAGCATCGCTTGATCAACCGGGAGCCTGGTGGTTACAACCAATCCCTCTGCATCGTGGACCAAACTGGCCAGCTCTTCATAGCTTATGCCCGGCTGGTAGTATACCTGGTAGCCCTTTTGTTGCAGGGCATCAATCATCAGCTGATGACATTTTCCGGTGATCAACACTTTTTTCATGTTCTGATCAGGGTGCCGTGATTTCGCCACCACATAAAACAGGTTTTTTTAAAAAATCGGTTCATGAAATTTTATCCCCGGGTTTACTGCATCATAAAAGTAAGTGCAGCAAATTGTTCCGGGCTTAATTCTTCTGCCCTTTTCTTAAAGATCTCCATTTGCAGCACTTCGGCTGCAAAAATATTTTTTACTGCATTTCGCAGGGTTTTTCTTCGCTGGTTGAAGGCTGCCTTGACCAGGATGAAAAAATCTTTTTCGCTGCGCATGTGCAGCGGTTGTTGCCTGGGCTTCAGCCGGATCACTGCACTTTTGACTTTGGGCTGGGGCTGAAAACATCCTTCGGCCACTTCGAACAATAATTCGGCAGTAAAGAAAGCCTGCACCAGCACACTGATGACCCCGTACACTTTGCTGCCGCTGCAGGCCACCACCCGACGGGCCACTTCTTTCTGAAACATTCCGACCATGCATTCCACATCCTCTTTCCAGTCCAGCACTTTAAACAGGATCTGGGTGGAAATGTTGTAAGGGAAATTTCCAACAATGGTAAATTTTTCTGTAAAAGGCTTTTCAAGTTCCAGGAAATCATGCTGCATTAATTTTCCCCGCAGTGCAGGATACTGCAGCAGCAGATACTGTACTTTTTCGTCATCCAGCTCTACGGCACAAAACTCTATTTGTTCGATCTGGATCAGGTATTTTGTTAATGCGCCGCCCCCAGGGCCTACTTCCAGAAGACGTTTGACCGCACACTGGCTCAGCGCCGCAATTATTTTCCGGCAGATGTTTTCATCTTTCAGAAAATGCTGACCCAGTGATTTTTTCAGCGTTACCACAATGCAAAGTAACTGTTCCGGTTGCACACAAAAAAGCCTCCCCGGAAAACCAGGGAGGCATGCAGTAAATCACTGCATCAATAACCAGCTACCTATTTTAATTTGTTGAACTTTGTGGTAAGGAATACACCCTGCATTTCCACCCGAATAAAGTACATGCCATCCTGCAGGGTTGATACCTGAGCATACAGGAATGAGTTATTCCCTTTTCGTACCGGCTCTGAATAACGGAGTACGGTACGGCCATTTGCATCCAGCACCACAATACCCGCAGTGCCTGCCTGAGAAGCAGTTACAGATAATTGTAACTGATTGCGCACGGGGTTTGGAAGTACCCTGATTTCATCAATACCGGCATCTACTCTTTTCACAAGTATGATCGTACTGTAGATTACCTGCCCTGATTTCAGAACTGCTTTGAGGCGGTAATAAATGATATTTGAGACAATGCCGCTGATATCATCTGTACCGGTATATGCCAGTGTTTCATTAATGCCGGGTTTTGCAGCACGACTCAATGCAGGGTCAAAATCAATACGGTTTATGCTTCTTTCCACGACAAAATAATCAACTTCCTGGCGGGAAAACGCAGTCCACTCAAGCCATACCTGCTGCGCCTGTAAGGAAGCTTTAAAAGTTACAAACTCAACGCTGAGCACATAGGGCATGCACCGCCAGTCTCTTTCTGTTGCACAACTATAGATATTTGAGGTTCGCTGTACCGTGGTCACAGACCCGGGCAGGGGATCGCCTGTGGTAGTACCGCCATTGCCCATGCGGGCCGAGGTGCCTTTTACACTGCTGTTGTCTGCATCAAACCTGTCGTCCAGGCCATCCGCATCAGCATCGGTACCAAGCAGAGTCACCACATCATCAGGCAAACCATTCAGATTAAGGTCGTTTCCTTCAATCCTGTCTATCATGCCGTCTGAATCGGTGTCTGTATCCAGGTAATCCGGTATTAAATCTCCATCGGTATCTACGGGGTGAATACCATCTCCGCCGAAACCGGCATAATTATCATAGGTATTCACAATACCGTCACTATCTGTATCGGTTGCAGATGGCAGCAAATATCCGGCTGTGGTTAACCCTTCCACATTGTCCGGAATACCATCATCATCGCTGTCAATGTCATAGGGATTGGTACGTCCTGTTGCATCTGTATCGGGGATGGTCAGTGTTCCGAGTGCGGCCAATGCTGCATTTCGGCCCCAGCTGTTGAGGGCACCATCTACCCGGCCATCCCAGTTGGCATCTGTGAACCCAGCTTCTTTTACATCGGTGATGCCATCACTATCGCTGTCCAGGTCGTAGGGATTTGTTTTGGAATCATTGTCCATGTTTTTGTAAGGATATGAATCTGACCGGCCATTATTATCTCCATCTGATCCTGTTCTTAATAATGCATTGGCGGAGTTTTCTGCTGTACCATCGTTGCCAACATCGCCGTCCACATTGTCGCTGAAGCCATCACTGTCGGTATCGGCATAGCCGTCAATTTTTCCATCATTATTTGCATCCGTTCCATACGCTTCCACAACATCCGGAATGCCATCGTTGTCACTGTCGTGGTCTAAATAATTGGGAACCCCATCTCCGTCCAGGTCAGGGAGATCCAGGCCATTACCCGACAAATCTTTTCCTGAAGCGTTGGCATCTACATTTTGCGAAAATCCATCATTATCGGTATCAGAGTAGTTATCAATTTTACCATCTCCGTTGGCATCTACTCCCCCTGCTTCTGTGACATCCGGAATTCCGTCATTATCGCTGTCAAGATCCAGTTCATTGATGATGCCATCCAGATCGGTATCAAAGTTGTCATTAATACCATCTGCATTGGTATCAGTGAATCCGGGATAATCCGTATCACGGTAATTAGGGGTATGATCCAGGTCATCATCATCGAGTGGGTCGGTACCGCCGCTTTCTACAGTATCAGGAATGCCATCATCATCATCATCAATATCGCAACCGGCAACCAGGAAATAAGAAGGTGATGCATAGCGGCAATTGGGATTACCCATATTACCCGAAGCAGCAACAAGGGCCCGGTAATATTTATTCACATCTCCGGCCCCCACAGAAGCAATGGTATAGATGGGTGCATTAGGGGCTGAAGCAATATTGGACCAGCTCACATCGTCATTACTGATTTGCCACTGGTAGTCAGGCGAAGCTCCGAAAGCTCCCGGATCGGATAGCGTTACAGAAAATGTGGCACTGGTACCCAGGCAACCGGCATTGATATGATTGAGACCTACTGTGGGTATAGGGTCACAGGATCCAAACTGAATATCATCAATGGCCACATCATTACCACATCCGCCTGGTGCATTGTTGATCAGTTCAAAAGTAAT
>CAYYMK010000009.1:0-87788 GCA_964473035.1 uncultured Chitinophaga sp.
ATTGGTCGCTGGTGCAGATGATGACAGCATCAATATCCTTTCTGTTCAAAATCTCCTCATATGATTGAGTAACAAAAAGATCATTACCATACAATTCTTTTGCCCTTTCCAGCCGGCCTTTGTAGAGATCGCAGACAGCTTTTAGCCTTATTCCCGGTATTTGTAAAATTGTTTTGGCATTACGGCTCCCCATAATACCAAAACCGATTATGGCAACATGAATATCGTCATAGAAGGAATATTTTTTCTCGTACGGAATGATGCGTTTTTCTATCTCCTCATTGCTGATAGCCGCATAAGAAGCCAGCGGTGCAGCTAATGTCGCTGCGGCAAACTGTTTCAGAAATTTTCTCCTGTTTTTCATAGCCGATCTGTTTAAAGAGATAAAAGAAAGTCTTATTGCTTCAATTACAGTTTATGCAGGAGTTGCCTTAATATACTATCAACAAAGTTCTTGTTGTAACGCATATCTTCCATATTATGATCCTCGTTAGCCTCATATTCCATGGAAAGCACTCCTTTAAAATTCATCTGCTGTAATTGGTTCATCAGCGAAGGAATATCACAAACACCTTTTCCAAATAATACATCCGAAGCTTTTACATTATTAAATGCCTCTACATCCTTCAGGTGCAGACCCCATAATTTAGTTTTCAGCTTTGTCAATGCTTGTAGTATATCAACACCATTTCTTGCCCAGTGACCAATATCCGGCCATGCACCGATATTTTTTCTGCCTTTCATCGCTTTCACCGTTGAATCAGGATGCCAGTAATGACTGGATGGTTTAGGGTGGCAATGCAAAGCTACTTTCACTTTATACTTTGCAGCCAAACGGTTGAATTCATCCAGGTCTTGCCATTCTGGCTCGGCTGTAATTAAAGGAATGCCCATATACTTTGCAAACTCAAAAAATTTCTCCAGGTTATCTTTATTGTAATGGTATTTATCGATCACTCCCAATGCTACAACCCTGATCTTTTTATAATGCAGGTATTGCTTCAATTTGTCCCGGGCATCTTTATCCAAAGTAAAACCGAAAACACCGGGTATCTCTCCGCCCACTTTTTGACCGGGATACACTTCCAGTTCTCTCACACCAAGACTATCCGCCTTATCTACTGATTCTAAAAAACTGTATTTATGAAAGGTCCAGGTTTGGATGGCGAGCTGCCAGTCTTTTTGAGCGGTTACACAAAAAGTGGAAAGTAAAAAGTAAAAAATCAAAAAATATTTTCTCATGTATTAAAATTCACTGTATTTAAAACTCATTTTGCCATTAATATCCATGGGAAGGTTTTTACTCCCGAAAAGCAAAATAGATTTATCGAGTAAAATACTAAGTTCTTTTCTGGTTAATACCCGTTCAGGATTATAATCGGTCAGCCCACATTGTGTCCAGTATGTTTCATATTCTTTCATCCCGACTAACTTTCTGAAATTATCAGTTTTAAAATATTGGGTGCACCGTTGTAAAGTATTTATACAATTTGAAATTTTTACTTCCGGGCCGAAAACACGGATTGTTCTAATATGATTAGACAAGTATTTACGAATACCGCGACTAAACTCTGTTGCATCCACCAAACTATCCGGATAAAAAAACATTTTATTGGCCCAGCCTTCTGCTTTGCCAGTTCCTTTTAAAATACCCGTTACACCCACTTTTTGTATAGCTTCCCAATGCGGGTCATCCGGTTTCACATCCGTAAAAGGCATCAAATAAGCTTTTGCTTTCAGCAGTTCTTCCTGCACTGTTCTCACAGGCACATCTCTTACGTTCTTTCTCAACTGAACTGTTTTTGCTGCCAGCACTCCTGCCGCTTGCCCGGTTAATAGAACAACAGGTTGCAATCGTGTAGTACCATTCACAATATTGGTCACTGAAATTCCTTTTTCACAAACAATGAGTCCATCGATTTTCTCCGGAATCAACACACCCATTGGTATATTATAGGCAGGTATAGGCGGAAATTCTATCTCCGGCACTTTGCCCGGGTAGCGGGCATGATGATGGTCCACCGGGTAATCTCCTACTGATATGCCTGTTCTGTACAAAGTATTATCATACGGGTTTTTGATATGATTGATATTCATCCTCACCACTCCTTTTATTCTTCTACCTTCCCGGTTATAAGGAATCAGGGCCATGCCTCCGTCCAGTTCATCATCGGCAAGCCCGATATTTTTCATCCCCAGTTCTGTTTGCATGAAATAAATAAAACTCAATGTATGTTGTTTGGCCAATTCGTACTTCTTACTTCGTACTTCGTAGTTTTCTTTCACCACATTCAGGTAAATATCATTTCCAAATGGCGGCCAGTTCAGCATATACTTATCCTGTTTTGCACCGGGGCTTCTCGGCAACTTTCCATAATTCAGCATTTTTATTTTATCGCCATTCCACGGTTTCCCATCACAGGGTGCATCGGTACAAGTACAATAAAATTGTTTGGCATCATATCCATCTGGTTTTGCAATCGTTTTATCTGATCCGGCCCCATAGTCCTTTAACACAGCAGCCCAAGTAAGGTCTTGTATGATATCATTCTTTTCCCTTGCTTCTTTTTCACCACTCACCGCCGGATCATCCATACCCAAATCATAAGCAGCGCCGGCAGCAGCAAACACATCCCCCAGTTCGGTTCCATCAATCACCACTGTTGCTTTTATTTTTAATATTTCTGAATTATCCTTTTTTCGCAGGGTGGCACCGGTAACTTTGTTTCCGGCTTTTTGTACCGATTCAAATTCGTACTCATAATAAACTTTAAGGTTCTTTTCATGGGCTACCCATGCTTTGAAAATACTATCACCCACTTTGGGTTCAAAGTTGGTATTGCTTACCCACCCGGTATTAAGGCGTTTTCTTCCGTAATGTTTGTACAAAGCCTGCCGAAATTCTTCCCACATACCACTGGGCAACTGGTCATTTCCGTCTGTGCAACTGACTCCGGCAGCAGTTATCATACCGCCCAGCATTGATGTTGGCTCCAATAATATTGTTTTGGCCCCCTGTCTGGCAGATTGAATGGCCGCAGCTGTGCCGCCCACACCGCCGCCTACTACCAGTACTTCTGTTTTCAGCTGCACATGTTTTGCCTGTGCCACACAGACTGCAGGGATGAATAACATCCATAATAATCGAAGCCACATAGGATGGTAAGTTACACGATTCACGGTTTAAAATAAAAATGCCCCGCAGTATATGCAGGGCATTTATTAAAAGATTCACTCAGAATGGTAAATCATCTGAACCGCCGGAGACTTCAGTACTGATGGGAACCTGACCCGCAGACTCAGAACTTCCTGCGGCAGATTGCTGTTCATGCACAGCAGATGACCCGTCGCCCCTGCCACCCAGCAGTTGTACTTCCCGCACCCGTAATGAGAGGGAAGCGCCTGGGCTTCCGTCATTGCGCTTGAAAGACCTTGCTTCAGGCTGTCCTTCTACAAAAACCTGCTTTCCCTTTGTCAGATACTGGGCGATAGCCGTGCGATCGACCCAGTAGGCACAATCTACCCAGGTTGTTTTTTCCTGCTGGTTGCCCTGGCTGTCTTTGTATTTTTCGGTGTGGGCTACCGTGAAGTTGATCACATTTTTTCCGTTTACGGTGTTAACCGTACAATCTTTTCCCAGATTGCCAATAACCTGCATTTTAATCATAGTGCTCAATTTTTAAAGTGACGTAATAAATGAAAGAGCAATTTAAAACTTTTTCATGAACCGGACTAAAAATTTTAGTACCCGCCGTAGTTTATGAACAGAACGGCACAACCTTATTCCTCTGTCCTTGCGCTTCCAGCATCAATCATTTTTCCAAAGAAAATTGCATTCATAAACAACTTGCTGCCACCCAGCCAGAAAGCCCGGAAATTGGGGTTGTCGGCAATGCTTATGACCCTGCCAAGACCCACAGTGCTGACCACAACCGCTGCCGAGTTTTTGATTGCATCAAGATTTTCCCGGCTCACCCATCCGCTTTGCAATGGGCTGCTACCATAGATAAAAGGAGTGGCAAATGGATTTTTGCTTTTTTCCATAAAAACCCTGTTTGCTTTAAAGAGGTTCACAGCTTTTGCATGATACCCAAAAGCAAGCGGATGTGTCGGGTCAGGTTCTGCTTCAAAAATAGCTCCCCGTATTTGCTGCGCCCCCTCCACCTGCTCCCTGTCGGCGTATCGCAGGCGCTGTGTGGTATCAGTTGCAGCCTTAGCTTTCTTAAATTTAATATCCATAATCCCGCTTTGTGCAGCCCAGCTTACTGCTTCTTCTGTAAGTATCAGAATGCCGCCGCCCTGCACCCATGATTTCAGTTTTTCTTTATTGAGTTCTGAGGATACAGCGCCTGCAAGGATAATGGTATTGTATTTTGAAGGATCAATGCGGTTGAACACAGAGGCTTCCAGATGCGTTGCTGGTATATTCATACGTTGATCCAGCAAATGCCATACTTCACCTGCATCGAGCGGATTGGCGCCCGGTCCTACGAGCAACGCCACATGTGGTTTTGTTAGTACAAAAAACCTGCTGCTACCCAGATCGGGACCACTGGTTGCACTGCCGCCCTGCACTGCAGCTACACTCAGTGAATATTTTTCTGCCAGCGTTAAAATTCTATTTTCAACAGCAGCCGCATCTTTTTGCTGACCCGCCACTGGCACCAGTAATGTGCCTTGATGAAATAATCGCCGCGAACCTGCGACCGGAATTTCAGTTTTTACGGTTGCCGCTTTCACGAGGTAGCCTTCCTGTAGTAATTCGTACAATGCAGCGGGAGCATACAGGTCGTCCCACTCAATCAAATAGGCATAATTACTTTGTCCGCCTGTAACCGATCCTTTGGGCATTGGTACTGTTTCCACTTTGCTACCAGGGCTTACATGGCTGATAAGCTCTTTATGGGGAAGCCCGAGTGCAAGGGGAATGGTCCAAGCGGTGATGTCATAAAACAAACTGTCAGAAAACTGTTTTGTTTTTTCAAAAACAGCTCGGATCAAACTATGCTGCGGCTGGCTCATGGGTACCAGGTATGCATTTCCTTTTTCAAAAACCGGATCAGACCACTGATCAGGTAGTTGATACAATTCCACCTGGTGCCTTTGCAGCATTTCGGCAAAAAGGTATGTTTTTACCGGATCGTTTTTATCGCCAAACACATAACCCTTTACCGGATATGCGTCAGCTCTAGATGGAGCCTGCCGGTAAAAATCTCTTTGATACCCGAGCAATTCTTTGCGCAGTGTTTTTGCCCCTTCCAGTGTCGAGAGCGCTGTTACAAACTGGTTGCGGATAGTAAAAGGAAAACTGAGCAGGCCGTTGGCTGTTTGCTGCAAATGGCCCCTGGACGATCCCTGCTCAAACAGGATTCCGATACATCCCTGTACATCAGGATAAGTGGAGCCTTTGCCATAATAAAAATCATCATAATTCTCTTTTGTGAAATACATGGAGCCGATGCGATCCAGGTATTGCGCATGGAATGCAGCAAGTTTTGCAGTAAGCTCCTGGTTTTTTTGTGGTGTCAGTGCATTGACCCTTGATGGCACTCCCGGCTGAAAGAAGAAAGTGGCATTGCTGCCCTGCTCATGATGATCGGTGAGGATATTGGGTTTCCAGTGGTGAAACCATTTCAGCCGGTTCTGACTTTCCACATGTACAGCAGGCAGCCAGTCTCGGTTCAGGTCGAACCAATAATGGTTAAACCGCCCGCCGGGCCATACTTCATTAAACTCTCTTGAATTAGGATCACTCACCAGGTTTTTGCTTTTGTGCTGGTTGGCCCACGTAGAAAAACGCTGCAGCCCATCCGGGTTGAAGGAGGGATCGAACAGGATGACAACCTGCTCCAGCATGTCCTCTATTTCTTTTCCCTGTGCAGCAGCAAGATGATAGGCGCTGACCAATGATGCATTAGCACCACTGGGCTCATTGCCATGAATGGAATGACCGATCCATACTACAGCAGGCATCTGATCAATATTCAAAGAAACGGATTTGGCAGGGTCGGTCAGTTGTACATGCTGCTGCCGGATTTGCTCCAGTCGTGCATGGTTGCCTGGTGAAGTGAAGATGAGAAGCAGTTGCGGCCTTCCCTCATAGGTATATCCCATGGTTTCCAGTTTCACACGGGTGGGGGCTGCCTGTGCCACAGCCTTCATATAATTGACAAGACGGTCGTGAGTGATGTGCCACTCACCCACTTCATGGTAAATAATCTGATTCGGTTTTGGGATGGCCGGATTGTAGGTAACGCCTGCCGGCAGATAGTAGTGCAGATCCTGACCATTCAGAAAAAATACTGAGAAAAGGATACCGAGTGCAAGAACAAATTTCTTCATAATGCAGTTTTAGAACAGGGAAATTACAAAATGAAACAGAAACCGGGATCATGGACAAAAATTACCTTGTTTTAAAAGCAACGGCATATTTTTCTTAATACGCAGTAAGAGGCCGGGTGCCTGAAGATTTTACATTCAGGCCAGCGTTAAACCTGAAAGAAATAAACCAGGAAGCAGATTTGTACGACTTATATCTGGCAATGACGCATACAACTTTATTTTGCAGACTTTAATACTGTCCGGTAATTTTGGGGAAGTATTCAAATTAAAACCGGGAAATGTTGAAAAAGTGAACGCAAGTATAGCAGAATGATTCGCAGACAATTCAACAGCATCAATATGGCAATAGATATTTTTCAAACTTTGGATGTAATTGAGGCGATGGAAAATTTCCTGGAACGAATAAGGCCCCGGAAAGAGATCAGGCCTGAGTTAGACTACGGCTATAAAATTGAAGGCCAAAGCATCCTCATTTTTGAAATCAGGCCTCGATGGAACAAACCTGAAATTATTCTTGAAGATCCTTTTGCAAAGACAACCTTTGTGAAAGCAAAAAAATACTGGAAAGTATTTTGGATGAGGGCAAATCTTAAGTGGTATCCTTACTCTCCCATGCCGGTTGTGAAAACAATTCATAAATTCATCAAAATTGTTGAAGAAGATGAATATCATTGCTTTTTTGGATAAGAGGAGATTCGGTCTGTAGCTTCCCGTTTGTTGCAGCACAACCGGTTTTTGATGTAGCTGCAATAAAGCTATCCCATCCCACCCTGCCGCAGGTTCAGCCCGATCCTTACCTTTGCAGTATGCTTACCATTTCTCAACGAGGGCAGCAAATGCCGCCATCGCCCATCCGCAAACTGGTGCCTTTTGCCGAGGCAGCCCGTCAAAAAGGAATTAAAGTGTATCACCTCAATATCGGCCAACCAGATATTGAAACTCCGCCTGCAATACTTGATGCAGTGCGCAATGCCCGCATTAAAGTTCTGGAATACAGCCACAGCGCCGGAAATGAAAGCTACCGCCGAAAACTGGTGCAGTATTATCAAAAGGCAGGCATCAGCGTCAGCCATGACCAGATCATTATTACCACCGGAGGCAGCGAGGCCATCATGTTTGGTTTTTTTACCTGCCTGAACCCCGGCGATGAGGTCATTATTCCTGAACCTTTCTATGCCAACTACAATGGTTTTGCCTGCGCTGCGGGTGTACAGGTGGTTCCCGTGACCTCCCGCATCGAAACAGGCTTTGCACTGCCTCCAATTGAAGAATTTGAAAAAAAGATTACTGATAAGACCAAAGCCATCATCATTTGCAGCCCCAATAATCCCACCGGATACCTGTACAGCCGACAGGAAATGGAGGCGCTAAAAGAAATCTGTGTCCGGCGCAGCCTGTACCTGTTCAGCGATGAGGCATACCGTGAATTTTGCTACGATGGTTCATATTTCAGTGCCATGCACCTGCTGGGAGCAGATGATCATGTTGTAATGATGGATACCATATCCAAACGGTACAGCGCCTGTGGCGCCAGGCTGGGGGCATTTGTAACCAAAAACAAACAAGTGTATGATGCTGCAATGAAATTTGCACAAGCCAGGCTAAGTCCGCCCGGACTGGCTCAAATCATGGGCGAAGCAGCTATTGACCTGCCCGATCATTACTTTGATGCTCCAAAAGCCGAATACCTGGCAAGACGAAACCGGCTGGTACAGCGAATGAATGCCATGCCAGGAGTTTATTGCCCTGTTCCGGGAGGCGCTTTTTATGCAATAGCCCGGCTGCCCATTGACAACAGCGATGCCTTTTGCCAATGGCTGCTTGAAGATTTTACTTACCAGCAGCAAACTGTGATGCTGGCTCCCGCAACAGGTTTCTATGGTACGGCAGGACTTGGAAAAAATGAAGTACGCCTCGCCTATGTGCTCAACCTTGATGCCATCAATGCTGCAATGGACTGCCTGGAGCAAGCCCTGCAGCAATACCCCGGCAGGGTAGAAGCACAACCTGCACTTGCTGCTGCATCCAGATAGGAACCATACCTATTGTGCTGAATCTTCTTTTTACAGGGAATGTTTTTCCACTATATTGCCCCCCTTAATTCAAATCGACATTATATGAGAAAACTACTGCTGCTACTTTCAGCATGTTTATTTACTGCCTTTGCTGTTCTGGCACAAGTTACCATAACAGGAAAAGTAACCGATGCCAACGGAACAGCGCTGGCTGGTATGACAGTTAAGTCTAAAAAAACGGGCAAAGGAACAGTTACTGCTACCGATGGAAGTTTCCGGATCAGTGCCAGCCCAGGCGAAGAACTGGAAATCTCCGGTGTGGGTTTTGCACCCATAACTATTACCGCTACCGCTGCAGAAATGACGATTTCAATGACACAAACAATCGAAGAACTCATACAGGTGGTACTGGTGGGTACCCGACGTATTGGCCGTGTAAAAACAGAAACTACTGCGCCGGTAGATGTGATCAATGTGGGCCAGGCCACAGCCCCTACTGGACGAATGGACCTGACCTCCGTTTTGAACTATGCAGCCCCATCCTTCAACTACAACAAACAAAGCGGAAGCGACGGAGCCGATCATATTGACCTGGCAACGCTGCGTGGGCTGGGCCCCGATCAAACTCTTGTGCTGGTCAACGGAAAGCGCCGCCACCAGACTGCCTTTGTTGCGGTATTCGGAACAAGAGGCCGGGGCAATTCCGGTACCGATCTGAATGCCATTCCTGCCTCAGCTATTGACCGTGTCGAAATATTGAGAGACGGCGCTTCGGCACAATATGGCTCGGATGCCATTGCCGGGGTAATGAACCTCATCCTGAAATCTTCAGTCAATAAATTTACCGGAACTGTTGGCTGGAGTGGCTATCTCGACCCAAAATTCAATACCGCTTTTGCTGATGACCTGAGTACACAATATGAATCGGCCGGAAAGGTGGATGGAAATTCCCTTTCTGCAAATCTGAACTATGGGGTGCCAATAGGAAAAAAAGGCGGATTTCTGAACATGAGTCTCGACCTGCAAACAACCGGCAAAACTTTCCGGCAGGCACTGGACACCAGCGACTATTACAACAATGATGATGCCATGTACATTGATATTTACCGCCGCGGCCATGGCGATGCCGAACTGGATCTTGTGAGCGGAGCATTGAACCTGGAAGTACCCACAAAAGGCAATGCCGTTTTTTATTCCTTCGGCTCCTATAGCTATAAATCGTCCGATGCTTTTGCATTTACACGAAACTGGTCGGCCCGCCCTGACCGCTTTCCAACCACCGGCACAGGCGATCTGATTTTTGTTGATGGTATCATGAAGAATACGAATGACGGCGAAACATTTTTTTCACCGCATATACAAACAAAAATCAACGACCTTTCACTCACTGCCGGTGTAAAAGGTGTAGCCGACGGATGGAACTGGGATCTGAGTAATACCATTGGCCGGAATGATTTTCATTTTTATGGCGACAAAACATTCAATGCTTCTCTGGGCGCTACACAAACTCATTTTGATGACGGCGGATTCAACTTTCTGCAAAACACAGTAAACCTGAATTTCAGCAAAGCTATTACCAGCCGATTCAATTTTGCCCTCGGTGCTGAAGGCCGGATTGAACGCTACCAGATTTTTGCAGGTGAAGAAGCTTCTTACAAAAACTATGATCTCTCAGGAGAAAAAGCAACCGGAGCCCAGGGTTTTCCTGGCTATCAGCCCAATGATGAAGTAAACGCAAGAAGGTCCGTTGTGGGTCTGTATGCCGATGCAGAATATGATGTAACAACCCAATGGCTGGTCAATGGGGCGGTGCGTATTGAAAACTACAGCGATTTTGGATTTACCAGCAATTACAAATTTTCTACCCGCTATAAGGCATCTCCCCGGCTGAACCTGCGTGCCTCGGCCAGCACAGGTTTCCGTGCTCCTTCATTGCAGCAAATCAACTTCAGCTCCACATTTACAACAGTACAGGCCGGAAATATTGCAGAAGTCAAGATTGCACCCAACTACAGTCCCATTACAAAAGCAGCAGGCATACCGGAACTGAAGCAGGAGGAAAGTGTGAATGCCAGTGTGGGCTTTGCATGGCAACCTGTAAAAGGACTGAATGTTACCGTGGACGGATACTATGTTAAAATAAAAGATCGTGTGGTCATCAGCGGGCAGTTCGACGGCAGTGATCCTGACCTGGATGCCGGCTTGCGTTCTCAAATGGCGGCACTGAATGTAAGCCTTGCTCAGTTTTTTGCCAACGGTGTTAACAGCACAAACATGGGGGTTGACATTGTAGTGGATTATGTAAAGAAATGGGGACATCACCGGATCAAAGGATTGTTTGCAGGAAATTTCCAGAATATGGAGATTGACAAAATCAATGTACCCACAAAGCTTTCCGGTTCTGAATTTTTACGTCAGACTTTTTTGAGCGACCGGGAACAAAAATTTATCCTCGCATCTGCCCCGAAAAATAAATTTGCGCTCAATCTTGAATATGGACACCAGGAATTAACAGCCGGCGCCCGGTTCACCTATTTTGGTGAAGTTGAGTTGCTGGGCTACGGCGAAGACGGACTGGGTATTTCGCCCACTGTGCCACTGGACAACGGAAGCGGAAATGTACCGGACCTTTATAATTACTCCGGAAAACTGGTTACGGATGTATATGCCAGCTACGATTTAAGTAAACATTTGACCCTGATCATCGGAGCCGATAACCTACTGAATGTTCATCCTGAATTTGGGGTGGTAAAAGCTGCTAAAGACTGGGCCTACAATACAGAAACCGGCGGTGCATGGGATGCCGTACAGATGGGCTTTAACGGCAGAAGATTATTTGCCCGCATCGGGTTTAGATTTTGAAACAGAGAAAAAAGAAACAAGAAGGCAGCGTACACAGTGTGTTGCCTTTTTTTATGGTCTTATTAGTTGTGTTTTCTCTGAAAAAATTGCAGGCAGAAATTCTTTGTCTAGTTCGGAAAAGAAAACAGGCGGAGCAGGTTCCTGGTCAAATTCATTCAAACCCAGCCGCCACCAGCCCACATTTTTCCATTGACCCAGTTTATACCCCACCTGTTCATATGTTGCAAAATATCGGAACCCGCAGCTTTCATGAAAGGCCACACTTTTTTCATTGGGTAAATTGATAACCGCATACAGGTTCCTGAAGCCCTGTTTTTTTACCACAACAAATAATGCTTCGTATAAAGCCCTGGCAACAGCCCTGCGCTGAAACTGGTCGTGCACATACACCGAAGATTCAATACTCCACTGGTACGCCGTACGCTCCCGGTAGCCTGATGCATAACAATATCCTGCGATCATCCCGTCAATTTCACAAACCAGCCAGGGCCATTTCTGCAGGTACTTATGGATGCGTCCGGCAAATTCATTGAACGGGGGTACTTCCGTTTCAAAAGTAAACGAAGTATTGGCAATATAAGGGGCATAAATGGCCAATATCCCTTCGGCATCGGAAGAAGTGGCCATCCGAATGATTTTCATGTCAGGAACTTATTAAAATTTCAGCCGGTTGACTAGCTCCGGGCAATCTTATCTTACTCTCAAAAGCCAAAGTTAATTAGAGCAGAGAAACCCATTTTCTGTACGTAACAAATATTACATAGTGTGGCAGTTTCTGGCTTTTCCTTGCTCTGAATAGATTTCTGATTTCGATACAGCAAATTAAAAAGTTTTTCTGGTAAAAAGCCCTTGCATCAGAACCAGCAAAAAAATAATAACTTCTGCTATTTGTAACGGGAAGTTCCGCACGGCGGGAAACTGCTAACCTACTGCACCAGTCCAAAAAAAATCCCTGTTCCAAAAGAAAAAAGCGAAACTTTTCTTGCTTCGCTTCATTGTACCGGGGAGCAGACTTGAACTGCCGACCTCAGGGTTATGAATCCTGTGCTCTAACCAGCTGAGCTACCCCGGCAACGGGGGGCAAAAGTAATGATTTCCGGCGTTTTCAGAACAATAAAAAGATAGCCCCCATTGCTAAAAATGATCAGCAAAACCGAAACAAGGCCACTGATTTTTTCAAAAAATTTGTTTAGAAGCAGGGTTTGAAAATGATCCGCTTCAGGAATAGTTCGCCATTGTATTTGTTAATCAAGCCCGGCTTCACGATGGGGTTCCGGTATCTCCACATCTGCAAATCCCTTCTTAATGAGTTTGCGCTGAAAGTCCTGCTGTACATGATACTCCCCATGCACCAGGAATATTTTTTGAACCTGCCCTGGATCCTGGCAGGCCAGCCATTGGCTCAGGTCTTCGTAATCACCATGGGCACTCATACTGCGTATGGCACCAATTTCTGCATGCACCTCATGCTGTATGCCATAAATGCTGACTTCTCTTTCACCGGAAAGCAGCCGGCCGCCAAGCGACCGTGGTTCGCAGTAGCCGGTAAAGAGTATAGTGTTTCGGCTGTTTTCAATATTATTGCTGATGTGGTGCTTCACCCGGCCGGCATCAGCCATACCACTGGCAGAAATAATCAGCATCGGCCCGTTCATAAAATTGAGTTGTTTGGATTGTTCTACCGTCTTTACATATTTCAACCCCTTGAAGGAAAAAGGATCCTGATCCGTTTTCATAATGCGCTGTACGGTTTTATTGAAATATTCCGGGTGGCTCTTGATAATTTCTGTGGCTTCCACACTCAGGGGACTGTCCACATAATATTCAAGATCGGGCAGGCGGTTTTCCAGTTCCAGTTGGTTGAGGGCATAAAGTAATTCCTGCGTGCGGCCCACACTGAATGCTGGCATGATCAGTTTTCCTTTTTTTTGCAGGCAGGCTTTTTCAATCCAACGCAGTACCAGGTCGGGTGTTGTGACCGCCGGGTCGTGCAGGCTGTTGCCATATGTGGACTCAAGTATAATAAAATCTGCCTGCGGAAAAGGTTCAGGTGATCTCAGGATCACATCGCGGTATCGGCCCACATCACCGCTGAATGTAAGCTTTGTATGCTTTCCATTTTCGGTGATCCTCAGGTGCACCGATGCACTGCCGATGATATGGCCTGCATCGGTGTACATAGCCTGCACATTTTCCATAACATCGAACCAGGTATTATAGCCTCTTTCTTCAAAATAGCCAAGTGCATGGTCTACATCATCACGGGTATAAAGTGGCTTCAGATATCTGTTGCCGTTTTCAGCCCTTCTCTTATTTAGATACTTAATTTCATCTTCCTGAATTTCGGCAGAATCACGCAGCAAAACTGCCGTAAGGTCATTCGTAGCAGGTGTGCAGAAAATTTTACCAGAAAACCCCTCAGCAACAAGCCTCGGAATTAGCCCGGAGTGATCAATATGTGCATGAGAAAGTACCAGCGCATCCACGCTGGCAGGATCAAAACCAAAGTCCCGGTTGAGCAGATCCGTTTCCTTGCCCATGCCCTGGAACATACCACAATCCAGCAATATTTTTTTACCGTTTTTAAGAGTGAGCAGGTGTTTTGAACCGGTTACGGTTCGGGCTGCCCCGTGAAATGCGATTTTCATGTGTTAAGATTAATGTACCTAATATTTTTTTACCTGCTCTGCAGATCACACCCCGTTTGAACAGCCGGCTGTTTCCACTAAGCAGTTTTTGCTTTTACTTTAAAGGACCATGTAAATGCAAACTCTGCCAGTTTTTCTCCGCTGGCTGATGTTCCTTCTGCCCTTGTAATCACTGTAACTGCCTCACCCGTATGAATGGCTTGCCGGATTGCTTCCTGCAGCAGCTCGCCATCCCTGCACACAAAACTGGTTCTGCCAGTTGCTTTCTTTAAAAACAAGGATTCCATTTTAATGACCAGCATGGACACCGGCGGATGCAGCCGGTACAAATGTGCCATTGCCAAAGCGCCAGTACTCATTTCGGCAGCCATACTCAGGCAGGCAAAATAGGTGGAGCGGAAGGGATTTTGTGAAAACCATTTATATGGAACAGTTACCCGGCATTCTTTTTCAGTAATATCCCTGACACGTACACCTGAAAAAAATGCAGAGGGGAGTTTTGTAAGCAAAAACAACCGGTGTTTGACCGGGTTTTTCATTGTACGGCGAAATGCATGTATTCCTGAATTCATCATTCCATCAGTTCTTTTTGGGTTCTTCCCGGTACAGCCATGCCCACTTTTCCTTTTTAAACTGGGCCGGCGACCAGTCTTGAAAAAATTCCATCACCTTTTTATAATCATAAGAATCTTTTTCTTCAAGATAAACTGAATTCTGGGTATGGATCAGCTGCCCTTTGTCATTTAAGATCAGAAACACAGGAAACCCAAACCGGTTCGGATAGCCGAATTTTTCAAGCAGGGACACATTTTTATTTTCCGGGCTGTAATTCATATGTACCGTTACAAAATTTTTTTTCACGAGAGTAGAAAGCGCCGAATCATTTTGTACAAATGCATGAAATCTCAGGCACCAAACGCACCAGTTGCCTCCAATCTGTACCAATACAAACCGCTTGCTGGCACTGGCTTCCGCAATTGCCAGTTCCAGCTCTTTTTCTGCATCGGCAGCGGGATGATATAATTTTCGTGAAATGGTATCCTGTGCCATAGCGGAAACAGCAAAAATTAACACCGCTAAAGCTGGTATTGAATTGTGAACAAAGCGACGGTTTCTTTTACCATTTACTGCCATGCAAAAAAATTTCTGAATAAGCCCGGTTTTGCTGCGAACTGAAGAGGTTTGCAGCATCACTGGTGAATTGAAGGAATGTTATTTTTAAATTTTCTTTAAAATTAGGAACTTACTTTGAAACAACGATTGTAAAAAAATATGGACGTTTTTTTTGACGGGCGCAACAAATACAGCAATTTATCGTCAAATTTGGTGTCCAATCATTAATAATGAAAAAAGTATTCTGCAATTTTTTGTTCCTCCTTTCTTCAACTGCTGTATTTTCCCAAAAAACAAACAGCCGTTTGTATTTTACACAAGGCCAGTCCATAGCAGTGACGACAAACATCAGCACTACGATTTCTCAACAGGCAATGGGACAAGCCATCGATTTTAATATGGATGCCACAGCCCTGCACTACTTTACTGTTACAAACAGCACAGAGGAAAATTTTACACTGCACCACCAGGTGCAACAAATTTTTTTCACATTTGACGGAATGGGGCAAAAAAGAAATTTCGACTCCAACAATGAGCAAAATCTGAACGGTCCGATGGGCAAACCCGTAAAAGATCTGCTTGATAAAAAATATGATATGATCATTGACACTGCAGGAAATACCCTGCTGACCATGCAGGAGAAAACTGATACGGTGCGCAAAGATAACCGTGCTGCAATGATTGCTGGCATGCTCCGGGATGTTGCGGTGATCGCTTTGCCCCCTGAACAGGGAAAAGCCAGCTTTTTTAAAGTACTACCCGATACTGTGCTGACAACCGGCAGCACCTGGATTGAATCGCACAAAACTACGGAGGGTTTCCGGGATGCTGCATACCGTATTGCTGAAATTACAGACTCTGTCATTGTCGTCAGTTTTGCGAGCAGCGGGACCAGCACCACAAAAGCTGAGATGATGGGAAATGAAACTACCACAAACCTGAACAGCAATTCCACTGGTAAAATAATACTGGACCGCAGCACCGGGATCATGATCGAAAAAACTGAAACCATTGAATCATCAGGAACGACAGAAACAACATTTGGCAGCTTGCCTGTCAGTTCAAAAACAGTGGCCCGTACTTCAGTAAATACCGGTGGCAGATCAGTTCAGTAAACAAAACAGTGCAGATTTCTTTTTCAGACTCTCTTTTATCAACAGAAGCGTCGTGGTCATTAAGGAATTAACAGCTGTGTGCGCAGTAAATCTTCCAGCGTTTCTCTTCTGCGGATCAGCATTGATTCGCCTTTGCTGATAAGTACTTCCGCCGGTCTGAAACGGGCATTGTATTGAGATGACATTTCAAAACCATAGGCTCCTGCATTTCTGAACACAAGTAAATCTCCTTCCCGTATTTCTGCGATCATGCGGTCTTCAGCAAAAGTGTCAGTTTCACATATATTGCCAGCCACTGTATACATCTTTTTAACGGCGGCAGGGTTTGAAATATTCAAAATTTCATGATATGCGCCGTAGAACATGGGCCTGATAAAATGGTTCAGCCCGCTGTTGACACCCGCAAAACAGGTATCGGCTGCCTGCTTCAGCACATGTACAGTTGTGACCAAATACCCTGCTTCACTCACCAGGTACTTGCCCGGTTCAAACCAAAGCCGGAAGCGTCGGTTTTGTGCTGCTTCAAACGCCCTGAACTTTTCTGCAACACGGACGGCCAGTTGCCTGATGTCTGTTCCTTCTTCGCCGGGCATATAAGGCACTTTGAATCCCCCTCCCAGGTCTATCACTTCTGCTTCGGGAATCTGAAGCGCTGCTTCGAGCAGTACATCAATACCTTTTGCAAAAACATCCACATCTTTTATTTCGCTTCCAGTGTGCAGGTGCAGTGTACGCACCCTCAGTCCGGTTTGCTCCCTGATGCGAACGATATCAGAAAGATTTTCCACCGGAATACCGAATTTACTGCCTGAGTGGCCGGTAGAGATTTTCAGATTGCCCCCGGCCATTATATTCGGCCTGATGCGCACTCCAACGGGGTAGCTGCTGCCAAATTTTTTTCCGAATTTTTCCAGGTTGGAAAGGCTGTCAATATTAATATGCACCGCAGCATTTTTTGCTTCTTCAATTTCTTCAAAAGCAACATTACTGGATGTATAGAGGATTTCTTCAGGTGCAAACCCCGCCATCAATGCCAGCCGCACTTCATTGATGGAGCTGCAGTCTGTGTGGCAACCTATATTCTTAATCAGGCGCAGGATATTGATATTGGTCAGTGCCTTTGCAGCATAAAAAAAAACGGCACCGGTTCCTGCAAATGCCTGTTGCAACTGTTGATATTGTGCTGTGATGCGTTCTGCATGATATACATACAGGGGTGTGCCAAAGCGGGCAGCAGCCTTCCTTAATAATTCATTTGTTAACTCCTCAGCCATACCTGCGAATATACACTGCAATTCAGGAATGATAACCAGCAGAAAAAATAAAGAGAGGATGACGCCACTGTGCTGTTTGTTTTTGTTGGATGAAGCAAGTATCCATGGACGATACCCGCTCCAGGGCGGAATCAAAAAATCAGTTTCACAGTCCGTTTATTGTTGCAAACAAGGCAAGTTGTGACATATATATTATATGGTCAAATATAATTTTTTGTATTAAACTCCCAAATGATTTCGGGAATATCCACAAAGTATTTTGGGGAAATTCCCGTTTTTTATGAGCTGCAGATGGCAGAAATTTACAAAAGCAAGTTCTTTGAAAAGGATTCAGACAGTTATTGTTTTCTTTTTCATAGCATTAGTATAAAAAAAGGAAGTGGGAAAATTCCCGCCATTTTACGGGAAAAATCCCGGAGTTTTTTGGGGAAACAGCACAAACAACCTGCGGAGGCAACCAATAGTTTTGACTCATCATTATTTCTTCAGCCATGGAGGGGGATTGATGAGACGGGTATGCCGAAAACCGGGAAACCAACAAGGTATTCTTTCATTTTCAATAACAAGTAGATGGTATTGCTTTCTTCAACAACAAAACAAAAAAAGTTACCAAAGCCGGTTTGCTTTATCATTCAGGTGCAAGAGTACTTACCGGCATAAGAACTGGGCCGGTAACGGATCCCGCCACCGGCAAACCGGTTAATTTTTTAAATTCATTTGCATCCCTTGGCTTGTATTTTCAAACAGGAGCATGGGATCGAAATAACTCAAAAAATGTGGGCATCAGCTGGTTTGCGTTCCGCTATATCGGTTGTTATACCAATCCTAATCAGCTAAAAGAATTTTTGCCCAATATAAATACCAATGGGCTTTATCATGGCTGGTCACTTGCCTGGGGAGTGGAGATCAATAATTTTGTAAACATCAAAGTGCTGTACTACAAATATGTGAAGAAGCCGGAGATCAATTATTCCCTGCCTATTTACCAGTTTTCATTTAATTATACTTTGAAGAAATAACCAGCTAATGTTCCGGAATTTTACCAATCAGTTCTCCTGCTTCAGTTACAGATAAAGCCTCAGGGTTTTCCGGTTCAGACTCCCCACCAGGAACCGGGCGGCCCGGTGCAGAAGGCTCTGTTACATCTGGCGCAATCTCTGTGAGCTTTGGCAGATCACCGGCAGAGTTGATCCCAAAATAATCCATGAAAATCCGCGATGTGGCATACAATAATGGCTGACCAGGCGCTTTTTCATTGCGGCCGCTGATGATAATTAATTCTTTCTCCAGCAGCTTCTGTACGGCATAATCGCAATTGACCCCCCTGATTGCTTCTATTTCGCCTTTGGTTACAGGCTGACGATAGGCAATAATAGCCAGTGTTTCAAGTGATGCAGCAGATAATTTTTTCAGGAATTTATCTTTTTGAAGCAACCCCACTGTGCTGTGATATTCTGCTTTTGTCAGAAATTGCCACCCGCCTCCGCTTTGCCTCATTTCAAATGGGTAATGCTCTGTGCTGTATTTTTCCACAATGCCCTCCAGGGCAGATTCCAGCATATCCAGCGAAACGGCCTCCTGCTCATCGCCCGGCTGGCTGTTCAGTAAGTCAAGAATGTCGAGAGTAGCCAGGGGTTTATCACTTGCAAAAATGAGGGCTTCGGTTTTTAGTATCAGTTCAGCTGTTGTCATAGTGATCCAATGTGGTTCAATCAGGGCAAATTAAAGCAGCAAATTAATACATGTAAAGAAAAAAACAGTAAGAGGTTATTCACAGTATATACGCATTTTTTATTGCAGGAGGCAACTGTGAAGTAACGAAAAAATTGGTGCACATATTGCAAAAGAAAAAGCAATCATTTCTGTGCAGACAGCCTGCAGCTGCTTTGTTCCTGCCCGGCCCGCGGTTTATCCCTGTAAAGCTGCAGCGCCGCTTACAATTTCAGTCAGCTCAGTCGTAATAGCCGCCTGCCTTGCACGGTTGTATGAAATCTTCAGCATGCGCAGCATTTCATTGGCATTTTCTGTAGCCTTGTCCATTGCTGTCATACGGGCACCATGTTCAGAAGCATGGCTGTCCAGTACGGCTTTGAACAGTTGCGTATTGAGTATCTTGGGCATTAGTTCCGCAATCAGTTGTTCTTTTGAAGGGTCGTAGATAAAATCGGCACGGGCCATGCCTTCCTTTTTTTCCACACGGGGTATGGGTAAAAAGCGTTCTGAAACAAAGCGCTGGGTTGCGGCATTTTTAAACTGGCTATACACAATTTCCACTACATCGTATTCTTTTTCGGCAAAGCGTTTCATTGCATCCGCTGCGGCCTGTTGTACATTTTCAAATGTCAGGTTCAGGAAAATATCCCTGAAGCGGGCATCGGCCCGATAATTATTTTTTACAAAATGCTCATACCCCTTTTTCCCGATACAGCAAAGATGCACATTGCCCTGTTTATGCTGTGTAGCGTACTGCTCTGCAATGGCAGCTTTGGTCAGCTTAATGATATTGGAATTAAATGCACCTGCCAGGCCCCGGTCGCTGGTGAGTACAATCAATAAAATTTTTTCTGGTTTTCTTTCTGCAGCCAGTTGCATGCCGGCGCCTGCCTCACTGTTGCTCACAATGTTGGTCAGCATTTCCTGAAGTTTTTGTGCATAGGGCCTCATTTGGATGATGGCATCCTGAGCCCGGCGCAATTTGGCAGCGCTGACCATCTTCATTGCCTTGGTAATTTGCTGTGTGCTTTGTACTGACTTGATGCGGTTTCGAACCTCTTTTAATTGTCCTGCCATGTTAAGAGTTTAAGGGTGAAGGTTTAATGCTTAAGGTCTTTGAAAGTCAAGGAGGAAAGTTTCAATCCGAAACAACCTTAAACCTTAGTCTTTAAACTTTAAACCCGTTTTCAGGCGGCAAAGGTATGGGCTGAAAGCTAAAATTCCATAAGTAATTATGGGTGTTTCAGGCCGTTATTTCTGTGAGAATTCCACTGTGAAAAACACCCAGGGCAAGGCCGACCCGGCAGTGGACATCAAACCTGGCAAATAATCCTTCCCTCAGATAATCAACCTGACGGTCGGATAAATCCATATCGGAAGCAATCTGTTTATATGTTTTTTCGGAACAGACCAGTTGCATGAACTTTAGTTCCGTCTCTGAAAAATCAATGCCCTGTTGTTTCCCTTTTTTATAGTTGTCCCTGTCCCCATAAGCCGCTTTTCCGCTGACCATCGGGAAATATTGCCCATTTTTCATCAGCTCATAAAAAGCTTTTCGTAATTCGGCTACCTGAGCACCTTTATTTACACAGCCATTTCCTCCGACAGCTATCATCCGGCACAGGGCCATTTCATTATGATGCATGGAACAGAAAAGTATTTTTACTTCAGGGTATTTTTCTTTCAGCGCTTTTGCTGCATCATAACCGTTCAGCTCCGGCATGGAAATATCAAGTAACACAAGATCAGTGTTAGGTTTTGTTTCCATCTTATCCAGCAGTGCCCGGCCATTGGCAGCCTGTATCACCACTTTACAGTTTTCAATGGAATCAATATGAGATGATACCAGCTCCCTGAACATTTCATGATCGTCTGCTACGGCAATCTTAATGATGCTTTTTCCATGGATATAAGGCATAATATATGATTTTGATGTGAGAAAATGCTGGTACTAATAAAAGCCTGAACCCAGTAATGATTTGCTGAGGGTAATGATTACAGCGTATGTATGTATGTATGTATGTGATAAATGCCGGTGCATGACATATATTGTATGATCAAATATAATTTTTTGTATTAAACTCCCAAATGATTTCGGGAAAATTCACAAAGTGTTTTGGGGAAATTCCCATTTTTTATTCCAAAAATCTGTCTGAAATTTATTGTTGCAAGTTCTTTGATAACCTTAGGGAAAGCTATTGTTTTCTTTTTCATAGCATTAGTATGAAAGACGGCAGTGGGAAAATTCCCGCCATTTTACGGGAAAAATCCCGGAGTTTTTTGGGGAAACACCACAAACAACCTGTGGAGGCAACCAATAGTTTTGGTTCATCATTATTTCTTCAGCCATGGAGGAGGATTGATGAGACGGGTATGCCGAAAACCGGGATTTCAAAGAGAGTAGGCGTATTTTAAAATCAGCAAAATGAAACAAGTCAAAATATTTTTTTGCACGATTTTTTTCGCATGGATAGTTACTAATACAGCAAATGCTCAACTATTTCCAGAATGTGCAACCATTTCAGCAACGGTTATAGCACCTCAAACCCAATCAGGCAGCTACAACTACTTTGGTGTTCGAATAGAACTTGACCAAACATATGATCAAAATATCACGGTAGAGGGATATATTTTTGACGTCGGCTCTCCCAACACTACCCATTCATTCTCTCTCACTGTAATAAGTGGAAATTTAACCGCAGAAACAGCAACGAATTTTTATCAAACCGGGCCAACTGAAGAGGCAGCGGTCAGTGTATCTTCTGTTGCACCACTAACAGTAACGGCAAGCAGTAGCTATTTTAGCACACAATGTTCCTTTGTTACATCTAACCCGAATCTCAAAGATTTTTTTAGCTCTTACGATACTTCAATTCTTCGTAATGCAGATACACTACAGCCTACCGCTTTTGCTGCTATTTGCAGTTATATGGTGGGGAAAAATTCTGATCTAATTCAATATCTAAATCAAAAGGCACCCAGTACTTTCACTATTGCAGACATGGACCCTAATGATGATTTAGTTACAGTAGCAGGTTTGATTTTCATGTACCTTGAAGATAAAGACTCATCGTTTAAAGAATATTCTTATATGAGATATAATAATCCAGCACACTTGGCTTTTTCTGGGCCATTTACTGATATTACTCTGACGTCAATCAGGCTAAATTTAACTGGTTTTTGGTCTTGTGTTGGCGATGTACTATTGGATGTAGTAGGTGTAGGGTCTCTTTATGAGGAATACAGAAACTTAATAAGAACCGGGGCCACTTGGGGAAGTGTAAGAGGAATAATATGGGGAATGATTAGAAGAGCAGCTGGATGGTGGACTGCTGTATATGGAACTTATCGAATAATAAGAGATTGTTTCTAGCATTATTTTTCAAAGGTAGCCTTATGATCAATTTTGTAAATAGGGCTATCTTTTTTTGATAATAAAAAATAACGCAATGAATTTAGAAAAAATAGGAAATATTGGTTTTATTGTGTGCCTCAGCTATGTAGTGATACTTCATATATTAAAATTAATATATCTTCTTTTTAAACCGAAATTTTTAGACCCTGTAAGATTTGGTACACCAAGCAAGATGATGATGACCTTTTACTATCTTTTGGTGATTTATTGTATGGTTGTTTATGTTCTTAGGCTGGCAGGGGTGCTTGAAGTAGTTATCAGGTGAATATTTTCTTATTGAATTTATCATCATAATGGCTACGATTTACCTTCTTGGTTTTCTGGCTAAAGGCTCTTGCAACCCGCTTTTAATTTTTGCGTATGAAACATATTTTGCCAATATTATTTTGGCTCTGGCCCTGTCTTGTCAAAGCCCAAGCAAAAGAGATTTCATTTACTCTCAAAAAAGACAGTGTTGTTAAACAATCATCTGCCTACAAGCCCGAAATCTTCACCAGCGGGTTTATAGACATCATCAACAACGGCCAGGTAAATGCATCAGCAAGGTTTGTAAGGTTATTTATTGGGGAACCGGGTAAATTCGCCATCCCACTTTCACTGTATTCAGGTGTATCATCCAATAATTTTCAGAACACACAAAGTTTTTCCCAGCGGTCAAACGATGCATTGATCACCAACTTCATCAACCCCTTATGCGGCCTGGCCAATATTTCAGTAGATGGTATTGCTTTCTTCAATAAAAAATCAACAAAAGTGACCAAGGCCGGTTTGCTTTATCATACCGGGGCAAGAATACTCACGGGCATAAGAACAGGACCGGTAACCGATCCTGCCACCGGCAAGCCGGTCAATTTTTTAAACTCATTTGGTTCCCTCGGCGTGTATTTTCAAACCGGCGCCTGGGATCGCAATAATTCAAAGAATGTGGGTATCAGCTGGTTTGCATTCCGCTATATCGGCTGCTACACCAATCCTGGCCAGTTAAAAGAGTTTTTACCTGCTGTGGAAACCAACGGCCTTTATCACGGCTGGTCACTTGCCTGGGGAGTGGAGATCAATAATTTTGTAAACATCAAAGTGCTGTACTACAAATATGTGAGGAAGCCGGAGATAAATTATTCCCTGCCTATTTACCAGTTTTCGTTTAATTATACATTGAAGAAATAACCGCTAATCCATCAGCCAAAACTCCCTTCTGAGGCAGAAATAAACCACGTCAAACAAGTTTTCATTAGTTTAAAAAGTTGATGCAGTATTATGAAGGTTTGAACCCTTTGAAACTTCCAATACTTTAAACTTTTGAAGCCGCAACAGTACGGGCTGATGGCAGAAATTCCAAGCCTGGTTACAAGGGCACAGGTCATTGCTCCAAATCGTTGCCGGAAAGAGTAATCACTCCCCGATTCTGTTACAATACTGTGCAACAAACCTGGTTCATCATACCCGGTGAACGGTTATTACCTGCGGCTCATCGCAAAAAAATTGCATGTGGATCCTGCAAAAAAAATTTTTTGTCCTTAAATATTTATTAAATTGAGCAAAATCAATTTTATGAGATCAGCTATTCTTCTACTCCTTATTTTTTCTTTTACCTGTTTGGTGCAGGCACAACGAACACTGATAGCTCCGGCAAAACAGGAAAAAATTTATCCACAGTGGGTTGCTGGCGACAGGGATTTCTGGGGACATGGCCCCAGTGTGACAGGTACCGTCAGGGTTGCAGTGACAGAAGGCAAAGGGCAGATCATTGCATTTATCAACATCAGACTAGCAGAAACAGGTGGCGATGGAAGCGCTGCTGAAATCAACGAAACAAGATTAATTTATAATGCCCCGGCCGGAAAACAAATTAGCCGCATTATTACTCCGGCAAACACCACTACAGAATTCAATACCTTACTTTCCAGGGGTGGCTTGAGCAGAATTTCTGGAGTCTCGAGACAAGGGCCAGTGCATCATTTAATGATCAATGGTGACGGGTCAGGTCCGGATATTGGAAATAACACAGTTGACGACAGCCATGTCAGCATTGTCTTTAACGGGTTTGTCGTGGAATTGGAACCCTTGCCAGCTGGGGTCAGAGAAATTGTGCTGGAAAAAAGAGTGCTGACCGGTTTCGTCAGTGGAAAATTCCGGGGTACCACCGGAAGATTGAATACCTATGGCCCCAGGGTGGGGGATTCCTGGTTTAAAGCAGATGATTCATGGATAAAATTCCCGGATGAAATAAGGAGGGACCGGATCAATTTTACCCAGATGCAGGAAGTACAGATTGGCTCCAGGAGGTATTATTATAACGACATTAACCTTCTGAACATAAGAGGAGACGCAAATAATCAATACCTGAGGCTGCATGTAAACTGGGAGAGCAATGAGCCGGAGCTCCGCGGCGAGTGTGTCAACAATATTGACTGCATAGCCGGAACCCCGACCGTACAGTTAAATGATCTCAGCATCAAAATCAACTTCAGACCATTTGCACAGGGCAACCGCCTGTTATACGACCCCAACGACATCCAGATTGATTATGGGTTTAATTACAGTGCCGATTGCGGAATTCTTTCAGCCCTCTGTTCAGAAATTTTTAAAGACCCGGTAACCAGTGCTTTTTTCAATGCCAGATTTTTACTGGCATCAGTCTTAAAAGACCCGGTAACCGTCAATGAAATTTCGAATGCACTTACAAATGGAGTTTTGGATTATGCAAAGACTTTTGGAGGATTTCCGGGAGCCACAGCTGTTGTTGAAGTCGTTGACCGGGGAGCCCAGATTGCCATCAGGTGCAGGTAATGCAGAATGTTCCATAATGCATCTTATGGCAGAATGATCAGGTTGCACGCATCAGCCCCTAATCCCTGAGCCAAAATTCCCGGCGCACGGTATAGTACATCACAAGTGTACCTCCGGCTTCAGTACCATTTGCAACCGGCCGTTCTGTTTCGCCGATGAGTTCCATATTTACAGGACCGCTTTGCAGCACTGAAAGGTCGGCCCTGCTGATGACGAGGCGGTTGCCCCAGACCGTATCCACACGGTTGATTCCCTCACCGGTAAAACTGGTATCGGTTATTACGATCCGAACCACATCCTTGCCTGCAAGACCTTCAAGAAGAAGTTCCATTTTATCTCTTGCAAGCGTATCGGGCAACTCCGTTTTCAAAAGGAATGAACGAAAAGAAAATTCCTCTTTAAACTTCCTTTTATCGGCAGCGGTAAGCAGCACCTGGTGCTTTCCTGAAAAATCCTTCAGTGCTATGGTACGGGCATAATAGGGCCCCGACATGGGTGTACTGTCTGCAAAAATCTGATGCCCGTCCAGTATAACGGACGCTCCCTGAGGCAAAAGCAAGGAAGGTCCATACTCAGTAAATAGCTTAAACTGTAAAAGCACCGTTATGCTGTCGTTTCCTTCTTCACCGGTTATTTTGTAATCAAAGAAAAGTTCATCGGTTGACGCTTCCGGTTGCTGACCCGTGGACCCTGAGCAGGCTGCCAGCTGCAGCACCGCAAAAAAAACAATGGCCCGCCTAAACCAGCTTCTGATGATCATAGCCTTTTTTATTGATCAGGCAAGGTACAGAACCTGCAGGCTTTGTGAAAAAATGATTCCTTAAATCCGTCTGCAAGACTGACCCCGAAGACTTATCTTTGCTCCCCTTCAAAGCGGAGCCTGAAAACGCTGGAATGACCCTGTCAATTTGGCCAAAAAACTTGTATAGCACCGTTTTTGAAGACGGGAATACCGCCAGAACGGAGACCTAAGCGCCGGACCGGCAACCCGCAAACAATTTACATTCATTCAACCTCAGGTCATGTTTGGTTTTATTTCAAAACTTTTTGGAGGCAGTAAATCAGAAAAAGACGTAAAAAAGATAACCCCGCTGGTAGCACAAATCAACCAGCATTTTGAATTGTACCGGCAACTGGACAATGATGCCCTCAGATCGAAAACACAGGAATTTCGCAGCCGCATTAAAAAACACCTGGAAGAAGTTGATGCAGAAATAATTTCAAAGAATGAGGCGGCTGAAGCGCTTCCCTTCAACGATCTGGTTGGTAAAGACAGTATTTACCAGGAGGTGGACAAACTGAAAAAAGACCGGGACAAAAAAATTGAAGAAGCATTGGAAGAAATCCTGCCCGAAGCCTTTGCAGTAGTTAAAGAAACCGCACGCCGCTTCAAGGAAAATGCCGAACTGATTTCCACGGCCACCGGTGCCGACCGGGATCTGAGTGTAAAAAGAGATTACGTAACCATACAGGGCGAGCAATCTGTATTCAAAAACAGCTGGACAGCTGCCGGCGGGCTGGTTACCTGGAACATGCTGCATTATGATGTACAGTTGATTGGTGGTGCAGTGCTGCACCAGGGAAAAATTGCTGAGATGGCTACTGGTGAAGGTAAAACACTGGTCTCTACCCTACCTGCTTATCTGAATGCACTGGCGGGAGAAGGGGTGCACATTGTGACTGTGAATGATTACCTGGCCCGCCGCGACCAGGAATGGAATGGCCCCTTGTTTGAATGGCTGGGTCTGAAGGTGGACTGTATTGACAAACACCAACCCAACAGTGAAGACAGAAGAAAAGCGTATCTGGCCGATATTACTTATGGCACGAACAACGAATTCGGTTTTGATTACCTGCGAGACAATATGGTACACACTCCTGAAGAAATGGTGCAGCGTAAACACCACTTTGCGATGGTGGATGAAGTAGATTCTGTATTGATTGACGATGCCAGAACTCCGCTCATTATTTCAGGACCGGTGCCCAAAGGCGAAGACCAGCAATTTCATATTCACAAACCAAGAGTGCAGCAGCTGGTTCAGGAGCAGGAACGTATTGTACGTCACAACCTGAACGAAGCAAGGAAAAAATTCAGCGATGGTGATGATGATCCCAAAAGCGGCGGACTGTACCTGTTCCGGGCCTACCGGGGCCTGCCCAAGTATGGGCCCCTGATCAAGTTTCTGAGCGAACCGGGCACAAAAGTCAAACTGCAAAAGGCAGAAAATTACTATCTGGCAGATCAGCAGCGCAACATGCATATCGTTGACGAAGACCTGCTGTTTCATATTGATGAAAAAAACAACTCAGTTGACCTGACAGATAAAGGACTGGGGATGATAACCAAAACCGGGGAGGACAGCGAATTTTTTGTGCTGCCCGATATTGGAATGAAGCTTGCGGAAATAGAAAAAGGCCCTCTGGCTCCGGAAGAAAAATTGCAGGCAAAAGAAACAGTGCTGAATGAGTATGCGCAAAAAGCCGACCGTATACACACCGTACAGCAGTTGCTGAAAGCATACACCCTGTTTGATAAGGATGTGGAGTATGTAGTGCTGGATGGTGCTATTAAAATTGTGGATGAACAAACCGGCCGTATCCTGGAAGGACGCAGGTATTCTGATGGATTGCACCAGGCCATTGAAGCCAAGGAAAACGTAAAAATTGAAGCTGCCACACAAACCTATGCCACAGTAACGCTGCAAAACTATTTCCGCATGTATCACAAGCTGGCTGGTATGACGGGAACTGCCGAAACAGAAGCAGCGGAATTGTGGAGCATTTACAAGCTGGATGTGGTGACCATCCCCACAAACCTGGCCATGATCCGAAAGGATAAAAATGACCTGGTATATAAAACCAAGAGGGAAAAGTACAAGGCTGTGATTGATGAAATAGAAGCGCTTCGCAATGCAGGGCGCCCCTGCCTGGTTGGTACTACATCGGTAGAGGTGAGTGAACTGCTGAGCCGAATGCTGCAACAGAAAAAAATTCCTCACAACGTTCTGAACGCTAAACAACATGCCCGTGAAGCCACCATTGTTTCTGAAGCTGGTCTTTCCGGTGCTGTTACAATTGCCACCAATATGGCCGGCCGGGGTACAGATATCAAACTGGGTCCCGGCGTAAAAGATGCTGGTGGGCTTGCTATTATCGGTACCGAAAGACATGAAAGCCGGCGTGTGGACAGACAATTGAGAGGGCGTGCCGGACGACAGGGCGACCCGGGAACATCACAATTCTATGTGTCATTGGAAGACGACCTGATGCGTATGTTTGGCAGCGAGCGGATTGCATCGCTGATGGACAGACTGGGATATAAAGAAGGAGATGTCATACAACACAGCATGATCAGCAACAGCATTCAGCGGGCACAGCGAAAAGTGGAAGAAAATAATTTCGGCATCCGCAAAAGATTACTGGAATACGACGATGTCATGAACAAGCAGAGAAATGTAGTGTACGATAAACGGAACCATGCCTTGTTTGGCGACCGGCTGGCGCTGGATATTGATACATCATTTTCGATGGTTGCAGAAGGTCTGGTAAATTCTTTCCGAGAGCAGGAAGACTTTGAGGGCTTCAAACTTGCCTGCATCCTGCATTTTGGGCTGGATACCAGGATGGACGAAGAAGAGTTTAAAAGAAAAGACGGCGCAGTACTGACTGAGCAATTGTACACAGAAGCCACCGAAAAATATACCCGTCACAAGGAAGAATTGCAGCGGCAGGCGATCCCCGTTTTTAAAAACATACGCCTGACCCAGGGCAGCCATATTGAGAATGTAATTGTGCCCTTTACGGATGGGAAGAAAGGACTGAATGTGCTGACAAATCTTGACAAAACCATTAACAGCAGCGGCACAGAACTCACCAATGCACAGGAAAAAACAATAACGCTTGCCGTGATTGACGATGCGTGGAAAGAACATCTCCGTGCTATGGACGATCTGAAGCAAAGTGTGCAAACGGCCTACCTGGAGCAAAAAGACCCACTGGTCATATATAAAATGGAAGCGTACAACCTGTTCCGGAATATGACCGCAGAATTCAATAAAGACATTGTATCGTTTTTGTGCCATTCATTTATACCCATTCAACAGGATACTGCCCCACTGAAGGAAGGACGACAGCAAAAAACTGACATGAGCCGTATGCGGGCCAATAAAGAAGAAGTAGATGCTGCAGGAGAGGATTATGCTGCCAACGAAAAAGACAAACTGGTGCCGGTAACGGCAGCACCAAAGATTGGTAGAAATGAACCCTGCCCCTGTGGTTCCGGGAAAAAATACAAGCAATGTCACGGCCGTGATGCATAAAAAACCTGTTTGCCACAGAATGTATAATGTAAACTTATAACTGGTATTCTGTGAGCAACAGCTGCAACTCACATGCACTTATCAGGCCTGATCTTTTTTCTTACGGTAAATGCAGTTTGACATTTCGCACACATGACAAGAATAGTCTGTCCGCTTTACCTGACGGCCAATACCAATGATGCCGCTTACCGATTTTACCGGCTGCATGAGTGAACAGTCCGTAAGCGAGACTCCGCAAAATTTTTCAGGTAAAAGGGAAAATAGTTGTTGCTGCTCACTGACATGCCATCCGCAATAACCAGGGCTGTACCGGTTGGTGATGTGCAAGCCCTCCTGTTTAACCCTTTCCTCAAGCTGATCCTGTACCAGGTCCATTGCAGTTTCCACAATTTCAGAGCCCACGGCATCCAGGATATACGCTTCAGGCAAATCGCCCAACTTCAACCGCATTTCAGCAAGGCTGCTGATGCCCGGACCGGCGGTGCAGCAGAAGAGTGCCACCGATTCTGCCTTGCGAAACTGGCTGCCGATTATTTTCTTTACCTGCATCTCTGTATCACTCACACAAATTGTTTCATACCCTTTGTACACCGAAAATGCATTGATAAGGCGGTAGCCGCCTTTCACCGGCCCCAGCGTTTTGGATGTGTGCAACGCTTCTTCTATCATCTCACACACTGGAGCAGGCGCATGCCCCTTCGGGTATCCGATGAACTGCTCAATATCTGCAAGCTGCAGGCCAAGTTCATCAACAGAGAAAATGAATTCCTGTATTTCCATGTTCTATTCCTCAGTCGGATTTGCCCTTATTATATCAGCCATTTTACGGATATGCTCCGGCCCTGTGCCGCAACAACCTCCTATAATACCGGCGCCGGAAAATATCAATTCCTGAACATGAGCCGACATTTCTTCCGGCGTATCAGTGAACACCGTTTTCCCCCCTATGTATTGCGGCATACCGGCATTAGCATGCACTATAATTGGAATATGCGGGTTGACCTGCCTTATTTTTTTTACGACTCCTGTCATCTCTTTAATACCCTGACCACAATTGGCGCCAACTGCATCGGCCCCGGCTGCAATTAATTTTTTTGTCATTTCTTCGGGAGATACACCCATGATGCTGTGATAGTCATGCCCGCTGGTGCGGTCAAATGTCATCGTACAAAAGACTTCACAACGGGTATTTTCTTTAGCAGCTCTTACCGCAAGCACTGCCTCTCCGATATCAGTCATGGTTTCTACAAGGAGTGCATCAGCGCCTCCCGACTGCAAGGCCAGTGCCTGCTCCCGGAAAGCCTCATAAAGCTCTTCTGCTGTTATCTCCTCCATCAGCAGCATCTTCCCCGAAGGTCCGATAGATCCTAAAACATAAGCTGAATCAGCTGCTGCCTTTGCAGAAATGGATGCAGCAACACGATTCAGCTCAGTTACTTTTTCTGCAAGCCCGTAATCGTCCAGTTTATACCTGCTGGCCCCAAAGCTGTTCGTCTTTACCAGTTGCGCCCCTGCTTCCAAATAACTATGTGCAATAGACAAAACCTCATCAGGATGAGTCAGGTTCCAAAGTTCCGGACATTCGCCGGGTGCTAATCCCCTTTGATGCAGTTGCGTACCCCAGGCCCCGTCGGACACAAGAATTTTTCCTCTTTTCAGGATCTGAACGATTCCCATTTTCATGGTGCCGTTTTTTTTGTAAGTACATCATTGAGATAATGGACAGCTTGTTGTGGGTTTGCGGCATAAAAATCAGCGCCAATCTGCTGTGCAAAATGAGCATTAAGAGGGGCGCCGCCCACAAGTATTTTCAGGTGATTGAATTCTTGCCGCAGGTCTCTTACCGTTTGCTCCATATTTGCCATCGTAGTAGTGAGCAGGGCCGAAAGACCTATGCTGCATCCCGGATGCTGCTGAATAGCGTCCTTGAATTTTTCAGTCTTTACATCCTTTCCCAGGTTCAATACTTCCCACCCGTTGCCGGCAATAATCATGGCAGCCAGGTTTTTCCCAATTTCATGCAGGTCGCCGCAAACCGTACCAATGATAAATGTTCCTTTTCGTTGTACTTCGCCGGATTCAAAAAAAGGACGCAGGTGCTCCATGGCGGTATTCATTGCTTTGGCCGACATCAGCATCTGTGGTACAAAAATCTGGTGTGCCGAAAATTTTTTTCCAACGATTTCCATTCCCCTGATAAAACCTTTCTGAAGAATATCTTCCGGCGAAATACCCTGTTGCAGTGCCAAACGGGTCAATTCATCTGCACCGGGCTGCCCTTTCAGGTGTGGGGGATAAGTCGCTGCCTGGGTTACTTTGCCAAATTCAATACAGGCAGCTATTTGTTCCAGAATTGCTTCCATATCAATTTAGGGTTGAGGCATTCGGGTTTCATCCTATCGGGAATACCTTCCGTATTTTTCTGCAAGTTGGAACAATTTTTCTATTTGCTCCGGTTTGGTATGTGGCGATACAGAACAGGCAGTACTCAGAATATAGCCGCCACCGGGCATAGCGGTGGTCAGCCGTTTACATACAGACTGCTCCAGCATGTCATCGTCTCCCTTCAGCAATTCATTGACTGCATCAAGGTTTCCTTTGATAAATACTTTTCCCTTGGTTTGAGCAATAGCCTCTTCCAGCTCCACCGTGCCTAAAGGCGGCGGATCGAGGGTATCTATTCCATTAGTTCCGGTTTCCATCATCAGATCCAGCCTGTCGCCTATCCCGCCACAAGTGTGCGTATAGACAGGAATACTGGTCGCTGTTTTGATACCGCTGATTACTTTTTTTTCATACGGCAAAACAAACTGTTCGTAAAATTCTCTTGAAATAAAACCGCTTCCGGCAAATGCAGAAGAAATCAGCACTGCATCAGCGCCACAGGCAGCTTCTGAAATACCCAGCCGTATGGCACCGTCCGACAGGGCATCAAGGCAGGCAGCAGATTTTTCCGGCTCGGTCAACAGGGCCATCAGGGCCGGTTCATAATTCAGCAATTCAAGAAATTGCGAAAACGGACTGTATATTTCTCCATGAACAGAAACTTCTCCCTTTGTTTTTTGAATCACTTTCTTCAGTGTGTCGTTGATCGTGTCAGGAAAAAAATGATTTTTATCCGGAAGCTTGTCTTCAAAATCCCATTTATACGGCCAGCTGTAACCAGTAATTTGCCATGGGTCGGCATAAAATAGATCGTCCGGATTTATATCATCAAGCGATGGGAAAAACCTGCTGCCGTCTGCCTGATAATAATGGGGATTATCATCGGGTGGAAAAATGGTGAATCCGCCGGTTTTCCAGTTAATTTTTTTTTCGCTGTTGATGGTTTCAATACTGCTGATATAGCTGCGCCAGTTTTCTGGCCGTCCATGCAGATTTACAAGGATCCCATCAAAATGATAGCGTTGCTGCATTCGCACCAGTGCATCAGAAAAACCATCGGAACTGTACCAGACGTCTATCGGGTCTATGCCGCTGTGCAGAAAATAGTGGCCAAGGGAAAGCTGGCACATCACCGGTACCCTGTCCGGCACACCACAACTCATAGCAATAAACATTCTTTCCTTGCTGGTCATACCCTGCAATGATACACAGATTTTTTAGCGATTTATTCAAAATAGCCTGCGCCGCCGCCTTCCTCCGATTTGCGGGAAATTGCCGTTTTTTTATATTTTACAGCATTACAAAAGGCAAGACATCAAACAATTATCCTTTTTTTCAGAAACGTAAAAAATACTGTGGACAATACGATACAAGTTGTCATAAAAAAAACATAGGTTTGCGCTTTATTTATTTAACCAAAAAAACCAAAAAATGAAAAAGCTACTCGCCTTACTGGCACTTGCAGGTGTTCTGGTTTCATGCGGCAACAAGAAAAAAGATAATCCAACGCCGACTGATGACACAACGACAACCACCACCACAACCACACCAACAGAAACTCCGACCACAACAACTACAACTTCTGTTCCTAAGTTTTCTGATCCTGATGTGCAAAAATTTGCGGATGATTATGCTGCATTTATTACCAGCTACAAAGCTGGCATGGGAGATCCTGCCAAAGCAGTGGAACTTGCTAAATCTGCCGAAGAGTGGTCAAAAAAATCTACTGAAATCGCAATGAAACTGGCTACAAATCCCGAAGAAGCAAAAGCTTTTTCTGAGTGGATTTTAGCTCTCGCAAATGAGATGATGCCAGCCGCAGTGACTCAGTAATAAACTCCTGTTTATAAAATAAAATCCCCCTGCTGGTAACAACAGGGGGATTTTATTTTATCTTAGGTCTGCCAAAAAGATGGCTTTATGTATCATTCTACCAAGAAAAAAGTTCATGCACTGCTGCACCCGGAAATAGTCGGAGACAAGCACTGGGATAAAATCATAAATATTTTTATCATCGTGCTGATCATCCTCAACGTGCTGGCAGTAATGCTTGAAACCGTACCAACAATGTGTGACGACCCCTGGGGGCAGGAGTTTTTTCATTATTTTGACCTGATTTCTGTGATCATTTTCACTATAGAATATTTTCTCAGGGTTTGGAGCAGCAATCATGAAGAAAAGTACAAAGGACCGCTGTGGGGTCGTATCAGGTACATGCTGTCACCCGGAGCATTAATTGACCTGGCAGCCATTTTACCTTTTTATCTGCATGTGCTTATTGGATTCGACCTTCGCATTTTGCGTATGCTCCGGTTGCTTCGTTTTTTCAGGCTTTTTCGCCTTACAGCCTACATGCGATCGGCGCATGCTATTGCAAATATTTTCAAGAAAAGACTAAATGAATTGCTGCTCAGCCTGGTTTTGGTTATTTTTCTGATCATTATCGCTTCAAGTATCCTATATTTTACCGAGCACCTGCACCCAATCAATAAAAATAATTTTACAAGCATCCCTGAAACAATCTGGTGGGCTGTAGTGACGCTGACTACCACAGGCTATGGTGACATGGTGCCAATGACATCACTCGGAAAAACAATGGCAGGAATCATTATGCTGACTGGAGTCGCTTTTTTTGCATTACCCGCTGGTATTATCACGGCAGGGTTTCTTGAAGAATTCAGAAAAACACGAAAAAAACAAAACCATACTTGTCCGCATTGCGGAAAAGAATTTGAAGATGCGAATAATCATGAAGAACATTAGGTTTCTTCCCGTTGTTGCCGTATTGTATCTCACCAAAATCTTAGTATATACCACAAAAAAAACACACAAAGAACGATGCGGTATTCTTTGTGTGTTGTGTTCAAAACAATTCCGGTTCAGGTTCTATTGCATTAAAATCCTTTCTTGTTTTTTAATTGATATTTCTGCTCATACCGCTCATTCAGTTGTTTTTGTTTGTCATCCAGGTTAATTTTCCGGCCCTGGATAAATGCATCGGTCACATTGCTGGTGCCCATATCCAGGAGATCGCCTGAACTGATCAGGAGGGTCGCTTCTTTTCCAGCCTCCAGACTTCCGATTTTATCTGATACGCCAAGAATTTTAGCTGCATTAAGGGAAATAGCACTCAATGCTTCCTCCTTAGTAAGACCGTATGCTGCCGCTGTTCCGGCATTAAACGGAAGATTGCGCCCACGGGTCTGAGAATCATCATCAGAAATGGAGAATAATACGCCCGCTTTTTGCAGAATTGCCGCCGTCTTGTATGGCTGATCCACATCATCATCTGTGCTTGTAGGAAGGCTGTGCATCTGCTGCAGAATAACAGAGACATTATTTTGTTTTAAAAGATCAGCAATCTGCCAGCTTTCGCTGCCGCCAACAATTACCATATCGAACCCAAATTCTTTTACAAAGTCAAGCGCCACCAGTATTTGCTTTACGGTACTGGCATGAACATAAAATTTTTGTTTGCGGTTCAATAGCTGTTCCACTGACTGGTACTTCAGGTTTGTTTCCTGTTTTGCCGGGTTGGCAAGGTAGGCTTTCGCTTCCCGAAAAAAAGCCTTCAACTGTTCCAGTTTCTCGAGGCCTTCCTTTACAGGATCGGAAACCGAACCGGTTGCACTGGGCCCGCCGGGCATCATCCCCCCCCTGCCAAACCCAGAGCGGGCCATCAGCGAAGGCATAAACAGATGCATTCCTGCATCAGCTTTAAGTGCTGCATCCTTCCAGTTCCAGGCATCCAGTTGCACTACAGATGATGATCCCGCAAGAAAAGATCCTTGTGGTACAATATTGGCAGTCAAAACTCCATTGGAACGAAGCGTATTGATCACTTTAGAATCGGTATTATACGCCACCAGGGCTCTAACATTGGGGTTCATATCACCAATTTCGCGGCTGTCATTGGATGCCCGCACTGCGCTGATCTCGACTAACCCAAGTGTACTGACCGGCAGCACCAGCCCGGGATACACATGTTTTCCGGTAGCATCTATGACCTGGGCATCAGAAGGTACAGGTAAATCTTTCCCCATTTTTTCAATCTTTCCGTCCCGTACCTGCAGGGAGCCGTTTTCCAGGACTGTACCATTGCCCACATGTATCGTGGCATTACGTATAAAGAGCAAACCTTTTTGAGGAGGAGCCGGCAGCACATTGGCCTGGGAAAAAACCATACAGGCCAGTGCAGTCAGGAAGCTCAATAAAAATATCTTTTTCATTTTCTGTTTGTTTTCTTTTTTAAAATTAATCTTCGTCAATCACCAGTAGCCCGTGGCTATGCCCGTGGTCATGACAGGAATGCATCACTTGGTATGATGGTACCGCAGGAATGATAGGGGCGCCACTCTTTTTTTCTCCATTCAGTTTTTTTACAAGGCGCATTCTTTCTGTTGCTACATCCTGTTGCATCGTTTCATCTTTCAGCCGGTCGAAATACACGGTGCCATCCACAATGGTATAAAGAGATTTGGCATAAATACTCAGGGGATTGTCGCTCCAAACTACTACATCAGCATCTTTTCCGGGTTTCAGGCTTCCTACTTTATCATCCACATGCAGCATTTTGGCCGGATTCAGAGTAACCAATTTTAATGCTTCTTCCTCTGAAAGACCACCGTACTTTATTGTTTTAGCAGCCTCCTGGTTCAACCGGCGTGCCATCTCTGCATCATCTGAATTAATAGCAACGGTTAGCCCCACTTTGTGCATAATAGCTGCATTGTAAGGAATGGCATCTTCCACCTCCATTTTATAGGCCCACCAGTCGGAAAAGGTAGAAGCATAAGAGCCATGCTTTAGCATTTTATCGGCCACTTTGTATCCTTCAAGTATATGGGTAAAGGTGTTAACGGTAAAGCCCATCTGATCTGCCACTTCAATAAGCCCGGTAATTTCACTCTGCACATAAGAATGACAGGTGATGAACCTTTTCTTCTCCAGAATTTCCACAAGAGCGTCCAGCTCCAGGTTGCGGCGTGGCGGTATCAGTTCTGTAACCGGCTTCCGGGCCTTGATTAGTTTTTCTTTCTCAGCCTGATAGTTATCCCATTCTTTTTTGTAATCTTTTGCTCTTGTAAATGCATCCATCAGTACCTGCTCCACTCCCATCCGGGTATCCGGGTAGCGGTTGTTTCCCTGAGTGGCGGCAGACCGTTTTACATTTTCCCCAAGTGCAAATTTTATTTGCCCGGTCCAGTTTCTGAACTTCATGCCCTCATCGCTTGCACCCCAACGAAGTTTTAGCAGTTGGGTTTGCCCTCCGATTACATTAGCCGACCCATGCAGGATATGCGAAGAAGTAACTCCGCCACTCAGTTGCCGGTAAATATTGATATCATCCGGGTTAATGTTATCGCCGATTCGCACTTCCGAGGTTACAGATTGTGCGCCCTCATTGATCGAAGCAGCAGCAATATGTGAATGTTCGTCAATGATTCCGGCGGTTACATGCTTGCCGTTGCCGTCAATAACCCTGGCTGCAGGGTCATTCAATGATTTTCCGATGGCCGCAATCTTTCCTTCTTTGAGCAGCACATCTGTATTCCTGAGTACACCTTCTTTTTCATTGGTCCACACGGTCGCATTTTTGATCAGTATTATTTCTTGTTTCGGTGTATTCGCTTCATCCCAACCAAAGGGCAGCAAGGGATAGGTTACTTTCCCGAGCACAGGTGGGTCTTTCTTTTTAGCTGAATCCCGTTTGGGTTCTATCATTTTTACAAAAACAGCAGTCCAGGTAAATGTATTGCCCACAGAATCCTGCCCGGTTCCATTCCATTCAGTTCCGTTGCTCACACCGCTGAGTCTTGTGGCATTAGCAGGAAGGGGTTCTGAACCACCCGAACGTCCTGCAAATCCGCCCATCCGCCTTTGTGCTGTATCAGCCGCCGGCATGGAAGGTCTTTGCCTTCCGGACCTGGGAGCATAGCTCAGTTTCACCTGCTTGCCATCAAAGCTGAATTTACTGTTCATCGTGTCTTTACTGTACAGTGTGGCCGACCCGGCTGATTTTACATCAAGTGTATATTTCTCCTGTCCTCCGGCCTTATGTATGGTAAGAGTATAAAGGCCGGCTACTTGGTCATCATTCTTTACAGGATACTTGATACCCTGCACATAGTTATATAAGATGCTTGTCTTTTCTTCAAACAAGGGCCCGTTTGTGATGAGGAAATTTGCCAGTTTTCCGGCATCCAGGCTTCCTACCTTATCAGAAATGCCCAGAACAGATGCCGGCGTTTTTGTCAAAGCTTCCAGGGCTTTTGTCTCAGAGAGGCCATATTCCATTGCCTTACGAAGTGCAGGCCAAAAAGAAGTGCTGCTTTTCAGGTCGGCTGCTGTAAGGCAAAAAGGGATTCCAGCCCGTTCAAATTCGGCTGCATTAGTAGGTGCCAGTTCCCAATGCTTCATGTTTTCCAGCGCAACAAAACGGGCATCGGCTGGGTCTTCTACATCCATGGCCTGCGGGAAATTCAGTGGTAAGATGAAGGTGGCGTTTGTGGCTTTCATTTCTTTGATCCTCTGGTACTCATTTTGCCCGGCTTTGATGATATACTGGATTCCGAATTCATCGCCAATCCTATCGGCCCGCAGGTTGTCCCATTTATCATTTGCTTCAAAGATTTGCGGCAGGTTCTGATTATCGAGCCATGACTGCAGCGTAGCATTGAAACCCTCTTGCCAGGGCCTGTTCTTGTACCATGCTGCATCCAGGTATGTTTGCCGCAACAGTGCGATGTATCCCATTTTGGAACTCGGGTACGACTGTGCAGATGTTCCTTTATTAAAGGAGTAATGGGCCGAGGCTTTTTCTTTGATGATCACCAGGTTTTCTTTTTCATTGGCAAGTGTAACCACTGCCCCGGTACCCCTTGCTACGCCGTCTTTAATGTGAGTCAGAACTGAACCAAATCCGGCATCCCTCATCGTTTTTGCTGCGGCATCATTGACAGAAAATTGACGGTACACATCCACATCAGACCGGATGGCCTGATTCCATCCGTACGGGCCTTTTACCGCCGTTTCAAATTGTTGCTGTGCAAAAAAATTGAACCCCTGAGTTTGCTGTTGCTGCTTTTGGGGCGTTCCATAGTCCGTATAAATATCAATAAATGAAGGGTAGATATATTTTCCCCTGCAATCAACTTCCACGGCTCCTGCAGGTACTGAAAGGCCGGTACCAACGGATACAATTCTGCCATCCCGGATGACCATAGTGGCATTACTCAGAATGACCGATGCATCCCGTACAATGGTAGCATTCGTAAAAGCATACAATCCATGGCGGGGGTCGGCAATCCCGTTTTCCGGGAATGTGGGTTGGGCGAGTAACGGCTCGCTGCATAAAATACTACTTATCCCGAACGCAACCGGAACAAGCCATTTTGCTTTTTTTCTCATATTCAGTGTGGTTTTAAAGAAGCCGAATTTAAAACAATCCGGCATTCGGATTCAAATTATGTGATAAATGGAGAAAGAAATGAGATAATACAGGGCTATTCCTTTCCCCCAAAGTTTGGTTATCTTTGGACAAATTAAAACATTTTACAAATTGGTCTCTGTTCAAGCACAAAACCGGGTTCAGGATTTTTCCCTCTCCCCCCGAATAGACCAGGTGGGGGTGGAAGAAAGGGCCTCCCGGTTTACCAAAAGAAGCATCAAGAAAGAAGCAAAGATGAATGGCCTCAAACTGGTGCTGAATATGATTGACCTCACCACACTTGAAGGAAAAGATACAGAGGGCAAAGTGAAACAGCTTTGTTACAAAGCCATGCATCCGCATGATGCCGTACCCGGCATCCCCACTGTTGCCGCTGTTTGTGTGTACCCCAGTATGGTTAGAGTGGCAAGAAAAGCATTAGAAGGATCGGGCATCAAATTAGCTTCTGTAGCAACTGCTTTTCCCAGCGGTCAGGCGCCAAGAGATGTAAAGATCAGGGACACCAAATATGCGGTGAATGAAGGAGCCGATGAAGTGGATATGGTGATCAGCCGCGGTAAGTTTCATGCAGGTGAATACAATTTTGTGTTTGATGAAATAGCCGCTATAAAAGAAGCCTGTGGCAATGCAAGGTTGAAAGTGATATTGGAAACAGGCGAACTGGGCACTTTTGATAAAGTGAGAAGAGCCAGTGATATCGCCATGCTTGCGGGTGCAGATTTTATTAAAACTTCCACCGGGAAAATACAACCCGCAGCTACCATGCCGGTAACACTGGTGATGCTGGAAGCGATCCGTGATTTTTATTATAAAACAGGTAAGATGATCGGTATGAAACCCGCCGGTGGTATTTCCAAATCAAAACTGGCTTTGCACTACCTGGTAATGGTGAAAGAAGTACTGGGTGAGGATTGGCTGACTAATGAATGGTTCCGCTTTGGCGCCAGCAGTTTGGCTAATGATGTGCTGATGCAGATAATGAAGGAGCATACGGGACTGTATCAAAGTGCTAATTATTTTTCGGTAGATTAATTTTCTCGCAACCGTCTCTAAGGAGCAACGAATGCAGCTCCGCTTCGTCTATGCGTTCTCTGCGTGAAATAAAAAATAAATTATGCCAGTTGTAAAAAAGAAGTCTGCAAAAAAAAGCAACACAATCAAATTAAAATTTGATACCAGCTGGTCCTACGACCCTGCGCCGGAAAGTAAAAGCGCTGCGGCAATCAGTAAACAATACGACCTATTCATCAATGGTGAATGGCAAAAGCCTGCATCAAAAAAATACTTTGAAACCATCAACCCGGCCAATGAAGAAAAGTTGAGTGAAGTAGCGGAGGCCAATGAAGCCGATGTAAACAAAGCCGTAATGGCAGCCAGAAATGCGTATGAGAACGTGTGGAAGAAAATGCCGGCCAAAGAAAGGGCTAAATATATTTTTCGTATTGCCCGCATGGTACAGGAGAAAGCAAGGGAACTGGCCATCATTGAAACATTGGACGGAGGCAAACCCATCAGGGAGAGCCGCGACTTTGATGTACCCACTGCCGCCAATCATTTCTTTTACTATGCAGGCTGGGCAGACAAATTGGAATATGCTTTCCCCAACAGGAGAACAGAACCATTGGGAGTGGCGGGGCAGATCATCCCCTGGAATTTTCCTTTACTGATGGCAGCCTGGAAAATTGCACCGGCTCTGGCAACAGGTAATACTGTTGTATTGAAACCAGCGGAGACAACGCCATTAACTGCTTTGAAACTTGCTGAAATAATTCAAGAAGCAGATATTCCTCCGGGTGTGGTTAATATTTTAACTGGGGCCGGCGTTACCGGTGCCGCAATTGTGAATCATTCTGACGTAAATAAAATTGCATTCACCGGTTCAACAGATGTTGGAAAAATAATTCAACGGGCCATTGCCGGAACGAATAAAAAACTAACGTTGGAGCTGGGCGGTAAAGCAGCCAATATCATTTTTGAAGATGCACCCATTGACCAGGCTGTTGAAGGTGTGATCAATGGCATTTTCTTTAACCAGGGACATGTGTGCTGCGCCGGTTCAAGATTGTATGTGCAGGAATCAGTAGCGAAAATTGTAATCAGGAAATTAAAAGACAGGCTTGCCTCTTTGATAGTTGGAGATCCCTTAGATAAGAATACCGATATCGGCGCTATCAATTCCAAACAACAATTAGAAACCATTCACAAATACATTAAGATAGGCAGACAGGAAGGTGCCGAAATGTACGAGAGCAGTTGCAAACTGCCGGGCAAAGGATTTTTCTGCCGCCCTACCCTGTTTACCAATGTGGCGCAAAGCAACCGTATAGCACAGGAAGAAATATTCGGGCCGGTATTAGCCATCCTGACTTTCAGAACAGATGATGAAGTGATTGAGAAAGCGAACAACTCGCCTTATGGTTTGAGTGCCGGTGTATGGACCGATAAAGGATCAAAGATCTTTAATATGACCAAACGTATGCGGGCAGGCGTGGTGTGGGCCAATACGTTTAACAAGTTTGATCCTACATCGCCTTTCGGCGGTTATAAGGAAAGTGGTTTCGGAAGAGAGGGAGGACTGCATGGGCTTCTTCCTTACTTACATCTAATAAATTAAATTAGCCACAAAGACACGAAGGTTTAAAGGAATTAGTTAGTGTCTTTGTGCCTTCGTGGCAAAAAATAAAAAGATGGAAAAGACAGTAAAAAAGTCAGCACTCAGCATCGGTGAGAATGGGTTGGAGAAAAAAACTTCTTCTAAAAGATTAGAAGTGCTGAAGACATACAAAATTTATATCGGCGGACAGTTCCCCAGAACAGAATCGGGTCGTTATTATATAGCCACCAATGCTTCCGGGAAAAAATTAGCGAATGTATGTTTAAGCTCAAGAAAAGATTTTCGTGACGCAGTTGTCGCAGCAAGGGGAGCTTTTAGCGGATGGAGTGGCAGGGCTGCTTTTAATCGCTCACAGATTCTTTACCGTATGGCCGAAATGCTGGAAGGAAGGAAGGCACAGTTCATAAATGAACTGATGCAGCTGGATAACACAAAGGGAAAAGCTGAAAAAGAGGTTAATCTTTCCATAGACCGCTTAATATATTATGCCGGCTGGTGCGATAAATTTCAGCAACTGTTCAGCGCTGTGAACCCAGTGGCCAGTTCGCATTTTAATTTTTCTGTTCCTGAACCTACCGGTGTGGTAGCCATCATCGCCCCGCAAAATAGTTCACTGCTTGGGCTAGTTTCTGTTATTGCTCCCGTCATTGCCGGTGGCAATACCTGTGTAGCGCTGGCCTCCGAAACAAAGCCGCTTTGTGCAGTAACCTTTGCTGAGGTATTAAATTCATCTGACCTGCCGGGTGGCGTTGTTAATATTTTAACAGGTAAACCTACTGAACTGGCCGGCTGGTTTACTGACCATATGGATGTAAATGCAACCATTTATTGTGAAAATAATTCTGAAACCCAGAAAATGATTCGGGAAAAATCAGCCAGTAACCTGAAGCGGACTATTTTTTATGATAAAGTGAATTGGTACAGTGAAAATGGGCAATCGCCCTATTTCATCATGGATACCCAGGAAATAAAAACCACCTGGCACCCGGTTGAAAATATTTCAGGAGCAGGAGGAGGATATTAGGGCGCGGAATTTTTTGTGACTGGGAGGTTTAAAAAGTTCAAGAAGTTCGAAGTTTTTAAAAGTTTTAAAATTTTGAACTCATGAAACAATTATATTGGCATCTCATTTGCCCAAACAAGCAATATGAAATACGTATTCAGCATCACTGGCCTATTGTTTTGTCTTTATTCGATTGCGCAGGATACCATCCCGAATAAAGTAGCCGACAGCAATTCCATTGTCATACATAAAGACCCACGCATTGATCTCCTGATTAAAAAACAGGCAGAAATCAACGAAGCTACCAGCCGAAATGCAAGACGTACCGACAAAGGATACCGCCTGATGATCATCAGTACAACCAGCAGGGATGAAGCCATATCGGCCAAAACCAAAGTATATACCTATTTCCCGGAGTTAAAAGCATATCTGTGGTACCAGTCGCCTTATTTCCGGGTAAAAGCTGGAAATTTTAAAGACATGAAAGAAGCCGAAAGCTACAAACGCAGGCTGAATGTGTATTTTCCCAGAGGTGTATTTATTATGAAAGACATCATTGAAGTAAAACCTGGAAAAGCAGGCATAACCGACAATGATCCATAAACAGTTCCATCCCGGATATTTTGAAAATATTACATTTGCCGGATGCTTGATAAAATAAAAAAACTGGCACATGCCTATGCCGGGGAAATCATACAGGTACGCCGACATCTCCACGCAAACCCAGAACTGAGTTACCAGGAATTTGAAACTTCTGCCTTCATCCAAACCCGGTTGAACGAATACGGTATCCCCTATGAACGCAAAGCCGGAACCGGAATATTGGGAATCATACAAGGGAAAAACCCTGACAAAAGAACCATTGCATTGCGTGCCGATCTTGACGCCCTGCCCATCACAGAAGAAAATGATATTTCGTACAAATCGCTCAACCAGGGTGTCATGCATGCCTGTGGCCATGATGTACATACTGCATGCCTGCTGGGTGCCGCCAGAATTTTAAATGATCTGAAGAACGAATGGGAAGGAACTGTGAAGCTGATCTTTCAGCCGGGCGAAGAGAAAAATCCCGGCGGCGCATCGCTGATGATCAAAGACGGCGTACTGGAAAACCCAAAACCCCAGGCAATCCTTGCCCTGCATGTACATACAGCTATGGAAACTGGCCATGTAAGTTTCAGAAGCGGCCAGGTCATGGCCAGTGCCGATGAGCTGTACTTCACGATCAGAGGAAAGGGCGGACATGCGGCTTCACCACATCTTACAGTGGATCCTGTATTAATCAGTTCTCACCTCATCATTGCATTACAACAACTGATGAGCCGGAACAATAGTCCTTTCAATCCATCCGTACTTTCAATTACTGCAATTAATGGAGGCAACACGACCAATGTAATTCCGGACGAAGTAAAACTAAAAGGCACATTCCGTGCGATGGATGAAGAATGGCGGTTCAGGGCACATGACCTGATCCGTAAACTCTCCACAGATCTTGCAGGTGCAATGGGCGGATCAGCTGATGTACATATTGATGTGGGATATCCCAGTGTCATCAATCATGAACAAGTCACAGAGCAGGCACGTCAGAACGCGGTGGATTATCTGGGTGCTGCACATGTGCATGAAACAGAATTGCGCATGGGTGCCGAAGACTTCGGGTATTATGCCCGGCAAATTCCCGCTTGTTTTTTCCGGCTTGGCACCATGAATGCCGCAAAAGGAATTACTGCTGGTGTACACACCGCAAAATTCAACATTGATGAAGAGGCCATCGTAGTGGGAATAGGACTGATGGCCTGGCTGGGATGCAACTGCGCCACCTGATTGCTGCAATGCGGTTCTGCCCCATATTATAGTTCTCCTTGTTATAGAAACAAAATATGATAGCAACCAAAAAAAATCTTTGTAGCGTAACCCCTTATTACCATAGCATCCTGGTGCATAATTCAATATATTAGTGCCATTGCACCCATAAATGAATCCTGAACAACCTGGTGCAGGTATTACCGGCATAAGATGCGGCATATCCGGTTCAAAAAGCTTGTTCTGGCAGATTCAGCCTCCGCTGATTTATTTTGTACATTGCACCCCCAATATTCTGGGATAGTGCAGAAAGCGAATCATAAAAAACAGATATGCAAAACGATTTAAGAAAACAACAAGCCCTGGAATATCATGCCAAAGGAAGACCGGGCAAAATAGAAGTCATCCCCACCAAAGAAGCCAAAACACAGAGAGATCTATCCCTTGCTTATTCACCCGGTGTAGCTATCCCCTGCCTGGAAATAGCAAATAATGTTGAAAACGTATATAAATACACGGCAAAAGGGAACCTGGTGGCAGTTATCAGTAATGGCACCGCCGTACTTGGATTGGGTAATATAGGACCAGAAGCGGGGAAACCAGTCATGGAGGGCAAAGGAGTATTGTTTAAGATTTTTGCCGATATTGATGTGTTTGATATTGAAATTAATGAAACAGATCCGGAAAAAATTGTTCAGATCGTTAAAGCACTGGAACCCACTTTTGGAGGCATCAATCTGGAAGATATCAAAGCACCCGAATGTTTTTATATTGAACAAAAGCTCAAAGAAGAGCTGAATATCCCGGTCATGCACGACGATCAGCATGGTACAGCCATCATCAGTGGTGCCGCCCTCATAAATGCCGCTGAACTACAAAAGAAAAAGCTGGAGAAAATGAAATTTGTGGTAAGCGGTGCCGGCGCTTCAGCAATTGCCTGTATGAAAATTTATATCGCACTGGGTGCAAGAGTAGAAAATTTTCGTGTATTCGACAGCAAAGGGCTGATTCATGAAAGCCGTACCGACCTGGATGACCTGAAAAAAGCATTTTCCGCCAAAGGAAAAAACCTGACACTTGCCGAAGCGCTGAAAGATGCTGATATTTTTATTGGCTTAAGCAAAGGAAATGTCCTGAATGCAGAAATGGTAAAAAGCATGGCTAAAAACCCGATTGTCTTTGCCATGGCAAACCCCGACCCGGAAATAAGCTGGGAAGAAGCTACCAGCGCCCGGAAAGACATCATCATGGCAACTGGCCGCAGCGACTATCCCAACCAGGTCAATAATGTACTCGGTTTTCCGTACATCTTCAGGGGGGCACTGGACGTGCGGGCAAAACAGATTAATGAAGAAATGAAACTGGCTGCAGTAAAGGCGCTTGCCGAACTAGCCAGAACTCCAGTTCCAGATATTGTGAATATGGCGTACAATGAAAATAATATTTCCTTCGGACCTCATTACATCATTCCCAAGCCCGTTGATCCACGATTACTGTCCACTGTGGCGCCTGCTGTAGCGAAGGCAGCTATTGAGAGCGGGGTGGCACAGCATCCGATAACAAACTGGGAAGCTTACATTCATACACTCAACAACAGGCTTGGACTCGACAACCAGGTGATGCGGGTCATTGGCAATAAGGCCCGGAAAGATCCAAAGCGATTGGTTTTTGCAGAAGCAGACAATGTAAAAATTCTGAAAGCAGCACAAATTACCTACGACGAAGGAGTTGCGTATCCCATCCTGCTGGGCGATGAACATAAAATAAGACTGATTGCCGGCGAAAACGGAATTGATCTCAGCGATATTCCCATTTTTGACCCACGCAGCGATGAAATGGAAGAAAAAAGGCTGGCTTATGCTGAAATCTTTTTCCGCAAAAGAGGACGGAAGGGCTTTAATGCATACGAGTCAAAAAAAGTTATGAAAGACCGCAACTACTTTGGTTGCATGATGGTGGAATGTGGTGATGCAGATGCCATGATTTCGGGTCTGTCAAAAAATTATCCTGATACCATACGGCCGGCCCTGCAAACCATCGGTACAGAAGAGAATGTAAACAAGATTGCCGGAATGTACCTGATGCTGACCAAAAGGGGACCATTGTTTCTGGCCGATACAACCGTCAACTTTAATCCCACAGCCAAAGAACTGGCCGACATCACTATTATGGTGGCCAGGGAAGTCAGAAATTTTAATATCGTACCCCGAATCGCTATGCTGAGCTATTCCAACTTTGGCAGCAGCGACTCACCAGAAGCAAAAATAGTATCCGAAGCCCGCATGCTGGTTAAAGAAAAAATGCCCGGACTGGTAGTTGATGGGGAAATGCAAGCCAGCGTGGCCTTCAATAAAGAACTGATGAAAGAAAATTATCCCTTTTGTGAGCTGGCCGAAAAAGATGTAAACACCCTGATCTTCCCCAACCTGGCAGCAGGCAATATTGCGTACAACCTGATGAAAGAGCTGGAAACCGCAGATGCTGTTGGGCCTATTCTATTGGGGCTGAAGAAACCTGTACATATCCTGCAACTGGGCAGTTCGGTTCGCAGTATTTACAATATGGCACTGGTGGCTGTGGTGGATGCACAATTAAAAAGCAAAGCTTCCACGGAGGAAATTGTAAAAAAATCGCCCTGGTGGAAACGGTACAAAAAAGTATCAAAAGAGGTATAGCCAGATCAAATTACGTTTCACCGACTGCCTGTCAGAAGAACTCCGTATTTTACAGTAAATTTCTGCATGACTATTTTCAGTGACATAGGCCGCTATCTGCTCATGATCAAAGGCATGTTTGCCCGGCCGGAAAATGCTAAAATGTACTGGAAAGAATTCATTCACCAGTGTACCGAAATCGGTTTTGGGTCATTGGGTATTGTCGCAATCATTTCTGTTTTTATCGGTGCTGTGTCCACTATTCAAACAGCCTACCAGCTTGTGAGTCCCCTGATTCCTTTATCCACGATTGCACAAGTAGTACGGGACACCGTAATTCTTGAGTTTGCCCCCACCCTTGTCTGTATCGTTCTGGCTGGTGTAGCGGGAAGCCGCATAGCCAGCGAGCTGGGCAATATGAGGGTGAGTGAGCAAATTGATGCCCTGGAAATCATGGGTATTAAAACCAAAACCTATCTCATACTTCCGAAGATCGTTGCCGCAATGGTCATGATCCCGCTTCTGGTCATCATTGCTATGGCACTAGGCATCTGGGGCGGGCGCATTGCCGGTATCACATCTGGTGCGATTTCGGCTAATATTTTTGACAAAGGCCTGCTGGAATTTTTTGTCCCGTACAATGTATTCTTTGCGCTCACAAAAGCCTATGTTTTTTCCTTTATCATCTCAAGCATCCCTGCGTTTTATGGTTATTATGTAAAAGGAGGTGCCCTTGAAATTGGGAAAGCCAGCACCAAAGCAGTGGTGGTCAGCTGTGTACTGATTCTGTTTGCCGATTATATTTTATCAGCATTATTGCTTCCCAATACCTGAACCCCTTTCACATGATTGAAGTACGAAACATACAAAAAAAATTCGGGCAAAAAGTGATCATTGAGGACGTCAGCTCCGTCATGAAAGCAGGTCAGTGCAATCTGATCATCGGCGCCAGCGGCAGCGGCAAAACAGTTCTGATGAAATGTATGGTAGGATTATTTGAACCGGATTGCGGGGAAGTACTGTACAGTGGCAAGAATTTTACAGCCATGAAGGGATTTGAAAAAACAGAAATCCGGAAAGAAATCGGGATGCTTTTTCAGGGTTCTGCACTTTTCGACAGCCTTACTGTAGAACAAAATATCATGTTTCCACTCAGCATGTTTACAGACTGGAGCCATAAGAAGAAGCTTGACCGGGTCAATGAAGTGCTGGCAAGGATTAATTTACCGGATGTAAACAGGAAATATCCTTCCGAACTCAGCGGAGGCATGAAAAAAAGAGTGGCACTGGCACGGGCTATCGTCTTAAACCCAAAATATCTTTTTTGTGACGAGCCAAACTCCGGTCTGGACCCCCAGACTGCAATGGTCATAGACAAGCTGATAAAAGAAATAACCATCGAATTCAACATCACAACCGTAGTGAACACCCATGACATGAACAGTGTGATGGAAATAGGCAACTATATCATTTACATGTATGAAGGCAGGAAAGAATGGGAAGGCACTAACCAGGAAATTATTTTCAGCAAAAACAAACGGTTGAATGATTTCATTTTCGCTTCCGAATTTCTGAAAGATGCAAAAGACATGCGGATGCTGGAAGAAAAGGGTAAAATTCCCAATGAAAGAAACATGGATGACCTGCTAAAATAACCGGGCCGGTTTTCCACAACGAACCTTACTTTTGCCCAAATTTTTAATACGCATACTATGAGCATACTGGTTCATAAAAATTCGAAAATACTGGTACAGGGCTTTACCGGCACTGAAGGTACTTTTCATGCCACCCAAATGATTGAATACGGAACAAATGTGGTTGGTGGCATCACGCCCGGAAAAGGAGGCACCATACACCTGGGTAAACCCGTTTTTAATACCGTCGCTTCGGCAGTACAAGCCACTTCCGCCGATGTCAGCATCATTTTTGTTCCTCCGGCCTTTGCAGCCGATGCTATCATGGAAGCTGCCGAAGCTTCAGTCGGGCTCATTGTGTGTATTACCGAAGGCATCCCGGTTCAGGATATGGTGAAAGTAAAAAATTATCTGTTCGGAAAAAAGACCCGGCTGGTAGGGCCAAACTGCCCGGGGGTCATCACTGCCGGTGCTTGCAAAGTGGGCATCATGCCAGGTTTTGTATTTGTACCGGGGCGTATTGGCATTGTGTCAAAATCAGGTACCCTTACATACGAAGCAGCAGACCAGGTTGCAAAAGCAGGGCTGGGTATTTCTACGGCTGTGGGCATTGGCGGAGATCCCATCATTGGCACCACAACCAGAGAAGCTGTTGAATTATTTATGAACGACCCCGATACTGATGCGATTGTTATGATTGGTGAAATTGGAGGTGGGATGGAAGCTGAAGCAGCCAACTGGATCAGGGAGGCGGGCAATCAGAAACCCATTGTAGGTTTCATTGCAGGACAAACCGCACCCCCCGGCCGAAGGATGGGCCATGCCGGTGCAATCGTTGGCGGCGCAGACGATACTGCTGCCGCAAAAATGAAGATCATGAGTGAATGCGGCATTCATGTGGTACACAGCCCTGCCGATATCGGGGCTAGTATGAAGAAAGTATTGGCAACCCGGTAAGAAAAAGGATACCCGACTGTGAAACGAATCACACTTCTCAGGTACAATAAAATTTCAGATCTGTATCCTTCAATTTTTTCTGTTTCGGATTGGATTTGTATGCTTCCATAACTGAACTTGCATTCTGAAAATCTGATGATAAAACCCACAGGGAGAAAGAATACAGATGAACCTCTGATGCAATGCAGCAAAAGGAACTTTGTACATCTCGTACAAACTCATTAAACAACGATCCTGAATTCATGCAATCTCAAAATTATAAAGGCCGCCCGCCCGGGGCAGCCTTTATATCATAGGGTTGGTTGTGTGCTGCAACCGATTCTTATTTAGCTTCACGGATAAAACGGGCCAGTTCTTCCTTGCTGCTGCTGAATGTAAGGGCATCCATTACAATATAGTAATTCTGCCGGTCCACTGTTTTACGATAAGCATACTTGGCCAGTTCCAGCCTGTTGTGTTCAAATGTAAACAACAACATCAGTTCCTTTGCCTGTGAGGCAGTTACATTATTCTTGTCAAGAATAAATTTTGCAGAAGTGAGCCTGTTGTTTTCAAACCACTCCTTACGAAGTGCTTCTTTTACCTGCTCCATCTCACGGCCACTCATGACATTTCGGTTGTTGTTCCAGCCGTCTTCTTCATCATAATATTCATCTTCATCATTGTACCATTCATCATTACGGTCAATTCTTCTTTCATCAACCAATACACGACCAAAACGGTTTACAGTAATGTCAAGATGAAATCCTCTTTTCAGGATCACATTGTTCTGGTACACAATTTCCCGGCGGCCAAATCCAAATCCATTTCGTTTTCTTTCTTTATAAATCTTGATGTCATGCCGGCCATCTGCCAGATATCCCACAGTAATACTGTTGTTCTTCATTGTAAACCGGCGGCCATCAATCTCCACCTTCAGTTCTGTACTGGTGCCAGGGGCCGATATACTGAGGCGGCTTCCATCAAAAGCCAGCAGAGCTACAGAAATAACAGTGCTGCATAAAAGGGTAAAAATTTTTTTCATAGTCTTTCAATTTTTAAGTTAGAAAATAATATATCTGCAAGCATAGTTTCCAAAGCCGTGCCAGTTCTGTTTAAAAGCCATCAAACAAAATGTTAAAGCAAAAACCGCAAATGCCGGTTTATGCAGGAACCTGCTTCCTCCTGCTTCTTATGAAATGGCATATACAGGCTCTGGCAAAAAAGTTATCCGGCCTGCTTTATGAAATGCTATTCTTGTATGCATCCTGTATCTGTAAAAAACAAATACAGTCCGGTCTGATAATATATCCACGAAATTGTACCTTGTAAAAAAAATGCTATGAAAGCAGCAGTAATCAAAACGAGCCTCCTGTTCTCCGCATCATTTTTCCTGATTGTTCTGTCTGCCCCTGCGCAGCTTCCTGTAAAAAAGTATGAAAAAGAATGGAAACGGGTGACTGAACTGATTGATAAAGGTCTCCCCAAATCTGCCCTGGCCGAGGTGAAGAAGATTTATACCCTTGCCCAAAATCAAAAACAAGATGCTCAAGTCATCAAATCACTAATGTACATGATTTCATTACAGCGGGAAAACCGGGAAAAGAACGCCGTGCTGTCTATTACTGAACTTGAAAAGGAACTGAAAGTCCGCAAAGGGTCTGCTGCTGCCATCCTCAATAGCCTGCTGGCCGAAATATACTGGGGCTATTACCAGAGTCAGCGATGGAAAATATATAACCGGACCAAAACGGAAAATTTTTCAAAAACCGATTTGACCACCTGGGATGCTGAAGATTTTCACAAAAGGATAAGCCAGCTTTACCTTCTGTCCATTCAGGAAGAAACCCTGCTGCAACAAACAAAATTAACCGCCTTCGATGAACTGATCCAGAAAGGCAATATGCGCCACCTGCGTCCCACCTTGTTCGATTTACTGGCTCATCGTGCCCTTAGTTATTTTGAAAATGATGAACGGGATATCAGAAAACCAGCCTACGCATTTGAAATAAATCAGGCGGCCGCATTTGCACCTGCATTTTCATTTGCGAAAGAACATTTTTCCACAAAAGATTCCCTTTCGCTGCAGCATAAAGCTTTGCAGCTGTACCAGAAAATATTAGCCTTTCACCAGCATGACACAAAACCCGATGCCCTGCTTGACGCAGATTTACTGCGCCTTCAATTTGTAAAAAATCATTCCACCCATCCGGATAAAGATGTCCTGTATATGGATGCACTGCAGCAAATTTGCAGTCGGTACGGGCAACTCCCTGCTGCAGCACAGGCCTGGTACCTGGTAGCCAGCTGGCACCGTGCAAGAGCCAATGAATATAAACCGCTGGGCGATACTACATACCGTTTCAGCCAGGTAAAAGCCAAAGAAATTTGCGATAAGGTCCTGCAGCAAAAAGATTCCTCCGAAGGAAAAATAAATTGTCAGAACCTGCTGCAGGAAATAAGAAAACAATCTTTCCGGTTCAGCATCGAAAAAGTAAATATACCCAACCAGCCCTTCCGTACCCTGGTTCATTATAAAAACACAAATCAGCTCTGGTTCCGGATTATAAAATCCAGTGAAGCCCTGAAAAAGATCCTCGAAAATCAATACGACGAAAAATTCTGGCCGGCCCTCACAGCAGCCCGTGCAGAAAAAATGTGGACACAATCACTGCCAGATACAAAAGATTTCCAGGAACACAGCACTGAAATAAAAATTGATGGACTTCCGTCAGGCGAATATGTATTGCTAGCTTCCGGAAATGCCGGTTTTTCAGATAAAAACACAGTGCTGGGCGCCCGTTATTTCTATGTATCTGCAATCAGTTATGTACAGCAGCAAACAGACTTCTTTGTACTGCACAGAGACAGCGGGCTACCGCTTGAAAACGCTTCCGTGCAAATCTGGGATCAGCGTTATGATTACAATATTTCCAAATATATCCGGGAAAAAGGGCCATCCTACCACACTGATGCCAACGGCTATTTTAAAATGGAAAGAAAAGACAAAAAAGAAAACCGCTACGGCACTTACTTCCTGGTTGACATATCACACAACAACGACCGGCTTTTCATGAACGATAACCTGTACGACAGCTATTATGATAATCAGACCACAGATAAAACAGGTTCTGATATTTCCGTTCACCTGTTTACAGACCGCAGTATATACCGGCCGGGTCAAACATTATATTTTAAAGGCATCGTTCTTACAAAAAGTAAATCAGATCACACAGGCAGTGTGCAGGCAGGTTATGCTACATCTATAATCCTGCGCAACGCCAATTACCAAAACATGGACACCATCCATGTGACCACGAATGAGTATGGTTCATTCCAGGGCAAATTTCAGCTACCGCAAAGCGGCATGAATGGGCCTTTTATGTTAATGACACTGAACGAAGCCGGCAGCACCAATTTCCGTGTGGAAGAATATAAGAGGCCGAAATTTTATGTTAGCTACGAACCGGTAAAAGGGGCCTACAAAGTTCAGGACAACATTACAGTAACCGGAAATGCCAAAGGCTATGCTGGCAATAATATTGACGGCGCTCTTGTAACCTACAGGGTGGTGCGCCAGCCCCGCTTTATTTACAGCTGGTATTTCTGGCGCTGGTGGCAGCCGCCTTCTGAAGAAATGGAAATTGCACATGGTGAAACAAAAACCGATCAGAACGGAAAGTTCAGCATTACCTTCAAAGCAATCCCTGATCTGAAAATTGATAAGAAATTCGATCCCCTGTTTGATTTTACCATTTATGCCGACGTCACCGATCTGAATGGAGAAACAAGAAGTGGCGAGCAAAGTATCACCGTCAGCTATAAAGCAGTGATGCTGTCCGCAATTGTTCCTGTATCATTACCGGCAGACAGCCTGAAACAAATGAACATTTTTACCCGGAATATGAATGGGGAACACGAACCCTCAATGCTGACCGTATCCATATCACGGCTCAAGGAAGAAAAAAGACTGATCCGGAACAGGTATTGGGAACGTCCCGACCAGTTTGTCATGACCAGGGAAGAATATATCAGGTATTTTCCAAATGATGAATATGCGAATGAAAGTGACTTCCGCAACTGGGAAAAAGGCGAACAGGTATTCAGCAAATCTGACTCTGCAAAAAAAGATGGTACATGGCCTGTACTCGGAACCTGGACGCCCGGATTTTATGTCATTGAAATATCGGCAGCAGACAAAAATGGAGAACGCATCAATGATATACGGTTTATCGAGTTATTTGATGAAAAAAGCAGTCAGCTCAGCAGGCCTGCCTATTTATGGACAGGGATGATGAACACCGTTGTGGATCCGGGACAAACTGCAAAAGTGGAACTGGGTACAGGGGCCGAAAATCTTTTTGTGGTTCAGCAGATCAGCAAGGGCAAAGCCCGTGCAACCACCGGATCATATTCATTCATCAGGCTACACAATCAAAAACAAACTTTTTCATTCCCAGCTTCAGAAGCAGACCGGGGTGGATTTGGCATAAACTGGATGTTCATCCGGCATAACAGGCTGCACCAGATGAACCAGTTGATCAATGTACCATGGACCAACAAACAACTGAAAATTGAATACAGCACATTTCGTGAAAAAACCCTGCCTGGCAGCGAAGAGAAATGGAAAGTGAAAATAACCGGGTTCAGGAAAGAAAAAGTGGCAGCAGAATTACTGGCAGCAATGTACGATGCCTCACTGGATCAGTTTTATCATCACAGCTGGAGCGAACCGTATATATGGCCCTACTTCTATAACAGCAGAATCTGGAATGGCACACAAAACTTTAATCAACTCCATTCTTATCACAAATACCTGTACGACCAGGTATCGGCATATGTGGACAAAAGATACGATTACCTTTTTGGCACAATGAACGGATTTGGGTCACAGAATGGCTACGGTATGAGGCGTGCAATGAAGGATGGTGCACCAGCAGGGCAACCCGAAGCAGAAATGACAACGGGGGCTCCGGTTCCGGTCAGTGAAAACAAGGAAATGGCGGAAGAAATTTCAGCCGATGGTCTTGTCTCCAAAAAAGTTGGTAAGGACGAAGATGGGATTATCGATGATATGGAAAAAAAGAAAAAAGAGCCTTCCCCTGGCGAAGTTAAGGTCAGAAAAAATTTCAATGAAACCGCATTCTTTTTTCCGGAACTGAGAACGGACAGTACGGGTGCTGTTGAATTTTCTTTCACTATGCCAGAAGCACTGACCCGCTGGAAATTTATGACCCTTGCTCATACCAAAGAAGCTGCCTTTGGCAGCAGCACCAAAGAAATCGTTACGCAAAAAGAACTGATGGTGCAACCAAATGCCCCAAGGTTCCTGAGAGAAGGTGATAAAATGGAATTCAGTTGCAAAATTGTAAACCTGACCGAAAAGGAAATGACCGGCACTGCAGAATTTCAGCTATTTGATGCTGCAACAGGCGAAGCAGTGGATGGATGGTTTCACAACAGTATTCCCAACCAGTACTTCACAGTAAAAGCAGGGCAGAGCGAAGCAGTCAAATTCCCAATTGACATCCCGTACCAGTTCAACAAAGCACTGGGATGGAGAATTATTGCAAAAAGTGGCAGCTACAGCGACGGAGAAGAAAATACATTACCTGTATTGACAAACAGAATGCTGGTAACAGAAACCCTGCCGATGCCTGTACGTGGAACAGGGACAAAAAAATTCAGCTTTGACAAACTGTTGAACAGTGGAAAAAGCGAAAGCCTTCAGCACTACAGGCTGACGGTTGAATACACTTCCAGCCCCGCCTGGTATGCCGTGCAGGCCCTGCCCTACTTGATGGAATATCCATACGAATGTGCAGAGCAAACCTGGAACAGATACTACGCAAACTCACTGGCTGCAATGATTGCCAATTCTTCTCCCAAAATAAAAGAAGTATTCAAAAAATGGCAATCCGCCAATCCTCCGGCCGGAAGCGAAGGAGCATTTCTCAGCAACCTGCAAAAGAATCAGGAACTGAAATCCGTGCTGCTGGAAGAAACCCCCTGGGTATTGCAGGCAAAAAATGAAGCCGAACAGAAAAAAAATATTGCACTGCTGTTTGATATGATCCGGATGAGTGAGCAGTTGCAAAACGCTTACGAAAAACTGAAGCAAATGCAAAGCAGCAACGGAGGATTTGTTTGGTTTAGCGGTGGCCCCGATGACCGGTATATCACACAATATATTGTGACGGGTATAGGCCATCTGAAAAAACTGAAAGCCATCGCCCCGGGACAGGATGGTTATCTGAAAGCCATTCTCAGCAGGGCCATCCCTTACCTCGACAGAAAGATTAAAGAGGATTATGATGATCTGCTGAAGTACAAAACAAACCTGAATACATATACACCGGGCTACACGACCATCCAGTACCTGTACATGCGCAGCTTTTTCCCGGAATATGAAATGGCCGCCACATCAAAAAAGGCATACGACTATTTCCGCAGGCGTATGCAGTTAACTTGGGTAGGCCAAAATAAATACATGCAGGGAATGGCGGCACTGGCACTGTACCGAACAGCAGATACCAAAACTCCGGCAGCAATATTGAAATCGCTGAAAGAAACCTCTATCAGCAATGAGGAGTTGGGTATGTACTGGAAAGACCAGCGGGCCGGATGGTTCTGGTATGAAGCACCCATTGAAACACACTCATTACTTATTGAAGCATTCCAGGAAGCAGGAACGGATACAAAAACCGTCGATGACCTGAAAACATGGCTGCTTAAAAACAAGCAAACTCATAACTGGAAAACAACGAAAGCTACTTCCGAAGCATGTTATGCCCTGCTGCTGCAAGGATCCGACTGGCTGACTAACCAGCCCACGGTTGAGATCAATGCAGGTTCTGCCCTGATCAAAACCACTGGTGAAGAAGAAGCCGGAACAGGGTATTTCAAAAAAATCATCGAAGGCAGACAGGTCAAACCTGAAATGGGTGATATTTCAGTAACAATCAGCAGCAATAATAATCAGCAGCCGGTTAGCTGGGGAGCTCTGTACTGGCAATACTTTGAAGACCTTGATAAAATCAGTACAGCGGCCACACCTCTCAGCCTGTCAAAAAAATTATTCATTGAAAAAAATACAGACCGTGGGCCGGTCATCAGTCCTGTGCAGGATGGTTCCGTGATTCAGGTAGGTGATAAAATAAAAGTACGGATCGAACTCCGGGCAGACAGGGATATGGAATATGTACACATGAAAGATATGCGGGCATCTGCACTGGAACCCGTCAATGTACTGAGCCGCTACAAATGGCAGGGTGGCCTGGGATATTATGAGAGTACCAAAGATGCCAGCACCAACTTCTTTTTCTCCTACCTGAGAAAAGGAACTTATGTGTTTGAATACACTTTGTTTGCAACGCATGCCGGCAATTTCAGCAATGGCATCACCAGCATCCAGTGTATGTATGCCCCTGAGTTTAGTTCACACAGCGAGGGTGTCAGAATTACCGTTGAATGACCCGGAAACGTCATCCTGCTGTCCGGTCGTAAGTGAAACATACAAAGACCGGGAACCCGGGTTCCCGGTCTTTGTATACAGCAGCAACCCTATTTTTGCGTGATGCAGACAAATTATTTAATTATCGGTCAGGGACTCAGTGGTACCTGGCTCAGCTATTATTTACAAAAAGCGAATCAATCATTTTTTGTCATTGATCAAAACGACAGCAATGCTGCTTCCCGTCTGAACGCCGGGATCATAAACCCTGTAAGCGGCAGGCGCCATGCAGCTGTATGGATGGTGGACAGCATCATCCCCTTTGCTGTGCAGGCATACGAAGAATTGGGTGCTTCACTGGGAAGTCGGCTGATTGTTCAGAAGGATATTATTGATTTTTTTCCGACAGAACAAATGCAACATAGCTTTGAAAAAAGGGTCGGTGAAAAAGCTCCTTTTGTGTCGTTTGATGCAAACCACCAGGACTTCTCTTCTTATTTTCAATATACTCACGGGTTCGGCCGCATCAGCCCTGTATATGCCGTGCGTACAAAACATCTTCTTGATGCATGGCGGCAACAACTTCTCGAAAAAAATATTTTATCTGATGAAGAATTTATACCAGATGCACTCCAGGTGGAACCATCCGGAATCCGCTACAAAAATATACAGGCAAAAAAAATCATCTTCTGCAACGGCCACAGCTGTTCGGGAAATCCCTTTTTCAGCAAGCTGCCGTTTGCGCCCAATAAAGGAGAAGCACTCATTGTTTCAATACCCGGGTTGCCCGATGGGCTTACCTTCAAAAAATCGGTAGCCATTGTTCCTCTTGCAGAAAAAGATTTATGGTGGACAGGTTCCACCTATGAATGGAATTATACAAACGACCAGCCGACGGCAGGTTTTCTTGCCAAAACAACTGCGGCACTTCAAGACTGGTTAAAAATTCCATTCCATATTGAAAAGCATATTAGCGGTATCAGGCCTGCCACACTGGAACGCAGGCCCTTTGTGGGTGTACATCCACAGGTTCCGCAGATTGCAATTTTAAACGGGCTTGGTACCAAAGGTTGTTCCCTGGCGCCGTATTTTGCCAATCAGTTGGTTGAATTTTTAATGGAACACAAAAACATCAGCCCGGAAGCAGATGTCAGGCGCTTTCAAAAAATTCTGAGGAGGCACTGAACAGGATGCCGAATTCCTTATTTTTATTGATGCCGTCCAAAAAACACCCGGCACCAGGAACATGTACCAACACCAGGAAGAAAAATACATCATCCCGGCCCGATACCGCCGCATGGAGAATATGCATATTGTTTTCTGGCTCCTGAAAGATATCAGCTGGTGTATGATCTGGAAGGAACTTGGAATTGCCATGTTTCTGCCCACCCTGACCATCTCTATCATCATTGCCTGGCGCACCCGGCATATCAAATCAGAACTGGCGCATAACCTGGCCATTACTTTCTGGATATGCGCCAATGGTTATTGGATGATCAGTGAGTTTTTTGGGTTTGACGAATACAGCGTTTGGAGAGAATTCACGGGAAAACACCTGTCACTGATTCCTTTCTTTATCGGCGCAGCCATACTTCTGTATTACTATGCCATACAAAGACCAAAGGAAATAAGCAGGCACCAAACAACCACCTTATAAATTCAGCAGCAGACGGCGGGCATTCTTTTATCTTATCTTTGCGCCCGGCAGGGAAATGCAGGCGGATTGGCCACAAAGAACCTGTTTTTTCTCTCATTCAGATTTACACCATTACAACTTTACGACAGAAGATGTACAGAACACATACCTGCGGCGAACTAAGACTGAATCAAAATGGAACCGAAGTAACCCTTGCCGGGTGGGTACAGACGATCAGGAAATTCGGCGCCATCACTTTTGTGGACCTCAGAGACCGCTACGGCATTACCCAGTTATTGTTCGGAGAAGACCTGAATAAACAACTGGAAGAAACCCCTCCCGGCCGGGAATTTGTGCTGCAGGTTACCGGTACCGTAAGCGAACGAATCAATAAAAACCCCAACCTTGCAACCGGTGATATTGAACTACTTGTTTCATCATTCCGCATTCTCAACAAGTCGACCCTGCCCCCATTTACCATCCAGGATGATACCGATGGCGGAGATGACCTGCGGATGAAATACCGTTTTCTGGATTTGAGAAGAAATGCAGTAAAGAAGAATCTTGAATTACGATATGCGGTAAACCGTGCTGCCCGGAATTATCTGCACCAGCAACAGTTCATTGATATTGAAACCCCATTCCTCATCAAATCTACACCGGAAGGTGCAAGAGATTTTGTAGTGCCTTCCAGAATGAACCCCGGGCAATTTTATGCACTGCCTCAATCACCTCAAACCTTCAAACAATTGCTGATGGTGAGCGGGTATGACCGTTATTACCAGATTGTAAAATGCTTTCGGGATGAAGACCTGCGGGCAGACCGCCAGCCGGAATTCACACAGATAGACTGCGAAATGGCCTTTGTGGAGCAGGAAGATATTTTGACCATGTTTGAAGGTATGATCAAGTCCATCTTTAAAGAGGTAAAAGGAATTGATTACTCAGAAGCCGTACCCAGAATGACATGGGAGGTTGCTATGTGGAATTATGGTAACGATAAACCGGATATCCGTTTTGGCATGCAGTTGCTGAACCTAAAAAAGCCGGCTACTGTATACACTGAAAAACAGGATAACGCTGCCCTAATAAATGGCGCTGATTTCAAAGTTTTTGACGAAGCAGAAACAGTACTTGCCATTGCCATTCCCGGCTGCAGCGAATACAGCCGTAAACAAACAGATGAATTGACGGAATGGGTGAAACGTCCGCAGATAGGAATGAAAGGTCTTGTATTCATCAAGTGTAATGCAGACGGAACATACAAAAGCAGTGTAGATAAATTTTACAGCGAAGAAAGAATAAAAGCTATTGCGGATGCCGCCCTTGCAAAGGCCGGCGACCTGGTATTAATTCTTGCCGGCACCGAAGAAAGAACAAGAAAAGCAATCAGCGAATTACGCTTGGAAATGGCGGAGCGCCTGGGGTTGCGTAAAAAAGATGAGTTGAAACTGCTATGGGTTATTGACTTCCCGCTGTTTGAATATGATGAAGAAGGGAACCGGTGGGTAGCCCGGCATCATCCCTTTACTTCGCCCAAACCATCACAGATAGAAACCATGATCCAACACAATCCGGCTATTGAAAACGCTGCTGATTACCTGAAGCATCCTTATGCCGGTATTAAGGCCAATGCCTACGACATGGTACTGAATGGAAATGAAATTGGCGGTGGCTCCATCCGTATTTTTCAAAGAGAGCTGCAGGAAAAAATGTTTGCAGCTTTGGGTATGGATGCCACAGAGCAGCAACATAAATTCGGGTTCTTACTGGGTGCCTTTGAATACGGCGCACCCCCTCATGGCGGTATTGCCTTTGGATTTGACCGACTGTGTTCCATTCTCGGAGGCAGCGAAAGCATCCGTGATTTTATCGCCTTCCCGAAAAACAATGCAGGTCGTGATGTAATGCTGGATGCACCGGCTACGATTGACGAAAAGCAGTTTGAGGAGTTGCAGATAAAGTTGAATTTGAAAAGATAGAAACACAGATGACGGCGATTTATTAGAGTAACACAGATTTTATGATACCAGATTTTCAAACATTGATGCTACCTACATTAAAATTTGTCGGAGACAATAAGGAGCATTCTATACATGAAACAATAGATTTCTTAGCCAGAGAATTCAAACTTACAGAAGAAGAACTTAATGAGTGGCTTCCAAGTAAAACTCAAAAAAATTTTTTATAACCGAGTTTATTGGGCCAAAGCTTATTTAAAAATGTCTGGGTTAGTAGAAAATGTAAGAAGGTCCTATTTCAAGATAACGAGGAGGGGCATTGAAGTTCTTGATGAAAAACCTGAAACAATTAATATAAAGCATTTAAGAAAATTTCCTGAATTCATTTCATCTATTGAAAGCGGAAGAAAAAATGGGTCAAAGGAAGATGAAGTTGAAACCCATACAAACATTTCCTCTGAAACACCACAAGAAATCTTAGAGAAAGCATATCAAAAAATAAATGAATCTCTCTCAAACGAGGTTCTATCTAGAATAAAAAAAGTTCATCCTGCAGATTTTGAAAAACTTGTTGTTGAATTATTAGTCGAAATGGGATATGGAGGCTCTGTGGATGAAGCAGGAAAAACTACCAGGTACAGAGGCGATGAAGGTATTGACGGAATAATTAAAGAGGATAAACTTGGTCTGGATGTAATTTATATTCAGGCAAAGAGATGGGAAAACGTTATCGGCCGGCCAGAAGTTCAAAAATTTGTTGGTGCCCTTGCGGGGCAAAGAGCAAAAAAGGGAGTTTTTATTACTACTTCACACTTTACAAAAGAAGCCATTGACTACGCAGCACAAATGGATACAAAAATTGTACTGATTGATGGTGAAAAACTGTCACAATTGATGATTGATCACAACCTTGGCGTATCTGTTCAAAACACTTACGAAATCAAAAAGATAGATTCTGACTATTTCGAAGAAGAATAATAATCCGTGTTTATCCGTTTAATCAGTGTTATCTGTGTTCCTGTATTTTTTTCTAAGATTAAGAACGCAGCAATTGCTTCAATACAACAGCTACTTTCTCCGCATCCGGTAACATAGCTTTTTCCAATCCCATATTCATGGGTACTGCCGGCAAATTCAAAGCACCCATCACTTCCACCGGTGCATCCAGCCATTGAAAACAATTTTTGGATATACGTCCTGCTAAAGCCTCCGCAAAAGAATTATGCTGTTGTTCTTCTGTAAGCACCAGGCATTTGCCATGAGTTTTTACTCTTTCATAAATCAACTCCTCATCCAGCGGAAATAAGGTACGCAGGTCCACAACTTCCACCTGCCCGTTGAATTGTTTAGCCGCCGCTTTAGCCCAGTGTACACCCATGCCATACGTAATGATCACACAGCTTTCTCCATTGGCAATTTTATCAGTAGCAGCATTTGTTACAATATTTGCTTTACCAAAAGGCAGTATATAATCGGCAGACGGTTCAATTGTTTTTGCATCTTCTGTACCCGGCACTTTACTCCAGTAAAGTCCCTTGTGTTCCAGCATGACAACCGGATTTGGGTCGTAAAAAGCAGCCTTCATCAACCCCTTCATATCCGCAGCATTGGATGGATAGGCTATTTTAATGCCTTTTATAGAAAGCAGCGTAGTTTCCACACTGGCGCTATGGTAAGGTCCTCCTCCGCCATAGGCGCCCACCGGAACCCGTAAGATCATGGGTACCGGAAACCTGCCGCAACTCAGATAGCAGCTTTTTGAAACCTCTGTTGCCAGTTGGTTGAGCCCCGGCCAGATATAATCGCCAAACTGAATTTCTGCAATAGGCTTCAGGCCTGCCGCACACATGCCCACCGCCGATCCTACGATATATGCCTCCTGGATTGCCGTGTTAAACACACGATGCTCACCAAAAACTGTTCCCAGGGTTGCTGCCTCCCGGAATACTCCACCAAGTCTCTTACCCACATCCTGGCCAAACAGGATTGCTTCCGGATGTTTTTCCATGATTTCCCCTATGGCATGTAATGCAGCATCCACCATCACTATTTTCTCAGATTGTGCAGGCACCCTGTTTCCTTTTTCTATAGTAACAGTTGTGGGTGCAAAGACAAAATCACTCACCGTGTCCGGGTCTGGTTCTGGTGCTGCTTTCACTTTTTCAAAATCTGAGGCTATTTGTGTTGCTGCCTGTTGCGCTATGTGCAACAATTCATCTTCAGGCACTCCTGCTTCCATCAATTTTCTTCGGAGTTTCAGAAGCGGATCGTGGGCTTCGTGCAGTGCCAGGTCTTCAGCATCGCGGTAAAATTCCCTGCGAACCCCGCTTGTATGATGCCCCAGCAAGGGTACCTGAGCATGCACCAGTGCAGGCCGGCGCTCTTGTCGTACAGACTGCAAGACATTTTTTAGTACAAAAAATGATGCCTCAAAATCGCTGCCATCTACCTGTACCCTGCTGAGTCCCTTGAACCCTGCAGCATATTCAAATGCATTCATTGCCCTCGACTCGGCAGCGGTAACGCTGATGCCCCAATTGTTGTCCTGCACCAGGTAGATCACCGGCAGTTGTTTTAGTACTGCCACCTGCAAAGCTTCACTCACCTCACCCTCTGTCATGCTGGCATCACCCAGGGAGCATAATACTACCGGCAAGGTTCCTGTATCATTTTTTTTCAGGAGATGTGGCAGGTAATTTTCTATATACTGCAACCCCTGGGCAATACCGGTGCTTGGAATTGCCTGCATACCGGTGGCGCTGCTCTGATGGATGATGGTGGGTTTATCATGCCCACGATAACCTGGGTGTGCATAATATTCCCGTCCTCCTGAGAACATATCATCTTTCTTCGCAAGCAATTGAAGCATCAGTTCATAAGGGGTAAATCCCAATCCCATCAGCATGCTTTCATCACGGTAGTAAGGGCTGACAAAATCTTGTGGCTGTATTTGAAAAGCAGCTGACAGCTGTATGGCTTCGTGCCCGCGGGAAGTAGAGTGTACATAATGACAAATGCCCCGGTTTGCTTCATAAATGCTGGCCATGGCATCTGTGCAACACATCAGCCGGTATGCTTTCAGTAAAATGGATACATCCATCATGAGTGGAGAAAATAAGGGAATCGGCAAAATTAGGTGAAATACAACAGCGGCAACCAGACACTTTAATGGCGCTGAAAAATTCAAGCTGAATCAGTATCAGTATGATCCCGTTTAGCGAACCTCCAGGGTAAACATACTCTCATCTTCGATAAATGCTTCCAGTTCATCTCCAACAACCACCTCTCCCACCCCTGCAGGAGTACCGGTAAAAATCAAATCGCCGATGTTGACAGAAAAATAATTAGAAATATGAGCCAGAATCGTATCGAAATTGTATATCATAAGAGAAGAATTGCCCTGCTGCACCAGCTCTTTGTTTTTATACAGGCAAAAATTAATGTCTTTTTTGTTTTTTATTTCTGCAAATGGAATCCATTTGCCAATAACGGCGGAGTTGTCCCATGCTTTTGCTTTTTCCCAGGGTAGTCCTTTTTCCTTCAGGGCGTTTTGCAAATCCCTTGCAGTAAAATCAATGCCTGTGGTTACTGCATCATAATATTTGGATGCAAATTTTTCCTGAATATATTTCCCATTCTTGCTGATCCGCAGCACCAGTTCGCATTCATAATGAAGTTCATTCGTAAACTCCGGATAATAGAATGGCGTATGCGGCTGCAGCAACGCACTCTTGGGTTTCATGAAAATGACAGGTTCTTCAGGCACATCGTTGCCCAGTTCCTTAGCATGCGCAACATAGTTACGCCCAATACAAAAAATCTTCATAAAAAGGTGGTATTAATTAAAATACACAGGATTTCACACGGTGGCTTTTCCATCCTGCATATCTCATGGTCATCATAAAGCTTATTGGATATACCCTGCCGGGTTAGCTGAAGCAGGGATTGAAGCGTCAGGGTACTAAAGTAAGTAATCCATTTGATTAATCATAGCATAAATTCCTGATTATTTACCAGGTTCATTGCGGCACTAATACCCTGTGTTGCAAAATTTTCGATGACCTCAACTGATTTTTGCAGTTTGTGCTGCACCAGCGGTTCTTCCTCTTTGTTCCATTTTCCCAGTACAAAATCTGACTGCATGCCTTTTGGATATTGGTCGCCTATGCCAAACCGCAGGCGGGAGTATTGCCGGGTGCCCAGATGCTCTTCGATGCTCCTGAGGCCATTATGCCCTGCATGGCTTCCGGAGGGACGAATGCGCAGCTTTGACAAAGGCAGGGCCAGATCGTCCACAATAACCAATAAGTGAGAGAGTTCAATTTTCTCTTTATCCATCCAGTATCTTACTGCTTTCCCGCTCAGGTTCATGTAGGTAGTGGGGCAAATGCACACAAATATTTTTCCCTTCCATTTTAATTCAGCCCGGTAAACCATCCTGCCGGTGGAAAAAAAGCCACCTCTTTTTTGCACAAAAGCCTGCACAACATCAAAGCCAATATTATGCCGTGTATGGGCATATTCTGCCCCCGCATTTCCAAGGCCAACAATTAAATATTTCATGACAATGGTTTCAAATATCGGATTATATCAACAAAAAACCCGCACTGTGTACAGTACGGGTTTCGAAATGATCTTTCCATGTTATTTCTTCCCTTTCTCTGCTGCGGCAGCGGGTGCTGCAGTAGGAGCAGAAGCAGCCGTGGCAGCCGGGGCTGCAGTAGCGGCTTCTTCCTGTTTCAACTGCCGTGTCAGTGTCACAGAGGCAATTGGTATCCGGGGAGAGTTCAGGATTTCATAATTGTCTGCCTGAACATCTTCAACACGGATATTTCCGTTCAACTCCAACTGATCAATGCTCACTTCTATCGCCTCTTTCAAAAAGCGGGGATAAGTTTTTACTTTCAGTGATTTCATTTTGATCAGCATCTTGCCGCCGTCTTTAACGCCGGGGGAAACGCCGACGAACTTCAGGGGAATTTCAGCAACCACTTTTTTATCATCCACCAGTTCCAGCAGGTCAATATGTATGAGATGATCGTTTACTTTGTCAAATTGCAGATCCTTCATTATTGTCCGGTACGTTTTACCGTCCACTGTGACCTCTGCAATCTGAAAGCTGGGGGTGTACACCAGGTGCTTTAAAGCAGCCGCTGGTGCATAAAAATTGATTTCCTGTGCGCCTCCGTAAATTACACCGGGCACCATCTCCTGAGAGCGGATCTGCCGGGTGGCTGCTTTCCCGAATCCGGTCCTCAGTTGTCCTTCGATTGTAATCGTTTTCATTTATTGTTGTTTATTTGTTACGAAAAATCTTCTTCGGATTGATTGCCCTCCTCAGGTTCTACCGGTCTTTGCGCTGTGAATGCACAAAGAGACTGGTGATGCTTTTATTCTCGTATGCATTCCTGATTGCCACTGCAAAAAGTTCTGACACACTGAGCACTTTTATTTTGTTGCTCTCTTTCTTCACCGGAATGGTATCGCAAACCACCAATTCTTCCAGCACACTGGCTTCTATGTTTTCATAGGCCTTTCCGCTCAGTACCGGGTGCGTAATCAGTGCTCTTACACTTCGGGCTCCTTTTTCCTTCAGTAATCCGGCACTTTTTGCCAGGGTACCCCCGGTATCACATATATCATCAATCAAAACCACATCCCTGCCAGTCACATCTCCGATCACTACCATGCTTGCGATTTCATTGGCTCTTTTACGGTGTTTGTCGCAAATCACCATTTCGGCATTGAAATAGCTGGCAATTTCCCGGATCCGGTTGGTAGCCCCTACATCGGGGGCGGCAAAGGTAAGGTTTTCCAGCCGAAGGTTCTCTATATAAGGGATAAAAACAGCATGGCTGTCCAGGTGGTCTACCGGAATGTCAAAATAGCCCTGTATCTGGGGGGCGTGCAAGTCCATTGTTATGATACGGTCGGCCCCGGCAGCTACCAGCATATTGGCCACCAGTTTGCTTCCGATCGCCACCCTGGGCCTGTCTTTTCGGTCTTGACGGGCATACCCGTAATATGGCAAAACTGCAATCACTTTATCGGCAGATGCCCTGCGGGCCGCATCAATCATCAATAAAAGTTCCATCAGGTTTTCGGCAGGGGAATAGGTGCTCTGCACAATAAATACATAATCGCCCCTGACACTTTCCACGAAAACAGGACAAATCTCTCCATCGCTGAACCGTTGAATGTTCACCCGACCCTGCCGGGTTCCATATCTCTTACAAATTTGGGCAGTCAGTTCCTGAGAACCAGTACCGGAGAAAATTTTGGCATATTGCATGGCAGTAGGGGTTTCCAAAGCCGCAGGCCCTGGTTCGGCGAAGATACATTGGCACTTTCTGCAACACAAAAAAAAGCCTGTCGAATAGCGCTTTTCCTTTCCGCTCATTGAAACGGCAAACTAGTAGTAAAAAGGGTACATGGAAACATGCAGTAAAGTAAATTCAGTAATGATCCTGATCAATAATTGCCGACTCCGGCAATGGCAATAATCGAGCAGATCCGCATTATCCTGCTTGCCTGCTCAGAGGCAGTTCGCTATGCGTATGTAATGGATCGCCGGTGCTTCCCGCATTGCAGGAATAAAACAGGGTGGAGCAAATGAACAATGCAAATAGCAGGGCAATGACATAGAGCAGCACGAAGAACAGCAGAGGGTGCATGGACCCCATTGATGACATGGATTTCGCTTTCATAGATACCAGAATTTTAATTGCTCAAAGGTGGAGGATGATTCTGGCGGCCTGTTGCCAATAAATGTGAATTGGCTGAGATAAAATTATTTTTTTAACTTGTTTCATGCAAGAGAAGAAGTACTCAATCAAGCAGTGGGCAAAAGATGAGAGGCCAAGAGAAAAATTACTACAAAACGGCCCGGATTATCTCAGCAATGCAGAACTGCTGGCCATCCTGATCCGCAGCGGCACAAAAAAACATACAGCGCTGGACCTTGGCCGGGAAATTCTGAAAAAGAGTGCTGATAACCTGATTGAGCTGGGGAAGCTTTCTGTGAAAGATCTGATGAAAATACCTGGTATCGGCGAAGCCAAAGCCATTACCATTGCCGCTTCGCTGGAATTGGGACGGCGCCGGCATACCGGTAACCCCCTTGAGAAGACCAGCATCCTGTCCAGTTCTGACCTTGCCCGTTTCCTTGAATCAAAGCTTCGGGATAAGGCGACTGAAGTTTTTGCCGTCCTTTTTTTGAACAGGGCCAATAAAGTAAAGCATTTTGAGATCATTAGTGAAGGAGGGATTACCGGTACGGTGGCCGACCCCCGCATTATACTCGGCAGGGCGCTTGAAGAAAAGGCTGTCAATATTATTTTATGCCACAACCACCCATCAGGCAACCTGAAACCGAGCCGGGCAGATGAAGAACTGACTGCTAAAATAAAGGCCGCAGCAGCTCTGCTTGATATTACCGTTCTGGATCATATAATTGTGGGCGAAGCAGGATATTTTAGCTTTGCTGATGAAGGACTGATGTAGGACCAGCCTTCATTCTACGCTATGCCTGAGCAGCTGGTCCCCCAAAATTCAAAGGGAGCGGTATTTCTTCCAGATCTTTAATGGTTCCGTTTACCGATTCAAACTGCTGGATATTTTCGGTCAGCGCCTTCATAAAGCGTTTGGCATGTTGCGGTGTAAAAATGATCCTGGACTTTACTTTACTTTTGGGCGTTCCGGGCATTACGTTTACAAAATCGAGTACAAATTCTGCATGGGAGTGTGTGATGATAGCCAGGTTTGCGTAGGTCCCTTCTGCAATTTCTTCTGAAATCTCAATATTCAATTGGCTGGGCTGAGCTTTTTGCTGTTCCATAATTTTTTCTCAAAGGTACACGATTCAAAAAAGTATTGCTTAAAAGATAAAAGCCGTTCTGTACAGAACGACTTTTATCATGAGCATTATGCGATAGCTCCTTAACGGGGGCCAAGGTAAATCAATGTATCAGCCCATATCCGCGAAGCAGAACCGTTGCCCAGAAATTCTCCATTGGGCCCCAGGTTATAGCCCCAGCAGGCGTAAAAAGTTTTGGTTAGGGGATCGTAGCGGTGATTATACCCGGCATTGTCGAAGCCCTGCCCCATGGCATATACAAGGCTACCCCCAACGTTTGTAACCGTTACAGAGTTATTTCCGGCAACATTAAATTCTGGTACTTGCGATCCAAAATAGGAAAGATCACCTCCGTAAATGATCGGAGAAGCATAAGTGCCGGCAAGAGGCCAGTACATTTTTGCTTTTGTTGTTCCCGTGGTATGCAGTTCTACTTCTGTTTCAAACACGCCAGGAGGGTTTGCTCCTGAAGGATGGTGAAACATTCCTTTGACTGTATACACACCATCATATTCGTTCTTTACAAGAATGGCTACTATAAGACTTTTCTCCAGCTCATTGATCACACCTTCGCTCACCGACTCAATCTTGATCCCGATAGCGTAGGCGTTCTGAAGATTCAGCGCATTTTTATCGAGACGAAAAGGCAAAAAGTATTCACCGGAATTTCCGGCAGGAAGATCCAGTTCCAGACCATTCGGTAATGTATATGAGTTGGCGGGCAGAGCCAGATAATTGGTGCCGTTTGCAGTATTATATGCGGTCACCAGGCTGTTGTCCACTGCCAGCTTTACATGAATGTTGCCTGCTTTTTTGCGGGGCGCCGAATACCATATTTTCAGAAAATCTGAAATGGTTTCTATGGGCGGCTGGCCATTCAGTGCAATCGGTTTGGCTTCTCCGAAATAAAAGCGGTCAAATATCCCGGTAGAGATGCTGCCTTCATCTGCCACAACGCCAAGGCTGTCCCTGCTCTTCAAACATGAGGTGAACAGTAAAGTCACCGGCAGAATGGCGAGAATTAAATATTTAAGTTTCATATTTTGTTGTTTTTGGTGTTATTAATATACATCCCAGAATATCTTGCTGGTAAATACATCGATGCCCTGCGGCACATTGGCCCCGTTTACGTTTTCTTCCCGCAAAGGATAGAACAAACGCACCGGCGGTGTTTGTGCAGTGGCAACCGATTGTGCTGAATACGGATTGGCAACAATACCATTCGGGTTTGCAGCTGAATTGGTTCTTCTTTGCTCCGCCCATGCTTCAGATCCATCAATATTACAAAGCGATACCCATTTTTGCACCCAGATTGCCTTCAGCTTGTCTGCAGAAGCAGCCCAGTCGGCCTGCACTGTACCACTTGCAAGGTATGTGTTGGCAGCAGCATCAGCCTGTGCATTGGATGCTGTGGAAAATGATGCGCTGTATGTATTTGCTGCCATGCGGAAAGATCTGCGAACACCCTCTTCATAAGCGGACTGTGCACTACCGGCCATCCAGCCTCTTTGACGGGCTTCAGCCAGCAGAAAGTATGCTTCGGCATCTGTCATAAAGATAAATGGACGGGTGGCATCTCCTTTTTTAATTTGCATGCGGCCCATTGCTGAAACATTTGAACTCAGGCAATTGTTTCCACCGCATCCCAAAGGAACTCCAAGATAATCAGTGCTGCTCAGGCTGAACAGGTCATTAGCCGGATCGGCTATGGCTGAACATATTCTGGCCAAACGGAAATTATCATTCGTCGTCTTCAGCCAGTCAACGATAGGTTGCCCCATTTTGCGGAAATCGCCGGTAGGTGCATCATTCTCATTAAAACCAAAGTTCTGGTAGTACTGGTTCAGCTTTCCAACTGTTTTAATGTAACCCGGATTGCTCAGCACCGGGGCATCAATAAGGCCATCAGCCGAGAGAGAAGCAATATCGGCAGCAGGATTGTAGCCGGCTACATTGCTTCTGCGGATGATCAGGCGCATTTTAACAGTATTGGCAAACTGCTTCCAACGGGTCTTGTTTGCGTTAAACATGATGTCTGAAGGATCATCTGCCGGGAACGAAGTGCTGTTGATCAGCGCAACGGCCGCAGTCAGATCAGCCACAAGGCTGGAATAGATGGTAGCCGCATCATCATATTTTGGAGTAACAAAACCAGTGCCTTTTAAAGCCTCGCTGTACGGAACATTGCCATACAGATCAACCAGTTTTTGGAACATATATGCTTTCATAATCATGGCAGGCCCCACCAGGTGAGGATAGCCATCAGTTACAGCATGATCAATTACATACTGGTAATCGGCCATATTATCATAAGGCGCATCAAAGTAATTGAAATCATTGTTTGTAAATACATAGGTTTTTTCGGTACCGCCACCGGTAAAACTGGTGCTGTGGCCATAAAACCCGGTCCAGTGACCCATAGTAATATGCATGCCCCCCGCTACCGTACGGGCTGTTGAATTCAGCGCATTGGCAAACACAAAGTTCGCTTTTGTTACCGTTGCAATGTTAGGGTTGGTATTCACATCAATAAATTTCTGGCAACCCGTCATGGCCAGTGATGCGACCAACACATATAAAAGTATTTTTTTCATGTTCTTGTTTTTTACTTTTTTAATCAATGGTTAGAAGGTTACCCTTAATGTGGCCCCATACTGGCGTGTGGGCGGGGTATTCAATGATGTATTGATACCAACGCCATTACCGTTTGTATTGGAAAATTCCGGGTCTGTATATATATTTTCTTCAGGCACCCATGTAAACAGGTTGCGGCCGAAGAATGATAAACTTAATCCCTTCAGAGCTTTGAAACCACGGTACCACTTTTGTGGGAATGAGAAGTCCAGTGAAATATCCCTGATCTTCCAGAATGCACCTGAAGTGGTGAACCAGTCGCCATTGAATAATGTGCCACGGCTGAACGAGTAGTCGCCCCAGCCCTGGTAACAGGCAATGTAATTATTTACAGCAATATTTGTATTTGATACATACTTGGAACCATCCCAATACACTGAATTGGGCCAAATGAACTGCTGCCTGTGATAGCGGTTGGTAGCAGCGCTGGAACCGGTAAAGCCCATGTCTTCACCAATATCGTTATAGATCACATTACCAGTACGGTATTCCGCATTGGCCATCAGGGTTACCCATTTGTATGCCACTTTGAAGCCAATGCCCACCTGGTGTTTGGGAATGGTAGTGCCCTGTTCTTTCAATCCGGCTCCGATTGTAGGCCAGCCATCGGAAGAATTCACTATTGTTCCTCCAGAAGCTGAATCAATAGCAAAATATGTTGTTTTCAACAGCGGGAAAGGGCTGCCAATAGATGCAAATACAAAGTTGGTGGAACCGGTTGAGTTCAACTGCACCTGGGAAAGTCCGCCAAAGAGTTTTACTACTTTATTGGTATTCCAGGTATAGTTTCCAAATACATCAATGGTCCAGTTTTTGGAACGAACCAGGTTTACTTTTACTTCAGACTCAATCCCCTGATTCTGTACCTGACCGGCATTCAGCAATGTAGATGTATAACCGGTAGAGGAAGAAATAGCCACATCAAATACCTGGTTTTCTACATCCTGGAAGAAGTAAGATGCATCAACGTTGATTCGATTTTTCCAGAAAGATGCTTCAAATCCGCCTTCGTAAGACCATGCAAATTCAGGTGCAAGTGAAGGATCTGGATAGGTATTGTCCACAGTTACACCAACATTACTTCCATAAGGAAATCCTGCGCCAGGTGAAAATGTTGGGTCAAGCCTATATGGTCCCAGGTTCTCATTTCCATTCTTATTGAAACTACCCCTGATTTTCAGGAAGCTCAGCACATCAGATTTCAAGGAAGGAGCCATTTCTGTTACGATAAAGGAAACATCCCCTCCATAGTATGTGAAATTATACAATTTTCGCTCCCTGAGCTTAGAGTGGAATATAGAAGAAACATCATGCCTTACTGAGCCATGAAGGAAGATCATGTCCTTATATCCAAGAGTAAGGTCAGCAAAATTACCAACACGTCTTTGTTGTGAATTGCTTTCTCCACCCAATAACTCTCCGGATCTATTACTAACATTATAAAGAACAGGGATGATCACAGAAGTACTTTGCACATTCAGTGATTTTGATTTCCTGTCCTGCACATTGTTTCCGAGAATCAGTTTAGTTGAAATATTTCCCCATGTTTTGTCCAAATTGATAAAGAAATCAGAGTTGATTCTCCAGCCAAAGCTTCCTGCATCGCTTACACCACCTGCAATCGGGCTATTCCTGGCACGCCATACATAACTATAGTCATTGTACTGAGCTTCAGCAGTAACCGGTTTGATTGCAAGGTTTCCTTTTGCGTATTCAGTGTAATCAAACCTGTTTCTCCACACTTTTTGGAACGTATTCGTGAGGGCTGATCCCAGGCGGTAGTTAATCTCCATCCAGCTCAGGGGTTTGAAATTCAGGCTTACGTTCCCGTTAAAATAGGTATTCCGGGTCTGGAACCGGTTATTGTCCAGCTCAAACCATGGGTTATTATAGTAGTCATTGAAATACCCGTTCGGATTGGCAAACGGATCGTTTTCCCAGTCATTCAGTTTATTGATAGGAATCCAGCCCGGTGTATTCAGGGCAAAGAAGTAATAATCGGTATTGGTGCGGTCTGATTTGTCAAACGCAAAAGTTCCGTCAAAGGATGCTTTGAATTTTCCGTAGGTACGGGAGCCGTTGAAACGCAGTGCATTTCTTTTATACTGATCGTTTGGCACCACACCTTTGATCAGGGCATCCTGAAAGGAGAGATAAAAACTGCTATTGGCATCGCCGCCTGAAATGGAAAGGTCATTTGTAAGCGAAACACCCAGATCCCAAACATCTCTGCGGATGCCGGGAATAAATTCATAGGGGTACACCTGGAATGAACCATCTATCAGTTTACGACCTGCTGAACGGGGAAGCCCGTCATAACGGTCACCATATTGCTGGTTTTCAAACGGGCGGAAATTTTCATCAGATGTTTGTCCGTAACCTGAACCTGAGCCGTATTCTGTTTGAAAGGAAGGAAGGAAAGAAACATCCTCAAAATTAGTTGTACTGGTAAAAGTAATTTGTGGCTTACCACGTCCTCGTTTTGTTGTGACAATAATGGCACCATTCACTCCATCTGGGCCATAGATTGTGGCAGCCTGACCACCCTTCAGGATGCTTACATTTTCCACATCATTCGGGTTCAGATAATTAAGAGTATTAGCAGGTACCGGAACACCATCCAATACAATCAGGGCAGTGTTATCACCAGTAATGGAACGGTTACCACGAAGAACGATACGGGGTGCTGCATTAACAGAGTTTGATGTGTTGTAAACAGTAAGACCAGCAGCCTTACCGGAAAGCGCCTGGCCAAGCCGGGGGGCCTGTCCGTTTGTAATCATGTCAGGCTTAACAGTAGTGTTGGCATAGCCCACCTCTTTTGGCCTCCTGCGGATACCGAGGGCGGTTACCACAACTTCGGTTTCTGTAGTAACCCTTCTCTTAGCCCGTATTGTGATGTTGTCATCAGAGCCAATAGTTACTTCAACGGGGTCTATACCACCTGTAACTTCCAACACATCGCCGGTTTTGGCGAGGATGCGAAAAACACCGTTGTTGTCAGCAGCTACACCGGTACGTGTGCCTTTTATCCTGACAGATGCACCCGCTACAGGAGCACCATTTTCATCGGTCACGGTACCGGTAATTGTCCGGTTCTGACCAAATGCAAATGCTGTTAACAGCATCAGCATCGTAAACAGTGATGCGAATTTTCTCATGTTAACGTTAGTTTTAAAATTTTAAAAGCATGAATTTCAGGGAAAACCGTCTATTCCCCACCCAGTAGATATCATTAAAAGACAGCCCTGGTTTTTAAAATGCTGCGGCAAGGTAAAACTTTTTTTAACAATAAGTTAAATGGCCTGCAAAAAAAATTTAACCCCCTAAAAGGAAAGCTAAAAAATCCACCTGGCCTGCAGTTTCAATTCCGTTTTCCGGCCACCGGTTATTTCATCAGCCCCGGATCCAATTTTCCCGCCACCGGGGTAGGTGGTCTGTGCCAGGCGCAGCCACAGGGTCAGCCGTCGGGTGATGTCATACGAAAGGTTTGCATAATACCGGAATCCTTTTCCAAAAAAACCAGGAATCGAATAACTATACAATACATCATTTTCATAGGCATAAATCCTTGAATTATAACCATCTGTCTCAAAATATTGAAGCCGTAATCCAGCCGATAAAGTGTGCAGCATGGGCTTGTACAAAAAATCGGCAAATAGCAGGAACCCCGTTTCGGCAGTAGATCCCCGTTTATCGTACCAAAGCAATTCTGCCCTGCCCCTGATGCTCATGGATGTGGCGATCTTGTAACTAAAATGAGTGCGCCAGCTTTGCCGGGGTAGAAGAACAAGCTGATTCAGCGGAGTATTGTTCTCGGGCAGGTTTGATTGTTTTGATTCACTCCTGTAGCGGCTGTACAGTTCCGTTTGTTTGTTGGGCGTACATGTAACCTGTATCAGGAAATCGGTACCATAACCGGGTGCATCTGCCTGGTATTTCAACCACGGAAACGAAAAGATATCGGCATAAGCATCCAGCCGCCAGCCGGGTGCCGGGCGAACACTTAACCCTGCATATAAACCTCTTTCATTAACTGGCCAGGTATTTTCAGTAAAGGCATTCCCATACACGGCCTGGTAACCCGGAGATATATGCCTGTACAAAATGGAAAGATCAGCTTTGGGATCCACACTCAGTAATATGCCTTGCGAAAATGCTTTCTTGAAATTCCTGTCCGCAGCGGCTTCGCCAAAAAAATGAAGGTTCTTGAAGGTATAACTATAATCAAGGCTGATATTGTACCAGAATCTTCCATTGATGGCATACAGGTTGTAAGGTTCATTTCTTTTTTGGACAGGCAATGAAAAGTGATAATAAACAGCATTAGCCCCTGCATGCCAGCGCATTTTTTTAAAAGAAACAGTTCCTCCCGCAGCAAACTGGCCCAGGTTATTGCGGTCGGCTGCCTCGCTGGCAGTGCGGTGATACCCCGAACTGAGAAAGGAGCTTACAAAATCTTCCTGCTGCACTGTATCAGCTACAAAATTGGCACTCAGCTTTCGGTACGATGCAAAAACGGTAGCCTCTTTATTTCCTTTTTTTACAGTGACGCCCACCCCCCGGTGAAAGTAAAATTCTCCTGCGGAGTGGTAAGGCCTCAGCACAGCAGATTGCCTTTTGATACCCATGACCTCCGGGCTTTTTTTGAACGCCAGGCTTTGCCACTGGATCAGTCCCTGGCCCATATTGACCGTAAAATCGCCCAGTGCCAGTGCCTGAACCACGCCAAGTTTGCGGGCAAAAAGATGAAATGAATAAAAATCAAAACCGGCTTTTTGCGAGCCTTTCAAAAACTGCTCCCCTGCATCTTTATCGCCGGCCAGCCCAAATTGAAGTGTATTCTTGAACTGGTATCTGTACCTGAAAAAAAATCTTTGCGGACTTCCCAGGTATTTTGTGCCGCCGGTTGATTGATCGAATCCATTCGATTTTTCAAGCACCTGCGAAACACGCAACAGCAGGCTGTGCTCCCCGCCACTAAACCGATTCCTGAATTCTTCCGAAACAGTTACCGCTGAAGTTACCGTGACATAGGGCAATACTTTCCTGATCGTTGCCAGGTTCCAGGCAGGAACTGCCTGGAGTTCGTACAAATTAATAAGATTGCCCAGCTGCATTCTGTAGGATAACAATGAAGCAATCTGCAGCCCGGTCAGCATGCGTAACTGCCGCAGTTCTTCTTCTCCTGCATTGTTCAGGTTAACTGGTTGTTTCCGGAAATGATCCAGCTCCATCAGCCAGTTGTCATCTTCTGTTTCGCCCTGGTCTGTATCAGCCAGGTTTTCCAACTGCTGTTCATTGATGACCGGAATTTCCTGGGCAAATAACGGGGCTGCCGCAATCATACCGCTCAGGATCAGGAATATGAGTACAGAAACATTTTTCATTTGTTTTGCCCCTTTTTTCCCTGTTCAAAAAGAAGAAGAAGCCCCGGGGTAATTCCCAGACGGGGGTGCACACTGCAACTTACATCCACACGGAACGATTTTACAAACAGGCCCAAACCCATCCAAGCGGTGGATGTGGCTGTGCTGACACCGGCCCTTGCCATAAGTTGCGGTATCATTTTATATTGTATGGCCGCCTGAACTGATACGGGCTGCCTTTCTTCCCGCACCAGTTCGATCGCTGCAAAGAACTTTGCCGAGGCATCATACCCAATTCCGAATGAATACAAAGATGATAGTTTTTCTTCCCTGTTTTTTCCAAACTTTCCTCCCACCGGGTTGGCTGCATGCAAACCGGCATGCAACTGATCAGAAAGGTGCAAGACCATGCCAGCCTCCACGCTTATGGCAGAAGCCGAGCCATAACCGGATGAAATACGAATCTTATTGTAATGAAACATTGCACCTGCATCCAGTTTTTTGCCCAGTGGTCTTGCATAGGCTATTCCTGCCTGCAGTTCATTAAAATCTGAAAACCCGGCATAGGAAAGCTTTGTCCCGAATGTGCCCGGACCGGCAGGGATAGCTGCAGCAGCCAGGAAATAATTCAGTTCGGCCAGCATAAACCTTCTTTCTGCAAACACACCCACTGCGGTATTTTTTTGCCGGGCCAGCGCTGCCTGGTTTGCAGTAAACGAAAAAAGATCGGCATGGGCCACGCTGTATGCCCCGGTGGCAGTATAAACTGTTGCCAGTGGCCGCCGCAGTGTTTGCGCTGCAGAAATGCCTGATACAAAAAGAGCCGCCAGAACAAAACGCATAAGCATGGTTCAGGTTTTGGTTTTAGCAGAAAGTTACAGGCTTCGGCAGAGGCTGCAAAATTTTTCAGGAGACGCAAAGGATCCGCAGTAAATTCATGCTTGCCTGCCTGGCACAAGTAGTACATTTGCCGCATGAATATACTGGATGGAAAAGTGGCCGCACAGGCCATCAAAGACAAACTGAAAATGGATGTGGCGCAGCGGGCTGCTGAAGGAAAAAAAATTCCACACCTGGCTGCTATACTTGTTGGAAAAAACGGCGCTAGCGAAACCTATGTGGCAGCCAAAGTAAAAGCCTGCGAGGAAGTAGGATTTAAATCCACCCTGGTCCGGTTTGCAGCAGACATCGCCTCAGTGAAACTGCTTGAAAAAATTCAGGAACTGAACAACGATCCCGATGTGGACGGCATACTGGTGCAGTTGCCGCTGCCCGTGCATATTACTGAAAGTGATGTGATCAATGCGATAGACCCCGATAAAGATGTGGATGGCTTTCACCCGGTAAATGCAGGCAATATGCTTCAGGGCCTTCCTTCATTTGTGCCAGCCACACCGCACGGCATAATGCTGCTGCTGCGGCATTACAAAATTGAAACTTCCGGCAAACATGCCGTAGTGGTGGGCCGCAGCAATATTGTGGGCAGGCCCTTGAGTGTTTTGCTAAGCAGCAATACCAATCCGGGTAACTGTACGGTAACCATCTGTCACTCCAAAACAAAGAACATCAAAGCGTATTGCCTGCAGGCCGATATTGTTGTAGCGGCATTGGGCAAACCGGAATTCATTACTGCAGATATGGTACGGGAAGGCGCTGTGGTGATAGATGTGGGCATCACCCGTGTGGAAGACCCGGCCAGGAAAAGCGGATTTAAACTGAAAGGTGATGTACAATATGAAACTGTATCGCCCAAATGCGCATGGATTACACCGGTGCCAGGAGGTGTGGGCCCTATGACGATTGCGGCGCTGATGCAAAACACATACAAATCCTGCATGCAGAAAAATTAAATGGAAGCACCTGCCATACACTGCATGCAACCGGGGGCCATCCCTGTGATGGAACATTTTTATTCCATACAGGGCGAAGGAGCACACCAGGGAAAAGCTGCCTTTTTTATAAGGCTCGGCGGCTGCGATGTAGGTTGCGTGTGGTGTGATGTAAAGGAAAGCTGGGATGCCAGGAAACATCCATTGAAGGATGTACAAAGCCTGCTGGCAGAGGTTCAAAAAACAACAGCCAGAATGGTGGTGATCACGGGCGGCGAACCACTGATGCATCAACTGGACCTGCTCACAACAAAACTGCGGGAAGCCGGAATCAAAACACATCTAGAAACATCCGGCGCATACCCGTTAAGCGGCCATTGGGACTGGATTTGTCTTTCACCAAAAAAATTCAAAGCGCCCCAGCCGGACATTCTTTCGCAAACCCATGAACTAAAAATAATTGTGTACCATACATCCGATTTTGAGTGGGCTGAAAAATATGCAGCACTGGTTTCACCGGAATGCAAACTTTTTCTACAACCTGAATGGGAGAAAGCACCGGCAATGACACCTGCTGTTGTGGCTTATATCATGGATCATCCCAGATGGCAGTTATCGCTGCAAATTCACAAATACATCCAAGTACCCTGAACGACAGGTGGTTTAACAATTTCTTCCCTGCAAAGGAATAATTTCTTTTTAGTTTCGTTCCGGCAATGAAAACCTGTATCATACAAAAGCTGTCCGTCCTCTTTTTTCTGCTGCAGCTATGCACGGCCAGCGCACAGCAATACGATCCTTCCAGGGTGCATAAAAAAGCAGTAGCCCTTTACGAACAGGCCAGGGTACGGGCCGAATCGGATAATTATGTAAGTGCAGCAGGCCTGTTGCAGCAAGCCGTTGAACAGGATCAAAACTACGTGGATGCATACCTTGCACTGGGGAGCATTTATACCACGCTGAAAAACTACAATAGCAGCATCAGCAGTTTTGAAAGTGCCTTCAGGCTGGATCCTGCCTACAGTATCTCCTACAAATTTTCTTATGCGCATTGCCTGGCTGGTCTTGGCCGTTTTCAGGATGCGCTGGATGCCATCAATGAACTGCTGATCAAAGCCCCGCCACGAAACCCAACCAGAATGAAAGAAGCGGAGGAGCGGAAAAAAAATTATGCATTCGCCATTGAATTTGAAAAGAATAACCCAGCAAAGAACTATTTGTTCGAACCCGTACATATGAGCGATGCTGTTAATAGTTCTGAACCCGAATATTTTCCATCACTGACCATTGACGGAAAGGAACTGGTCTTTACCCGAAAACTGGATGGCAGGAATGAAGATTTTTTCTTTTGCCGCAAAAACGAACAGGGTGAATGGGAAATGTCAATGCCGGTGGGAGGCTCGGTCAACACCCCGCTCAGTGAAGGCGCACAGCAAATTTCTTCCGACGGACAGTGGCTGGTTTTTACCGGCTGTTACCGTTCAGATGGCCTGGGCGGCTGCGATATTTATTTTTCATACAAAACCATACATGGATGGTCAACCCCTGAAAATGCAGGAGCCCCTGTTAATACAGACCAATGGGATGCGCAGCCCTGTCTTTCTCCTGACAAAAGAGACCTTTACTTCACCAGCCGCAGGCCGGGTGGTTATGGCGGCAGTGATCTCTACGTGGCACACCGACTGCCCAATGGCCGCTGGGGCGAACCGGAAAATCTGGGCCCACGCATTAACACCACAGGCGATGAACAGTGCCCGTTCATTCATGCTGATAACCAAACTCTGTATTTCACATCTGCGCAATGGCAGGGTTACGGCGATGATGACCTCTTTTTTGTGCGCAAGCAACCCGATGGCAGCTGGTCGGAACCGCAAAACCTCGGCTATCCGGTCAACAGTATTGACCGTGAAGGCACCCTGTTTATTGCAGCCGACGGAAAAACTGCCTACTTTGCCAGCAATCGTAGCGACAGCCGTGGGGGCCTCGACCTCTATCATTTTGAACTTCGGGAAAACATCAGGCCTGCCCGTACCTTGTGGGTCAAAGGACAGATCACAGACCAGCAAACAAAACATGGAATTGCCTGCCAGGTAGAACTGACAGATCTTTCCACAGGCGCAATCATCAACAGTACCGGTTCCGATGCAACGGGCGCCTATTTCATCACATTACCCGTAGGAAAAGATTATGCATTTAGCGTCAATAAAAAAGGATACCTGTTTTACTCAGGGCAGTTTATGCTTTCGGGCCTTACCCCCGATTCTGTTTATGAAAAAAATATTGAATTAACACCCATCCGGGTCAATGCCAGTATTGTGCTGAATAATATCTTTTTTGCCACAAACAAAGCCGACCTGCAGCCTGAATCGCAGGCCGAACTGGATCAATTGGTTCAATTACTGATCAGCAACCCGGAAATCCGGATTGAAATCAGCGGACACACCGATTATATCGGCAAACCAACAGACAACCAGGTTCTGAGCATGAACCGGGCAAAAGCAGTGGTGGCCTATCTGATCCGAAAAAATATTCAGCCCTCACGCCTCGAAGCTAAAGGTTATGGAGCCGCCAGGCCTGTTGCCGACAACAGCACTGAAGAAGGAAGGGCACAAAACCGGCGTACAGAAATGAAAGTCATTGACAGATAATCTGAAGCCTGAGTTCAGTTATATTTGATGCCAGGCATGAACCCAGAACTTTTATACCAGGTAGCGCTGACATTTGTACCCAACATCGGTCCGGTACAGGCAAAAATTTTGCTGCAGCATTGTGAGGCCGAAGAAATTTTTCATGCAAAAAAATTATTCCTGGAAAAAATTGAAGGCATTGGACCCGTGCGGGCTGCTGCCATCAGCAGCTTCCGTGATTTCAGCAGAGCCGAAGAAGAGATCAGGTTTATCGAAAAATACAAAATACAACCGCTTTTTATTTCTGACCCTGCCTATCCCAAAAGACTGCTGAACTGCTACGACTCACCCACCCTGCTCTATTACAAAGGCAGCGCTACCTTAAATGCACAGAAAGTGGTAGCAGTGGTCGGTACAAGGAGCCATACCGAATACGCCAAACAGCAAACAGAAAAGCTGCTGAAAGACCTCCGTGAACAACAGGTGCTGGTGGTAAGCGGCATGGCCTATGGTGTGGATGCCCTCGCCCATAAAGCTTCATTAAAAAACAACCTGCCCACCGTTGGAGTACTAGCGCACGGCCTCGACCAGATGTATCCTTCCGAGCACAGAAGCCTTGCCCGTGATATACTGAAACAGGGAGGCGGGCTGCTGACGGAATTTCGCAGTAATACAAAACCGGATAAACATCATTTCCCAACCCGAAACAGAATTGTAGCAGGCATGGCCGATGCAGTTATTGTGATGGAAACAGGAGTGAAAGGCGGCAGTATGATAACAGCGGAACTGGCAAACGGATACAACAAAGATGTATTAGCCTTTCCGGGAAAAGCTTCTGACTCCAAAAGCGCCGGCTGCAACTACCTGATCAAAACCAGTAAAGCCGTACTGCTAACCGATGCCACAGATCTTATACAACAGATGGGCTGGGCCGAAAAAAAGCCAACAAGAAGAAAATTGCAAAAAGAAATTTTTATCGAACTCAGCGCCGATGAAAAAACCATCGTGAATATCCTGATGAAAAAAGAAACGGTTCATATTGATGAGCTCAACCTGCAAAGCAACCTGAGCAGCAGCGCCATGGCAGCGGCTATACTGAACCTTGAATTGCAGTCTGTGATCGTATCTTTGCCGGGCAAATTATACCGCTTGTCATGAATCAGCCCTGCCGGCAGCATTCCGGGCAGTATTTTTGTCTGTTACTAACCATAATCATTCACTTTAAGGCCCAATGAAACGATTGCAGATATTCCTGTTTTCATTACTGCTGACCTGTATCTCAGGTATGTCCTATGCACAGCCCTGCACCACTCTTGGGCAAACTCCTTCTACCGCTTTCCCGGTGTGCGGCACCACTGTGTTCCGTCAATCAACCGTGCCACTATGTAGTACCAATGATATTTTCGTTCCCGGGTGTTCCGGTTCCGGCGGGGCCAACTACCAGAATAAAAATCCTTTCTTTTATAAATTCACCTGCTTTACCGCAGGCACTCTCGGGTTTCGTATCACTCCACTTGCTGCCAATGAAGATTACGACTGGCAACTCTGGAACATCACTGGCCGCAACCCGGATGAAATATTTACAAACCCCGCCCTTGTGGTCACAGGAAACTGGGCTGGCACATACGGTCCCACCGGTGCTTCTTCTTCCGGAGTGAATTTTATACAATGCGCCTCCTCTCCTCCTGATAATGCGCCCACTTTTGCAGCCATGCCCAGCCTGCTGGCAGGAAACGAATACCTGTTAATGATAAGCCATTTTACTGACGGGCAAAGCGGGTATGACCTGGTATTTTCAGGAGGTTCCGCTGTCATCACAGACCCCAGCCTGCCAGTCATGGCTACTGTAAGCCCTTCATGCGACGGAACAAAGCTGACCCTGAAACTGAATAAAAAAGTAAAATGCCCAACCGCAACCCCCAGCGGCAGTGAATTCAGCCTGTCACCCGCTGCAGCAACCATTACCGCTGCGGTTCCCGACTCCTGCAACTTTGCATTTGATTTTGATGAAATTACGCTCAGCCTTTCAACGCCACTGGCCAATGGCAACTTCGACCTGATCATCAACAACGGTTCGGATGGTAATACCCTGAAAGATAATTGCGATAATGCCATTGCCGCCGGAGAACGAATCAGCTTTACCTATGCCGCACCACTCCCTATTATTGCCGACAGCATCCGTAAGCCGGCCTGCGCCAGCGATTCCATCCTTGTGTATTATCCAAAAAAAATCCGCTGCTCCACGATCAGCGCTTCCGGTGCTGACTTTACAGTGAGCGGGCCTGCCCCTGTAATTGTTTCATCTGCCAGTGGAAATTGCGTCAATGACCAGACTGATTACATCGTTGTCCGCTTTACTTCCCCTATCTATACAAAAGGAAACTATAGCCTCACCATTCAACCCGGTATTGACGGAAGCCCCATATTTGATGCATGTGGCCAGCCCATTTTACCGCAGGTGCTTCCTTTTGTAACAGCCGATACCGTAAACGCAGATTTTCAATACAGCTATCTTTATGGATGTCTGAAGGATACCCTGCTCTTCTCTCACAATGGTGCACATGATGTCAACAGCTGGCTCTGGAATTTCAACAGCGATCCGCCGGTAACAACCCAATCGCAGCTTGTTGTGTGGCATGCTGCAAGCACCAACCAGGTACGCCTCACCGTAAACAACGGCACATGCGCCGACACTGCATCGGCAACGATAGTACTCGATAATGAAGTGAAAGCTTCTTTTGAAACCGGTTCAGTTATTTGCCCCGAAGATTCGCTGGTCGTGATCAATAACAGCACCGGAAACATAGACCTCTGGCGCTGGGATTATGATATGGTGGGCAGCAGCAACCTGAAAGACCCTCCGCCATTTCTCTTCCCCACATTAAACCGGCAAGCTTACTATACCATAAGACTTACCGTAACTAATCTGGCGCTGGGCTGCAGCGATGCAGCAAAGAAAACAATCACGGTACTGGATCATTGTTTTATTGATGTGCCCACAGCATTTACCCCCAACAACGATGGGCTAAATGATTTTTTCGGTCCGCACAATGCCTTAAAAGCCGATCATTATACTTTTTCTGTGTATAACCGCTGGGGCCAACTGGTATTTTCTGCCCGCAACTGGCAGGATAAATGGGATGGCACACTGAAAGGGCAGCCACAGCCATCGGGGGTTTATGTGTGGATGCTCCGCTATACACACCGGGATTCCGGGTTACCGGTTTTTAAAAAAGGAACGGTAACGCTGATCCGGTAGCTACAGTGCCGGGTCGCTTTGTCAATTGCGGGCAGGCTGCTATCTTTGCACATGGCAACAAGAAAATCTCATCAGTCTCCCGCATCCGGGAAAGCCGTTCCAAAACATTCTGCAGAAAAATTTTTTGGCAAGGGTCTCACTTTTGACGATGTGCTGCTGGTACCCGGCTACAGCCAGGTGCTCCCCCGCGATGTCAGCATAAAAAGCCGGCTTACAAGCCATATTGTATTAAATGTGCCCTTGCTGTCCGCGGCCATGGATACCGTTACCGAAGCAGCGCTGGCCATCGCCCTTGCCCGTGAGGGCGGACTGGGCATTTTGCATAAAAACATGAGTATTGAAAAACAGGCAGAGCAAGTGCGTAAAGTAAAAAGAAGTGAAAGCGGTTTGATCATTGATCCGGTTACCCTTACTGCCGATGCTTGCATTGGCGATGCGGTGCGCCTGATGCGGGAAAATAAGATTGGCGGCATTCCCATTGTAGGTCCCTCCGGAAAACTGGTTGGCATTTTGACCAACCGGGATCTTCGTTTTGAAGAAAATATGAAGCGAAAAGTTCGGGAAGTGATGACAAAGGAAAACCTGTACACGGCACCTGAAGGTACAGACCTGCGCAAAGCGGAAGAGCTTTTCAAAAAAACAAAAGTAGAAAAGCTCCCCATCGTGGATAAGAACGGAGTGCTGAAAGGGTTGTTTACGTACAGCGATATTCTGAAACTGCGCAGCCACCCCAACGCAGTGAAAGATGGCTTTGGCAGACTGCTGGTAGGGGCAGCAGTGGGCATCACCAAAGACCTGGCCGACAGGGTATCGGCCCTGCAGCAGGTGGGTGTTGACATAGTGGCGCTGGACAGTGCACATGGACACAGCAATGGAGTGATCGCTGCACTAAAAACCATTAAAAGGAATTTTAAGAACATCAGTGTCATTGCCGGAAATACAGGTACGGCAGCCGGTGCACTGGCGCTGGCTGAAGCAGGCGCTGATGCCATCAAAGTGGGTATTGGCCCCGGCTCCATCTGTACTACAAGAATAGTAGCCGGCGCAGGAGTACCGCAGCTTACAGCTATTATGGAAACGGCCCTTGCGCTGAAACAACGGGCTGCAAAAGGCAAACAAATACCGGTAATTGCCGACGGGGGCATACGCTATACCGGCGACATGGTAAAGGCGCTGGCCGCCGGAGCTGCTTGTGTGATGATGGGAAGCATCTTTGCAGGAACGGAAGAAAGCCCCGGCGAAACCATAATCTACGAAGGAAGGAAATTTAAAGAATACCGGGGCATGGGCTCTTTGGGAGCGATGGCCACCGGCAGCAGCGATCGTTATTTCCAGGATGTGGAAGACGATGTCAAAAAATTTGTACCCGAAGGCATTGAAGGGCGGGTGGCTTACAAAGGCTACCTGAAAGAAGTAGTGTATCAGTTTACCGGCGGGTTGAGGGCAGGTATGGGTTATTGCGGTGCTGCTACGATTGAGGAACTACAACGTGCAAAATTTGTAACCATCACTAATGCCGGCATGAGGGAAAGCCATGCACATGATGTGGAGATCACAAGAGAAGCGCCGAATTACAGCAGGAAGTGAGGGGGGAGAATCAATCATAAATAACGCCTTACTCTTTACCTAAAAGAATTGCCGGGCCTGAAGCATTTTCTATAATTGTTTTGACGACATACATGAAATTCCTCTCCTGCAAAAAAATATTTTTACAACAAAGAGGATTGATACACTAACTCAGAAAAGATATACAGTTGCCAACCGCCTTTTTGAAACCGGTAAAATAAGTTTACTGGAATGGCAGGCTGCCCAGTTAGAAAAAGATAACGCCAGGAAAAATTATATACAAGCACTGAGAATGTACTGGAAAAAAATTGTTTTTACTAAAAATAAAATCGAACACAAAAATTCTTCAGATTACATATACTTCGATTATTTCATTACCAGGTATGCACCTACAGGATCCTTCTGCTTCGCAGGGCGCAGCATGAATGAACAACAGCATCAACTGCTACCTCCCCCATCTCCCCCGCATCTCTTACTCCTCCACCACATCAAACACAACAACCTGCTTCTTAAAAGCCTTCACAGCAGATCCATGGAGCCGGGCAGGTTCCCATTTTTTGGAACGGCGGATCACCCGTATGGCCTCCTCTTCCAGCCCATAGCCATGACGGGTAAGCGGTTCTATATCGCTGATCGTTCCATCAATGTCAACCACAAAACGAATGACCACAGAGTACCTTCCGGCAGGCGCACGGTGATCAAGCGGTACTGATGCATCGAGATTTGATTCGAGAAACCGTTTCCAGTTGCCGTCAAACCGGGCATCCAAATCCACTGTTAGGGCGGGCCCTTCAGAAATATTGCGAACCGGCGCAGGAGTAGTTGTTTGCGGCTGCGGTCCCGGCTGTTCATAGCCTGGTTGGCCGCCGTGGCTATTGCCAGTATTGCCTGGCAGGGCCTGTGCCAGTTCCGCCTGCGAGGCAACGGTGGTATGTACCTGTGGATCGGGCTTTACAACCGGGGTATTATTGATGACCGTGGCAGGGGCTTTCTGCCGGGGCCTGGCTTGCTCCGGCTTTTTTGATTCCTGCATTTTCTGAACCGGCCGTATCTCCTGTATCACAACTCCGGGAATGATGCGAACATGAAGTTTCTCTTTATACTGCGGAGCATTGAGCAATAGCAAACTAATAGCGGATGCACCCAGCATAGTAATGAGCAGGGCTTTCAGGATCCTGCTTCCATATTTGCGGCGCAGTTCATATGCGCCATACTCCTTGTTACGGCCAATAAAAATAAGATCAAGCAGCGGAGCGGAAAGAATTCGGTTGACTTGCATGGCTATATTTTAGAAATAGGACACAGCAGCTTGCTGATTCCATATTTTTTGAATGAATGACCTGGAAAAAATTTATAGATCATAATTCATACCCAATCATTACACCGGGATTATTTCCTCTCCTTTCGGCTGTAATCATACAGAAGTCATTGCCTATAGTTATCTTGCATTTTCCATGAACCATGAACCATGAACCATGAACCATGAACCATGAACCATGAACCATGAACCATGA
>CAYYMK010000009.1:87888-95793 GCA_964473035.1 uncultured Chitinophaga sp.
ACAAATACTGCAACATACTACTTGCCCTCACCAGCGGACTGCTGCTCATTGCCGCCTGGCCGGCTTCTGCATTGACAGTTCTGATTTTTTTTGCCTGGATTCCACTATTATGGCTGGAAGAACGGGTACATAGCCGGAAAAAATTTTTTGCGCTTACCTACATCAGTATGTTTATCTGGAATGTAGGTACCACCTGGTGGATCTGGAATGCTTCAGAGCCAGGAGCCATTGCAGCCTTTTTTGCAAATAGCTTGCTCATGTGCCTGCCCTGGATGGGTTACAAAATAGCAAAGAAATGGCTGGGTAAGCGAACTGGATATTTTTCACTCATTGCCTTCTGGATGTGTTTTGAGTATATACACCTGCATGACTGGGGCCTCAGCTGGCCCTGGCTTACACTGGGAAATGCCTTTGCCACACATCCTGAATGGGTACAATGGTACGAATATAGCGGAAGCAGCGGAGGCACATTATGGGTGCTGCTGGCAAACATATTCATCTTCCTGCACCTGAAAGAAAAGTACAGGCAGGGCGGTCAGAAAAAATTCCGGACCATGGTTCCCGCTGTACAGGTGCTGTTATTTCCTGTGGCCATCTCCCTGTTGTTTTTTCCAAATAAAACACCGGAGGCACAAACCACAGGAAATATTGTGGTGGTGCAGCCCAACATTGACCCTTACGAAAAAGTATCGAACACAACCGGGTCTTTTGAAGCCCAGCTGCAAAAGCTGATTCGCACCACAGAAATGGCTGCCGATGAACACACAACACTGATGGTATGGCCTGAAACTGCATTGTATATGCTGAGCGGACTCGACGAGGCCACGCTGAAAGAAAATTTAGCCCTTACCCCCCTATGGACATTCTTACAGCAACATCCTGCCGCAACACTCTTCACAGGCATTGAAAGTTTCCGGACGATGGATCAAAAAACAACCGCCTCGCAGGAATTTAACGGCACTCATTATGAAGCCTATAACGGCTCTGTACTGCTCGACAGCAGCGGGGTACATGGGTTTTACCATAAATCCATGCTGGTGCCTGGAGTGGAAACGCTGCCCTGGTTCCTGAAATTTCTCAGCAAGTGGTTCGACAAATTTGGCGGTACTACTGCCGGGTATGCCAGACAGTCGGGGCCCACCCTGCTGCAAACAAAAAACGGGGTCCGCATTGCCCCGGCCATTTGTTATGAGAGTGTGTATGGTGAATTCCTGAGCAGGCATATACGTAATGGAGCCAGCCTGATCTGTATTGTAACCAATGATGGCTGGTGGAAAAAAACACCCGGCCACCGGCAGCATATGAATTATGCACGACTCCGCGCCATTGAAACACGAACATGGGTGGCCCGCAGCGCCAATACCGGTATCAGTTGTTTTATAGACCCCTATGGCGCTGTGTACCAGCCACAGCCCTATAATACACAGGCCGCAATAAAAATGAACATTGACCCGGTACACAGTAACACATTTTTTGTTCGCACAGGCGATATACTTTCAAAATTAATGATGGCGATCAGTGTAGCTTTACTGGCATGGGTCATCACAAGAAAAGCAATGAAAAGAAAACCGGTTCACAGTACACAAGGCACTGCCTCCTGAACCCAGCGCCAGAAAAACAAGCGTATTTGTCAACAGCATTCATATGAGTCGGCAGCATCAATTTAATTTCAGGGGAAAGAAAATTTTTTACCGGACTGAGGGCCGGGGCTCATCTGTTTTGCTCCTACATGGCTTTGGGGAAGATTCGTCTTTTTGGAATACACTCCTCAACCTGCCCCATACCGGGTTGATTGAAAACCCTGCCCTGAAAGGAAGATTCAGTTTTATTGTTCCCGATCTGCCAGGCTCCGGAAAATCTGAAATGACAGAAGATATGAGTATGGAAGGAATGGCTGATACCCTGTATGCCATTGTACAGAATGAACCTGCTGCCGCCGGAAAAAAATTTACCATCATAGGGCACAGCATGGGGGGCTACATTGGCCTTGCCCTACTGGAAAAATACCCGGAGCTGGTGAGTGCCTTTGGCCTTTTTCATTCCACAGCGTTTGCAGATACAGAGGAAAAGAGAGCAAGCAGGCAAAAAGGCATTGAATTTATGCAACAGCATGGAGCGTTTGAATTCTTAAAAACAATAGTACCTAATCTGTTTTCTGAATATACCAGGAAACAAAACCCGGAACTGATTCAGGCTTACATTCGGCAGCAACATTTTTTGCCCCTGCCTCTTACCCGGTATTCTGAAGCAATGATGAGGCGGCCCGACCGAAGCGGGCTGCTTGCCAAAGCTGCTGTGCCTGTATTGTTTATCATTGGTGCGGAGGACCAGGCAGTACCTGTGACCGATCAGCTGACACAATGCCATCTGCCTGAAATATCGTACATTCACATGCTGCAAAAATCTGCTCATATGGGAATGCTGGAGGAAGCGGTTGAATCAAGCAAAATTTTGGAAAGGTTTTTGTCAGGAACTTCTAATTTTCAGCAGTAATCCGATCAATGAAACGACTGTCATTAGCCATATTGTTCCTGTTCCTCTCTGTTCTTTATAGTCATGGAGCTCATATCAAAGGCGGATTTTTTACATATAAGTATTTAGGTCCAGGTGCCGGCACCAACCTTCGATACCAGGTTACACTGACCGTTTATATGATTTGCAACCCATCGGCCGGGCAGCTTAATAACCCGATCAATTTTACTTTTTTTGATGCCGGAAATAATCAGTTTATTCAGGATGTGAGTGTATCAATCAGCAGCCAGTACCAATTGAGCAAAATCTATGACGAGCCCTGTATCACCGGCGATGAAAGAGGATGTTATTATACGATTGTGGTATATGATTTACCTTCTATTGAATTGCCCGACAAACCCGCAGGCTATATCGTATCCTACCAGAGATGCTGCCGGCTGAATGGTATTGTCAACATTACAAACAGCGGTACAGTGGGCAACACTTTTTCTATAAAAATACCCGGATCGGCCACCATGCCAGGGGCACAAACAAACAGCAGCCCGACCTTCCTGATCAACGATACTGCAGTTGTGTGCAATGGAAATAGTTTTCAATTATCTTTCCAGGCGGCAGATCCCGATGGTGATTCTTTGTCCTATTCCTTTTGTAGTGCGTACCAGGGTGCCAGTCAGGGAGACCCGGCGCCAACCACTGCTGCTCCTCCACCCTACTCAGCTGTTCCTTATCAATTTCCTTACTCAGGCATCAGGCCGCTTGGTCCGGGTGTCAACATCAATCCTGTTACAGGATTAATCAGCGGAATTGCGCCCAATACAATGGGCCAGTTTGTTGTTTGTGTTTGTGTATATGAGTTCAGAAATGGCCAACTGATCGGAAGCACCAGGAAAGAACTACATATAAGTGTGAATGACTGTGATCCGTTAAATGCAGAATTAGATCCGCAAATGGTGACTTGCGATGGATTTACCGTGAATTTTTCCAATAAAGAACAAAATAATCCTCCGGGCACCGAATACCTCTGGATATTTGGTGACCCTGCTAGCGGTCCTCTTGACACATCTCTGCTGCCTACCCCTACCCATACATATTCAGATACCGGTGTCTATCTGGTAAAACTAAAAGTATCTCTGCCCGGTGGTATTTGTGCAGACAGCACCACGATGGAAGTGGGTGTCTACCCCGGCTTTTTCCCGGGATTTACAATTTCCGGAAGCTGCTACACCAACCCTTTTCAGTTTACCGATACCACAAAAACCAATTACGGCATGGTGGATAGCTGGCATTGGAATTTTGGTGATAACACAACAACAGACGATACGGCCATCATTCAAAATCCACAATGGACCTATGTACTGCCCGGCACTAAAACAGTAGAACTGATTGTGACCAACAGCAAGGGCTGCATTGATACAGTGCAACAGGCCATTGACGTACTGGATAAGCCACCGCTGAGCCTTTCGTTCAGCGATTCGCTGATTTGCCGTGGCGATACATTACAGGCAAATGCAACCGGGCCGGGCAACTTCATCTGGACTCCCCCGACCCATATCATCAATGCAAATAGCGCAAACCCCCTCTTGTTCCCGGATACCAGCACCTGGTATTATGTAAACCAGGATGACAATGGCTGCCTGAACCGGGATTCATTGCTGGTTCGTGTCATCGGCATGCTTACTGTACATGCAGGAAATGACAGCACGATCTGCCAGGGCGATGCCATTCAGCTAAATGCAAGTACCAACGGTGTGCTGTTTGACTGGACTCCTGCAGCCAACTTAAGTGATCCCACCATTTTAAACCCTGTGGCTATAACCAACAGCACCACCCTGTACACACTCACTTCATCGGTGGGCGGCTGCTCTGCCACCGACCAGTTGCTGATCACCACCATTCCGTATCCTGTGGCCAATGCAGGCAACGACCCCCAGGTTTGCTACAACAGTGCAGGGCAAATACTGGCGTCCATAACCGGAAGCAGCTTTCTTTGGACGCCAACCCTATACATGGACAATCCGCTTTTGCTAAACCCGGTGGTGACTGCCCCACGCACAACTCAATACATTTTATCCGCATACGATACCCTCGGCTGCCCTAAGCCCGGCCGTGATACAGTAACCGTGGTGGTGTATCCGAAAGTAAGAGCCAATGCAGGCCGTGATACTACCGTGGTAGCCGGCCAGCCTTTGCAGTTGAATGCAAGCGGCGGGATCAGTTATACCTGGTCGCCTCCCACAGGTCTGAGCAATACCGGCATTCGTAACCCTACTGCTGTGTATCATGCCGGCATAGACAGCGTACACTATAAAGTTGTGGTGGGCGATGCCATTGGCTGCCTCGATTCTGCATTTGTAACCGTATATGTTTTTAAAACCAATCCGGCCGTGTTTGTTCCCACAGCCTTTACACCAAATAACGATGGGCTGAATGATGTGGTGCGGCCATTTGCAGTAGGCATCAAACGCATTAATTATTTTGCAATTTACAACCGGTGGGGTGAGCAGGTGTATTTTACCAATGCACACATGCAGGGATGGGATGGAACCCTGCATGGTGTACCCCAGCCCTCCAACGTATTTGTTTGGATGGTCAGCGCTGTGGATTACCTGGACAAACCCTATTTCCAGAAAGGAAGCATCACACTCATCCGGTAACAGGTGCTGCAGCCACATTTTTGCACACTGCATGGAACACAACCACAGGGCCATTATTTTTTCAGACTCCTGTTCTGTACCTTCGATACATCAATACAGCACAAACAGTCACACACTGCCTGCTCAAAAACAGATTTAATTTTTGAACGATGTCCAGAATTGTATTTATTACCGGAGCCACAGCTGGGTTTGGCAAAGCCTGTGCCTGTACGTTTGCTTCCCATGGCTACGACGTAATCATCAATGGAAGAAGAAAAGAACGCCTACAGGAACTGGCAGCCGAACTGGAGCGCCGCTATAATGTGGCCGTGCTGCAACTGCCCTTTGATGTACGGGAAGAACAGGCGGTTACCGCTGCCATACAATCCCTGCCGGAAGAGTGGAAAAAAATTGACGTACTGATTAATAATGCAGGCCTGGCAGCCGGCAGAGATTTTTTTCATGAAGCAGACCTGAACGACTGGAACCTGATGATTGATACCAACCTGAAGGGATTTTTATATGTAGCCAAAGCGGTTTCTCAACTGATGGTGGCCAACGGGTGCGGCCATATCATCAATATAGGATCTATTGCAGGTAAGGAAGTGTATGAAAAAGGGAATGTGTATTGTGCCACCAAGTATGCAGTAGATGCGCTGAGCCAGTCCATGCGGATTGATTTGCTGAAGCACAGGATAAAAGTAACGGCCATCAATCCGGGTGCAGCAGATACGGAGTTTTCGCTGGTGCGTTTCAAAGGCGATGCAGGCACTGCACGCAAAGTGTACGAGGGACTGCAGCCGCTGAAGGCTGATGATGTTGCAGCTGTTGTGTATTTTTGCACTACGTTGCCGCCGCATGTGTGCATCAACGATCTGTCTGTAACCTGTCTGCAGCAGGCCAATACCATTTATTTCAACCGAAGCAGCTCCTGACAAGGGAAATGCTGTTTGGAATTTTTTTTCCTTATTTTACGGAGAATTCCCCCCTTATCCTTTTTTATTGGCCTGGTCCTTGCCGTAGTTTTCCCTGGAAAATGTACCCGGTATGAAAAATTTTGTTCCAGAAATTAAAACACCGGCTATCCGGTTATTAACTTTATGCTTTCGGCCCAATACCATAGACAAACCCGTATGAAGCAATTCCGTATCCTGTTACCACTCCTGGCATGCCTGAGTGTTCCTGCATTTTCACAGGATATCATCAGGCAGCAATCCTGCAGCAATGAAAACATCAGCCGCCAGGCAGACAGCCTGAAACAACATTACAGTAAAGAAGGATATATCCTGGTACGTGAAGCTTCAATGAGCATGGAAAGCGAGTACGAAATGCCCGTGATCATTCCATTGACGCAGGGTAGCTGGTACCAGTTTGTATTTATCGGTGAAAATTCATCGAAGCTTTATGAAGTACGGATGTACGACTGGCAGGAACGAATGGTCATTTTTCGCCAGAATAAATGGGGCGATGTGGATGGCAATGTCATCAGCTACAGCTATGTGCCCCGCTTCTCCGAATTTCACATGATGAAGCCTGTGCAGGTCAATAAACAAAGAAAGAAAAATCTATGTGGTTATGTGATGATGTTTAAAAGAAACGGCCAGCAGGGCGAAACAGCAACAACTCCGGATCCCCGCTGATTTTTTCAATCTGCTTTCTTCTGCTGTTCTCCGATGCGGGAAATCAATAATTATTATTTTTAAGAAGTATTTCTATTGTGCCAGTGAGACACGAACCTGCAACCCGCCTCTTGTGTTGGTAATCGGAAATGCGTTGCTGATTTTCGGAATATTCCGGTTCTGTTCAAAATACAGTTTCATGCTGACCCTGTTATTGAGTACATAGTCAATAGATGGTGCAATGCGGATCACTTTTTGACCGGCTGTACCAAATGATGTTTGCTGATCCAGCTTACTGTTTGCTGTAGCATCATCACGCAGGCTGAAATCAAAACGGATGGTCACATCATTATCCATTTTAATTTCTTTCTTACCAAACTTGATGTTCTTAATCAGGGGCAGTCCTTTTTGGCGCCAGTTCAGGCCAAAGCTGACTTCGGTAGAGCGGTTTTCGGCAAGCTGGTAATCAATCAGGCTCAGGCTCAGTTGGCGGCGCTTGCTGAACTCAAATCTTGTACTGAGCTGGTTGGTAAAGGTGACATCTACTTCAATCAGCGGATCAAATGATTCCTGGATGGTAATATTGGGGACCAGGAAATACGGAATATAATTACCCGTCAGCGTATCACGAAATGAGGGATAGCCCACCCTCAGCGGATCAAGAAACAGGAGTGCTGTATTAAAACTGTTCATGCTGAGTGTGCTGTGGTAACCGTGGCGGATGCTGAAGTTCGTAAATATTTTATCCAGTCCCGGTATTCTTGACAACCCGTTGTAGGTAAGCGTCCAGTTGGGTTTGGGCACCAGACCTGAAAAAGGATTAGCCCTAAGCCCCGGGTTGTTGTTTTTAACAGGTTTGATGCTGAGTGGATCTTTATCGGTGTATGCAGCTATAAAAGCAGGAATCACCACATCCTGAGCATAGCGGCCATATCCTTTAAAATAAGCAGGATCATTGGGATCAGCCACGCCCCCCTGGTAGGGGTTCAGACCGGCAAGTTTGCGGGACAGGATGGCCCTGTTGTTTTCAAACTTCTGGAAGGTTTCTGAAATAACATTGGGATCAAAAGACGTAAACAATGTCTGGAACGAAATCCAGCTGATGTTGAAGCTGCCCATTGCATAGGGGTTCAGCCTGGTTAATCCGACATTATCAAACTTGCTGGTGTCTTTGTAGAGTT
>CAYYMK010000010.1:0-87912 GCA_964473035.1 uncultured Chitinophaga sp.
TGTGAACGTACAGAAAAGGAAAAAATACGCTACGACCGGATGAATGCTATTTGTGTCAGTGCCATGTTGCAGAGCCAGCAATGCTGGCTGCCTGTGCTACAAAAGCCGGTTGAGTTTGACAACATTGTTCCAAAAATATATTCTCCACAAAAGTTTATTGCACATTGTGATGAGCGGCAGAAAAAAAGCAACCTGTCAACTTTTCAAGCTTCTAACTTTTCAACCATCCTCATAGGTCCCGAGGGTGATTTTACTCTCCGGGAAACAGAATTGGCCCTGCAAAATGGATTTCTTCCAGTCTCACTTGGAACCACAAGGCTGAGAACAGAAACAGCGGGGATTACAGCGGCGGTACTATTGCTCCGGACATAATCATCAGTTTTGTTTACATTAGTGCTGTAACTGTCTGATATGTCCGTTCTGCGTTATTATATCTTTCATGTCGCGATATGTTTGTTGGTTTTACATTGGCCGGGTTTTGCACAGACCTATATTTTTGAACATCTCAGCATGCAAAACGGGCTTTCTTCAAACCGGGTTCGTGCGGTACTGCAGGATAAAGAGGGGTTTTATTGGATTGCCACATCAGATGGGTTGAACCGTTTTGACGGAACCAGTTTTAAGATCTTCAGAAATAATAAATCTGACCCCCATTCATTGAGCCATAATTCATGTCTCAGCCTGGAGGAAGACGAAGAAGGAAATATTTGGGTGGGCACTTTTTATGGAATCAGTGTGTACAATAAGCGAAAAGGATATTTTGAAAACCTGATTCTTGAAAAGGCAGGCATTAAAGCTGATGTACTCAACCGTATCTGGGCAGTGACACGGGGAAACGATGGCTCCATATGGATTTCTGCCACCGGCATCTGGAAATATGACAGCAAAACGAAAAAACTATCGAGTTTTTTTTATGATTCAAGAGAAATTTCCGCTTTTAGTGAAAATCCGCAAATTTCTTACCTGACTTTTGACAAGATCAATAATGGTTTGTGGTTTTCAACAGATAAAGAGATTTATTTTTTTGATATCAAAACCGGTCAGTTTTTTCACAGTGGGAATAACCCCGGGAAATGGAATGTTTTCCGTAAACAATTGCCGTCATTCATCAGCCTGGATACACAAAACAGGTTATGGATTATCCGGGAAGGCCAGCTGTCATTTTTCGATGCAGCAAAAAATCAGTTAGGAGAAACGGACTTGAAAACCCTGGGGTATGTGCGTCAACTGGCCGTGGACAAATCGAACCGGATCTGGATTTCACGACACCCACAGACATCGCTGGTATATGATCCTGCAACAGGGTCAACGGATAGCCTTTTATTTAAATCAGCCCATAGCAAGTCTGCACTGACAAATCATTTTGACCACATAACGGTTGACCATGCCGGCAACTATTGGATCAGCTCCTCCAGGGGTATCAGCATTTTTAATCCGTCCAATCAATTTTATGATTTGCATGAACTCTCATTTCCGGGGTACACAGCAGAAACCTCACCATTTGTCATCAACTCGGCCATTCCTGGCTCCACTCAAAAAGTATGGCTGGCCACCAGCCATGGATTATTTCTGTATGACCCCGGCATCCGTACTTATGAACACATCAGGCATCCGTTGCTCAATCGTTCCCTGTATGGCTATTTTTTGGAAGGAGACAGTATTTTATGGGCAGGGTATTACAATACGCTTTTGAAAGTGGATCTGGTCCGCAAAACAGTACTTTCCTCAATCAAGGTTGGCAAGGTAATGAGCTTCGTGATTCCTGGCACTGCAAATGATCTTTGGGTCGGACACTGGGATGATGGGATTTACCGGGTAACCCGGAATGGTAAACTTTTAGAACATTACAGTATGCAAGCAGGCGAAGGTTCACTGCCATACAATATGACTGTGTGCGGCAATAAGATTAATGAAGAGATATGGGTTGGCCTAAATGAGGGATTTGGTTTTGTAAAATACGACAGTGCACATGGCAGATTTATACATTTTAATCCTAGTCCCGGAGTCAATCGGATTGCGGCTTACGGAACAGTTACTGCGATTGCATCTGCCGGTGCCGGCCATTTTATGATTGGCACACATGGCGGTGGCGTTTATTTATGGAATCAGGCCCGCAATATCTACGAACATTTTGACCGGGGAGACGGGCTGAACGGAAATTTTATCAACTCTGTCCTGGCCGATCAGCAGGGTAATTACTGGATTTCATCTTCAAACGGACTGAGCTTTTTCAATACGCAGGCAAAAAAAATTATACCAGTCGATATTGACCTGGGTTTTCATACAGATGCCTATCTTGAGAATGGAAAATCGGGCACAGACCGTTCCCTGTTGTTTTCAAGCAGAAATAAACTGGTGATTATATGGCCTGAAAAGTTCAGCAAGAATAAATCTGCCACCAGGGTTCTTCTCAGCAGTTTTAAAGTATTTGATAAGGACCAATCAGGATTGCTATCCGACAGTGTGATCAGACTTTCGTATAAAAAGAATTTTTTTTCCATTGAGTTTTCTGCGCGGAAAGTGAATCCCGTCGCCCCTATACAATATGCATATATCCTGGAGGGCTTTGATAAGGACTGGAACTACCCCGGCAACCGGAATTACGCCACTTATACCGATGTGCCTGGCGGAAAATACCTGTTCAGGGTTAAATCAATCAGCAACAGCGGGGAGCAGAGCGGGGCTGAAACAATACTTCGCATACAGATCACGCCACCCTTCTGGAAAACAGGATGGTTTTATACTATAGCGGTTGCCCTCTTTCTCCTTGTGCTGGGGCTTATTTACAGATACCGGGTCAGGCATTTAAAAAAAATGCTAACATTACGGTTAAAAATTTCACAGGATCTTCATGATGAAGTGGGTTCTGCACTGAGCAGCATCCATATTTATTCCTCGGTGGCTGCAAAAGCCATGGACACTGAAAAAGAGAAGGCCATACAGGCACTTCAGAATATCAATGAAAATACCCGGCTTGTCATGGAAAATATGAATGATATTGTTTGGGCAATTCATTCCGGGAACCTGGGGGAAAGTTCGCTGGAAGTTAAATTGAAAAATTATGGTTATGAGTTGCTGAATCCTCTCAATATACACTGTGATTATGCGATTGACAAAGAAACAGAGAGTAAGCTTGTCAACGTGAATGCAAGGAAAAACCTCCTATTGATTGCCAAGGAAGCAATGAACAATATTGCAAAACACAGTTCTGCTGCAAAGGCTGCCATAAGCCTGAAATTGAAAAATAAAAAACTGGTATTGGAGATAACCGATGATGGAAAGGGAATGGAGAACGAAGGCAGACGACGGGGGTATGGAATAACCAATATGCAACAGCGAACAGAAGCATTGAGCGGGGAGTTTTCCTGTATTTCGAAACCGGGCAGGGGCACTCGTATCCTTTGCAGCTTCTCCCTTACTAGTTTTAGGGAGTAAAGAAAAGGCATGAATATAAATACATTTGAAGCTTTGATACGGATCATCATATATGACGACAATAAGCAGCGAAGGGCAAGCCTGAAAGCTTTACTGGAGCTGACCGAGGGCATGCAATGCGTGGCTGATTTCACTGACTGCAGTCATGTGAGAGATGATATGGAGCAATTTACTCCCGACATTGTGCTGATGGATATTGAAATGCCCAATGTGGATGGTATCAGCGGAGTGAGTATCATTAAGAAATCTTTTCCGGATATCCGCATCATTATGCAAACTGTGTTTGAAGATGAACAAAAAATATTTGCATCGTTGCAAGCTGGAGCCGAGGGATATATTCTTAAAACTGCTTCGGCAGAAAAAATAACTCAGTGTATTGAGGAAGTACACCAGGGTGGGGCCTATATGACACCGTCGGTTGCTCTTCGGGTGATGCAACATTTTAATAAAACAACATCTTTACAGGAATCCTATCATCTCACAGCCAAAGAAAAAGAAGTTCTGAAATTATTGGCTGATGGCCTGAGCTATAAAATGGTGGCCGACCAGCTTGGTATTAGTTATTTTACAGTGAATGCCCATATAAAAAAGATTTATGAAAAACTGCAAGTGCATTCCCTTGGCGAAGCCGTTTCCATGGCATTGAAAAACAGAATCGTATAGTTCTATCGCTATATTTAGTGAGTTCCCCGCCTTTCATAAGAGTTTACATTTAACATTGATTTCCATTATACCTCTCTGGGAGTTGAGTTTTATCTTTTCAAAAAATAAATAATAAGTCCATGAAAAAAATATTCATGTTATACTTATCTGGGTACATGCTTGCTCCATTGTATGCCACTGTACTTACGGTTAGCAATGATCCCAACAAGCCTGCTCAGTATAGCAGCCCAACTGCTGCAATGAGTGCAGCAGCAGCAGGGGATACACTCTATATTTATGGAAGCCCCAATAGTTACGGATCGTTTGATATTAACAAGAATGTTACGATTATAGGAGCGGGTTTCAACACCCGGAAGGATAATTTTAATAAAACCGTTTTTAATTACATTGATATGTATGGGCCCCGCAATGGGGTTACGCTGGATGGTATTTACATGGTCAACAGTTTGCGAATCCAGGAAGCCGGTGGTAGTTATTCAAATATCACATTACGTAATATGCTGATCTATGGTGGTATCAGCGGCCTTTATGGCAGCCCTATGGCCTGCGGCACCACATTTACAAACTGGCTGTTCGAAAATTCCTATATCACAAGTATTTATTTTGCCAACACCGGCTGCAATCCCATTTCACCTGTGACCTCCGGTTTTTTGGTTAAAAACTCAATTATCATGAATATGTATGGCGCTGTGTACAATGTAACGTTTTTAAATTGTCAGTTGGGGGTTACAGATTCGTATCAAAACTTTGGAAATAAGTATTCTTGCACATTCAATAACTGTATTCTCACAGGGTTTACTTATATGCAGAATTCCACGAACCAGAATAACCAGTTTAATAACTGTCTTACTTACCTGACTCAATCTCCGGATCCGAATTTTAACCTGAACAACTGGACTGGCGGCGCCTCCGGCAGTGCGAATAGCTGTATCATTAATCAGAATCCCCTCTGGGTAACTCAACCCAGCTATTGGCAGTTCAGTAATAGCACGCCTGCCGTTAGAAATGGCTGGAATCCTGCCTTGCAGGCTGGCTCCCCAGCCATTAATATGGGATCTGACAGTACTGATATCGGCCTCACCGGTAATCCGGTTCCATACAATCCAGGGTCGGAGCCTAAGATCCCGGTCATCAGAAGATACCAGCTGGTGAATGCAGTGGTGCCTCCCAGCGGGACCGTAACAATAAATGCCACAGCTACAAAAGCGCAATAAAAGTTTCAAAGTATCAACCAACAGCAATGCTGAGAAAAATTCTTTTATTGACTATTGCATTCCTGGGTATGCTGATACTTGTGCCTGCCCAATCCATCACCAGATTCGAATATTTTTTTGATACAGATCCGGGAGTTGGAAATGGTGTAGCCTACAATCCCGGAGCAACGGCTGATTCAGTTACTGTGAACCTACCACTGGATATTTCCGGTTTATCTGCCGGTCACCACAAAGCAGGCATCCGCTCGGTCAATACCAGTGGTATATGGTCGCATACAGAATTCAGAAATTTATTTATTACAGCTACTGTCACAAACTCAAATACTGCTATTGCGGAATTTGAATATTTTTTGGATGCAGATCCCGGCCAGGGAAACGGAATATCTGTTTCTGTAACGTCTGCCGATTCAGTAACCGCCAGCATGTTGATTGATATTACGGGTGTGCCTGCAGGGCTGCATAAACTGGGAATCCGCTCAATGAACAGCAGTGGCAAATGGTCGCACACGGATTTTCATGATCTTTATATTACAGTTCCTCCGGATCATTCAAATCAGGAAATAGTGAGCGGGGAGTTTTATTTTGGCAACTCAGATCCTGGTCATGGAAACGGAACAGTAATATCAATCAGCAATCCTGCAGACAGTATTACCGTATTAAGGGATAGTGTATTGAATAATTTACCACTCGGACAGTATAAGGTTAATGTCCGTTTCAAAGATGCCCGCGGAAAATGGAGCCACCAGGAAACAAGGGTGCTTACAGTGTGCAGTACATATGGGCCTCAGTCTGAAATGAGTTACCAGACAGAAGGCAACCGTGTTTATTTTACCAACCAATCTCTTTATCACGATACGGTGACCTGGAAATTTGGGGATAATACACTGGATACCGTAACCCATCCTATTAAAACCTATATCAATGCTGGTGTCTATAACCTTCAATTGATTACCGGTAATACCTGCGGGATCGATACACTTGCCGAATCCCTTGAAATAAAAGGACTTCAGCGGATCAATGCAGTACGGGCCGGCAATGCTGGTATTGCAACTGTGACCTTTACCGGTTTCGGATTTTCTTCATCTACAAATATTAAATTGGTGAAGGATGGGATAGTTACGAATCCGCTTCAGAAATTTTACCAGTCGTCAGAAAGTATTTTAGGTTATTTTGATCTGGATGGGAAGCCAACTGGGTTATATCATGCAGTAGCCGACCTCGGAAGTGCTTTTGATACATTGTATAATGCATTTACCATTGATTCTGCTATAAGCCCATCAGTAACAGTCAGTATTGGAAATGGGAGAAGGGCACGTCCCAGAAACTTTTCAAGAATTGTATATATACAAAATACCGGTAATCAGGATGCCATACTTGTTCCGGTAACATCAGAAATTGGTTTTGTGGAAGGAAATGCCATCCTTGACCCTGCCTTCTTCACATATGCTGACATGGTTTATTTGAATAACAAAGGAATTTTTCAGCATACCTACAATTACCTGGCAGCAAATGGGATTTCCACAGATGTCATGCTGGAAACGGATACTGATACAACGAGGAAAAAGAAACTGGTTTCCTACATGAGGCTGAAAGTGCCTGCTCATTCACGAACTGCAGACCAGATCAAAGCAGTGACTCAAACGTCAACTCCAATCACATTTTCGCACGGGATCATGGTTCATCCGCCTTACTTTGAATCAGATATTATTACCGGAAATACTGTATCATTGATGAAAGACTGCGTCAATTCGTTTCTGAAAAAGGCAATTAAACAAAATATTGCAGCGAATATTAACGATTCCATATGGACCACTTGTTTTAATGAGGCATATGATACATTGGCGGGAACAATCAGGGAAATAGTAAATAATCCGCTATTGCATCAGCAGAGCATTCCCTCCAAAGCATTTTTTTCAGCGCTGCTGGCGCAGATGGCAGATTGTACTGCATCAGGAATGCCTGCAATTCTTAGCAATACCCAGTTCAGCAATATTATTAAGGATATGACCTATAACTGGTTTTTCTATGAAAATATTGATTCATTGGGTCAGCCCTGTGTCGATTCGGTACTTACCGTGTCACGTAATACTTTGATACAATCATCTTCTGCATCGGAAACCGGAAGGCCTGACGAAGTGAATACTGATGATTGCCCAGGAGCAATCTTTGCGCCCGAACTGGCGGAAGAATGTGCAGTGTTTACAAAGCCTTGCAAACAGCTTGATGAGGTAGAGAATGCAGATAATTATTTTTTTCTTGCATTAGGCAGGAAACTGTTTGAAAAGCTTACTTCTCCTTTCAGCAATTTCTGCAAGGTAAACAGTGCCTCTGTTTTTTGTGAGCAGCTTTGCCAGTCCAATTCGGTTGATCCAAATATCAAGGAGGGACCTGGCAATAACGATGATTTGAAATATGTCAATCATTTGCAAGCGGTCAGTTTTAATATCCGGTTTGAGAATATGGATACGGCTACATCACCGGCCGCCTATGTGGAAATCAGGGATACAATAGATATAAACATGTTTGACATGCAAAGTTTCCAGGCTGGCTCATTTGGGTGGGATGATACCATTATATATGTGGAGGCAAACAGGAAAGATATTTCCATGCTGATTGATCTGCGTCCCAATCAACCGAATAAGCTCCGGGTTGATATTACAGCTGATACGGCCAGCGGAATCGCAGTATGGAAGTTCTGGACAGTTGATACCACTACCCTGCAGCTCACAACAGACCCGTCGCAGGGATTTTTACCTCCCAATATTAATGGTCAGGAGGGTGTCGGGTATGTATCATTTACCATCAAACCAAAAACTGGTGCAACAAGCGGAACTGTATTGCAAAATCAGGCATCTATTATTTTTGACGATAATAATGCTCTGAATACCACAGTGTGGGAATACCGGATTGATACTACAAAACCCGTCAGCCAGGTGGCAACTTTACCGGCAATTCAAAGCACCGCCCAATTTCAGGTGAATTGGAGCGGTAGCGATCAGCATGCAGGGATCAGGTATTATTCGGTGTATGTGTCTGTAAATGACAGCATTTTTAAACCCTGGATTTCGCTGACATCAGCCACATCAGATACATTTTCAGGGATGCATGGTAATACTTACAAATTTTATAGTATTGCGCTAGACAAAGCGGGAAATTTTGAAGACCCTCCTTTTGACCCTTATAATAATCCTGATGCGGTAACAATCATTGTAATAAACTCACCTTTACCACTTACATTGCTGAATTTTACGGCTCGTAAATCTTCAGATCAGACTAAAGCAGACCTGGCCTGGATTACAGCTAATGAACAGGGCGTATCGCATTTTGAACTTCAGCGAAGTGCTGACGGGTTAAACTATATACCTCTTGTGCGCATCGCAGCCAATAATAATCCGGGAGACAGTCGCTATACATGGCAAGACGTTACGCCATTGCCTGATCATAATTATTACCGGCTGAAAATGGTTGACAGGGATGCATCTTATTCGTTCAGTCCTGTACGCTACCTGAAGTTTTCCGCAAAGGAAGAAATAATAGTATTTCCTGCTGTTACTTCGGATTATCTGTATGTGCAGTCTGCACATCAGCAGCAGGCATTTCTGATAGACATATCTGGGGTTAAACTTGCATCAGGTATCATCAGGGGGACATTACTATTTGATTTAAGCAGGTATTCTGCTGGTATTTATTTTATCAGCATACCGGAAGCTGGAAAAACCTTTAAAGTGATCAAACAATAAGCATTGTTACCACCAGTGCCATCCGGGAGTATAGAATAAAATAAATTCATATATCACATCACTTGAATTAGTGACCTTCCTGCTTTCTGTAAGAGTTTTACATTTATTGCAGTTACGCCGGAGGTTCCAAAGAGTGGTTCAAAGGTGCGATATTACCGGTAATACAATTTTTAAGAATGGAGGGCCCGAAAGGCTACTTAAAAAAATGCATCCATGAAAAAATTATACTATTCCGCATTGTTCATTTCTCAATGCTTCTTCATTACATTTCATTTACAGGGCCAGGTTGGCAAAGTAGGTATCAATACCAGCACACCACAGGCCTTGTTGCATGTAAAGGATAGTAGTGTATTATTTACGGGTTATGGGATCAACTATCCTCCAGGCAACCCGCCTGTCAGCGGCGAAGGGGTTAGGATGATGTGGTATCCTGATAAAATTGCTTTCAGGGCCGGGTATGTCAGCGGCACGCATTGGGATAAAAGCAATATTGGTGATTATTCTGTTGCTTCCGGATTGAATACGATGGCTTCAGGGAAAGCCGCATCTGCATTCGGGGATGGGACTATTGCAAATGGATATGGGTCTCTTTCAATCGGGATATATAATGACCCGATCGTAACTGCCCAGACAAGCTTTACCCCAACTACACCGGTTTTTATAATTGGAAACGGATCATCAGATATTGCCCGAAGTAATGCAATTACGGTTTTAAAAAATGCAAGTACTGGTATCAACACATCTTCTCCTCAGGCTATGTTGCATGTAAAAGACGGCAATGTGTTGTTTGCCGGAGTCAGCGGTTCTTTACCGGGTACACCCGGCAATACGCCGGTAAGCGGAGCCGGTGTGAGGTTGATGTGGTACCCGGACAAAGCTGCATTCAGGGTAGGTGCAACAAGCGGGGTTTATTGGAATAAAGACAGCATTGGCAATTATTCTATAGGAGCAGGGTATAATGTAAAAGCAAAAGGTATTTATTCTGTTGCATTGGGAGAAATGACTAATGCTACCGGAGATATATCAACAGCAATGGGAAGTTATACTACGGCGTCCAATTTGTATGCTACAGCAATGGGAAATTATACTAATGCATCTGGTAGTTCTTCAACAGCAATGGGAGAAATTACCACAGCATCAGGTAGTATATCAACTGCAATGGGAAATAGTAGTATTGCATCAGGTAGTGTATCCACTGCAATGGGAAATAGTACCACGGCTTCAGCTAGTTCTTCACTGGCAACAGGAGAAGGTGCCACAGCTTCAGGTAATGTGTCAACAGCAATGGGAAAAAATACCACTGCATCGGGTAGCTATTCAATAGCAACGGGAATTAATACCACTGCATCCGGGTATTCGTCAACAGCAATGGGAGCTGGTACCATTGCATCGGGTAGTACTTCGACTGCAATGGGAGGTTCTACCACGGCTTCGGGTAATTATTCGACTACAATGGGAATTCATACCACGGCTTCTGGTGCTTATTCAACAGCAATGGGGTATACTACCAATTCCCGTTCTTATGCTTCCGTCGCTCTGGGAAGGTTTAATGACACAATATCCGGCAGTTCAACCAGTAGTTGGGTAAGCACTGACCCACTTTTTATGATTGGCAACGGTACATCAGATATTGCCCGCAGTAATGCAATTACGGTATTAAAAAATGCAAAAACCGGGATCAACACTTCCTCTCCACAAGCCATGCTGCATATAAAACGAAATGGCGAATCGGGCGGTTCTTTCCTTTCCAATGCTTCCCTGATAATTGAAGACAATGTAAGTTCTTATTTACAATTTTCTCAACCGAATAATTATGAGACAGGGATCTTGTCAGGTAATACATCCACTACCATACGGAACGGCATAGTTTTTAAAGCTGACAGTTCCATCCAGTTCAGGGCAGGTGGAAATTTTACCCGGATGATACTGGACAAGAGCGGCAATTTGGATATAGACGGGGTGTACAGCAGCAGTGATATACGTTTGAAAAAAGATATTTCACCGCTCCAGAACAGTTTACAAAAAATCCTCCGGCTGAATGGATATCACTACAACTGGATTGATGCAACCCGCAGCAATAACCTGCAAACCGGGGTGCTGGCGCAGGAAGTGGAAAAGTATATGCCGGAACTGGTGAAAACAGATAAGGAAGGTATTAAAAGTGTGAATTATAGTGGCATGATTCCTTACCTGGTTGAGGCAATAAAAGAATTGAAAAAAGAAAATGAACTACTAAAAAAAGAAATTGAGCTATTGAACATAAAAATACATTAAAACATTTTATAGTCATTCGTCCGGGTTTTCGGTGCTTTTCATGCCAGGAACCCCGGCAATGATTATTTTTTTTCTTCCTTAATGACAGGCTCATTCAGCTCCACCACATGGGCACTTTTCTTTGCAGCTTTGCTGAGCATAGCCATATTCAGCATCTCCACCACGAAAGAGAAGGCCATCCCGAAATAAATATAATTTTTTAGATGCAATTGATGAGCAGCGTCACTGTCCCACCCTTCAATGACCAATCCCAGACCGATCATAACCAGGAACGAAAGAGCAAGAATTTTTAAAGTCGGGTGCTTATGAATAAACCCGGAGATGGAAGGGCTGAACAGGAACATCACAATCATGGCTATGACCACAGCTGCAATCATAATTTCAATATGCTTTGCCGTTCCACCTGCCGTAATCACACTGTCAAAAGAAAAAACAGCATCAATCAGCATAATTTGAGTGATTGCCCTTGAGAAGCTGAGTCCGTTATTCCTTGCCAGTTGCACGTTTGGATCTGCTCCTTCCAGCTTATGGTGGATCTCCAGTACCGACTTATAAATCAGAAATAATCCTCCTGCCAGCATTATGATACTGGCCAGATCGAACCCCTTGCCCCAAATGATAAAAACTGCTTTTCCTTTTTGGGACAACAACCAGCTAAGGGCCAGAAGCAGAATACTTCGTGACAGCATGCCGGTTACCATCCACACACGCCGTGCCCTGCGTTGTTCCCTGGCAGTTCTCAGTCTGTTCAGAGAAAGAGAAACAAAGATTACATTGTCAATACCCAGTACAACTTCCAGGATGACGAGAATCAGAAAACTGATGATGCTGTCAATGGTAAACAGATGTTCCATAGATGTTCGGGTTATTCTTTATGGAGTGACTTATGAATATTTTTTACAATCCCCGGCCCTTTATAAATAAATCCCGTCCATACCTGCACCAGTGAGGCACCAGCATCAAACTTTTCTTTTGCATGAGCACCCGTAAAAATGCCGCCACTTGCAATGACAGGTATTTGCCTGCGGGTCTTTTCACTAATGTATTTCACAATTTCAGTACTTTTCTCTTTCAGCGGTAATCCACTCAAACCTCCCGCGCCAATTTCCGTAATTTTTGAGGCAGGTGTCCGCAGACCCTCACGGTCGGTTGTGGTATTGGTGGCCACCAGTCCGTCTAATCGTATTTCCAGTGCCAGTTCCAGCACATCATCAATTTGTCCCAAACTCAGGTCAGGGGCAATTTTCAGGAGTATAGGTCTCTGTTTCGCTGCCATCTGTAGCTGGTTGATACGCTGAAGACTGGTAAGTATTTTTCGTAATGAATCTTTCTCCTGGAGTTCTCTCAATCCGGGTGTATTGGGCGAACTGACGTTCACCACAAAATAATCAACATACGGGTGCAGATGCTGAAAGCAAATTTCATAATCCATCCACGCTTCTTCATTAGGAGTCATTTTATTCTTTCCTATATTACCTCCTATCAGCATGAGTGAACCTGGATTTCGGACTCGCCATTTTTTCAGGCGTTCAGCAATGACAGCAGCGCCATCATTGTTGAAGCCCATCCTGTTGATCAGTGCCTGATCTTTTGGCAGACGAAATAATCGTGGTTTATCATTACCCGGCTGTGGCAGTGGGGTGACAGTTCCTATTTCCACAAAACCAAAACCAAGACACTCCAGCTCTGTAAGGTATCGGGCATTTTTATCAAATCCTGCGCCAAGTCCCACTCGGTTGGGAAACGATAGTCCAAACACAGGGCAGGAACCCTTTACCACAGGGCGAAATATGCGGTGAATAGCAGCCTGAAAACCTGATTTGCAAAACAGTTTCAGAAAGTTCATCGAAAAATAATGCACCCGTTCCGGAGAAAAACAGAATAAAACATTGCGAAGTATCCGGTACATCATGGCTGCGAAGATAAAAGAACTTTCCGGCCCCGTTTGGCAGGTTGTGCAAGACTAATTACTTTTGATGTGAAAAGTTGCATAAACAACTTAATTGAAATTCGCTACCTGGTTCATTGTACAGGATCGATATGATCCTGCTAATATCAGGAATTATAAACTAATAATTATTTGCCATGCAGGAAGCATATATTGTTGCTGGTTACAGGACAGCAGTTACAAAAGCCAAAAAGGGCGGATTTCGTTTTTACAGACCCGATGATCTTGCAATTGACCTCATAAATGGGTTGATGGCTTCAGTGCCCCAACTGGAAGCCAGTCGAATTGATGATGTCATAGTCGGTAATGCTGTACCCGAAGCAGAACAGGGCCTGCAATTTGGAAGGCTGATTGCTGCAAAAGCCCTTGGAACAGATGTTCCGGGTGTTACCGTGAACCGTTACTGTGCCTCCGGACTGGAGACCATTGCCTTGGCCACAGCGAAGATTCGTACCGGTATGGCTGATTGTATCATAGCAGGTGGTACAGAAAGCATGAGTTTGGTACCAACGACCGGCTGGAAAACCGTACCTTCTTATGCTATTGCCAGTAAGGAACCAGATTATTATTTAAGCATGGGGCTGACAGCTGAAGCGGTAGCAAAAGAGTTTTCTGTTTCAAGAGAATCACAGGATGAGTTTTCATTACACAGTCACCAAAAAGCGATCAATGCCATTCAGAATGGGTATTTTAAGGAAGGCATACTGCCTATAGAGATAGAAGAAGTGTTTGTCAATACAAAAGGAAAAAGAGAAAAAAAGAAATACGTTGTGGACACTGATGAAGGTCCGAGGGCTGATACATCCCTGGAAGCGCTGGCAAAACTGAAGCCTGCATTTGCCACCGGGGGAGTGGTAACAGCCGGCAATTCATCACAGACTTCTGATGGGGCAGCATTTGTTATTGTGATGGGTGAAAAAATGATGAATGAACTGGGATTAAAACCTATTGGCAGGCTTGTTGGTAGTGCAGTGGCGGGTGTGCATCCCCGGATTATGGGTATTGGCCCTGTAGCTGCCATTCCAAAAGTACTGAAGCAAACCAGTATGAACCTGTCGCAAATAGATCTCATTGAGCTAAACGAAGCATTCGCATCTCAGGCAATAGCAGTCATTACGAAAGCGGGTCTTGACCCGGTAAAAGTGAACATCAACGGAGGGGCCATTGCACTTGGCCATCCACTGGGCTGCACCGGTTGCAAACTCACAGTACAGATCCTTCATGACATGAAAAGGCTGAACAAAAAATATGGAATGGTAACCGCTTGTGTGGGTGGTGGTCAGGGTATTGCCGGAATCATCGAAAATCTCTGAACCACATATGCTCATATCTTTTTTGGGTATTCACTGACACCGGTTTGGCTGTCTGAGGCACCCGGCACATTTTTATTGTTGCATTTATTTTAAACATATTGTAGTTTTAAGGAACCGGCGTACCGGTTCACGCAAAAAAACATGCTATGGACAGAAGAGATTTCCTGAGTGCCCGAAGGCACAGGAAGAATCAGGTAAAAAACCCCCCGGCCCAACAACCAACGTACCGTACCTTTTCAGGTATCAATCCTTATACAGGATCATTTACGGAGCAGGAGGTCATTCAACTGCTGAAGCGCACCATGTTTGGGGCAAAAAAGGCCGACATTGATTATTTTAAAACCAAAACCCTTGACGAGGTTGTAGATGAACTGCTGACGCCTGCTGCGCCTGATCCTGCTGCCCCTGTGAAGGAATATGCAACATCCACATCCGCTTTGACCCCTGACAGCAATATCACTCAGGGAACAACCTGGATCAACGATATCAATAACGACGGCACGGTACAATCACAACGCAGGGCTTCCTATAAAAAATGGTGGACCGGCGTGATGATTCAGCAGGACAGAAGTATCCGGGAAAAACTGATCCTTCTCTGGATTGATCATTTTGGAAATGAAACCACTGAAGTGGGTAATGCCAATGTTATTTTTAAGCAACATACCCTGATTCGCCAGAATGTACTTGGGAATTTTAAAAATCTGGTACGGGATATTACAAAGGATTTTGCCATGCTCCGGTATCTGAACGGGTATCTCAACCAGGCATCGGCCCCAGATGAGAATTATGGAAGAGAGTTAATGGAGCTATTTACAGTTGGAAAAGGTCCGGATTCTCACTATACAGAGTCTGATGTAAAAGAAGCTGCCAAGGTTTTAACAGGCTGGCAGATTAACTATAACAACTATAATTCTGTATTTAATGCAGCCCGCCACAGCACTGTGAATAAAACATTTTCTTCCTTCTATCAAAACGCAGTGATTACCGGGAGAACCGGAGCTACGGCTGGCGACCTGGAGCTGAATGACCTTCTGGCTATGATATTTTCACAGCAGGAAGTAGCCAAATTTATTGTCAGGAAAATTTACCGCTGGTTTGTGTATTACAGTATTGATGCAGCTACAGAAGCTAATGTGATTGCACCACTCGCAGCAATATTCAGAGACAACAACTACGAGATAAAACCCATGCTTTCTACCCTCTTTAAAAGTGAACATTTTTTTGATGTGCTGAACCGGGGTTGTTATATTAAAACCCCTGCAGATCTTGTAATCGGGTCAATTCGGGAAATGAATGCTAATTTCCGGCCTGAATCTGATTGGGATACTAACTACGGCTTATGGAATACGTTTTACAGCTGGATGGTCAATATGGGCCAAAACCCGCACGATCCACCCAATGTTTCCGGAATGCCGGCCTATTATCAGGTACCTGTATTTCATGAAATATGGATCAACTCCGATTCGCTGCCCAAGCGAAATCAGTTTACTGATATAATGATCAACACCGGGTATAGCAGGAATAGCTTCCGGGTGCAATTCAATTGCGTGGCTTTTGCAGAGTCGATGCCCAACCCCGGTAATCCAAACGACCTGATTAATGACTGCCTGAAAATATTTTTCCGGAATGATATTTCTGAGCAATCCAAAACACAGATCAAAATTCAGATCCTACTATCGGGTCAGCTGTCAGATTACTACTGGACCAATGCCTGGAATGCCTATGTTGCCAATCCAACAACCGCCAATTTTAATATCGTGAATACACGGCTGAAATCGATGTTCCAGTATTTTTTCAATTTGTCTGAATATCAATTATCCTGAACGCACAAATGTAAACAATGAAAAGAAGAGAATTTCTATTCAACAGTATACCGGCAGCCACTGTACTACCAGACCTGATTAACGGGTTTTCGGTGCGCACACTCAGCATTCAGTCTCCGCTGCTGCAGGCACTGATGCGGGGCACCACTCTTACGGATCATGTATTGGTGATTGTTCAGTTATCGGGAGGAAATGACGGGCTGAATACAGCCATACCGGTCGCTGATTATTCAAATTATTATAATGCCAGGAGCAATGTGGCCATTCCTGAAAACCGTGTCCTGACAATTCCGGGAATCAGTGGTACGGCATTGCATCCATCCATGACAGGCGTGCAGGCTTTATTTTCTGAAGGAAAAATAAAGTTGGTTCAGGGGGTAGGGTTTCCACAACCAAATTTTTCGCATTTTCGGGCTACCGATATTTGGATGAGTGCATCCAATAGCAACCAGGAAGTGTATAGCGGATGGGCTGGCCGCTACCTCAATTATGAGTTCCCCAGTTTCCCCACCGGATATCCAACACCTGAAATGCCGGATCCGCTGGCTATCCAGATTGGATCCAGTACTACTTTGACTACACAGGGGCCAATTGTAAATATGGGAATGAGTATTACCAACCCCACAACTTTTTATAACCTTATTACAGGCACCACAGACCCCGCACCCAATACTCCTGCCGGAAAAGAACTGACTTTTATCCGTACCGTCAATCAGCAAACGCAACAATATGCTGTAGTGATTAAAGCAGCAGCCAATGCAGTGACACAACAAAGTACATATCCATCCAACAACAACCTGGCCGACCAGTTGAAAATTGTGGCACGACTGATCAAAGGCGGACTGAAAACAAGAATCTATATGGTCAGTATCGGAGGATTCGATACTCATTCAATGCAGGTGAATTCAACCGACACCAGCACAGGAAACCATGCAAATTTATTAACGAGGCTCTCTGATGCCATAAAGGCTTTTCAGGATGACCTGAAATTTTTGGGTGTCGAAGAAAGAGTGATGGGCATGACCTATAGCGAATTTGGCAGAAGGATCAAATCAAATTCCAGCACGGGCACCGATCACGGGTCTGGAGCTCCTTTGTTTCTTTTTGGCAGCTCCGTAGAGCCTGGAATGCTGGGAGTAAATCCGCCCATTCCGGCGAGTGTAACAGTGAATGATAATATTCCCATGCAATATGATTTCAGGAGTGTATATGCCACGCTTCTGGAAAAATGGTTTTGCCTTGAAAAGACAACAGTGGATTCTTTATTTCCACCCGGGATCAATACCCAACTTCAGAGCCTGCCACTTTTAAAGCAAGGAGTATGCAGCGGGGCGAACCCTCCGCCAGCAAATACGGGAAAACTGATCTGGAACTATCCGCATCCGTTTTCATCGTCAACAGAAATTCATTTCAAAACTCAGGGAGGCCACACACTGGTACAGGTTTTTGATACACTGGGAAGGCTTATAGCAACTTTGGTGGAAAAAGATTACACTGCAGCAACAACGGATAAAATAACTTTTCAGGCGGAAGGCTTAGCTACGGGGATCTATTATGCACGCCTGCAAAACGGCGTGACGCAGTCAGTATGGCCAATGTTGAAAGTTCGGTAAATCAACCGGAACCGGCCATGCCTACGATCCAAATGGGATGCTATTGCGACGGGCATATATACAACAGATACTTTTCTGCAAAGTAGTCTTCCGGGAATATTTCTTTAATCTCAATGGCGCGGGGATTAGTTCCGCTTTCTGAAATTTCCCCTTTCAAATCGCCACCTTTCAGGCAAATCAGGCCCGGAGGCATATCCGATGGCTGGTTTACTGTTTTGATATTTTTCAATAATGGCCTGCTCCACCGCCATAATTCTTTCAAAGGGGCCACAGCCCGGGAAACAACAAAATCAAATTTTCTTCCCGGTATAGCTTCTGCTCGGATATGTTCCGTACTCACATTGGTGAGGCCGGTTGCCTGAATCGCTGCCTCCACTACTTTCAACTTTTTAGCAATACTATCCACCAGGTGAAAATGACTGTCCGGATAAAAAATAGCTAATGGGATACCCGGGAACCCCCCACCGGTGCCCAGGTCAAGAATTTGCATGCCTGGTTGAAAGCTGAATACGGCAGCAATGCTTAGCGAATGCAGGAAATGATGCTGGCAAAGGTTCCCCATGTCTTTTCGTGAAATGACATTAATCTTTTCATTCCAGTCAGAGTACACTGTTTCCAGCTTACGGAATTGCTCCAGTTGTTTTCCGGAAAAGTCTGTGAAATATTTGAGAATGCATTCCATGTATATTGCGAAAAACCATCACCACTGGTTTTGTTTTTTCTTCCACAGTGCCGGTGCAAATATGAGATAATAGAAAAACATCCACATGTCAAGAATAACAAACCATGGCCAAAGATCTGCTTCGCCCAGTTTTTTCATGGATTTTCTTAGAATAATTGCCTGGAGCAGAAAACGGGTTCCAAAAACGATCGCCGTGAGCAGCAAATCAGAAAATAGCAGACAGGAAGCCAGTAGCGGATAGTAGAAGAACTGTGTCGCAAAATACAGGCCCAGAAGAAATTTATGTTTTGGCTTGTAGTACCGTGCGGTAGAATAATGCCTTGCCTTTTGTTTAAGCCATGCCCGCCATTTGGTTTTTGGAACAGACCGGGTGATGGCATCAGGATCAAGCACCACAGCCGTATTCAAAGGAGTGGCAGCTTTGTTGATAAACAGATCATCATCTCCGCTGGGAATATGGTTGATAGAAGAAAACCCCTTTTGCCTGAAGAAGAGACTTTTCCGGTACGACAGGTTCCGGCCTACTCCCATATAAGGCATACCTGCCAGTGCATAGGACAGGTATTGCAATGCAGTATGAAATGTCTCGAAACGAATGAGTTTATTCAGCAGGCCTTTCTTTTTATGGTACGCACCATAGCCTAGTACAATTTCGGTCTTTTCATCATAAGCATCCTGTATATGCTGGATCCAGAATTCACTGGAAGGCACGCAATCTGCATCAGTCAGCAGTAAAATTTCATGCCTGGATTCACGAATGCCAACAGAAAGTGGAAATTTTTTCCCGGTAATGTGACGAGCTTCCTGGGTTAGCTCAACAATATGCAGTGATTTGAATGTTTTTTTTAACTCCTGCAGAATGTATCGTGTATCATCGGATGAGTTGTCATTGACTACAATCACTTCATGAGAACTGCGGTATTGCTGCACCAGTACTCCCGGCAGGTTTCGAGCCAGGTTCTCATCTTCATTGCGGGCGCAGATGATTACGGAAACAGGATGTTGCTGTGTTTGTGTTTTCTGCTTTTTTTTGAAAAAAGCAACCCGTGCAAAAAAATACAGGTAATAAAACACCTGTATGGCAGAGGCAAGCACAAAAAAGTAAAAAATGATGTTCTCCCACATGAGATCCGGCATAGTGGCAAATGTAAATGAGAAAATAAGAATTTACTGGGTCCCTACGGTATGGTGGGTAAATTGTGTGTGGCGTTTTTTCCTTCCTAGTTATCCAGGCATCCTGTTACTTTGCAGCATATGGCAGCACTCCGGTTTTCAGTACAGCATACCGATGTTCATACCGCAGCAAGGGCGGGAATGATCAGCACCGGTCATGGTGAGATACCCACACCGGTTTTTATGCCGGTGGGCACGGCAGGAAGTGTAAAAGGCGTAACCCGGCAGCAATTGGTGCAGGATGTATTGGCCCCTATCATACTCAGCAACACCTATCATTTGTACCTCAGGCCGGGAGTTGATGTTTTGCAAAAAGCAGGAGGACTGCACCAACTGATGGGGTGGACACTTCCTATCCTGACAGACAGTGGAGGATATCAGGTATTTTCACTCGCCGCAAACAGGAAAATAAAGGAGGAGGGTGTTACTTTTCAGTCGCATATTGATGGCAGCCGGCACTTGTTCAGCCCGGAAAAAGTTATGGACATACAGCGGGTGATTGGTGCAGATATCATCATGGCATTTGATGAATGCCCGCCGGGAGGAAGCGATCATAGCTATGCTAAGTCATCTATGGAACTCACCCACCGATGGCTCGACCGCTGCATCAGCCGTTTAAGTGAAACCAGTGATCTTTATGGGTACACACAAAATCTGTTTCCCATTGTTCAGGGCGGAACCTACAAGGATCTTAGAATTCAGTCCTGTGAATTTATTGCCTCAAAAGAAGCGGCAGGTAATGCCATTGGTGGCCTCAGTGTGGGCGAGCCGGAAGATAAAATGTATGAAATTTGCGAATTATGTTGCGGACATCTTCCGGCCGGAAAACCACGCTATCTGATGGGTGTGGGCACTCCGTGGAATATTCTGGAGTGCATCAGCCTGGGGGTGGATATGTTTGATTGTGTGATGCCCACCCGAAACGGAAGGAATGCCATGCTGTTTACAACAAAGGGAGTCATCAATATTGATAACAAGAAGTGGGAAATGGATTTTTCTCCCCTCGATGAAGGACTCGGGTGTGAGATAAGCCAGACAACCAGCAAGGCATACCTGCGCCACCTGATGAAGGCAGGAGAATTGCTTGGGTACACCCTGGCCAGCATCCAGAATCTTGCGTTTTATTTATGGCTGGTCACCCAGGCAAGGAAACACATCAATCAGGGAGATTTTTTAAACTGGAAAAATGAGATCCTTCCCAAGATCAAGCAAAAATTGTAACATGACCTGCGACCCCGCAATAATTCTTATATTTTTGTCCGGGGCATCAGCATGTTCAAATACGACAATTGCCAAAGATTATATGATGTAAGTATGCAAAAACTGGACTGGTATATTCTGAAAAAGTTCCTGGTAACATTCATTTTTTGTCTTCTGTTATTTACAGTGGTGGCAGTGGCCGTTGACAGCAGTGAAAAAGCTGACAATTTTGTAAAATCCGGTTTCAACACAATCGGACTTATTCGAAATTACTTTATCGGATTTGTTCCATGGATCTGGGGTCTCCTGTTCCCCCTGTTTGTCTTTATTGCGGTAATTTTTTTTACCAGCCGTATGGCAAATAGATCAGAGATTATTGCGATACTTGCCAGTGGCATCAGTTTTAACCGGTTCCTGCGGCCATACCTGGCAGGTGGAATAATCCTTGCTTCCATTCTGTGGTTGGGAAGCCGCAACTGGATTCCCCGTGGGAATGTCATCAAAGGAAATTTTCTGACGAAATATGTAGATAAAAGCGATCCCACAAAAAACATGATATATGGCAATTGTTACCAGTGTTATTACCTGCGCACCGACAGCAATACATTTGTCGGCATCAGGGAGTATGACACTGTTTCCAAAATGGCAAGAGGATTTTTCATGGAAAAAATTAAAGACAACCGGGTGATCTATAATCTGCGTGCCGAATTGATACAATGGGATACTGCAATCAAAAACTGGAAACTGGTAAATGCAACAGAACGAATCATTGACAGTATGGGTGAAAAACTGAACCGATACTCTTCATTTACCATAATACTGGCCCTCCATCCGGATGAATTACGAAAAGATAACTACCTGAAAGATAAGCTTACAACAAAAGAACTGGCTGCACTGATTAAAAGGGAAAAAGCCCGTGGCACCGAAGGATTAAGTGTATTGCAGGTGGAATGGCATAGGCGGACTGCCACCCCTGTATCAGTGTTGCTGCTCACCATCATCGGAGTAGCAATTTCAAGCAGGAAAAAAAGAGGTGGAAGCGGCTTTCATCTGGCAATGGGCATCATCATTGCTGCTGTTTTTATTCTTTCTGATCGGTTCTCCACCGTATTTGCGACAAAAGGCAATTTTCATCCCATGCTGGCGGCCTGGCTCCCAAATATTGTATTTTCAGGCGTTGCATACTGGCTGTACCGCAAAGCTCCGCAATAATATCTGAAAATGGCAATTCCCTTGCATCCTGATCCGTCAACTTGCAGGGTATTGCAACAACTTCCATAGGAATTGATGATTTGTTCAACTTTCCGAATGAATAATTGTCGTAGATGGCGGGCTTTTAATAATTTTGCAGCCTGATTGTTCACCGTCCAAAAAAAATTATGGGTATCATCAAAGAAAGGTTTAAGGCAAAGGCCGATCGAATGGCCGTAGAAATAAAGGATTTGCTGAAGGAACATGGCAATAAAGTGATTGGTGAAGTTCAGCTTTCCCAGGTTTACCAGGGAATGAGAGGCATTACAGGCCTGGTGTCTGAAACTTCATTGCTTGATGCACAGGAAGGAATTCGTTTTCGTGGATATTCTATTCCAGAACTGAGAGTCAAACTTCCAAAAGCTCCTGGTGGCGATGAGCCATTGCCCGAAGGCCTTTTTTACCTGATGCTTGTGGGCGAACTGCCCAATGAAGACGATGTGCAACACCTGACATCGGTATGGCAAAGAAGAAGCCATGTGCCAACCCATGTATTTAATACCATTGAGGCATTGCCAGTAAGTGCCCATCCGATGACGCAGTTTGTGACAGGAGTCATGGCATTGCAGACGGAAAGCCAGTTTGCCCGTAAGTACGCATCCGGACTGAGCAAAAAAGATTACTGGGGTGTCATATTTGACGATAGCATGGATCTGATCGCAAGATTGCCCCGTATTGCAGCATACATTTATAGAAGAAAGTACAGGGGTGGGGACCACATTCAGCCAAATGGCCTGCTGGATTGGGCCGGGAATCTGGCTCACATGATGGGCTATGAACATGAAAGCTTCAAAGAGCTGATGCGTTTGTATATGACCATCCATGCTGATCATGAAGGAGGAAATGTATCTGCACACGCCACACATTTGGTAGGATCTGCTCTTAGCGATCCCTACCTGAGTTATGCTTCGGGAATGAATGGTCTTGCAGGCCCATTGCACGGACTGGCAAACCAGGAAGTGATCAAGTGGATATTTGAAATGCAATCAGAACTTCAGACAGATCAGCCATCGAAAGAGCAGATTGCAGAGTATGTAAAGAAAACATTGTCGGAAGGGAAGGTAGTTCCCGGCTATGGTCATGCAGTATTGCGTAAAACAGATCCCAGGTTTACAGCTCAGATGGAGTTTGGGAAAAAGCATATGCCAGATGATCCGCTGGTCAATACTGTGTGGAATATTTTTGAATCCGTTCCTTCCATTCTGCAATCGATGGGCAAGATCAGAAATCCATGGCCCAATGTGGATGCACACAGCGGATCGCTGCTGGTGCATTATGGCATGAATGAGTTCGAATTTTATACTGTTTTATTTGCTGTGAGCCGTTCCCTTGGTGTCATGGCCAGCCTTTGCTGGTCCAGGGCTCTGGGCTTCCCGATTGAACGACCCAAGTCAGTAACCACCGACCTGGTAAAGCTTTGGCTGGATGGAAAAGATAATATTTGGGGTGAGTAGCATTATGGGTTAGCACTGCAGTATTCAACAGGATACAGACAGGTTTTGTTTTTGGAAGGGAGCATCGCAGCGGCTATATTTGCAATCCCAAAAAAGGGGGTTTAGCTCAGCTGGCTAGAGCGTTTGCATGGCATGCAAAAGGTCACCGGTTCGACTCCGGTAACCTCCACAAAGTTAAGAGGTTGTCTTATGAACGGGACAACCTCTTAACTTTTCAGCAGCAAACAGGCTGGGAATAATTTGATCATACTTCATAACCTTAATCCGTCAGCACCTATTGTGTTAACTTTTCAGTTAGTTGGAACTAATCACAACCTCCGAAAGAATATAATCACTGTCAACGTAAAATAATTTACCCGAGTCGTTGAAAAGGAGACGGGCGTTTAAAAAAAGTTTATTGTCTATTTCTGTGCGCTTTCCGTCTTTTAGATTTGTTTCCATCATGGCCGGCGGGTTTTCAATACTATATAACTTTCCGTTTATTACAGCGCCTGCTTTTAAACTTCTAAAGGATTTATCCTGGCAGATTTTTTTATATTCACCAGTTTGTAAGCTCACTTCATACAGAGCGTTTCCGATCACAGTGTGCAATGCGGCATCTTCACGGAACACTACGCCAAGGTTGGCATAATCCGCTTTACCGATTTGCTTGCATGTGCCCGGGTCCAGGCTGGGGTGGCTGCATAGAACACCGTTCATAATACTGAAAAAACTGTTGCCAAGTACAAAAAACCGGTTGTGCAGCGACCATGTACCCACAGGGGAAACAATTTGAGAAATCCCGGTCTGAGGATCAATTCTTTTCATAGAACCATTTGTTTCAATGATGTAGAGTCGGTTATTGACTCCGAAAACATTGCGAATATTGGTAAACAATTCATTTCCGAGACGTGCATGCGTACCATCAGAGAGATTTGTTTTCTGCAGGGTATTGTAAATATCGAAGGAATAAAGGTACCCGTTCATCTGGAATGCATTCCAGCCCCCACGGAGGAAACTGAGATCAGTAATTTTTCGCAGTGATACGGTCTGGCCTGTAACAGAGACACTGAAGGCCAGGAAACATAGAAGAATGAAATTTTTTTTCATCAGAAAATGTTTATTTATTGTTTTTTAAAAAAGACTCCTCGATTGGCAACCTTCAAATTCGTTGCAATAGTATCCAAATTTATGTGAATGACGGGATCTCATTAAAAAATGATTGTACACGGGGGTGAATTTTTAATAATTCATTTTTTCCCTGCCAGCAATTGCCCGATTGCCTGTGCTGCATTTGCTGAAGCATCGCCGCCTTGCTGCAACAACTGCTGCAACTTCAGGAAGTGTTTTTTCATTTCATCCCTCCGGGATTCATTTTCCAGCAGTGCACGCAGTTCTTTCTCCAGGTTTTCAGCGTTGCAATGATGCTGAATCAGTTCGGGTACAGCTTCCTGGTCCAGAATCAGGTTAACCAGAGAAATAAATTTCACTTTCACCAGCCTTTTCCCAATTTGATAACTGAGCCAGGACCCTTTATAGCACACAACTTCCGGTACTTCAAAAAGGGCAGTTTCGAGTGTGGCAGTACCCGATGTGACCAGTGCGGCATGGGCTTGCGCTAATAGTTCATAGGTTTTATCAGTTACCGCATGCACATTTTCAAAAGGGTGCAGTAGCGACGCATAAAAAGAATCCTCCACTCCGGGTGCTTTTGCCACCACAAACCTGTAATCCGGAAAAGCACGGCTCACCTGCAGCATAACAGGTAGTTTTTTTAATATTTCCTGTTTCCTGCTTCCGGGCAACAGAGCAATAAGTCGGGATGAGGAGGAAACTGGTGGCACTCCGTTTATTTCAGGATCGGGCTGCAGACGGGCTGCAATCCGGGCTTTTCGGATTACTTCCACAAGTGGGTGCCCCACATACTTCACTTCCCAGTTCCATTTGTTTTTGTAATAGTCGTATTCAAAAGGCAGGATGACCAGCATTTTATCAATACAAAGTTTCATTTTTTTTACCCTGTTTTCTTTCCATGCCCATACCTGCGGAGAAATATAATAGATTACAGTAAGACCCTTTTGTTTTGCCCATCGGGCTATACGGAGGTTAAAACCGGGATAATCAATCAATATCAACGCATCGGGCCGAAACTGTTCAATATCTTGTTTGCAAAATTTCAGGTTTCGCATTATGGTGCTGATATTTTTCAGTACTTCCCAGAAACCCATAAAGGCCAGTTCCTGGTAATGCTTTACCAGCACGGCACCGGCTGCCTGCATTTTATTGCCACCCCAGCAACGGATCACTGCTTCAGGATCAGTTTGAAGAATTTCGTGCACCAGGTTGCTGCCATGCAGGTCCCCGGAAGCTTCACCGGCAATGATGTAATATTTCATTTGATACCCGGGGTCAATTAAAAAGTTTCAGAAGCAAAATGCCCACTCCATAAAAAAGAGTGATGATGAAAATGCCCTTGAATGTTTCCGACTTGTCGAAATGGACATACACTGCAAACAAGATCGCATTGGCCAGCAAGGCAAGTGTACCCACATGAGTGATTACTTTATTGTCATGCATGAAATAATCAATAAACTCCCTGGCATTGAGTGATGGGAAGCTGATTTTATAAATCAATGCCAGCCCGATCAGTGGTCCGATCAATCCAAGCAGCAGGCCAAGCCGGAGATTATCTTTTTTTAAAAACATAAGAATGAAATTGAAGTGATCACCAGTTTTTTTCGAGTTTATTTTTTAAATCATAATGTGTCAGATCAAACTGAACAGGCACCACACTTACATACTTATTAGCCAGCGCCCATACATCCGTATCTTCTCCCGTATCAAAATTGACAAATTCTCCTGTCAGCCAGTAATATTTTCGGCCATGAGGATCATTTCGTTCAATAAAATCCTCGACATACTTGGCATAGGCCTGGCGGCAGATTTTGAATCCTTTAATCAGTTCCGGAGCCAGTGCAGGAATGTTTACGTTTAGTAAAGTATGTTTATCCAGCATGGGCGACGAAAGCATTTTTTCCACGATGATTCTTGCATATTGCCTTGCCCCGGTAAAATCAGCTTCGATACTGAAATCGAGCAATGAAAAACCTGCAGAGGGAATGCTTTCTATTGCGGCTTCCATGGCAGCCGACATGGTACCGGAGTAAATGACATTGATGCTATGGTTGGCACCGTGGTTGATACCGCTCAGGCAAAGATCGGGTTTGCGGTTCAGCACTTTATCCACTGCCAGTTTCACACAATCTACAGGTGTGCCTGTACAGGACCAGGTTTCAACATTTTCGATCGCTTGAATTTTATGCAGGCGCAGGGGCTGACCAATCGTAATTGCATGCCCCATGCCCGATTGTGGTTTGTCCGGGGCAACGACCACAATCTGACCGAGATCCTTTACTGCTTCCACAAGATTCTGAATACCGGGAGCAGAAACTCCATCATCATTTGTAATCAGGATTACAGGCTTTACTTTCACAGAAGCAGTTGCATGTTTCTTGTGCCGGGTTTGAGTTTTTTTCCTGGTACCGATCTTTGATTTTACTGACATACGGCAAAAATCTTTGTTTTTTCCCTGATCCGCAACTGAAAAAAATTTTTATTTCTAAAAATATTAGTATTTTGCAGCTAAATAAATTGGTCAATATGGCACTTTCCAACAAAAACCTGAAATATCTCAGGAAGCTCCGCGGATGGACGCAGGAGGAATTTGCACAAAAACTCCGCATCAAACGGTCGTTGCTGGGTGCTTACGAAGAAGAGCGGGCCGAACCCCGTATTGATGTGCTGGAGGTGGTATGTGATATGTTCAAACTGACACTTGACGACCTGCTGCGCAAAGATCTGAGCGATTCTAAATCAAATTATCTTGCCCGCAGACGAGCTATGAAGCTTGCCAACGGCCGGGCGGATATCCCTTTTGTTCCTGTCAAAGCGGCGGCCGGCTACCTGGCCGGGTATGCCGATCCTGAATTTATTGATGAGCTCAATACTTTCACTTTGCCAATGCTGGCAGGCGGTCATTACAGGGCTTTTGAAATTCTGGGTGATTCCATGCTGCCCACACCCAGCGGGTCGGTCATTGTGGGTGAAAAAGTTGATAACCTGGAAGAGTTAAAAAATAATACAGCTTGTATTGTGGTTTCAAGATCTGAAGGCATTGTATATAAAAGAGTGCAAAAAAATACCCGTCAAAAGAATAAATTGACCCTGGTGAGTGATAATCCTACTTATCATCCCTATTCAGTTAATGCAGAAGAAATACTGGAAATGTGGCAGGCACAGGTTGTGATATCCCGCACAAGCCAGCAAAACCGCTGGGATATGAACCAACTGGCCAGCCTCGTGTCAGACCTGCAGCAGCAGGTTACCCATCTTAAAAAGAAAATGAACTAGGGGTCAGAGAAAAAAATGCGTTTTTTTGCCGGTTTTATAATATTAAAAATCAGATTGCTATATTTGCAGGCGCCAAACTGCTGAATGAGATTCATCTTTTTATTCTATATCATTTTACTGCAAAGCATCGGCTCAGTTTTTGGCCAGCCAAAAGTGCTGCCGGCGATGAAAATAACAGGGGCCCCGAAAATTGACGGAAACCTTACGGATCCAATATGGGTTCAATTGCCTGCTGCTACGGGTTTTATTCAAAATTTTCCAACGTCTGGAAAAGAAGCGACAAGAGAAACCCAGGTGAAAGTGGCATACGACAATTCCGCTCTCTATGTGGGTGCATACCTGAAAGAAGACCCAGAAAACATAAGGAAACAACTGACTGCAAGGGACGGCGAACTAAGGCAGGACGTGGATTATTTTTCCGTATTCTTTGATACCTATCATGACCTGCAAAATGGGTTTCAGTTTTTGGTGACCACCGCCAACGTGCAATCGGATGCACGACTCACCCCGAATCAACAAACAGAATTCGGCGAGTATGGTGATAAAACATGGGATGCTGTTTGGGAAAGCAAAGTTACCCTTGTACCGGATGGCTGGATCGTAGAGATAAGGATTCCGTATATATCGCTCAGGTTTTCGAAAAAAGAAGTACAGGACTGGGGCATCCAGTTCCTTCGGTTTTCACGCAAGTCAAATGAAACAGATTTCTGGAACCCGGTAAATCCCAAAGAAAACGGATTTGTAAACCAGTTTGGGCTTTTTACGGGGCTAAAGGATATTACTCCACCATTACGCCTCAGTTTTTCTCCATATGTATCCGGAGGATTTCGCAGTACACCTGAAATTGGCGAATTTCATAATACATGGCTGCGCAGTGGTGGTATGGATGTCAAATATGGTATCAATGAAAGCTTCACATTGGATGCAACGCTGATCCCTGATTTTGGTCAGGTCATATCTGACAATATTGTCAATAACCTCTCTCCGTTTGAAGTCCGATTCCAGGAAAACCGTCCTTTCTTTACGGAAGGGACAGAATTATTTAATAAGGCCGGGTTATTTTATTCCCGCAGGGTGGGTAAAGTGCCAACAGGCTATTATGATGTACGGAATTTTGCAGAAAATAATCCCGATTGGGAAATTAAAAGAAATCCTTCCGTCACTCAGTTGTATAATGCAGCTAAATTTTCAGGAAGAAACAGAAAGAAACTGGGAATCGGAATATTTAATGCACTAACGGCACCGATGGAAGCCAAAATTCACAACAAAATTACAGGTGCAGATTCTACAATCGAAACGGAACCGCTGGCTAACTATAATATCATTGTACTGGATCAGGCGCTGAAAGGCCGTTCATTTGTTTCGTTCACAAATACCAATGTGTGGCGAAGCGGTAGCAGCAGAGATGCAAATGTGACCGCCGTTGACTTTGGATTTTTCGACAAGAAAAATGTGTATTCAGTTAATGGTACAGCCCGTTACAGCAAAATATGGGGATCGGCTCCTCACGATGGATTTAATACGACCCTCCGTTTTGCAAAAGTGAGCGGCCACTGGCAATATTCTGCGAGTCAGAATATAGAATCGGCATCGTACGACCCACGAGACCTGGGTTACCTGCAGGCCCCCAATGAAATAACGTATAAAGCAGAGGCCAGTTACCGGATTTTTCAGCCTGTCAGAAATTTCCTGACGTACAATTACCAGATCAGCACCAGGCTCATGCATTTGTATCAGCCACATGTGTACTCTTATTTTGACATCACTACTTCTTTCTTCTGGGTATTCAGAAATTTTTGGGACATCAATATACGTTCACAAATTTCACCGGTAGATGTTCATGATTACTTTGAACTGCAAACACCATGGAAATACCTCCGGTATCCTCCAAACATTCTGTTTGATATGGGGGGAAGTACAGACAGCCGAAAAAAGTTATTTGTAAATTTTGGCGGGGTATTTGGCAGAGCAGCAAAATTCGATAATAACTACCTGTCCTGGAGCCTTGGTGTTCGATATCGCTTTAGTAATCGTTTTTCACTAAACCTGCAAACTGAATCGGCCCGTGAAACAAACCAACTTGGTTATGCGTTTTTGCGGGAAGTAAATGATGACCCCATCGCTGGCTTCCGGGACAATCAGGAGTTTACTAGTGTACTTTCCGGAATTTACAATTTTACATCCCGTCTCAACCTGACACTTCGTGCAAGGCATTACTGGAACAAGGTGAATTACCAGAGCTTTCATAATGTGGATCAGAATGGCAGATTAACCAACAGGCCATTTATCAGCGGAAATGATGATAATGTCAATTATTTTAACCTGGATGCTTTTCTGACCTGGGATTTCAGGCTGGGAAGCAGGCTGATTGCCGGATATAAAAACTGGCTCGGAAATGATGAGGTTGTTTCCATCAGCGGTAAGAATTCATATTTCAAGAACCTGGGAGAAATTTTTAATATCAGACATGGAAATGAATTCACACTGCGTTTTATCTACTTTCTTGATTACAACCAGCTGAGAAAAAAGTCAGTTCAGCCTGACTAAGGCATGGTTTACAATTGCAACAACAGTATCTGTACGGCATGGATGAATCAACCGGGTGCCGGTAAAATGGCTGAAGGCCGGCAGGACACAATAATGACTGCTGAAGTAGAAACAGGGAACCCGCAGCAATTGCCTTCCTTTGCCTCTAAGCCTGATGCCTGGATGTACATGGCCACTAAAAGTAAACAAAGGATCTGTTTCACCGGTTTGGTTACATTCTTCTACATCATGACAAAAAGCAAAACTGCCTTCACGGAGTATCGAATCATGAACTCTGACTGATGCATGCTGGTACCATGCAGGCGCAAGCTTATCATGATTGCCCCTGACCAGGTCAATTTGCAACAGGGAAAAATCTTTTCGCCATTTCAGGAAAAGATCCATTTCTGCATTCTCATAATGGTGTGTAAAATCGCCTGCAATGATCAGACGCTCGGCTTTGAAAAATGAAATCTGCTGAATCAGCCGTTGCAAATCTTCTTTATAAATGGCCTGAGGTATACCAATGCCTTCTTTCCTGAAATGTCCTGATTTTCCCAGGTGCAGGTCTGCAAGAATCAGTGTTTTTGTGTTCTCCCAGAATACACATCTTTCTGCTGACAGGCAGATTGTTTGCCCACGTATGGATTGAGAAACCAGTTGATGCATTATAGGCAAAAGTAAGGGGCCTGTTCTGTATAGTGAGCAATGACAGATCTGCAAATTACCTTCCGTCCATTTGCATGCGCCGCACACGATCTTCCAGTTTTTCGGAACTAAGGCTTTCCCGGAGGCTGTCTACCTTGATCGGAAAACAAAAGGGAGTGAGCCGTGCGGGATGGGTAATGACAATCCGGGATTGCTGAATTCTTTGCAGCATGAGCCGCAACCTGGTTTCTTCCAGTTGCTGATCGAATACTTCCTGCCTGGCCTGCCTCAGTAAAAGATTTTCGGAGTCATATTCACTGAACACTGAAAAGAGCAGTGATGCGGATGATTGCAGATGCCTTGCTTTCTTTTTTCCTCCAGGCATACCCTGGAAAATAAGCCCCCCGATGACAGCGATATCCCTGAATTTTCTTCGGGCCATTTCTGTATTGTTGATACTCCGCAGAATATCGTGAAGCAGATGATCCGGAGAAAAGAGCTCGTACACATTGCTGTCATCAACAGGTATCGGTTGGTCGCTCAGCAACTCAAATCCATAATCATTCATCGCAATAGAAAAGCTGATAGGCCTGATCCGGCTGATTCTTGCAGCCAGCACCGCAGCCATCGCTTCATGTACCAGCCTGCCTTCAAACGGATACACAAACAAATGAAACCCATCGTCTGTTTCAATATGCTCGGCCAGCAATTCGTTTTCACCGGGCACATGCGACAATGAACGTTGCAGCTCAAGCAGGGGTTGCAGTACTTTTAATTCTTCCATTGCTTCATCGTCTTTGCCGGCCGAAGCAAGCTGCAGGGTTCTTCTGAGTGTACGGCCCAGGCTTGCACTCAGCGGCATACGGCCACCTGTCCAGCTGGGAACAATGGATTTACCTGCACGGCTGATCCTGGCAATTACGGTCATGTCTCTGATCATAAGGAATTCCAGTTTTTTACCCGCAAGTGTAAACACATCGCCCGGCGAAAGACGGGATATAAAATACTCTTCAATTACACCCAGGTAGCCTCCATGCATCAGGCGCACTTTCAGCATGGCATCGCTCACAATGGTACCGATGTGTAACCGGTGACGCATGGCTGTTTTGCGATTCACTATTTTCATCAGCCCGTTCACTGTTTCAATTTTGCGGAACTCATCGTATTGCTGCATGGCCGCTCCGCCATTTGTGAGAAAAAAAAGCAACTGCTGCCACTCCACGATCGTAAGTTCCCGGAAACAAAAAGTGGAGGTTACTTCTGAAAAGAGCTGGTCGGGCTCAAATCCTTCGCCAACAGCCAAAGTGCACAGGTATTGCATCAGTACATCATAGCATAGTTGCAACGGGTCACGGCTTTCGACCAGGCTTTCACATATGGCTGATTTTAGTGCAGCAGCTTCCAGCAATTCAAGAGAATGTGCGGGAAGAAAATAGATTTTACTGATCGCATCCGGACTATGTCCGCTGCGGCCGGCCCTTTGCAGAAACCGGGCCACACCTTTTGGAGAGCCCACCTGGATGACTGTCTCCACGGGTCTGAAATCAACACCAAGGTCGAGGCTGGCAGTGCAAACGGCTGCTTTTAGCTTACCCGAATGAAGCTGCTCTTCTATCCAGTTCCGGAGTTCCCGGTCTATTGAACCATGGTGTAAGGCGATACATCCGGCCAGTTCGGGGCTAAGCTGCAGCAGGGTTTGGTACCATGTTTCACTCATTCCCCTTGTGTTGATAAAAATCAGTGTGGTCTTGCTCTGTTGTATGATGGGGATTATTTTATGAGCCAGCCTGATGCCCAGGTGCCCGTACCAGGGATATTTTTCTATCTCATCAGGAAAAATGGTTTCAACGATCGTTTGTTTCCGGATTGCAGCTTTTATTATGATCCCTTTTTCTTTTTGGTGACGCATCAGCGGGGCCAGTAATACATCCAGCGCTTCAGCCATGTTTCCGATTGTGGCAGAAATACCCCAGATGCAGCTGATTGATTCTGCATTCTGATGTTGCAAATTAATGATGCGTGAAATTGCCAGTTCGGTTTGTACGCCTCGTTTGCTGCCAAGTAATTCGTGCCATTCATCGGTTACGATTGCGGTTATATTCCGGAAGCGTTCCGGGTAATTTTTTTGAGCCAGCAGCAGGTGCAGGCTTTCTGGAGTGATGATCAGCACTTCCGGAAGTTCTTTCAGTTGTCTTGTTCGCTCGGCAGTATTTGTATCGCCATTACGTATTCCAACACTCCAGGAAAGCTGCAGTTCCTGAATGGCGGTTCGCAATGCCCGGGCCAGGTCATTGGCAAGAGCCCGCAAAGGAGTTATCCATAGAAGTTGTAATCCTTTTTTTGGGAACTGCCTGTAATTTACCGGGTTTTGGTTGATGTATCGGATCAGCACACCCAGAAAAACAGCAAATGTTTTTCCGCATCCGGTAGGGGCGTTCACCAGGCCGCTTTTATGCGCTGCAATATGCTGCCATGCCTGCACCTGATAGGGAAACGGAGTCATCCCTTTTGTGCACAACCATCGTTCAACGATCCTGTAACCCTTTGTCTGGCAAATGTTCAATCCCGTAATTAATGCTGTAAATTAATAAACAGCTTTGATGACACCATCCTGCCATTTCAGGAAATAGAGTTTTTTATTTTCAAAATAGTCCAGTGTGAAAGTCTGCCTGTTCAATACTGGCTGAATGTCAAAATCTGTAAAAATTTTAAAGTGATGGCTGTTGATATTGGACGAAAAGTCAGATTTATATTCTAATAACAGCCGTACGAATTTCCATGCTGTCTCGTATCCCCGGAAGACCATATCACTGGGTCTCGCATACATCACTGTACTAAAATAAGTGATTAGTGAAGCGCTTACTTTGTCTGTTTTGGTATTGTAAAATGGGTCAGGGTAGATAATCTCCAGGCCTTTGTATTCGGGTTTTCCAAAATCTTTGATGGTGGTCCAGGTGGGCATGCCCATCAGGGACATTTTGTATTTTTTCTTTTTTAACTCGGCCAGATGAACCGCCAGTTTTTTGCCGAAACTTTCATCCAGGCTTCCGGTCAGGCACATTGTATGCTGCACGGTATCCAGAAATGGCTGCAGATCCTTTGCCGTAAAACTATCTGATACTTCTACAAATTTCCATTTCAATGGGATGGCTGCAGTGGCACCAGCGGTTTCCTCCATATAAAGTTTGACCCGGTCATCCATTATCCCTTTTCGTCTGAATACAATAATGGGGTTGAGTGCATGATATTTCTGAAGATATCGGTAAATCCCGTCACAATGGGTACGCAGAGTAGGGTTTAGAATCACAAAAAAAGGGTTTTCGGTTACACCTCCATCGTTGGGCATATTTACATTGATCACGGGAATATTTCTTTTTTTCCCTTCATCGGCAAAAAGCCGGATTTCGGAAGAACTGCAATGCGCAATGATGAATGAAACACTGTCGAGTTGAGGGCTGTTCAGTTGTTCTGGAAGCGTTTCTTTGGCAGATCGTGTGTCAAACACAAAAACCTCCAGTACCTGCTTTTCCTTATTCAGTGAATCCAGGGCCAGTTGAACTCCTTCATAAAATTCAAGCCCAGGGTTGATAAACCGGGGGAAAACATTCTTCGCATACCTGTAAACCGAATCATCCACATAAGCAGAGTCAAGGTATAGCGGGGCAAACACTGCAATTTTGTAACGGATGCTATCTTTTTGAGCCATACTCTTTTGTCCCGCAAGCTGCAGGAAGAGCAAAAGCAGAATTATTTTAACTGGTTTGATCATACCTTTTATTAAAACATTTTTATTCCCATTCAATTGTTGCAGGTGGTTTGCTGCTAATATCGTACACCACACGGTTTACGCCTTTTACACTATTGATGATGTCGCTGGAAATATTTGCGAGAAACTGGTAAGGTAAATGAGCCCAGTCAGCTGTCATTCCGTCAACGCTGGTTACAGCCCTGAGCGCAACGGTGTATTCATATGTTCTTTCATCGCCCATAACGCCAACAGTTTTTATGGGCAGTAAGATAGCAGCAGCCTGCCAAACTGTTGCATACAGGTTGTTATCTTTTAATGCTTTTATGAATAATTGGTCGGCTTCCTGGAGTAATTTCACTTTTTCTTCAGTGACCTCGCCAAGGATACGGATTGCAAGACCCGGGCCGGGAAAGGGATGTCTGTCAATCAGGTCGTCGGGAATTCCAAGTTCTCTGCCCACTTTGCGCACTTCATCCTTGAACAGGTACCGGAGCGGCTCTACAAGTTCCAGGTGCAGATGTTCGGGTAGCCCGCCCACATTGTGGTGCGACTTGATGGTAACGGAAGGGCCGTGTACCGATACGCTTTCAATCACATCCGGATAGATAGTGCCTTGTCCCAGCATACCCACAGCACTGATTTTTCCGGCTTCTTCCTGGAATACATCAATGAAGATGCTGCCAATGATCTTTCGTTTTTCCTCGGGGTCTGTTTTGCCGGCCAGTTTAGTGTAGAAATGTTCTTTTGCATCAACTCCCTTTACATTTAGCCCGATACGGGCATACGTGTGCAATACATTTTGAAACTCATCCTTACGCAGTACCCCGTTATCTACAAAAATGCCGTGCAGGTTGCTGCCTATTGCTTTGTGGATCAGGGTGGCAGCCACAGTTGAATCTACGCCACCACTCAACGCCATTATAACCTTCCGGCTTCCAATTTTCTTTTTCAGCAATTCAACCGTATCTGTAATAAAATGTGATGGAGTCCAGTTCTGCGCACATCCACATATATGCACCAGGAAATTCCGGATTACTTTTCGGCCTTCGGTGGAGTGATATACTTCGGGATGAAATTGTACGCAATACAGGGGATTTGAGGTTTGCGTGGGTTGAGTTTCCGTCTCTGCATCATTGATTTTCTTAAATGCTGCAACCGGGATACTCTCAGTTTCTGCCAATAATTCGAAATCAGGCGGCAACTCTTTGATGGTATCACTGTGGCTCATCCATACCTGGCTTTCGGCAGAAACATCCTCAAAAAGAATATCTTCTTTTTTGATATGTAATATAGCACGGCCGAATTCCCTTTTATCGCTTTTGGCCACCAGACCGCCAAACTGCCGGGCGGTAAGCTGAGCGCCATAGCAGATGCCTAATACCGGTACGTTGTTCAATAACGCCCGGATGTTGACCTCCGGTGCATTTTTTTCGTTAACAGAACAGGGAGATCCGGATAAAATGATGCCTTTCAGTCCCGGTTCAAATTCAGGTTTCTGGTGGTACGGTATAATCTCACAATACACGTTGTTCTCTCTGACAGCACGGGCTATTAACTGGGTAAACTGGGAACCAAAGTCCAGGATCAGGATTTTTTCAGTCATGATTCGCAAAAGTAATCAAAAGCCTGTCATTTACCGTACCTGGAAATTGCTAACCTGGCTCCCAAAATCTCCTGAAATAATGATCATTGTAACCTCTCATCAGCCGGATGCGTCAAAAGAATCACTATTCACCAGCCAAATTTTGCCAACATGAAAAAACTCATCGTATTTATAGCTTTGTTGTTGCCTTTTGCCTTGTTGTTCTCTTCCTGCCGGCACGTGTTTGGCAAACGCATCCGTGGAAATGCTGTGCAGAAAACCCAAACCTTCCCGATCGCATCCTTTGAGTATCTGGAGGTAAGCGGCTCTATGGATGTGTACGTGCTGGAGGATTCTGTTGCATCTGTTCAGGTAAAAACGGATGAAAATCTGCAGAAATATATCCTGGTGCAGCAGGAAGGAAATGTGCTTCGGATTCGGCCCAGGAAACATGTAAACTTACGGCCGGCAAACGGAATCAGGCTGTTGGTGCGCAACCCTGTTTATAAAGGGATTACAGCAACCGGATCCTGTGAACTGAATACAGAAAGCCGGATCTCTAGCAGTGGGCCGCTTTCGGTTACCCTGAGCGGAGCCAGTAATGCCCGCATGCAGATCAAGGCTCCGGAAATTAAGGTAAAGTCTTCCGGGGCCAGCCATGTTTCACTTTCAGGAGAAACAAAGGACTTTATTGTGACCGGATCGGGGGCATCACATATTCGTTGTTTCGATTTGCTGTCAGAAAAAACAACGATTGCCCTTTCTGGTGCAGGCGATGCACAGGTGCATGCCAGTGTAAAATTGGATGTACAGGTGTCAGGAGCTGCAGATGTACAATATAGAGGAAATCCGGAGTTGGTTCAATCCATCAGTGGCGCCGGCAGTATCAAAAAAGCAAATTAACAGAAAAGGAACAGGGATAGTGGTTGCAGGGATTTAGAGATTTATATACTTTACTCTGATCCGGATATCCCGGTTTCTTCCTTTATCATCCGTGCAGGAAATTTTTACTGGGCCTTCTCCGGGAATAAAAAATTGTTTTTCACCGATGCTGCTGCTTTTGTAAAACTTGTCGTTAATATACCAGTACACTTTACTGACATCATTGGCTGTTCTGCATACCAGTTGCAAAGGCTCAGGATTGTTGCGGTTGATGAAGTATTCCGATCCGTTCAGCGGAAAGGTAATGACAGGAGCTGATCCTTTGAATACTACTTCACATTCGGAGTTGTGCGGGGGAATTTTTTCATAAGCAATCCTGTTTTCTTCAAACCATGCCTGCATATCTGGTTCTGTGGTTTTAAACCATTTTTTTTTGTACCCGCCATCGGGCACACAACTCCTGCAATACGAAATTTTTTCATTGGGGCTTAGCAGTACCTCCTTTCGGTTATCACAGGTTTTTGTGGATGATATCAGGGGTATAAAGTAGTCGGTTACTATACTGCTGCATTGGTCTGCCGGTATCAACCCTGTTTCGCTGCATACCTGCCTGATATCGCAATCACCGGGCTGGCGAAACCATTCTTCATCGCTGTCATAATCAATAGTGTTGAAAATTTTAAACAGCAGCGGGGTAGCGGTATTGGCACCGCTTAAGTCTGCCGCACCCAGGCCGGAAAAATTTCCCAGCCAAACTCCAACTGTAAATTTTTTATTGTATCCAATGCTCCATGCATCTTTTCGGCCATAGCTGGTTCCGGTTTTCCAGGCAATTTTCGGCATACGTTCGGTGGCAGTCCAGTTGACCGGAAAATCCGGTCGGTTTACTTTTGAAAGAATTTCATTGATCATAAAGGCTGCCGCCGGGCTGACCACAGGCAGTGAGAAGCCAACTGTATCTGACAGCGAATAAGAGGGCATGAAATACGAGCCGCCGGAGGCAAATGAGGAAAACAACCCGGTCAGATCTTCAAGTGTTGTACCACAACCGCCCAGGATGAGCGACAGTCCCAGTTTTCTTCTGTCCTTTTGTATCTGCCGGAAGCCAAGCAGGGACAATTTCTGTATCATTTTTTCATGCCCCAGCAATCGCAGGCCTTTCACCGCAGGAATGTTTAGTGAATGTTCGAGTGCATATTCTGCTGTGACATAGCCATTGAATTTTTTGTCATAATTTTCCGGTGCATATCCGTCATAGTTTACAGGCACATCAGCCATAATTGTTTTCGGGGTAAGTAGTCCTTCGTCGAAGCACATGGCATAGAGCAGGGGTTTCAATGTGCTGCCCGGCTGGCGTATGGCTTTGGCTCCGTTTACCTGCCCGCCATCAGCGGTATCCCAAAAACCGGAAGAACCCACATAGGTGATCACTCTGTGGCTTTCATTATCCAGAATAATCACTGCAGCATTATGAATATTTTTCAGCCTTTGCGTTCGAACATAATCCTCTACCAGTTTTTCTGTTTTCAGTTGGGTATTCAACACAATATGTGTTTGTATATTGTTGTGGCCCTGGTTGCGCAACCTGGCAGATAAATGGGGGATGTATCGGGGTACAGACCTGCGGCTGGCGTGGAATGGTTCAGCAAGTGCATCTTCAATTTCTTTCAGGCTGAATACTTTTCGTTTAGAAAACCGGACCAGCCACCTGTTGCGTTCTTTTACTATAAAGTCGTTATGTTTTCCAGGAACCATCACCCGGGGTTTGTTGGGTATGATGCTGAGAGCTGTAATTTCGGCCAGTGAAAGGTGATCTGGGTTTTTATCCAGATACAGCAGCGATGCAGCTTTTACTCCTTCTATATTACCTCCGTAAGGAACCAGGTTCAGATACAACTGCAGAATTTCTTTTTTACTGTATTTCAATTCCAGTTGAAAAGCACGAAAAATTTCCCTGATTTTATTCCAGATCGTTCGTTTACCCGGTTCCAGCATCTTGGCAACCTGCATCGTAATAGTGCTGGCGCCGGACAATCGTCCTCCCCGGAAAATATTCGTAAAAAAAGCACGGGTAAGTGCCAGCGGATTCACGCCGGGATGGCGGTAAAAATGCCTGTCCTCTTTGGCAACAATTGTTTTTTGAAGTAATGGAGATATTTCATGGATCTCAGTTTTCATACGCCACTTCTGGTCGCTGGTTAGATATGCATGCAACACATCGCCCTTGCTGCCGGTAACCAGTGTGGAATATTCCACCTTATCGGGCAGGGGAAATATCCAGTTCAGGATAAAAAAAAGGAGGGTTAATGAAACCAGAACAATCCCCAACCGCTTGAAAAAACGGAGAAAGGCCGCCCGGTTGATGTGAAAGTGAAAGCGTTTCATATTGCATTTCTTGCATCTGGCATACTGAGAGATGAAAAAAGCTGGCGCCTCAGGGATCTGCTTTGCCTGCTTAACAAATATTTATCTTGTGTGGCGTGCAACGCCCGGTAACTGCCCCGTATCTTTCGTATCAAATTCTGTTTCATTTTTTATGGAACTCTTTGTTTCATCTGCCTGCGACTCCGGCAGATCAGTCACCAAACCTGAACATCCCCCTTAGCTGTTCTGATTATGTTCAATTCTGAAAAGTCAGGGTTGTTCATTTCAACAAATCGGGAAAAACATAATTTTTTTAATCACAAAACTTCTTTACCTTCTCACATCTGCTTACCATTCAATCCAAGACATATGCGTAACAAACTCTTTCTGATTCCGCTTCTGGCCGGAACATTTTTTATTTCATCCTGTAAAAAAAATTCCATTTCCCTGTCATTTACCAATGCCAACGGAGAAGTTCCACTTCTGGGCAACCTGGTATTTCGCTTCAGCCAGTCCCTTACCGCAGATTCACTGCTCAATGTATGGGATTCCACAAATTACATCAGCTTTGAACCGGAACTGCACGGTAAATTTCGCTGGCAAAGCCCGGATGAACTTGTCTTTTCACCATCCGAACCTCTGTCTCCCGCCACCACTTATAAAGCAAAAATAAGAAGTGCCGTACTGAGGTACAGTAAATTTAACTCTGTGAAAGGAGGTGATAAAATTAGTTTCCATACGCCCTTGCTGACTCTTGAAAATACACAGTTTCTATGGGTGGGTGAAAGCAGTACGAATGCCAGCCCTCAGCTGGACCTTCTTTTCAACTACCGTGTGAATCCGGCTGACCTGGGAAAAAAACTGATCATTGAGCTGGATGGCAAAAAAGCCGGTTACGATATCATTACTGTATCTCCTGATCAAAGGATTTCAATTCGTGTAAAGGGAGTTGAAACTGACGACAAGGACCGGGATACCCGCATTACCATTGGTAAAGGACTGAAACCGGAAAGGGGCAACACCAGTACAACAGAAGAAATTGTGAGCAATAGCTCATTGCCTTCTCCATACAACCTGGCCATACAATCTGTGGAGGCAGAACACGATGGAGTAGAAGGTGTGATCAGGGTCACAACCAGCCAGCAACTGATATCAGAAAGCTTACGGCCATATCTGAGACTGGAGCCGGTCACTGAATTCACAGCAGAGCCCAATGACTATGGGTTTACCATACGTGGTGCTCAGTTTGATACAGAAAAAAGTTATACGTTAACTATAGTGAAAGGTTTGAGGGGAAAAATAGGCGGGGTGATGAAAGAAGATCATCAGGAAGGAATTGGTTTTGGAGAACTGGAAGCAAGCATTGGGTTTACCAGCAGCAAATCTGTATACCTTTCGAAAAAAGGTTCAAAAAATATTGAAGTGCAACTGAATGGTGTGCCAAAAGTGAAACTGGTGATTTCAAAAATTTACGAAAATAACCTGTTAATGGCCCACAAGTACGGATATTATCCTGCGGAAAAATCCGGAGGGGAAGATGGATATGATGGCGGCTATGATTATTATGATGAATACGATGGCGGAAATGCTGTTCTGGGTGATGTGATTTATGAAAAAGAAATTGACACCCGTTCGCTTCCCAAAAGCGGGGCAGGCCGGTTATTGAATTTTTCACAGTTTGAAGACAGGCTCCCGGATGTGAACGGAGTGTATCATGTTATGATACGTTCTACGGACGATTACTGGGTGAGAGATAGCCGGTTTATTTCGCTTTCAGATCTGGGCCTGATTGCAAAGGAAGGAAAAGATAAAATGTATGTGTTTGTCAATTCAATCAAAACTGCAGGGCCTGTCAATGGCGTTAATGTATCCGTCTATTCAGTCAACAATCAGTTACTGGGCACTGCGGCATCCGATAAAGACGGTCTGGCTTCGATAGCCCTCAGCGACAGGGCTGCTCAGGGGCTAAGTGGTTTTAAGCCTGCAATGATTGTGGCAAAAACTACCGGCGATTTCAATTACCTGCCTTTCCGAAACACCAGGGTAAACACTTCACGGTTTGAAGTAGGCGGTAAACGCAGTAATGCTTCAGGGATGGATGCTTTTGTATATGCCGAACGGGATGTGTACAGGCCAGGAGAAAAAATTAATTTTTCAGTTATCCTCCGCGGTGCCGGCTGGAAAAGTCCCGGAGCAATTCCTTTGAAGATAAAATTTTTGCTTCCAAATGGAAAGGAGCTGAAGACCATCCGGAAGACGGTAAATGAAGAAGGATCACTGGAAGGTTCTATTGAAATCAGCCAGTCTGCCATCACAGGTAGCTACAGCATGGAGATCTATACATCAAACGATGTGTTGCTTACTTCAAAGAATTATTCTGTGGAAGAATTTGTGCCTGATCGGATTAAGGTAACGGCACAAGCCGATAAATCATCTGTTCAGCCCGGTGAAACAGCTACTATATCGGTGAAGGCAATTAATTTCTTTGGGCCTCCTGCGGCCGGTCGCAATGTTGAGTCGGAAATACAGGTCAGGCAGAAGATGTTTTCCCCTGAAAATTTTAAGGAGTATGATTTTTCGCTGGCTACCCGGAACACTTACTTCGATAAGGAAATAAAAGAAGCAACGACTGACGAAAACGGTCAGGCTTCCTTTGTGTACGAGGTACCGGAGGCCTATGCCAACAGCGGGGCGTTGCAAACCAGTTTCTATACAACTGTATTTGATGAAACCGGCAGGCCGGTGAGCCGGGCCGCATCAATTGATGTCTTTACTCAAAAAGTATTTTTTGGTGTACGGCAGGACGGGTATTCTTATTACCCGCTCAATCAACCTGTCAAATTTCAGCTTGCGGCTGTCAACAAAGATGGCAAGGGCACCACTGCATCAGCCCGGATTGAAATCATCAAGCATGAATACCGGACTGTGCTTACTAAAAGCGGCAGTTATTTCCGATACGAATCTCAGCAGGAAGACAAGCTGCTGGCCGATCAGGAAATGAACATCAGCACACAGGCTGTATATTCCTATACGCCAAAAACACCCGGAGATTATGAGTTCAGAATGTATGCACCAGGTGCAGCAACTTATGTGAGCCGGAATTTTTACAGTTACGGCAGTTGGGGTATCAGCAATACTTCATTTGAAGTGAACAGGGACGGCCATGTAGATATTTCACTTGACAAAAAATCCTATTCCACCGGGGAAACCGTGAAGGCTTTGTTCAAAACACCTTTCAGTGGCAAAATGCTTGTGACTATGGAGACAGATCATGTTCTTTCACACCAGGTGGTGGATGTCAGCAACCGGACTGCCAGTGTGGATCTTTCTCTTTCTTCGGCGCATGTGCCTAATTTTTATATTACAGCCACATTGATCAAGCCGCATGAGGTATCCGAGATCCCCCTTACTGTAGCACATGGTTTCATAAATGTGCCCGTAGAAGAAAAGAACAGGAAAATACCTGTAGAAATTACAGCAGCGAAAACGGTACGTTCAAAAACAAAGCAAAAAGTATCAGTGAAAGCCGCTCCGGGCAGTATGGTTACATTATCCGCAGTGGATAATGGAGTGCTGCAGATCAGTGATTTTGAGACTCCCGATCCGTATAAATATTTTTACCAGAAAAGAGCATTACAGGTTTCTGCGTATGATTTGTACCCGTTGCTGTTTGCGGAAGTGAGGGCAAAATTAAGCAGCACTGGCGGTGATGGAGATATGAGCATGGAAAAAAGAGTAAACCCGATGCCGGCCCGGCGTATTCGTGTAGTGAGTTACTGGAGCGGTATTCAGAAAGCAAACAGTAAGGGTGTCGCAGAGTTTGAGTTTGATGTACCGCAGTTCAGCGGAGAACTGCGCCTGATGGCAGTATCTTACAAAGGCAGCAGTTTTGGTTCAGCTGATAATACCATGACTGTTGCTGACCCTGTCGTCATCAGCACCTCATTGCCCAGGTTTATGAGCCCCGGCGATACGGTGAATATTCCTGTTACACTGACAAACACCACAGATAAGCCTGCTACGGTTACAGCATCCATATCGGTTGAAGGACCTGTAAAAATTGCAGGCATTAAGAGCCAGTCTGTAAACCTTTCTGCAAAATCGGAAAACAGGGCATTTTTTAAAGTAGCGGCCGACCCTGCTGTGCAAATAGCCAAAATAACTGTAACAGTAAGTGGGTTAGGTGAAAAATTTACTGATGCCACAGAAATTTCAGTGAGGCCTCCTTCTACGTTGCAAAAAAAATCGGGCAGTGGCTCCATTGCTGGAGGTCAAACACAGAAGATCTCAATCGGCTTAAGTGATTTTATGCCTGCGAGTGTTCAGTACAACCTGGTTGTGGGCCGATCACCGGTACTGGAACTGGGCGAGCAAATGAAATTTCTTGTGCAATATCCCTATGGTTGTACGGAACAAACGGTGTCTGCTGTATTTCCGCAATTATATTATGGCGACCTCGCCGACCTCATGCAACAGAACCGCAGTCAGAATAAAATAAATGCCAACAGCAATATCCTGGAGGCGATCCGTAAAATAAAAATGCGGCAGTTATATAATGGAGCACTTACGCTTTGGGATGGGGAAGGAAGAGAAGATTGGTGGACGACCATCTACGCAGCCCATTTTTTACTGGAAGCAAAAAAAGCAGGTTTTGATGTGGATAACAGCCTGCTGAATACAATGATGAGTTATATCAGCAACAAGCTGAAAAACCGGCAAACCATTACGTATTATTACAACCGTGATCAGAATAAGAAAATAGCGCCTAAAGAAGTGGCTTACAGCCTATATGTGCTTGCACTTGCAGGAAGAACAAATATCCCGGCAATGAATTACTATAAGGCCCATACAGAATTGCTGGCACTGGACAGCCGTTACCTGCTTGCAGCAGCCTATGCCACGGCAGGTGATAAAAAATCATTCACTGCCATTCTTCCTTCTTCATTCAGCGGGGAATTGTCGGTACCGCAAACAGGAGGAAGTTTCTACTCTGATGTACGGGATGAGGCTATTGCCCTGAATGCACTGCTGGAAACTGATCCTGGCAATGCACAGGTAGGTATTATGGTAAAACATGTGGCAGAGAAACTGAAGTTACGCCGCTGGCTGAGTACACAGGAAAGAGCATTTTCATTTCTTGCCCTGGGCAAGCATGCGAGAGCAGCCAATGCCTCCACAGCCACAGCAGAAATAAAAGTAAATGGGAAAACGATCGGTACAGTTGATACAAAAAGCTGGACTGGAGATATGAAAATCCTGGGAGGAAGTAATGTTGAAGTTGTCACGAAAGGAAACGGGCGGATCTATTATTTCTGGCAAGCTGAAGGCATCAGCACCAGTGGCGCCTATACTGAAGAAGACAGTTATCTGAAAGTGCGTAAAAGATTTTTCGACAGGTATGGAAAACCCATTACTGGAAATAGCTTTTCACAAAATGACCTGGTAATTATAGGTATTACATTGGAAAAATCCTACTCTACATCAATTGAGAATGTGGTCATCACAGACCTTTTACCCGCCGGTTTTGAAATTGAAAATCCAAGAACAAAAGAAATTCCGGGTATGGACTGGATCAAAGACGGCATGGTGCCAGATGCCCTGGATGTAAGGGATGACAGGATTCATTTCTTTGTAAATGCGGAGTCTGCAAAACAAACGTATTATTATGCAGTGCGGGCGGTTACACCCGGCATCTATAAAATGGGACCCGTAAATGCCGATGCCATGTACAATGGGGAGTATCATTCCTATCATGGGGCCGGAACCATCAGGGTATTGCATCCATAAAGAAGAAATAAATAGTAGTTTTAAAGCCTCTCGTAAAAGGGAGGCTTTTTTATGAAACCGGAACATAAGATTGCATTATTGTGTAACCCGCTGGCAGGGACGGGCAGCGCTGTTACAGTTGCAAGTTGTATTGAAATGCAGTTGTCGGAACTGGGAGTGCCCTATACTGCATTTTACCGACAATGGCCCGAATCATTTGAAGAATTTACAGATGTATGGCTTTCGGGTGGCGATGGCACACTGCATTTTTTTATCAACAGATACAGAGAGAATAAGCTCCCGCTTGCCATTTTTAAAGGCGGTACAGGCAATGATACACATTGGCTATTATACGGCAACAGAACGGTGCAGGATCAGGTGCTGCATGTCCTGGCATCCGGACCAAGATACGTAGATGCCGGGCGATGTAACCAGCGATATTTTATAAATGGCGCCGGCATTGGGTTTGAAGGCGCAGTGGTGCGCAGTTTGTCTGGCAAGAAAAAACGTCCGGGTAAAGCTTCATTTTTACTGACCATTTTGAAAAAAATTTTCAGATACCATTCCCGCCAATATTCGATTTCTTCAGAGGAGTATGCAGCATCAGGTAAATGGCTGATTGTGGATGTAGTGAATGGTCAACGTGCCGGTGGCGGATTTCATATTTCACCAGCTTCAGCTATTGATGACGGCTGGTTGGATGTGGTTTTGGCATCCCGCATTCATCCATTGAAGAGGCTGCGTTTTTTACCTCTGATAGAAAAGGGCAGGCATTTGCAGTTATCCTGTATCCGCTATTTCCAAACCAGGAAAATCAGCATTGACAGCCCCACAGAATTAGAATACCACCTGGATGGGGAATATTATTCTGCCCTTAGAGCTGAGATAGAAATAGTTCCGGCGAAGTTTCTTTTCAGGTATTAAAGTTGTAATCAGCAGGCAGGAGAGTCCTATTTTCTGAAAACAATGCGGCCGCCAATGACTGTCATCAGCACCTGCACATCTTTAATTTTTTCGGGAGGAATTTCGAAAAGATTTTCACTGAGCACTACAAAATCGGCAAGCATGCCGGCTTTCATCTGGCCGAGTTTGGTTTCCTGAAAACCAGCAAAAGCATTATTGACAGTGTAGCACTCCAGGGCTTCCTGAACCGAAATTTTTTGCTCCGGGTACCAGCCGCCGGGGTTTTTATTGTCGAGTGTTCTCCTGGTTACTGCCGCATAAATTCCTTCGAGGGGTGATAGTGGTGCTACAGTCCAGTCGGATCCGAAGGTCAGTTTTGCAGGCGCATGAAGCAGGCTTTTGAATGCATAAGTTCCTTTCAGCCTGGCAGGATCGAGTCTTTTTGCAGCCCACCTGCCATCGTCAATCGCATGATAGGGCTGCATGGAGGCAATTACCTGCAAACGGGCCATCTTGTTGATAGCTTCATCTGTCAGGTGCTGTGCATGTTCAATCCGGAATCTTTTGTCCCAAGCAGGTTCATTGTATAAAGCCTCCTGGAACACATCGAGAATAAAGTCATTGGCCTTGTCGCCAATTGCGTGCACGGCTACATGAAAATTTGCTTTACTTGATTCCAGCACCTGGTTGCGCAACACATGGGTATCAGTTACCATTAGCCCATGACTGTGTGGCGCATCCAGGTAGGGTTTATGAAACCATGCGGTGGTAGAACCCAGAGAACCATCCACAAATGCCTTGAGCCCTCCCCACCGGAGATGATCATCACCTTTCCCGTTTTTGTTGCAAAAGGAAAGTAATTTTTTCCAGCTGCTCATTGCAACAAAAGAATAGATCCGGATAATCAGCTTTCCTTTATCCCGGGCTTTTCTGTAAGTTGTAAGATCTGGCCATCCCCCATAGCTGCCCATATCGTGCACTTGTGTTACACCGTTTTCAATTGCGTGTTGTTGGGCTGCCTGCAGGTATTCGGCCAGTTCTTTTTCTGAGGGGTCGGGTACAACCTTATTGATGAGGCCCATAGCTTCGTCTTTAAAAACGCCAGTGCATATGCCCTTTCCGTTTTTTACTATTTCACCGCCGGCAGGTGTTGCGCTGTTTTCCGTGATTCCTGCAAGTTGTAAGGCCTTTGAATTGGCAAAAGCCATATGCCCGTCATAGCGGCTTACAAATAGGGGATGGTTCCCGGTTACAGAATCAATCCATTCCTTTTCCGGAAGTTGCCCGCCCCAGGCTTCATGATCCCAATCGCCACCCAGTATCCAGCGGTCGTCATTATATTTTTTACAATAATCCGCAAGAATGCTGATAAACTCCTGTGGCGAAGATGCTTTTCGAAGATTTACTCCAGATAGGCCATAACCCCCGCTCAGGAAATGAGTGTGGTTATCTATGAAACCAGGCAGCAGCATTTTTCCTTTCAGATCGGTCATTTCGGTTTTTGAATCCTGGTATGTCTTAAAATCGCTCCCTGTGTACAGGATATGTTGCCCTGAGAGAGCCATGGCATCGGCCCATGGTTGCTGCAAATTGCCGGTCCAGATACGGCCATTAAAAAAAATTTGATCAGCTGTGGGTGTTTGCCCGGTGAGGGTGCTGGTAAGCATAAGCAAAGGGATAGGAAAAAACCATTTCATGGCATGACGGGTGAATAAAAATCTGAAAATAAAAAAAAGTCCGGCTCTTCTGAACCGGACTGCTGAAAGAAATTTAAGCACCGTGTATTCCGGTGTAAGGATAATCAATAGTCGCTATTGTACCCGCCACGGTCACGGTTGTAACCGCCACCGCCTTTTTTGTAGCCACCGCCGCCGCCACCAAAGCTTCTTTTCTTGTAACCGCCGCCGCCGCCACCTTCAGGCTTTGGCCGGCTTTCGTTTACAACAATGCTGCGGCCATCAACATCTGAACCGTTCAGGGCTGCAATAGCAGCCTGAGCCTGTTCGTCATTGGCCATTTCAACAAATCCAAAACCTTTGCTTCGGTTTGTAAATTTGTCAGTTACAATTTTTGCTGATGTGACTTCGCCGTAAGGGGCAAAGAGGTTGGCGAGATCCTGGTCTTTCAGGTTCCAACTGATGTTACCTACGTAAATGTTCATTTTTGAGATGTTTTGAAAAAATAAAAGTGCCAACAGTAACAGCAGTCTTTGAACAATCACAGGACTAAGTGAGAACCGTTCATAACCTGAAGAACTGTAAAGAACACCAATAACGGAACAAAATAAAGCTTTTTTTGGAACAACCGGAAAAATATTAATGACGCAAGCCGATTTTCTTTAAAATATTGAAAATGACCAGATGAAAAGCTTTCCTGCATTGGAAAAAACTGGGGGAAAAAGGCTTGATATAGGTCAGGTGCAGGGCAAAACGGATCATTTCTGATTGGCTGCAGACAAAAAAAACTGCTCCGGAACAGACAGGAGCAGTTTTTTTTGCTTAGCTAAGAGTTCCTTATTCGGCCACTACTTCAAAATCAAGTTCTGAAGATTGGTTGTTGCCAAAATCTATCTGTGCCTTGTAGGAGCCTAGTTCTTTAACCTCGTCAGGGATCTGAATTTTCCTGCGGTCAATTTCATATCCTTTTTGTTCACGGATTGCACGGCTGATCTGGAGTGCAGTGACTGTGCCGAAAATTTTTCCTGAAGTGCCTGTTTTGGCGCCGATCTGAACAGGGCTTTCCTTCAGTTTTGAAATGACTTCATTGATTTGGGCCAGCATTTTTTCTTCTTTTTTGCGCACCTGTTTCAGCCTTTCTTCCAGCTGTTTTTTATTACTATCATTGCATTCTACTGCCAGTTTTCTGGGCAGCAGGTAGTTACGGGCATACCCGTTGCGCACTTTTACCACTTCATTGGCAGCGCCCAGGTTATCTACGTCCTGAATTAAGATGACATCCATTGTTTTATTTTTTATCCCAGTGAATTACAGGCTTCACTGTCTTCCGGTCTGTGCGGCCGGAATTAGGGAATAGCCTATTTTAATAAATCGGTTACATAAGGCAATAATGCCATCTGCCTTGCCTTTTTTACCGCATCAGAAACCTTGCGCTGATATTTCAGGCTGTTTCCGGAGAGGCGGCGGGGGAGCAGCTTGCCCTGTTCGTTCAGGAATTTTTTAAGGAATTCCACATCTTTATAATCGATGTATCGAATGCCGTATTTTTTAAAACGACAGAATTTTTTTACCCGGGTATCGCTTTTAATGGCGGTCAGGTATTTTATTTCATTTTTTGCCATACTATACCTCCGCTGTTTTTGTTGTTTCTGATGTTACGCCACTTCTTTTCTTCGCATTGTACCCGACGGCATATTTATCGAGTTTGGTCACCAGGTGTCGAAGTACATTTTCGTCACGCAGCATCTGTACTTTCAGCTTTTCATTGAATGAAGGGGCTGCAGTAAATTCCAATACCCAGTACAACCCGGTTGTTTTTTTCTGGATGGAATAGGCCAGTGATTTCAGGCCCCAGGCATTTTCAGCAACGATCGTTCCGCCGGCATCAGTCACCATGCTGGCATACTTTTTTTGCCCGGCTTTGAACTCATCATCGCTCAATACCGGGGTAAAAATCACCATCAGTTCGTAATTGTTCATTTTACCTTTTTTAAGTGAATAATTCGTTTTTTGCCCATTGGACAATCCACTTTGCAGCGGAAAGAATCTGCCGAATCCCGCTTACTGCCGTTAGAAACAGGCAGTCCGGGACAGATTTGGGGCGGCAAAGATAGGGAGTTCTGATCAGAAAACAGGCCGGGAATGCAAGGATTTTAGACCCGATTTCTCTTGCCAGAACCTGCCAATAAGCGCCTGACAGTTTCAGAACCCTTTTTTCCCGGCTTCTATTTTCTTTAAAAATGTAAGGTAAGTGGGGAAATGGTCGCTATATCCGCCACGGTAGCGGTTCCCATCCCATGTGCGCATCGGGTACCCTTTGTATTTGCCCACATTTTCTACCATATATTCTTTCTTGAATATATGCGTCTGATAAAAAAAGAAACCAGTCTGGTCTTTACTGAGCCATGGGTATGAGATTAAAATCTGGTCAAATAATCCCCATGCATCCTGGTAAGCCAGTGTTCCGATTCCTTTTTTATAATATCCAGTCCATGGATTGAACATGCCACCGGCTTTTACGTCTTTAATCTTTGGTTTTGCCCCGATGATGCCTGCCACACTATGGTTTACAGGATCGTCATTCAGGTCTCCCATTACAATAAATTTTGCATCGGGTTCCAGTTTCAGCATTGAATCCATATGGGAACGGCACACTAGTGCTGCTGCGTTACGTGCCGGGGCGCTTCGTTCTTCGCCTCCGCTCCGGCTGGGCCAGTGATTCACATATACATGGATGGGTTCTCCGTCCAGCAGCCCTTTTACCCACAGGATATCTCTGGTGAAATAGGCATCTTTTGACCCACCCGGGAGTTGAACATACAATGCAGCGCTGGCTTCTATTTTAAAATATTTCGGGTTGTACAGCAGGCCTACATCTATACCCCTTGCATCTTTTGAGTCGTAATGCATGACCCGGTAATTCCTTTTTGCCAGCAGTGGATGCTGTACCAAGTGGTTCAGTACCGTGTCATTTTCAACTTCAGCAACCCCTAGCAGTGCAACGCCATCAGGAGTTTGGTCAGCGCCTATTTCTGAAATAACGTTTGCCAGTTTGTTCAGTTTGTCGAGGTAAATTTTTGTATTGTAATTTTTTGCTCCTGCGGGTAAAAATTCTTCATCATTCACGGAAGGATTATCAATCGTATCAAACAGATTTTCCAGATTGTAAAAACCAATGATGGCCATCTTGTAGGACTGCTTTCCTGTTTGTGAAAAAAGGGATACAGAAATAAGCAGTAATGCAGAAAGGGTGCATATTTTTTTTAAACGCATCGTTTTAATTTTTTAATGAGATCATCCTCCGGATCGGGCAAGAACATGATATTGATTATATAATTGAACCTGTCTGCCCCCGAAAAGTTATATAGCTTTCCGATGTTTCAAGGGATGCAAACATAATAAAACATCTGACGATTTCAGGTTTGCTAAGGATGCCCGGGTTAAATTATTATAAACTATAGAATCTTATTCACATTGTGCTTTTTTTTTCGGTGCGGTAATGAATAAACTTACTATGTTTGCCACTTTGTCAAAAAAACAATTACATGCCAAAAATTAAATTCTTGCTGCTGGCGATTCTTGCAGCTGGCTTTATTCAGGCACAGGACAGGCCCCGCACCGATACTTTGCCGGGAAGGGACAGCACTGTGGAAGAGCTCCAGGAATCCGTACTGGACAATATTCCTGTGATATCGCTGGATGAAAATGACCTGAGTGATGGCAGTACTCAAAACCTTTCGTCCGTACTCACGGCCGGCCGCGATGCTTTCTTTTCTGCTGCTACTTTTAACTGGAGTCCGCTTCGGTTCCGGATTCGTGGTTACGATGCGGATCTTTTCAGTACTTATATGAACGGGATTCCGATGGAAAACCTGGATAATGGATTTACCCCTTTCGGGTTATGGGGTGGGCTGAATGATGTGCTTCGAAACCGGGATATTTCAATCGGATTGCGCAATAATACGTTTGCCTTTGGCGATATCGGGAGCAACACGCAAATTGATTCCCGGGCAAGCAAACAAAGAAAACAGACCAGCCTGAATTATGCATATGCCAACAGGAATTACAATCACCGGATCATGCTTACCCATTCCACGGGGATGAATAAAAAAGGATGGGCATTTACATTGAGCGGCAGCCGCAGGTATGCAGAAGAAGGGTATGTACCCGGAACATACTATGACGGGTGGAGCTACTTTGCCGCTATTGATAAGAAATTGGGGGAAAAGCACCTGCTTTCATTTGTTGGTTTTGGCGCTCTCACCGAAAGCGGAAGACAAGGACCTGCATTGAAAGAAATGATTGATTTGGCAGGAACTCCTTATTACAACCCGTTCTGGGGATTTCAAAACGGGAAACTGAGAAATTCAAGTGTGGCCAAAACCCATCAGCCTTACGGCATTCTGACCCATGATTTCAGGATCAATAACAAATCAAGCCTTGTTACAGCCGTAGCTTATTCATTTGGTGAACGGAGCACAACGGCACTCGACTGGTACAATGCAGCGGATCCCCGCCCTGATTATTATCGCTATCTGCCCGGTTATTATTCCAGTACTGATCCCGGGCAGGCAGCCATGCTGGAAGATGCGATGCGCAACAATATTGGTTTGCGTCAGATTAACTGGGATCGCCTGTTTCTTGCAAATTATAATAGTAGAGAAAGTATTCTGAATGCGAATGGCATATCGGGTAATACAGTTACCGGCCGCAGGTCGCACTATATCGTTGAAGAAAGAGTGATCGACAGCAGGCGCCTGAATGCAAATTCAGTTTTAAATACCCGGTTTGGAGATCATACAGAGTTTACAGCAGGGCTGTCGTACCAGAATCAGCGGAACAATTATTTCAAAAGGGTCAATGATCTGCTTGGCGGAGAATTTTATGTGGACATAAACCAGTTTGCTGAGCGGGATTTTCCCAATAATACCGATATGATTCAAAATGACCTGAACCGTCCGAACAGAATACTGGGCGAAGGGGACAAGTTTGGATATGATTATGATATGCAAATTAATAAAGCAGCGGCCTGGAGCCAGGGCGTCTTTAAGTTTTCGAAACTGGATCTGTTCCTCGCTGCAGAAATATCCAGGACCCAGTTCTGGAGAGATGGTAATATGAGAAACGGGCTATTCCCCTCCAATTCGTTTGGAAAATCACAGGTGAACAACTTTACAAACTATGCCTTCAAAGGGGGCATTACCTATAAGCTTGATGGGCGTAATTATTTCTATGCACATGCTGCATATCTGACGAAAGCCCCGTTTTTTGAAAACGTATACATCGCACCGCGAACCAGAGATTTTCAGCAAAATGATTTGCAAAGTTCAACCATCACTACTGTGGAAGGCGGATATATCATGAATGCTCCAAAGCTGAAGCTCAGGATCACCGGTTTTTACAGTACGTTTGAAGATGACTATAATGTAATGTCATTTTATCATGAAGATTATAACAATTTTGTAAATTATGCAATCAGTAATATTGACAGGCTGCATTTTGGGGGAGAACTTGGATTTGAAGCCAAAGTTGCCCCGGGGCTAACCATTAATGGAGCTGCGGCAGCGGGCAGGTATTATTTCAACAGCCGTCAGGAGGCAATTATTACACTGGACAACAAGTCAACCCTTCTGGGTTCCGAATCAATTTTTAATAAAAACTACAGAGTACCCTCCACACCACAGGAAGCGTATAGCCTGGGAATTAATTACCGGTCGCCAAAATTCTGGTATGTAAGCCTGACAGGTAATGCCTTTGATCAAATGTGGCTTGATTTCAATCCAATCCGCCGTACGGCTGCAGCGGTCGATGGCATAGAAGAAAAATCAGCATTGTGGGATGAAATTCTGGCCCAAACCCGCTGGCAACCGCAATACACTCTTGATTTCTTTGGCGGCTATTCCTGGAAACTGCCAAAAAACATGGAAATAACCGGGAAACCTACTTACCTCGTTTTTAATCTTGGTGTAAATAACATCCTGGACAACCGGGAAATGGTCACCGGTGGTTTTGAACAGTTACGGTTTGATTTTGAAAACAGAAATGTAAATAAATTTCCTCCGAAACTGTATCATGGATATGGCATCAACTTTTTTGCCAGCGCCACACTCCGTTTTTAAATTTAAATGATGGCACATAATATTAAATATATGAGAAATAGTAAGCTTGTTTTTTACAGCATTGCTGCTTTTATGCTGACTGCTGTTCTGTTCGTGTCCTGCAAAAAGAATTTTGATGCCCCTCCCGGCCCCTCCGATCCGGCCATGACCCCCACACACACAATCAAGCAACTGAGGGCGATGCATACGGTGGGTGGAGCGCTGGATGAAATTACCGCTGATATCATCATCAGTGGAATTGTGGTGGCGAATGATAAAAGTGGCAACATGTATAAGGAATTGTATATTCAGGATGGAACATCAGGCATCAATCTTAAACTTGATGCGACTGGCCTGTACAATTCATTTCCTGTAGGACGCAAAGTGTTTATCAGGTGCAAGGGTTTGTGTTTGTCAGATTACAACCGGTTGCCTCAATTGGGTATTAAAGCCGTAGTGGCAGGCACTCCGTCATTGATGGGTATTGCAGCCAACCTGGTTGACCAGTTTGTGACCGGAGGATCAATCAACAATCCCGTTGTTCCAAAAGTTGTAACAGTCAGCCAACTGACAACTAATATGTCTGATGATCATCTTGGCACGTTGATACAATTGAATAATTATGAATTTGCAGCCGCAGATACGGCAAAGACCTATGCCGATACATCGGCTTACCGAAATGATGTGAACCTGAATGTAAAAGGCTGTGCAGGCGGAACCAATATTATCATTCGTTCCAGTGGCTATGCAAATTTTGCCGGTATAAATGTTCCAAACGGAAACGGCACACTGCTGGCCATTTACACACTCTACAACTCAACCAAGCAACTGATTATCCGTGATACTTCAGATGTACAGTTTTCCAACTTTCGCTGTGGCCAGGGACCCACAACTGTCATGAATATTTCAGATCTCAGGGCGCTGTTTACCGGTACTGCTACTTCGGCTCCTGATGGGAAAAGGATATCGGGTATTGTGATCAGCGATCGTTCTACAAACAACATCAATTCACAAAACCTGGTATTGCAACAAGGCAATAACCTGTCCGGGATATTGGTACGTTTTGATGCCCCCCACAATTTTAACCTGGGCGATTCGATAGATGTGAACGTATCACAACAGGAACTTTCAGAATATAACGGATTGCTGCAGTTGAACCAGGTTCCGCTATCTTATGCAACACGTATTTCTACAGGCAAAACCATTACAGCAAGAAATGTAACCCTTGCAGATGTAGTAACGAATGGTGAAGCGTGGGAATCAACACTGGTCAAAACAGGTCCTGTGGCTCTCACAGGTGGTTCTGGAGGTACCTATAATGGTAGTGTCACTCTTAACGATGGTGCATCACTGGTCATGTACACAGCCTCATCAGCCAGTTTTGCAGGTCAATCCTATCCCGCAACAGCACTTTCCGTAACTGGTTACCTTGGCCAGTTTGGTGTAGCAAGACAAATTGGGATCAGAAATCCTGCAGGCACATTGAATGACGTAGTTGCTGCCGGAGGAGGCGGGGGCACCGGAATTCCTCTTACCACGTCTCCCTATACTCAAAACTTTAATGGTATTGCAGCTGGAATACCCCAGGGATTTTTTGTGAAGATTGGGGCCAGCGCTTCCCAACTGGGTACAGGCGACATGCCCATATACAGTAACCCTCCGGGACTTGCCAACGGCACCCTCTGGAATCAGTTCAGCGCAGGAGTCAAAAATTTCGCATCTGCCACAGGGCTGACAGCAACCAGTGATGCAACGGCACAAAATGGTTCAGCAAACAGGACACTGGGTATCAGGCAAACAAGCTCTTCCGGGTACGATCCGGGCAGCGCATATGTCATACTGCTGGATAATACCATTGGTAAAACAAATTTCCAGCTTAGTTTTCTGCTGCAGTCGCTGGATAATTCTGTGGGCCGCACCTCTACCTGGACTGTGCAATATGGTTTTGGCGAATCACCATCAAGTTTCACAACAGTAACAACCAGCCCGGCAACCCTTACAACAAGTGCAACATGGGGCAGTACTCCGGTAACGGTGAGTTTTGGCAGTGCCCTGAATAATCAAACTCAAAAAGTTTGGATTCGTATTGCCGCACTTTCTGCATCAAGCGGTTCCGGAAACAGACCATCAACGGCACTGGATGATGTAAGTATTACCTGGAATTAATAAAGAAGTACAAAATGATTTGAACAGCCTCCGGAAGGGGGCTGTTTTTCATAGGTGAACCAGTTTGAAAATGGTTCGGTATTCTTTTGTAACAGCTTTAAGATAATAAATGCCCGGGGGCAGGTTCTGCATGGATTCCATTAAAACTGCCCCGTTTGACAGGTAACCAGCATTTATTTCCCAAACTATTTGTCCCTGTAATGTGTATAGTTGCAAAGAAAAATTTGCTTGTGGTTTGGTTAAATGAATTGTTAACAGATTCTGAACCGGGTTTGGAGCAATCCGAATTCCGGATTCAGAAGGATGGATATCAGATACGCCTGTGGGGATGCCATTGAGGTTATACCTGGAAAGAACGGGATAGTGGTCTGAGGTATTATGGGCTGTTACATAATCAGGTACAACAGTGATCACATCTGTTTTGATCTGGGCCGAGGCCTGAATATAATAGGGGCCTAGCTCATTTGATATAATATGGTTGTCAATGACATTTGGAAAATTGATCATACTGCTCTGTCCGGCCACTGCAAGCGGTAGTGTAATGGATTTGTAGTGATCGGAATCTATGCTGTCTGCTACCAATGCATGGTATGAGCTGAGGGTAGCTCCGGGATAAATGGTCTGGTGCAGGGCATCGTTAAAATCGCCGATGATAAAACTGTTTGTGGCATAAAAATATGTATCGAGACTGTCTTTGAATTCTACGCAAGCGTTGGCACGTTTCAGGTAATCATCCTGGGTACTGCCTGCTTTTCCGTGCAGCAGAAAAAAAACCACATTACGGTTGATCCCGTTGATGGTTGCGGTAGCAGAAAACATGAAGGGAAACCGGCCGGCTGCCCAGTTGGTATATGCCGATGCACTGTTGCGCATAATGCCATTGACCAGTACATTTGAGAAGACAGATTTTTTATAGATGTATGCCAGTTTTTGACCGTTGATCCAGCCTGAACCGGTGCCTGTTGTGTTTCCACTGCAATAGGGTGCAATAAACAAACCGTATTCATTATTACCAAGCGAATCCACCAGCCTTCTGAAACGCATGGTATCCACAATTTCAATCATGCCATACAGGTCGGCATCAAGCCAGCGCAGAATTTTCTTTGCATTTTCTTCCTGCAGGTCATCATCGGCCGGTCCCGATCCCGGTGCACCAAAAAATTCAAGGTTCCAGCTGACCACATCCAATGTGCCGGAATTTCCCTGGCTCCTGCAAACAGGGATCAACTGATATTGAAAAAAAAATACGAAGAGTAGTTTTCTGATCATACCGTTTGTTTTCAGTCAGCAAAAGTAGGCAGCTTCATGAATAATGATGCAGGCATTTCAATTTGCCCCCTCATGCTCCGGCCCAAAAAAGTTTTCTGGTTTCTCCCTTTTTTGGGTATTGTCATTCAGAATGGCAAAAGCAGAGCAGCTGGGAAACCATTTTCAAATCATTCAGTATGCATCCAGTCTCGGAGTTGGTTATCATGCTTCTGAGGCCCGTACATCCATTACGGCCAGTTGCAAGTTTGTATTGCCGTTCCATTCATTTTCTTCAATTTTAAAAACAAGATCGACCGGCTTTTTTGATTGCAGCAAAGGAAACTTGCTGGCCATGCCGAATCCAATCCCTGTGACAACAGTTTTTTGCTGCTTTATTGAAAATCGGATATGTTCTTCTTTCGCTATTTTACTCCAGCCGGTATCGGTTACCCGTCGGGCAATAAAGACAGGCCGCATATTTTCCGGTCCGAATGGTTCCATCTGTGACAGTATTGAGTAAAATGAAGGGGTGATTTCCTGAAGCGGGATTTCTGCATCAATGATGATTTCAGGAATCAGTAGTTCCGGTCTGATGGTTGCTTTTACAATGGATTCAAATTTATTCCGGAAGTTTTCAAGATTATCGGGATCCAGGGAGAGGCCGGCTGCGGCAAAATGACCTCCATAACCAAGCAGGAATTCTCTGCAGGCATGTATGGCTTCATACAGGTTGAAGCCGGGAACACTACGGGCACTGCCTGAAATAATATCGCCGGACTTTGTAAGTACAACTGTGGGGCGATAATGCTGTTCGATGATCCGGGAAGCTACAATGCCCACCACTCCTTTGTGCCAGTGAGGCTGGTACACCACTGTGGATGAATGAAGTTTCCAGTCGGGATGCGCTTCAATCTGAGCCAGGGCCTCGGCTGTTGTGCTGCTGTCTGCTTCTTTCCGGTCGGAGTTATCGCTATGAAGCATTTCAGCAAAATGCATTGCCTCGTCAAGGGTAGGTGCAATAAACATTTGTACTGCCTTAGTTGCATCGTCCATTCTGCCAGCTGCATTGACACGGGGGGCAATCATGAAAACCAGGTTGGTAATGTGCAATTTTTTTACCAGCCCACTTAGTTTGGCCAGTGCCTGGATGCCCGGGTTGGGGTTTGTATTGGCTTTAATGAGGCCATGATATGCCAATACACGGTTCTCCCCCGTAAGCGGAACAATATCAGCAGCGATGGCAGTTGCAACCAGATCCAGAAATTCGTTTGGAGTTTCTTCTGGTAAGTTTAATTTTTGGCTCAGTGCTGAGATCAGTTTGAATCCCACCCCACAGCCGCACAGTTCTTTGTATGGATAGGTACAATCTTTTTGTTTCGGATTCAGGATGGCCACAGCCGGAGGTAACTCATCGTCGGGCAGGTGATGGTCGCATACAATAAAATCTATACCCAGTGTTTTTGCATATGCGATCAGGCTGGCAGATTTAATGCCGCAGTCCAGTGATATAATCAGGGAAATGCCATGATCTTTTGCATAATCAATTCCTGCTTTGCTGATCCCATATCCCTCACGGTAGCGGTGGGGGATATAAAAATCAGTTGGCTCGTGCATGGTTTTCAAAAACCGGTACATGGAAGCCACGGCGGTGGTACCATCCACATCATAATCTCCGTAAATAAGTATTTTTTCCTTTTGCGTCAATGCTGACAAGATTCTTACCACAGCAAGATCCATATCTTTCATCAGCCAGGGATCATGCAGAGAATTCAGTGCGGGTCTGAAAAAATCTCTCGCATCATCAAATCCGGTAATGCCTCTGTTGACCAGGATATCACAGAGGGTTCTGTTAATGTTCAATTTGGCCTGCAGCTCATCAGACAGGCCGGGCGGAGCCTTCAGGATATTCCATCTTTTTTCCATTGCTGAATTTAGGTTAGTATTTTCTTTCAGTCACATATAAAACAAGGTCTTTCAACCCTTGCCGGAAGGGATTATCCGGAAATTCATCCAGTAGTTGCAATGCCTTGCTTTTGTATTCATTCATTTGTTCGGCCGCATAAGCAATTCCCCCGGATTTCTCAACCTGTTCAATCACCCAATTTACTTTTTCTTTGTCCCGGTTGTTATTTTTTACTATATAAATGATTTTTCTTCGGGTTGCTGTGTCTGTTTGGTTCAGGGTGTAGATCAGGGGGAGTGTCAGTTTTTTTTCTTTAATATCATTGCCGGTAGGTTTACCAATTTTTTCGCTGGTATAATCAAAAAGGTCATCTTTGATCTGGAAGGCGACACCAGTCAATTCGCCAAAAACCTGCATTTTTCTGGTCTGGGTTTCATCCCGGCAGCTGCTCCAGGCCCCTGCGGCACAGGCCGACCCCAGCAGGGAGGCGGTTTTGTTCCGGATAATTTCAAAGTAGATTTCTTCCCGGATGTTCAGGCTTCTTGCTTTTTCCATTTGCAGCAGTTCCCCTTCACTCATTTTCCTGACTGCCTCGGACAGAATATGCAAAATTTTATATTCATTTGTTTCCAGTGAGAGCAACAATCCTTTGGCCAGCAGGTAATCACCTATGAGAACTGTAGCTTTTGCTTTCCAGAGGGCATAGACTGAAAAAAAACCTCTTCTTTCCATGGAATCATCAACTACATCGTCATGCACAAGTGTAGCCGTATGCAGCAGCTCTACCAGCGAGGCAGCTCTGTATGAGGCTTCAGTAATTTCTCCACACAGTCGTGCAGATAATAACACAAACATTGGCCTCAATTGTTTCCCTTTCCGCTTTACAATGTAGCGGGTTATGCGGTCGAGTAGGGGAGACTGGCTCTTGACCGAATCCCGAAAATGGGATTCAAACTGTTGAAGCTCATGGCTTATCAGGCGGGTTGGTAGTTCCATTATAAAATCAAGGCAAGTTACGGGCAAAAAAATAATTGTTCACAAATGCATCATTTTATGAGCAATAAGTGACTAAGTACTTGAAAAATAACAGGCAAGTGGGTAAATAATTTTCACAAAAATTTGGTAATTACTCATCAATCTATATTTTTGCTTATTATTAGGACATTGTTTTTCAAATCTTAATCCTTAGTTATGGCAATCAAAAAACTATTATTCCTGACAGGAATCTTCTGTCTGGTAACATCTTATGGATTTTCGCAACGGGTAGGGGCTAGCTACGATGTAAAAGACTCGTCTGTTGTTCCTGACAAGCGGATGCCCCAGCATACCGAATTTTTAAACGGGACCTATAATTTTCCCGCCAAGCCCCGCAACATGTGGGAGATTGGTATCAAAGGCGGATTAATGCATGTAGGGGGCGACATTCCTGCACGTATAACTCCAGTCAGTGTAGGCGCCCATGTGCGAAAAGCATTTGGTTATATCTTCTCATTGCGACTGGAATACATGTACGGCGTTGCCCGAGGCTGGACATTTAATCCGGCTGAAAATTTTGCGAAGAATGTGGCATGGGCCTTTAATGGTTCGGTAGCCACATCCTATTCGGCGCCTTACCGGGTTCCCGGGAATCCTGATTATACTGCATCCTCGCTGAATCTCTACTATGGTGCGCCTGCAAATTCTCCTCAGGAGGTTGTGTATTACAACTACAAAACAAAGTCGCATGATTTATCACTGGAAGGAGTTGTTACATTGAACAACATCCGCTTTCATAAATCTAAAACAGGTTTCAACCTGTATGGGTTTGCAGGGATTGGCGGTACGGTATATGAAACAATGATTGATGCCCTGGAAAATGGCACAAACAAGTACCCCTTCAGTACGATTGCCCCCAACAGTGAATACAAAAGCCGCAAGGATACCTATGATGCCCTGAAAAATATGCTGGATGGCACTTACGAAACTCCTGCAGAAAATCAGGGCGAACGCAGGCCGAAACTTTTTGGAAAAACATTTAAACCTTCGGGCACTATTGGGATTGGAATGGCCTTTAAAATTGCGGACAGGGTGAACCTGGCAATTGAAGACCGCCACACATTCATAAAAGATGATTTGCTCGATGGCCAGCGCTGGCAGGAACATGCATATGGGGATGCCGTACTGACCCGTGATTATGATTCTTACAATTTTTTAAGCGTAGGTATCAACTTCAATATTGGGGGAAAAGCTGTGGAACCACTCTGGTGGCTTAATCCACTGGATTATGCTTACAGTGAAATTCGTAATCCCCGCCTGATGCGCCTGCCCAAACCAGTGCTGCCGGATAGTGATGGAGACGGAGTAACAGACCAATTTGACCGTGAGCAAACACCTCAGGGATGTCCTGTTGACACACATGGAGTCAGCCTCGACACCGATGGTGATGGCGTACCGGATTGTAAGGATAAAGAACTTATTACACCAACCAATTGTCAGCCTTCTGATGCTGATGGTGTAGGTAAGTGTCCTTGCCCTACTTGCGAAAATTGCCCGGATCTTTGCAAGGGCGGAACTGTTGTTCAAACTTGCGTTGAGAAAATGGGGGCATTACCCAGTGTCAGCTTTAGCAAAAATTCTAACAAACTCAGCGATGATGCAAAAGCTGTACTGTCAACAGTAGCTTCCAGGCTTCGCAATAACCCCGGTTGTAAGGTGGTTGTTGTTGGGTACTGCTCATCTGATAAAAGAGAGCAGCAATTAAGCTGGGATCATGTAAATGCTGTGATCAACTACATGGTGGACAAAGAGGGAATCAGTGCTGACCGGTTTATCTTTAATTACGGAGAACCAGGAGGCGACTGTAATACTGTGGACCTGCGTGCTGCTGCAGATGGAGAAGACGGGCCAAATACCGTAGAACCGCCACACCCCAACCTGAGAAAGAAGAATTAAGAACTAAGGAATAAGATCAGAAGGCCCTCCATACCAAAGGGGGGCCTTTTCTTTATGAAAGATGGGTTATCAACGCTTTATCATAACCTTAACGGGGGGGTTTTGGCAGCCAGTTTTTTTTCATCAATTTTTGTCTTTAACTGTTAACTTTGCAGGCCTTTATGAGAATTTTATGGATCATACTGTTAAGCTTTTTTATAGCCTCATGCGGGGGTAGCAATAAAACGGCAAGCCGGAAAAAATCAGAATCAAAAGGAATTTCCAAAATCCTGAAGAATCCGGATCCGGCCTACAAACTCAGAATGGCTGAGCAGTATTTTGTAAAAAAGAAATATAGTAAGGCACAGATTGTTTATGAAGATGTAATGCCTCATTTCAAGGTTGAAAAGGAATTTGAAGACATCTATTTCAAGTATGCATACTGTGCCTATCACATTGGCGATTACCTGAATGCGGAAAATATTTTTAAAACATTCCTGGAGATTTTTCCAAACAGCCCCAAGGCAGAAGAGGTAGATTACATGCGGGCCTATTGCTTTTATAAAATGTCACCGAAGCCGGAACTAGATCAGACCAGTACCGTAAAAACAATGGGGATGATGCAGACTTTTATCAATACGCACCCCGGTTCAGCACGAAATAAGGAAGCATACGAAATTATCAATATCTGCCGTTCCAAAATAGAAACAAAGGAATATAAAGGGGCTCTGTTGTATTTTGATATGGGACAATTCAGGGCAGCAGGAGTGGCTTTTTCTGGCTTGCTGAACAATTTTCCCGATTCAGAAAAAGCCGATGAATATAAACTTATGATCATTAAGTCATATTTCAAATATGCTTCTATGAGCATTGATGAAAAGAAGGCTGAGCGGTTTGAGCAGGTCCTCAGCGAGTGCAATGAGTTTACGGACCGTTTTCCTGACAGCAAACTGAAAAGCGAAGTCGAACAATATTATCAGTTATCACAAAAAAACTTAAATACCCCAGTTCATGAGCAAACTAAGACGCCAGCTTAGTGCAGGCATAACAAATATTGTAGAAACCCGTAACCTGGAAGATATCAAACATCGTACCGGCAACCTGTATGAGTCCATTTCCATTATTGGTAAGCGGGCCAACCAGATCAATATTTCCCTGAAAGATGAATTGCATAAAAAACTGGAAGAATTTGCCAGCCATACCGATACACTCGAAGAAATTCATGAGAACAAGGAGCAGATTGAAATTTCCCGTGCCTATGAGCGCATGCCCAATCCGGCACTGCTGGCCACCCAGGATTTTATGGAGGATAAGGTTTATTTCCGGAAATCCGAAGATGAATTATTCAGCTGATTTGACCTTAACAGGGCAACAGCGGCAGGGTATCCTGCCGTTTTTTATTATGGGCATTATCAGAACTGAACAAACATGTTCCGAAATAGTCTGTTTTGCCTCTCAGTAATAACAGGTAATTTTGCCGTGAATAGGCTTTGATGTAATTTTTCGGCTTCAGGGCACTACTTCAGCATCTACAATTACAGATATATCTGAATGAATTTGCTACAGGGAAAAAAAATAGTTTTGGGTATCACTGGCAGTATTGCTGCTTTCAAAAGTATCATACTGCTCAGGCTCCTCTTAAAAGCAGGTGCCGATGTAAAAGTGATTCTTACGCCTTCAGCTGCAGATTTTGTGTCGCCCCTGACTCTCGCAACACTTAGCAAGAACCCGGTGTTAACTCAGCTCTCTGAACAGGATAACTGGGCAAACCATGTTTTGCTGGGCCGATGGGCCGACCTGATGCTTATAGCTCCGTTAAGTTGCAATACCCTGGCCAAAATGGCCAACGGAATTTGCGATAATCTTTTACTTGCCGTTTATTTATCATCTGCATGTCCTGTGGCTGTTGCACCTGCAATGGATGAAGATATGTGGAAACATCCTGCCACACAGGCAAACCTGTCCCGTATCCAATCTTTCGGACATGAGCTGATACCGGTGGCAAAGGGCGAACTGGCAAGCGGGCTATCAGGAGAAGGGAGAATGCAGGAACCAGAGACAATTTTGCAATTCTTACAGCAGTATTTTTCAAGCGGACAAAGACTGGCAGGAAAAAGAGTGCTGGTAAACGCCGGCCCGACATACGAACCGATTGATCCGGTCCGTTTTATTGGAAACAGGTCAACCGGAAAAATGGGGGTTGCCATTGCCCGGGAATTAAAAAGAAATGGAGCAGATGTAACGCTGGTGCTTGGGCCAGTCGCCGATCCAAAAATTCCGGCCGGCATGCAGGTAGTACCTGTACAAACAGCAGCCGAAATGCTGGACGCATGCAAAAGTGCATTTCAACATACTGACCTGGCTATTATGTCTGCTGCTGTGGCCGATTTTACAGCTGCAGAAACAAATTGTAAGAAAGTAAAAAAATTAAGCGGGCCGCTGGTACTGGAACTGGTGCCTACTGCCGATATTTTAAAAACGCTGGGTGCCCTGAAGAAACCAGGCCAGGTATTGGTTGGCTTTGCCCTGGAAACGGACAATGAGAGGGAAAATGCCCGGATGAAACTGGAAAAGAAAAATGCCGACCTGATTGTATTGAATTCATTGCGTGATGCCGGGGCCGGTTTCGCTACGGATACGAATAAAGTCACACTGATCGGCCGGGGCGGACTGGAAATTGAATTCGGCCTCAAACCAAAAGAACAGGTTGCCAGAGATATTATTGATACAATAATCCACCTATTTTATGCGCATTAAACTTTTCCTTCTTGTTCTTTTTTTTGCCGCATCCGCTCAGTGTCCGGCACAGGAATTATTGGCCAGAGTCTCGATCCTTTCCAATAAAGTGAGTACCAAAGTGGACCGGAATGTTTTTCAGACCCTGCAAACAGGCCTTGCAAATTTTTTGAACACCAGAAGGTGGACCAACGATGCTTTTCAGCCGCAGGAAAAAATTCAGTGTAGTTTTTTACTGACCATAGATGATGCACCGGGCAACAATGTGTATAAAGGAAAACTTACCGTACAGGCGGCACGTCCGGTGTATAATTCTTCTTACGAATCTCCCCTGGTAAATTTTATTGACGAATACATCACATTCCGGTATGTGGAGTTTCAGCCCATTGAATTCAATGAGAACAGGGTGCAGGGTAGTGATCCTTACGTGGCCAATCTTACAGCCATCCTGGCGTATTATGCCAATATCATCCTTGGCCTCGACTATGCATCTTTTTCCCTGAGGGCAGGAAGCACTTATTTTCAAAAAGCATGGAATATTGTAAACAATGCCCCGGAAAGCGGCCGGGATATCGGTGGGTGGAAATCATTTGATGGCCTGAGAAACCGCTATTGGCTGGCAGAAAACCTGAACAACAACCGCTTTGCCATTTTACATGACGCAGTGTATGCGTACTATCGTACAGGCATGGATTTGTTTCAGGAAAATGAAGAAGCTGCCCGGGCAGGAATTATGAATGCGCTGAATTTTCTCAATAACCTAAATATCGAAAATCCGAATTCGATGTTTCTCCAGTTTTTCTTTCAGGGTAAAGGAAATGAACTGGCCAAAGCATTCAGCAAGGCAGAGCCCGACCTGAAGGAAAGAGCCCGGGGCCTGCTGACGAAACTTGACTTAACAAATACCTCTCTCTACAACAAGGAATTGAAATGAGATTTTTTATCTTGTTCTTTATTGTTCTGACCATTCATACCGGATGCAGGAATCATCGGTCTGTTCCCTCGGCTGTGCTTCCGCCAGAGCAGATGCAGGTAGTTTTATGGGATATGATGAGGGCTGATCAGTTTTTAAATGATTTTGTTTTTTCAAAAGATACGGGCATCAGCAAGCCAGCAGAAAGTATCAAAATGTATCTGAATATTTTCCGGATTCATCAAATTACCAAAGAACAATTTGACAAAAGTTTTGAATGGTACAGGAATAGACCTGGCCGGATGAAGGAAATACTGGATTCCATGGCGGTTGAAAAAGCAACCCAGGAAACCCGTGTCAGGAAAGTAGCGGATGATCAAAACTGATCAAAAGAAATTACAGAAGCATGAATAAAAATGTGTATACTGCTGATGAAGCTGTCCGGGATATCCGGGATGAAGCAGTCATTATGCTGGGAGGTTTTGGTCTTTGTGGCATTCCGGAAAACTGTATTGCAGCGTTGGTTCGCAGGAATGTTAGAAACCTGACCTGCATTTCTAATAATGCTGGAGTAGATGATTTTGGCATTGGACTGATGCTACAGGGTAAACAAGTAAAAAAAATGATTTCTTCCTATGTGGGAGAGAATGCTGAATTTGAAAGGCAACTTTTGAGCGGGGAACTGGAAGTGGAACTGATACCGCAGGGTACATTGGCCACCCGCTGCCTTGCAGCCGGCTATGGAATGCCTGCAATTTATACACCGGCTGGAGTGGGTACCGAAGTGGCAGCAGGAAAAGAAGTCAGGCAATTTGCCGGGAAGGATTTTTTAATGGAACTGGCTTTTGAAGCAGATTTTGCGATTGTAAAAGCATGGAAAGGAGACACCCATGGTAACCTGATTTATAAAGACACAGCCCGCAATTTTAATCCGCTCATGGCAATGGCCGGAAAAATTACCATTGCAGAAGTGGAAGAACTGGTGGAGCCGGGTGTATTAGATCCAAACTGCATACACACTCCCGGAATTTATGTACACCGCATATTTCAGGGATTAAATTATGAGAAAAGAATCGAACAGAGAACCGTCAGAAAAAAAGGATAACTCATGGCATTGACTAAAGAACAAATTGCACAAAGAATTGCCCGTGAACTCAGGGATGGATATTATGTCAACCTGGGCATTGGGATACCCACCCTGGTGGCAAATTATATACCACCGGGCATTAGTGTCGTGCTTCAGAGTGAAAACGGATTACTGGGCATGGGATCATTTCCGGAAGAAGGTGAGGAAGATGCAGACTTGATCAATGCAGGAAAGCAAACTATCACCACAGTACCTGGTTCAGTGTTTTTCGATTCTGCACTCAGTTTTGGGATGATACGGGCCGGAAAGGTTGACCTTACAGTGTTAGGCGCAATGGAGGTAAGTGAAAGAGGGGATATCGCCAACTGGAAAATTCCGGGAAAAATGGTGAAGGGGATGGGTGGTGCAATGGATCTCGTTGCAAGTGCCAAAAATATTATTGTAGCCATGCTGCACACCAATCCACGGGGAGAATCCAAACTGCTTCCCCGATGTACATTGCCGCTTACGGGTTTGGGTTGCGTCCGGAAAATTGTAACTGAACTCGCCGTTCTGGATGTGACTGAAAAGGGTTTCCGTTTATTGGAACGGGCACCTGCCGTATCTGTTGATGAGATCAGGCATAAAACTGCAGGTACCCTTATTGTGGAGGGAGACATCCCGGAAATTATTTTTTAATTGAATGTTGGCTTGCATGCAATCAGTTTCCCCACCGGAAAGAAGATATAGCGAAACCTGAAAGGTCAAGCACTCTGTCAACGACCGTGTTTACTGCATCATCAATAGTTGATGGCCTGCTGTAAAATGAGGGCGTTGCAGGGCAGATGATACCTCCTGCATGCGTAATTTTCTCCATATTTTGGATATGAATAAGGCTATAAGGAGTTTCCCTGGGTACGCAAATAAGGGTTCTCCTTTCTTTCAGAACTACATCGGCTGCCCGGGTAATCAAGTCGTTCGAAATGCCGTTTGCAATTCGGCCCAGAGTGCCCATTGAGCAGGGGATAATGATCATGGATTTGTATTGGCCGGAACCTGAAGCAAATGGCGCAGAAAAATCCTGGTTGTGGTATTCCCGAACCGGAGAGGGGAAATCGGGCATTTGCCCTAATTCAGAAAGCCATATCTGTCTGGCATTGTCTGTAAAAATAACGGATAGTTCTGTCCACTGTTCCTGTATCTGCATGAAGCGGTTCAACAGGTTTCTGGCATAAGCCGAACCACTGGCTCCGGTTACGGCAACCAGGATTTTATTTGGGTGCATTGTTTTCTGTGCGGCTTTGTTCAACATTCTAAAAGATTGACTAAACTGGCAGTAGTAATAATGCTACAAATTGCCTGGTGTGTACTGTTTATTTGACTTAGTTTCATTGAGTAAAATCAAGATTTTTTCAGAAGGGATATTTTCAGGAAATTGGACAAAAAAATGGCAAAGAAATATTTTGAGTTATCAAATTATTACCGATCTTGGCAGTGAATTTTCATAGGATAAGGTTTAATGGTTAATGGTTTTTGATTAGGACCCCCCGATTTCTATCGGGGGTTCTTTTTTCCCCCCGGCAGGCTAATCTCCTTTTATTTTTTTTGCGGGTTGTTGCGGCTTCTCAGTCTGATCATTTCCTAAGTTTTGAAGAATCCAGTTTGTCATTTTGCTCCATAGATGAAAAGTTGTGTTATCGGCCATCCCGCCTATACCATGATTTTTGTTTGGATAAAAGGCGCTCTCAAAATGAATGTTATTTTTTACTAAGGAGGATACCATTTGTGTTGCGTTTTGAAAATGCACATTATCATCAGCAGTTCCATGGATAATGAGATATTTCCCACGGATCATTGATGTAAAATTGATCGGTGAATTTTCATCATACCCCGATGGGTTTTCGGCTGGTGTACGCATAAACCGTTCCGTATAGATATTATCATAATACCTCCAGCTTGTAACCGGGGCTACTGCTACAGCAGCGTTGAATACTTCATGTCCTTTTGTGATGGCCAGTGAGCTCATAAAACCACCATAGCTCCAGCCCCAGTGGCCAATATTCTTTTTATCTACGAATGGGAGGGCACTTAAATATTTCGCTGCATCGATCTGATCTTCTATTTCCAGCTTTCCCAGTTGCAGGTAAGTTTTTTTCTTAAATTCCTCGCCCCTGAATCCGGTGCCTGTATTGTCCACACAAACTACAATAAATCCATACTGTGCCAGCAACTGATGCCAGGGGCTGGTAGCACCAAACCGGTTGCCCGCTTGTTGTGATCCGGGGCCCCCATAATTACAAAACAACACGGGATATTGTTTAGCCTCATTAAAATTCTGAGGTTTCAGCATCCAGCCGTTCAACGTATCGGCTTTTCTGTTGGGCACTCTGATGAATTCAGCTTTCCCAAAACCAAATTCATCAATGCGACCCCTGAGTTTCGCATTTTCATTAACGACCTGCACTTGTTTTGCTGTGACCTTCTTTTTTTTATCGGTAGTCAGCTCGTGCAGAGTTACCAGTTGCGGGGTATTCAGATCTGAACGATAGAGATAATACCGGGTGAACGAGTCATTAAAAACAGCCTGGTGCCAGTATTCTCCCTGGGTAATCGCAATGGTTTTTTTACCGGAGAAATCAGTCATAAAGAGGTTTCTGTCCATCGGCCGCGGATATGCCATTGTGTAAAAGATCCGTTTGTTCTTTTCATCAACAGCATTGATTTCTGTTACTTCAAAATTGCCGCTGGTGATTTGAGTTTTCTGCTTACCGTCCATGTGGTACAGGTACAGATGCCTGAAGCCATTCATTTCACTGCTGAAAAGTACCTGGCTTCCGTCTTTCAAAAATTGCCAGTCGTCATTAATTTCCACATAATATTTGTTCTGTTCCTCGTACACAGTAACGCTTTTTCCTGTTGCTGCATTTGTATTCAGCAACTTCAGGTGATTTTGGTACCGGTTCATCCAGAATACTATCAACTGCTCATCATTCCTGGTCCATTTGATACGGGGGATATAAATATCACCCACTTCAAATTCTGCTTTTACACGACTGCCATCTGCCACACGATATATATAAATATCCACAACAGAATTTGCATCTCCGGCCTTAGGATATTTATATCGGTAATCTTTGTTGTGCCCGTTGTCGAAAATGGTCATATTATATTCCAGTACATGGGTTTCATCAAACCTGTAGTAAGCAAGAAAGTTTCCCTTTGGGCTCCAATCGTACGCACGGGAAAATTCAAATTCTTCTTCATAAACCCAGTCGCAGTTTCCGTTGATGATAAAATTCCATTTTCCGTCCGTTGTGACTGGTGTTTTTTTTCCTGACGACAGTTCATAGATATAAATATTATTGCCCAGGATATATGCCAGGCGGCTGCCATCGGGCGAAAATGTGGGATGCAGCACTTTTTCATCTTCCAACAGGCTGAGTTTTTTTGCGGCATCATCATATAAGTACAGCAGGGATTTGGAAGATCGTCTGTAAATAGGCTCCGTTTCCTTAGTCATTAGAGCTACCTGTTTTTGAACCGGATTCCTGATGATATCATCCGGGCGGCCAAAAGGTTTTCCATCAGCTCCGGTCAGACTTTCTGTTTTAAAACCGGTTTCGGCAAGACCTTGTTCAAAATCTGCAGGAACATATTCGCCCCGAAAAGTTCCTTTTTTAAAAATATCTTCTAAGGTGATTGGTTTTTTTTGTGCCTGGGATAAAAGGGGCAGCCAAAAAAGCATCAGCAGGAGTTTCCTCATAAATCTTTGTTTTAGAATATAAATGTAGTTCAATCAAACAAAAGAATGCCTTTTGGGTTCAGGAAAGGTGCTGACACACAACTCTAAGGCAGTTTTTCTGCCAGGTCCATCTGTCTAAGTACTGCTGGGTAGTACTACCTGGATTCTGCCATGTCGGGGATGGCCTGAACTTTATAGGCCCCGGCATCCAGTTTCTTTTTGGTTTCGGAGAAAGCCTGTAAAGTTCTTTCAATATCCTCGTCTGTATGTACGGCTGATGGAATGAGCCTGTAGATGATATGCCCTTTCGGGATAACCGGGTACACCACGATGGAGGCAAATATTCCGTAATTTTCACGCAGGTCCATTACCATTGCGGTTGCTTCCGGTACGTCTCCTTTCATATAAACAGGAGTGACCACCGAATCTGTTTTTCCGATATCGAAGCCTCTCTCTTTTAATCCCCTTTGAAGTTTCAGTGCATTGCTCCAGAGTTTGTCCTTGAATTCAGGATGAGTGCGGAGCAATTCTAATCTTTTCAGGTTGCCGATGACCAGGGGCATAGGCAGGCTTTTTGCAAATATCTGAGAGCGGATATTATAGCGAATAAAATCAACTATTTTTCTGTCGCCGGCAATAAAAGCGCCGATGGAAGCCATTGATTTTGCGAATGTGGAGAAATACAGGTCAATTTCATCCTGGCATTCCTGTTCTTCGCCTGCGCCGGCTCCGGTTTTTCCAAGGGTGCCAAAACCATGTGCGTCATCTACCAGCAGACGAAAATAATATTTCTTTTTCAGGGCGCATATTTCTTTCAGTTTACCCTGGTCGCCGGCCATGCCAAATACGCCTTCAGTGATCAAAAGGATACCTCCTGCCTGCTGTTTTTCGATGAGGGCGGTGGCTCTTTGCAGTTGTTTTTCACAGTCGGCCAAATCATTGTGTGCAAATACATACCGATGGCCCGGGTGCAGCCGTACGCCATCAATTATACATGCATGGCTTTCTGCATCATATACAATCACATCGTGCCGGCTGCATAATACATCAATGATGCTCACCATGCCCTGGTATCCGTAGTTGAGCAGGGCAGCGTCTTCTTTTTTTACAAATGCAGCAAGCTCTTCCTCCAGTTTCTCATGCAGGTTACTGTTTCCGCTCATCATGCGGGCGCCCATTGGATAGGCAAGTCCGTATTCTCTTGCGCCTTCGGCATCAGCAGTTCTTACTTCAGGGTGGTTTGCCAGTCCCAGGTAATTATTCAAACTCCAGACGATGACTTCTTTGCCCCTGAAATTCATCCGGCTTCCAATTTCTCCTTCCAGCTTTGGAAATGTAAAATATCCGTGGGCTCTTTCGCGGTGCTGGCCGATAGGGCCATAGTGTTTTAGTAAGCGTTCAAAAATATCAGGCATAAAACTCTATTTTCAGATTATTACTGAAACATTAATTATCAGAAATGCTGCGCAAAAATAAGGGAAACTGACCTAACCCCGGCCTCAGGATCCATAGTTGCTGCCTCATTTATCTAAAAAGAAAAACCCGCCGAAGCGGGTTTCAGGTAAGCAATTTGCCTTGGGTTGTGCATTATGGAAAAATTCCCAGTTCTGAATATGTGGTAGCCACTTTATTAATTGCCACTACGTAAGCGGCAGTGCGCATATTCGGTATGTCTGGATTGGTTTTCCATGTATCCATAATTTCGTGTGTGGCATTGATCATGGTTTCTTCCAGTCCGCTGTACACAAGATCTACTTCATCCGGCCCGTGCATAATCAGTTCTCTTTCCATACCGCCTACTTTTTTCCCGGTAAGTTCTTCCAGTTGTGCAAGGATTCTTGCATTTAGATTTTCTGTGAAGCGTTTCTCCAGTCTTCCATACCGTACATGGCTCAGGTTTTTGAGCCATTCGAAATAAGATACGGTTACACCGCCTGCATTCAGATACATGTCCGGTATTACAATAATCCCTTTTTGAGTAAAGATTTCATCGGCTTCAGGTGTCAGAGGGCCGTTTGCTGCTTCGCCAATCAATTTGGTTTTGATACGGGGAGCATTTTTTCCGTCAATTACATTTTCAAGTGCGGCCGGAATCAGGATTTCACATTCCATTTCCAGGGCATCGCTGCTTTTGTCAAAATTGGTGGCTCCAGAAAAATTCAGGATGGAGCCGGTCTTTTTCCTGTGAGCTACAACTGCATCCACATCCAGGCCATCATGATTCCAAATGGCCCCTTCATATTCAGCAAGTGCAATAACTTTTGCACCGGCGTCCTGGAAAAATTTTGCTGTGTGATACCCTACATTACCCAGGCCCTGCACAATTACTTTTTTTCCTTCAATCCCGGTTGTCATTCCGAGTTTTTTCATGATCTCAGGCATATTGCATACTTCGCGGATGCCAAAGAATACACCAAGGCCGGTTGCTTCACGACGTCCCCTTACCCCGCCTTGTGTGATGGGTTTTCCGGTCACACATCCAGCCGCATCAATTTCACCCGGGTGCATGGCGGTATAGGTATCCAGGATCCACGACATTTCTCTTTCTCCGGTGCCATAATCGGGCGCCGGTACATCAGTGCCAGGGCCAATAAAATTTTTCTTGATCAATTCGGCAGTGTACCGGCGTGTAATTTTTTCCAGTTCGTAGGGCGAATATTTTTTTGGATTAATTTTAATGCCTCCTTTGCCTCCGCCAAAAGGAACATTTACGATGGCGCATTTATAGGTCATCAGGGCTGCCAGCGCCATGACTTCATCCTGGTTCACTTCAGCAGCAAAACGGATGCCCCCTTTGCAGGGTGTTTTGTGGTGAGAGTGTTGTACACGGTAGGCTTCAATTACTTCTACGGTACCATCGTCTCTTTTTACAGGAAAACGCATCTGAAATACAGAATTGCATTCCCTGATCTGGCCCAGTATTCCTTTATCCCATTTGGTAAAAGCGGCTGCTTTATCAAAACTTCTTTCTACCGCTCCGAAAAAACTGTAATGATTGTCTGACATGTGTTGTATTTTTTATGTTTTTTATAGATCCGGGGTTTCAGATTGCTGAAAGCTGTGTTCCAATCAGTGCTGATCCCTTTCCAATTTCGTAATTTTTTTATCAAGCCGTACCAGGTAGAATATGAGCCCGGCCAGAATCAGAAGCATCACCGCTACAACCACATAAATTCTACCATTACTCCTCATCAGGTCGGCCATTTCCGTTTTCGGTTGCTGGGCTGCCAGCCGGTGGGCTGAACAAAATAGGGTGAGTATCAGAAATGTGATGCCTTGTTTCATTGGTTTAATTAAGTATTGATTTTTCTTTTAAATAGGCCATCCTGATCTTCAGTGTTGCAATCCAGACTCCAAGCAGTGACCATCCGATGACCGCAGGATAAAAGACAATTCTCATCGAGCCGCTGATGTCATTTTTTACGTCCAGCGCAGGGTTATCCTCATTACCCGGGTGCAGGCTTTCCATCATACGGGGCAAAATCCAGATTGCGGGGAAAAGCAGAGCATACGCAAAAATATTATAGACAGAACTGATCCGGGCTTTTTTATCCCGGTCTGTTACCGAATCTCTCAGGATCAGGTATGCAAAATAAACCATGAGTGCAATGGCAGCACCAATGAGTTTGGGATCTCTTGCAATAGTGCTGAATGATGCGGCAACGGGCTTGTTTGGATCGGCCCAGGTATAGGAGGCCCAGATAGCCCCTGTGGCATAACCCAGAACTCCGAATACGATTCCGATGATTGCATACTGGCGGGAAGCGATATCATGCTTCAGTTTGAGAGTGCGCAGATACAGTATGGCCTGAATAACCGAGATACTGAACAGGATCATCATTGCAAACCACATACAGACATGAAAATACATGTTTCGGATTGTCTCTTGCAGCAGGGGCAGACGGGGGACGGGCATCAGCAATCCGGCAGTAAAAGTATAGACAAGCAGAAGTGCAGCTGCAACTTTCCACCAGTGCCGGTACATATAGTTTTTCTGAGCTGTCAATGGAGTTCTCAAAATCTGAAAGCCCGGCAAAATTAAGGGGAATTGGCAATACCCGGACAACCACTTAAGGAAAGTCTGTAAAGAGAGGATGGTAAATAGAAGCCCTTGCCTGCAATTTTTTTGAACCAAACCCTGTAAATGAGTTAACTGTACCTGATCAGTCTTTCCATAAAAAAGGGAAGAGAATGACCGCCAGGATGATGACCAGGCAATCCAGCGCCAAAAGCAGTAATACCGTTGTCAGGGATATTTCAGGTTGTGCAGAAAAGGCTGAGTTGGATAGCTTCATTAGCAAAAGAAGCTGGGGTAAAATGACCGGGAAGCCCAAAACGGCCATGATGGCAGCATTTTGCTGGGCCTGTGAGGCTATGGCTGCTAAAAACGTGAACACAAGGCTGAGACCCCAGCCGCCCAGCAAAACCAGGCCTGTGAATATGGCAGCATGCTGCAAAGGGTTTCCCAGCAATAAGGTAAAGAGCAGCAAGCTGAGCAGGCTCATCAGCAGCATGAGCAGAGAATTGAAAAGCAGTTTTGCAAGTATAAAAATAGCGGGGCTGGTTATGGTATGGAAATAGAGCATCCTGCCCTTGTGTTCCTGCAAAAAACTTTTTGCAACCGCATTGATGCAGATGAAAAGCTGAATGACCCAGAACAAACCGTTCCATACCGAAGGATCCGGAGCTTCCACCGTATTTGCCAGCACAAAAATGGTAGCGCCAATGTACAGCAGCACTCCATAAAAGCTGTATTGCTGCCGCAGTTCCAGCAGAACGTCTTTCTTAAAAAGAATAGATATTTGTTTTATAGAATTAATAACAAGCGATTCACAGCGAAATTACTTATTCATCTTACTTTGCCCGCTATTTTGTAATAAATCTCCGAAAATGAAAAATATAACCTTGTTCATGATGGCAATCGCCGGACTGTTTGCAGCCAGCAGCTTCGAAGCCTGCCAGTCGTCAAAATCCAGCACCGCTGCCAAAATGCTGAAATTTAACCTAGAAAATGGTAAAGCCTACGACTATGAAATGACAGTGAGCATGGACCAGGAAGTAATGGGTAAGGAGATAAAAATGGATATGACAACCTATTATTCCATGAATGTAAACGGGGATGACGGTAATACAAAAACCATTGTTTCTTCTTTTGAACGTTTTAAAATGAAAACTGCATTTTCGGGTTTCAATATTGATGTGGATACAGATAAGCCGGTGAGTTCCGACACAGCTGAAGTGGAAAAAGATCCGATGCAGGCCTTCAACCGGATTTTTGGTTCTATCAAAGGGCAGCAGTTTATTATGAAGGTAAACCCCGAGGGGAAAATAACGGATATTACAGGCTTTGAGAACATGGCTGAAAACATTGCGGTTTCTACCGGGCTTAATAAAAGCGAAAAAGAGGACATGGTGAAAGAGTTCAAAGGCCAGTTCAATGCGGATGAAATCAAACAAAACCTGGAGCGGTTCTGGTACATTTTTCCCAACAAGGAGATAAAACCGGGCGACACATGGGAAAAATCATCGGTAATGAGCGGCAGGATGCCGGCCCGGTACAGGTCAACATATAAAGTAACGGAAATTGAAGGAGATATGGTCACCCTGAAGGAGTTGAGCAAAATTGAATCAAAGGAAGATGAAAAAATCAGCCTTACCGGAGAAGTAACCGGTACGCTGATTGTGGACAGCCGCAGCGGACTGATCGTGACAGCTGATCAGGATATAGACATCAAAGCTTCAAATGGGGGGATGAGTTTTAACATCAAAGCCAAGTCGAAAATTAAGGGGAAAGCGAGGTAGTGGGGGAATGGATAATTAAGTTATTGGATAAATTAATAAAAAAAGAGTGACTTCGTTCATTTTGAAGTCACTCTGTTTTTTATTCCTTTTGCCCGGTTAAAATAAACTTACTTTGAATAACATTTCCTGCACCTTGGCTCATACACATCGGTGGCTCCAAGCATGACCTGCTCATCGTTAGGCACTTTGCGGTATGAATAGTTGGCAATATTTCCACATTGCATACAGATGGCGTGTAGTTTGGTTACATAATCTGCCTTGGCCAGGATGTTGGGCATCTGGCCAAATGGGTTTCCCAGGTAGTCCATATCCAGACCAGCCACGATCACACGGATGCCCCGAAAGGCCAGTTCATCACATACGTCAGCAATTTCAATGTCAAAAAACTGCGCTTCATCAATGCCAATAACATCAGCAGCCTGGGCCAGCAGTAGAATTGATTGCGCACTTTCCACCGGTGTGGAGTGAATGGCATTGGTGTCATGTGATACAATCTTGACCTCATCGTACCGTACATCAATGGCCGGTTTAAAAATTTCCACTTTCAGGTTCGCAATCTTTGCCCTTTTAAGCCTGCGGATCAGTTCTTCCGTTTTGCCGCTGAACATGGAGCCGCAAATGACTTCTATACTGCCCCTTTTTTCTCCGCTGCTGTTTGGTTCAATAAACATTGTTAGGAATAATTTTGATCTGGGTTAAAAAAAATATTGGCAAAAGGTTTGTAACTTTCTCCTGCAATAACAAACCGGGTTTTTGCCAGTGGTTATCATACCGGCTTTTGCCGGCGGTAAATATAAACAATGGACAGGATAGAAACATTGATGAAACAGCTCCAGGAAGCGTATGAGGCAAAAGCTGATGCAGTCCGCCTGCTGGGGATTGTTCAGCTTCTTCAATTTGAGCTATCAGCTAAAAACGAAACCACTAAGAACACACTAGGCACGGCAAAGGTGGCTGTTGTACTTCCCGTTGCTCCATCTCCGGTACAGCATGCTCCGGGCTTTGCTGCCGCAAAAACAGCTGAGAAGCATGCTCCTTCAAAAGATCCCGAACCACAAAGGGTTAAAGAAACCATACTGGTAGAGGAAGGCTCATTTTCTGTGTTGCAAAAAAACGGGCAGTTGGATATGGTATTTGACCCCAAAACCGAAATTCCTACTTTATCATCTCAACATCCGGGCAAAGAAATTCCGGAAACTGACAGAGCGCCGGAATCGGTCAATGACAGGTTGAAACAGACAAAATCAGAACTGGTGGAAGTGCTGAAGGAAACGCCGGTTAAAGATTTAAGAAAGGCAGTAGGAATTAATGACCGGTTTCTTTTCATCAATGAATTATTCAGAGGTGATGAAGACATGTATGAACGCTGTATCAGAACCATTAATAATTTCAATATCTATCCCGAAGCGGAATACTGGATCAGCAGGGAATTGAAGGTGAAGCTGGCCTGGGATGATGACCGCCCTGTGGTGCAGCAGTTTTATCAGCTGGTCAAAAGGCGGTTTACCTGAATGTATTCCAGTATCGTTTCACTGGCCCCCCTGTTATCCTGAACAAATTTTTTTGCGTTGCGGCAATCCTCCATGTAATGCTCGTTGTCTGCAAAAAGGTTTTTTAATAGCTGCGCAAAAAATACGCCGTTGCCGGTTTCCTGTATCAGGGGCTTGCCGGCACCAGAGCGAACAAGCCTTTTCGCTTCTTCAAATTTTTGGTAATGCGGGCCAAAGAAAACAGGCTTTCCATAGACTGCCGCCTCCAGTACATTGTGCAAACCTCCCGGGCGCATGCCCCCACCAACATAACAAACGTGGCCGTATTTATATAAACGGGATAGCATTCCGATATTGTCAATTATGAGGCAATTGCCTGTAGCCGGCTGCTGCAGATTTTTTTCCAGTTCAGAATACAATTGGGCTCCAGGAAAAAGCAATCGTAATTTTTCCAGATGGTCTTTGTCAATTTCATGTGGGGCAATGATCAGCTTCCATGCGAGGTCATTGAGATGGGCCAGGGTTTTTTGAATGAGGATTTCATCCTGAGGCCATGTGCTTCCGGCAACAATGAGGCGGCTGCCGGATGCAAATTTTTCAACTGGCACTACCGGTTTCCACTGTTCGGCAATTTCTGAAACACGGTCAAAACGGGTATCGCCGGCTACCGTACAGTGCAGTTGACCCGCAGCCTCAATTATTTTTTTTGACTGCATATTCTGAACAAAGAGCTGCGTAAAAAAAAACAACATCTTACGGTGCAGTGAACCGTACCATTTTACAAAAATGCTCCGGGGCGTAAAAAGTGCTGATACTAGCAACAGCGGGATGCCCCTGCGATTTATTTCTTTCAGGTAAAAATACCAAAATTCGTACTTGACAAAAATGACCAGCGCAGGTTGTACAATCTGCAAAAACCTCCTGGCATTGCCCGGGCCGTCCAGGGGCAGGTAACATACCCAGTCAGCTTTACTGTAATTTTTTCTGACCTCATAACCTGATGGTGAAAAAAAAGTCAGCAATAGCTTCATGTGCGGATATCGTTCTCTGATCTTTTCAGCTAAAGGACGCCCTTGCTCAAACTCGCCAAGCGATGCACAATGCATCCATAAAAGCGGAGTGTTCGGTGGAATAGCAGCCTGTAACCAAACGAAAAGGTCTTTTCTTCCCTTCCGCCACTTCCTGGCTTTGTTGCTGATCAATGAGGCAACAAAAACAGCAGCCCGGAACAGGATTAAAAAAATATGGTAGATAAGTATATGCATGGTTTGCCCGCTGGCCTGCGAAACAAAAGTATAAGCAATCAGGTTAATGGACAGTATTTTGTTATTTTTGTCCCGATCAAACAAATCACTTCCGATGCGCACAATTCAGATGGTAGATACTAGAACCCAGTATCACAAAATAAAGGCGGAAGTAGATCAGGCTGTGCTGGATGTTTTGGAAAGTACTGCTTTTATCAATGGGCAGCCGGTTCAGGATTTTGCCCGGAACCTGTCGGACTGGCTCGATGTACGGCATACAATCCCCTGTGCAAATGGAACAGATGCGCTGCAGATTGCTATGATGGCTTTGGGCTTACAGCCCGGCGATGAGGTCATCACTCCTTCATTTACATATATTGCCACTACGGAAGTGATTGCATTGCTGAAACTGACACCTGTGTTCGTGGACGTGGACCCTAAAACTTTCTGTTTGGATCCTGCAGCAACGGAAAAAGCCATCACAGCAAAAACAAAAGCCATTGTGCCGGTACACCTGTACGGTCAGTCAGCGCCCATGGAAGAAGTGATGGACATTGCCCGGCGGCATCAGCTTTTTGTGATTGAAGACAATGCGCAGGCAATCGGGTGCGACTATATTTTTTCCGGCACTGTCAAAAAGAAAACCGGAACGATCGGGCACATCAGTGCCACTTCTTTCTATCCTTCCAAAAACCTGGGAGGTTTCGGCGATGGCGGTGCGATTTGTACAAACGATGATGCACTTGCCGCCCGGCTGCTTATGATTGCCAACCACGGCCAAAGCAAAAGATATTACCACGATGTGGTTGGGTGCAACAGCCGCCTCGACAGCATACAGGCTGCGGTATTGAATGTAAAGCTGAAATACCTGGAGGGGTATCTTGCAGCCCGGCGGGCAGCTGCAGACTATTATGACCGGGCATTTGCAGGCCACCCGAAAATGAAAACCCCTTATCGTGCCCCATATAGTCAACATGTGTTTCATCAATACACACTAGTGCTGGAAGGAGTGGACAGGGATGGTTTAAACAAATTTCTGGCGGGAAAAAATATCCCTTCTATGATCTATTACCCGGTACCGGGCCACAAACAAAAAATGTTTGCACAGTTTGGAACCGAAACGCAGCACTTGCCGGTTACAGACTGGCTGACAGAAAGAGTGATTTCCTTACCGATGCATACGGAGCTTGATGAAGAACAACTCCGGTTTATTTCAAACAAAGTACTGGAATACATTAATAACTAAAATCTATGAAAATTGCCGTTATTGGAACAGGTTATGTTGGTTTGGTGACCGGAACCTGCTTTGCCGAAACCGGGAATAAGGTTACTTGTATTGATATTGATGCTGCAAAGATTGCAAAATTATCGGGCGGAACCATTACGATCTATGAACCCGGCCTAGAAAAACTTTTTCTGCGAAACCTGAAAGAAGAAAGACTTCATTTTACCACCAGCCTGGCAGAAGGAATCCAGGATGCGGAATTTATTTTTCTGGCTCTGCCCACACCTCCCGGAGAAAACGGATCTGCAGATTTGAAATACATTCTTGGAGTAGCTGAAGAACTGGGCAGCATCCTGAAAGACTATAAGGTGATTGTGAACAAAAGCACCGTACCTGTAGGCACCGCAGAAATGGTGAAGGCCGTTGTCTCTAAAAATTACATAGGTGAATTTGATGTGGTCAGCAATCCTGAATTTTTACGGGAGGGTGTTGCGGTAGACGATTTCATGAAACCTGACAGGGTAGTGATCGGCGCTTCATCTGAAAAGGCAAGGAAACTGATGGGCGAACTATATGCTCCCTTTGTGCGGCAGGGAAACCCGGTGTTGTACATGGACGAACGATCTGCAGAACTTACTAAATATGCGGCCAATTCATTCCTGGCAACCAAAATATCGTTTATGAACGAAATAGCCCGGCTCTGCGAAAAACTGGGCGCCGATGTGGATATGGTTCGGCGGGGTATAGGCAGTGATGAACGGATTGGGAAACGGTTTTTGTTTCCCGGCATTGGCTACGGGGGCAGTTGTTTTCCCAAAGATGTGCAGGCCCTGGTGCATTCCGCCTCAGGCGTACAGTATAATTTTGAAATCCTGCAGGCTGTGATGCGGGTAAATGAACAGCAGAAACTGCATCTGCTTCCTTCTATTAAGAAATATTTTCAGAACGACTTAAAAGGGAAACATTTTGCATTATGGGGTTTGGCGTTTAAACCAAATACTGATGATATACGGGAAGCGCCGGCCCTGAAAATGATTGAAGAACTGACACGGGAAGGAGCTACGGTTTGCGCTTTTGATCCCGAGGCCATGAAAAATGTCCGGCAATTGATCGGCGATCAAATCAGCTATGGAGAAAACCAGTATGATGCGCTGGCACATGCAGATGCGCTCATTATTGCCACTGAGTGGAATGAATTCAGAACACCCGATTTCGGAAAAATTGCAGGCAGCCTGAAGAATAAAGCCATTTTTGACGGCCGAAATTTGTTTGACCTTTCAGCCATCAGGGACATGGGTTTTCATTATGTTAGCATAGGCAGGGAAACTGTAAATTAAACTGGCATGGAACGAAAAAAAATACTGATCACCGGCGCCGCCGGATTTTTGGGTTCGCATCTTTGTGACCGGTATATCAAAGAGGGCTATCACGTCATTGGAATGGACAACCTGGTAACAGGCGACCTGAACAATATCAGCCACCTGTTTAAACTGGAGCAGTTTGAATTTTACCACCATGATGTCACCAAATTCATACATATTCCGGGCCGCCTTGATTTTATTCTGCACTTTGCATCACCTGCCAGCCCGATTGACTACCTTAAAATTCCCATACAGACATTGAAAGTAGGCGCTATGGGAACGCATAACTGTCTTGGTTTGGCCAAAGCCAAAAATGCAAGGATTCTTGTTGCTTCTACCAGCGAAGTGTATGGCGATCCGCTGGTGCATCCGCAAACAGAAGAATATTGGGGCAATGTAAACCCAGTTGGCCCGCGGGGGGTTTACGATGAGGCAAAAAGGTACATGGAGTCAATTACCATGGCCTATCACACATTTCATGGAGTGGATACTAGAATAGTGAGGATTTTTAATACCTATGGGCCCAGGATGCGGCTCAACGACGGAAGGGCTCTGCCGGCCTTTATCGGGCAGGCGCTGCGGGGAGAAGACCTTACTGTATTTGGCGATGGTACACAAACCCGCAGTTTTTGCTATGTGGACGACCTTATAGATGGTATTTTCCGCTTGTTACAGAGTGATTATGTCATGCCTGTGAATATGGGCAACCCTACCGAGATTTCGCTGAAAGATTTTGCTGAGGAAATATTGGCACTCACCGGCCACAAAGTAAAAATAATTTTTAAACCATTACCTGTTGATGATCCAAAGCAACGGCAGCCAGATATCAGTAAGGCAAAATCACTGCTGGGATGGGTGCCCAAAATAAGCCGAACAGAAGGTTTAAAAATGACCTATGATTATTTCAGATCGCTGTCGCCCGAAGAACTTGCCAGACAGCCAAAAGAATTCGTTAGCCTAAAGTAAAATTTTACAGTATGTACCAGGAACTAATTGAAAAAAAAGCAAAACTGGCTGTCATCGGGTTGGGATATGTAGGGTTGCCGATTGCACTGGAATTTTCCCGAAAACTATCAGTCATCGGTTTTGATATCAGCGCAAAGCGAATTGAAATGATGAAGCAGGGCATTGATCCCAGCAACGAATTGGAGCCGGAAGCATTTGAAGGATGTGATATAGCATTTACCCATTCTACAGATGTGCTGAAAGAAGCGAAGTTTTTCATTGTGGCAGTCCCTACACCTGTTGACGATCATAATGTACCTGATTTAAATCCCGTATTGAGGGCATCTGAAACGGTGGGTAAAGTCATCAAGAAGGGAGATTATGTTGTGTTCGAATCAACGGTATATCCCGGCTGTACCGAGGAAGACTGTTTGCCGGTGATTGAACAATTATCGGGTTTAAAAAATAAAACAGATTTTAAGCTGGGGTACTCCCCGGAGCGAATCAACCCCGGCGATAAACAGCACACACTGGCCTCTATCGTAAAAGTTGTGTCCGGATGCGATGCAACAGCCCTGGAAGAAATTGCCAGAACATACGAGCTGGTGGTGGCAGCCGGTGTACACAGGGCATCATCCATAAAAGTTGCAGAAGCCGCCAAGATTATCGAAAACACACAAAGGGACCTCAACATTGCCCTGATGAATGAGCTTTCTGTGATTTTTGACAAGATGAACATCAACACGTATGAAGTACTGGAAGCAGCCGGCACAAAATGGAATTTCCTGAAATTTCAGCCCGGCCTGGTCGGTGGCCACTGTATCGGGGTAGATCCTTATTACCTGACCTATAAGGCCAAGGAACTGGGATACCATTCAGAAGTGATTTTAGCAGGGAGGAATATCAATGATAATATGGGAAAATATGTGGCAAAAAAAGTGATCCAGCATATCATCATGAATCACGGAGATGTGAAGTCGGCCAAAGTCCTGATCAAAGGGGCTACCTTTAAGGAAGATGTGAGTGATATACGCAATTCAAAAGTGAGCGATGTGGTCCGGGCGCTGAAAGAATTTCATGTGAATGTGGAAGTGGAAGATCCGCATGCAGATTCTGATGCGTTGATGCATGAATACGGATTTGGCCTGGTCAGCAACCTGGCGAATGATTATGATGCGGTTATCATTCCGGTACCACACCGGAAATACAAAGACCTGGATGAGCAGTATTTTGCGGGTATCACAAAGCCGCATGGACTGATCGCTGATCTGAAAGGGATATACAGAACAAAAATTTTAAACCGTCCGTACTGGAGTTTATAACATGCCATTTCTAAAAACTGATTTTCCCGGTTTGCTGGTTTTTGAGCCTGCTGTTTTTGAAGATAGCCGGGGGTATTTTTTTGAAGCATACAACGAAAAAATATTTCAGCAGCAGGGGCTGAACATCCGCTGGGTGCAGGACAACCAGTCTTCATCCGGGTATGGGGTAATCCGGGGTCTGCATTACCAGCTTCCTCCTTTCGCACAAACCAAACTGGTACGGGTTCTCCGGGGAAAAATCCTCGATGTGGCTGTAGATATCCGGAAAGGTTCACCCACATTCGGAACACACTACACAAAAGTACTGTCAGCAAAAAACAAACGGCAATTGCTGATCCCAAAAGGGTTTGCGCATGGATTTTCTGTATTAAGCCGGAGCGCAGAAGTGCTGTACAAGTGCGATGAATGGTACAACAAACAAAGCGAAGCCGGAATATTGTACAACGATCCTGATCTGCAAATTGACTGGCGGATCTCGGAAGAAGATCGCATCATCTCAGACAAAGACAAGGCACTGCCTGTATTTGCAAAGTGCAGCAATAGCTTTGTATCAGAATGCTGATGGGAGCAAAACCGCTGATATTGGTCACAGGTTCCAACGGCCAGTTGGGAAAAGAGCTGAAGCGGCTGGAAGCCCGGTATCCGCAGTTTGAATTTCTTTTTCTTTCACGGGAAGACATGCCTGTTCATCATTTTGAAATGGTGCGGCATTATTTCAGCGTGTATAAGCCTGATTATGTCATTAATTGTGCTGCCTATACCGCAGTTGACCGGGCCGAGTCGGAAAAGGACAATGCGTTCCGGGTGAATGGTGAGGCTGTAGGGGTACTGGCTACCCTATGCAGGGAATACGATTCAAAACTGGTACACATTTCAACCGATTATGTATTCGATGGCACAGCCACAAAGCCATATAAAGAGGATGACCCGGTCAACCCTCAAAGCATCTATGGTGCCTCAAAGCTGGAAGGAGAGAAGCATGCAATGCAATTGAATCCTGATACCTTAGTTATCCGCAGCTCCTGGCTATATAGCAGGTATGGAAAGAATTTCGTAAAAACAATGCGGAAGCTGATGAGTGAGAAAGAGGAGATTCATGTGGTGAATGACCAGGTGGGATCGCCCACTTATGCTGCTGATCTGGCAGAAGTAATATTGCAGATTATTCAGTCCGGAAAATGGGTGCCGGGCATCTATCACTTCAGTAATGAGGGACAAGTCAGCTGGTACGATTTTGCGGTGGCTATACGTGAACAAACTGGAAGCAGCTGCAGGATTCACGGTATTCCTTCTGCCTCATATCCTGTGGCAGCCAAGAGGCCATTTTTTTCGGTTCTGGATAAGTCGAAAATATGCATCACTTATGGAATACAATTGCATGGCTGGAAAGAAAGACTGAAATCCTGTTTGAAGCAGATGAAATGATATGAAATTTTTATTGTTCTCAGCCCTTTCTCAAAACGCCTTCAAATAGAATGCAACAGCCGGGACCAAAAATTGGGAAACCGGTAGGATTTTTTTTGGGGGACTTACACTATCAGCTATACGCAGGCAGGGATTTTAACCTCACAACTTCCAATGAAGAACGGAACATTAAATGTAGTGTTTCTGTGCTGTAAAGCCGGGAACTCCTGACAGCATATAGCAGATGTTGTGCAGTCGTGCATGTGATTTTTCAATATTGATCGGGCCTGATAAAACCTGGCGTCAATGCAGCAATTTTTTTTGCAACATGCAATAATTCCGGCTCGCTCCAATATTTTCCGACGATCTGAATTCCAAGAGGTAACCCTTCTTTTCCGGTCCCCAGCGGAATAGTCACACTGGGATTTCCGGACGCATTAAAGCATGCAACAAAAGGCCAAACATAGTTGATATATATCATTTCTGTACCATCGTAGTTAAGTTTACTGCCAGCTTTGCAACGTTTGTATGAAGGGCCAAACGCAACAGGGCATATCAGAAAGTCGTATTCCTTAAAGAAGTGTTCCCATCTCTGTATGATTATATTGCGCTGAAGCATCATTTCTCCATAATGGTTGGCATTCATTTTGAATCCTCGATTCATTGGTTTTAGTAGATACGGAAATTCCTTTTTTATCCCTTTTAAGAACCCGCTGAATAACTGCATTTTTATTAATGGTCTTATGAACCATGGAACACCCTGTGCAATGATATATGGAAACAGGCCTACAAATGTTTTCAATGAATCCTGATGGATAGTTGTATCCGGAATTTTCTTTACAATTTTACATCCAGTTGACTTAATTTGCTCAACTAAAGTTTTAATGGCATTGCTTATTTGAGAGCTGGTTTCAAATCCCGGCCACCCGTCAGTCCATGCAATTTTGTAATCACTTAGCTCTTTATTTGTAGCCTTTTGCCAGTTTATATCGGGTATATTTCTGTCACTCTCATGCGGGCCAACGATTATTTTCCAAAGCAATTCCACATCATCCAGCGTTCTGGCCAATGGTCCCGCTTGCACCATGTGTAAAATAAATGTATTTGCATTTTTTGGCAAAGGCATATTCCCATGCAAGGGAATAGTTTTTTCGGTAGGTTTCATTCCATATAAACCACAAAAGTTTGATGGAACCCGTATTGAGCCACCAAAATCAGCGCCAAGCTCCAATGCAGTTAATCCTGCTGCAAGTGCAGCTGCACCTCCTCCGGTACTTCCGCCCGGTGAATATTCAAAGTTATACGGATTTACGCCTTCAGGGTATAGATCACCTGCAACCTGGTAATCCAATAAATTTTTTGGAACATTTGTTTGACCAAGAATGATGGCTCCGCTTTTTTTGATTCTGTCAACGATTACAGCGTCTTCAGGAGCAACAAAGTCTTTAAGCATTTTAAAATTCGTGTTGCTCTTTTTTCCTTTTATCCAAAACTGTTCTTTAATTGTCACAGGAACACCATGCAATGGCCCCCGAAATTTACCTTCTTTAGCCTCCTTATCGCACAAAGTGGCTTCCTGCAATGCTTCTTCTTCAAAAATGGATATGAGTGCATTTAGTTTATGGTTATGCTCCCTGATTCGTTCCACATGTTCCTTCACAATGTCAAAACTTGTTGCCTTGCCGTCACGAATAAGACTGGCTAATTCTGTTGCTGATTTGTAGATGTATTGGTTCATGTTTATATCAATTTATCTATGTTAGTTGTCGTTTTAGCATGCCGAAAGATATTCGGCAATGATTTCTTCTTTTGATTTTCTTTTCATTTTGTGTGAAATAAAGTTAACATTTCTGTCAACCTATTTCAGGGCAAGTCAAATTTCATTTTTTATTCTGTTGCATCAGAATTAATTCGTATCCATCAAGCCCGAAGGCACAATGTTGAATTCTTCGTAATAGTTTTCAGGGTCGGTTGGGTTGAGAACAGAAAGGCGATTGCGAACAGTTAAGCCCGGTGAAGTACCGCAAGTTCAAACGGCAGGCCATCTGTTGGCTGCACAGCAAATGGCAG
>CAYYMK010000011.1:0-73348 GCA_964473035.1 uncultured Chitinophaga sp.
ATAATTTTTTTACAATAGCAACTAGTTCCAATAAAACTCAGCATATGTATAAAATATTTTTTTCTTTTTTATTCCTCAGCCTTACAGAGTATGTCCAATCTCAAAATGTAGGCGTTGGCACCAGTACGCCAACCTATCCGTTAACTGTTATTTCAGATAATAATGGCGTAGGTATTGTACAAAAAAACGGAACTGTTGAAATGGGGTTAGTACTTGCATCCGGTGGCTGGTTAAGAACTTTTTCAAATAATAGTTTACATTTTGCCACCAACAACAGTACTACCCCTGCAATGACAATTTCCACAAGCGGAAATGTTGGTATTGGTCTGGCTGGCGCTCTTCCTTCTTATATGTTGGATATTGAAGGAAGGATTAGATTCCGGAATTCCACAAATACGGCAGGAATCTGGTTTGATGGAACGGCCTTTACCCCCCGTTCATTTATTGGCATCATGAACGAGGATTACGTTGGCATGTATGGTATTGCCGGTGCCGGGTGGAATTTTGTGATGAATGTTGAAAATGGTAATACAGGAATCGGCACATCAGCTCCAACTGCCAAATTGGATGTAAACGGAAGCCTTAGAATACGTAGTAATAGTCCAAAATTGGGAAGTGTTTTTGTCAGCACTGATGTAAATGGTAATGCCGAATGGTTAGCTCCCGTGGCTTTTCGGGCACAGGGAAGTGTTGATGGAAACCCTACTTCAATCAGTTCCAGTACCTGGACAAAGCTATTATTCAGTACCACCGCTTCCTACAACGCCGGGTCACACTATCAGCCCCAGGCTTCACAATTTGTAGCACCGGTAAGGGGCATTTATCATTTCAATGCACAGACCACCTGGGTTAACCGCAGGTATTCTGTGGGCATTGGTTTGGAAGGTACAAGAAACGGGGTAAGCATCACAACATTACCCCAATATTCCTATTCAAATGGCAGGGTCCTGCATAGTGGAAATTATTATTATTTATATAAAGCAAATATTGAGTCACTTTCTGCAGATGTAAAACTCGAAGCAGGCGATATTATATGGCTTAAAGTTTATCGTAACGCCGGTGACGACCTGAGCGCTGATCCCACTCAAACATGGTTTACCGGCCGTTTAGTTACAGCTTATTAAAACTACACAAAATTGAATGAAAATAAAGAAACAATATTATCAGAAAACACTATGTCAAACTACACAGGCCATGACATATCAAGTCACATTACCTGTCAATCCATCTCTTAAACAACGGTGCTTTTTCACGGCTGATATCCGGCACAAATTTAATTGCTGACTTAAGGGTAACAATAAGTTTTGAGTTGTCCAAGGGTCTCACGCTTTGTATCGCATCAATATTTATAATACTTTGCCGGTTGCTGCGGAAGAATTGTTGTGGGTCCAAAAGTTCTTCTATTTCATCCATACTTTCAAAATCAAGAATGTGTTTTTCACCGCTAAAAGTGTATATATAAAAAAGGTTTTCTTTTGAGAAAACAGCTATCTCGCATGTGTTGACTGGGATCCACTGGTGTCTGGTGTTAATGATAAACTTTTCTTTAAATTTTTTTATCCCCTTCCCCTCCATCTTCATTACCGAGTGCAACATCATTTTGACGTCTAATGGATATGGGCTTTTACTCTCAAGAATCGTTCTGCATTTATCAATAGCTCTCTTTAACTCATCATTTTCTATCGGCTTTAATAAATAGTCTACTCCATTTACCTTAAATGCTCTTACTGCATATTCATCATATGCTGTAGTGAATATCACTGGGCAGGTTATTTGAAATTTATCAAATAATGAAAAACTTACACCGTCTGATAACTGAATATCCATAAAACATAAATCGGGTAAAGCGTTGATTAAAAACCATCTACCTGCTACTTTCAGGCTCGGTATTATTTCTATCACTTCAATATCGGTACACACCTCCTGAATTTTTGTTTCCAGCTCCTTCGCAATCAGATATTCGTCTTCAATAATAATGGCTGTCATATCCGTTTATTTACATGATTTGTGTTGATGTTTCACTTATAGACAATAGAAACTGACTTTGCAATTAAAGTAATGAAATGGCCCGATAAACCTATGTCATATCAGCGGAATCTTTACAAAAAAGTATTGTTTCGTTTCCTCGATTTCCAGTTTTCTGTCATCGAGATATTTATAAAGCGAACTCATATTCTGCAATCCTTGTCTGTTACTTGTTTCCACGAATTCTTTTTTCTGCATATTATTCCGAACTATCAGGAAATCACTTTCCACGAAAATATTTATCTGTAGCGGCGTTTCTGCATCAACCAGATTATGCTTGATAGCGTTATCTATCAGATTTTGCAGTGTAACCGGTACAATTTTTCGGTGCATGAAGTCATCGTGTACATCAATCTGTACATACAACCCTCTATGAAATCTGGTTTGCTGCAACTCAATATAGGTTTGAACAAAATTAATTTCATCTTTCAGCAGTACCAGCTCACAATCCTGGCTTTTTAATATATATCGGTAGATTTTTGACATTTTTTCCAAAAATGCGCCGGCATTTTTTTGATCTACCCTTATTAAGCTGCGCAGAGATGTAAGTGAATTAAATAAAAAATGCGGGTTCAGGTGCTGCTTCAGATTTTCATATTGTACAAGAGCCTTTTCTTTTTCAAGTATTTGTGCCCTGGTTTGCAGGGCATGCATTCTCCTTTGCTGCAAAAGCCTGAAGCGAACAACAAAATAGACAATGACGACAACCAGTATTGCACCCGCGGTCTTAAACCACCATCTCTTATAAAAGACAGTTCCGATTAATATTTTAAACTGTTTTTCATATATGTTCCAATTAGTAGTATTCACGGTTGCTTTATACCGAAATGTATAGATACCACCGGGAACATTCGTATAACTTATCGATCTTTCTTTACTATAAGTCCATTCTTTGTCAAACCCATCCAGTTTATATGCATACCAAGTCTCCTTTGGATTTGAGTAATTGAAGGCCAACATTTCGATTGTAAAAAAATTTTCATTGTGCCTTAATTGCACAAAGCTGCGCTCTTCAGCAGGCACAGTCGATAGAATAGGCTTACCGGCAATTCTGAATCTGGAAATACAAAATGGAGTTTCCATGTTTGATTTTTTGATTTTGTATGGATCAAAAAACAAAATACCATTATAAGTTGCATATGCGTACCCTCCATTTTGCATAGTATATGCCGGGCCTTCATAAAAATAACCGGTGTTTAGGCCGTCTTTGATGTCAAACACTGAGATTGATTTTCTCTGCGCATCCAGCATGCACAGGCCTTTACTGCTAGCAAACCACACCCTATTGAGTGAATCTACTCTCAGTCCCATTGTTTTGTCAGAGGGCAAACCATTTAATACTCTAAAATATTTTCTTTCCCCATTTTTGGGGTTTAAACCGATCACACCTTGAAAAGTGCTGAACCAAAGCACACCTGTTTCATCTTCCGAAATTGAGTTTATATAATCATAGGCTCCTGCCCGGCCCAATAAAAAGGTAAAATCATATAGATGTGCTGTATTTGCTTTTTCGTCAATCAGCAGAGCACCAATTGAATTGAGACCGACCCAATGTCTGTTCGCCTTGTCCTGATAAATAGTTGTTGCACGTAATGATTTCCATTTGCCCGAATCATTTCTTCCGGAAATTTCTTCAAATTTTAAGGTTTGCTTATTAAAGAAAAAGAGACCTACGGGTGTGCAAACCCAAAGTTTATGCTGACGGTCTGTATATATAAAAGAAATATAAGGAGATTTGTCAGAACCGGTCAGGTACACGGGCTCAATTTTTTTTGTACGCTTATTCCATCTGTTTAACCCCGAACCAGTGCCAATCCATACCGTGCCAGTTTCATCAGTATGCAGGGATCGAATGGAATTATTGGCTTCAAATTGACCTGTATCTGCAAGAAAGTAATTTCTAAACTGCTTTGTGTCCCGGTTGTAAACCGAGAGTCCCTTGTAAGTTCCGATCCATAGATTTCCTGTGCTGTCTTCTGTTATGGACTGACAATTATGATCAACCAGGGCCGGCGATTGAAATGAAGATTTTGTTAGAAATGAAAACAAGTTATTGGCGGGTTGAAAGTAATCAACCCCTGTTCCTGTTGTAGCAAGCCACAGCATTCCATCCCGGTCTTCAAACATAGTATAGATGGTATGGGAAGAAGGGCTGGAAGGATTAATGGGATCATGAATGTGAAATTCAAAGCTGTCAGAATTCCTATTATACATAGCAAGGCTACTGCGTAGCCCGGCAACCCATAATCGTCCCTTTTGATCAATATGCAAGTCTAATATCCTGTTATCGACCCAGTTTTTATGACGCTTTTGAAAGGCATCATAGTGGGTAAATTTTTTTGTAACAGGATTAAAGTGGTCCAGATATGTATTTCGAAAACCTGTGGAAACCCAGAAGCTTCCATCTTGGTCCTGTATAATATTCATTACAAAATTTTGAGAAATAGTTGATGGATTGTTTCTGTCGTGATAAAATGCCTCGGCTTTCCATTTTTTGTAATTTATTTTATACAGACCAGCTTCAGTGGCCAGGTACATATTTCCATCTCTGTCTGAAGCAAAGTCCCGCACATGTAATCGGGCTATTTTCTTAATAAGGCTGTCTTTCGCTTCAGAAAGTCTTATAAAGGAACCCTTTTTTTCGTTCAGGACTACAATACCACTGCTGTCGTTCATCCAGATCATGCCGTCCTCAGATTGAAAAAACTTACTCCCGCTTGCACAGAGACCGAACGGATTTCTGCGGAAGTTATTTTTAACATAATCATAGCTGCACCAGCCCGATGATGTACTGATATATAAAGTACCGGATTTGCTACAGTACATGCTTCTGATATTCATATCAGGGAGGCTGGCACTATCGCCGGGCCTTGAGTCGAAATGTTCAAATGAATATCCGTTATACTTATCTACTCCATTGCCCCCAAACCAGATATATCCAAATTTATCCTGCACAATAGATGCAATTTTCGCATCATTCAGGCCATCTTCCATGGTAAGATGGCGAAAATGATATGATTGCTGTGCAGAAGCCAAAAAATAAAAAAGCAATAAACTAATGGCACTGATAATCTGTGAGATCATACTTACAAAATAATAAACCCGGGGCGTTTTGCAAAATTTTCAGACGCAAGTGCAGCCAAGCGTAACTGAAGCGAAATGATTAAATCCGGAACCGTTACATAAGCCAGTCTATAAAATTAAAATGTATGTTTATTTTTTTGACCATCCAGCGGTATGTTACAATAATTTACGATTGTGCGGCTCTTGGCCAACCCAAAAGTACCGTATGGTTTGTGAATTCTGATAATGATCCTGATTTCCACAAAATCACTTACCCTGTTGCTTCTTGGATGCACCGCAACAATATCTGCCTGGGCCTGATAGCCATGCTGTAATAAATAGCGCTGCCGCTGCAACCCACCCATAATTGTTTTTCTCCGTAAGTGAGCTCTGATATTTTTTAAAAAAACAAACATAAAATATTTCAGCTGCAAAATTTTGAAGCTCTCTCCGCAAGAAAAAATATTCCTGATTGAGTCGCATCCTGTTGCCTGTAACACGTATCGTGACCCTTACGAAGTGAAAAATAAGTATTTAATATTTTGTACTGGCCAAGTCAGGCTTCATGATACCTGCGAAAACATTAAATGAGATAGTTCGTCATTGCCTGAACAATTATTTTATACAATAAGGATTGAAAGCAAGGAAGCAGAGAATGAGCATATTAATGATTTGTTTTGGCGACTTTGATGATTTGTAATATCTGTGTTTCCCAGTTCATTACCTGATTTCGCCGCTTCCGGGTCTTTTTAGGAGCACTGCAGGGGATTAAATTTTTTTGCTGCGTTAAGGCGATAGAATTTTGAAAAAAATAACGTAATGAAAAAATTATTAGCCATCATTTTCTTTTCTTTTAACATGATAAGCATCCGCGGTCAAAGCGTTGGTATTGGCACCAACAGCCCAAACAACAGTGCAGCCCTGGAAATTAGCAGTAATACGAAAGGAATATTGATACCAAGAATGACAACAGCACAAAGAAATACCATCGTATCGCCTTCTACCGGGCTACTTTTGTTTGACACTAATTCGAACAGTTTTTGGTATTTTAACGGTACAAGCTGGACAGACCTTTCAGCTGCTGTGTCCAACGACTGGAAAACATCTGGTAATAGCGGCACAAATCCCGGCACAAATTTTCTTGGTACAACAGATAATCAACCTGTGGCATTCAAAGTGAATAATCAGCGTCACGGGTATCTAACCGGAAATGGAAATGTTTTTTGGGGAAGGGATGCAGGTTTGTTCAATACATCTTATAGTAATATTGCTATTGGGCATCATGCATTGTATTACAATTCAGACCGGAATGGCCTCATTGCTATTGGTGATTCAGCGTTAATGAACAACGGGTTTGGCGCAGCCGGAGGTGCATTTGCCAGGTATAATACAGCAGTGGGGTCTAAAGCGCTGTATGCAAACAATACAGGATATGGAAATACCGCACTTGGGTTCCGTACACTGATGAACAATACGAGCGGTTATTACAATATTGCGATTGGCGAAATGGCGCTTAACAGCAATGAGAATGGTTTTGAAAATATTGGAATTGGTTACAATGCATTAAATAGCAACAGCAGTGGTACTCAAAATCTTGCTTTGGGAAATGAAGCCCTGAAAAATTCAACTACAGGAAGTTTGAATATAGCAATCGGAAACATGGCATTATATGCAGCCGAGACTGCTTTCGGGAATACAGCTGTTGGCCATAGTGCTCTTCAGTTTAATGTGACAGGAGGAAGTAATACAGCAGTTGGCGAAAGTGCACTGAAATCAAATACTTCCGGTGTGCTAAGTGTTGCAATAGGCAGAAGAGCTTTGGAGGACAATACAGCCGGCTCACGAAATATTGGAATTGGGTTTGAGACTCTCGCTGCCAATACAACAGCATCAGACAATGTGGCAATTGGTTATCATGCGCTGTATAATAATACGACTGCTGATTCCAATGTGGCTATAGGTAGCAGTGCGCTAAGAGATAATATTATCGGGCGCAGCAATACGGCGGTAGGTTATGAAGCTTTGGCAAATAATACTAACCACAATAATACTGCCATTGGTGCACAGGCTATGTATTATAACACGACAGGTACAGCGAATACAGCAATTGGCTCTGGTGCGTTGAGACATAATACAATAGGAATAAACAACGCTGTGCTTGGGAATAATGCACTCCCAAATAATACGTCAGGTGAAAATAATACTGCATCAGGTTATAGTGCTCTTCCTGATGTAACCACCGGAACAGGCAATGTTGCTTTCGGTTATTATTCCGGCTCAGGAATAACCACCGGCAACGATAATACATCAATTGGAATATATTCAGGTGGTAATTCTGCTAACCAGTATGGCAGTACAGCCGTAGGGTGTGCGGCAGAAACAAACGGATATGATCTTAGCACTGCTCTTGGAGCATATTCGAATAATACCAGCAGCAATCAGGTAATGCTTGGATCCTATTCAACCGAATCAGTTGCATCATATGCCGAATACACTGAACTTTCAGACAAGAGGTTTAAAAAAAATATTTCGGAAGTTACACATGGGCTTGACTTTATAATGCAGCTAAAACCAGTGACGTATAATTATGATATATCAGCACTGATGAAATTTTATGCCGGAACTGAACAACCGGTACATTTGCAAAACGATATACTCAGGTTGAAATGGCAGGAAAGAATGAGGGGGGCGATCACAAGAAAGGAATCGATCCTATATACCGGGTTTCTGGCGCAGGATGTAGAAAGGGCTGCACAAAAAATCGGATATGATTTCAGCGGAGTAAAAAAACCTCAAAATGAACAAAATCATTATGGTCTGGCTTATTCCAGTTTTGTAGTGCCGCTGGTTAAAGCAGTGCAGGAACAGCAAAAAATGATTGAAAAATTGAATGAGGAAGTTGACAAACTGAAACAGCAAGTAAAAATCAATTAGCTGATTAGTATTTTAAGTTAATAGTAGTGAAGATTCTGCAAAAACCAGAGTTTGAAAGCCATATGTTTATATAAGGCTGAAAAAGGAGTGTTAGTAGTTTGAACCAGTGTGCTGAAATTTCTTAATCCTGTATCCTAAAAAACCCGAAAACCTTTCTGTAACCTCATTTCAAGAAAGTTCAATTTTTTTTAAAAATTTTTCCCGGAAAACATTAGATTGTGGGTCTAAATTTTTTTTATGAAACAAAAACTAATTATTTTTTGCACAGCCGCATTAGTAGTAGCTGCCTGCAAGAACGAAAAAAAGGGGGACCCAGGTAAGACTGAAACGACCGTAACTGAAACCTCCAATGAACCAGCCCCAGTACTTGACTCTGCCACAAAAATGCAAAATCTGATTTCGTATAGCACCCCTGGTGACATGCACAAAATGATGGCAAGCTGGGATGGCAGTTGGGCATCACAGGTAAAGTGGTGGCCAGCTCCGGATGCACCTGCCTCCGAAATACAAATGAAATCAGTGTACAAGATGATCAACAACGGACTGATACAGCAAAACACACACGAAGGAGAATGGAATGGCATGCCTTTCAATGGTGTGGGTCTTACCGGTTATGACAATCACAGAAAAATATTCTGGAGCACCTGGTATGATAATATGAGCAGCGGTCTGATGTATTGTGAAGGCCCCTGGGATGAGGCTACTAAAACCATCAGCATGAAAGGAAAATCAACAAACCCGGAAACAAAACAGTTTGCAGATTTCAGGGAAACGATCAAAATAGTGGATGAAAATACACAGGTATTGGAACAATACTTCACTATAGACGGGAAAGAAACCAAAGCAATGGAAATTATGTTCCGGAAAAACAAATAATCTGTGCGGTATTATTTTCCTTCGATCTAAAAAAACGAACCCCGGCAAGAGCATAGGCCGGGGTTTATTTTCCGGATCCTTTTCTTCTAAAAGAAGTCTCATAAAGTTTAATCCATGCATCCACAGTCATTTTTGATGCAAGCTGGCCGATTAATTCAAACGGAATCTGCTCCGTTTTTTTGAACCTGATACAGCTTTTTCCCATGTCTGGTTTTCCCAGCCCTGTTCTCATATATGCATCCAAAAACCAGTTCATCAATTTTTTGTCTACATAGAGCCCCATATGATAGACTGAAATACAATTTTTTTGAGAGGCAATATTCAGGAAAGGCAACGGGTCTTCCGGCCTGCAATGATAACCGCCAGGATATTTTGAGTGCGGTACTACATACCCGATCATCCCATAGTTGATACACTCTCTAAACCCTTTTGGCAAATTTTTTTTTATCGTATTGCGAAGCTGACGCATCATTTTTTTTCGGTCATCTGGCAAGAAGTTCAAGTAACTTTTTACAGTAGATGCAGTTGATTTCATAACAATATTTCAAGTGGCTAATAATTCAGAAAAATTAGGTTATTCGTGTCTGGATTCCTTCTTGGAATTCTTTCGAATTACAAAACGATTTTCTGTTTGGGATATTCGGTTTAATCAGGCTTCCAGTATTCTTTTCAGGTTTTGTAGTCCGGTGCTGAAATCCCTTCCAACCATTTCACTCATATTCATAAACAGCATCATTACGTTCATCGGGTAGTTCATTTTACTGGTAAATCTCCATGTTACTTTTGTGCCGCCTGCATCATTGGGTTCAGTTGTAAGCATGACTTTGGCAAATGATTTAAAGGGTTTGATGAACCGCAGGTCGGTGTACAATGCTTTTCCTTCGTCAATAGCGGTAATTTCCTGTTCACCCTCTCCCACTTTTTTATTGCCCGACCAATGGCTGACAAAACCAACGGTACCGTCTGTTCCCCGGTAATCGGTTTTCATTTGAGGATCAAGCCCGGCCCATTTGCTGTAATGATTCTGATTTTTTACATACTTAATATAATGGAACACTTCGTCAACAGGTTTATGAATGTTAATTTCTTTCGTTGCGTTGATGTCCTTGGGAATTACAAGACCAGCAATCAGAATAAGCGCTATAAGGCCCAGGACGATGTAAAGTATTGTCATTTGATAATTATTTTATGATTGCAAATATTTTTCCGGAGCAGAGTGCAATGCAATCCGGTTTCCTTCTGTGTCTGTAAATATTGCCATAAAGCCGTACTCGGGACTGATTTCCTTTTTAGGTACTGTTATTTTTCCTCCTGCCGCTTCCACCCTGTCCAAAACAATTTGCACATCCGGGTTGCCATTCAGATAAATCAATGGACCATCCGTTTCAGATGGTTTGTGAAAACCACAGGAATCAATAATGGTTCCGCCAATGCCTTCCATCGGGTCATCAATCGGGAACATCCGCATTTTGACTCCGGAAAAATCCATTGACTGCATCTTAATCTGAAAGATGGTTTCATAAAAGTTTTGTGCCCTTTCAATATCAGTTGCCGGTATTTCAAACCAGCTGATTGCATGATCCATATTGATTGTTTTAATTTAATATTTTATTCTGGTCATATTTTTCATATTCTGGTATGCACTTGTTACAAGTTCTTTCAGGACACCCGTATCCACATCCGCAAGTTTATTAATATACAAACAAGATCCGCCGCTTTTACATTTACCCAGCCTCCTGATGAAATCAGGATAATGGCCGACAGACGGCATGATGTACAGTGTCAGATTCGCCTTTCTTGGTGAAAAGCCGGTAATAAACCAGTCAGCTTCCTGCCTGCTTCTTTCCGATTTATAATGATAGCTGCCGAAGCCAATAATACTTGTACCCCATAATGCAGGCTTTTCTTTTGTTACTTTCTTCATCAGGTCAAGGATGAACAGACAATCCATTAATTTTTCTTTTTCTGCAATGTTTTGAAGAAATATCAGCACATCACCATCATTGATTTTTGTTTTGAGCTCACCCATATGGTTGATTGAGGCAATTAAAGTACTGAAATAAAAAAAATACCGGCTTCATGTGGAGGGAAATATTCATTGTAGGGGGTTATAAATTACACAAATTGCAATTGCAGGTTGCGTATCAACTTCCAAAATTTTATTACGCTGAGATTGTCTAACAAGCGTGCCGGAATTTGATGAGATAAATATCAGGCATTAAATTTCTGGTTATAATTTATGTTGGCGCTTTGAATTTTTCCAATTTCACAACCGCTGTAAATGAAAAACCCCGCAGCCTGCGGGGTTCTTGTTCTTTGCAGTATTTGGTCTTATTTATCCCAGGTATTCATCCAGAACGATGAGGGATTGCCGGGCTGCGATATATCTTTAAAGGTTCCTTTCAGTACAAAACCATCGGTATCCAGCTCATAAGTATATTCATTCTCCCAGGCTACCTTATTCAAAATCACATCAAAACTTTTCAATTTTGAGGCCAGTTTATTACACTTTGCTGGCAGGAAGCGGTTTATCCATGACCATGATACGGCCCCCATTTCAGGATGTCTATCGGCCAAATTACTGTACTCATAAGTTATGTAATCCTGTAAAACATTTGCACCGTTATAGTATTCCAATTTTATCAGGTTACCATTGCTGTAGTAATACAGGGACTTGTATGCGCCCGGCATTTCTGCTTTTTCCAGCTGCCCCTGTGCGTTGTAATAATAATTGGTTGTTTTAAAAGAGTGTGGATTTCCGGAATCATCAAACATATTCTCCACCATTTTTTCTGCAAAACCCTTTCCATTCAGAGTCCATTCGTTATATTCCGTTTTTTTATTAGTTGCATCATCGTAAAGTGTGACCATTACTTTGCCGGGCTGATAAGAGAATTCCCCCCGGTAGGTTCCCCAGTTTCTTTGGTCCACAATTTTTTTCAGTGAACCATCGGGATTATATTCAAACGATGCACCATTGCTAAATAGTGTTGTTGTCATAATTTTTTTGGTTACTGCCGGTGGCGGGGGTGCAGGCAAGTCCGAATTTTTCTTTGAACAGGAAAAAAGCAGAAGGCTAAAAGCCAAAATGGTAAATGTCAGATTCTTTTTCATTGTTTTAATTTTTAATAGTTCAAAGAAACAACAGGTAGTAGTTCTTCCTGAAAAGTAGTTTGTGTACGGATTGTTTCAGTTTGTAAAAGAAAATCCCGCCACGCAGGCGGGAAATGAAGGAGAGTGTATGACGAGGGAAAGGTTTAAAGGCCGGTCTGTTCAAGAATTTCAATTTTGTTCTGATTGCTACGGAAATATTTTATCCGCAACCTCTGTCCTGCACACAGGTATGAACTTACAGGAGAATATGTGATAACTTCGGTAACAAAATTTCTGCTTTCATAAGGGAAAACATGGAGCTGCAGTTTGTTGCCGGGCAGTACGGACAAAACCACGGCATCTGCATGTATCACAATACTATCTTTTGCTTGAGTATTTTTTTTCCGGAATATTTTTGTCAGCCACATTCTTTCTGTTTTTCAGCACAAAATAAAGGCGTAATGCTGGCGGATTCAAAACGATTCAGTAAAAGGCATAAACGGGTTTGTGTTCGGAAATTAACGCAGGCTCAAAAGCTGCATAACCTCATCCTTTTTTCTTCTGGCAATTTCCGCCCTGCTTCCATCCGTTAGCAATACAAACTCATGATCGTTGCTGACCCGGGTAATGTGTTTACGGTTTACCAGGTGTGATTTGTGGATACGGATAAAAATATTTTCATCCAGCATTTCTTCAAAATGTTTCAGTGTTTTGGAAGCGAGAAAGGGCTTTTTATGGAGCAGGTGTATGGCACAATAACTTCCTTCCGCTTCCAGCCGGAGTATTTCGTCTGTTTTAAAGAAATGTGTGCCTTCCACTGACGGAACGGCCAGTGTAAAATCTTTTATTTCTTTTTTGGCAATATTAGACTTCAGGTTTGAAAGTAACTCAGCTCTTTGCTGTTCTGTTTCTCTTTTTTCAATATGCCTTTGCACGGCAGCTTTTAGTTCATCGGGGTCAACGGGCTTCATCAGGTAATCCAATGCGCTGAAGCGGATAGCCTGTATCGCATATTGATTATACGCCGTGGTAAAAATCACATCAAATGAAATTTTTTCAAGGCTCAGCAAAAAGTTGAACCCGTTTTTATGCGGCATCTCCACATCCAGGAATACGATATCGGGAGAATATTCCTTCAGCAGACCCAGCGCTTCATCCACCGACTCTGCCTGTCGCAATTCTTTTACCTCCGGCATAAAAGTCTGCAAGTAATACTCAAGCACACTTCTGGCTTTTTCCTCGTCATCAATAATTAATGCTTTTAGCATAAAGTGTATTTTAATTAGTTATATCAGTTGAGAGTTCTAAAATAACTTTAGTACCGGTGGCTTCACCACTTTCATCTTGCATATCAATGATGCTTAGCACTGCATGATGCCCCTGCTTTTTTAGAAGCTGGATTCGATCCGTAGTAATTCGCAGCCCTTTTGATTCATGCTTTTTGGCTGAACCCTGCTGCTCTTTTATTTCAACCGCTTTCTTTCTGCCAATTCCATTATCTTCTATAATGCAGCAGAATACATTTTTATTAATTAGCTTAAATTCAATATTCAGCATTCTGTTCTCGGTTTTATGTAACAACCCGTGCCAGAGGGCATTCTCGGCAAAGGGCTGGACTAGCATAGATGGCATAAGGGTGTCATCCATATCCAGTTTTTCATCGGCCGTTATCTTGTACTGAAACTTATTCTCAAACCGCAGATACTCCAGTTGCAGGTAAAGCTCCAGCACCTCTTTTTCTTCAGCAACACTAACCAGTTGCTTACCTGAATTATTCAGCACCAGGCGAAACAATTTGGAAAACTTATTAAGATAGTTACTGGCATCAGCATATTTCTGACGTATGATACATTCCTGTATGCTGTTGAGGCAATTAAAAACAAAATGAGGGTTCATCTGTGCCCGTAATGCCATCAGTTTTGTTTCCGCCAGCATACGGTTTATATCAAGCAGTTTCAGTTCATTCTCCCTCGCCAGTTGCTGCGCCTGTGCTTCTGCAATTTTATTGGCGCTGATGGACGCTATGGTGGAGACTGCTTTCAGGTGATCGGCAGTAAAGTAATTTCCCCGGTTGCTTTCAGAATCAATAATGCCAATTACTTTTCCCTCATGCAATACCGGGACAGCCAGTTCTGATAGCCGTGGCTTATCATCGGTCATGTATCTGTTATCTGAAGAGGTATCATTGATTATTTCAGCCTTGCCGGTTTGCGCCACAGTGCCAACAATACCTTTTCCAATTTCTATTTCAATGGGGTTTGCTATTTCATGGCCCTTCGGGTTTTTAGTGCCGAATGCGGCTTTCTGAACGAGGCGGTTAGTTTTTTCATTCAACAGGTACACCACACAATCTTCAAATCCTAATTGTGAAATACAATTGCGGGCAATATCCCAGCATATTTCATCAATGGAATTTTCTCCATAGACAGAATTAGCAAAATAGTCAATCGTTTTATTTATAATTAGTTTCTGTTTTCGTTTTTGGTTTCTGTTAAAATATAAGTATCCAAGGGTGCCCGCAGCCAGTAACAACAGGAGGAAGAACCAGGCTGTTTTCCAGAACGGCGGTTTGATTACAATGGATACTGCCATCGCTGTCTCATTCCAGTCCCCATTTGCGTCTGTCGATTTGACCATGAAACGGTAATGGCCGTTTGTCAGGTTAGAAAAAGATGCCACCTGTCTTTTGCCGCAATACACCCAGTCATTATTCAACCCCTCCAGTTTATATGCGTATTGTATAGATGGAATTTCCAGGTGATCGGGACTGGAAAAATCAATGGTAAAAAAATTCTGGCTGTATTTGAGGTTGAGTGACGGTTCTGAAAAATTATATGGAATCTCTTTTTCAAACACACGTATGGAGGTAATTAAAGGTTTTACATCTTTTTGCTGCTTGCCCAGCTTTTCCAGGCTGACAAAACATACGATATCATTGTATGTAATGGCAAGAGTGTCTCCGCACACACCAAACACAGGCCAGTAGTCACCAAATGAATATGTTGTTTTGAAATCGATTGTTGAGACATTTTTTCCCGGGAAGCTGATAAAATGTACTGCTTCCGATGTGGACATCCAGAGCCGGTCATATTTGTCAATGTAAAAATCATATACCATGTCCGAGCTGATTCCGTTTTCCGTATTTACAGAATCAACGATTTTCCCGTTTTTGTCCAGCAAAAATGCTCCCTTTGTTTTTACCCCAATCCATTTATTTCCGTTTTTATCTTCGGCAATTCCAAACAATTGCTGCTGTTCAAATAATTTATTGTGTTCCGGCAAGTATGGTTTTTCCCATTTTTGTTTATCGAAATCAAATTTTCTGAGAATCGCTGAGGTAAACCAAAGATTTCCTTTCTTGTCCATTGTTAGCGAGGAGGCATCATAAGGCATCATATCACCTTGTGACGGATTCGTACCGTCAAACCGCTCAGTTGTTTTCAGAACCGGGTCATACCGGTAAACCGCATCGGCCCAAACAGAAAACCAAAGTGTATTTTTTTTGTCAACCACTAAATTGGTAATTGACTTGTTCACAACTTCATATCCTTTTACATAATGTGTAAACGGTCTGAATTTTTTTGTCGCCGGGTTGTAGATTTGTATTCCGTTTCCAGTGGCGAACCACCATTCTCCTTCAAAAAAAGCAGCGTGATAGAAGCGATTTGCACGATAACTTGTTTTATTGATCAATATTTTTTCCTGTTTCTTCCGGGCACTATTATACAGATAAAGTCCTGATTCGGTACAAATCCACCACTCATTTGTACCGGCTGTTACAACACGGTTTATTGCGGCATATTCTTTTTGTTTTTCCTCAAATCCATCGGACCGGAACTGAGTAACATCTTCAAAATAAGTATAGCCCGATAGCTTATAAACTCCATCATTTGACAAGAACCAGTCGTTGTTCCAGTTATCTGTATAGATGGATCTGTACAAGGTCTTTGCTGGTTCGTACATCCGAATAAAAAAATCAGACAGTGAAATAATTTTTGCATCATTTTCAATTCTCTGGAGCCATCCCTGCCAGCCGTTTATCCAGATTCGACCCCGGCTGTCGGTATTTAAACTATGTATCGCATTGCGGTCTTCCAGCTCTTTTGGATAATCAATACCCGTTTGGGCTAAACTGAATACCCGGTTTTGATCAAAATCATATTTTCTCAGGTAAGAAACTGTATCTGTAAACCAAATAGCACCATTACCCTCAATGGCTAATGAAAGAGGCTTCCCTGCAGAAAAAATGTTCCAGTTATCCGGGTTGTGTTCATAACTAAGCACTTCTCCTGAAGGCTGGTGAAAAAAACAAAACCCTTCAGAGGAACTAATCCAGATACCCTTCCTGAATGAGTCCGGTGCGGAAGTATAAAATTTCTGGTAATAAAGCTTGCCCTTTGACTTTGGATAAACTGCTTGTATCTCCGATGGGGTCTCGTTTTTGATAATGTAAACACCTTTATTGCTGATCACCCATATTTTATTGTCAAAATCTTTTTCAAACTTATGAATAGATGCTGCCCGGTATTGGCCTAAAACCACCAGACGGATGGTATCTGTTTTTCTATCCAGTAAAAAGAGACCCGAAGCTGTGCCGATCCAGATACCCGTTTTACTCTCGGCTACACAGGAAATATAGTCGTTGGTCAGTGCCCTGGCATTTTGATGTTGCCGGTTGTAAATTTTAAACCCGCTGCCATCAAACCTGTTCAGTCCATTACTGGTACCAAACCACATAAACCCATAATGGTCTTTACAGACTGAAGTCACTTCTCTTGAAGACATCCCATCCCTGACTCCTAAACTGCTGAAAAGAAACTGTGCCTGTACGGGAATGCCGCTCAGGAAGAATAAGTAAAAAATCAGATTTTTTTTTCTCATGCCGGTAAAAACTGGCTTAAGATATAAAAATCAAGCCTGATTAAAAGCAGTTAGGTACTGAATTTGTGAACGGGGCATACCAGTTTGTAAAAGATTACCCCCTTAGGGGGGCTGCTGTGCTATCGATTCATTCCGCCTCCTTGCCTTCTGGGTCGCATAGCCGGTTCAATTTTTTCCTTCCAGGTTTCATATTGGTCCTTGGTAAGAACGGCTTTCAGCATTTCATCCTGTGCTTCAGAAAACTTTTTCATTTCTTTTTGCATGGTTTCCCTGTCGGGCATGCCCCCGGAAAAAAGCTCCTGTCTTTTCACATCTTGTGTTTTGTAAAGGGCGGTCAATGCCGTGTCCAGGTTTGATAAAATGGCCGGGCTCAGCTGAAAAGCGCTATCCAGTTTTACATGAATAGCTGCTGCCCTTTCTTCCGGAGTGCGGCGCATAAAACCCCCTCCGGGTTGTGCCGATAATGAAATTGTTCCGGAAAAAATCAGCAGGGCAAAAATTGTACTTTTGATCTTTGTCATGTGCTCAATTTAAGATTTTTGAAATGTAAAGCAGGGTATTTGTTGAAATAGACTGCAAACCAGTTTTTGACGAAAAAAAATTAAATACCGTTCGGCCGGCCCGCATTTTCAGTTAAACTTTGGCAGAACTCAGGTATCTTGCAGGCCTTCAAGACGTCATTTTATGGAATATAACAAATTAGTGGCCGTAAGCGGTTTGCCCGGTGTGTTTGAGCTGATACACAGCAAGAAAGACGGAGCTATTGTACGCTCCCTAAACGATCAGGCAACCCGATTTGTATCGGGCCGTATTCATAACCTTTCGCATCTGGAAAGCATTGAAGTTTACACTGTTCGTGAAAATGTAAACCTGGCAGAAGTGTTTCTGGCAATGGACAAATCTGGCCTGTCGCTACCGGATGAAAAGGACCCTGCTGAGGTAAAAAAATACTTTGAAAAAGCATACCCCGATATAGACTTTGAAAGGGTATATGCCAGCGATATGAAAAAGATGCTGAAGTGGTTTGAAGCCCTGAAAAAGAATAACGTGGAGATCAAATTGCCTGAAATTCCGGAAGAGAAAACAGCCACTCCACCTGGCATGGAGGAGCCAGCGCCTGAAGTGTCCCCGGTAAAAAAAACAACAAAGAAAAAGAAAGAAGAATAAACTGGCATTACTACTCTTCCTCTGCGCTGCAAACTACATTATCGTACTCATCAAGATCAGTTAATCCACAGAATCATGAAGCATTCTGCCGATATTAAAAAATTGCCACGGCGTTTTTTACCCACCTGCTTCAGCATCCTAAACTGGGAAAGCCTGGAACCTTATTTCAAAAACCTGGGCGAAAGGCAAATCCGGTCTGTGCAGGAACTGGAGCAATGGCTTCTGGATGCCAGTGAACTGGAAGCAGCAATAAGTGAAGATGTAAGCTGGCGCCAGATACGGATGACCTGCGATACGGAAAATAAAAAACTGGAACAGGAGTTTGAATTTTTTATGATGGAAATTCAGCCAAAGATTCAACCCTGGTCCGATATTCTGAACAAGAAATTGCTGAATTGCACTTTAACCGGTGAACTGGATAGAAAAAAATATTTTACGTACCTGCGAAACGTACAAAAGAATGTAGATCTCTTTTGCGAAGCCAACATTCCTTTACTGGCCGGACTTAATGTCATGCAGCAGCAATACTCGGTGATTGCCGGAAAAATGACGGTGGAAGTGCAGGGAAAAGAATTTACCCTGCAGCAGGCTGCTAAATTCCTGGAAGAACCTGACCGGGCACTGCGGGAAGAAGTGTATCATAAAATCAATGGGCGCCGGTTGCAGGATAAGGAGGAGCTCCATCAGCTGTTTGCATCCCTTGTACAAAAAAGGCACCAGGTGGCCACACAGGCGGGATTTGACAGCTATATTGATTACCGGTTTCTGGAACTGGGCCGGTTTGATTATGGGAAACAAGACTGTTACAACTTTCATCGTGCCGTGAAGGAGCATGTGATGCCGCTGGTCAATCAAATCTATGAAGCCAAAAAAAAGCAGCTGGGTCTTCGCACATTAAGACCATGGGATCTAGAAGCTGAACCGGATACAGCGAAACCCCTTCGGCCATTCCGCAATGCGGAAGAACTGCTGCAAAAAACAATTGAATGTTTTGACCGGCTAAACCCGTTCTTTGGTAATTGTCTCAAAAAAATGAGAGAACTGGGGCACCTGGATCTTGAAAGCAGGAAAGGGAAAGCCCCGGGAGGCTACAATTGCCCTTTGGCCGAAAGTGGCGCCCCGTTTATTTTCATGAATGCGGCCGGTACGCCCGACGATGTCACTACGATGCTGCATGAAGGCGGACATGCAATTCATTCATTCCTGGCACATCATCTGGAGCTGACCGGATTTAAGGAATACCCTACCGAAATTGCAGAAGTGGCCAGCATGACCATGGAGCTCTTTAGCATGAGACACTGGGATGTATTTTATGACAAGGCAGCTGAACTGAAGCGGGCAAAAGAACAACAGCTTGAGCGGGTCATTACATTGTTTCCGTGGATTGCTGCAATTGATCAATTTCAGCATTGGGTGTATGAAAACCCGGATCATACGAAGGAGCAGCGGGTCACCCGTTGGATGCAGATTATGAAGGAATACACATCTCCTGTTATAGATACAAGCGGGCTTGAGGAATATATTGAGGTAGGCTGGCAGCGGCAATTACATTTGTTTGAAGTTCCTTTTTATTACATAGAATATGGCATCGCACAACTGGGTGCGATCGGACTGTGGCAGCAATACATGCAGAATCCCGATGCTGCAGTCAGGAATTATTTATCGGCTCTGGAACCCGGCGGCACAAAAACACTCCCGGAATTATTTACGGCTGCCGGATTGGTATTTGATTTTTCGGCCGGTCATATCCGGAACTTGATGCAGTTTGTGCAGGGGGAGCTAAGCCGCCTTTCATAAATTTTCCAGCATGATAGCCCGTTGATAAATTATGAAACCCATTTCTCCTTAATCGCAACCCCTTTTTTTATTGTTTATCTTACGGACACAACGAAAACTGAGTCGTTATCGGCAATTCTTACAAATTCCTTCTGCTACCACTTTAATGGACTGAGGAGCAAATCCCTCCGGCAGCTGAATAGCCGGAGTGACCACTTCATCGAGGCAAATGATGCTTTGGCACAGGGTGCAGATAAAATGAATATGCTGATCCTGGTGTTGCCCATTTCCGCATGCATCTTTACAAAGGGCATAACGTATGGAATTATCGGTAGTGGGAATGGTATGAATGATTCCGCTCTCCACAAATGCCTGAAGGGTGCGGTAAATGGTAACCCGGTCAAATTTTTCGCCAGCGCCTTTTTCGATATCTCCATGAGTGAGGGCGTCGTTGCGGCCAAGAAATAGCAATAAAATTTTCTTGCGCCCAGCTGTCACACTCAGCCGGTTCTTTTTCAGCAACCGGATGGCTTCCTGTTCCTTTACTGCTGATAGTTTCATTTAATGTCCTTTGGTTTTTCCTTTAGTAAGTTTCCTGCATCACGAATCAGCTCTGCTACTTCCTTTTTTTTCAGTCCATCATAAATTTTTCTGACATCCCCGTTTCGGTCCACCAGCGCCCAAAACTGCGTATGCAGAAAATCATCTTCAATACTTTTCAGGTTATTGGCAGGATCATCAATGGTATAACTGATGCGTGCCATTTGATACAGGCTGTCTTTACGGCCTGTCAGGAAAATCCATTTTCGGGTATCCACACTTAGCGAGTCTGTATAGGATTTCAGCCGGGATACAGAATCGGTTTCCGGGTCGCAGGTGTGGCTCAGGATCAGAAAATCATCATGCGGCAGCAGGGCTTCATGTACCTGTTTCAACCGAGTGTTCATCCTGGGACAAATACCCTTGCAGGTGGTAAAGAAAAACGCTGCTACGAAAACTTTTCCGGCCACATTTTTTTCGGTGAACCGGTCGCCATCCTGGTTTTGAAAAACAAAAGGACGAATATAGCTGACCGGTTCCATGGTTCTTTTTTCCGAAAATCCCGGAATCAGCGCTTTCGCAGCAAAATAAAAAGCAAACACAAGCGCCGTAAAGAAAATCGCATAAAACCACTTCTTGCCCTTCATTTGTTTTTTTGTAAAGTTACAAACAAGTGGCGTTTTTGTTTTTGCAACGGTGTTGCTTTTTATTATTTTTGGATTTTGTATGCGAATGAAAATAAACTGGGATGCACTGGGCATTAGCGCATCATTAGCGTGTGCCATTCATTGTGCGCTGCTGCCATTGCTGATGAGCAGCCTGCCTCTGTTTGGGGTCAACATTATTCATAATATCTATTTTGAGACGGGAATGATTTTGCTTGCGCTTGCCATTGGGTCTTATTCCTTGTGGCATGGGTACCGGAGGCATCATCATAGGGTTGGTCCCCTGCTGTTATTTTATTCCGGGTTTATTTTTCTAGTGCTGAAGCAGTTTTTTGTACATTACCATAGTTGGTTGCTCATTCCGGCAGTTATACTGATTGTGGTAGCACACTTGCTCAATTACAAATCATGCCGTGTACATAACCATGCCCACGATGAAGATTGCAACCATTGATTATCTTAGTTTTGGGTCACACTATTTTCTAAACAAATTAGGTGAGGCACAGAATTTTTTTTTGTCCTACCGGCTGATTACAGCCATACCTGCAAGCAACCGAAAGTGAAAGATCAAATAAAAATTATTTCGTTATAACCAAAAAATGGAACACATGAAATACACTCTATTGCTTGTCACTTTTGCAGTTGCCACTGCCATGCGGGCACAGCATAAAAATGAAAAAGCAATACTTGCCCTGCTTGACAGGCAAACTGCCGACTGGAACCGTGGGGATCTGGAGGGTTTTATGAATGGCTATTGGCAACATGACTCATTGCTGTTTGCCGGAAAATCAGGTGTTACATACGGCTGGAGCAATACACTTGCCAATTACAAAAAGGGCTACCCGGACACTGCAGCGATGGGAAAATTGCATTTTGATTTCATCCGTGTACAGCGGCTTTCCGCAAGGTATTATTATGTGGTGGGGCGCTGGATGCTGAAAAGAACGGTGGGTGATGCAGGAGGCCATTTTACACTACTCCTTCAAAAGATCAGGGGCCGGTGGACGATTATTTCGGACCATAGCAGTTAGTTTAGTTGATGGAAAGAAAAGAAACTAGAGTGTACTGAAAAGATCACCGCACCGGATGGAGAAAAAATTACCGGAACAAAAGTTTATTCAGCCGGTACAGCAACCCTTTGCCGGATGCGGATAAATACGAACCAGGACAGGCACAATCCAACAGATGAGAAAAGTATATCGAAATAGTCAAAAGTTCTGCCAAAGAAGGGGAGTTTTTGCAGGTACTCATTGACAACCAGCAATGCAAAACCCAATAAACAAACAAGGGTCAGGTCAAAGGTGGTTTGTATTCTGAACAGCCTTGCCAGAGTTGAAGCCCTGCCCTGGAAAAACCAGTAAGCGCCAAAAGGAATTAAAAAAGATCCTGCAAGGTTTGGCAGTATTCCCAACACAAATGCAATGGGCCCTTCTGGTAACGCAATTGGCCGGATGATGAATTTTACCAGCCAGATCAGCAGGGTGCCTGCAATAACGAGTTTCCGACTTATTGATTTCAGTTCCATAAAATGAGTCAATTTATGTATTTCTCGTTAAAACGAATGGGCCAAAGACCATTCATTTTTTTTCCCAAACCCGTTTAAAGAAAAACAGCAGCAGTACAGCCGTGCCTGCGAACAGGCAGTAAAACATAACGGTATAGATCCCCTTCCCATAGCCCAGTTCATAATAGAGTCCGGCCACGGCAGCTGCCATCAACCAGATCAGTCCGGCAGAAACGGTTTTCAGAATTTTTGCGAAGTATTTTTTTACTTCAGGATCCCAACCTTTTTCCATTTCAATTTTTATTTCTGGTACAATGTACTGCAAAGCCGGCTTTATCAGCGTACCAGCAACAGTTTAAATGATGCGGAATCTCCGTTGAAGACATTAAAATCAACTGGCGACAGGATGCCGTTCACCCGGCCTTCATCGCTGTGCTGCCAGAACAACCAGTTTCTGCTGATGCGTGGCTGGTAGGGTTCATAATAATGAGCCACCCAAAGAGGATAGTTGTCAAATTCGTTGCCCAGGTAGTTGTTATAAAAATCGGCGTTGGTATAAATAATGGGAGTTATGCCATAATGTGTTTCTGCGATTGAGAGCCACTTCTTAACTTCTTTCCTCATTTCGGCAGCCGGTACGCCGTTGAGTTGTTCAATATCCAGTACCGGAGGCAGATCGCCGGGCTTCAACTCTACTTTATCTATAAAATTTTCCGCCTGCATTCGTCCGTCTTTTGATGCAATAAAGAAATGATATGCTCCCCGAACCATTCCGGCTTCTTTAGATCTTTTCCAGTTTCGCCTGAATTGCGGATCAGCGGAACCAATACCTTCGGTTGCCTTGATAAAGGCGAAACCCGGCTGCACATCTTTTACTTTCATTGCCTTTACTTCACTCCATGCAATGCTGTATTGATATTTTGACACATCAATTCCATGAATGGAATACCCGGCTGGTATGCTGATGCCAAATTCGGGGTATCGGGCAGCGGCTGCCCTCCGGTATTGCAGATGGTTGTACAAGTTCCAGGCACCCGCTGCAACAATTGCGACGGCAGTCAGTATTATCAGGAATCGCAATTTTCTTTTTTGTGTTCGGGTGAGCATGGCTGCGGGGTTCTGACTGCCTTTAAGTGTCAGAACAAAAATAAGTACAAGTGATTTTTCAAATTGTTATTTCTTTATGGAGTGATCAGAACGGGTTGTTTGTGAAATTTTTTTCAATGCAGAAAATGATGGTGCAGGATTGGGCAGAAATCCGGAAAAAGAAAATTTCACGATACAATCCGCAGGCGGGCATAATTGAGCATAATTTTTTTTTCTCCGTTTTGCTCAAATTTTATTGTGGCGATTGGATTGTGCGAAGGGCCTTCCAGTTTGATCACTTCACCAAACCCAAACTTTTGATGCTCTACTTTTTGTCCAGCCTGCAGTGCCGATGTATCGCTGGGTGTAAATCCTTCAGTAGGTTTGTGTTCAACCGTCTGCACACGGGTGTGTGGGATTAAAAAAGGCAGTGTTCCTTTTTTCCCTTGTACCGGATTGTTGCGATCCGGCCCGGCATTGCTCTTTGCCTCGGCGTGTTGACCCCAGCCTTTCATTCGGTCGAATGCTGAAGTATTTCCGCCTATGCTGCCCATGCGGCCCCCGGCATAACTTTTATCCATGAGGTTTTCCGGCAATTCCTGTAAAAACCGGCTGGGTTCATTCTGAATCAACTGGCCAAACCGGTAACGGGTATTGGCATAGGATATCCAGAGGCGGTGCCTTGCCCTGGTGATCACCACGTAAAACAATCTTCTTTCTTCTTCCAATTCTTCTCTTGTATGAACCGACATGGCATTTGGAAACAGCATTTCTTCGAGGCCTGCGGAAAAGACACAATCAAACTCCAGTCCTTTTGCAGCATGAATGGTCATCAACTTGACCGTATCAGCGTCCGGGTCTTTTTCATCCGCATCGGTCAGCAGGGTGATTTGCTGTAAATAAGAGGCAAGATCCGCCCCGCCGGTTCCTGCATTTTCCACATGATCCAGCATGACTCCTTCTTCATCAATTATAGAACGGTTTGCGACATCATCTGTCCATTCTTTGATGGAGTTCAGCAGCTCCTGAATATTTTCATAGCGCTGCACTCCTTCCGTGCTTTTATCATTGATTAAATCTTTCACCAGCCCGGTATGTTTGCCCACATGAAATGCCACTTCGTAGGCATTGTTTTTTCCCAGCATGCTTGTAAAACTCTTTATCATGATCTCAAAATCCTGCAGGGCAGGCAGTGTTCCTGCCCTGATTCCGTATCTGCTGGCATTGCACAGTACCTCCCACATGCTCAGGTTATTTTCATTGGCAGCCAGCAGCAGGCGGTCCACGGTGGTTTTGCCAATGCCCCTGGCCGGGTAGTTGATGATTCTTTTCAGCGCTTCTTCATCTTTCGGATTTACGATAAGCCTAAGGTATGCAACGAGATCCTTAATTTCTTTGCGCTGGTAAAAGCTAATACCTCCGTACATACTGTAGGGGATTCCCATTTTTCTCAGCGCCTCTTCAAAAGCCCGGCTTTGAGCGTTGGTCCGGTACAATACAGCAAAACTTTTGTTACTGTAGTGGTTACGGAGTTTTTGTTCCAGGATACAATCGGCTACAAATTTTCCTTCATCATTATCCGTTATGGTGCGTACCAGTTTTATTTTTTCACCTTCCGTGTTTTCCGTAAACAGTATTTTTTCAATTTGCCCTTTATTATTCCGGATGATCTCGTTGGCTACATGCAGAATGTTTTTGGTGCTCCGGTAATTCTGCTCCAGCTTTACAATTTTTACATTGTCATAATCTTTTTGAAACTGCAGAATGTTTTGGATGGTAGCGCCTCGGAAACTGTAAATGCTTTGTGCGTCATCTCCTACTACACATACATTTTCGTAGATAGCACCAAGCAATTTGATGATTTCATATTGTGCCGGATTGGTATCCTGGTATTCATCGATCAGTATGTAATGAAACTTATGCTGGTACTTAGACAGTGATTCAGGAATGGTTTTCAGTAATACATAAAATTTGTACAGCAGGTCGTCAAAATCCATGGCCCCGTTTTTAAAGCAGCGTTTTGCATACGCATCATAGATCAGGCCGGTAGCCGGGCGGTTGGCTCTATTATCCTCCTGCTGAATGGCATAGTCTTCCTGGTATTCGGCGGGGCCCACCAGTGCATTTTTTGCGGCGGAAATCCTGTTGTAAATGGTGCTGGGTTTGTATTGTTTGTCATCCAGGTTCAGTTCGTGGATGACGGCTTTTACTACACTTTTTGCATCATCGGTATCGTAAATAGCAAAATGCCTCGGATATCCTATTTTTTCTGCTTCAAAACGTAGAATTCTTGCAAATACAGAGTGAAAAGTGCCGATAAACAGGTTTCGGGCTTCCCCGTTTCCCAGTATTTTGTCCACCCGTTCTTTCATCTCTCTGGCAGCCTTGTTTGTAAATGTCAGTGCCAGAATATGAAAGGCATCCACTCCAGTGGCCATCAGGTGGGCTATTCTTGTGGTGAGTACTTTTGTTTTGCCACTGCCGGCCCCAGCTACAATCATCAATGGCCCTTCCAGGTGCAACACGGCTTCCCGTTGCCGTTCATTCAATCCTTTGAGGTATTCTGTCATAAGCTTCAGCGATCCCTTTACGCACGGGTAAACCGTGGTGCAAATTACAGGGAATGCATGAGAGCCTCAAACCCCGGGGTGTAAAAAATTAAGGAACTCTTAGTGCCGACAAAATAAGCAATTAATTGAGTGCAATAATCCGGACCGGTATATTTATCATTTTATATTTCAGAATAAGCATACCCTTGTCATCAAAGCTGTAAGTCCCGTTTTTGTAGGCACATGCAGGATTGTGCATTTGAAACAAGGCCCCGGCTTTATATTCCATATTCAGATAAAATTCTTGACCCCACAGGTTATTTTTTTCAGCGTGGTTATACGCAATCAGCATGTCTACTTCACAGGGCTGTGCCTGAAATGCCACTTTGCCGTCATCGTTTGATGAACTATAGTACCACAAACCATAATACCTGCTTTGCACAATGTAGTTTTGCTGGGAGGCCAAACTCCGGTTGTATTGCTTTGCAGTGATTATGGGAAAATCGGGTTTGCAGGTGGGAGCAGGACCCAGCACCGGGATGTCAAAGCTAACCAGCACCTCTGATTTACCCACTATTTTATATTCGTCTTGTTTGTTTTTGCGGATGATGATGAGGGGAAGCCCGCTGTAAGAAACGGGTGCATTCGGTACTTCGATTCGTTCAACCGGAAATTTCATTTCTGCATATAGCTCTCCTTTTACATCGTTGATATATCCTTTTTTTAAATATCCCACTGCCGAATCAAATGGAATGCTGCTGGTACAGAAGTAACAGAAGGCTTTGTTTCCTGCTGGCTGGCAGCCCATATCAATTAAATTTTTCCTGGCTTTCACGGCATTCAGGTCAATTTTTGATCTTCGGTAATTAGTAAGTTTCAGGGGTATGAACTCCCCCCTTGTTTCAGAATTGCGAAAGTCCAGGCTGTAAATGATTGTATCGCCATGATCCATCCTGGTTGACTGCAAGGCAGGTATAATTCTCGGCGTTTCGGGCAGTTGCAGTGTGGCCTGCCTGCCAGTTGTTACTGTTCTTTACCCAACCATCAGGAATGGACTCAGCAGGGCAATGCCCGCCACAAAAAATTTCATACCGTTATTTTCTATAAATATAAAAAAATAGCCGCAGTACCTCAGCATTCAGGTATGTTAAGAAATGGGGGGGAAGAAACTTTCGTTCATTTTCCGGTTTTTGGGAAAGACAGGTACAATAAAAATGGTTCCAAACCTGTTTGTCTGAAACCATCTGATCCGGGTGGACCCTGTAGGATTTGAACCTACGACTCCCTGATTATGAGTCAGGTGCTCTAACCGTCTGAGCTAAGGGTCCTGGCACAGGAACATGTGCCTGTATTAGTCTGGCCGGTTTTGAAACCGGGGCACAAATGTAAAAAATAGGAGACTGTCATAAAAAGTTATTTTTTGATGCCTTGAGGGTAGTACGTTGTCTGCTATTTGCAAATTTTTTGTTTTTCAAAATGGGTCATTCCAGATAAAAAGGAGATTTCCGGCAATTATTTTACTTCTTCATAATCGATGTATTCCCCTTCTTTTTCGGCACTTTGCTCAGGCGTTGTCGTTTTGGACATATCATGCATGGTTTGCTGCTCCTGCATGCGGGTCTTCATTTCATTGAAAGTCTTTTTCATTTTTCGGGAAACCAGGTACACAGGTACAATGAACCCAAAAACCAGCCGGTACAGCAAGTACAGCGCAAGAGCATAAAGCAACAGTTTCATACTGCAAAGATACTGTCATGGCGCTGCCTTTATCCCGGTTTTAAAAGGCGGTAAGGGCAGGTATGGATTTTTTGGTTTGTATATGCCCGAACCGTTATCTTTGCCTTGGAAATAGCTGAAAGAAGGGAACGAGGTCCGTTCCCTTCTTCTTTTATAGACTATGAACCAGGAAGAACTGACAGATGCCATCCGGAAAAAAATAACCGTTTTGACCGGAAACGACCCCACACTCTTTGTGGTGGACGTCAGGATAAAGCCGGTACACAACGTAAGAGTGTATATTGACGGCGACCAGGGTGTCAGTATAGAACAGCTGGCAATGCTGAACAGGAAGCTGTATAAAGAAATTGAAGCATCGGGCTTTTTTCCGGGCGATGATTTTTCGCTGGAAGTTTCTTCACCGGGAGTAGATGAGCCGCTGAAACTGCACCGGCAGTACCGGAAAAATATTGGGCGTGCCGCCGAAGTGCAGGAGCTGGATGGAGGAAAAAAGATCGGAAAACTGGTTACAGTGACAGATTCAGAAATTATCCTGGAGGTCACAAAAGGAAAAGGGAAAAAAGCAGAAACGGTACAATGGGTCATCCCGTTTACAAACATTAAAACAACAAAAATTCAACCCCAATTTTGATTGCTGCCCGGGCTGTAAACCCGGGACCAGGATCAGTAAAAAAAAGAAAATCGAATTGTGACATGGCAAGCATTAACCTGATTGAGGCTTTTCGTGATTTTAAAGAAGCCGAAAATATTGACAGGCCCACTATGATGAAAGTGGTAGAAGACGTATTTAAAACCCTGCTCCGCAAAAAATTCGGCAGCGATGAAAATTTTGATGTCATCGTAAATGCCGAAAAAGGAGACCTGGAAATTATACGCCGGCGCATGATTGTGGAAGACGGGCAGGTGGAAGATCCTCTGGCGCAAATAGCGTATTCCGATGCTGTGAAAATAGAACCTGACTTTGAAGTGGGCGAAGAATTATACCAGGAAATTGACTTGTACGATTTTGGTCGCAGGGCAATATTGGCTGCAAAACAAACCCTAGCCAGCCGCATCAATGACCTGAAGAAAAATGCCCTTGCCAAAAAATACAATGAGCGCATCGGAGAAATCATCAATGCAGAAGTGTACCAGGTTTGGAAGAAAGAAATTTTACTCCTGGATGAAGAGGGCAACGAAGTAATCTTGCCCAAAAGTGATCAGATTCCTCAGGACTATTTCAAAAAAGGAGAAACCATACGGGCCGTTGTAAAAAAAGTGGACATGAAAAACAACAGTCCGGTAATCATCCTGTCCCGCACTTCACCCGAATTCCTCGCTAAATTACTCGAAATTGAAGTGCCTGAAATTTTCGACGGGCTTATTGTTATCAAAAAAATTGTACGGGAACCCGGTGAAAGAGCCAAAGTGGCCGTGGAATCTTACGACGACCGGATTGACCCGGTAGGCGCCTGCGTGGGTATGAAAGGAAGCCGCATTCACGGCATCGTACGGGAACTCAAAAATGAAAATATTGACGTTATCAACTGGACAAGCAATATTCAGTTGCTGATACAGCGTTCGCTGACCCCGTCCAAGATTACCAGTATGGAGCTGGACCATGACAGCAAGCATGCCAACATTTACCTAAAACCCGACCAGGTTTCACTGGCCATTGGCCGGCGCGGTGTCAACATCAAACTGGCTACCGAACTGACCGGCTATCAGCTGGATGTGTACCGGGATAATGAAGGAGAAGAAGAAGAATTTGATATTGACCTTGACGAATTCAGCGATGAAATTGATGAATGGGTCATTGATGAATTGAAAAAAGTTGGATGTGACACCGCACGCAGTGTGCTCAATCTGACCGCAGAAGAACTGGAACGCAGGACAGACCTGGAAAAAGAAACCATTTCAGAGCTGCGAAAGGTGCTGAAAGAAGAATTTGAAAAAGAATAATAAATAAAACGTGGCACGGGTTGCAGATTGGTAAGCTGGCGGCCACATTGACTTATTTGACATAAAACAACTGAATGGCAGAATTAAAAATAAGATTACTGGCAGCGGCCAAAGAGTTCAACATCGGGCAGGATACTCTGATTGCATTCCTCAGCAGTAAAGGATTTTCCAAAGATGATCTGAAACCCACCTCCAGGCTTACAGAAGAGATGTACCGTGCCCTGCAGGCAGAATTTTCAAGTGATAAGGCTGCCAAGCAAAAAAGCGATCAGCTGGAGCTTCCCAAGGGCACAACAGCAGAAGTGAAAAAGAAAAAAGAAGAAGAAGAAATCCTGTTCAAAAAAGAAGAAAAACCTACTGCCAAAGTACCGAAAGAAGAAATAAAGCCAGCCCCCGAAGAAAAACCTGAAGAAACAAAAGCAAAAAAGAGCAAAAAGAAAGAAGAAGCTGAACCCACAGAAATCATAAAAGCCGAAGCGCCGGAACTGGCAGGCCCCAAAGTTGTCACAAAGGTAGACCTGGATACCCTGGAATCTTCTACACGACCAAAGAAAACTGCGAAAACAAAAAAAGAAGCTCCGGCAGCAGCAGAGGCTGAAGAAAAACCAGCCAAAGCAAAAGGAAAAAAATCCAAAAAATCAGAAGAAACAGAAGTAAAGCCCGAACCGGCACCAATACCTGAGCCAGAGCCTGCACCCCCCGAAGTGGCTGCAGAACCTCAGGCCCCGGTTATTGAAAATATTGAAGTGGAAAAACTAACCGGGCCAAAGATTCTTGGCAAAATTGAGTTGCCGGTACACACAGATACCCGGCCGGTGAAAGATGAAAAGAAAAAAAGAAAAAGGATCCCGATAGAGAAAAAAGACAGCAAGCGGGAGATTTTCATCAATAAAGAAGGAGACAGGAAAAGAACCAGTCCTTTTAAGGACGACAACAGGGGCAGGGGCGGGCGCCGTGATCTGAAAGGGAAAAGAGATGATAAGCTGATTGACGAAAAAGAAATACAGGATAAAATTCGGGAGACTCAGGCCAAGCTGGCAGGAGCCGGGGGCAGGGGCAAGAGCCTGAAAGCTAGACTGCGCAGGGAGAAAAGACAGGAAATGGCAGAAGCCCATGGCGAGGTGACTGATGATAATAAACTGCAGGTCACTGAATTTATCAGTGTAAGTGAACTGGCCAGCCTTATGGATGTCAACTTTGCCGATGTCATCAGTAAGTGTATGAGCCTTGGCATCATGGTTTCTATCAATCAGAGGCTTGATGCTGAGGTCATAGAACTCGTCGCCAGTGAATTTGGATATTCGGTAGAGTTTATTGATATGGAAAAGCAAATGGAAATGGAAGATGATGCGGAGGAAGATGAAGATGATGAACTGCAGCCCCGCTCCCCCATTGTGACCATCATGGGCCACGTGGATCATGGTAAAACCTCACTGCTGGATTACATACGAAATGCAAACGTGGTGGCAGGCGAAGCAGGAGGCATCACCCAGCACATAGGTGCGTACCAGGTTGAACTGGCCGGTGGAAAAGAAATTACATTCCTCGACACGCCGGGTCACGAAGCCTTTACAGCCATGCGGGCAAGGGGTGCCAAAGTAACCGACATTGCGGTAATCGTGATTGCTGCCGATGATGCTGTGATGCCACAGACAAGAGAAGCCATCAGCCACGCACAGGCTGCCGGTGTGCCGATGATTTTTGCTGTCAATAAGATTGATAAGGAAGGCGCCAATTCTCAAAAAATCTATGAGCAGCTATCTCAAATGAACCTGCTTGTTGAAGAGTGGGGCGGCAAATATCAGAACCAGGAAATATCGGCCAAGAAAGGCCTCAACGTGGACAAGCTGCTTGAAAAAATTCTGCTGGAGGCAGAAATGCTTGACCTGAAAGCAAATCCCGACCGGGAAGCTGCAGGTACCATCATTGAAGCATCACTGGATAAAGGACGTGGCTATGTAGCCACGCTGCTGGTTGAAAACGGAACCCTCAATCCCGGCGACCTGATCGTGAGCGGTCAGTATTTCGGGCGGGTAAAAGCCATGTTCAACGAACGGAATAATAAAATTGACAAAGCAGGTCCATCTTCGCCTGCACTGGTGCTGGGCCTGAACGGAGCGCCACAGGCAGGTGAAAAGTTTAAGGTCTACGAAGATGAATCAGAAGCAAAGGAAATTGCTTATCGCCGTGCGCAGATACTTAGAGAACAGGGTATCCGCACCCGCAAGCATATTACACTCGATGAAATAGGGCGCCGCCTGGCATTGGGAAGCTTTAAGGAACTGAAAGTTATCATCAAAGGAGATGTGGATGGATCGGTCGAAGCGCTGAGTGACTCGTTACAAAAGCTTTCGACCCAGGAAATTCTGGTATCGGTCATTCATAAAGGAGTGGGTCAGATCAATGAAAGTGATATCGTGCTGGCCGAAGCATCAGATGCTATCGTTCTTGCATTCAATGTACGCCCCTCATTGCAGGCGTCACGCCTGGCAGAAAATGCCGGAATAGAAATAAAAATGTATTCCGTCATCTATAAGGCAATTGATGAAGTGAAGAGTGCCATGGAAGGTATGCTGGAACCTAAGGTGCAGGAAAAAATTGTGGCCAATGTAGAAATCAGAGAGGTGTTCAAATTTGATAAAACCACTGTGGCCGGTTGTTACGTCATGGATGGAAAAATCAAAAGGGATTCCAAAATACGCCTGATCCGGGATGGTATTGTTGTGTACCCGACTGGTGATGGCGCCGTGGCCGAATTAGGTTCGCTCAAGCGGTTTAAGGACGATGTAAAAGAAGTGACTTCGGGTATGGAGTGCGGCCTTACTGTAAAAAATTACAGCGACATAAAAGTGGGCGACATTGTGGAGGCTTATGAAGAAGAAGAAGTGAAAAGAACGCTGTAAACAGGAACCGGGACTGCTTGTACACAAAACTTTTGTTAAGATATCAGGGATTTTCATCTCTTTCACCTGTGAAAAGTACTTTTGAAGCTATGCGTTGTCTGAATAAAATTGCAGTCTTTATTTTGTTTTTTTCCATGGTCTTGCCGGCTCTGCATGCCCAGCCCCAAAAAGTAGTGGCCGATAAAATTGCTGCTATTGTAGGCGACCGGATCATTCTTTACTCTGACATTCAAAATTCACTTGCCGACATTCAACGGCAGGGTAATGAGGTTCCTGAAAACGGCTTTTGTCTGCTGATGGAGCAGGCAGTTGTTTCCAAAGTGATGATGCTGCAGGCCGAAAAGGATTCAATTCCTGTATCTGAAGAAGAAGTAGAAGCCGATCTGGATCAGCGCATCCGATATTACATCAACCAGTTTGGCAGCCAGGAAACCCTGGAAGAAGTAGCCGGAAAAACCGTGTACCAGCTCAAAGATGACACAAGGGAGAGCATCAGGGAACAAAAGCTTGCCGCTGCTATGCAAAGAAAAATTGTGGAAACGGTACGCATCACCCCGGTTGAAGTCAAGGCTTTTTTTGACAAAATACCCAAAGACAGTTTACCTTTTTATGAGTCCGAATTAGAAATATGCCAGATCGTTGTATTTCCAAAGGCAGCCCGTGAAATTGAACAGTACATCATGGGTGAAATGAATAATTACAAAAAGCAACTGGAAAATAAAACGGCTGATTTCTGTGCCCTTGCCCGGCAGGTATCTGAAGATCCCGGGAGTAAAGATCGTTGCGGGCAATACCAGATCAACCGGAATGAAAAAACATGGGACCCCGTATTTTTATCCACAGCATTCCGGCTAAAGGAAGGGGAAATATCGGCGCCTGTAAAATCTAAATTCGGGTATCACCTGATTCAGCTGGTACAGCGAAACGGCGATGATGCCGTTGTGCGTCACATTCTGCGCATACCACCTGTTACCGATGCAGAAATAAAGCAAGGCAAAGTAAAACTGGATTCTGTGCGTAGAAAAATCATCGCAAATGAAATAAGCTTCAATGCCGCAGCTGCCCGCTACAGCGATGATGAAGCCGCAAAATTTTCAGGCCCTTGCATCACCGGCCGTGATGGATCCACTTATGTCACGATTGACCAGCTGGATAAAGAAACCGTTCTGTTACTGGAAAAATTGAAAGTGGGTGAAATTTCCCAACCGGTTTCCTTTGAGGCAGAGCAAGGCAAAAAAGGAGTCCGTATCGTTCAGCTCAAATCCCGCTCCGAACCTCACCGCATGAACATGCAGGATGATTACAGCAAAATAGCACAATATGCCCTGGATGAAAAAAAGAATAAAGTGCTGGAAAAATGGCTCAGAGATAAAATGCCCGCCTATTATGTGATGATTGATGAAGCGATTGAAGCAGGATGCCCACTGCTCAAAAAATTTGCAACAGATAAGAAGTCATTCTGATCATTCATAGAAGTATTTGCTTAAAAGCCGAATTTTTCTGGCTTTTTTTTTGACCCATATCATGTAACGGGACTATAATGTCAGCTTGCTATTAACTATTTTTACACATCGCCAGGTTTGCGCCTATAATGACTCTGAAGAATGCCACTAGTAAAACAACAGGTTCCGCCTGATACTCTCGGCCAATCCCGCCGGTTTTTCAGTTTCATCCTGGACGAAACAGGCGCTTGCGTATATGCCAATGAGCTGTTTCAGGCTCAAACCGGGAAAATATGTACTGGTAGCGCAGGCCATTCGTTTTTTGCAGATCAGCAGGCGTTTCAGCGTGTATTCCATGCCTGCCTGAAAGGGGAAATAAAGCTGGCCGAATTGTCTCTCATCACAACAGAAAACAAAACCATTCCGGTACAATGGGAGTTTTTGCCCTGCTCATATGGTGAAAAGAAGTTGAATTGCGTACAGGCAGTAGGGTATGCAGCAAGCCAGGAAAAAGAAAGAGACTCAAAAACTGTGTCAGAGCTTAAAATTTATGACGAGAACCTGGAAGGGATTTGGGTTTTTGAAATGGAAAAACCCATTACCATTAGCGCCCCGCCTGATGAAATTCTGGAACATTTCAAAAATCATTCTTACATGTCCGAATGCAATGATGCACTGGCGGCCATGTATGGATTTGAAGATGTACGCCGGCTGGTTGGTGCCCGCCTGACCCAACTGATAGATTTTTCGGATCAGTCAAGGGTCAATAACCTGCTTCGGTTTATTAAAAACGGGTTACGCTCTACACTGGTTGAAACCAGGGAGTTTAATCGCTATGGCGATACCCGTTATTTCCTGAACAATATGGAAGGAATTATTGAAAATGGGATTGTCAGAAGAGTTCGGGGCATACAGGTCGATATTACACCCCTGCGGCAGGCAGAAGAAAACATGAGACAACTTGCAATGCTGGTGGAAAATGTATCGGATATTATCCTGTCGCAGGATACAGATAGAAATATTGTGTCCTGGAACAAAGCTGCTGAAAAAGCTCTTGGCTGGACAGCCCAGGAGATGATGGGAAAGCAGGCCGGGCAGGTATTAAAATATGAATTCACTAACTGCACCTACGAAGAATTCATAGACACACTCAGACAAAAAGGCGAATGGCAAGGCGAGGTTGCTGTCACTAATCGGTGGGGAAATAAAATGACTTTACTGAATTCTGTTTCCCGCATATTCTGCAAGAATGGCAGGCTTCGGGGATACGTAACTGTTGGAAAGGATATCACAGAAAAAAAACAGGCGGAACAACGTCTGCTGAACAGTGAAGTATTTTACAGAAACATGATTTCAGAATCACTGGATGGTATTTTGCTTACAGATGAAAAAGGGATCGTTCAGTTTGTATCGCCTTCCGTAACCCGGATTCTGGGTTATACACCCGATGATTTGATGCAGAGACAGATGTTTACCTATGTGCATGCAGAAGATGAAGAGCTGGCAATAAAATCTTTTGCTAACGAAATCAATTACGTTCCGGAAACTGCACATATCAATATTCGGCTGAAGCATAAACAGGGTCATTACGTATGGTGCCTGGTTCGGGGGCATAATATGCTTAGCAATCCTTTTGTTAAAAAAGTCATTATTTATTTTGCGGACAATACGCTGCACCTGAAAGCAGAAGAAGACCTGGCAGCCAGTGTGAGGCAGTTACAAAGGCAGGCGATCATTCTGAACAGTGTTTCAGACGTCATTCTTACCACCGGATTTGACCGGGTGATCAGTTCCTGGAACAAAGTAGCTGAAAATATCACCGGCATTTCAGAAAATGATGCGGTTGGGCATTTTTTGGGCGAGGTACTGAAAATAGATGCTTACCCTTACACGATGGAGCAGGTTGTAGACCTGGTAATCAAAAACGGAATATGGCATGGTGAAATTTCTATCACAGGATCAGACCGGGAGAAAAAATACCTGCTGCAAACTTTTTCACTCCTGTATGATAATCGCAATGAAGCCATCGGCTTGTTAGGAGTTGGAAAAGACATTACGGAGCGTAAGGCAGTAGAAAAACAAATTTTGCAAAGTGAACTATTTTACCGAAGCCTTACGGCTAATTCACTGGATGGCATCCTGCTCACCGATGAACAGGGAAAAATCAGGTATTGCGGTGCATCGGCTCCTGCTGTATCCGGATACAGGGAAGAAGATTTACTGGGCAAACAAATTTTTGATTTTATTCATCCCGATGATATCCCGCTGTCACGCAAAGCTTTTCTCGATGAGGTCAGGGGGATGAAGACACTGAAGTTACTGGTCATCCGCCTGCGCCATGCCAGCAGGGGATGGGTTTGGTGTAAAGTGCGGGGACATAACTTGCTGCATGATTCCGTACTTCATTCCTTGGTGATTTATTTCTCAGACGACACAGTACGAAAGGAAATGGAAGATCATCTGAAAGAAAGTGAAAGCCGGTTTCGCAATCTCATTCAGAATATCAGCCTGGGAATTATCATGCAAAATGAAAAATCGGAAGTATTACTATTCAACCGGGCGGCGCTTACCATGCTGGGTCTTACAGAAGAGCAAATAAAGGGCAGAACACTGTATGATCATGAGTGGAACATGATACAGGAAGACGGAACGCCACTGCAGCGTGAAGAACTGCCATCCACAATGGCAATGCGGCTAAAAAAACCGGTACGTGATGTGATTGCCGGCATTCTGCGGCCAGGCTTCACCGAACCACTGTGGTTGCTGCTCAATGCCGAACCCACCATGGACGAACATAACGAAGTGCTGCATGTAATCTGCACTTTTGCCGATGTGACGGAGCAGAGAAAACTGGCACAGCAACTACTGGAGCAGGAAGTGACAAGGCAAAAACTAATTACACAAGCCACCATTGACGGGCAGGAAAAAGAAAGACAGGAAATTGGCAAGGAACTGCACGATAATATCAACCAGCACCTGACCACTGCCCGCCTTTACCTGGAAGTGGCATCCGAAAAATCAGAAGGAGAGCTCAGAGAAATGATCAGGCTGGCTCATAAAAACCTTACAGATATAGTAGATGAAATACGCCGCCTCTCCCAGTCGCTTGTACCTTCTACGCTGGGCGATCTGGGCCTTACAGAATCCATACAGGATCTTTGTGACGGGCTTGCCCGAACCCACTCGTACGAAGTAAGGTTTCAGCACCGGCAATTTGATGAATCGGCGATTCCGGCTAACATAAAACTGATGGTGTTTCGCATCATCCAGGAGCAGATCAGCAATATCATCCGGCATGCACAGGCAGGTGCTATAACAATCTGCCTGCAATCAGATGCAGAAAATCTTGTATTCAGTGTCGCTGATAACGGCAAAGGTTTTGATCCATTGACTACAAAAAAAGGACTTGGACTCAGCAATATCAGCAACCGGGCCAGTCTCTTTGGCGGGAAAGTGAGTATTCATGCTGCCCCCGGAAAAGGATGTACCATTACGGTTTCTGTTCCGGTATCTCAATTCGGATCACCGTCAAATTATTAGAATAAAAAATTGTATCGCTTACCTTTACCCCTCCATGAGCGACCCGGTCAAGCATGAATGCGGCCTTGCATTCATCCGTTTAAGGAAACCCTTCTCATATTACCAGCAACAGTACGGAACAGTGTTGTGGGGGCTGAATAAGCTGTACCTGCTCATGGAAAAACAGCATAACCGCGGGCAGGATGGCGCAGGCCTGGCTACCGTGAAACTGAATGTAGAACCCGGTTATCCTTTCATGCAGCGGCTGCGCAGCAATGTTCCGCTTGCAATTGCTGACATCTTTCAGCGCATCGGCCACGAAATGGAGGAGCTGGAAAAATATCATCCCGGTATTAAAAACCATCCCGGCCTGATGAAAGGACACCTGGCCTTCCTGGGCGAACTGATGTTGGGGCATTTGCGCTATGGCACACAGGGTAAAAACAAACTGGAGTATTGCCATCCCTTTATTACCCGCAACACAATTCCGGCCCGCAACCTGGCACTTGCCGGAAATTTCAATATTGTAAACCCAGGCGATCTGTATGCTCTTATAGGAAAAGAACCACAGGACTCCGTCCGCTTCAGCGACCTGGCAGCCCTGATGGAACTGATGCACACTTTTCTGTGCAAGGAAGATGATGCGAACCCGCAAAAATTGAATATTAAAAATGTGCTGCAAAAAACTCTGAAACATGTGGATGGCGGCTTTCATGTGGGTGGAATTACCGGCAGCGGAACCGGGTTTGTGTTCCGGGATGCCCATGGCATTCGGCCCTCCTATTATTACATCAATGATGAAGTGGTAGTGGCCGCATCTGAACGGGCTGCCATTCGCACCGCATTTCATGTGGGCGAAAATGAAGTGCAGGAACTGATGCCGGGACAGGCATTGATTGTAGATGAAAACGGTACAATAGATACGGCACAGATCCTTCCGCCGCAGGAAAGAAAAGCCTGCAGCTTTGAACGCATTTATTTCTCAAGAGGCAGCGATGAAAAAATATACCGGGAGCGTATTGCACTTGGCTACAACCTGAGCACTCAGGTACTGAATGCCATTCAAAACGACCTGAAGCACACCATTTTTTCATTTATCCCCAATACAGCCGAAACTGCTTTTTACGGCCTGCTGAAGGGAATGGAAGACTACCTGAATAAAATCAAGATCGAACGCATTCTGAACTGGGGCAGCGATATTCAGCCGGACAAACTGGCTGAAATGATTACCCGCCGCATCAGGGTGGAAAAAATTGCTATCAAAGATGTCAAGATGCGCACCTTCATCACCGAAGACTCCAGCCGGAGCGGTATGGTGCAGCATGTGTACGATATTACCTATGGCACCGTGCAAAAAAATACCGACACACTGGTTGTTATTGATGATTCCATTGTGCGGGGAACCACACTGAAGGAAAGCATCATTCGCATGCTGTCGAGGCTGGAGCCAAAAAAAATAATTATTGTTTCATCTTCACCACAAATCCGATACCCGGATTGCTACGGGATCGACATGAGTAAGATGGGCGATTTTGTAGCATTCCAGGCTGCGGTGGAGTTGATACAGGAGCGAAAGAATGAAGCGTTTCTTCGCGAAGTATATGAAGAATGCCTGGAGCTGAAGCGTAAAAACATGCTGCACACCGAAAATCTTGTACAAAGAATCTACAAGCTTTTTCACATTGAAGAAATTACCGAAAAAATTGCACAGCTCATCACACCACCCGGCCTGCCCATCCCGGTTGAAGTAATCTACCAAACCATTGAAAACCTGCACCAATCATGCCCCAATAACCTGGGCGACTGGTATTTTACAGGCAATTACCCTACAGCCGGAGGAAACAAAGTAGCCAATACTGCATTTATCAACTATATGGAAGGGAAAAACCAAAGAGGCTACTAAACCTGCAGCCTGTATTAAATGCAGTACTTTTGAATGGTCTTTTTTATTTCATGAGCCAAATTTTCTGTTTTGAAAACACTGATCCTGGTACGGCATGCCAAAAGCGATTGGGGCAATCCCCTCCTCGATGATCAGGACAGGCCACTGAACGAACGAGGCAAAATTGATGCACCTGCTATGGCCCGTCGCCTGCTGGAAAAAAAAATCAGCATCGGCCTGTTTGTATCAAGCCCTGCTAAAAGAGCCGTAAAAACTGCGCAGGCTTTTTTAAAAGAATACGGAAGCGGGAAAAAAAAGCTGCTGTTTCATGATGACTTGTATCTGGCAACTCCCAATGACTTTTTTTCAGTCATTGCAGAAATGAATGACGATGATAACAGCATCGCATTGTTTTCTCACAACAACGGGATCACAGACTTTGCAAATATGCTGACAACAGCACGGGTAGACAATATTCCGACTTGCGGTGTTTTTGCAGTACAGGCTGCCTGCAGTTCCTGGAAAGATTTTGCAGAGGCAAAAAAAGAATTCCTCTTTTTTGATTATCCCAAATCAACGCTGAAATAAAAATTATTTTTCAGCACTGCTTTGTTTGCGGCTCACCAGGTACACACCTGACATGATCAGCACTGCGGCCAGAAATTTATCTGTCGTAAACCGTTCGTCCAGCAAAAAGGCAGCAATAGTAGCTGCAAAAACCGGTTGGGCGTAAATATAGTAACCGGCTACGGATGCACCCAGGTGTTTGATGCCAAAAACATTCAGGGTATACGCAAGAAAAGTGCCGCAGAATACGATGCAAAACAGGAGTAGAAAACCGTTGGCATCAAGGCTATGCCAGTTTACAGATGCTGCCTGTTGCCAGCCAAAAGGAAGAATCATCAAAAACCCAAATGTAAAAACCCAGCGCACTACAACGAGGGGTGAGTAAGATGCCATCAGTGGCTTGACCAGGATAAAATAAAATGTATAGGACAGTGCATTCAGCAGAATGAGCAGGTCGCCCGCCCAGGAAGAAACGCCTTCTGTTTTTTTTGCAAGCACCAGTAGTACAGCGCCGCCAATGCCAAGCAGTAAGCCCAGTGTTTTCAGGCCAGCCATTTTTTCCTTCAGCATCCAGAATGCAAAAACAGTTATCAGTAATGGTGTACTCAGAATGAGCAGCGAGGCATGAATGGTGGAGGTCATGGTAAGACCTTTGATAAACAGCATCTGGTTGATGGCCACACCAAACAAGCCGCAGAGCAGGAAGCGGAGCAGGTGCTCTTTCTTCATCCGGATCAGGTTTCGGGCCGGAAGCCACAAAAGCCAGAACAGAATCAGGCTGAAGCCCACCCGGAAAATATTAAGTCCATAAGGCCCAACCCACGAAGGAGAAGTCAGCTTGACAAAGCTAAAATTGGCACCAAAAAAAAGATTGGTTAATAAAACGGCGATATGGGCCCTGGTACCTGTTTTCAGAAAGTCTTTTTTCATTTCAAAAATAGCACTGCCTGTCTTATTGCAGGCAGTGCAGCAAATGATTTATGGCATCGGCCAATGGGTTCTGTGCCGGCAATAGCGGGAAACGATATGAAAATTGTGCGGCTCCGGTCAATGCATTCATCAGCGAAAAATCTGCCTGCGTGCAGGGGTAAGCCCACTGCTGCCGGTAAAATAAATCTGCCAGGTACTCTTGCTCGGTTTGCCCGGGAGTGGGGATCAGGATACATTTTTTGTGCAACAACATGGCATCCATGAGTGAGCTGTAACCACTACGGCAGATGACGTATTCAGCCTCCAGCATTTCCCAGTTCAATCTGGCTGCCGGCAGATGGTTGTACAACTGAATGCTGTTGGAGGATGGAATCAATTGCATATGCCCAGGCAAGCCACGTACCACCGTGGCTGTATAGGGGTACCTGCTAATATCCTGCAGAATTTTTTCTTCCAGGATGCTGCGTTGTGGTTCAGGTCCGGACAGAAGAACCAGCAGATGGTTTTTTTTAACAGGAACTTCGCCAGGAGTTAAACGGGAAAGCGGGCCGATATACTTTACCGGTACTACAGGTTTACGGAACGGATGTGATAAGCTGCCGGCGAGTGAAGGCTCCTGTTCCTGATCAGGAATCCAGCATTCAGAAAACCGGTTGATGAAGTTGTAGTTTCTTTTTTGCAGCAGCTTTTCAGACCATGCGCCCATCGGGCTTTTAATGGCAAGCTGGTGCGTAATAAAGACAGTATGCAGTGAAGCATGAAACAGACCATAGCGGTTATCGCTGATGACTGCGTTCAGGTGGTAAGATGTTACGGCATTTTTCAGCCATTCATTTTCCCGGCGGATGGCTTTATTTATCTTCGGAATCTGACGGATCATTTTCCAGGTCATATTTCTTCCGGCACCTGCATACCGGATGTTATAACCTTCGAGCGGCAAGAAGGGAAGACCGGGAAACTCATCGAGCAGGAGGTTTTTTTGAACCTCGTCTCCTGCCAGCCACACTTCTGCCTGGCGGGCGAGCAGTTCCCTGATCAGCGGAATACAGCGGCTGGTATGCCCCAGCCCCCAGTCCAGCGGGGCCACTAATATGCGTGCAGGGTTTTTTTGCCCGGTAACAGGTTGCGACGGGATTTTTCCTGTATTTTTTACATATTCCGGATGATCCATGTTAATTTTTTCAGCATTCGGACAGGTCACATACTAAACATTCCGTAAAATAGTTTTAATTTAGTCATTCCTGATGATGAAAGCAACCTTGAAAATAGCACTAGCTCTGATTATTGTATTTGCATTTACTGCCTGCAACAAGAATTATTATTCCGGTACGGGCAAAGGCGGTAAAAATTGTGGCTGCCCCAGCCATAAAGGTATGTCAGGCTATTAACGGCAAAGCAGCCAGCCGGCTTCAGTGGAGTTGTTCCAGGGCTCCTTTTAAATTTCTCAGCATTTCGTTGATTTCTTCCTTTTTGCAGGTGCCAACACTCAGGCGGTACCAGGGCGATTGGCGTTCTGTGCCAAACGCATAGAATGGCACCACGGCAATACCGGCTTGGTTCAGCACATAGGCAGTCACATCGCTTTGTGATTCCAGGGTTTTTCCTTCCGGCGTTTTTTTGCCCGATGCATCAATTTTAATGGTAAGGTAGATAGCGGCCTCCGGGGCAATGGCATCAACAGGCAAACCATCGTTTTTCATTTGCTTCAGGCCCTCATAAATACGCTGCAGCCGCTCTTCAATTTCTTTTCTAAACACAGACAGGAATCTGTGAATGGAATCTTTTTTTGTAAGATAACGGGCCAATGCCTTTTGTTCGGCCATAGGCGCCCATGCACCCACATGAGTCAGGATGGCTTTCATTTTACTGATGACATCAGCAGGCCCCATGCTCCAGCCAACCCGCACACCGGTGGCTGCAAAAACTTTGCTGATGGCATCAATAAAAATTGTGTAGGGCCGCATAGCAGGGCGTAGCGATACAGGGTTTTCATGCCGGATGCCTCCATACGTCAGGTGCCAGTACATCTGGTCGTACATCACATACAGTTTTTTTTCAGCATCTCCCCTTCTGCTGTTTTCTTCCAGAACCAGATCACAAATAGCCTCCAGCTCTTCTTTTCGGAAGGTGGTACCGGTAGGATTTTGCGGAGAACAGAGAGAAATCAGGGTGGCTTCCTGTATGTGCGGACGAATGTCGCTGGCAGATGGCATAAAATTGTTCTCTGCTTTGGCATGAATTACAATATGACTGCCTTCTACAAAATGTGTGTAGTGGTTGTTGTTCCAGCTGGGAACAGCATAGATGATTTTATCGCTCTTATCGCATACCGCACGAAAACTGGCATAAATCAACGGGCGGCCACCGGAAGCCACAAGTATTTCTGAAGTTCCGTAGTCAAGCCCTTCTTCTTCTTTCATAAAAGAATGAATGGCTTCACGCAGATCAAGATTTCCTTCAGCCGCAGGATAATTGGTAAAGTGATTCCGATAGGCATCAATGATTTCCTGTTCCAGCTCTGCCGGTATGGGAAATACAGAAGGGTCAAAATCGCCGACTGTAAAGTTGTAGATCTTTGCGCCCTGTCTTATTTTTTCGCGGATTTCTCCGCCCAGTTTTACAATTTCAGAGCCGATCAATGTTTCAGACAACTGAGACAATTTCATAATTTTTCCCTTTTAACAAAAGTAAGTAAATGAAGGTGTCCGAAAAAGAAAGGCATTGTACTTTACAGCAGGTTCCGGGCCGGGCTATGGGTAAACCCTGAGCGGCTTGTCAAATTTCTGTGGCGGGGCATTTGAGGTCAGGAATGATCTACGCTGATTTTTGAGTTATCGTACAGATCGTATTTTACGAATATTTCGCAGCCGGGCTGATATTTGGAAACTGAGGTTTCAGAAATTACAGCTTTTGTTTTACCGCTGAATGAAGAGGAGTGTTCCGGCAGCACTTCCATTTCTAGTTCAGCATAGGGGTTATTTCCATTTACATAGGCCCCCAGCCAGGTATATTTTTTGATAATAGCACGGGCTGGTTTTCCTGATAATCGTATCTGTTCCTGTTCCTTTTGTAGGGCCTCCAGTTCTGCTTTCAGAGCGGAAGCGTCTTGTGTGGGTCCGAAAGCGGTTGTAGCAGCAGATTGCTGTTGACTAAAATCAAGTGCCACAAGTTTATCATTTTTTGGATCCACTTTTACAGGAACCTCCATACCCGGCTGGTACCTTCCGGGATTGATTCTTGATACCAATACCCTTGTTTCGGCCTGGTATTTTTGGCCAAAAGTATTTTTGAGTTCCAGTACCAGTTTTACCTGGATATTATTATTAATGGTCACGCCGCTGTCTTTTACAGCAATAATAATTGCCCGTGCCGGAATACCTTTTGCCTGCAGTCTTTTTACAAGCAGCATGGGTTTAAAGAACAGTCGGTAAAAAACAAAAAAGAATAGGGCAACCATTGCCAGAATGCCGATGGCAATGAACGGAGCTTCTTTACCAGCAGTAGCAATCACTGCAATCATTCCGGCAGCAAGACCAATAGCGCCCCCAATGATTCCAATCCAGGCACCCGCATTTAGCTTCATCATAAAAATAAATTTTGAGCCATCTATGGGAATCGAACCCACGACCTGTTGATTACGAATCAACCGCTCTGGCCAGCTGAGCTAAGATGGCGCTAGCAGCTTGCCGGAATTTTAAAATGGTTTTTTTGATCCTTCTTTTTCCGGTTGTAAAACTACCCGTATAAAACGGCGGGTGTTAATATATTTTTTGGCTGCATCCTGAATTTGTCTGGACGTCAGCTTTTCAATTTGTTTTTCCTTTTCCAGGATTGTTTCCGGTTTTTCGCCGTAATAGTAGGCTTCAAAGAGGCTGTTGAGCCAGAAATTATTTTCTTTCAGGTCCACTTCCAGTTTTCTTTTTTGCTGTTCTTTGATTTTTTCCAGGTCAGCCGGCTTTACTCCGTTTTGAATAATCTGTTTCAGTTCATTCAGTGCAGCTTTGCTCAGGGTATCGGTGTTTTCGGGGGCACAGGGAAATGACATGGAAAAACTTGAATACGCATAAGGTACCCGGTACATGGTGCCATAAGCACCTGCGCCATATACTCCGCCTTTTTCTTCCCGAAGGTTTTCAATCAGCCGGATGTCCATGATTTCTCCCAGGCTGCGCAAAGCATAGTGATCTGACGGGTTGTACACTCCGGGTGCTGATACAAAAATAAAATTCACGGCGCTCTTCGGATCGGCTCCACGGTAAAAGCTGGTATCAATCATCTTCAGAGGCGGGCGGATGCCCAGATCCTTGTATTTTTCTTTTTTCGGATGCCCGGGCAGGCTGGCCAGATATTTTTCCAGCAGTGGCCTCAGCTTTTCTTCATCTACTGCACCCACGATCAGGAAAGTAAAATCGGCGGCATTTGAAAACCGTTCCCGGAAAAATTTCCAGCTGTGCTCCAGGTTGATCTGATCAAAATGTTCGGGAAGAGGCAGTCCGCCACCGCGTTTATGATTTTGGGTCAGCAATTTTTGTACTTCGGCATTAAAATAAATCTGTGGGTTGGCAGAAGCATTGCTGTAAAATTGTTTTTGCCTGGTTTTGAACGATTGAAAAGCCTCTTCATCTTTTCCGGGGTTCGTGAAGTACAGATGAGCCATTTGCAAAAGGGTTTCCAGTTCTGCAGGCGCAGTGCTTCCGCTCAGGCTTTCGCTATAAGCGCCGATACCCGGACTCAGCCTGGTGTTTTTTCCTTTCAAAAAATTGCTGAGTTCGTTGAACGAGTGGCCTCCGAGTCCGCTTTGAGCGATGATAGAGGCGGCATAGCTGGCCGAATAATATTCTTCATCGGGTACCAGCGAGTGGCCACCCTTGCTGAATGCCCGGAAAAGAATTTCATCATTTTTAAAAGCTGTGGGTTTTACAATAACGAGTGCACCGTTGGATAACCGGTAGGTAACAGTGCCAAGTTTTTCATTGCTGTGTTGTGCGGCAATTTTTCCGGCTTGTACCGCAGAGCTGTCCATCAGTGACCGGATCATTATTTTTTCCTGGTATGGCTGTACCACTGCCCGGTCTGATTCCAGCAAGATACTTTGCAACATTTCAGCCGAAGGGATGTTCACATCTTGTTTTTCCGGGGCATTCAGTGTAACCACACGGTTGGCTTCCGTAATCCATGATTTGGCAAGCCGGTTGATGTCGTCCAGTGTTACGGCAGTAAGGTATTGCTTCACAAAATCGTATTCCCATTCAATACCCGGGATGGGTTCCTGCAACAGAAAATTATTGATGTATTCATCGGCATAGCGGTATGATTCTTCTTTTTCCCGTTCTTTAAAAGTGTTTTCGTAAAAACTCAGTAATTGTTTTTTCTGAAGTTCCAGTTCGGACATGGTAAACCCATGCAGCAGCACCCTCCTGTTTTCTTTCAGCAACGCTGCAAGGGTGCGTGCCATGCCGGTGTCGCTGCTGCTGGCATACAGCTGGTATGCATCTTTACTGCGGGCATAGCTGTTGCCGAAGAATGATCCGGCAGAAACAAAGGGAGGGTTGACGCTAACGGTCATTTCGCGGAACCGGGTGTTGAGCATACCTGTAAAAAGGTTGGTATGAATGTAGCGGCAGTAATCTGCGATGCTGGTTTGCGGCAGTACCTCTTTCTTGTACATCACCTGCACCGATGGGAAAGCGGTTTCTTTATCTTTTGCCACTACCGAAAGAGATTCTTCGTGATCGGGTACGGGGAAGATCTCTCTTTTCCGGGGCGATAGCGGCGCAGGTATATCGCTGAATGTCTCTTTTATTTTTTGTTCAATATCGTTGATGTCAATATCCCCAACTACAATAATTGCCTGCAGGTCGGGGCGATACCAGTCTTTGTAAAATCTTTTCAGGGCATCATGTGAAAAATGTTGCAGCGACTCCAGCGAGCCAATGGGCAGGCGGCTGGCGTATTTTGATCCCATGTACTGCACAGGCAGGGTTTGCTTCATCATTCGCTCATCTGCACCGCGGCTGAGCCTCCACTCTTCAATCACCACACCTCTTTCTTTTTCTATTTCCAGGGAATCGAGTGAGGCATTATGAGCCCAGTCTTCCAGTATCTGCAGCCCTTTTTCCAGCAACCCTGGCTTATCAACCGGCACCGGTAATATGTAAATGGTTTCATCAAAACTGGTATAGGCATTTAAGTCGGCGCCAAATTCAACACCAATGCTCTGCAGGTAGTTGACCAGTTCGTTTTTAGGAAACCGTTTTGTGCCGTTGAAATTCATGTGCTCCATGAAATGGGCCAGCCCCAGTTGGTCCTCATCTTCCAAAACCGAACCGGCGTTCACTACAAGGCGCAGCTCTGCCCGTTGTTCTGGTTTAGCATTGTGGCGTATGTAATAGGTCAGCCCGTTGCTGAGCCGCCCGATTTTTACTTTGGGGTCCACCGGCATTACCTGTGCCGGGTTGATTTGGGCAAACAACAGCGGCAAAGCCAGCAACATCAGTCCTGCTGAAAAAATACATTTCCGGAAACTTCTCATATTCACTCTCTTTTTGAGGAAGTAAATTTATTGGAATACGGAAAGTTTTTAAAAAAAATCCCAGCGAGGCCGGAAACAAGCTTTTGTTACTGCTTATTTTGTTCTGAATTCTTTTTTTCGTCTTGCCGGGCTGAGGTAAAACTGAGGATCACGCCGTTGATGCAATACCGGAGGCCGGTGGGCGGCGGGCCGTCGTCAAACACATGGCCGAGGTGTGCACCGCAGCGGCCACAGGTCACTTCGGTGCGGGACATGCCGTGGGAGTGGTCGGGATTGTATTCAAGGCTGGTTTTTCTGACCGGCTCAAAAAAACTAGGCCAGCCGCAACCACTGTCAAATTTTGTATCGCTGAGGAACAATTGGTTTCCGCATGCAGCACAGGAGTAGGTGCCGGCAGCAGACCATTTTTCAAACCGGCTGGTCCAGGGTCTTTCTGTACCCTTTTGACGGGCAATATAGTATTGATCTGCAGGTAGAATTTTTTTCCATTCGCTGTCTGTCAACGACAGTTTCTCCGTATCTGTAAGGGAGTAATATGGGTTCTTTCTTGACTGTTCCATACTGTCTGCCTGGTTTTTTTTTGCCGGAAGTGCCGGTTTGTTTTGGGAATAGCTGCATTGCTGAAACAACAGGGCAGCCAAAAAAACAAAAATCCGGGTTTGCATAAAATAATTATTTCAGTTCCGCCTGCACAGATCAGGGGCAGCACGGAATCAAATCATACGTTATATTTGTTCATAACCAAGAACGGTATAAAATGTTCAATGTAATACTATTTGGCCCACCGGGAAGCGGAAAAGGCACCCAGGCAGAGCGACTTACAGAAAAGTACGGGTTGATACACCTGTCCACCGGCAATTTACTGCGTGATGAAATTTCCCGGCACACGGCGCTGGGTATGGAAGCGAGGCTTTATATTGATAAAGGGCAGCTGGTGCCCGATGATGTGGTGATCCGTATGGTGGGCAATTATTTTGACAAGCATAATGATGCAAAGGGTTTTTTGTTCGACGGGTTTCCCCGCACAGTGGCCCAGGCCCGTTCGCTCAGCACTCTGATGCAGCAAAAAGGCAGTTCTATAGGAGTGGTGGTGGAGCTGGTTGTTTCGGAAGATGAACTGGTCAGACGCCTGCTGAACAGGGGAAAGACCTCCGGGCGCAGCGATGATACGAACGAAGAAGTGGTCCGTAAGAGATATTCAGTTTATCAAAAAGAAACTACACCTGTGGCCGGGTATTATCAGGAGCAGGGGATCCTGGAAACAGTAGAGGGAGAAGGAAGTATTGACAGGATTTTTGAAGCAATATGCCAGGCCATTCAGGAAAGAAATGGCTGATTACCTATTAAACGAACAGGATTCCGGATATGCATCTGAACAAAGAAAATTTTTTGCGCACCCAACTGGTGCCGTTGCTGCAACGGGTGCCGGCCGGAACAATTCCACGGTGGGGAAAAATGACTTTTCACCATATGGTGGAGCATCTTGCGGATGTATGGAAGGTTGCAAATGGTTCCATTCGCTTAGAGTTACTGACGCCTCCTGAAAAACTGCCGGCTCTTCGGGAGTTTTTAATGAGTGAACTGCCATTTCGGGAAAACACTAAAAGCCAGGCATTGCCAGAGGGGTTGTTGCCGCTGCGCACACATACCGTACAGGCGGCTATCGGGTACCTGCAGCAGGAGATCATTCATTTTTTTGAATTGTTTAAAGACAATCAGTCCTTAAAAACCCTGCACCCAGTTTTTGGCGAGCTTGATTTTTCCGAAAATGTGCAATGCCTGTACAAGCATTGCCAGCACCATCTGAAGCAGTTTGCGGCTGTTTAAAAGTTTACAGGGAAGTGTTTGGCGGAGAGAGGATCTGACATATGAGTTCCATACATATGCAGGAACGGGGAACATGCGGTTCTTTTACATCACTTAAAATGAGTCACAAAAGAGTTTTTGTGTAATACGGAGAAGAATTTCTTAATAATAGAGACAGCATTATTTTAGCGTTTCTTATTGGGTAATCTTGAAATTTACATTTGCTCATCTAACATCACCTCGCCTGCATAATCTATTGAACAGAACCGTGCCAGTTATTATCCTTTCTCAGGGTTCAATTCTTGGTCATTACCCAACCTGGCTCCACTACATACAATCAGGAGATTTCTGGCTGAATCAATAGTCCTTCGGTTCTGGAGGTCTCTCAGGACTCGGGATTCAGGGTTTACTGTCAATGAAAAGACAATTTGCTGTTCGGTAAATTTTGTTCGTTCATGAGCAATTATTGGCTTTTCAGTAATGAATTATTGCCCGATTTTCTACTTTTGAATGGTCCGATTTAAAGGGTGGAGGTCAATTTCTTTTCAGCAAGAAATGGCGGTTCCTTTTTTCTTATCTTGGTCGTACGTGTATCATCAGGAATAACAGCGGATCGTATCATATTAATATTACCACAGCAGCCGGGTCGATGTGTGCAGGAAATTCCATTGCAAGTGTGTCGCCCTTTACACTTAATCCGACCAACTCGCCAAAAACGGTAATGATTATTAGTAACGGGACCAATTAGACAGTAATAAAACAGGATTAGAATTTTGCTTACTCCTGTTTATTTAATTTATACTTCCCCTTACTCTTCCTGATCCTGCAAGCTACCACTTTATATTCCGGGCACATGGCCTCGGTGTCGCTGATGCTACTGGTGATATTATTAAGCATAATATCCGGGAAATGGAAAGTGCTGCTGAGTATTCCGGATTTTACTTCATCGGAAATTTTGGCTTTGATGTCCACTTTGCCTCTCGCTGATTCCACACAAACCATATCGCCGTCCTCAATTTGATGTTTGCGTGCATCTTCTGCACTGATCAGCAGCAGGTCTTCCGTAATGATATCTGCATTCCGGGTACGGCGGGTCATCACTCCACTGTTGTAATGCTCCAGCTCCCGGTTGGTAGTGATGATGTATGGATATTCTTTGCCGTGCTGTTTTATTTCTTCCGATTCAATAAATTCCCTGAACCAGAATTGGCCCTTTCCTCTTGTAAATGTTTCCGTGTGCAGTATCTCCGTATCGCTGCCGTCTTGTTTCACCGGCCACTGTTTGCCGTTATCGCCGAGTTCTTCCCATTTTACCCCGGAAAAGAAGGGAACAATTTGTGAAATTTCTTCCAGCAAAATCTCCGGGTCATAACCGGCCTGCTGATACCCCATGCGGTTCATGATGTCCGCAATTATTTGTCCGTCACATTTTGTTCCCGTAACCGGTTCTACCACTTTATGTACCCGTTGTATCCTTCTTTCACCATTGGTGAATGTTCCGTTTTTTTCCAAGAAAGATGTGCCGGGTAAAATGACGGTGGCCATCCTGGCTGTTTCGGTCATGAACAGCTCCTGCACAACCAGTAAATCAAGTTGCCGCAGCGCTTCCACTACATATTTTGTGTTGGGGTCGGTCTGGGCCACATCTTCGCCAATGATCCAGAGCGCTTTCAATTTTCCCTGCTGCGCCGCCTCATACATCTCCGGAATTTTATACCCTGCATGTCCGGGTAGCGGGACTCCATAAAATGCTTCATACTTTTTTTGTATTTCCGGGTTGGTAATATCCAGGTAGCCGGCACCCTGGTAGGGCTGGCAACCCATATCGGCTGCGCCCTGCACATTATTTTGCCCGCGAAGCGGATTTACACCCACACCTCTTCTGCCGATATGACCGGTAATCATTGCCAGGTCAGCGATCAGCATTACCGCATAGGTGCCATAAGAATGTTCTGTAACCCCCAGCCCATGAAATGACATAGCATTGGGCACAGAAGCATAAGCAATGGCTGCCGCACGAACAAGATTGCGGTCCACTCCAGTTATTTTTTCTGATTCGTCAATGTTTAATCCAAGTATTTCTTTTTTGAATTCTTCAAAGCCTTCCGTTCTCGTTGCAATAAAATCTTCGTTTTCTAAATTTTCTTTGATGATATAAAACAAAATCATATTGAGCAGCGCCACATTGGTGCCGGGGCGAAGTTGCAAATGGTATGTCGCATATTTTGCCAGTTCTGTTTTTCTCGGGTCAATGACAATTAATGTTTTCCCTTTTATTGCCTGCTGTTTGATTTTGGCTCCGGTCACCGGGTGTGCATCAGTCGGGTTGGCGCCTATTACAAGAATGCAGTCTGTAAAGTCCAGGTCAATGATGGAATTGGTGGCTGCGCCGGTACCAAAAGTTCTTTGCATGCCAATCGCTGTTGGCGAATGACAAACCCTCGCACAGCTGTCAATATTATTCGTGCCGATCACCGCCCTGATCAATTTTTGCATCAGGTAATTTTCTTCATTGGTGCATCGTGCAGAAGAAATACCAGCAATGGCATCTGGCCCGTATTTGCTTTTTATTTCATTGAGTTTGCCCGTAATAAAATCATAAGCTTCGTCCCATGTAACCTGCACAAACGCATCGTTTTTTTTGATCAGCGGGCTGGTGATCCGGTCAGGGTGGTTATAAAATGAAAATGCATACCGGCCTTTTAAACAGGTGTGACCACTATTTACTTCTGCATCATAAGGAGCCTGAATGGATTTTACTTTACCTGCCGATACAGCTACATCAATATTGCATCCCACACCGCAATAAGTGCAAACGGTTCGCACTTTTTTATTAAATGCTATTGATTTCGACTCAAACACATCGCTGATGGCCGATGTAGGGCAGGCCTGTGCACAGGCACCGCAGCTAACACAGTCACTTTCTTTAAAAGACACATCGCTGCCTTTGATGATACGGCTGTCAAACCCCCGACCTGCCATGCTGAGTACAAACTGTCCCTGCACTTCATCACAGGCCCTAACACAACGGAAGCAATTGATGCATTTGGATAAATCCGAAGTCATGTACGGATGACTCAGGTCTTTTTTTCTGTCCAAATGATTTTTTCCGGAAGGATAGCGAACATCCCGTATTCCCACTTTGGCTGCCACGGCCTGCAGCTCACAGTTATTATTCACTTCACAGGTAAGGCAGTCCAGCGGATGATCAGTTAATACTAATTCAACAATATTTTTGCGGAGTTTTTGTATTCTTTCTGAATCGGGATAAATAAATGAACCTGCCATCACAGGTGTGTGACAGGCAGCTTGTGTTTTAACCGGGCCATTTTCTTTTAATGCAACATCCACACTGCAAACCCTGCAGGAACCAAATGGTTCAAGATTCGGCGCATCACATAAAGTGGGCACCGCATCTTTTCCAAAATATCTTCTGATAAATGAAATAATAGTTTCGCCTTCCTTTATTTCATAGGGTTCGTTATTAATATATGCAACTGCGGTCTTTGGATTTCTGTTGCCGGAGCCAAATAAAGCAATATTGCTTTTTTTATCCTGTGCATATTTATCTTCTTTTCTGTACACTATACCCATGGTCAGGATGATTAAGTAGTTATTTCAATTTTTTTCGCCACTAAGGCTCAAAGAAACACGAAGCTAATTTCTCAAGACTTTGTGTCTTCGTGCCTTCTTGGCAAGAATCATTTATTAAAATAATCCGACAACTCTGTATCAAAATATTGCAGTGCATTTTTAACCGGCAATGGTAAGCCGCCTCCCAATGCACAAAGGGAACCTATTTCCAGCGTTTCTATCAAATCATTAAACAGCGTTCTGTCAATCCTGTAGTCAGACTGCTGTGCTTTCTTCAGCATCTCCGCTCCTCTTGTTGAGCCAATCCTGCACGGGAAACATTTGCCGCAACTTTCATGTGCTGTAAATGCAAAAAGATGTTCCAGGTATTTTATTATAGGGAAATCTTCAGGAATACAAACAACTGAAGCATGTCCCAACAAAAAACCATTTTTCGAAAATGATTCAAAGTCAATAGTTAAATCATTTATTTTTTCAACAGGAATCAGTCCGCCCAGCGGCCCGCCGATATGCATGGCTTTTATCTTTGTACGGAAGCCTCCTCCTAAATCATTGACAACAACTGACAAAGGCGTTCCCATATCCACTTCATAAATTCCTGGCTTCTGAAAATGCCCATCTAATGAAATCAGCTTTGTACCGGTTGATTTTCCAATACCGATAGATGCAAATTTTTGTCCCCCGTTTTTTATGACCCAGGGAATGCAGGCAAGGGTCTCCACATTATTCACTACCGTTGGTTTATTGAACAAACCTTGCTGCGCCGGGAACGGCGGACGAACTCTCACTTCCGGGCGCTGTCCTTCAATGGAAGAAAGTAATGCCGTTTCCTCACCACAGATGTATGCGCCCTGTGCGCCGATCACTTTAAAGTTGAAAATAAAACCGGAGTTCAGAACGTTTTTTTCCAACAAACCCTGCTGACGCAATTCATCAATTGCATTTTGTGTAATTGTTATTGCTTCGGGATATTCTCCTCTTATATATACAACGCCTGTATCAGCTCCGGTTATATACCCGGCGATCATCATTCCGAGTAAAACACTATGCGGTTGTTGTTCCAATAAATATCTGTCACTATATGCGCCGGGGTCACCTTCGTCGGCATTGCAAACAATAAATTTTTGTTTGCTTGTTTCTTTTTTACATCCTTCCAGTTTGATTGCGATAGGAAATCCAGCACCGCCTCTTCCTCTCAGTCCGGAAATTTTTAATTCATTCAACAAATCATCAGCCGGTTTTTGCAATACATCAGAAAGCACGGAATAGGCTGCTGCAATACCAGGGAAAGGTTCCGTTAGTACCGGAGTGCCGTGTGAAGCGACATGGTATTTATCGGACATGGGTTTTTCTTCTTTCTTCAGCGAAGGAATGTAATCAATGGCAACTCCCGAGTAAGTATGACCATTGATATGAAATGATCTGTTTTCATGGCAACGGCCCAAACAACACATTTCACCAATTTCCTCTTCGCTGTAATGCTGAAGCAGCTTTGCTTTTAGTGCAGACTGGGTTCCTGCTGTCATACAGGCGCTGCCATTACAGATATATACATTCTTGCCCCGGTTTTCAGGTTTCAGGAAATCATAAAAACTCGCAGCGCCATACACATTGGCCTTGCCGAAAATAAAAGCCTCTGCCAGTTCCTCCATTCTTTCAACAGAAGGAGTTCCGGTTTGCCTGGCAGCAATGCCGAGTTCCTCAAACAACGTTTGATTCACTCCTTTTCTGCCGGCAAGCTCTCCGAGATTCTTTGACATACTGTTTTATTATATAATCCGCTGTTCCCCGGAATAAATATTAAATCTTTTATCTCTTAAAAAACCGATCAGCGTCATATCGGTTTCCTTCGCCAGTTCAACCGCCAAACTGGAAGGCGCACCTACAGCACAGACAACTTTTATTCCCGCCATCGCAGCTTTTTGTATCAGTTCAAAACAAGCCCGGCCGCTTAAGAGTAAGATATGTTTGTCAAGCGGTACAGTCCCGTTCATCAATGAAGCCCCGATCAGTTTATCCAAAGCATTATGCCGGCCTACATCTTCCCTTGATAATAATCGATTTCCATTTAAATCAAACAGGGCAGATGCATGAAGCCCACCGGTTTGTTCAAAAACCTGCTGGTGATTGCTCAGGGCTTCCGGAAGCCGGTTAAGAACAGCGGCGTGAATAGTAATTTTATCTTTGATTTCTTTTTTTGAAAGAATATTTTTTACTGCCTGAATGAATGTTTTGCCACAAACCCCGCAACTGGAGGAAGTATAAAAATGACGTTCCAGTTTTTGCATATCAAAGAGGATTCCGGGCAGCAAATCTGCAACAATGATATTGTTGCCGGGTGAAAAACATTTCCTGACATCTTCTTTGCCACTGATGATACCTTCGGTAAAAAGAAACCCGGTTGCCAGCTCCTGATCATTACCGGGGGTACACATGGTAACTGAAATATTTTTTTGCTGACGTACTTTTTCGGGGCCATAAATAATTCTTATTTCCAATGGAGCCTCAACGGCCAACAGATCTTCTGCTGCGTTGGATGCAAAGGAATTATGATCCCTACCGGGAGAAGTAACCTTCAAAATCTGAACTGATGCGACAGTGGGAGATTGCATGAATCAAATTTACTTAATAATGAGAGGAGTTTAGCCACTAAGGCTCAAAGCCATGAAGTAAGTCAAAGAATACTTAGCGAATCCTTTGTGTCTTAGTGGCTTTGTGGCAAAACAGGGTTAAGACAACCCAGAAATCTTCCCGCTGTGATCAATATCCATTCCTTCGGCTGCGGGTGTGGCTGGCAGTCCCGGCATACGCATCATATCGCCCAGGATGGGTATGACAAACCCGGCACCTGCCGCAAACTCAAATTCTCTTACCGTTACAATAAAATTTTTTGGCCGCCCGATTTTATTTTCATTGTCCGAAAAAGATTTTTGTGTTTTTGCCATACATACAGGCAATCCGTCAAAACCCAGTTCTTTGATCATTTTTAGCCCTTCCCGGGCTTTGGGGGAATATTCTACATCATCTGCGCCATAAATTTCTTTAGCAATGGTCATAATTTTTTCTTCCACCGGCAGATTCCAGTCATAAAGAGGTTTAAATCCATTTACACCGCTGTCAATAATATCCGCAACCGCCTGAGCGATTCCGGTCATTCCTTCTCCACCTCTTGCCCAGCAATCGCTGATGATGGCTTGTACTCTATGTTTTGCACATTCATCCATCACAAATTTTGTTTCTTCATCTGAGTCGGTAGGGAAACGATTGATTGCAACCACCGGTGTCAGCCCGAATTTTTTGCAGTTCTCGATATGTTTTTCCAGGTTTTCAAATCCTTTCTTTACTTTTTCAGGACTTGCCGTGTTGTATTCTGATTTTTTGGCACCCCCATGATGCCGCAGCGCTCTGATCGTGGCCACCAGTACCAGTGCATCAGGTTTTAATCCGGAGTAACCGCATTTTATATTCATAAATTTTTCTGCGCCCAGGTCGGCCCCGAATCCGGCTTCCGTTACAACATAATCTGCCAGCGACAAACCCATTTTAGTGGCAATAATAGTATTGGTTCCCTGGGCAATATTGGCAAAGGGCCCCCCATGTAATATGGCGGGGTTTCCTTCCAGCGTTTGTACTAAGTTGGGTTTGATGGCTTCTTTCAACAGCAGAGCCATGGCGCCCTGTGCATGGAGTTGCCTTGCAAAGACCGGCTCGCCCTGCCGGGTAAATCCAACCAAAATATTTCCCAGTCTTTCTTTTAAATCGTCAATACTTTTTGACATACACAAAATCGCCATCACTTCAGATGCCGCTGTAATATTGAAGCCATCTGACCTGGGCATACCGTTGGCCGTGCCACCCAGTCCAATTACAATATTGCGAAGGGACCGGTCATTCATATCCATCACCCTTTTCCACAATACGGTACGGGGATCAATATCAAGGCTGCGGGTTTTGTTTTGAATATTATTATCAATCAGTGCTGCCAGAAGATTATTTGCTTTTTCCACTGCACTAAAATCTCCTGTAAAATGCAGGTTGATGTCCTCCATTGGAATCACCTGCGCATGCCCACCGCCGGCAGCGCCGCCTTTCATTCCGAAAACCGGGCCAAGAGATGGTTCTCTCAATACAGCAATTGCTCTTTTTCCTATCTTATTCAGACCGTCGGTCAGCCCAACAGAGGTAGTAGTTTTCCCTTCGCCTGCAGGTGTGGGGCTGATGGCAGTGACCAAAATAAGCTTGCTCTTTTTGATTTTCTCTTCATCAATTAGTTTCAGCGGCAGTTTTGCTTTGTATTTTCCGAAATACTCCAGGTCGTCGTTGGAAATTCCGGTTCTGGCTGCAATTTCTTTGATGTGCCGGATGGGTGCAGCTTGTGCAATTGCAAGATCGGGGTTGAGGGGTGTTGACAATGTTCCGGGTTTAAATTTTGTACAAATGAGCAAATTTAAGGAGACCTGCCTGCACCTACTCTTCTCTTTTTCTGACCACAAGGTACCAGTCGTGATCCAGCGGCAGATATCCATAGTCATAGCAGTAGTAATAAGTTTTGCCGGTTTTTGTGATATAGAGATGCGTCAGGTATTTAAACTGAAAACCGAGGCGCAGTAACTTATCCTTACTGGCCTTTGCTGTTTCTTCTTCATCGGGCAAAAGAGATTCCAGCAGCTTCCTGTTTTTTAATAGCGCATTATTGATATTTCGTACGAGGCTGCTGTGTGAACCCTTTGATTTTTGTTTGTTGTTGTAATTATTGCGGCAATAATCATTGCAAAACTTCTTATCCACGCGGCCTTTTAATGAGGCGCCGCAATCGAGGCATTTCCGGGATTCCGGCTCTTTTTTTGTCATAAGTGTCTTTTTTCAGGGTTTTAATATACAACAATTTATCCGTGTGCAAACGTTTTTACACGTTTAGCTTCGGGAGTAAACGGTTAAAAACCGGATTTGGTTTTTTCGGGGGCCCATCTTTGTCCTGTCAATCGGTTCAGACGTCGGCGGGTTGGCTGAGATAACTAAATTCTAAAACCGTTTCCGTACAATACAAACACACGGAGACACAAATTTTAAAACTATGTACGCATTAAAAAACAAAGTGCAACTGATCGGCAACCTGGGCAATGCACCCGAAGTAAAAACATTTGAAAGTGGCAAAAAGAAAGCCAGCTTCCGTATGGCTACCACAGAAATTTACCGCAATGCAAAAGGCGAGAAAGTAAAAGAAACTCAGTGGCACAATTTAATTATGTGGGGCAAGCTGGCAGAACTTGCCGAAAAATACCTGTCTGTGGGTAAAGAGATCGCCATTGAAGGCAAGCTTATTAACCGGAGTTATGAAGATAAAGACGGGAACAAAAAATATGTTACCGAGATCCAGGTGAACGAACTGCTCATGCTAGGAGGCAATCCCGCAGAGGCGTAATAGGAGTATGGCCACAGATGAACGCAGATAAACGCAAATGTGTTTACGCAGATTATCTGTGGCCTTTTTTACACATAATTTACTTTCCTTAGGGAAAATTTTATTTATAAAAAGGAAACATTCCAAATAATTGGTCTTTGTATGGAAGTTCAAAACACTTTGGGGTTTGGCTTCTCAGAGATCATTTACAAAGAGGCACTGGAATCAGAATTCAAGGACACAGCAATACCTTATACCAGAGAAAAAGAGCTACAAGTAAAGTATAAGGAAAAAATGCTGGCACATAAGCTTTTTGCTGACTATGTGTGCCATAACAACATCATTATTGAAGTTAAATCAACTGATAAGGGAATTATTGATGAATATATAGCACAAATACTGAACGATTTGCGGGCATCCGGATGTCCAGTTGGGTGAATTATTAATTTTGGCAAAAAGAGACTTGAGCACAAACGTCTTGTGTTATCATAAATCCAAAAATTCTGTGTTCATTTGTGTTTATCTGTGTACAAATAATTTCATGTAGTGGCAATATTTACTCCCGATACATCAAATACATTATTTCAATTAGCGGCAGAACTGGTAACCCAGAGCAACCGGAATATTTTTTTAACGGGTAAAGCGGGAACCGGGAAAACAACTTTTCTGAAATACATCCGGGATAACTGCCCCAAACAAATGGCTGTAGTTGCCCCTACTGGTGTGGCAGCGATCAATGCGGGTGGTGTTACCATTCATTCTTTTTTCCAGATTCCACCCGGAATTTTTTTACCTACACTGCAACGAACGGATTTTTCAGTATCCAATACCGAAGTGCTGAACCGGCACAGTCTTCCTGCCCGGCTCCGGTTCAGCCGTGATAAAAGAAATATCCTGCAGCGGCTTGAGCTGCTGATCATAGATGAAATTAGCATGGTGCGGTGCGATCTGCTTGATGCTATTGATACTGTTTTACGATATGCACGAAAAAGACCGCATGATCGTTTTGGTGCTGTACAGGTACTCCTGATTGGCGATATGTATCAATTGCCCCCGGTTTTAAAAGAAAGTGAACGGAGCCTGCTGTCCGGGTTTTATAACAGCGCATTTTTTTTTGACAGCATGGTGATGAAGGATGGGCCACCGGTATACATTGAATTTGATAAGATATACAGGCAAAGCGAAGAAACATTTATCAGGGTACTGAACCAGGTGCGGAACAATGAACTGGATGAAGAAGGGATACGGATTCTTGAGTCCCGATTCATCCCGTTGCACAGAAGAAGGAGCGGGGATGGAACAATAATACTCACCACACATAATGAACAGGCAAGAAATACAAATCTATTACAGCTGCAGCAACTGGACACTGAACCGGTTCAGTATGATGCTGTGATGACCGGAGATTTTTCCGAAAATGCTTACCCTGCCGATGAAACACTATACCTGAAAACTGGCGCACAGGTGATGTTCATCAAAAACGACAGCGCCGACCGGGGAAAAAGGTATTTCAACGGAAAGATCGGGCTGGTAAGTAGGCTTGAAGAGAATGCAGTATTTGTTCAATGTGATGATTCGGAAATAGAGGTGGAGAGAGAAACATGGGAAAATATCCGGTACTCGCTGGATAAAACAACTCAAACCATCACCGAAAAAGTACTCGGCAGCTTTACCCAGTTTCCGCTTCGCCTTGCGTGGGCCATCACGATACACAAAAGCCAGGGACTTACGTTTGAAAAAGTGATCATTGATGCAGGTGAGGCTTTTGCACCCGGACAGGTATATGTTGCCCTTAGCCGTTGCACCAGCTTAGACGGAATGATCCTGAAAAGCAAAATAAAAACCGGGAGCCTGCTCACGGATCCAAAGATTATTGAGTTTGCCCGGAACAGTTCATCATCTGCGCAACTGCAAAGCGAATTTTTGCAGGCTAAAAAAGAATACCAGCTGAACATTCTGGTTGATTCATTTAACTTCCACAACATTATTACCAATACGGGTCTCCTGCAGGAATATATCCAGGCAAACTCCAACTGCTTTCAGCCCGGAGCGGCAGACTGGGTTATGAAATTAATGGAGCAGCTGAATGCCATACAGAAAACTGCTGTAAAATTTCATAGCTGGTTACAGGAGCAGTTCCGGCAACCCGTACCTCCGGAAGAAAATAAAGTACTGCTTGAAAGAACAGGCAAAGCGTCCGTTCATTTTACACAGGAATTAAAAACGCTCTGCGAATACCTGGAAAGAACAACAATTGTTACTGACAGTAAAATGCACGCCAAAGAGTGCAACGATGGGCTGAAAGACATATTTTCATTACTTGCACTAACAAAACATATCCTTGCGGGCTTTACAGATCAAATTGACATTGGCACATGGCACCTTCGTAAAAGAAATTTTACTCTTCCCTCATTCCGCATCAATGTGTATGCAGGTGCAGCATCCCAGCAAACAGACAGTCCGCATCCGGCACTCTTCATGCAACTAAAAGCGCAAAGAGATGCCATTTGTTCGATCAGTGATTTACCGGTTTTCAAGGTTGCAAACAGTAAAACCCTAAATGAAATGGCCCGCTTTCTGCCACAAACCGCAAAGGAGTTGAAACAAATCGGCGGAATGGGTGAAGCAAAGATCCGGCAGTTTGGACAGCAGTTTTTAGATATCATCATTGATTATTGCAAGGAACATGAGCTTCCTTCTCAGATTCATGAAAAACCCCCAAAAAAAGAAAAGAAACGAAAGTCAACCACGCCGAATAAAATAGGAGAGAGTCCTGCCCTGTCATTCCGATTATTCAAAGAAGGAAAATCGATTGCTGAAATTGCCGGGGAAAGAAACGTTGCAATCAGTACTATTGAAGGTCATTTATGCCGGTTTATCCTTTCTGGCGAACTTCAAATCCAGGATTTGATTTCCCCTGAAAAAATTCAATTAATTGAAACAGCTCTCAAAAATTTCGATGGTATTTCTATCATTACGGTCAAGCAAACACTGCCGGCTGAAGTGCGTTTTGGTGAAATAAAAATGGTGATGGCGAGTCTGGGGATAACTTCGCAACGACAGGAGGACAAGGGTGCTTCATAAAAAATTCAGCACTCCAGGTGAGCATATTGGTTGCCTGGGTTAGACATTAGTGCCAGACATTTTTCAAATGGTTGAATGAACAATTTTTTCTATCCCGGCTAACCACCACAGTAGAAAAGAAGGAACTCACAACTTCTAATAATAAATTATCACCTCTTTTTCCGCAGGGCTAAAAATTGTATTCAGATCACAAAAAAATAGAAGCTATCTCAAAAGTCAGTTTTTTATAGTAGTACAACCACAGCTGCCATTGCGATTCACATTGTATTCAGACTGTGCCACTTTGTGTTCGATGTGGTTTAAGTACTTTTGAGATGGCTTGTAGTACACAAGCCACAATCCCGCATGGCTATACAAAAATTATCATTATGAGCGGTTAATATCAGGGAAGAGTTGCTCCCATTACTGAATACTCTAAATTACTTTTGTTGCTCCACGCCTGACGCATTCTCCCGTTTGCTTATTTTGAAGCCGTTCAATTTATTCATGGATTTTGTAAAATCCGATTATTTCAAACTTCAATTCTAAGTACATGAAGAATTTTTTTTTCGTTTTAATCGTTTGTATTTTTCTGGTGAGCTGGCAAAAAAAAATAATTCTTACAGAAAATCAAAGCAAATACAGGATATCCGCCGTTCTTGACACGGTTAACCTATCGCTAAAATGTCACATGCGGGTGGAATGGTATAATTCATCAGATTCACTCATTTCAGAAATCCCTTTTCTACTTTCATTGGATAGCGCTCAAACGCTTGTTCAGAATGTTAAAGTGAACGGCAAAGTTCAAAAATATACGTATGCAGTAAAATCAACTCACAATTTTGAAGGATTTATAATAAAACTTTCTGAGCCTGCCGCTGCGTTTAAAAAAATTATTATTCAGGTCGACTTCAGAACAAAGCAGAATGATTATTTCAGGGAGCGGATGCTGTTTTATTCAGAAGATTTTCCCATACTACAACAATTTGAAAATGGTATTTTTAAGCCTTTTTTTCAGGTTCATTCAGACTATGAAGTAGACTTAACTTTTCCAAAAGAATTTACAATTGCCTCTACAGGGATGATTGGGCATATCGACACCGTAGATCATACTGTTGAAGTGAAAACTTTTGCAAAATCTGTTCCTTCTTTCGGATTTGTTCTTTTAAAAGATATTATTTTAAAAGAAGATTATTCACAGGGAATTCTCATCAGATCCTTTTATTTCAAAGATGACATTAAGTGGGGTGAAAAATTACTGAGTCATTCGAAAAATATCATTAAATTCTACAGTGACACACTGGGATTTTATCCACAACCAGTACTGTCAATCATACCGGGATATCCCGAACCATATGGTGGATGGCCTGTTTGTCCTAATATAGTAGGAATTCATAGAGGGATTGATAAAAAACAAGAACGAGCAGAAACACATGCACACTGGGTAATGTCGCATGAAATTGGGCACCAGTATTGGGGCTTTAATTATGTTTTAGAACCCTTAAATTTTCCTCAATGGTTTGGTATTGGTATGGGCATTCATACAGACAGACTTTATGCAATAAAAAATATCCCCTCATTCAACCACAGCAAATTCTTTAGTGAATCATACTTACAGGCAATACAAAAAGGATACAATACGACAATAATGCAAACAACAGACTCCTTAAAGAAACAGGGCTTTGACTGGAATAATGCTATTCTTCATAACAAGTCTTTTTGGGTATTAAAAATGTTGGGCCTTGAAATTGGAGACAATACTTTCTTTGAGGTATTTAAGTATTGTCTTGTTGAGTATAAGGGGGTCAATGTGACCCTAGATATGTTCAAGAAAGATTGTGAAAGCATCAGTGGGAAGAATTTGGATGAATTCTTTCATACCTGGTTTTTTACAAATGACCATTTGGAATATCATATTGACACGGTACTAACAGTCTTAAAGAAACGTCAATTTAACAATGAAATTAAAATTAGTAAGCTGGGAAAGGCGAGTGTTTCACAGGTAGAAATTAAAATCATTCTGGACGGAAATGAAAGTCTGAGAGTTTGGCTTAACGGGTCGTCAAAAACAGAAGTCCTCACAGTTTTGACAAAACGCCCATTAAAAAAAATCATTATTGACCCCGATTTTGATCTTCTTTTATTAAATAGAAAGGATTGGGACAAATACTATTGAAAAAAACAAAAACCGCAAAGTGAAAATTTCTTAATCTGCAATGCTACTTCTGAAAATATTTTACATACTCTCTTTTGAATCATTTCCTAAACCGCAAAAAATGCAATCAGCATAGAAATGATCCCGGTGGCAAGCCCGGTATAAATTTCAGAAGGGCTATGGTCCGAAACAATCAGTCTAGAACTGGCAACAATACCGGTCAGCAACAGAGCCACACTGAGATAGGTGCCCATAGGCAACGATTGGGTCAGTGCCAGTAAAAAGAAAAAACAACAGAGTACCCCGGTGGCGATGCAGTGCAGGCTTACCTTATGTACAATATTCACCAGAAGCGAAAGACTGGCCGAAATCCAGATTGCAAGGGCCAGCTGTACTGCTTCCACAGGATAATCGGGCAGGTTTCTCCACACATACCAGATCCAGAAATACCAGATACCACAGCCCACAAGCGGAATGATGCGGTCTTTCTGAGTTTGCAGGTGAAAATTGCTGATAAATTTCAGTGCCTTTAATAAAAGCACTGTTACCACCGGAAAAAAAGTAAACATCACAAAGGCCTGAATCAGTACTTTGAGCTTATCCGTGGGTGAAAAGCCGGCAAAAAAATATGGATGCCGGTATAGCATAAACCAAACGATCAGCACAGGAACTACCACAGGGTGAAACAGGTACGAAAAAAAATGAGCCGCCCAGCGTACCGGTGCTGGTTGCGGCCACAGCCCTTCGGATTTTACCACTTTTATTCCTTCCCGTTTTTCAACTACTAACCTGCTGCTCATCGGATGAATGTTGATCGCCGCAAGTTAACAGAAATGACTGAACCCCCTGTATTTTTGTATTTTTATGTATCCCTCCGGGGGTTCTGGAAATAAATATTCATGCGGGTTAAAAAAATATATCTTCTGTTCGTTTCACTTTTCCTGTCGCTGCTGGCTGGCAGCCAATCAACTGACAAGGTGAAAATGCAAGATATGTATGATGCCATCAAAGCGGCGGGCATACTACACCCGGATTTTGTAATGGCCCAGTGCATTCAGGAAACCGGCTGGTTGAATTGCAAAAACTGCTGCCTGCGCCACCACAACCTGTTTGGGTTTTATATCAAAGGAAATAAGTGCAAAAAGTTCAAATCCGATGAAGATTGTATTGCATATTACAAGTCATGGCAGGACAAGCGCTACCCCAAATGGAGAAAAAAATTTCCGGATGCAGATTACTATCATTTTCTGAAATATGTAAAATATGCCACTGGAGATAAATACAACAAAGAAATCAAACCTAAAGTAGCCTGGGTCAGGAAACAGCTGCAACTATAGTGCCCTCTCTACCCATTATGGTTTGGCTGCTTTCTTTCCGCCACGGAATGCCAGGCTCCGGATATCGTCAATATGAAACTGCGTATGTGCAGCAAAAATATTATTGAGAAAGAGCAGCTCATTAATCCCTTCGGTTTTCAGCAACTCTAAGAAGTTGCCCTTGTAATACCGCTGATCCACCACAATTACTTTCTCATAATTCGTCACCAGGAACGGCGCAAAAGCATTACCATATGATTCCTTAACGACGGCGATCCGCCTGGCATTTTTGTGCTGTGTTTCCATTTTGCACACAGGTAAATCACCATGCAGAAAGACGGAATAGCTGTTATCTCCTTTCACCTGCTCAGCATACATCTGCGATCGGGCCCAGTATCCTATTGCATGGCTGCCAATGAAAAAATCAACCGAATCTGGGAACAGGTAGTATCGCACTGAGTCTGGATTGTTTCTTAAAACTGCTGCCCTTGTGAGCCTGTAAAAAAATCCAAGAAACCCCGGCTTCACTTTGGAAGGCAGGGAATCAAGCTTCGCAGGTGAAAGTCCGGCCGCTGTACAAAAGCTCAGGTATGCATAGTATGCTCCGAGGCTGGTCCAATGGTGGTCGGTATTGAAATAAATGTATTCCTTCCTGTGCTTCCTGAGTTGATCTACCGGGTTTATTTTGATAATTGCCGGATCTTCTGCTGCAAAGATATTTTCAATTGCCTCCCTGGCTGGCTTTACCAGATGCCGGTATTTTTCTGTCACTTCAAATTCAAAACCATTCGGAATGACCAGGTTGTAAATTCGGAGGCCCGGTATGTTCAGGCGGCTGTACATATTGATAACATTGGCGTAGGCCTTGCCCATTGCAGCTCCTCCGCTGAAGAGTTCAAATCCCCTGTTCTTAAAAAGAAATACCCCTCCCCTTTTTACTCCTGTTTGTCCGTCATCCGGCAAAATCTCTGGTTCAGTATACACTGTATCTGCATGAATGATAACAACAGGTGTGCTGTCTGCAACTGGATGCCCGTGGCCTGCACCCGTGTTTTTACAGGAGAGCAGCATGAGGGCAAATGCCGAAAGCAGGTATGTGAACTTCATGCGGATGTTTATTTTTTCAGCTTCCTTATTTTATCAATGTGGTAAGGAGTATGTGCGGCAAAAATATTATTGATGAACAGCAGTTCATTAATACCTTCAGCCTTCAGCAACGCCATAAAATCACCTGTATAATACCGCTGATCCACCACAAGTACTTTTTCATAATTCGTCACCAGGAATGGTGCAAAGGCGTTGCCGTATGATTCTTTAACTACGGCAATCCTTCTTCCGTTTTTGTGCTGTGTTTCCATTTTTACCACCGGCAGATCGCCTTGCAGAAAAACTGAATAGCTATTGGATCCGCTGGCACCTTCGCCATACATTTTAGATTTGTTCCACCTGCCAATGATGGAACTGCCGGTAAAAAAATGTACAGAATCGGGAAAAAGATAATAACGCACCGAATCGGGATTTTCTTTGAGGCCCGGGTCGCGGGTCAGCCGGTACAGCGAACCCAGGAAAGCTGGTTTCACTTTTGAAGATATTGTATCCAGCAGTACGGGGTTAAGTCCGGCTTCCGCACAAAATGCACGGTACGCATAGTAGGCCCCCAGGCTGGTCCAGTGGTGATCGGTATTGAAATATATGTATTCGTTCCGGTGTTTTCTGATTTCGTCAATTGCCCATACTTTTTTGATATTGGAATCAAGGCTGTTGTAGATATTTTCAATTGCGGGCCGGTTGGGTTTTTGTAGTTTTGCATATTTTTCTGTAAGCTCAAATTCCAGCGCCACCGGGATGATCAGGTTGTAAATCTGCACGCCCGGCGCAAGCATCCGGTTGTATGAATTGAGTACCTCTGCATAAGTTTTTCCGATGGCCGGGCCTCCGCCAAACATTTCAAAAGCTCTTTTTTTAAATACAAATACTTTCTTCTTGACTTCGCCCACGGCTCCGTCATCGGGCAGCGGGCCTGTTTGTACGGGATCGTTTTTAGCTGTGTCGCCTGGCTGATTGGCATCGGCATTGTTCAGGTCATCATACAACGTAATGTCTGTGCTTTTAAAACCAATGCTGCGCCGAAAATTACCCGACATCTGTATCCACCTGTCACGAAGAGGAAAGTTATCGGCATAATACAGTTCCAGGTTACGGCAATAGCTGCCATTCCAAAATGTGCTGTCAGAAAACTCCGGAAAAGCGGTCAGCTTTCGGTTTTCCATTTCGCTCACCGATGCTTTTTTCATCGTAAGGGATGCCAGCCCACCGCCTGCCAGCAGCAGCACAAACACGATGGCATTAATGACCATGATTGTTCTTCTTTCCCTGGTTATATGAGTCATTCTTTTAAATTCTTTATCCGGCCTGTCAGAACCGGAAATAAATAAACGGGTTGTAGCTTTTACCCACCAGTTGTGCTACGGAAAATAGAATCAGTAACACGTTCAGCCCTATTGATAACGTTTCAAATATTCCTGGTTTTTTCAATTTGTTTTCAAAGGTATCATGTACTTTATGATAAATCGGCATGCATAAAATGATTGCGCCAATGAGCCAGTACAGGTTTGTGGTTATATCGTTTGTAAGTTCTGCATTCCAAATATTGCCGGAACCGAAGGAAAAGAGTTTTGTAAAATAAGCCCCCAGCATTTGAGTGTCTGTAAAATAAAAGATGGCCCATCCCGGAACGATGATCAGCAGCGCATAAAAGTGAGAAAAAAAACGAGGAAGTTTTTTTAAAAAATTCAGCAGGAAGGCTTTTTCCAGTGCAATAAATACAAAGAAGTACAGACCCCAGAATATGAAGTTCCAGCTGGCGCCGTGCCACATCCCGGTGAGAAACCACACAATAAACAGGTTGCGGTAAATATGTTTTTTATTTCCTCCTAGTGGAATATACACATAGTCTTTAAAGAACGTACCCAGTGAAATATGCCATCGTCTCCAGAAATCGGTAATAGACGTGGCAGTATATGGATATTTAAAATTTTCGTGGTAATGAAACCCAAACATCCAGCCAAGCCCGATGGCCATATCGGAATAGGCAGAAAAATCAAAATAGATCTGCAGGGCATACATGGCTATACCGACCCAGGCGGCCCCGGTGGTCAGGCTGGAAAGTTCGGTCATGGTCAGCGGGTCGCTTTGGTCGCCCATATATTTTCGCACCAGCTCGGCAGCAATATTGGCAATTACTACTTTTTTAAACAGCCCGATGCAGAAACGGGAAATTCCCTTACTGAAATCGGACAGGGTTTCTTTCCGGCTGTCAATCTCACTTGCTATATGGCTGTACCGGACAATCGGGCCCGCCACCAGCTGGTGGTAGATGGATACAAACATCAGGAAGTTCAGAAATTTTCGCTGTGCTTTTACTTCACCACGGTACACATCTACGGTGTAGGAAATGGTTTGAAAAGTATAAAATGATATCCCGATCGGCAATGCAAAATGGGGCAGCCCGAAGCTGGTGCCCAGTAGCCCGTTTACATTTTCTACAATAAAAGAGCTGTACTTAAAAGTAGCCAGCAGACCCAGGTTTGAAATCAGTGAAATGATCAGAAAGGCTTTCTTCCACTTACTGTTCCGGTATTTTTCAATAAAAAGGGAACAGGTATAGTCAATAATTGCGGAAAAAATCATCAGGCTGATCCAAATGGGTTCTCCCCATCCATAAAAAAACAAAGAAAAGGCAATCAGGATGGCATTTCGCCACACAGGGTTCTTTGTGCTGTAATACAGCAACAGGTTCAAAGGCAAAAAAAGAAACAAAAAGATTAAGCTGGCAAAAACCATAACAAGGGGTCTTGAAATATTATTCGCTGTGTAAAATAATCATTCGTCTTTATTATTTACGGGGCATAGGAACAAAAAAATTTTGTACCAAAGAATACCCGGCATCAGGTATATCGTGCCTGTATTACAGTCCTTTTCTCAGCCGGGCTACAGGTATATTTAATTGTTCCCGGTATTTGGCCACTGTTCTGCGGGCAATGTTGTAACCTTTTTCCTGGAGCAATTCCGTGAGGCGCTCATCGCTGAGCGGGTGCTTTTTATTTTCAGCTTCAATAAAATTGCTTAGAATTTTTTTTACTTCTCTTGTAGATACTTCTTCGCCACTGTCAGTGCTGAGCGATTCGCTGAAGAAAAACTTCAGCCGGTATGTGCCAAATTCTGTTTGTACAAATTTACTGTTGGCTACCCGGCTTACCGTAGAAATATCAAGCCCGGTTTTTCCGGCAATGTCTTTCAGGATCATTGGGTTCAATTCTGTTTCATCGCCCGTAAGGAAAAACTGGTACTGGTGATCCATGATGGCATTCATGGTACTCAGCAGAGTATGCTGCCGCTGGCGTATTGCATCAATGAACCACTTGGCCGCATCAATTTTCTGCTTGATAAAAAGAACTGCTTCTTTTTGTCTTTTGTCTTTTCGTGCCCCTTTATTATATTCCCTGAGCATGTCCCTGTATCCTTCACTGATTCGCAGTTCCGGGGCGTTTCTGCTGTTGAGGGTCAGTTCCAGTTTGCCATTGTTGTTGAAAATAAAAAAATCGGGTACTACATAGCTTTCTGCTTTATTGATTTCTCCCTCATTTCCGCCTGGCTTTGGATTCAGCCGGATGATCAGCTGCATCATTTCCTTCAATTGTGTATCGTTGATATCGAGTCCCCGCTGTATTTTTTCATAATGTTTTTTTGTAAACTCATCAAAATATTTTTTAATGGCCCTGATGGCCAGGTCAACCAGGCTGGTCTTCCTGCTGCCCGCATCATCTTTTAACCGTTCCAGCTGGAGCAGCAGGCACTCCTGCAGGTTTCGGGCGGCCACACCCGGAGGATCAAATTGCTGGATGCGGCGGATCAGCGCTTCCACCCTTTCTTCTGTCACGATGATATTCTGGCGAAATGCAAGGTCGTCCGCAATGGCCGCCGTTTCCCGGCGCAGGTATCCATCTTCATCAATGCTGCCAATGATTTGTTCAGCAACCTGCTGCTCCTGCTCATCCAGTTTCAGCAACCCCAGTTGCTGGTGCAACTGATCATAAAAACTTGTTTCGGCCCGGTAAGGCAATTGCCTGCGATCATCTTCTTCCGGGTAATGATCGTCACGCAGTTTGTAATCTGCCACCTCATCATCCCCGTCCTGTATATACTCGCTGACGTCAATATTGTCATATTCATCGGCGCTGCCATCCGGGTCATCGTCCTGCTGCAGACCCGTCTCATCCATACCGGCATCTTGTTCCTCTTTCAGGTCATTGTTATTGTCTTCATGACCCTCTTCATCGAGTTCCAGGGCTGGATTTTCTTCCAGTTCTTCTTTGATCCGGGTTTCCAGGTTGGCCGTAGGTACCTGCAGCAATTTCATCAACTGAATTTGCTGGGGCGATAATTTTTGCAGCAGCTTTTGCTGCAGATGCTGGCTAAGAGCCATAGGCTGTTCGATTTTCTGCCGGAAAAATCCGGGCTTTGCACAAAAATAATGCCGTAAATTTAGACAGAAATAGGATATCCCTGGTGCAACGATCGCCTGGTTTTCTTGTTGCCCTGCTGTTAATTTTTTTCCTTTTCCGGGTACTGTTTTTGGGTAAAATATCCGGAAAAAGCCGGGCAGATAATAAAATGTGCGTCTTAACCTATCGTTAACCCAAAGAAAAATATATTTGCCGCCTGAAAATTATTTATGAAGAAATTAATGTTCCTGCCCTTGCTCGTTCTGGCCCTTTCAACTCTGGCCCAGGATGGCACTGAAAAAAAGAAAAAGAAAGAAAAAATTGACCTGAGCAACAGAGCCAACGACCATCTGATGCTGCAAATTGGTATGGCTGGCTGGCCCAACTTGCCCGACAGTATCAACCAGCAGGGATTTTCCAGGAGCTTTAATGCATATTTTCTTTTTGATTTTCCTTTTAAGAGCAACCCCAAAATGAGTATGGCAGCCGGCGCAGGTATTTCCAGCGACCATATCATATTCAGCAAATCCCATGTGGGTATTAAAGACAACAGTCCTGTTATAACTTTTATCAACCTGGACGACACCAATCATTATAAAAAAACTAAACTTGCCACCGTATATGCGGAGGCGCCTGTTGAACTCCGGTACTCGAATGAGCCAGCCACAGGAAAGGGGATCAAAGCGGCTATTGGCGTGAAAGCAGGATTTATGCTGGGTGCCCATACACGCAATACGAAATATGAAGACAAGTCGGGCAACAGCCTGGGTGGTCATGTGGTAAAAGAGGCCAGCACAAAATTCTTCAATAAAAACCGCATCAGCCTTACCGCAAGGTTGGGATACGGTCATTTCAGCATTTTTGGCAGCTACCAGCTAACCGCCCTGTTTAAAGACGGCAATGGCCCCATCGTAAAGCCTTATTCAATCGGTATCACATTGAGCGGACTTTGAGCGGTTTAATTTCTGCGGTACCATGCTCGATAAAACAAAAAAAATAAAACAGCAGGAGCGGGCAGTACTGGTGGGGCTGGTACATAAAAACCAGACTGAGCAGCAGTTGCAGGAATACCTGGATGAATTGTCCTTTCTGGCTGAAACAGCAGGCGCTGTTGCCGTAAAACGGTTTACTCAAAAACTACCTCATCCTGACAGCCGCACATTTATCGGGAAAGGAAAGCTGGAAGAAATCAGGCATTACATTCAGGGGCGCAATATCCGTATAGTCATTTTCGACGATGAACTGACCGGAGCGCAAATACACAATATTGAAAAAACGCTTGATGTAAAAACAATTGACCGGAGCGACCTGATTCTCGACATTTTTGCTGCCCGTGCCAAAACAGCTCAGGCAAGAGCCCAGGTAGAGCTGGCGCAGTATCAATATTTGCTGCCCCGGCTTCGCGGCATGTGGAAACACCTGGAACGCCTGGGTGGCGGCATTGGCACAAGAGGGCCGGGTGAAACGGAAATTGAAACCGACCGCCGGATTGTGCGGGACAAAATTTCCCTGCTTCGGAAAAAACTTGCCGAAATAGACAAACAGGCATTTACACAGCGAAAGGAAAGGGGCGAATACATCAGGGTAGCGTTGGTTGGCTACACCAACGTGGGCAAAAGCACACTGATGAACCTGCTGAGCAAACGACCTGTTTTTGCCGAAAATAAACTGTTTGCCACCCTGGACACCACAACCAGTAAAGTGGTATTTGAGCAAACTCCTTTTTTGCTAAGCGATACAGTAGGTTTTATCCGCAAGTTGCCCCATCACCTGGTGGAGAGCTTCAAGAGTACCCTTGACGAAGTACGGGAAGCCGACATTCTGCTGCATGTTGTGGACATTTCTCACCCGTCTTATGAAGAGCAAATGGCTGTGGTAAACCAAACCCTGCAGGATTTGCAGGCGAAGGAAAAACCGGTCATCACTGTGTTCAATAAAATGGATCTGTACGAAGAAAAGACATTTGATCCCTGGCTGGATGATGCTACAAAAAAGGAAATACTACAGGATCTGTATGACAGGTGGCAGCATGAAACAAACAACCAGGCGGTGTTTCTTTCAGCTATCGCAAAAACCAACCTTGAGGGCCTGCGTACACTGCTGCTGCAAAAAATCAAAGAACTGTACCATATCCGGTATCCATATAAAGAAGGGTATTGAAGAATATTTTTTCACCCATCTGTCCTCGTTTTCTGCAAGAAATATTCTGAGAAAGACGATTTGCCTTTGACCAGCCACGCTATTCCAAACAGGATGAGCATGATCACCTCCATGACAAAAACAAAACGACCGCCAAACCAGTCGTCCATTGCCGGAAACAAAAAGGAAGCAGATAACATCAGCAGACAAAACAGAATGCCCCAGCCACAACACAAATAAACCTTCCCTTCGGCATCTGTAATAAGCAACCTGCCCGGGTGCCGCCTGAAATTGAAGATACTCATCAATGCCATTGCCAGAAAAAACAGGGCCGCAAAAATCAAGTGAACATTTCCTGCCATACCCGATGAAACAAAAATGTGAATGTTGTCCGTAATGATCTTTTCAGAAGAAGCAGGAAATACCACAATACCAAGCGCAGAAATAGCGGCAACCGTTGTCACTCTCCGGTCTGTAAGCCAGGAAAAACGATCATGCTCTTTATTTTCCGGATACCCAACGTAACAAAAAAGAAATACGGATACTGAAATTAATATGCCCGTGAGCAGCGGCCCTGCTGCGGTATAATAAAAATGGCTGACCGATGGTTTGAGATTGGCACCCGGTACATACTTATCAGACTGAACCGGGTTTACGAATACCGGGTTGTTCAGTAAGTCAAAATGGTTTACAAAAGCATTGACTCCCCAGCACAGGAAGGGCAGCAGCACACCCAGGACACCAATCAGCCGGCGAAG
>CAYYMK010000012.1:0-33210 GCA_964473035.1 uncultured Chitinophaga sp.
CGGTCAAAGTGCTGTCAGTCATAAATTGGTTTACAGGTATAGGGTTGCGCAGAGTATTATTTTTTTAAATAACAGCAAAAGTACAGGGTTTTTGCCGGTTTCATCGGTATTCTGCAGAGAAAACAATCTATAGAAGAGGGACTGAAAATACCTGCTAGCATGACTTTCTGTTCAATTTTATCTGTCATCCACCTGTGCCGATGGAGCAAGATTGCGTTTTTCTTTTTCCATTTTTTTCTTCATCCAGTCTGGGTCTCTTTTCAAAGCCTGCACATCATCCAGCTTGCTTACAAACAAACTGCGGCCATGAGTGCCGAGAATGATTTCATTGTCTCTTTGCTGAATGGCAATGTCATGAACCGGAACACTTCTGGGCATGCCTGCATTCCAGATCATAAAGCTGTTGCCCCGGTCAAAGCTGACATATAATCCGCCATCAGTACCTGCATAGAGGATACTGTCGTTCCTGGGGTCTTCCTTCAGCACATTTATGGGTTCCAGTGGTAAATCTTTGCCAATCTGTTTCCAGGTGGAACCATAATCTTCGCTTACATAGAGATAGGGAGCGAAGTGATCGAACCGGTATCCATTGAGTGATGTATATACTCTTGCTTCTTTGTGCTGTGAGGCGGTGACACGGCTTACCCAGAGGCCGTTAGTCGTGAGTCGTGAGTCGGAAGCCGCTGGGGTTTTTGATTTCTTTTTTTTAGTTTGTGGTTGTTCTGCGGGTTTTGCATTTAACTGTTCCCAGGTGTAACCGCCATCGTAGGAACGATGAATATTGCCATCATCTGTTCCGGTATAAATTAATCCAAAACGTAATGGAGATTCATGAATAGTGGTCATTGTACCATAAGGAACATTACCGCTTACTTTTCCGTTAGTCATATCCGGGCTCATGGCAATCATCGAATCGCCTTTGTTCAGTGACCGATAGAAACGGTTGCTGCCATAATACAACACATCCTGGTTGTGACGGCTGAGCCAGATAGGAGTTTGCCAGTTGAAACGCAGCGGCTTTTCTCCCAACTCGTGTTGCGGACGGATGAAACGCAGCGAACCTCTTTGATTTTTATTATACCGGCTGTACGCCCCAAACTGTGAGCCGGAGTACAGCGTTGCATTATCTCTTGTATCAACCTGTGCCTGCATTCCATCGCCTCCGTTAATGCCCCGGAACGCATATTGCCCATTGTCTATCCATCCTATATCTTCCTTATGTGTGGATGGCCCCCACCAGCTCCCATTATCCTGCAGGCCGCCATACACATTGTAGGGTTTTGCATCATCCACAGTGATGGCATAATACTGGCCTACAGGTGGCGTATTTGCTTTAAACCAATTTGCGCCGTCATCATAAGTAATATTGGTGCCGCCGTCATTACCATTCACCATATGCTTATCATTCTTCGGGTTGATCCACATTGCATGATGATCGGCATGTACATTTCCTTTGTCAATTGTTTTGAAAGTCTTTCCGCCATCGGTTGATAGTTGTGCATAGATGCCCAGTATCACCACTTTGTCGGGGTTATAGGCAGAAATATAGATCTTGGCAAAATAGTAACCGTAAGTGCTGAAGATGTTGATGGGCTTCTGGTTGGTCTTTTTCCAGGTGGCGCCACCGTCTTCGCTTTTATATACTTCGCAGCCAGCAATGCCGCTGTTTTGAAAACCATCATCACTATCCAGGTAGTCCCAAAGTGCATTTGGTTGTATTTTGCCGCCGGCCACCATTTCTTTGACCGACTTGCCGTTGTATTTCCTGGGGAATCCATTTTTTTTGAGAAAGCTGTCGAGCAGGCTTGTTGAAAGTGAAGCAAACTGTTCTTTAGAAATATTTTTAAAATCGGTTTTCTTGTATAATGTATCTGTTTTTGCAGCAGTTTCCGGAAGGGGGTTATAGTTGTCCACTACGGCCCAAACAATATTTGGATTTTTAGGGAACACGGCCAGCCCGATACGGCCGATTTTTTCCCCGCTTGCGAATCCCGAACCAGGAGCCGAGATCAGTTTCCAGGTATCGCCGCCATCCGAACTCTTGTAAATACCGCTTGACTTTCCGCTTTCCTCAAATTTCCATGCACGACGGGTACGAAACCACATTGCAGCATATACTTCAGAAGGGTTGGAAGGGTTGATGTCCAGATCTACACAGCCGGTATTTACATCCAGGTACAAACAGTGTTTCCATGTTTTTCCACCATCTTCAGTTTTATAAACTCCCCGTTCACGATTTCCTGAATACAAATGACCCAGTACGGCCACCCATGCAATCTGATCATTGGCAGGATGCAGTTGTATTTTACCGATATGATGTGATTCGGGTAAGCCCAGGTATTCCCAGGTTAGTCCGTTGTCTGCCGATTTATAGATCCCAGTGCCGGCATAAGAAGAACGGCTGCTGTTCACTTCTCCGGTTCCGGCCCATATGATTCGTTTCGACCAGTTCACAGCAATATCACCAAGAAACAATACATCCAGGCTATCCATAACTGGTGTAAAACTTTGGCCGTTGTTCCTGGTATGCCACAGTCCCCCGGTGGCGTAGGCCACATAAAACTCTGTAGGGTCGTCGGGATTTACATCTACATCCACCACCCGGCCGCTCATAATGGCAGGCCCGATATTCCGAAACGGAATTTGCTGAAAAGGAGAGCGGGTCTCCATCTGGCGTCGCAACGAGGCAGCATTCATCCTTTCGGCGGCAGGCGTTGAGGACACTTGTGTATTTGCCGAACAAAAAATCAGCAATAAAGCTGTGGTGAGCGCAATTTTTAACAGGCGAAACATAAAAGCAGCAGTTTTTCGTTAGTAATTTGCAAGACAGATCAGGGGGTATGAAAAAATCAGTTATCTCAAACTTACAAACTATGCGTTTAATTCCAGCACTATTCCTTCTTATTTCTGTAAGCGGGCAGGCGCAATGGAAAAATTTTGTCTTAGGTGTTAAGGGGGATACCCTGAACCGGGTGGATCAGCAGGGGCGCAGGCAGGGGCCCTGGGTTGTGCAAGTTCCTGACCTGAGAGGTGAAAGAGGATATGAGGAAGAAGGATATTTTGAAAATGATCAGAAAGAGGGGGAGTGGAAGCGATTTTCTCTGGAAGGAGTAAAAATTGCACAAGAAACTTTTCGCTGGGGCAAGTTGAACGGAAAGCAGGAGTACTATACCTACAACGGCGGCCTGCTGCGTGAAGAAAGCTGGCGGGCCATTGATCCGGCAATAGCGTATGACACAGTGGCTGTTTATGATCTGAAGGATCCGTCTAAAGTGCTGGATTGGGTAGTGGTAAAAAATGAAGGTGTATCTATGAAACATGGTAAATGGGTGTACTACGAACCCCGGTCGGGCAGAATCGAAACTACAGAAGTATATGTGATGAATAAGCTGCAAATGGAGGATGGAACCATGATCGCCGATGAAGACCTGCGCCCGATACCGGTAAGCCCGGGGCGAGCCACATCCGATACTGCTGCTGCAAAGACTACACAAAAACCGCAGGTGGTGCTGGACTATGAAAAGAAAAATTCCGGAAAAAAGAAAATTAAAGTCCGGGATGGTAAAACGGGGTACCTGCCCTGATGCCTGCTGTCCTTATGATTTCAGGAGAATATTCGGAGACGCTTTAAAGAAATTGCTGAAGAACAACAACTGGTATTGCACTGCATTGCTCCAATAATTCCAGTCGTGTTTGCCCGGACGTTCAATATAATCATGGGCTGTTTTTTGCAGCAACAGTTTTTCATGAAGTGCTTTATTGACTCCGTAAAAAAAGTCCTGCGTCCCGCAATCAATTATAATGGCAAGCGAATCGGCAGGCCGGTTTTCAATGAGGTTGATAACAGAATAGTTCTCCCAGTTTTCTTTATACAGCACAGTGTCACCCAGCAGTTTCAACAGTTCCCATCTTTTCGGAAAAGGTCTCAGATCTACGCCGCCGCTCATACTGCCGCATGCGCCAAATATTTCTGCATGCCGGAAAGAGAGAAACAGTGCCCCATGTCCGCCCATACTTAAACCGGTAATGGCTCTGGCGTTGCGGTGTGCAATACTATGATAGTGTGTGTCAATGAATGCAGGCAGTTCCTTGCTGATGTAAGTTTCAAACCGCATCGAGGAATCCAGCGGACTGTCCAGGTACCAGCTGTTTTTTCCTTCGGGGCATACAATAAAAATCTGGTACTGGTCGGCATACGCTGTAAGTTGCGGCACACGGGTAATCCAGTTGCTGTACCAGCCCCCATATCCGTGAAGCAGGTACACGACGGGGTAATGCTTGCCTTCTGTATTGTATCCATCAGGCTTAATGACCACACAGGAAAAACTTTTATTCATTGAGGGGCTATACACCTGGATGGTATCTGTTTCAGCAGCCTGGCACAGTAATGATGCAAAGATGCAAACGATGCATATCATTTTTCTCATTCTGTAAAGATAAACAAAGAGGCGGCTTCGTAGATGGAAAGCCGCCTCAGAAAGGTTTATGAAAAAAGCAGGTCAGCCATGGTATCCTGCTTTTGGTTTCCGGTCAAAATCCTTTTTTGTCTTTTTCATTTGCCCGCTGCATCGGGTTACCATTCTGGCCTCCGCCCGCTCTGCGGCCGCCACCCATATTGGCTTTAAAAATGCTGAAGCGGGATGGTTCGGCTATTGTGTTCCAGCCGTTATTACTTTCGTTGATGTCGGCGGTTTCCCTGAAAGGATCCAGCTTTACCGACGCCACTTCTTTGTCTTTTACAAATGACTTTACGACTTTATTTTCATTCAGCCTCCATACCTGTGCCGGGATCCTGTCAATTTCTTTTGTGCCGTCTTTATACGTCCATTCGATAATAACGGGCATCACCAGACCTCCTTTATTTGAAAAGGTAAGTTCATACATGTGCTTTTTCCCGTACTTTTCTTTTTCTTCCTGTGTCAGATCAAGAGCTTTCACACCGGGCATTACTTCCTGGTATTTTGCAGTATCATAGGGTTCTATTCCCCTTGCATAATTCCAGTAAAAATCACGCAGGGAAGTATCTGCATCGGTCTGGAAAGTGATGTTTTGATCTTCCCTGTTCCTGATTTTGGAGATATCATCAAAGCCGGGAACCTGGGGTTTATCTACGCTGCGCATACGAACAGTTTCTTTGAATTCAGGTGCAGTAGTGTTTAGATCGGGTATGGAGTGTTTTACAGTGTCAAGGGAAATATCGCATACTTCTGTACTGTAAAACCAACCCCTCCAGAACCAGTCGAGGTCTTCCCCGCTTGCATCTTCCAGAGTACGGAATAAATCAGCCGGTTCAGGATGTTTAAAGGCCCAGCGCCTGGCATATTCTTTAAAAGCATAGTCAAATAATTCACGGCCCATGATGGATTCCCGGAGAATGTTGAGGCCTGTTGCAGGTTTTGAGTAAGCATTGGGACCAAACTGCACAATATTTTCACTATTGGTCATAATCGGTTCTAACTGATCTTTGGGCAGTTTCATGTATTCCGTAATATAAGCTGCAGGCCCGCGGCGGCTCGGAAATTTATTGTCCCATAGTTCCTCGGCCAGATATTCAACAAACGTATTCAAACCTTCATCCATCCAGCTCCACTGGCGTTCATCGCTGTTTATTATCATCGGGAAAAAATTATGTCCCACTTCGTGAATAATTACCCCGAGCATTCCGTTTTTTGTGCCTTCACTGTAGGTTCCGTCTTTTTCGGTTCTGCCGAAATTGAAACAGATCATCGGGTATTCCATACCGTTGGATGCCTCAATGCTCTGCGCTACAGGGTAGGGATATGGGATGGTGAATTTGGAATAGGTCTTGATCGTATGTGCCACCGCCTTTGTGGAGAATTTCCTGTACAGCGCATAGGCTTCTTTGGGATACCCGCTCATGCACATCACTTTTTTGCCTTCCACTTTTACAGGCATCGCATCCCATATAAATTTCCGGGAACTGCCCCATGCAAAATCCCTCACGTTGTTGGCTTTGAAAATCCAGGTTTTCTTTTGGCCGCTTTTTTGTTTTTCTGCGGCTCTTGCTTCTTCCAGTGTGACCACTTCAACCGGTTCAGTTGCATTTTGAGCAGTAGTCCAGCGGCGCAGTTGTGCAGGAGTCAGAACAGTCGAATAGTTCTGGCATTCACCGGTAGACATCACCACATGATCAGCAGGTACAGTCATTTGTACTTTAAAATTTCCGAATGTGAGGGCAAATTCCCCACGGCCGGTAAATTGCTGGTTTTGCCAGCCTTTAAAATCACTATATACACAAAGACGTGGGTACCATTGAGTCATCGTGAACAGGTGGTTGCCGTCTTCGGGAAAGAACTCGGATCCACCCCGGCCTCCTCTAGTCATTCGGTCGGCTATTTTATAATTCCAGCCAATTTTAAAACTAAATCGTTGCCCTGGTTTTAATAATGCAGGCAGTTCAACACGCATCATGGTTTTGTTGATGGTGTAGCGGAGTGTTTTGCCCGACATATCTGTAATGCTGCTGATTTTAACCCCATATCCGTTATCCGTTTTTCCTTCTTCCATCCTGTCTATCTGTCCGGGGCTGGTTTGCCGGCTCATGGGATTGCTGGTCTGGTAATTGGCATTATTAAGGCTGCTGTGCTGATTTTCATCCAGCTGCAGCCACAGGTAGGTCAGTTCATTTGGAGAATTGTTAAAGTAAGTAATCGTTTCATTTCCTGTCAGAACCATGTTTTTTTCATCGAGTTCGCAGCGTATATCATAATCGCAGCGCTGTTGCCAATATTTGGGCCCGGGGGCTCCGCTGGCGGTACGGTATTCGTTAGGTGTTGGGAAGATGCTTCCCATCTGCTCAAACTTATTGCCGTGATTGCTGCTTGCGTTGTTTTGTATATTCTGGCTATGGCTGCACAGAACCCATGTCAGCAATGCAAAGAGAGAAAAAACTTGTTTCATTTTATGTTGAATTTATAGTGAATGAATTCTATCCAGTGACATTTTAAGTGCCAGGCCACATACTGCAGATGATAGGAACATGACCCAGTCTTTTCGGTTGACACGGAATACGGACAGAGCCAGTGCGGCAACTAAAAGTAAAACAATTACAACAACAATCTGCCCGGTTTCCAGCCCCAGGTTGAACCCAAGCAGGCTCCAGCCAAGACTTTGGTCCTCCGCCAGCATGAACCGCAAACTATTTGCAAACCCCATTCCGTGAATCATTCCGAAGAAAAGTGCCAGGAAATAATTGATACGAACAGAGCGGGGCGTAAATTTTTTCTGAAAAAGATTGCTGAATGATGTAATGACAATGGTGACCGGGATAAGAAACTCCACCCACTTGCTGCTGATCCGGATCAGGTCTGTTACACTCAATGCAAGAGTAATGGAATGCCCGATGGTAAATGCAGTGACCAGGATGAGCACCTGTTTCCAGTCTTTCAACAAGTAGATAGCCACCAGTGCTGCAATAAAAAGCTGGTGATCCAGCGCATCCGGGCTGATGATGTGTTTCCAGCCCCATTGAAAATAATTTACGAAATCCTGCATCGTTATAGTTAAAAAAGCCGTCGTTAACCGGCAACAATCTGTTTGAAAGATAACAAGAATGGCATCAAAATAATACAGACTTTTGCAGGATCGTAAATTATTCTTTCAATGGCAGTATGGTTCAATAAGTGGTTTGTCTTTCTTTATTTACCTGCGTTGGTACTTGCCTCTGGTTATGGCGATAGTGCAGGTTATCCGGATACAGGGTTCCTGCGGGATGTACCACATCCTTTTCACGTCAGCGTAATTGAGATCAGTCATAATGCTACAGGGAAATCGCTGGAAATAACCTGTAAAATCTTTACGGATGATTTTGAAAAGGTACTTTCCCGGAACTACACCACGAAAGTGGACCTGATAAAGCCGGAAAACAGAGACCCGATGGATTCGCTGGTTAAAAAATATGTGACCTCTCACCTGATAGTGCAGGCTGGCGGCAAACCCCTGTCGTTGTCATACCTTGGTTTTGAAAATGACAAAGAAGCAGCTTATGCATATCTGGAAGCAACCGGTATAGCAGAGCTGAAAAAAATTCAACTGACTTGTACGATTATGTACGATCTGTTTGATGACCAGATCAATATTTTTCATGTGCATGTCAATGGAAACCGGAAAAGCACAAAACTGAACTACCCCGACAGTGTGACAAGCCTGGAATTTTAGAGAATTGAATAGATTATCGGGCAACCCTGATTTCCCATTTTTGGTTCGAGCCGTTCAAAAAATCCCACTGCTGTACATTCGTGCCATTTTCCCTTCCCCATCCAGCAGCTTCAATACATTTGCCGCTGTTGATATTAAATAAGATGAATTTTCCATCTTCACGGGCAGCTTCGATCACAATATATTGTTGGTTTTTACCACCCCAGTAATCCCAGCTCACAACATTCCCGGCATTGGAAAGTGAAAAAGCACTAATTTCTGCAGCCTTCCCCGGGCTTCTTGAGCGGATGGTAAAAAAACGGTCTTCTTTCTGTATCTGCCATTGCTGGTTATAGTTTCCAGGCATATATTGCCAAAGCTGAATATTGGTTCCGTTGGCTGCGCTTCCTGCCGAAAGATCCATAGCCTTGTCCGTGGCATACGAGGGGCTGAGCCGTGCCCAGGTATCGGATCTGATATCATGGTTGAAAACCTGCGGAGGCTGCGCAAGAAATCTGAAAAACTGATTGCTATTATTTCCAGTAGCAGACATCGCTGACATCAGTAACTGACTTCCCTCCGTATTATTACCTGGCACTTCCAATACCCGTTGCGTGAGAAAGTTACGAATCGTAAAACACTGGTCAAATGCTGAAGGAATTAATTCCCACAATTGGTTATCAGAACCGTTACTGTTTTTGCAAATTGGCGCACCACTGTTATTGTCTGTCAGAAAATTCAGAAACCCATTATTGAAAATTTTATAAACTGGTTTGTTATTTCGTTGCCCGGATGGAATAAACCACCATTCCTGATTATGACCATCGCTTCCAAATAAAAGGCTTCCATGTGAACTCCATTGAATGACTTTGCGGCCTTTATCCGGGTTATTGATTCCTGCAAGACCAGTCGGATCATGCAGGTCAATGACCATGCCAACCGGATTCTCACGGCCACCCGTAGAACTGGTAAGGCTTTGCAAGCGGTAAAATCTGGTCGGATTGATCAAAACAGTGAGTGCATCAATACTGGCAGACTGATAATCGAGTATGGTGCTGCCTGGTGAAGTACTCACAGTAACAGCATAGCTTGTTCTGCTTCTATCCATGTGGCCCAGGATCCAATCAGGTTTGTATTGTAACGTACCCAGGCAAACCCGCCAAATCCCCAGTTTGTTCCCCACGAATTTTTAATAAGCCATGCCTGCCTGTCATCATCCCATCCAATAATCTGAACGATATGATTGGGTACGGCGACACAGCCTCCATCGTTTAAATTATACACACCGTTGCCCATGAGTCGTTTAAAGGTGTCGGACACGCAGATACCAGATGCTACAGATCCATATCGGCAGATGTTTCTTTTAATTTCCTGTATGGAGGAACCACCGAATACCGGATCGGCCGACCAGCCCCATCTCCTGCCTTTGTAGATGGTGCGGAAACTTCCTTCGTTGTTGCAATTTGTTTTCAGGCCTGAATAAGGGTAGGATATTTCATCCTGCAGATAATGATTGCACAAATGCATAAATGCGAAATGATGCCGGCCTCCCCCGCAACTGCATGTAAAATCGGCACAGTTCAGGAGTTGCTGTTCAGATAAATCGAGCAAAGAAGGTTCGCCTCCGTTTTTTAAAAGGAAAGCGGTTTCCATTGCGGCAACACTGGCAAAGGACCAGCAACTGCCACAAATACCCTGATACCGTACCGGGGTAATTACTGCATAATCCCTCATGTCCAGTTGTCTTGAATTTTCATTACATTCTACCAGCCTGGTGAATGGCTGTGCGGGAAGAAGAGGAAAAGCAGAAGATGGATGCAGCGTTTGGAGGTTCGTAATATCAGGCGCCAGAAATCATGTTATTTTTTCAAGAGGCTGATCCCAGACCGATGTGTATCCGATCTGAAAGCTATATCCTTTCACAGCCGCTTCTTTATTAAAGCTGTTGATGACTTCCAAAATTTGCGTAGGCGCATATTTCAAATTTTCGGAAGCCGTTTGTTGCCAGTGTTCAGCTGTTTTAAATAATTCATCTTTTTGCTTTGATGGAATCTTTTGACCGGTAGCGTTTTTATTTGCAACAAAAATGGAGAGGAGGAGGTGTAGCAGGATGAATGTATTTTTCATCTTGGTTTGAGAATGGTTATTTTAAAGTTAATCAAATTCTGTTCCACACCCCCGAACTGGTCTTTTTTTTTAGAGAATTTTATTAGCTATAACTGAACGCTTTAGCTATGATGGGCAGCAGAGAGGGTTACCAGAATTTTATCAATCCGGTGGCCATCCATATCAATAATTTCAAAGTGGAAGTCTTTCCAGCTGAATTTTTCACCGGTAGCAGGAATGCGCTCCAGTTCATGAAGGATAAACCCGGCCAGTGTATCAAATTCATGCTCGCCTTCGTGCATCCATTCTGTTTTTTCAAACCGGGTTAAAAAATCATAAAATGGAATCTGGGCATCTACCAGATAACTGCCATCATCCCGTTTTAGGATTTCATAATCCGCACTGTCCTGCTGAGGCATATCACCCACAAGAGCTTCCAGGATATCATTCAGGGTCAACAACCCGAGGATGCTTCCATATTCGTCCACAATGAATGCGGAATGAATCTTGGATTCCTTAAATTTTGCAAGCACCTGGTAAGGCGAATTATTTTCCGGTATAAAAAGAGCTGGTCTCATCAATTCCCTGAACAGGGTACTGTCGGGGCTAATGTAAAGGTCTTTGATGGATACAAAGCCTTTAATATTGTCAACAGAGCCATCACAAATCGGATATGCGGAATGTGGCTCCCGCAAAATTTTTTCCTTGATCCTGTCTTCATTATCATCGAGGTTGAACCAGATGATGTCGCTCCGGTGGGTCATCAGCGATGTGATATTTCGGTCACCCAGGTGAAAAACCCTTTCAATAATTTCCTGTTCAGCTTCTGCGATAGTGCCTGCTTCTGTTCCTTCCGTAATCAGTGTTTTAATTTCTTCTTCGGTTATAGCATCATCTTTCCCGCGCCGGATATTAAATAGTCGGAAAAAAATATTGCTGGTCTTACTCAGCAGCCATACAACGGGATGAAAAAAACGGGAAAACCATTTCATCGGCCGGGCTACCATTATGGCAATTCGCTCTGACCGCAGCAGGCCGATTCTTTTAGGGATCAGTTCTCCAAAAATGATGGATAGAAAAGTGACAACCACCACAATCAGTGTAGTCGAAATAACATCGGCATACGGCTGAAAAGTCTTGATCTTTTCTATGGTGGGCTGCAGGTCTTTGCTGAATCTTTCACCGGAATAAACACCCGTGATGATAGAAATCAGCGTGATGCCTATTTGTACAGAAGAAAGAAATAATTCAGGATGGCTTGATAATTCCAGCGCCAGTTTTGCCTTTTTATCGCCCCGGTCGGCCAGATGCTCCAGCCTTGACCGGCGGGCCGATACCAGCGATATTTCTGACATGGAAAAAAGACCGTTCAGTAAGATCAGAAAACCCAGTATAATGATATCCATGCCCTGTGTGCCCGTTGGTTCCTTACGAAGATAGCAAATCTGCCTATGCTTCTATATACAAGGATGATTTCTGTTCCGGCTCTTAATAATCTTGCGGTACATACCTCAGCCGGACTGCTGCAGCGAACCTGCATATTTTTTGAAAAGAATTGCGGTCGCACTACCTGCCATCAGCCCCCATAGAGCGCCAAAAAAAATATCGAGTGGATAATGTACTCCAACATATACCTGTGCGTAAGCAATCAATGCAGCCCATGCAAAGCTAAGCCAGAGCAGCCAGCCCACCGGTTTGCGCAGGGTGAAAAACCAGAAGGCTGCCATTCCGAAATGATTGGCAGCATGATTGGAAATAAAACTTTGACCCGATGAACAGCCGGTCAGCAGCCTCAAGTATTCCTGCATGGCAGGATCTTTGCAAGGGCGAATCCGGTCAAAATTATGTTTGAAAAGGTAGGTGCCTCCGGCATCTGTAATGCTGATGGTAAGAATGGCCGCCAGCACCCACCACCAGCCGTTTTTTTTGAAATTCAGAGGTACAAAAACAATTAAAAAAATATAGAGCGGGTACCAATGATACGAATTACGGACAAAGGGCATGATGCTGTCGAATATGTTATTGGTCCATTTGCTGTTAATGAGCCGGAATAAATTTTCATCCAGCCCCTGCAGCCACGGCCAAAAATGAAATTCCAGCAGGAACATACAACAAATGTAGCTGATCTGACCGAACAGGACTTTTCAGGTTCTGTTGCAGATACCATTTTATTTCTATTTTTTTGCAGTTCCGCCTAATTTAAACGGAACGCCTGCCACCTGATGTTTGCACGGTTGAAAATATCAAAGACCATCATCTGGGTCTTAAACCTACTGATTATATTCCTGTGCATATTCAGCATATACCGCTTCATCACTTTTATGATTTACAAACCGAAGCATACCGCAGGTTCCGAAATCCTGAAGTCTTTCTTCATGGGCATCCGGTACGACCTTCGCTGGATTGCCTTTATGCTGCTTCCCATTATTGTGATCAGCATCAACCACCGGTGGTCTCCTTTTTTTTCCTCACGGAATAAAAAATGGTGGTCGTGGTATCTTGCCGTGATTACTTTTATTGTGTTTGTATTCTTTGCAGCAGGTTTTGGCAGCTATTCATACAACCGTACGCCTCTTGATGCAGGTGCGATGAATTTTGCGGAAGATTTTCGTATATCCTGGCGTATGATGCGGCAAACATACCCCATGTTCTGGATGCTGACCGGTCTTGGCATCGCCGTACTCTTTTTCCGGTGGATGTATCATAAAAGCCACTGGCAGGTGGTGAACCGTACAGATGGCCTTGGTATTCCATACCGGCGAAAGCATTTTTTTGGAGCTACATTATTCTTACTGTTGCTTGCCTGGGGCAGCTTTTCCACCCAGCCATTGTGCCGCAAAGATTGTTTTACATTTAGCGACAGTTTTCTTTCTTACCTGTCACTGAATCCGATGCAGAATTTCTTCTCCACCATCAGGCTTCGGAAACCTGATTACAGTACCCAGAAAGCCAGGCAGGTTTTTCCCCTGGTAGCGGAGTGGATGCAATTGCCCGACCGAAACAGTTTTTCATACCGAAGGCAGGTTGGTCCACGCAGCACATCTTTTGAAAGCCGCCCGAATATTGTGCTGGTGCAATGCGAATCGTTCAGCATGTACAAGAGCAGTATGAGCGGCAACCCGCTAAATGCAACTCCTTTTTTCGATTCCATGTCAAGGCAAGGTATTTTTTTTAACAGGTGCTTTACACCTCATTTTTCTACTGCAAGAGCTTTATTCGCAATTTTAACCGGAATTCCAGATGCACAGTTATTCAAGTTTTCCAGCCGCAATCCGGATGCACAGCATCAGTATACAATTATCAATGAGCTGGCAGATTATGAGAAACATTATTTCCTGGGCGGAGACCCGCAGTTCGGCAATTTTGAAGGTCTGTTACATAACATCAACGGGCTTCAGATGCATACCGGAAAACGGCCCGGCATTCCGGAAATTAACGTGTGGGGTATCAGTGATAAAAACCTTTTCCTGGAAGCCAATACAGTATTTTCCCAGGCCCGGAAACCCTTTTTTGCATACATACAAACGGCTGGCAACCATAGACCATTTGATAAGTCAATGGCAGAGTCTGATACAGATTTTATCAGGTTGAAGCCGCCTGCCGAAGATTTACGGAAGTGCGGATTTGAATCGCCGGACGAGTACAATTCATTTCGCTATTCAGATTACAGTATCCAGAAATTCATGGAAGCTGCGCAGAATGAAAAATATTTTTCCAATACTATTTTTGTATTTGTTGGCGATCATGGTGTGGCAGGCAATGCGGGGTTGCTGTACCCCAGGGTCTGGTCCGAGCAAAGGCTTACAGATGTACATGTGCCATTATTATTTTATGCCCCTCAGCTGCTGCCGCCCCAATACCGCACTGAAGTGGTTTCCCAAATTGATGTACTGCCCACCATAGCAGGTATGTTGCACCAGTCTTATACCAACACTGCATTGGGCAGAGATCTGCTCGACCCTGTGAAGAAATTCAATTTTGCATTTGTAACCAATACTGCAGATCATATCGGCATGGTGACAGATGATTATTATTTTACAAAAAATATCAATTCAGGAGAGGCAAACCTTTACCCCATGAAGGATGACCATTTATTCTTACCGCAGGTGCAGCGGGATTCGGTGCAGCATCAACTTGCCGGTTTTACGGACGCATTCTATGAAACGGCCAAATATCTCATCATGAATAACAAACGAAATTAAGCCCTCTTCTTTTCTGCAATGAGAATCAGCCGGGGTGTATTTCGGATGTGGAAGCGGGAAAAATCATAATCTCCGAATAATTCACGAACCACCAATCCCTGGTATGACAGCATATCTGTAAAATCTCCGGGAGAAAACTTGGCCACCTTTTCAATAAATGCAATTGGGTTTTTTAGCAGGGGATCTTCTACGGTGATTTTTTTGTAGAAATACGTATTATCATCCCACCTGTTTATAGTGTAGGCAGTAGCGCCTTCCTGTTTCGTTTCTTCGGGAACCAGATGGTCTTCAGTATAATGCACATTCAGGTAATCCAGTACAAAAACTCCACCGGTTACCAGGCTGTTTGCAATGGTGCGCATGGCATTATCATGTTCTCTCCTTGTGGGAAAATAACCAAAGCTGGTAAAAAAATTGAAGGCATAATGAAAATAATTGCACCGGAACGGAAGCCGCATGTCGTGCACAAAAAATTCCAGGGTTTCGTTTTCAAACTGTTTGGCAAATGCAATAGATTTTTCGGAGAGATCAATGCCGGTAACCGTATATCCTGATGCAGCCAGAAATTTGCTGTGACGACCGCGGCCGCAAGCTACATCCAGCATACGGCAGCCTTCGGGAGGCTGTAGATGCGCCAGGAGGTTACAGATAAATTGCTCCGCTTCCCGTTCATCCCTTTCAAAGTAAAGTTTATGGTAAAATGGAGAACTAAACCAGTCTTTATACCATGTTGCTGCAGCCATAGGCAAATATAGAATTCAATTTAAAGAGGCAACTAGTCCTTTTTTGCAAAAAGATAGTTGGAACCGACTGCTTCAGTATTTTTGTACGATTCCGGCAGCCTGGATGCAGGCGCTGGTAAGATATAATTATTTTTTATAGTGGCACTACTCAAAAGTATATCCGGGATTAGGGGTACTACCGGAGGAAGACCAGGCGAAAACCTGACCCCGGTGGATATCGTAAAATTTACAGCGGCTTTTGGCAGCATCATCTTGGAAAACAGGACAAACTGCACAATCGTTATTGGGCGTGATGGCCGTATCAGCGGACCCATGGTGCATGGATTGGTGCTGCATACTTTAAGCGCATTGGGCATTGATGTACTGGACCTTGGCTTGTCCACTACACCCACAGTTGAGATGGCTGTAAAAATGAGCGGAGCACAGGCGGGAATTATTATTACAGCCAGCCATAATCCGATTGAATGGAATGCCCTGAAATTACTGAATCAGGACGGAGAATTTATTTCTGCCGAAACAGGTGCAAGGGTACTGGCACTCGCAGAAAATGAAGATTTTTTGTTTGCCCCGGTAGTCAATCTTGGAAAAGTTACCAAAGATGACAGCTTTCTTCAAAGACATGTGGATGCCATACTGGCTTATCCGCTTGTAAATACACGAATCATCAGGAAGCAGGATTTCAAAATTGTTGTGGATGCCATAAATTCAACTGGCGCCATTTTTGTGCCGGCTCTCCTGCAGGCACTGGGCATCAACGACGTCATTGTATTAAATGAAGAGGTGAACGGGAACTTTGCCCATAATCCAGAACCGCTTCCCGCACATCTTACACAGCTGAGCAGTGAGGTAGTGAAGCAACAGGCACAACTGGGCATTGCAGTGGACCCGGATGTGGACCGGCTTTGTTTTGTATGTGAAGATGGCAGTTTTTTTGGTGAAGAATATACTCTGGTTGCCGTAGCCGATTATATATTGGGAAAAATACCCGGAAATACGGTTAGCAACATGAGCAGCACCCGGGCACTGCAGGATATCACTCTGAATCATGGTGCTATTTATGTTCCTTCGGCAGTGGGTGAAGTAAACGTAGTGAAAAAAATGAAAGAAGTGAATGCCGTTATTGGTGGGGAAGGCAACGGCGGCATTATTGTTCCCGATTTTCATTATGGCAGGGATGCGTTAATGGGGATAGCCCTGTTTCTGAGCCACCTGGCCGCACATGGAAAAGGGGCCAGGTCGCTGCGCAATACATACCCGGATTATTTCATTTCTAAAAATAAAATTGAACTGGAAGACGGCACAGAACTGCAGGCGATCTTCGAAAAAATTAAAGCCAAATACAGTAAATATCCCATGAATACGGAGGACGGCCTCAAGATTGAATTTGAAAATGACTGGGTGCACCTTCGCAGTTCCAATACAGAACCAGTAATCCGTATTTATGCGGAAAGCAACCTGGAAACAAAAGCTGATCATATTGCCCGGCAACTGATGAGTGATATCCGGGAATTTTCAGTACCCTGATCTGCCATTGATCATGCCTGCTACGCAGCGTAAGAGATTCTTTACCCTGAAACTGGGTGCTGACACTCTTCTCCAACAAATAAATAGAAGATAAATTGGAAGCCACCCCGGTGCCTTGATATGTATAGCAGAGGGATAAGCGACGGGCTTCAACAATTGACTTGACCGCTGAGCAGCTAATTCCACCTTTGAAAGCAACCAGTGCGGCAACCATGAAGCCACAGTAATGAATGCCTATCTTTGCTGCATATGCAACGCATTTACTTTGATAATGCTGCCACTACACCATTGGACAAGGAAGTATTGGACGCCATGATGCCGTATATGACGGACAAATTCGGTAATCCATCTTCTATATATTCATACGGCCGGGAAAGCAGGCTGGCAGTAGAAAACGCTAGAAAAACAATTGCCAAAATCCTGAATGCCAACCCGGGTGAGATCTTTTTCACCAGTGGCGGAACGGAAAGCAATAATACAGCCATTGGGGCTGCTATTCGTGACCTGGGTTGCCGCCATATCATCACATCCAGACTGGAACATCACGCTGTGCTGCATACGGTAGAGCATTATGATCATGAAGAACTGGTTACCACAAGCTATGTCAGCCTGACTGCCAACGGGCATATAAACCTCGTTGACCTTGAAGAGCAGCTTTCATCTACAAGAGAACGATGCCTCGTGTCACTGATGCATGCTAATAATGAAATTGGAAATATCCTGGATATTGATGCTGTTGGAGAGTTGTGTATGCGGCACAACGCAATTTTTCATTCCGATTGTGTGCAAACGATCGGCCATTATAGCATTGATTTACGAAAAATTCCGGTTCATTTTATTTCCGGAGCTGGTCACAAATTTCATGGACCAAAAGGGATTGGTATTTTGTATGTGAACGATAACATCCGTATCAGGCCGTTCATTCTGGGAGGCAGCCAGGAAAGGAATATGCGGGCTGGTACCGAAAACCTGTATGGTATTGTGGGCATTGCCAAAGCGCTGGAGTTGGCTGATGCAAGAATGGAAGAAGACCGTGAATATACCCAGTCTGTCAAATCGTATATGATTGATGAGCTGGCCAGGCATTTTAAAACTATTCAGTTTAATGGCGATTACAAGGGCAGCAGCCTGTACACAGTACTCAGCGTTTCCTTTCCAAAAACTGAAAAATCAGAAATGATCCTGTTCAACCTGGATATGCAGGGGATCTGTGTGTCGGGGGGCAGCGCCTGCAGCAGCGGCACAGATGTAGGCAGTCATGTCATTCGTGCCATCAACAATAACCCAAACCTGGTGCCGGTTCGTTTTTCATTCAGCCGGCATAATACAAAGGAAGAAGTGGATAGGGTAATAGCTGCACTCAGGGAATTGCTGGGTTAGGAAAGCATGGCTAAACTCTCAGGGGCGCTAAGGAGTTATATGAAAACAAGGGATTCGGGAATACTTTTTATAAATAATACCATGGATTTCTTCTGGCTGCCCACATATATTTGCGCAGATTTCTCCAGAAAGCCAGTACGAGGTAGATAATCACAGGTGAACCTAAAGTGAGCAATGAAGTGTACATAAAATACTGGCGGATACGGCAGGTGGCAATTCCAAGCCGGTTGCCAATTGCAGTACAAACACCAAAGGCATTCCATTCCACAATGCTTTTGAGTTTTTTCATAAATCTAATATAGGTAATTTGAACAAACTATTCAATCTAAAGTTATTCAGACAGGCGATTTCCGTAAATTTGCACCCTGAATCACAGCAAAAATCCCCTTGTGGCAGTTACTGATGCCGGGATGACCAACTTTTTCAAGGCGTTTATGTTCAATCTGTAACAATAAAATTAATACAATGATTTTTGATCTTGATCTGATTAAACGGACGTACGCTGAAATGCCCGCCCGGGTAGATGCCGCCCGAAATGCTCTCGAAAGACCCCTAACCCTGACGGAAAAAATTTTGTTTGCACACCTTTGGAAAGGGGCAGGCCTGAAACCGTTTGAGCGGGGAAAAGATTATGTGGATTTTGCCCCAGACCGGGTAGCCATGCAGGATGCTACGGCACAAATGGCCCTTTTGCAATTTGATACCACTGGACGAAAAAAAGTGGCTGTACCCTCCACGGTGCATTGTGATCACCTGATTGTGGCCAAAACAGGCAGCAGGGAAGACCTGGCAACAGCCATTTCCGATAACGAAGAAGTTTATAATTTCCTTGCTTCCATTTCCAATAAATATGGCATTGGGTTTTGGAAGCCCGGTGCAGGAATCATTCACCAGGTGGTGCTGGAAAATTATGCATTTCCCGGCGGCATGATGATTGGCACCGATAGCCATACTGTCAATGCCGGTGGCCTGGGTATGATTGCGATTGGTGTAGGAGGGGCCGATGCATGCGATGTCATGGCCGGCCTGAGCTGGGAACTGCTGATGCCAAGACTAATAGGTGTAAAGCTCACCGGTAAGCTCAATGGTTGGGCATCTCCCAAAGATGTAATTTTAAAGGTGGCAGGTATTCTTACAGTAAAGGGCGGAACCAATGCCATTGTGGAATATTTTGGCGAAGGTGCACAAAGCATCAGTTGCACGGGCAAAGGCACTATTTGTAATATGGGTGCTGAGATAGGCGCTACCACATCTACTTTTGGGTACGATGAACCTATGAGCCGTTATCTGAAAGCAACAGGCCGGGCCGAAGTGGCAGAGGCCGCAGATCAGATAAAAGAATACCTGACCGGCGATCCTGATGTTTATGAAAACCCAGAAAAATATTTTGACCGGGTCATCGAAATTAACCTGAGCGAACTGGAACCCCATCTGAATGGCCCGTTTACTCCCGATCTGGCAACACCATTATCCAAAATGAAGGAAACAGCGCTTGCTAACGGATGGCCGGTAAAAGTGGAAGTGGGTCTGATTGGGAGTTGTACCAATTCATCTTATGAAGATATCAGCAGGGCAGTAAGCCTGGCAAAGCAGGTGAAAGAAAAAGGGCTGAAATTAAACTCAGAATTTACCATTACTCCAGGCAGTGAACAGGTACGGTACACCATTGAGAGAGACGGATTTTTGAAACTTTTTGAAGATATCGGTGCGACTGTTTTTGCCAATGCATGCGGACCCTGCATCGGTATGTGGGACAGAGTAGGCGCTGAAAAACAGGAGAAAAACACAATCGTTCACTCCTTCAACCGGAATTTTGCAAAAAGAGCCGATGGCAACCCAAATACAATGGCATTTGTAGCATCGCCGGAAATAGTAACTGCACTGGCAATTGCCGGCAATCTTACTTTTAACCCGATTACTGATACACTGCTGAACAACAAAGGCGAGAAGGTAAAACTGGATCCACCGGCTGGTGATGAACTTCCCGTCAAAGGATTTGATGTACAGGATGCCGGTTACCAGGCTCCTGCCGAAGATGGCAGCGGCGTGCTGGTTGATGTAAAGCCGGATAGTAAAAGGCTTCAATTGCTTTATCCTTTCCCGGCCTGGGAAGGAACTGACCTGACAGGACTCAGGCTATTGATCAAAGCTAAGGGTAAGTGCACGACCGATCATATCAGCATGGCCGGGCCATGGCTGAAGTTCCGCGGCCACCTCGACAATATCAGCAATAACCTGCTGATCGGTGCCACAAATTTTTTTAATGAGAAAACAGACAACGTAAAAAATCAACTGACAGGCTCCTACGGTACAGTACCGGCCACGCAACGGGCATACAAAGCTGCAGACATTGGAAGCATTGTGGTTGGTGATGAAAATTATGGTGAAGGCTCATCCAGGGAACATGCAGCCATGCAGCCAAGGCATCTTGGTGTAAGAGTGGTGCTGGTAAAATCATTTGCCCGTATACACGAAACTAACCTGAAAAAACAGGGCATGCTGGCCCTTACATTTGCAGACAAAGAAGATTATCTGAAAATTCAGGAGGATGATGTGATTGACATCACCGGGCTTACTTCTTTTGCGCCAGGCAAACAATTGCAGATACTGCTGCACCATAAAGACGGAAGCAGTGAAACTTTCCTGGTGAACCACAGTTATAATGAACAGCAGATTCACTGGTTTATGGAAGGGGGAGCTTTGAATGTAATCCGTAAGGATTTTGCAGGAAAGTAACTGAAACATTCAATCAGTCATTCAATACCTTTATTTCTGCTGAAAGCATTTGCAAAAGCTGCTCCCGGGCAGCTTTTTTACTCATTGTATTCCGGATTCAAATTCCGGAGTATCTTTATTTCATGCGAAGGATCAGGCCAGACCTGGATATTATTCTGGATGTGCTGCGGGCTGCTTTGGAAGCCCGCCCGGATTCGGTATTTGTGAAAAGCCTGCTTCGCCAGTACATGGAAAGGGGCGGCTTGAGCCGGCGTCAGCTGGAGGGGTTATTAGGTAAAGCCAAGCGAATCCAAAATATTCCTGAGACAAAACTGGCAACACTGGAAGCAATTATTTTACGCATGCCTTTGAAAACAAAATCAGACATTCCTGCACCGGCACCCCTGTATCAGAAAGATGAAGAAACAGGAACTGTGATTCGGGACATACTGGAACGATACCCCCAACATAAAGGGTTACTTTTTCTGCAGGCAAAATACACTAACAATGAACCTTTCAGCGCAGCCGAACTGGCAGATCTGAAACGATTCCAAAAATTACTGAAATAAATGCAGCGGGGATAAAATCAGGGACTTTTGTATTATTCAATCAGGTTATTTTTGACGGCAAAAAATACAAGTCCGGCTGTATTCTTGCTGCCAAAACGCTCCATAAGCCGGTCTTTAATGGCCTCAACAGTGCGTGGGCTGATTTCCATTTTTTTTGCAATTTCAGAAGCGGTAAACTCCATACAGATAAATCGCAGTACATCCCTTTCTTTATCACTCAGGGTGATTTCCTGGTTGAGGGAGGGTACTACTTTTTGCCGGGCATGCGATTTTTTCAGCAGAATGCGGTTTACAAAATTGTTCAGATAATAGCCTTTTTCAAATACTTCTATAATGGCCCTGCGAATTTCATTGGGTTCAGCGTTTTTCAGCAGATAACCGCTGGCGCCATTTTCCATCAGGTGGTATACAAACCGTTCGTCTTCGTACATACTCAGCACCAGCACCTTTATAGAAGGGTATTGCTTGCTGATTATTTTTGTGGCTTCGATACCGTCTTTTCCGGGCATACGCAGGTCCATCAGTACAACATCAGGTTCGGCAGAGGCAATTCCATTCAGTAGTTCTTCCCCGTTTTCAGCCTCCAGTACAAAGCGAATATTGGAATAGGGTCTCAGGGAGAGGATGACACCTTTCCGGAAAATTTTATGATCATCAGCAATCGCAACTTTGATGGTGCTCATGGTTGAGGGGTTCTGCCAAAGTTAATCAAGATAGTGTTTGGTTTTCTGAAAAGGGCAGGAGAGGAAGAAAAAAATGTTGAACAACCGCAGGTGTCTATGAGCGGTTCTATGAATCTGTATGCGTTTCATCGGTGGGCAGTTCAATAGTTACTTTATAATAAGTTTGGGAGATGTCTTTCTCAAAATTGATGCTGCCCTGCACTACTCTCAGGCGGCTGCTGATGTTTTTCAGACCGAGCCCCACATTGCTTTTATTCAACTTGTCAAAATCCGATTGCACAATACCTCTGCCGTCGTGATGGATCCGTACATAAAATTTATCGGCATGTACATTCTGAATCAGGTGAATGAAACTGGCACTGCTGTGCTTCAAAATGTTGTTGATGAGTTCCTGAACGATACGGAAGATGATCAGTTCTTTTTCCCCTTTCAGGCGTTCCCGGTATTCATGAAAGCGGCTGCTGGCGTTGATGGTGCCTGAGCCGCTGATTTTTTGAAACAGGTCGTTAATGGCAGATTCAAGTCCAAAATTTTTCAGGGTGGGCGGCATCAGGCTATGGCTTATGTTGCGGATCAGTTGTATGGTGTCATCAATGATCTGCCTTGCCTGGAAAATAGACTGCAGTTGTGTGGCTTTATCCTGGTTCACCAGGTTTTCATTCAGGTACAGACGGGCTGTAGCAAGCAATGGTCCGGCATCGTCGTGCAGGTCGGCTGCAAGCCTTTGCCGTTCTTCTTCCTGCAGTTTGATCGAAGCATTCAGAAGAATTTTTTGCTGTTCCTGTTCCATCTGGTTGATCTTGTTCTGGAACCGCAACACCCTGCGCTGGTGCAGGATGATGAAAATCACAAGTGCCGATACGAGCAGCACCATGCCGATGGTACCCAGCAACAGAACCAGTGAAACTCCGGATTTGGTGGCTTGAAGTAAGAACATAATGGGGGTGGTTGGTAGTTTGGTTAAGTCATGTCATGTCATGTCAAGAAACGGCACGATTACTTTCTTCTTTTCTTCTGCAAACATGGATTCCGGGTACTTTGTATAAACAAAAATGGCAACGGTAAAAAATATGTTTTTCAGCAACTCGGTCAGGTAGGTCAGGTTTCCGAAAACGGCAATTTCGTTCTGGTTTAGCTCGTTGATTGAAATATAGAAAAAGAAAGAAACACCCAGGTAAATCAATATACCAGAAGCAAGCCAAAACCCGTAATGGTTATAGATATAATGATTCCGGATCCTGGTTGAAAATTCGTAGAAGAAATAAATGATAAAGAACAGGATGAGTATAGTTTCTATTGCAATGGGTATCGAATCGAGCCTGCTCAGTTTTGAGTGCATGTAATAATAGATCTGAAAGGCAAGGAACAATAAAGACAGGCCGATAATCCATTTTCTGAAATTACGGCTGCTGATGTTTTTCCAGAGAAAGAAAGCGAAGAAAAAATATTCACAGGTCGTGTATGATATTTGGTATATATGTTTCTCATTGCTTGTATTCAGGTATCCATATAAGTTTAGCATCAAAAAACAAAAGATGCTATAAAAGACCACATGTAAAAGAGGCAGTTCCTTTTTCCGGCGCTTAGCAATGATGAATCCTGCGGGAATCAGCAGGTACGAAAAGGTTACGATATAATAAAAAAGCTTTTCTATTGTTTGGATTTTAGTTTTCCAAAAATAGAAAAACTTTTTTTAAGAATAGTTGGTTTAGGCCAGCACTAATCTTATTCTTCCCAGCCGATCATGATAGGGTCAACTTCCCAGGCCCTTTTAACGATTTTCATAACAGTAACTTTTTTTACGCCTTTCGAAAATTAATTAGTGGGATAAATATGCAAACGCAAATTTTCGGGTGCAAGCTAAGTGGAACTGATTAGGGGGTAAAAAAGGATCTCAATTATTTGATAATCAACAGTTTGAAATTAAAAAAGAGAACTAAGTGGTTGGTAAAAAAAAGGGTAATTACGGTATGTTTTCCGTAAAATTACTATCGCAAAAAACGGAAATTTTCATGGGAAAACCACGGTTATCAACAACTGTGAATAAGAGTAGATCCGGCTTTTTTCACAGGATCGCAGTTGCGGTTCTATGGCTGCAAGATAGATACAGGGTATGCTTTGTGAAAGACAAAAATATCCACTACTGTGTACAAGTACATTGTTTACCAGTGAAAACTGGGATGAAAATCCGGGCCAATCGTACATTTTCATTGCACTCAGGAAGAAATACGAGATTGAAAATGAAAATGTACGATTTGGGCGATAAGGATTGGCTGGCTGAGTTTACGGCAGATCAGGCCCCCATATTATGAAACACTTTTTGAACATCATCGTCCTGCTCCAGCTTTTCAATGAGTTTGCTGACATCTTCTGCCTGCATATCAGAGAGCGGTACAGTGGTTGACGGGATCCATTCCACTTCTGCACTTAGTGGGCTAATGCCTTTATCTTCAAGCGCCTTTTGCAATTTTCCAAAATCGGTGAAGGTGCATCGAATGACGAGTATTTCATCTCCGTTTTCTGCAGTTCCTTCGCCCAGTTCTTCCAGGCCGGCGTCAATAAGCTCCAGTTCCAGCTCTTCCGCATTCAGTCCCTCCGGCTTCATCTTAAACACTCCCATTTTTTTAAACTGGAATGATACACTACCGCTATTGCCCAGTGCTCCGCCTCCTTTGTTGAAATGTGATTTTACGTTGGCAACAGTTCGTACATGATTATCAGTGGCTGTTTCTACCAGGATGGCCACACCATGTGGTCCATACCCTTCGTAAAGAATTTCATCATAGTTCTCTATTTCTTTGCCCATCGCCCTTTTGATGGCAGCCTCGACCCGGTCTTTGGGCATATTCACTGCTTTGGCGTTTTGAAAACAGCGGCGTAAGGCAGGATTTGTAGCAGGATCGGGCCCTCCGGCTTTTACAGCAATGGCTATTTCTTTACCAATCCTTGTAAACTGCTTGGCCATGCGATCCCACCGGGCAAACATGGTGGCTTTACGTACTTCAAATATTCTACCCATAATGTTTCATCAATTAAAATCAGGAAATACAATCTGACTACGTTCCAATTTCGTCTTCACCGCTACTGCCGTACTGGTTGATCAGCTCAGTGGTTTGCCCACTCAGAATTTATGAGGAGACAGAAAGTGATGACGGGCTGCAAAAGTAAGGCAATGGGCCAAATTAAAAGCCGCCCCTTACAGAGCGGCTTTTACCATGGTACCGGAGCGTTTATTTTTTTTTGTAGTTCCTGATTGCAGTCAGGTACCTGGCAAACTCTTCCCGTACACGGGGGAAGAGGAAAAACAGCCCGATCATATTCGGAAACACCATTGCAAGGATCATGGCATCCGAAAACTGGGTGACCGCTCCCAATGAAATTGATGCGCCAAGCACCACAAACGAAAGAAACAGGACTTTATAGATGAGGTCTGCTGTTTTGCCACGGCCAAATAAATATTTCCATGCCTGCAGGCCATAGTAACTCCAACTAATCATCGTACTGAGTGCAAACAGGAAAATTGCTATTGTAAGCACATAGCTGAAATGAGGAATATTATCATCAAAAGCCATGGAAGTCAGATCCACACCTTTTACGGTGGCGCCGGTTGCATTCATCACCACATCTCCTCCTACGGTACTGCCGTAATTAAATACGCCACCCTGGTTGTAAATAATTATTACAAGAGCAGTCATGGTACATATAACCACCGTATCAATAAATGGCTCCAGCAGGGAAACAATTCCTTCAGAAGCCGGGTATTTTGTTTTTACGGCAGAGTGGGCTATGGACGCTGAACCGGCCCCGGCTTCGTTGGAGAATGCTGCTCTTCTGAACCCGATTATCAAAACACCGACAAGCCCCCCCAACCCGGCACGGGGGGTAAATGCCTCAGTGAAAATCATCCGGAATGCATCATCAATAAAGCCAATATGCATGAATATAATAACCAGGCATGCCACAATATAAATAATGGCCATAGCAGGCACCATTTTTTCCGTTACAGTCGCAATTCTTTTGATGCCGCCAATGATAATCAGGCCTACTAAAAAAGCAAGGATGAGTCCAATAATAAATCCACTGGATGATCCGCCAATATGAAATTGCTTGACAATCTGTTGCGTGGCCTGGTTTGCCTGAAACGCATTGCCACCTCCCAGCGAACCTCCCACGCAAAAAATGGCAAATAATACGGCAAGAATTTTTCCGATACCAGCCCAGCCTTTTTCGGCAAACCCTTTTGAGAGGTAATACATAGGGCCGCCAAATACCACACCTTGTTTATTAATATCACGGTATTTCACACCCAATGTACATTCCACAAACTTGCTGCTCATACCCAGCAAACCGCACACAATCATCCAGAAAGTCGCACCCGGCCCTCCCATAGCAATGGCAATGGCAACCCCGGCAATATTTCCAAGTCCCACCGTACCCGATACGGCTGTGGCAAGCGCCTGGAAATGGTTTACCTCCCCATGTTTGCTTTCATCCCTGATGGTGTCGGCCACATCACCGGTGACCTTCACTTCCTCGGCTCCGGTCTTTTCCAGCTCATCATATTTTCCCCGCACCACACCAATGGCCAATCCAAACTGGCGGATATTGACAAACGAAAATCTTATCGTAAAAAACAATGCTCCCAGTACCAGTAAAATAACAACAACAGGAACCTGGTGCCCTGCAATATTGAGCGGGTACATCACAATCCCTTCCCATTTATCGGCCACTGGTTTGAAGGCTTTGTCAATTTTTTCATCGAGGCCGGCCTTATGTACCACACCGGTACTGTCCTGTGCCACGGTTGCAAGAGAAAGTGCAAGGCCGAAGCATAAAAGAATTACGGAGCGCAGAATGTTGTTTCGCATGAGCAAATGTTTTTTAGCGGTTTAATTCATTTTAGGCAGGGAAAGTAATTAATTATTCAACAGCAAGGATGAAAATTATGAATAAGGGCAGATTTATCGTTCCAGTTCCGTTTTTCTTTTTTTTGCCTGTAAACAGTTAGTTTTGGTTCTTTCAACACAAATTATGAATCAGCAAAAATCAGGGCTGCTTGCTCTTGCACTTTTTACCCTTACGGCCATACTCCATGTGCTGGATATGCAGGGTCTCGTTTCACTGGGCTCCAAAACCCTGATGATTGCACGGTGGGTGTTTGTTGCCAGCCTTTTTTTATATGCTGTGTACCGGCGGTCATTGACAACCTGGATCCTGGTGGCCATGGCGGCTGGTGTTGAAATTGGCCTGGATTTTCCGAAAGATTCGCAACAGCTGAAATTTCTCAGTACCATTTTTCTGCGACTGGTAAAAACAATTGTAGCACCCCTGCTATTTGCAACTTTGGTTGTAGGTATAGCGAGCCATGCCAACCTGAAACAGGTGGGAAGGATGGGATGGAAATCGCTGTTGTATTTTGAAGTAGTGACTACCATTGCACTGGTCATCGGTCTGGCAGCGATTAATATCTCCGGCGCAGGCAGGGGTATACAGGTACCCCAGGATCTGCTGAAAGAATTACCAAAATCTCCCGAACGGCAACTGCAGGCTAAGGTGATCACTGTACTGGACAGTGCCGGTGTGCAACACCCGGAGGGTCTTTTGCAAAGACTACCAGATGCAGCACCCAAAGGATGGCAGGATCATATCATTGATATCTTTCCCGAAAACATTATCAAATCTATTTACGAAGGCAATGTCTTGCCTATTGTTTTCTTCAGTGTCATTTTTGGAATTGCACTGGCTCTGCTGAATGAGCGTAAGAAAAAACCAATGCTCGATTTTGCCGAAAGCCTGGCCGAAACCATGTTTCGCTTTACTAATATCATCATGTACTTTGCTCCCTTTGGAGTCGGTGCTGCCATTGCCGTCACTGTGGGCCATCTTGGACTCGATATTTTAAAGAACCTTGCATTATTGCTCATCACCCTCTATGTGGCATTGATTGCCTTCCTGCTGCTGGTATTGCTACCTGTGGCATTGTGGATTGCAAAAGTCCCGATTCGCAAATTTATACAGGCCATCCGTGAGCCGGTTTCCATTGCATTTGCTACAACCAGTTCCGATTCGGCTCTGCCCAAGGCACTGGAAAATATGGAGAAATTCGGCGTACCCAGGAAAGTAGTTTCATTTGTCATTCCCACCGGTTACACATTTAACCTGGACGGCACCACCTTGTACCTGTCTCTGGCTTCTATTTTTGTGGCGCAGGCAGCCGGGTTTCACCTGTCATTTGGCGAGCAATTAATGATCGGCCTTACGCTGATGCTTACCAGCAAAGGAGTGGCTGCCGTGCCCCGTGCCTCACTGGTCATATTAATTGCTACGGCTTCTACGTTTCATTTTCCGTTGTGGCCTATCATGGCAATTTATGGCATTGATGAATTGATGGATATGGCCCGCACTTCTGTTAATGTTGTTGGAAATACACTGGCCAGTTGCGTTGTTGCACGGTGGGAAGGAGAGTTTGATGATGCAAAAGCCCTGGCCTTTAATGAAAAAGATGCGGATGCAATTGCCGACTAATCAAAGCACATAAGAATACAAATATGGAATGGATGTACCTGCTTGACGGATTTCACTGGAGCCAGTTGCTGCAACCGCAGTGGTATGTTGAAAATGGAGGTTTGTGGCTGCTGTTGTTTGTCGTGTTTGCTGAAACTGGCTTGTTTGTTGGTTTTTTTCTGCCAGGAGATTCGTTGTTGTTTGTTTCGGGCATTTTTGCGCATGAAATAACGGACAGCGCCGGGAAATCAGGTCCCGGGTTAGGCTACCAGTTTCTGGAACTGTTTGGAGCAAGCCCCGGATACAACTACTGGGTAGATTTGCTGGTACTTGTCGGGCTCATTTCTGTATGTGGCATTGCGGGCAATGCTGTTGGATACTGGACAGGGCGCAAGGTTGGGCCTGCCATGTACCAGTGGAAAGACCGGTTTTTTTTTAAAAAAAGATACCTGCACCAGGCAAAAGATTTTTATGAAAAACACGGAGCCGTGGCGGTGGTGGCTGCCCGCTTTCTTCCTTTCATTCGCACATTTGCTCCTATCGTGGCAGGTATAGTGCAAATGAACCGGAAAAAATTTCATTTTTACAATCTGATAGGCTGTGTATCGTGGGTCGTATCCATGGTCTTTGCCGGATATTTTTTACAAAAATGGATCCTCAGCCAGTTTGGGTTCGATCTCAAGGAGCACCTGGAACTGATTGTGCTGGGTATTGTATTGGTGACAACTGCTCCGGTTCTTATCAAACTTTTGGCCGGTGGAAAAAAGAAACAGGCGCCTCCAGCTTCATCCGATGACGCAAACCCCTGATGCAGCATGAATCAAGCAAGAACGTACGGAATTTTTTCCATACCGGTTATCGTGGCAGCCCTCGGGTATTTTGTTGACATTTATGATTTGCTGCTGTTCAGCATTACCAGGATACCCAGTCTTAAATCACTCGGGCTATCAGACGATGCAATTACTGTTCAGGGCGAAAGTATCATCATGTGGCAAATGGCAGGCCTGCTGATCGGTGGCATCATTTGGGGTATTATGGGCGATAAAAAAGGGAGACTGAGTGTATTATTTGGATCAATTGTTCTCTACTCACTGGCCAATATTGCCAATGGTTTTGTGCAAACCACAGATCAGTTTCGCATGGTACGGTTTATAGCAGGTATTGGGCTGGCTGGTGAACTGGGCGCAGGCATTACTCTGGTATCAGAGCTAATAGCAAAAGAAAAAAGGGGCATTGCTACTTCCATGGTTGCCGGTTTGGGCCTTACCGGTGCAATCTTTGCATTTGTGATGAAGCAGTATTTTGACTGGCGCACCTGTTATTTCATCGGCGGGGGATTGGGCCTTGCATTGCTGATACTGCGGGTCTCTGTATTTGAGTCGGGCATGTACCAGCAGGTCAAAACAATGAGTGTACAGCGGGGTAACTTCCTGATGCTGTTTACCAATGCAAACCGGCTGAAGCGGTATATATTAAGCATACTCATCGGACTGCCTACCTGGTTTGTTATTGGCATTCTCGTAACTTTTTCAGATAAGTTTGGAAAAGAAATGGGGATTGAAGAGAAAATTGATCCCGGCCGCTCTATTATGTATGCTTACGCTGCCATTTCTGTGGGCGATATTCTGATAGGATTTGTCAGCCAGTGGATGCGGAGCAGAAAAAAAGCGCTCTATCTTTTTTATTTTATTACTTCTGTTTTCATGCTGCTGTTTTTTACAGTTTTGTGGGATGGCTCTGCTGCCGGCATGTACGCAGTGTGTGCAGGCCTTGGATTTGGTACAGGCTTCTGGGCCATTTTTGTAACTATGGGCGCCGAACAATTCGGCACCAACCTGAGGGCTACTGCTGCCACCACCATACCCAATATGGTACGGGGCATGCTTACAGTGATGATCCTTCCTTTGTTCAAAGGGCTGCGCAACCTGACTGACTATGTAACCGGCGGATGGCTGGCCGCCATCATCCTGATGACCATCACGGTACTGGCAGCTGTCATGATTAAAGAAACATTTCATAAAGACCTGAACTTTACGGAAAAATAATTTTGCCCCGGTTCCTGATTATACGGTTTTCGTCTATTGGCGATATAGTGCTGACCACTCCCGTGATCCGCTGCCTGAAGCAGCAGGTACCGGATGCGGAAATTCATTTTCTTGTCAGAGAAAAATTTCGCCAGGTACTGGAACACAATCCATATATCAGCAGGTTGATCATATGGGCCCATAGCCGGGAACTGATGATGGAAGAACTGAAAGCAGAAAACTATGATTTCATCATCGACCTCCAGCATAACAAGAAATCGAACAGGATCCGGAAGCAGTTGAAAAAAAAATCAGCTGCCGTAAACAAGCTGAATATCCGCAAACTCATTTATACTTTTTTTAAAATTAATACGCTACCCGGGCTGCACATTACAGACCGCTATCTGCAAACTGTACAATCTCTGGGTGTGTGCAATGACGGTAAGGGACTCGATTATTTCATAGGCGAAAAAGACTGCACGAAAAAGAATGATATTCCCTTTTCACACCAGGCGGGCTATATAGCTTGTGTTATAGGTGCCGCTCACGCCACAAAGCGGTGGCCATTGCAAAAGTGGGTGGCATTTTGCCGGGAGATCAGGCACCCGGTGGTATTGCTGGGCGGAGCAGAAGACAGGGAGCGGGGCGATGAAATATCTGCCGCCGATCCGGTCAAAGTGTACAATGCATGCGGCCGGTTCAGCATCAATGAAAGCGCAGACCTGGTACGCAAGGCAAAACTGGTAGTGACACACGACACCGGGCTGATGCATATTGCCGCCGCTTTTAAGAAACCCGTCATCTCCATCTGGGGCAACACAGTGCCGGCTTTTGGGATGACTCCTTACTATGGCGATGCGATGGTGCCGTCTGAAATCATGGAAGTGCATGGACTGTGGTGCCGGCCCTGCAGCAAGATTGGCTATAAAAAATGCCCGCTGGGTCATTTCAGATGTATGCAAAAAACAGAAGTATCGGAATTGCTGAAAAAAGTAAATGCTGCACTATGCATCTCATAAAGAAAAAAAAGATGTACCAGCTTCTGCTGTTTGCATCACTGCTGTTCTCTTTCAGGGATGCAGTAGGTCAGTTGGATACTGCATGGATGTTCGGCAATGTAAAAGTGACCATTGACCGGCCTGAGTCCTATAAAAAATGCCGGCAAACAATTCTCATCTTTTATGCACTGCCCAATGGCAACACCACAGGAATGACAATGGGTAAAAAGATTCAGCCCAGCGATGACTGGCACTATGATATTCAGCATATCAGGGCACAGACGGATTTTATCCGCAGCCAGATGAAGAGAAAAAATATTGTAGTAATCTATCTGGAAAACCAATACCTGAGCTGGCCGGGGTGGAAACAGCGTACTGCAGCATACAAAACCCTCATCCCGGCGCTGGTTGATTCAGTGTATCGTTTGTTTGCAGCGCCCCGCACCAGGATCTATTTAAACGGGCATAGCGGGGGTGGCAGTTTTATTTTCGGGTATCTGGCTTCACTTTCATCCATTCCCTCCAATGTGCGGCGTATCAGTTTTCTCGACAGCAACTACGGGTACGACAGTACCTATTACCCGGTGTTACGAAACTGGCTGAAGAATGTAAATGGAGCTACTCTGAATGTGTTTGCCTACAATGACAGTATTGCATTGTACAATGGGAAACCCTTTGTTTCTGCTACCGGGGGCACCTGGTATCGAAGCCACCTGATGCGAAGGCATTTGTCAAATGATTTCCAACTGAATGATACAGAAACCGACAGCATGTACCTGTACCGGTCCAAAAAAAAATTCATCAGCTTTTATCTTAAAAAAAATACCAACAAGGGCATCTACCATACACAGCAAGTGGAGCTGAATGGTTTTATTCATTCTATCCTTGATGGCACACGATGGCAGTCAAAGAAGTACAGCTATTATGAAGCAAGGGCATATAACAATTTTATTCGCTGAAGGGCTATAGCTCGTATGTAAATCCGGTAGCAAAATGATAGGTTGTTGCAGGCGCTGTGCCTGCCGGGTTCCGGTCATGCAGATAATTCCATTTCATGCTTAATGAGAAATGCGGGGTGGCTTTTACCCTGAAAGCAACCTGGTTTAGAACCCGGTAGTCAGAAAACTTTTTCAGCAGGGGTTGAAAATAAGTAGTGCTGATCAATTCCAGGCTGTGCAGCGGCAGCCAGGTAAAGGAAAGATAACTGCTGTTTCTCCAGTCGGTATGTTTCAGGGGCGGAATTGTACTTTCTTTTTCTTTTTCAAACATCATCAGGCTGCCTGCATACAAGCGAAATTTATTTTTACTGACAATTTTAAAACGGGGACCGGTACCCAGCAATAGCCTGGAGTCAATCTGTGTTAGTTCGTTGTTCTGAAACTGTCCGAATACTTCCCAGCGCAACCACTCATTGACCTTACGGTTGTAGCGCAAATGCAGCAGCCCGTCTGAGAGGAAACGGCTTTTTCCTATTTTTAAAAAATTAAAGTTGCCCAAAAACAGCCAGAGTCCGCGGTTGTTACTCGTTTTGTATTGCATGTGGGCATCAGCGCTGGTTCCAAAAATTTTTGTGGTATTCTTGTTCATGCTGAAGGAAAGACCAAA
>CAYYMK010000012.1:33310-72787 GCA_964473035.1 uncultured Chitinophaga sp.
CGCTGGTTCCAAAAATTTTTGTGGTATTCTTGTTCATGCTGAAGGAAAGACCAAAACTGCCCAGCCATCCGATGGTATCCGACTGCATCCGTGCACTTTCCACATTTACGATCTGGCTCTGCACGCCCAGGCTCAAAAAGGAAACGGCCCAGCAAAGAATAAAAACAGGTTTTTGATTCATCGTTTTATTTTTTTATTTCAGGAAGTTCGCTGAGCTCGAGCCAGCGCATTTCTTTTGCATCCAGTAATGCAGTGATTTCGTTGATGCGGACTGAGAATTGTTGCAAATCATCGAACGAAAGAGTTCCGCTATTGAGTTTTTCTGTAACCTCCTCTTTTTCCCTGGTCAGCCCGTGAATTTCTTTTTCCAGCTGTTCAAATTCTCTTTTTTCTTTGTACGACAGCTGGCTTTTCTTCTTTATGAGCTCCTCACCGGCCGGTTTGATCTTATCGGGAGCTGCACGGTCAGTTTGGTCCTGGGTCAGTATTTCATGGCGGTATTGTGAGTAGTTGCCGGGAAAATCTCTGACCACACCGTTTCCTTCAAATACAAACAAGTGGTCCACCAGTTTGTCCATAAAATACCTGTCGTGCGACACCAGCAGGATGCAACCGCTGAATTCCTGTAAGAAATTTTCCAAAACAACGAGGGTAGGCAGGTCCAGGTCGTTTGTAGGCTCATCCAGGATCAGGAAGTTGGGGTTCCTGAACAAAATGGACAGCAGGTGCAGCCTTCTTTTTTCTCCGCCGCTCAGTTTGCTGATGTAGTTGTATTGCTTATCGGGATCAAACAAAAAAAGTTGCAGAAATGCAGAAGCGCTTAAGGAACCTCCGCTCTGCAACGGAAAATGTTCGGCCATACTTTTTACATATTCAATGACCCGCATATCCTGCTTCATAACCAGACCCTGTTGAGCATAATAGCCAAACTGTACGGTGTCGCCAACATTGATTTTTCCGCTATCGGCTTTTTCAATACCCTGCAGCAGATTGAGAAAAGTGGATTTTCCTGTTCCGTTTTTCCCGATGATGCCAGCCTTTTCTCCTTTTCGAAAGGTGTAATCAAATCCTTTCAGAATAATTTTATCGCCGAAGCTTTTATAAATCTTCTTCAGCTCCAGAATTTTTCCACCCAACCGGTTCATCTTCATGTGTAATTCCAGTTGTTCATCCCTGATATTCTGCAGAGCTTTTTTTTCCGTTTCATAAAACCGGTCTTGCCTGCTTTTGCTCTTGGTTGTTCTGGCCCGGGGTTGCTTCCGCATCCACTCCAGTTCTCTCCGGTACAAGTTTTTTGCCTTGTCGAGTCCTGCTGCTTCCTGCTCCTGTCGTGCAGCTTTTTTTCCCAGGTAGTTTTCGTAATCACCTTTGTACGAAAACAGCCTGCCCTGATCAAATTCCCATATTTCCGAACATACGTTATCTAAAAAATAGCGGTCGTGCGTTACCAGCAGCAGGGTTACATTTTCTTTATCGAGATATTGCTCCAGCCATTCTGTCATTTCCACATCCAGGTGGTTGGTAGGTTCATCCAGAATTAGCAGCACCTCTTTGTTTTCAAACCCTACATCAATGAGTGCCCGGGCAAGAGCTGCCCTTTTGCGCTGGCCACCACTCAGGAACTTAACGGGTTGCTGCAGTTGGTGGATGTTCAGCCTGCCCAGTACCTGCTTCACTTTTGCATCAAAATCCCAGGCATGCAGCAGGTCCATCCTGTTGACCAGATCATTTAATTGATCGACGTTATTTTCGGTGCAGGCTGCTTCATATTCACGGATACAACGGATGACGGGATGATCATGAAAGAAAATATTTTCCAGCACCGTTTTTTCTTCTGCAAAATGAGGGTCCTGTTCCAGCATCACTACTTTTACATCTTTGTGTATCCAGAGTTTTCCGGTGTCGGGGGTTTCAGTCCCACTGAGAATTTTCAGAAGGGTGCTTTTGCCGGTTCCGTTTTTTGCAACCAGTGCTGTTTTATCTCCTTTATTGATATGAAAAGTTATTGCTTCAAACAGAGCTGTAATACCATAGCTTTTTCCCAGATTTTCAGCGGTGGCGTAGTGCATGCTGCAAATATACTTACCGGGCGGCCAGGTAAATAAGGATACACAAAATGATCGTTGCAACTACAGCCAGCAGAGGGTACATTGTCTCCAGCCGATATTGATTACAGGATTGCTTCAGTACCTGCTCAATTTCCGAAATTGTTGTTTCGTTTCCTTCAGCCAACGGCATCAATTGGTCAGTGATCTTCTTGCAATCAACCGGGCGAAGCGGACGGGTGCAACGAAGTATGATATGAATGGCCTGTCCCAATATTTCAGGTTCGCCATATTTCTTCAATGTGGCAATCGCATCATCAGAAAGCATGCTGAGAATATATAAAGCCAGTCCTTCTCTGTTTATCCGGAATTGATCCTGAACAGAAAGATATTTTTCCAGTTCCAGCGCCTGTTTTAAAAAGTTTTCAGGGGATAGGGGCATTGCGGTTTTTCGGAAAGCAATGGCCTGGTTGTACCAGCGCTGCTGCAAGTATTTTGCTTTTCGTACCGGGTGGCTGAGTGTTTCGTAAGCCTCCTTTATTTCAACAAAGCGGGCACGGGCTGAAGGGTCATTATTCGTTGTATCGGGGTGATACTTCAACGCCAGTTTCCGGTAAGCCTTCCTGATTTCTGCAAAGCTGGCCGAAGGCCCAACGTCCAGTATTTTATAGTAATCCTTTAGCAACAAAGCCCGGCAAAGATATTGAAACCACACAGGCTGTAGGGTTTGCAGCAAAACAAAAGAATTGTGAAAGAGAAGTTCCGAATTCCTGTTCCCGCTCTTAAACAAGCAGAGAAAAAATGAGGTGCCAGGTTTAATTTTACCATTATGAAAACTGCATTCCTCATCTTTCTTTCAGTTGCTCTGATTCTGTCGGCCTGTAACCATTCTTCAGGAAAGAATGAAAATGGGGCCGATAGGGCTGCTCATTCTATGAACCATGACTCCGGCCATCAACCGGCAAATACAACTGTAGAAATACCTCCGGTGCCGCCCATACCGGAAGGGGCCAGGGTTTATTTCCGCAATATCAGGGATGCTGCTGTGGTTACAGGTGATTCGCTGAGGGTGGAAATGGGAATTGACCACATGAAAGTAGATCCGGCAGGCCCGGTGCTGGAAGGTTCGGGCCATCATCACCTGATCATTGATGCCGGAGATTCGCTGGCTCACGGATCGTCCATTCCAAAAGATGATCAGCATATTCATTTTGGAGATGGCAGTACAGAAACTACTATTCACCTTGCAAAAGGCAGTCACACACTCACACTACAGTTTGCCGATGGGCTTCACAGGTCGTACGGCAGCAAGCTATCTTCCCGCATTCGGATCACAGTGCAATAATCTTATTGCTGCAACTCAATAAAAGTTTTGCTAAAACGGGAAGGTACCTGTCTGCATACCCGTTCCGGCATAATAATCGCTACTATTCCGGTGCTGCTCTATAAAACGGCAGCTCATTTATTTGGGTATCACAATTTTTTTTAAAATAGAGTTTCCAGAACTGAAGCTATGAATTTTTCCGTGGCTGCAGATGCGATCCGCATTTCAGTTTATGGTAAACCGAATGCGACCTTATGAAACAATAAAAAAAGCAAACATGAAACGACAATTAAAATCCGCCCTGATGGCACTGGTGCTGCTGTGGGGAAGTGCTTCCGGTATGAAGCTTTCGGCACAATACTATGATGATAATGACCCTGGCAGGGAACTGACCTACCAGGATTTTTATGACGAACTGAGCCCTTTCGGAAAATGGGTTTATTATGGCGATATGGGGTATGTGTGGGTACCTGATGCAGGTCCTGATTTCCGGCCGTACAGCAGCAATGGTCATTGGGTGTGGACAGATGCATATGAATGGATGTGGGTATCAGACTATGACTGGGGATGGGCACCTTTTCATTACGGCAGGTGGGACCATGATTCCTATTATGGGTGGTACTGGGTTCCCGGTTATGAATGGTCGCCTGCATGGGTGGCATGGCGGCATGGCGGCGGTTATTATGGCTGGGCGCCTATCAGGCCGGGAATCAGTATATCGGTCAATTTTAATTTCGGAAATTATTACCCTCCCGATCACTTCTGGAGTTTTACTCCCGGGCATTATATTACAAACAGGCGCATCTGGAACTATTGTCTTGATTACAGACAAAACCTGACCATCATTAACCACACCACCATTATTCAGTTCAGTAATTACAGTTATGGTTATGGATTTCGCAATGGCCCAAGGCGATACGATGCAGAAATTTATTGCGGCCGCATCAACCCCGTTCGCCTGAGGAACAGTTATTCTCCGGGCAGAACATCATACAGGAACAATGAAGTCAGTGTTTTCAGACCCACAGTACGGCGGGATGAGGAACGCCAGTTCAGGCCAGTGCATTTTGAAAGAGCAGGCAGGGATAACGCTTCTGCAAGAACACTAAATGGTTTCCGAAATGATCGTTCCGTACAAAACCGAAATGATTACACAAGAGAACGAAATAACATTCAAAGCGGGAGCCGTGGTTTCCGGGAGAGGTCTGTGAATGAAGAACAGGACAGGCAGAACTATGCTGACCGGGGCGCAACAAGCCCACGCCGGACTGATTACAGTATCAGACCTGTGCAGGATCAGCCTGCTCAGCCGCCAGGCAATAACCGATTCGAAAGAGGCATGCAAAGCAACAATGACCGCAATCAAAGCGAAAGGAAAGTTTTTTCACGTCCTTCAGAAGACAGCAAGGGCCGTGTAAACAATGAACCCCGAAATGACCGGCCTGCCATCAGGCGGAATGATAATAATGAATCAAATAATTTCAGAAAATCAGATCCCGGCAACATGCAGCCATCCGGAACTAATGATTGGAAAAAGAGGGAGGCCGCTCCTGCCAGGAGCAAAACAGATCAGGGGCGCAAGGCTTCCGCCACCGGGAACGGAGGGAACAGTCGCAGCCGCTTCAGCAGAGGATAACCTGGCGGTATAAATAATCTGAATGAAAGCCTGTTTCATGTGCAGACAATGCAGTGAAACCGGCTTTTTTCCTTGTGATGAACAAGCTTTCATTGAAACTGCTTCAGCAGTGAGGAAATGCTCAACGCATCAGGAAAAAATCCGGCCAGTTTATGAATTACACCTTCCACCAGTGCATCAGGACAGGAGGCCCCGCTGGTGACCAGTACTGTTACGGGTCTTGAGGCGGGTAGCCAGTTTGTAGTAGTTAGTTCCTCTTTTTTGTGAAGCAGATAGTGCCTTATTTCATCAGGTGAAATCAATTTTGTTTCATCGTTGATGAAATAAGTGGGCATCCGTTCTTCGCACAGCTCAACCAGGTGTGATGTGTTGGAAGAATTATATCCGCCAATGACGATGGCAAAATGGGCTGTGGCCTGCAGCATACCCAGCACCGCCGATTGATTGTCGTTTGTGGCATAGCAAAGTGTATCCCTGGTATCGGCAAAATGTTCCCTGATGTCGTCTTCCGGAAATGTATCGGCCATCACCTGTTTCAGGTAGTCAGCGATCGCCTGGGTATCGCTGGCCAGCATGGTGGTTTGGTTTACCACACCAAAGCGTTGCAGGTCTTTGGGAACAGAAAATTGGTTTGAGTACCGGCCACTGAATTCAGTATAAAATTCTTCAGCAGGCTTTTCTCCCCTGATATAAGCAGCAAGGCGGTTCGCTTCTTCCATATCACGTACCAGCACAGAGGGGGCATGGGAAGATGCATGAGAAAAAGTGGCCCTTGTTTCTTCATGCCCTGGTTTCCCATGAATGATTACGCTGTATTGTTCCTGAGCAATCAGTTCACTCCGGTTCCATACTTTTTCTACAAAAGGACATGTTGTATTGTACTTTTCTGTCTGCAGACCGATTGATTTCAGGCGGGCCTCCATTTCCAGAGTAGTGCCAAAAGCCGGGATCATGACAATATCGCCGGCGGTCAGTTCGTCAAAAGGGATTAGTACATTACCATATGTATCTTGTAAAAAAAGGATGCCATGGGCTTTCAGATCGGCATTTACCTGAGGATTGTGGATCATTTCGCTCAGCAGGAAAATCCGTTTACCGGGGTTTTCATCCACCGTTTTATAGGCTATTTCAATTGCATTTTCTACACCGTAGCAAAACCCAAAATGACGGGCAAGAAAAATCTTCAATGGCCCGAAATCCAGCAGGGTGGGCTGAAAATTCCGTTTCATCTTATCCAGTTCTTTCCTTTTCTTTTTGATAGCAGAAATCAGCGGACTTCGGTATATGATCGGGATATCGAAATTCTTCATATGGCAAAAGTACTAAAACAAAAAACGGGACAGTATAATAACAACCCGTTGATCGTTCAGTTCGGCCCGGGCATATTTTACGACAACCTTCTTATGCTTATCTTGGGACAAATTCAGAGTATGTGTAAGGCAGTATTACTGTTCTCTCCTTTATTTCTGTTTTTTTCCTGTGCACAGCAGGATAAAAAGAACGGAAGCAACATCAACTCTAAAACCATCGATATGTATGAACGGTTCAGGCCCCCGGAGTGGGTACACAGCACAAATATTTATGAAGTCAATCTCCGTCAATACACTCCTGCGGGTACTTTCAATGCCTTTGCACAGGAACTGTACAGGCTGAAGGAAATGGGAGTAAAAACTTTGTGGTTTATGCCCGTTACTCCGATTTCCGGAAAAAACCGGAAAGGAACACTCGGCAGCTATTATGCTTGTTCAGATTATACAGCAGTAAATCCAGAATTCGGAACACTGGACGATTTTAAAAATCTGGTGGCGCAGGCACACGAAATGGGATTTACCGTGCTGCTCGACTGGGTGGCCAACCATACGGGATGGGATCATGTCTGGACAAAAGAGCATCCTGCCTTTTACCTGAAAGATTCAGCCACAAACGATTTCCGTATTGCCAGTGGAATGGATGATATCATTGAACTGGATTTTTCAAATCCTGACATGCGCAGGGCTATGACCGATGCGATGAAGTTCTGGGTCACAGAATGTGGTATTGATGGGTTTCGCTGCGATCTTGCATTCTGGGTAGAACTTGATTTCTGGTGGGATGTGAGAAAAGAGCTGGACGACCTCCGGCCTTTATTCTGGTTTGGCGAATATGATGCGATGGAAAACCCGGAGTACGATGAAGTGTTTGATGCCAGTTACACATGGACCTGGATGCACCGGGCTAAAGATTTTTACAGTAAACAATCTTCTCCTGATTCCTTGCAGTTGATACTGAAAAATTATGATGACCTGGGCGACAGCAGCATCCGGGTATGGTTTACCAGCAACCATGATGAAAACAGCTGGAATGGCACCGAATATGAAAAGTATGGCGACATGGCAAAAGCGCTGGCTGTATTCAGTTGCACCTGGAACGGGATACCGCTGCTTTATTCCGGGCAGGAACTTCCCAATAAAAAACGGCTTAAATTTTTCGAAAAAGATACGATTGCCTGGACAGAAACTCCGGCACTACATGATTTTTACAAAACACTGCTGCATTTGAAAACCACACATCCGGCGCTGCGGGCCGGTGATGCATCTGTACAGAGTTTTTTGCTGGAAACCACAGCACCCGGGCAGGTATTTGCTTTCCTGCGAAAGAAGGGAGAAAAAGAAGTGCTGGTCATCCTGAACCTCTCTGCCGAAAAAAACCTTCGTTTTGATTTGACCGGATCAAAGGTTTCCGGTATGTTTCAAAATGTTTTTTCCGGGGCGGAAAATGATTTCACATCTGAAAAAACATTTGAAATGCAACCCTGGGAATTCCTTGTGTACCGGAAATAAAAAACCGCCTCCGGAACTGAAGGCGGTTTTGTAACATCGTTTGCTCTTTTTATTGTTCCCCAAGGTTCAGCGGGTAGCGGTACACACCATCGTAACCCGGGTAAAATCCTTCAATCTGGATGGACTCACCCCTGAACCTGCGAATGGCTTTAGATAGTTCGTCAATATTTTTAACATCCAATCCATTTACGGTTGTGATGACAAACCCATCCTGCATACGGGTACGGCTAAACGGGCTTTCCTTTTTAATTTTCTTTACTACAACTCCGCCTTCCACCTCGTACTGCTGCGCAGTATTGGGATCCAGGTTTTCCAGTTCAGCGCCCAGTTTATCACCAATGGAGTTTACGGCAGTTTCATCGGTCGTTACCGTATTGGCTGAAAGAACTGCCGTGGTCATATTTTCTTTTCCGTTTCTTTTATAGGTAATATTGATTTTTTCGCCCACATTATAGGATGATACGGTGGCCTGCAACTCGGTCCAGGAATTTATGGGGGCCTCATTTATTTTGATGATCACATCCCCGGGCTTCAGGCCTGCTTTATAGGCAGCGCCTTCTTTTGGAACAGATCCGACATGGGCACCGTCGCCGGCATCAATTTTATCTTCATTTACAATTACACCGAGATACGATCTTTTGACATCTCCATATTTAATCAGGTCGTTTACAATTTTCTTTGTCAGATTTACCGGAATGGCAAATGAATAACCGGCATAAGTTCCGTTAGGCGCATAAATAGCCGAGTTGATCCCAATCAGCAGACCGTCGGTTGTGATGAGGGCACCGCCGCTGTTTCCCTGGTTTACGGCTGCATCGGTTTGGATAAAGGATTCAATAGGCGATTCACTCTGACGGCCATTGATGCCAATGTTTCTTCCTTTTGCACTTACAATTCCGGCGGTTACTGTGGTTTCAAGTGTAAGCGGGTATCCAATTGCAAGTACCCATTGTCCCAGTTTCAGATTGTCTGAATTGCCAAACAATAGAAACGGAAAGTTCGATCCGTCAATTTTCAATACAGCAAGGTCGGTGCTTGCATCTTTGCCGATCAGTCTTGCTTTGTACGTCTTTTTGTTGTTGAGCGTAACTGTAATTTCGTCGGCAACACCACTCTGGCCGTCTGATACTACGTGGTTGTTGGTAATGATATACCCGTCTTCGCTGATGATGACACCACTGCCCGAGGCCCGTTGTTCCGGCTGCATACGAGGCCCCCAGAAACCTTCTCCAAAAAATTGTTCAAATAAATCTTCCATACCCCCCCTGCGGTTATTGGGTAAACCATTACTGATTTTTCGGGCAGGAATTTTTGTTTTAATGTGGACTACAGCCGGTACTGCTGCATTGGATGCTTTTGTAAAGTCAATTGGCTCACCGGTCTGCGCAATGTTATCATAAAAGCCGGCATAGTTAACAGGTGCTGTTCCATTCGGAGACTGCACCAGCCCTTTTTTTTCTTTACCGGTTACCGAACTGTAAATCATCACACTGCCAATTGCAGAAACCACGCTGACAGCCACAATGAATAATACTTGTTTGAGTTTCATAATGTTCCTCTGTTTTTTATTTTTAGTTCAGGCTCTTCAATTGCTCCAAATAATATGCCTGTTACGTGCAAAATAACAAACTGTCAGAAAGTTCAGCACGAATCAAGGTTCAGTTTAACAAATCTTTACTAAGACTTTCGTACTTAAAAAGTTCCGCAAAAATAGCACTATTCTGACTTATGCTTTTCTATGAGGGGTCAGATCCGTTTAACTGAAGCAGGAAGGATAAACTGTCAATCCCGTCTGCAAAATTGGCAAGGCCTGGTTGCTGGGCTTTTCCAAATGGAATATACCCGGCTCCGCTGATTCCCTGCAGGTCCGGAAGCGTCTGCAATTGCATGTGCAACTGTTTTGCATCCTCGTAGTATTCATAATTCAGCTGACTTACCGGCGAAAAAAGGGAGCTGTCCTCAATGAGGAGCACCGAACCATTGGTCATGTAGTACTTTTTATTCAGAATGTGCAGTGCCAGGTTGTAATCATAATTGTTTTTATACCAGTGATGTTCTGCAAAATACCCGTATTTGTTCAGGGCTTCCAGCAGTGGCCTGAAGTCGTAACCTTCCGGCACATAAATTTTAGTGACATTGCGGCAACCAAGCCCGAAGTACAGGCAGATATCATCTGTCAGACGTTCCAGGTCTTCCAGAGTTTCTGCTCCGGTCAGGATGGCTGCAGAGGTTTTATTTTTCCGGATTACATTTGGGTACCTGCCAAAATAATAATCAAAATAACGTGAGGAGTTATTGCTGCCGGTTGCTATATAGGCATCACAGCCTTTCAGCATATCAGAAAAGAGGGTTTGACCTGCCACTGCAGGCTCCCATTCAATGATTTTTGAAACCAAACAGGGGAGCAATACTTTGTCTTTGGACGAGCATTTTACCCTTGCCTTATGGCCACTGATGAACACACAGAGCCAGTCGTGAAAACCCACCAGCGGAATATTCCCTGCCATCACCAGACCCACAGTGCTGGCATGCTGCTTTTGTTGGAGAGCAGGATATTGGAGTGTCCAATCTTCCAGCAGATCCTTCTGTAAAAAAAAACGGGTAATATTTTCTGAGGCACGGTCTATAAATGCTGGAATAAACCACGGATTTTCGAGGGCAGCCTGTTCTTTGGCAGCGACCCAATCCGGGTGAGGCGGCAGCATCCATTCACCCAGCCGGGACAATAAATTTATCCGTTGTTGTAAATTCATTTCTATGCTGTAGTTTTGCCGGCAAAAGTAACCCTGAACAACTAATCTAAATTTAATTTATCTATGGCAATTAAGATTACCGAAGAATGTATCAATTGCGGCGCCTGCGAGCCTGAATGTCCGAACAATGCAATTTATGAAGGCGGTGTGGAGTGGGCAGTTTCTGACGGGACCTCTGTAAAAGGATCATTTGTACTGATGGATGGCAATGCAGTGGATGCCGACCAGAAAAATGCACCCCTGGCAACTGATGTTTATTACATTGTGCCCCATAAATGTACCGAGTGCCAGGGTTTCCATGAAGAGCCACAGTGTGCTGCCGTATGTCCGGTCGATTGCTGTGTACCCGATGAGCTGTACCAGGAAACTGTTGATGAACTGATTGCCAAGAAGGATAAGCTGCATGTGGCCTGATGTGCAACTGTTGTGCAAAAAAAATCAGTCCATACTGAAATTTTTTGTTTTTTTTTAGTTGTACCTTGTCACTACAATGCACAGCAGGTAACCCTGCTTAAAGAGTGGCGGGTGATATGTCCCGTCGTAAAGAGGTGAAGGAGTTTGTTCCTTCACCTTTCTTATTATTTTTTGTTGAAGACAGCCGGTTGTTCCCTTTTTTTCAATGTTTTTTGTTAAGGATAAAAGATTCGTATCCCCGGCGGTTGTGTGTCTTGATATTTTCAGCAATATTTGCAGTTAGAATCAGCTTCCAAAACGAATGAAAAAAAATATAGCACTGATTACGGGCGGATACTCCGGCGAATCGGTTATATCATATAAAAGTGCAAAGACTATTTCCCGGTACCTCGACCGCAGCCGCTATAATGTATTCCTGGTGGACATCAGGCCCGACGGCTGGAAGTATGTGCAGGAATCCGGAATGGAAGCGGATGTCAACAGGAACGATTTTTCCATCACCGAAGACGGAAAAAAAATAAATTTTGATGCTGTATTTATCGGGATGCATGGCAGCCCCGGCGAGGACGGTAAACTGCAGGGATATTTTGAAATGCTGAACATTCCATTTACCGGTTGCGATGCAGCCACATCGGTTATTACCTTCAATAAACGGTATGCCACAGCCATTGCCGGTACTGCTGGAATACGGGTTGCCCGGTCTGTGCTTTATCACAAACACAGTTACAAGGCTGTAGCGGAGGGATCAGAACACCTGCATTTCCCGGTATTTGTAAAGCCCAATAACGGGGGTTCCAGCATCGGCATGTCAAAAGTGGATCAACCTGGTAAAAACCTGCTATTGGCCATTGAAAAAGCATTCTGCGAAGATGACCAGGTACTGGTTGAAGAAATGGTGCAGGGACGAGAGTTTACAGTCGGTGTGTTTCGTTCGGGTGCTGAAACAGTAGTGCTGCCTTTGACGGAAGTAAGGGCACACCCCGATCAGTCTTTTTTTGATTTTGAAGCAAAATACCAGGGCAAATCTGATGAAACTACACCCGCTGTTGTAGATGAAGATATCGCAGAAAAGATTAGGACGGCAGCCCGGAAAGTTTATGAAGTGTTTAACTGCCGGGGTGTGATTCGCATTGATTTCATATACAATGAAGAATCCGGACAGCCGTTTATGCTGGAAGTAAATACAATTCCCGGACAGAGTGAGGCCAGCATCATTCCGCAGCAGGTAACTAAGATGGGCTGGAGCCTGCAGGAATTTTATACAAAGCTGCTGGAACAGGCCCTGGCCTGAAGCTGCTTCAAATCATCATTTTGCCGTGGTATATTCGTATCCGGTCCGATTTAAAAAAAAACGTAGTGTTTAAACTCCTCACACATCGCCCTCTTTGGGTAAACATGCTTGCAGGCCTTGCAATAGCGCTTGCAGTTTTTTTTCTTTTTCTGTCTTCACTGAAATGCCTGACAGGGCATGGACGTTCAGCGACTGTTCCGTATGTAACAGGTAAAACATTTGACGAGGCTAAAGCAATTCTGAAAAAAGCAGGCTTCCGTGCAGAAATCCAGGATTCCATTTACAGCGACACAATGAAGCCACGTACAGTCATCCGGCAGATTCCCGATGCAGATGATGTGGTGAAATCGAACCGAACCATTTACCTTATTGTGAGCAGGGCTGTGCCTCCCGAAATTGAAATGCCCAACCTTGTAGGCTATAGCTTCCGCAATGCTGACATGGTCTTAAAGAGCCTGGATCTGAAACTAGGGGACACTACTTTCAAACCGGATTTTGCAAAAAACGCAGTGCTGGAACAATGGTACAATGGTACGCAGATTAAACCCGGCAGCCCGGTTAGAAAAGGAAGTACAATTTCACTGGTGCTTGGTGATGGAGTAGGTAAACGGGAATTTACCGTTCCGGATATTACAGGCATGACATACTGTGCTGCAAAGGAAATGCTGGAAGGCCATGGCATCCTGATTGGTGCCATCGTGGCAGAAACAGATGTGGAGGATACCTGCCAGGCATATATCTATAAGCAAAACCCAGAGCGGTTCGATGATGAGAGGATCATACGTAAGATCCGAACCGGTCAAACCATGGATGTGTGGCTGCAGCTCAACAAACCTGCCCGTGACAGCACACGCAGAAAACCCATCAACCAACCCGATCCTGTAGAAGAAGAGGAGGAACAAGACTACAGATAAAACTATCTGCAATGCAAACTATAACTGTTGAAGAACTGAAAATTCGCAGGGATGCCGGCGAAAAAATAATCCTGATTGATTGCCGCGAGCCACATGAATATGATGCGTTCAATCTGGGGGGTACCCTCATCCCTCTTGGGAATATACAGGCCATGCAGGCCGAAGAACTGGAAGGGCTACAGGAAGAAGAAATCATCATTCATTGCCGCAGTGGGCATCGCAGTATGATTGCCTGCATGTTCCTGGATACGCTTGGATTCAAGAATACTAAGAACCTGCTGGGTGGCATACTGGAATGGCAGGACAAATTTGGCGGCTGAAGCACCGGGCTTCTATAATTTTACCTGCATTGCAAGCAATATGTTGCGCCCCGCCATCGGGAAATAATAATTTTCTGTTACGGTTTCACCTCCAAAAATATAGCTGAAGCTGTACCCGTTGGGCTCATAAAGGATATTCAGCAGGTTGTTGACCTTTACCGAAATACTCATCTCTTTTAATTTTTTGATCCGAAACTTTTGAATAACCAGAAAATCCTGAATGAAGAATGCGTCCAGCCTGCGTCCGGGGTTGCCGGTATTGTCCAGGTATTGTGTGCCTGTGTATTTGTTCTGCAGGCTTAGTTCTGTGTTTTTTTTGGGTATCCAGTTGAGAGCCAAAGCGCCGGTTGCCCCTGGTGAAAAGGGAAGTGGCGTATTGCGGTATTTTATTTCCATCTGCCCGCCATTGTCATAATCATCCAGGTAGAGTGTGAAGTTTTTAACCCTGTTTGTGCTGAATGCAAGATTGGCTGTTGTACTCAGCCGTTTGCTGATGTTGATTGCGCCCTGCAGTTCTACCCCGGCACGGTAACTGACAGGTATGTTACTACGGGTATAAGCACCCACATCATTGATCCTGCCTGTGAGCACCAGTTGATTTCTATAATACATGTGGTACAAAGTGACCGACCAGCTGTACCAGTTCATCGTTTTTCCTGCGCCCATTTCAGTGTTGAATAGCCGCTCAGGTTTTGGCTGCTGCAATAAACCAGCTTCAAAATCGTCCCGGTTGGGTTCTTTACCGGCAATGCCATGTGTGAGATAAAATTTCCAGCCTTTCCGGTTGAAGACAACACCGGCTTTTGGGTTAAAAAAAATAAAGTTGTGATTTATTTTTATGGCAGGGTTATCTCTGAACCCTTCGATCTGGTATCCCACATGCCTTAGCTGTAAATCGTAATATATGTGCCAGCCCCGCCCGGTCTGTGTTGTCTGTTTCAGGTACAGATTTGCATCTGTTTTGAAGGCATCCAGATCATACCATTTTTTTGGGGAAATGAGCTGCCGTGAAGACCAGATCACTTTCCCAAAGTGTTTTCCTTTATATTGGCTATACCCGCCGCCCATTGTGGCCTGTACGTTCCGGTGCCGGTATTGAAAAGAAAAAATGCTGCCGTAAAAGTGGTTATCCAGCCACAGTTGCCGGACAAAGTCAGCATGAAATATGGTATCGTTTCCTTGTATAGGAGCGGGAAGGCCAAATTCTGCATAGCTTCTGCCGGCCTTGTATTGTTCATAATATCCTTTTCCACGGGTATAAAACAGGGCGGTGTGAAAATCAATCCTGCTGTTTAGTGTACGCCGGAAAAAAAACTGGTAATGCGTCTGCGTATAATTATCTGTTTCGTTTTCATAAGGCGTACCCGGTTTTTCTGTACCGGCATCATTCATTGTCCTTTTCCCCGCATCAAGGTCTGCCTGGCTGATACCATACCATGCCTGGTAAGTTTTTTCTTTTCCGGAAAAAATATTCATCCGCAAGCTTTGTTTTTCATCCAGCCTTGCGGTGCTGAAGTAGAAAGAATGAAGCCTGCTGAAAGCCCGATCAATATACCCGTCGCTTGTGATGCGGGACAGTCGCAGATCTGCTGTATATTTTTTGATGAGACCGGTGCCTGCTTTCAGGGTGTTTTTCCAACTGTTAAATGATCCTGCGCTATTGCTGATTTCCAGGTAGGGGTCACGGATCAGTTCATTGCTGCTGAAATTGATACTGGCTCCAAATGCACCGGGCCCGTTTGATGAGGTGCCTGTGCCACGTTGCACCTGTATGCTTGATGCTGACGAAGCAAAATCGGGCAGATCCACAAAAAAGGTACCCTGGCTTTCAGCATCGTTGAAGGGGATGCCATTCAGTGTGATGTTGATGCGGGTTGCATCTGTACCCCGGATGCGGATTCCCGTATACCCGATTCCGTTACCGGCATCGGAATAAGCCACCGCAGAAGGACTCATGTTCAGCAAAAAAGGGAGATCTTGCCCCAGATTCATCTTGCTGATTTCTTCTTTGCCAATATTGGTTTTTGTTACCGGCACGTTCCCGGCTGCCCGCACTGCCCGTACTTCTACCGGGGCAAGTGTAAAAAAACTGTCTTTCGCATCCGGCTCCTGTGCGGCTGCTACCATGCAGGCAAATGACGCAACACCGGGAAATAAAATCCTCTTCATTTTTAATTCATTTTTTAGCAGCCAGCCGCTCCGGCATACTGAAGCCGGGCAGCTGCCACATTGGTAAAAAAAAAAGAAGAGGGAAACGCTGTTTCAGAGAGGATCGTAACTTTCCATCCCTTCGCAGGCATTACCCTGACCAGGTTTACGGGTATGATCTCAGATTGAACAACTGGTGCTGCAACTGATGCTGCAGCAGCCCTTGTCAAACACCCCGGGAAACCAACCGCCGTTTCAGGCGGGCATTTTCAAAAGGAGATCCTATTCAGGGAACTCCTGCTGGGGCAAAATTAAAAAAAAATATCCAGTTGTAACTTTTCTATGATGCTTGTCGTACCACTTGAAACAGGTTATCTCTCCTGGCCATAGAATAGCACTATAGCAAGACGGGCTTCGGCAGGTAACCTGATCCTTTCAATAAAAAAAACAGGAATGAAAAAGACAATGTTGACCATTGCATTAGCCAGCACCATCAGTTTCGTATTATTTGCCCAAAAAACTGTAAACGATCCACTTGCAGAAAAAAGAGTTGTAGGCAGCTTTCATGGCATTGAAGTGGGAACCGGTATTGAACTGGTCATCACCCCGTCTGCACAGGAAGAAGTAGCGGTAAGTGCTGCAAAAGCTGAGTACAGAGACAAAATTGTAACCAGGGTGGAAAATGGAACCCTGAAAATTTATTATGAAACAAAAACGGGCTCCATCAACCGGGTCGGGAAAGATAAAAAGCTTCGGGCATGGGTTTCGTACACAAAATTGGACAAGCTGGCTGCCAATACCGGGGCAGGCATAGAATGGGATGGTGCCTTAAAAGCCGGTAGCCTGGATATGAAGGCCAATACTGGCGGAGTGATTAATGGGGAGATACAGGTAAGCAACCTTACCCTCAGCCAGAATACCGGCTCCAAAGTAATGCTGACAGGAAAAGCAGGTACCCTGAATGTGGATGGAGATACCGGCAGCCGCTTTACCGGCGAAAAACTGGAAACGGAAAATTGTTCGGTTTCTGTAAGCACGGGAGCCAAGGTATCTGTAAATGCCGGAAAAGACTTACAGGTAAAAGCCAGTACCGGCGCAAGAGTGACTTACAGAGGCAGTGCCGGGTTGAGCTCTGTAAAGACCTCAACAGGCGGAACCGTTTCAAAAATTTAAATAACAGAAACAAAATAAATCAGAAATGAAAAAACTCATGACCATGTGTGTACTGCTGGTTGCAGCGCTGGCAGGCACCGCTCAGGCAGTTACTGATCCAAATGCAGAAGTACGGGAAGCAAAAGATTTTCATGCCATACATGTTTCCAGTGCCTTTGACGTGTACCTGACACAGGGGAATTCTGAAGCAGTAGCGGTAAGTGCCAGCGAAGAAAAATTCAAAAATGACATTATAGTTGAAGTGAAGGCCGGTATCCTGTATATACGTTTCAACTCAAAAGGACTGAGGTGGAGTACCGGAAACAAAAAACTGAAAGCCTACATCTCCTTCAAGAAAATTAACAGCCTCAAAGTAAGCGGGGCCTGCGATGTGATGATAAGCGGTACGTTGAAGGCCGAGGATCTGGCAATAGACCTGAGCGGTGCCAGCGACCTGAAGGGAACACTGAATGTCAACAAACTGGCGATTGAACTTAGCGGGGCATCCGATATGACGGTTAGCGGAAATGCAACTCAGATGCTGGTGGACGCCAACGGAGCCAGCAATTTCAAGGGGTACGACCTGGTTACTGATATCTGCGATGTTACAGTGAGTGGTGCAAGTGATATCAGGATTACAGTCAACAAGGAACTTTCTGCCCAGGCCAGCGGTGCAAGTGATATCAAATACAAAGGCAATGGAGTAATCAGGAATCTTAAGACCAGCGGTGCCAGCAGTGTATCCAGAGGATAAATTTTCTGAAAGAATAGCCATCGAAAAACGTTCTGTTATACAGCAGGACGTTTTTCTTTGGAGGGTATCAGGAAGAAGCGTACCTTTGCGATTCAACATCGCGAAGTAGAGCAGCGGTAGCTCGACGGGCTCATAACCCGTAGGTCGGAGGTTCGATCCCTCCCTTCGCAACCAAATCCCCGCAGATGGCGGGGTTTATTTTTTATCACGAGTAACTCTAAATACATAAGGCACTGACAAACCGTTTTTTGGGCAACAAAAATGAAAACAGGATTCGTCAGCATATTCGGCCGGCCCAACGCAGGGAAAAGTACACTTCTCAATGCCCTGATGGGGGAGAAGTTGGCTATTGTATCACCAAAAGTACAGACCACCCGCCACCGGATCAAAGGAATATTAACAGAAAAAGATTACCAGGTGATTTTCTCAGATACTCCAGGGATCATTGATCCGAAATACAGGCTGCATGAAAAAATGATGGATGCTGTGAAGAATGCGATGGAAGACGCTGATGCGGCCCTGCTGCTGGCAGATATTAAGGATAACCTGCAGGAGGCAGATGAAATTTTCAGTGCGTTAAGACTGAAAGTACCCGCTGTCGTTGTCCTGAATAAAATAGACCTTGTAAGCAATGAAGCAATCAGGAGCGCTACAGAATTTTTTGCAGCAAGACCTTATTGCAAAAAGGTAATAGCTGTTTCAGCACTTTCGGGGATCAATAAAAAAAAATTTTTGAATGCCCTGCTCGAATTTTTGCCTGAAGGTGAACCGTTTTTCGACGGCGACGAAATCAGCGACCTGAATACCCGTTTTTTTGTAAGTGAGCTCATACGTGAAAAGATATACCAGTTTACCGGAGATGAGGTGCCCTATCATACCACCGTGCTCGTAACAGAATACAGGGAAACGAAAAGCCTGGTGAAAATTTCGGCCGACATCATTGTAAACAGGGAATCTCAAAAAATCATCCTGATCGGAGACAAAGGTTCCATGATCAAAAAAATTGGGACTGCTGCCAGAAAAGACGTGGAAGCATTTATTAATCAAAAAGTATTTCTGGAACTTTTTGTGAAGGTGAAACCCGGCTGGCGTGAAAAAGATTTTATTTTAAATCAATTGGGGTATCGCTGATGGCCTTTTTTCTATTGCACCTGCAGCCATTGTATCGGTAGTTCCGGCTACTTTATGGCGTTCATGATGTGCCGTTTGGTTATTTTTGCAGTTGCAGTTTTTGGAGGCGTAAAACCTGCCAATACCAGGGGACAATAAAATATGCGGAGCACCTGCCAGCACATATCATCAGTAAAAAAACCTGGCCGCCTGTCAGCGGTCCTCTGCATTTTATTTCTGCAACTGACTGCTGTAGCTTTTCAAGTACAGGCCCAGGTTATCATTGAACTTGGCAGAAAGGTTGATGACAAAAACTCCATCTCCAGTATCAATGTGTATGGCACGGGCGAAATCGGAAAAAAAGTTTCCTACAACCAGGTAGCCGGTTCTCCTTTTTACAGGCACCAGTGGCAGCAGGCAAGGCTTTATGACAGGCAGGGCCGAAATTACGGGCAGTGGCCCGTTCGCTTCAATCTTGTTTCGCAGGAAGTGCATTATCTTGATTCCCGGCAAAATGAGATGGCCCTACCTCTTGAACTGATCGGAAAAATTGAGTTTCTTGATTCTGTTTCAGACAGGGTAACTGATCAGTTTTTTTCAGTAAACAGCGATATGGCCCGGCAAACCGATTGCAAAGGATGCCTATACCTGGTGATGAACGAAGGCCAAACCAGTTTACTCAAAATTACCCAGAGGGTGGTCAGGGAGGCCGACTCTCTCTTTGGCACCATGAAACGTTATTATTATCATGATAACAACGAATATTTTGTGCAGTCCGAAAAACAGTTCAACCGGCTCAGGAAATTGTCGCGGGAAGATTTTTTCAACCATATCCCCGGTGCATCGCTGTACATGGACTGGATTAAAAAACAAAAATTGAAATTTAAGAAAGAAGAAGACTACCTGATCTTCCTGAAATATTACAACAGCACATACAAAAAAGACGGGCTTCCGTAACGGCCGCCCGCCTGCAACCACCAATATGTCATTTACCCTTGCCATAACCGGACGCCCCAATGTGGGAAAAAGCACTCTGTTCAACCGCTTGCTGGAACAGCGCAAAGCCATTGTAGATGATGTAAGCGGCGTAACCCGTGACCGGCAATATGGAGTGGCCGAGTGGAACGGAAAAATTTTCAATGTGATTGATACCGGTGGCTTTGTACAGGGAAGTGAAGATGTATTTGAAAAAGAAATTGCCAAACAGGTGCTGGTAGCAGTTGAAGAAGCCAATGCCATCATCTTTATGGTAGATGCTGCCACGGGCCTCACCAACCTGGATGATGCTTTGGCCGATGTATTGCGCCGCAGCACGAAGCCGGTTTTCCTAACCGTGAACAAAGTGGACAACAGTGACCGTATGCTGGAGGCTGCAGAATTTTACAGCCTGGGGTTTGAACATATTTTTTTCATTGCTGCAGCCAGTGGCAGCGGTACCGGCGATTTGTTAGATGCCATCACTGCACTCATCACAGAAGACGCATCTGAAGAAACCAGGGAGATGGCCGGCCTGCCAAAGTTTGCCATCATTGGCCAGCCCAATGTAGGCAAATCGTCGCTGCTCAATGCACTGGTTGGGGAGGAAAGAACCATTGTAAGTGAGATTGCCGGCACCACCCGTGATACCATCCATACCCATTACAATTTGTTTCAGAAAGAATTTATCCTGATTGACACAGCCGGCATCCGGCGCAAAGCCAAAGTGCATGAAGACCTGGAATTTTATTCCGTCATCCGTGCCATCAAAGCAGTGGATGAAGCGGATGTGTGTATGTTGTTGCTGGATGCGGAGAAAGGTATTACTGCGCAGGACCTGAATATCTTCAGCCTGGCCGCAAAAAAGGGAAAAGGGATCGTGGTGCTGGTGAATAAATGGGATCTGCTTAAAAAAGAAACCAATACGGCGAAAGAGTATGAAGCAGAACTGAAAAAACGGTTTGCCCCTTTCAGTGATGTGCCTGTTTTATTTGTGTCGGCTCATGAAAAAACAAGGATATTCAAGGCCATTGAAAAGGCACTGGAAGTATATGAAAACCGCAGGCGCAGGATACCCACCTCGCAGCTCAATGAGATCATTCTGAAAGCGATAGAGGCCCATCATCCGCCGGTGGTGCGGGGCCATCCTATAAAAGTGAAATATGTAACGCAGCTTCCCACTACAGTTCCGAGCTTTGCTTTCTTCTGCAATTTTCCGGACGACGTCAAACAACCCTATAAAAATTACCTGGAAAACAAGCTGCGGGAAAACTTTGATTTTACCGGAGTGCCTTTGCGCCTGTATTTCAGGAAGAAATAAGGACAAAGAAAGCTACGGTCATTTTTCATATCTGCGAAAAACAGCAGGATTTTACATTTTGTTCATCTAAAAATCCTAATTTCCACAGTCCAAATTTCCCTGAAAACCTTTTCAATTCCGTAGCCGCTTATTAAATGGAGTTAAAATGAAAAGGTATTTTTTGCTTATAAGTTTTCTGCTATTTCGAATTATTTCTTCGGCAACTGAAATTACATGGGTTGGGGATTCAGGGGAAAATTGGAATACAGCATCAAACTGGCTCCCGGCTAGTGTACCCACATCCAGCGATGATGTTGTTTTTAATACTTCTGTAACTGTAAACATGGATGTATTAAGTTCCACTGCCTATTCAATTAATTCTCTAAAAATAACGAGTAACGTAACAGTCATTTTGCAACGTGTACAATCTGGCGGAGGTGACAGAGTATTAAAACTGTTGAGCACAGATCCAAATACAAAGGGTCTGCAGATTGATGCAGGGTGTATTTTGATAATCCATGGAAAAAATACTGATACCGGCTCGTCTGAACTTGGATATATACTTGATTTAAGCGGTGCTTCAGGGGTTACTGGTGAAATAGCCGGAGAATTACGTTTTACCGGGGCAGAATCCACGAGTACAGACCATGGAACACGATTACGCTTATATACTGATCCTTCAAATTATGCAAATCTTTTTGTAAAAAATGGAGGAATTATCAGGTACCTGCCATTGACGGGGAATACAAGTTCTAACACCAGCGGCACATTTCTCACTATGGAGAGTGGTTCTCAGTATGTCATTGAAAAAAACGGAGGCTCTTTTCCTTCAGGGGGTTCATGGGATCAAAATTCTTTGGCAAAAGTTGAAAATTTATCTGGTGCCAATGGGGCAACCTTTAACGGCACGGACTATGGAAATATTGACTGGAAATGCCCGGCACAAACGACTGTCGCTTATCTCAATAAAAATGTATCTTTCAACAATGTAAATCTTATTAGTACCGGGAGTAATAACAGTCCAAATGCCGGCTCATTTAGAATTAAAACAGGGGCTTCGACAGGCACTTGGACAATGACAATAAACGGGAATCTTACTATTGGCACTAATTCTGAAATTTCGACGACATCCATTAATACTCCGTCAGGAAGTGGAGGTATACTTTTTGTAAAAGGTCATATCCTTAACCAGGGAGTGATTACAACTTATGGTGTTACTGGTACTGTAAACGAAATATCATTAGAGGGAACAGTAAATCAAAATATTAGTAGTTCAGGAACAATTTCAGGAACATTACTGAATTTTAAAATTAATAATCCTGCTGGGGCAACACTAAATACACCGTTGACTTTGCCTTTTAATCTTGCGTTAACAAGCGGCAAAATTACCACTACATCTGTCAACCTTCTTTCTATGGTTGATGGTGCTATTTATACTGGTGGCTCATCTTCCAGTTTTATTGATGGTCCCATGAAAAAAATTGGCGATGATGATTTTATTTTTCCCGTCGGTAAAGGGAGTATTTATGCACCGATTGGAATAGCGGCAGGTGGCGGGGAATCGGGTACAGATGTGTTTATTGCTGAATACCATAGGATAAATCCACAGAGTATTCATGGAGGTTGCACTTTACATTGTGATCCATCTTTAAATCACGTAAGTTTTGTTGAGTACTGGGATCTTGGTCAGTATGATGGTTCATCAACAAAAAAAGTTTCTTTAGAAGTACATGCACTTAGTTTTTGTAAAATGTTAAACTATACGTATGTCAGCATGTGGGATGGTGCGAAATGGACAAATGAACCAACAGTGATACTGGCCGGCCCTAATGTTTGTGGTTCCGGTTTGCAGTGTGGTACTATTCAAGCCAGTAATCCAACAAATGCTTTTGGTAAATTTACGCTTGCAACTGATCAATCCTTCATCAATAACCCTCTGCCTGTACACCTGCTTCGTTTTACTGCAAAAAGATTGGGATCAAATACTTCGGTTATAGAATGGGAAATGACAGACTTCTGTTCTTCACAAGCTGAATTTGTGGTGGAGAAATCGGTAGACGGGCAAACATTCAATGCCCTTGCCACCCAGCCAGGAAATGAACAAAGCATGCATTATTTTTATACCGATACACATTTTGGCAATAGAAGCACCTGGTACCGTCTGAAAATGATTGGTTCCGATGGCCGCATTGCACAGAGCGGCGCTGTAGCCCTTATGCATACCAGCCGGGACATTCACATCACTTCCATTTCGCCCAACCCGGTGCAGCAACAGACACAGTTGTTCCTTGTATCAGGGGTGCCGGCACAGGCAAGGTTTACCATTACAGATATGAGCGGCCTTGTGCTGCAACAATGGAGTGCAGCCCTGGCAGCAGGTAGCAACAAATGCACCATTGACCTGAAAGGGCTTCCGGCAGGTATCTACAATCTGACCGTGCAGACCGCAAACAGCTCTTCTGCTGCCCGGTTTGTAAAACAATAAATTGGCATTTTACCTCTGTTCGTAGTTTTACGAAATGCAAAAAAAAATAATCCAGCTCTTGCAGGGATGGCAAATGCTGCTTATTTTGGAAATCACTTTCAGTTTTCAGCTACCACGCAAAATCTGCTATTCCGAAAAACTTCCAGTTATCAATTGTAAAAATTAGTCCGGCGTGCTGCGCCGGCCCGGTTTCCATGTGAACAGCCAGCATTCTGTCACAAAAAAATATTGCGATGAAGCTGAAACTACTGATGGTTTTTGTGCTGGCCCATTTCATGCCGGCCGCACAACCCGATGCCAGCAACCTGGCCCTGCTGCCTCAGGCAGACGCTACCCCCGAACATTTTTCATTGCGGACTGCACCGTTCCCTGCAACAGTTCATATTGAACAAACAGATATATCCCCCAACCGGTGGAAGCTGACCCGCAACCATGCATGGACAGGGCTGTTTGTTTTTTTGGCAGGCGCCAGTAAAGGATTTAATGAAACCCTGCATTATCACTGGAAAGAATTTCACCGCCAGTTTCCGGGCGCCAATGCCCGTTGGTTTTATCCTGCCGAAAGCTGGAAAAACAAATACAGGAACAACGACCCGGATGCCGGGCCAAAATTTTTCCTGTCCACATCCGTGCTGGTCATGTTCACCGACCAGTATCACCTCAATAATTTTATCAATAAAATGGCATGGGGATCGGCTGTGGTGGTCAAGCTGGGCGAGAAACGCAAACCCTGGAAACAGTACATTCTTGATTTCCTGTACTATGCCCTTTGTCACCAGGCGGGCTTTGCGCTTACCTATTATCCGTTCAGCAAATACAAAGGAAAATAGGAGTGGTTTTTTTTAAAACTGCGCTTAGCGAAAGAGCAGCCTGATGGCTTCCACCCGTTGTACCAGGCGCTGTAGTTCCTGTTGCTGCTGGCGGATGAAGCTATTGTTCTGCAGGCGGCCCAGCACCTGATCCATCTCCCGCCCGGTATCATACAGCATTTTCCGGAAAGGATTGGCATAATCCCTGGCACGAGACTGATACATGCCGGTGGTCATCCAGTCCTGCGTGGTCAATACACGGTTTATCAGTTGCAGAAAGACCTTTTTAGTAAAGCGGGAAGGAGAAATATGTAATACTTCCAGCAAGGAAGCAAAAGCATGTTTGAATTTTTCTGCCGGATATTTTTGGCCTTGAGTTTTGTAAAAAGCATGCACTTCATCCCAGCTGCTGATCTTTCCGGTTTGTATAGAGCGGACCAGGTTTTTGATAGCAGACTCAGGTATCAGCTGACCGCCGGCATTTTTCCAGTTGTTTCTCGTTGCATTTGCCGGCAGCGATTGCTGCAATTGCGCCCAGCTTTTCATTTTCTTTCTTTCAATAAAATTGATGAGCTGCATGCTGCCGTAGTAAACGATCAGCTCTTTAAAAAGCTGGTAGGCTTCCGCCGTTTTTATCAATACCGTTTTGCGTTTGCTGTTTTCAAAACCTTCTGCCAGTATTTCCAATTTATCCACTACCTGTGGTTCACTCTCCAGCAGTTGTTTTCCTTTTTTGCTCCATTCCTTTTCCGGTATTGCTTTTTTTTGCTGGCTGCTCCATGCTTTGCCGGTGCAGGATTCCATCAGGCTGATTGCATCGAAGAGTTCGGTGACGCTGTCGGGCGCCAGGTAATCGTACTCTAGGGTTTGTGTGTTGTCTGTTCGTCTGTCACGGCTCTGGTATTTGTCGGCGTTGCGGGCCAGTGCATACATGTTATGCATGAACCAGTAGCCGGGCATGATAACGAGACGGTCTTTGCTGACATCATTGCTGACAAGGGAAAAAGGAATAGGAATATTCAGCTCAGCCGGAAAATCGCCTTTGGCAATAATAATAAAGCTCGCAAATTTGGAATTATGTTTTAGGGATACACAAAGCCCGGGCCAGAATCCCCGGCCTGCCAGCAGCTCCCCATCAGCGCCTCTTGAGTTGTGATTGGAACCGATGGTGGCTCCGGCTGCTATATTGCTTTGCCCCATTATGGTAGCGGCACATAAAAATGAATTGTTGTGGTGTTGCTCATGTGCGGGAAAGATGAGTGAATTCAGCACTTCGCAACAGGAGATGGTGGAGTTATCACCGAGATAAGAATTTATCAGCCTTGCTCCATACTTCAATTGTGAATTGGAGCCGAGCATGAATCGAACAGCTTTCACTCCATAGAACACACGGCTGCCGAATCCGATAATACCATTGACCAGTTCGCAGCCCTCACCGATCTGTGATTTTGCTTCGGGAGAAGAGTTGATGGTAATGTTTTTGATTTTGTTGGCTCCTTTCAGGTAGGCATCGCTGCCGATCCAGGCATCTTTGATGATCTTGCAGTTCTTAATTACAGTGCGGTCGCCTACTTTTCCGTAGTAACCCCGGCGGGTATCAAATTTTTTATCGGTGAAGATTTTGAACTGTTCCTGCAATTTTTCATCATCCCTGTATTTTGACCATAGCCAGGCATCACCTGCCTGCATGCCATTGAACGGTAAAACACTTCTTCCGGCATTTTCATTACAGATCTCCATCCATACCCTTACCGATTCTTTTTCTCCTTCTTTTACTACACCATTTCCAAACTTGGAATGATCGGTAGTGGCCAGCTCGTTGATATTGACCAGCATCACATCATTGCCAATAATGTAATGGCTCATGAAGTTGACATTGTCCACTACCACATTGTCGCCAAAATCACAACTGATGATGGTGCTGTTATAGAGACCCACCGGCATCCTCAGGTTATTGAATTCATGAAACCAGGGTTCCAGTTTGCCGATGCGGTTCAGACCGAAGAAAGAGCAGCGTTTTACCAATTGTGCATCAAAAGCATCGGCCACTAATATTTTATTCCAGTCATCGGAGCTGTTGTCGTTTTTTTTCAGAATTTTTATTTCTGCAGCACTAAGGTTGCGGTATTGTGTTTTACTACGGTGCTGGATATTGCGCAGGTAGTATTCGTCTTTCCCTTTGGGGATATATTCTTTCGGGATAAAATCGTAGCCAAGGGAGGATACTGGTTGTTTGTTGATGATGTTCATAGCACTGGTTGCTGATTACTGGTTGCTGGTTACTGGTTGCTGGTCTTTAAGCTGCATTCCAGTCGGTACCTGCAACACCTTTGATGAAGAGGTTAATTTTCTTTCTTGATAACTGAAGTTTTTCATGCAAAGTTTTGAACAATAGTTCATCGTTCAATGATTTTGTCTTGTACAATGTTTCTAAGTGATCAATAGTTTCATCGTTCGATGCCAAAGCATAAACCAGGAATTTTAAAAACTCAGCTTTATATTTTTTTCTTCCATAGCCTTCTACAATTGTTGATTTCGTAGACTTGGATGATCTTCTGATTTGTGGTCCTCTCTCAAACATTTCAAACTTTGGAAGCCGTGTTAACGTCATTTCATGAATTTCAACAACAAGTTCATCGGCCAGCTTCCATATTTCAAGAGTTTTGTAACTCATATTGAAATTTAAGAATTAAGATTAACCAGTGACTAGTAACCAGTAACCAGTAACAAGGCCTCTTATTCCACAGTCACACTCTTTGCCAGGTTTCTCGGCTTGTCCACATCCAATTGTTTGGCTACTCCTATGTAGTAGGCCAGCAGTTGCAGCGGAACCACACTCAGCATCGGTGCTACAATTTCATCTGCTTCCGGAACAATCATCACATCATTGGAAAGAGAAGCAGACAATTTATCGCCTTCGGTGATCACCGAGATCACTTTTCCTTTCCGGGCTTTAATCTCCTGCATATTGCTCACCACTTTTTCATGGTAAGTGTCTTTAGTCGCGACAAATACCACCGGTAAATTTTCATCCACCAGCGCAATGGGGCCATGCTTCATTTCAGCTGCAGGGTAACCCTCTGCATGTATGTAAGAAATCTCTTTTAGTTTTAAAGCCCCTTCTAATGCTACGGGGAAATTATACCCGCGGCCGAGATAAAGGAAGTCATGCGCATCCTTGTATTTTGCGGCAAGCGTTTTGATGTTTTCGCTGTGTTTGAGTGTCCATGCCACTTTCTCCGGCACTTCATTCAGCTCTTTCAGCAGGTGCATGTAACGTTGCTGCGAAATACTTCCTTTGATATAACCGATTTTCAATGCGATCATCGTAAGTACCGCCAATTGTGCCGTAAATGCTTTGGTAGAAGCTACGCCAATTTCTGGTCCGGCATGGGTGTAGGCGCCGGCATGACTGGTGCGGGCAATTGAAGAACCTACAACATTCACCACACCTAATATGATAGCACCTTTTGATTTTGCATTTTCAATAGCAACTAATGTATCGGCAGTTTCACCGCTTTGTGAAATGGCAATGATTACATCGCCTTTGCTGATCACCGGGTTGCGGTAGCGGAATTCAGATGCATATTCCACTTCTACATTGATGCGGCAGAGTTCTTCGAAAATATATTCAGCTACCAAACCGGCGTGCCAGCTAGTGCCGCAGGCAATCATTACGATGCGGTTGGCATTCATGATCTGTTCGGCGTATTGTTGAATACCACTCATGGTGATGGTTCCGGTTTCCGCATCTAATCTGCCGCGGAGGCAGTCGTAGATCGTCCGGGGCTGTTCAAAAATTTCTTTCAGCATGAAATGATCAAACCCGCCTTTTTCAATAGCGGCCAGTTCCAGATCCAGTTTCTGTACATAGGGAGTGATCTTTTCGTTGCCCAGGTTTTTAAGGATGAGCTGATCGGGTGTAATGATCGCTAATTCATAGTCGTTCACATACACCACTTCTTTGGTATATTCCAGCATGGGTGATGCATCGGAACCGAGAAAATGTTCGCCTTTGCCCACACCAATCACCAGCGGACTTCCCTTGCGGGCCGCAATGATCGTATCGGGTTTTTCTTCATCGAGTAATAAAATAACATAGGCGCCGGTTACTCTCTTCAACGCCACACGAACGGCTTCTTCCAGGTCGCACTGGTTATTGTTGCGTATCTCTTCAATAAAGTTGAGCAGCACTTCGGTATCGGTGTCGCTTTGAAAGCTGTAGCCTTTATTGAGTAGTTCCTGTTTTAGCTGGTTATAATTTTCAATAATACCGTTGTGGATCATGGCCAGTTTGCCGCTGGCGGAGCGGTGGGGGTGTGCATTCCGGTCACTTGGTTCCCCGTGGGTAGCCCAGCGGGTATGCCCAATGCCCGTATGCGCATGCAGATTGCAGCCGGTAATGTCTTCTTCGAGGTCGGCCACTTTTCCTTTTTTCTTAAATACTTTCAGACCTCCGTTTTGCAGTGCTACGCCAGTACTGTCGTAGCCACGATATTCAAGGCGTTTCAGGCCTTTGATGAGAACAGGATAGGCTTCCCTGGGTCCGGTGTAACCAACGATTCCACACATAGGAGATGAATAGGTTTACAGATGCAATAAATGCTGCCAAAAATATAAAATCAGCTACAGGCTCAAAACAAACCCGCACAAAAACGCATCATTTATTTTTTAGTTTCGGGAAACCGATATACTGCCGTCGAAATTTTCATAGTAAAACACCTTTCAGCATCAGCAGGGCAGTGCCGAAGTAAATGAGCAGACCTGTTACGTCAACCAGAGTAGCGATGAAAGGGGTGGAGGAGGTGGCAGGGTCGGCACCCAGTTTTTTAAGCAGCAAGGGTAGCATTGAACCCATCATGGTGCCCCACAATACAACCCCGGTAATGGCAATGCCGATTGCAAAGCCAATGCGGATATAATGCTCGCCAAAAAAGTCAAAAAAATAATGGCCTCCGAAGATGATCAGGAAACCGGTAACCCCGAGAGTAAATCCCATCATCATCCCGGAAAAAATTTCCCTGCGGGCAATATGCCACCAGTCTTTTACGGTGATTTCGCCCAGCGCCAGCGCCTGTATGATGAGTGTAGCCGCCTGCGATCCGCTGTTGCCACCGCTTGAAATAATGAGTGGTATAAAAGTGGATAGCACCAGCACCTGTTCCAATGTTTCCTGGAAACTGGACATGGCAGCGATGGTAAATGTTTCGCCCACAAATAAAATAAAAAGCCAGATGATTCTTTTTTTGTACAGCCGTACCACAGGTACATCGAGGTAGGGCTCTTCAAGGGCGGCAGTACCTCCCATTTTTTGCATGTCTTCACTGAATTCTTCTTCTGCTACCCATAGGATGTCATCAATAGTGACGATGCCCAGTAATTTATTGCTTTTACTGACAACAGGCAGGGCCACCCTGTTGTTCATTTTAAAAACTTCAGCGGCAGTTTCCTGGTCATCTTCGGGGTGCAGGGCCACAAAGCGGTCGTCCACCAGTTCTTCCACTTTTTTATCGGGCGGGTTCAGAATGAATTCACGGATGCGGATATCATCCAGCAACTCACCATTTTCATTTATCACATAAATCACATTGATGGTTTCGCTGTCTTTTCCGTATTTCCTTATGGTAGCAAACACTTCTTCAATGGTATTCCATGGGTACACATATACATAATCAGGAGTCATCAGCCTGCCGATACTGTTTTCCGGGTACCCAAGCAGGGACAGGGTAATTTTTCTTTCATCAGGCTCCAGTAGTTTGATTAGCTCCCGTACCACATTGCTGGGCAGTTCTTCCAGAAAATCGGTACGGTCATCGGCAGGAAGTTCATTCAATAAAGCAGCTGTGGTATTGGGCGGCAGTTCGTGGGTTATTCTTTTTTGAACAGAAAGGTCGAGAATTTTAAAAACGCTGGCAGCCCTGTGTACGGACATGTTGGCAATGATGCGGTCTTCATAATCCGGAAATTCATACACAAGCAAAGCCACATCGCTGATGTTCTGGTTGTCCAGAAATTCCCTGATCTGCAGTTTATCTTCAGTCTGTATCAATGACTCAAACTGCTCCTGTATTGTGGGTTGGTCAAGTTCCAGCGGCATGCTTCAAATGTACGAACAAAGGGGGGGAAAGGGGTGGGGTTGAGGTTGAGGTTGAGGTTGAGGCTAAGGTTAAGGGTGAGGTTAAGTGATTGATTTCTTTCAGAGATGATTTCCGTACTTCGTGTCATAAATTTCTGAGATCATATGCTGTTGCCATTTTTATACATTTCGTAAACGGAGCAGATGGGGCTTGGTGTTTTTACGGCAGTGAATCTTGAACCTGGAACGCTGGTGGAGGTTTCACCCGTCATTCAAATGAGCAGTGATGAACGAAAGCTGCTGGACCAGACCCGCCTGCATGATTATATTTTTGAGTGGGGCCACAATAAAGATCAGTGCTGTATGGCGCTTGGATATGTTCCGCTGTATAACCACTCATTCCGGAGCAATTGTGAATATGAAATGGATTATGAACGTGGGGAAATCAGCATCAAGACCGTACGGGTAGTGCAGGCAGGTGATGAATTGCTGATTAACTATAATGGCAACTGGAACAACCCTGCCCCTGTTTGGTTTGATGCAAAATAAAAAAACCGTTTCGCATAGAAACGGTTTTTTCTCTCTTTAAATATTTTTATTGAAATACAACCTGGCCCCTCAGCTCACCGTTGGGGAAAGCCGCAGTACGCAGAGTGATATAATAAAAACCATTGATGATGTTGTTTTCCTTTACTACCTGTTCATCGGCCAGCAGTGTGCCGGAATAGCTGCCGCATGCTGTGGTAGAGGAAGCAGGACATTTGATCAGCGCACTGGTACTGATCGTTTGCACCGGAGCGGCAGGAAACCCGGATGGGCCAACACCGTTGATGGTAATTCCAGTTACGGCACCCGACAATCCGGACCAGTTCACAGAATAATTCAGCAGTTTGGTACCCTTGGAATAAAACACATCCATTTTCCCCAGGGCGCTGGAGCTTACAGGAGGGGTTTGCTGTGCTGCACTCAGGATGATTCCCTGCTTTTCGTAGTCACGGGCTCTTTTCAACTCGGCTTCCGGTTCGCAGGACAGAACAAAGAAAACAGACAGCAACAGTGTGAAGGCAGTTAGTTTTGGCAATTTCATGTGTATCTTTTTAAATTAAGTTTTGGTCGTACAGGATTCGCATTTCCGTCTGTTGCAGGCGGTATAGCGGATCACTTGATCCAAGCAGATTTGTGGTAAAAATAAGAAGTTTTTTGATTTGGCAATATTTTTAAAAATAGGGATAAAACACTGTGGGGAAACTGTTTATTTCAGCATGTTTTTGATCTCTTGTAGTTTCAGCAGGGCTTCTACAGGGGTGAGCCTGTTGATGTCCATGTCTTCCAGTAGTTGCCGAATGTTGTGAAAGGTATCGCTGTGGGCATCAAAAATGGAAAGCTGCATCCGGATCTGTTGTTTATTGCGGGTGGACAGGTCTTCGGGATCATTTTCCCGGGAGGAGCCAAGTTGACCGGCTGGCAGGCTGCGCAATTCCAGTTCTTTCAGCAGTTCTTCGGCACGTTGTACAAGGGGGGCGGGCATACCTGCCATTTTTGCCACGTGAACACCGAAACTATGGGTGCTTCCGCCACGGGCCAGTTTCCGGAGAAAGATCACTTTATTGCCTGTTTCTTTATTAGTGATATGATAGTTTTTTACACGGGTCAGTATTTCCTCCAGTTCATTCAGTTCGTGGTAATGTGTGGCAAACAGGGTTTTGGGTTGCTGGGGCGAATGCTGCAGGTATTCAACGATGCTCCAAGCAATGGAAATGCCATCGTAGGTAGATGTACCTCTGCCGATTTCATCGAGCAGAATCAGGCTGCGGGGTGAAATATTATTGATGATGCTGGCTGTTTCATTCATTTCCACCATAAAGGTTGACTCACCTCCCGATAAATTATCGGATGCCCCCACCCGGGTAAATATCTTATCTGTGAGTGCAATCCGGGCATTGCTGGCAGGCACAAAACTTCCCATGTGAGCCATAAGGGTGATGAGGGCTGTTTGCCGGAGCAGGGCAGATTTACCACTCATATTGGGACCAGTGAGGATGATGATTTGCTGCTCACTCTGATTCAGCTCCAGGTCATTGCTGATATAGCTTTCACCCGCCGGCAGGTTTCTTTCAATCACAGGGTGTCGGCCCTCTTTCACTGTCCATTCATCTCCGGTATGCAGTTGTGGTTTTTTGTATTGGTAATGGATCGCATTTTGCGCAAAACAACAGAGACAGTCCATAATGGCCAGCAGGTTGCCGTTGGTTTGAACAGGGGCTAAGTAATCATACAATTCATTCAGCAACGCATCATACAATTCCACTTCAATCCGTAATATCTTTTCTTCGGCGCCGGTTATTTTTTCTTCGTACTCTTTTAACTCTGCTGTGATGTAGCGTTCGGCATTGGCCAGTGTTTGCTTGCGCATCCATTCAGCCGGCACCTTATTTTTTTGTGAATTGGTTACTTCCAGGTAGTAGCCAAATACATTATTAAAACCGATTTTCAGAGAACCAATACCTGTTCTTTCTGCTTCCATAAGCTGTAACTGAGTCAAATATTCTTTTCCGCTGAAAGCAATTTTTCTTAATTCATCCAATTCTGCATTCACGCCACTGTTCATCATGCCACCTTTAGCAGCAACGGCAGGAGGGTTCTCCACTATTTCTTTAAAGATCTTATCGGCGATATATGGACAGGGATTCAGCGCATCGCCCAGTCTTTTTAAATATTCATTGGCTGAGCCAAGGCAAATATTTTTAATAATATCTACCTGTTTCAACCCTTTGGCCAACTGCAGCACTTCCCTCGGGTTGATCTTTTTCATCGGTATCTTGGATACCAACCGTTCAATATCGCCGCATTGTTTCATGTGCTGTGAAATCTTATTGCGCAGGTCAGTTTCTTTCACCAGGTATTCAACAGTATCCAATCGTTCATTGATCTTCTGAATATCTTTTAAAGGGAATACGATCCAGCGCTTCATTAATCTTGCTCCCATGGGAGAAACGGTATTATCGAGCACACTCAATAATGTGTGATTCCCTTCTGAGTTGCCTGAAACCAATTCCAGGTTTCGGATGGTAAACCGGTCCATCCATAAAAAATCATCCCGGTCTATCCGTTGCAGCGAGACGATGTGCTGCAGGTTGGGATGTTCTGTGTCCCTTAAATAATGAATGATAGCGCCGGCGGCTGTTAATCCATTTTTCAGGTCTTCTACGCCAAACCCTTTCAGGGAATGTGTCTGAAAATGTTTCAGCAGGGTATCTTCTGCATAAGCCGCATCAAATATCCATTCATCGAGGGTGTAGGTGAAGACCGTTCTGCCAAAATATTCTTTGAATTTCTTTTGCTGCCGGCGTTGAAACACCACTTCAGACGGTTTGAAACTCTGTAAAAGTTTATCCGCATATTCCCAGTCACCTTCCGCAATCAAAAATTCACCGGTGGAAATATCGAGGAAGGCCAGCCCGTATTGATCATGATCGGCAAAATGAAGGGCTGCTAAAAAATTATTGCTGTGGTGTTCGAGCAGTTTATCATTAATGGTAGTGCCCGGGGTTACCATATCCGTCACACCTCTTTTTACGATACCTTTTGCCTGTTTCGGATCTTCCAGCTGGTCGCAGATCGCTACCCGGCGACCCGCCTTTACCAGTTTGTGCAAATACGTATCCAAGGCATGGTGCGGAAAACCTGCCAGTTCGGAAGATGCTGCTGCCCCGTTATTTCTTTTGGTAAGGGTGATGCCCAGGATTTGAGAGGCCAGTACCGCATCCTGCCCGAACGTTTCATAGAAATCGCCGACTCGGAACAACAGAATAGCATCGGGGTATTTCTGCTTAATGGCCCGGTGCTGCTGCATCATGGGTGTATCGGAACTTGCTGTTTTCGCCATTTCAGGTTGTCATGCTAAGCTTGATGATACATGAGCGACAAAAATAAGGAAGTGTTTATGTAACACTCTTTCTTTTTGCATCAGGAAGGAAAACATATTTGCCATGAAAAAATTATTCCTGATGACCGGGATAGTATTATCCTGTGCCCAATCTTTTGCTCAAAGTAATCCAATAGAAAAATCAGATACCGTAAGGGCTGATGCCATAATTAGTAATGCGACAGTTTATTTTGGTTATGGTGCGGAAATGACCCATGCTTCAAAGGTCAGTGTGGGAACAAATACCCGGATCATTGTCATCAACCAGCTAAGTACGAGCATTGATGTCAACAGCCTGCAGATTAGTGTGCCGGAAGATGTGGCACTGATGTCGCAGCACTATGCTGTTTTTTATCCCGCTCCGCCGCCGGTGATTAAGATAAAGGAAGTGGAAAGGCTGGAAGACAGTATCAGCCTTTTACAAAGAGACCTCAGCCGGTTGGATAACCTGATTGTGATCGACCAGGAAATTTTGGCCAAAACAGGTATATTGATCGAAGGCACAGTAAATACCAGTGGCAATAAAACCATCACCAGTGATGAATTGCTGAAGCTGCTGGAATATTACAACGGAAAAATTGAAAAATCGAAGACCAATATTTACAACAGCAAGCAAACAATCACCCAACTGAACCTGAAAATTGCTGATTTGAGAAAAAAGATAAGCCTGATCAATGCCGTTACGCCGGTGAAACAAAAACCTTACGGGCAGGTGTTCCTTCAAGTGATGTGCAAAAGGGCGGGAGAGATTCCGGTAGAGCTTTCTTATTATACCAACAATGCCGGCTGGACTGCCATGTATGATGTACGAGTGAATTCAAAAACAAACAAGGTAAAACTGGTTTACAAAGCATCGCTGACGCAAACTACCGGCATAGACTGGAAAAAGACAAAGCTGACATTAAGTACCGGCACCCCTAATTTTGGTGTTACGGCACCGGTATTGACTCCCTGGTATCTGCAGCTTTATGTGCCGGGTCTATATTCCGATCTCCAAAGACGGGCCATACAGGGCAATGCGGCGAGGAACATTATCCAATCTTATGGCGATGATGAAAAACTGGCTGAAGTAGTGGTGACAGATGCAGCGGGACAGTATAAAGTAAAAACACAAAAAGACCAGACTATTGATCCCAGTACACTGGATCAATACACCACGCTGAATTCTGGACAACTCAATATCAATTATGAAATTGACCTGCCTTACGATATTGCCAGTGATGGTCAGCTCAACAGTATCAATATAAAAGAGCAACAAATTGATTGTGTGCTGAAGAACTATGCGGTACCGAGGGTAGATAAAGAAACCTACCTGCTGGCCGAAGTGGCCGACTGGCAAAACCTGGACCTGCTGCCCGGTGATGCCAATATCATTATGGATGACACTTATCTTGGCAAATCATCAATTGATCCCAATACCACAGCTGATACACTCAATCTTTCTTTAGGAAGAGATAAAAGGGTGGCTGTAAAACGTTCATTGATAAAAGAACAAAGCAGTCTGAAAACATTTGGAAAGGATGCAAAGCAGGTATTTACTTACGAGATACTGGTCAAGAATAATAAAGTATCGGATGTGAACCTGTTACTGAAAGACCAGTTCCCTCTGAGTACCATCAAAGAAGTGGAAGTGAAGCTGGAAGATGAAGGTGCCGCTATGGTAAATACAGAAACGGGTGTGCTGACCTGGAAGATTGACCTGAAGCCGGGTGAAAGTAAAAAAGTAAGATTTAGCTATAGTGTGAAGTATCCAAAGGATAAAAAGATTGTGAATTTGAAGTAAGGCTAAGTTAGCAGGTTTATTAGTTGACAGGTTGATGAGGTTGGTTAATTTTGCCCTCCTTATCAACCGGTTACCCTGTCAACTAATACCTACATTTGCGGCATGCGAAAACTGAGCATGCAGGAGCTGGGGCGGAAATCTGTAGAAGAGTTTAAGGACTCTGACAAAATTCCGGTCATCATTGTACTGGAGAATATCCGCAGCGCCTATAATGTAGGCAGTGTGTTCCGCACTTCGGATGCTTTCCTGATCGAAGCGATCTATATCATTGGCTATTCAGCCAAACCACCCCATAAGGAAATTAAGAAGACAGCCCTTGGGGCTGAGGAAACAGTGAACTGGAAATATTTTAAAACGACTGCCGAAGCCATCGAAGATTTAAGAATCCTGGGGTACAATGTTTATGCAGCAGAGCAGGCTGAGGGAAGTTATAAACTAAATGCTATTGGATTTGAACCAGAGGAAAAAATAGCTGTTGTATTCGGCAATGAAGTGACCGGCGTAGAGCAGTCAACCATTGTACTGTGTGATGGCTGTTTGGAAATTCCGCAGCTGGGGATGAAACATTCCCTGAATATTGCTACGGCAGCGGGGGTTGTTTTGTGGGAACTGGTAAAGGGGAGGATGGTTCAGGGTTCATAGTTCATAGTTCATGGTTCATAGTTCATGGTTCATGGTTCATGGTTCATGGTTCATGAAAGTTAATCAGGGGGTAAAATTAAATAACATCACATGGCTTTTAGGTTTGAAGAACTCAAAGTGTGGCATATGGCTGTTGATTTGTCAAACGAAATAGATTTGTTGGCAAAATCGTTTCCCGCAGATGAACGTTTTAGTCTTGCGTCTCAAATGAAAAGGGCGGCTGATTCGGTTGTTTTGAATATAGCGGAAGGAAGCACTGGCCAAACAAAGCCTGAGTTTAAAAGATTTCTCAATATTGCCCTTCGGTCTGCAGTAGAAGTTGTAGCATGCCTTTATCTTGCAATTAAAAGAAAGTATATTGAACAGGATGTCTTTGAAAAAAATTATAACAGTTATGATATGCTGTGCAAGATGATTACAAAGCTGCGGGATTCGATGTAGTGCAATGAACCATGAACTATGAACCATGAGTCAAATCAAAAGCTATTTAAGCCTGATTAAATTCTCCCATACCATTTTTGCAATGCCGTTTTCGCTGATAGGCTTTGCGATTGGGATGTTTGAGTATACTTCAATTGTTCCGGGGTGGCATACAGTGATCTTTCCTCCCCAATTTGCATGGGATGCTTTGGGAGTAAAACTCCTTTTAGTCATTCTCTGTATGGTCTTTGCCCGCAGCGCTGCGATGGCTTTCAACCGTTATCTCGACAGGCAGTACGATGCCAGAAACCCGAGAACGGCCATCAGGGAAATACCGAAAGGAATCATTGCACCAAAAAATGCGTTGCTGTTCACCGTTGTCAGCTGCCTGTTGTTTCTTACTTGCACCTACTTCATCAACAGACTTTGTTTTTACCTCTCACCGGTAGCATTGGCCGTGGTGCTGGGATATAGTTATACCAAACGCTTTACCCCGCTATGTCATTTCATACTCGGCCTTGGTTTGTCATTGGCACCAATTGGTGCTTATCTGGCTGTGACCGGTCAGTTTGCTTTTTTGCCCATTCTTTTTTCTATAGCTGTTATTTGCTGGGTCAGTGGTTTTGATATTATTTATGCTTTGCAGGATGAAGAATTCGACAAATCGCAGCAGCTGTATTCCATTCCTGCCTGGCTGGGAAAAGCGAAAGCGCTGCGGGTTTCAGAAGTATTGCACCTGTTTAGTGCTGCAGCGGTAATCTATGCTGGTGTTTATGGTGATTTCGGCTGGTTGTACTGGATCGGTACCCCCGTATTTGCAGGGATGCTTTTGTACCAACATTCCATTGTAAAACCTCATGATCTGAAGAGAGTGAACCTGGCATTCATGACCGCAAATGGGATTGCTTCCGTTGTTTTTGCCATCTTTGTGATTGCTGATCTTTTTATCAGTTCATAGTTGATAGTTCATGGTACATAGAAAGAAGTGCCATGAACCATGAACCATGAATATTTTCAACTATGAATTATGCCCCGGATTATTTCTATCGACTATGGTCTCAAACGCACCGGCATCGCCGTTACGGATCCTTTGCAGATCATTGCAACCGGTCTCACTACCATACATCCAAAAGACCTGATCACTTTTTTAAAAGATTATTTTGCCAGGGAACAGGTTGAGCTCATTTTGATTGGCTGGCCTACCAATTGGGATGATTCGGCCACCCATGCCACTGCACATGTGGAGAAATGTATCAAAGAACTGCAAAAACATTTCCCCCAAATACCTATTAAAAAAGTGGACGAACGTTATACTTCCAAAATGGCCAAAGATGCGATGCTGGAAATGGGCCTGAAGAAAATGCAGCGCCGCAATAAGTCTCTGGTGGACGAAATAGCCGCTACCATAATGTTGCAGGAATATTTACGATCAATAAGTTGATAAGTTGGAAGGTTGATTGGTTGAGAAGGAATAATTTTGCAGCAGTTTGCCAGTTAACTCATAAACATCTAAACTTGATACTTCCAATCGTTGCATACGGGCACCCGGTTTTAAGAAAAGTGGCTGAAAATATAACGCCAGATTATCCCCAGTTGGACAAATTCATTGATGATATGTGGGAAACCATGTATGCAAGCAACGGGGTTGGGCTTGCAGCACCGCAGGTGAACCGCTCCATACGCTTATTTATTGTGGACACCGAACAAATGTACCGTAATATGGATGAAGAAGAACGGGCGGACTATGCCGGTGATCACGGCGTTCGTGCGGTTTTTATCAATGCAATGATCCTGGATACCGACGGAAAAAAATGGCTCTATAATGAGGGCTGCCTCAGTATTCCTAAAATCAGGGAAGACATCAGCCGGGATGAATCTGTTACAATCCGTTACCTGGACGAAACATGCCAGGAGCAAACAAGAGTTTTTTCCGGCTTGTCGGCCAGGGTCATATTACACGAATACGACCATATAGAAGGGAAGCTTTTTATTGACTACATCTCACCTCTGAAAAGAAAACTTATGAAAGGGAAGCTCAACGATATCAGCCGGGGCAATGTGCAGGTTGATTATAAAATGATGTTTCCCGGATAATACTCGCCCGCTTTAGTTGATTATGACATTTCAAAGCAGCAACAATCCTGCTTTTTACTTGTTATATAGGTCAGTGAATAAAATATTTGCAGGTCTCAATTTTTATCTTAAATTGCTATTGCGTTCCTGCTTTTTCGAAGAAGTTTATACGCTTTTTTACACCTGTCCTTTATCCTCGGCAAAACCTTTTTTTAACCCATCCCTTTAGATTTTTCTAAACCATTAATCACAGTTTATGAGAAGAAAGCTTACGCTCTCGCTATTGGCCGTATTTCTGGCCGTATCCTT
>CAYYMK010000013.1:0-26825 GCA_964473035.1 uncultured Chitinophaga sp.
GCCAGCATGCCCTTTGGCATGATGCAGTTGAGCCCCGATACCCGGCTCGAAGGATGGGATGGATGCAGCGGGTATCATTACAGCGATTCATTGATTTATGGGTTTTCTCATACACATCTCAGCGGAACAGGTATTCCTGATTATTGTGACATACTGCTGATGCCATTTACGGGCAGTGTAGAATGGGAAAACAGCAAATATGCCTCCTCATTTTCACACAAGACGGAGAGGGCCAGTCCCGGCTATTATGAAGTAAAACTCGACAAACATAAGATACGGGCACAACTCAGCACTTCATACAGATCCGGAATGCATCAATATCATTATCCTGACGGTACAGAAACCGGCAGTGTGCTGATTGATCTTGTTCACCGTGACCAGGTGCTGGATTCCTATATTGAAAAAGTGAGTGAAACAGAATTGAGAGGATACCGCCGCAGCAAGTCGTGGGCGAAAGATCAAATAGTGTATTTCTACCTGAAGTTTGACCAACCCATTCTCGCTTTCCTGGTACAAGACAGAGATGCAGTGGGCCGCAAAGGTCCGGATACTGCATCTGGAAAAAATATTAAAGCCATGATTTCATTCGACCTGCGACGGAATGCTGTACTCAAAATAAAAGCAGGCATTTCGGGGGTGAGTATGGATGGAGCAAAAAAAAACCTGGATACTGAAATAGCGGGTTGGGATTTTGAGGAAGTACATAAGCTGGCACAGCAGGCATGGAATGCAGAACTTGGTAAAATCGACGTAAAGGGTGGCACAGCCAGCCAGCAAACAGTATTTTATACGGCGCTTTATCATTGTATGCTGGCACCAAACCTCTATACCGATGTGGATGGAAAATACAGGGGTACCAATTTGCAGGTACAGCAGGCAGATGGCTTCAGTAATTATTCTGTTTTTTCGCTTTGGGATACCTACCGTGCATTTCATCCGCTGATGACTATTCTGGATCAAAAACGCACCGGCGACTGGATCCGCACCTTTCTTGTCCAATATCAGAATGGGGGAATGCTGCCAGTGTGGGAGTTAAGCGGGAATGAAACTTTCTGTATGATCGGCTATCATTCGGTGCCAGTTATTGCGGATGCATACCAGAAAGGCATCCGCGGGTTTGATGAAAAACTGGCCCTGCAGGCCATGAGGTCTTATGCAGAAAGCGACCGTTTTGGGCTGGCGCATTACCAGGAGATGGGTTATTTATCCAATGAAAAGGAACATGAAAGCGTATCAAAAACACTTGAGTATGCTTATGATGACTGGTGCATTGCACAGTTTGCCAAAATGAGCGGCCAGGAGCAGCACTACCTTGAATATTTACAGAGGGCGCAGTCTTACAAAAATTTATTTGACCCGTCAACCGGCCACATGCGGGGAAAGGTTCAGTCAATCTGGTACAGTCCGTTTGATGCCCGTGAAGTCAATAATTTTTATACTGAAGGAAACAGTTGGCAATACAGTTTTGCAGTTCCGCAGGATGTGGAAGGACTGATCCGGCTCATGGGAGGAAAGAATGCATTTGCAAATAAACTTAATAAATTATTTAGAACTGCGCCGAAACTGACAGGCAGGGTGCAACCTGATGTCACTGGTCTGATTGGTCAGTATGCACATGGGAATGAGCCAAGCCATCACATGGCCTATATGTTTCAGTATGCAGGTATGCCCTGGCGTACGGAAGAACTGGTACATAAAATCTGTAATGAATTTTACAGGAATGCACCAGATGGGCTGATTGGAAATGAAGACTGCGGGCAGATGAGTGCCTGGTATGTGCTCAGTGCAATGGGTTTCTATCCTGTTTGTCCCGGCGACGGGCAATATGTACTGGGCACACCTGTCTTTGATGAAGTCGTGATCCGGCTGGAAAACGGAAAAACTTTCCGCATTGCTGCACAGAAAAAATCGGCAAAAGATTTTTATGTACAATCTGTTTTATTAAACGGTAAAAAACAAAGCCGCTCATTCATCCTGCATACCGATCTCATGCAGGGAGGAGAACTTTTATTTCATCTTGGCCCGAAAGCAGCGATGCCGCAAGCTGGCACTGCCGGTGTACCTCCCTCCGCAATCCGGGAGCAGCTGATTGTGCCGGTACCCTATTTTGTAAATTCAAAAAATAAATTTTCTACTTCGATGGCTGTGAAACTGGCATCAGCCGATAGGCAAGCCAGGATATTTTACCGCATCATGCGTCCGGATGTTCGTTCCGTTTTTGTACTGTATGATCGTCCTTTTTTGATACAGGAAAACACGGTGGTGGAGGCTTATGCAGAGAAGAATGCCGTGCGGAGCAAAACCATATCGCAGCAATTCATCAGAATTCCATCGGATCGCAGCATTAAAGTGTTTTCAAAGGTGCATCCCATGTACACGGCCGGCGGGCCCGGGGCTTTAATTGATGGCATCACAGGAACGGAAAACTGGAGGGCGGGAGACTGGCAAAGTTATTATGGTTCAGATTTCGAGGCTGTCATTGATTTAAAAAAGGCAAGACCGCTTTCATACCTGGCTGTGCATGTGTTGCAGGATGTCAGTCCCTGGATATTATATCCGTCAGATGTTATTTTTGAAACCAGTATGGATGGAAAAAATTACAAGGAATCCGGCCGCATACGCAATGAAAGATCTGCAAGCGAGGAACAAACAGGTACCCAGGAACTGGGAATGGAATGCAACCTGCTGGCGCGGTATATTCGTGTCAAAGCCCGCAGCGGAGGACCTTTACCATCCTGGCATGAAAGTGCAGGATCACCATCGCACCTGTTTATAGATGAAGTCATCATCCGGTAAAAATGTATCTGACAGTAACTATTAATCAGTTTTAGTTATTTTCAAAACATTGGTTGGCAGGTGCAGGTGGACAGGAGTGCTGCCGGTGCTTACCAGTACATCTCCTTTCCGGGCAAAGCCTCTTTCTTTCAAAATTTCTATCTGATCGCTGAAGATGTCATCCAGGCTTTCCTCTTCATCATAGAAAAATGCACGAACCCCCCAGCTCAGGCTCAGTTGGTTCACAAGCGATCTTTCTTTTGTGAATATGTACAATGGCGATGATGGACGATAACTGCTCAGCATAAAACCTGTGTAGCCGCTTTGCGTCATACCAATGATTGCATGAGCCTGCACATCTTTTGCAAGTTTACATGCGTTGTAGCAAATGGCATCGCTCAGAAAGGAAGGTGAGTGCGACTGGGGTTTCAAAATTTCTTCCCGATTATATACATATACATGCTCTTCCACCTCCAGGATAATTTTCGACATGGTTTCCACCACCAGTTTGGGGTACTTTCCGGTGGCGGTTTCTCCGCTCAGCATCACGCCATCAGCTCCTTCCAGCACAGCATTGGCTACATCTGTTACTTCGCTTCGGTTTGGCTTGGTGCGGTCAATCATGCTTTCCATCATTTGAGTGGCCACAATCACTGGCTTTGCACGGTGCAGGCATTTCTTTATGATGTCTTTCTGGATGATGGGGACTTCTTCAATAGGAAGTTCTACCCCCAGGTCGCCGCGGGCAATCATGATTCCGTCGCTTTCAATAATGATATCCCGAAGGTTTCTGATGGCTCCCGGCATTTCAATTTTTGCTATCACTTTGGCCTTTGAACCCGCATCCCGGATCCTTTTTTTCAAATCAGACACATCTTTTGTTTTCCGGACAAATGAAAGGGCGATCCAGTCCACGTCATTTCGTAAAATGAAATCAAGATCAGCCAGATCCTTTTCCGTCAATGCCGGAAGTGAGATATCTGTGTCGGGCAGATTGATTCCTTTTTTTGAATATAGGGTACCTCCGGTGATCACTTTAACTTTTATGTCGTGGTCTGCTGTAATTTCTGTAACGGCCACCTCCAGTTTGCCATCATCAAGCAGAATTTTTTCACCCACCTGTACATCTTTATAGAGGCTTGGGTAAGAAATATAAATCCGGTGGTCGTCCGCTTTTTCTTCTTCGTGAGTAAATGTCAACAGTTCGCCTTCTTGTATTTCCAGGAAACCATTTTTCAGGTCTCCCACCCGCAGTTTTGGACCCTGCAGGTCGGCGATGATGGCTATATTGTAGGGCTGTGTCTTATTGATTTGCCTGATGTAGTCAATAATTTTTTTCTTGTCTTCATGCGTACCATGCGAAAAATTCAGGCGAAATGCGTTGGCTCCTGCTGTTACCAGTTCGAGCAGATGCTCATAAGTGTCGCATGCGGGCCCCACTGTGGCAATGATCCTGGTGCGTTTACTGGCATGCCGAAGCCCGGCTTCTTTATCAAAGTTTTTGTGCAGGTATTTCTCAATATTTTTTTTCATGCATTCAATGTAAATGGTTGTGCAGGTTCGGGATTTCAGGATTTAAATCAACAAAAAAGGTTTGCATATTCAACTGGCGAGGATTTTCACAATCTTCAGCCATTCTTCGCTGATCTTGCCTTTTGATTTTACGGCGTTTTCCAGGGGCATATAATTCATTTTATTGTTCTGGATGCCCACAAAAATGTTGTGCTTTCCTTCAATCAGGCTTTCTACCGCATGGTAACCCATTCGGCTGGCGATGAGCCGGTCAATACAGCTGGGAGCGCCGCCTCTCTGTATATGCCCGAGTATGCACACCCTGATTTCTGCCTGGGGTAGTTTTTCAAGCAACCTATGTTTTACTTTTTCTGCTCCTCCAAAATCGTCACCTTCAGCTACTACAATCAGGTTCACCAGTTTTTTTCTGCGTTCTTTTTCCTGGAGTGATTTAATAATATCTTCCATATTGGTGGGCCTCTCAGGGATCAGTATATTTTCAGCACCTGTGGCAATGCCGCTGTGCAGGGCAATATAGCCGGCGTCCCGCCCCATCACTTCGATAATAAAAATTCTGTCGTGTGCATCCATCGTATCTCTGATTTTATCAATGGCTTCCACTGCAGTATTGACTGCTGTATCGAACCCGATCGTAAAATCAGTACCTGTAATATCCTTATCAATCGTACCTGCAATGCCGATGCAGGGCATATCGAACTCTTTGCTGAATTCCACTGCTCCGCGAAAAGAACCATCTCCCCCGATGATGACAAGCCCGTTTATTCCCCTTCTCTTCAGGTTCCCGTATGCCTTTGCTCTCCCTTCACTGGTCAGAAATTCTTTGCTGCGTGCCGTTTTCAGAATGGTGCCGCCCCGCTGGATAATATTTGCTACAGAGCGGGAATCCATTCGATAAATATCATCTTCAATCATTCCCTGGTAGCCTCGCACAATTCCAAACACTTCCAAACCTCTGTAAATACCCGTACGCACAACCGCCCGGATGGCGGCATTCATGCCCGGGGAATCGCCCCCGGAAGTCAGAACACCGATTTTTGTTACTTTTTTTTCCATACCTGCAGTTAAGCTGTAAAAATAAGGTTTCTTTAGTAATGTGTATTTTATACACAACACAAAACTACACCCGGGCAAAGATAGCTTTCTTTTAGGCCTTTCTTAACAGGAATACCCTTGGCATGGTATGAGACAGTGCCCCACGAAGCGGTATGTTGCTGTGTGCTCCAGTCAGATTAATTGTATTCATGAAATCTATTGATATGAGATTCTTCTTTTTTGCGCTATTTTATTTTTTTATCAACTCCGTACAAGCACAGGCAGACAGCATTTCCTGGCATAGAGGATTCCCGATTACCAGTTATATGGTTCAGTTGAATGATTCAATAACCGTTGTGCAGGTTGAACTACCCGAATACATGCAATTGAAAGCAGGTCAGGCAGGGCTGATTAAAGGTATCTACCGTAATGAAACAGCAGATACAGCTACAAAAGGTTATGGACTATGTCACCTGATCAAAGGCAATTATTACTATTTTTCTATTGGTCATAATGAAAGCGGCAGTTCACTGAAGGAAGCTGATTTGTTGTATTGTTCCGTTGGGACTCCTGCCGTTTATACTGGAAAAATTGTACGCCTGGCTTCCCACTTTATCCGGCTCATGGATGTTATGGATTCGGCATTTTATGACCGGTATCTTGTTTTTTTATCCTGGACACAGGAACAGGAATCCATGCTTCTTGATACAATGAAGAAAGACGTACGTTACACTGGAAAATATTTTGAGGAAAACAACCCGGAGATGAATGCGGATATAAGCCAGGGCAGTTACAAAGGGAAAAAGTTATTTGATGTAATGAAAAGCTGCACGAAAAAGGACCTGGAAGAATTTTTTGGATATATGCTGGCACGTCCACGCCTGTATGCCGGAAATGTATGGAAATTGTCTGAAATTTTCGCTACATGGGTGGTGTCCGGAGCACCGTCTGTGTTGCGGGATTAGCAGTGTAGCCCTCTTGAACAACCGGCTTTTTGCTTGCCTGTTTCCTGTAACTTTACCGTCAAAAATTTTGCAGTATGAAAACCAGGTTTTTATTATTTGTATTGATGGTGCCGGTATGGCTGCTGGCTCAAATTCAGTACCCAGTCACAAAGAAGGGTGAAGATATAGATAAATTTCAGGGCGGTATTCTTGTGAAAGACCCGTATCGCTGGCTGGAGGATGATCGCAGCGATGAGACCAAAGCATGGGTGCAGGCGCAAAATGAAGTAACCTTTCAGTATTTGTCAACAATTCTATTTCGGGACAAAGTAAAAAACAGACTCGCAGAACTTTGGAATTATCCCCGCTATTCATCGCCTTTTAAAAAAGGGAACTATTATTATTTTTTCAAGAATAACGGCCTGCAAAATCAATCTGTTTTATACCGCCAAATTGGATTGACCGGTAATCCTGTTGTATTTCTGGACCCCAACAGCCTGAGCAAAGATGGTACGGCTGCCATTGGTAGTTACGGCTTCAGTAAATCGGGCAAATACTTTTACTATACGATTTCCCTGGCCGGCAGCGACTGGCAGGAAGGATATATCATGGAAACAGCCACCCGCAAAATGCTTCCTGATACAATCCGCTGGATTAAGTTTAGTGGTTTTAGCTGGCAAGGGGATGAAGGATTTTATTACAGCGGCTACGAAAAACCGGACGAACAATCGAAACTTAGCAAGCAGAACCAGTTTAACATGGTGAAATATCACCGGATGGGCTCCAATCAGAAGGACGATCAACTGATTTATGTGGACCGGGGGCATCCGCTTCGCTATTGCGGCGCAGGTCTTACCGAGGACGGCCGCTTCCTGATCCTTTCCACTTCTGAGGGCACCAGCGGAAATGAACTTTATTGCATTGATAAAAAATACCCGGGGCAAATCAGGTTTGAAAAACTGACGGAAGGTTTCCGGACAGATGCCGATGTCATTGACAGCCGTGGAGCTGATCTGCTGCTGCTGACCAATGATGGTGCGGAAAATTTTCATGTGGTGTCCATTACACCGCTTGGTCCCGCTGAAAGAGAGAAAAGAATGGAAAAAATGGCAGAAAGAATGCTGGAAAGAAATGCCACACAGGAAGAAATGCAGCAGGCGCACCGCAATGAAGAAATCGGCATCATGCGCAATGGATGGAAAGTGCTGATACCGGAAAAGAAGATGGCACTGCAGTCGGTGAGTACCTGCGGTGGTTTCCTGTTTGCCAGCTACCTGAAGGATGCTTCCACAAAAGTGTATCAATACAGTTATGATGGAAAACTGGTTCGGGAAGTCAAACTGCCGGGGATCGGCACTGCCAGTGGCTTCCGCGGCGAAAAAAAGGACAAGGAATTGTTTTATACTTTTTCCTCCTTTAATACTCCACCATCCATTTATAAATACAATGTACTCACCGGTCAATCTGTTTTATTCCGAAGAACGGAAGTAAAACTGCGCACGGATGACCTTGTCACAGAGCAGGTATTTTTTACCAGCAAAGACAGTACCCGTGTGCCTATGTTCCTCACATATAAAAAGGGAATGCAGCGTAATGGCGAAAACCCAGTATTAATGTACGGGTATGGCGGGTTTAATATTTCAATCACACCATCCTTTAGTATCAGTAATGCTTTTTTTGCTGAGCAGGGAGGTATCTATGTGTCGGTGAACCTGCGGGGAGGCAGTGAATACGGAGAAAAATGGCATAAAGGGGGCATGCTGGCGAACAAGCAAAATGTATTTGATGATTTTATTGCAGCAGCAGAATACCTGATCAGGGAGAAATATACAAACAGTTCCAGGCTGGCCATCAGGGGCGGCAGCAACGGAGGTCTGCTGGTTGGTGCTGCGATGACGCAAAGACCGGAACTCTTCAAAGTGGCATTGCCTGCAGTTGGTGTTATGGATATGCTGCGCTATCACAAGTTTACCGTAGGTTGGGGCTGGGCGGTGGAGTATGGCAACCCGGATTCGGCTGCTCATCTGCCTTTCCTGCTCCAGTATTCTCCTTATCATAACCTGAAACCCGGAATTGGATACCCGGCTACACTGGTGACTACTGCCGATCATGATGACAGGGTGGTGCCCGCACATTCATTTAAGTTTACTTCACGTCTGCAGGAATATCATACTGGTATCAACCCGGTTCTGATTCGTGTGGAAACAAAAGCAGGCCATGGAGCAGGTAAGCCCACCAGCAAGCAAATTGAGGAAGCTGCGGACATCTGGAGTTTTGTTATGAAAAACCTGGGCATGCCTTTTATAGAGCCTGCCCCGGCAGTAAAGAAACCATTTTAAGATAGTGGAGCATATCTTGTAACCCAAAATTGTTTATAAAATTGCAGACTGTTGCCGGGAAGTAAATGAATGAATAAATAAGATTGAAAACCTTAGGAAGCACATCTCTGCTTTTCTGTTTGCATTTTTTATTGCAGTAGTGCGGATTTTTGAAACATTCCAAACTAATATATCGGACATGTCAGTTCTGGTGACCGGGGCCAACGGCTTTGTGGGTTATTATCTATCAAAGCTGCTCGTCCGGAAAAAAATACCTGTTATTGCAACAGGGCGGGGGCCTTGCAGGGTACCGCTGCAGGAAAGGAGTCGTCTGCATTATGTTAACCTTGATTTTTGCAACCAGCAGATGGTTCATTCTGTGCTGCAGCAATACAGGCCACACTGCATCATACATGCCGGGGCCATGTGCCAGCCCGATTACTGCGAACAGCATCAACCTGAAGCGTATGAAACAAATGTGACAGGTACCATGCACCTGCTGCACACTGCAGCGTCAGCAGGAGCTCGTTTTATTTATGTGTCTACTGATTTTGTATTTGATGGAGAAAGCGGTCCTTACAGTGAAGAAGATAAACCTGCACCGGTAAATTATTATGGACACACAAAATGGATGGCAGAAAAGGCTGTGCAAATTTACCAGCATCCCTGGGCCATAGTCAGAACTGTTCTTGTATATGGTGCGTCATATTCCGGAAGGCAAAACCTGGTTGAAACAGTGCGCCGAAAACTGGAAAGCGGGGAAGAATATCAGGTGGTCAGCGACCAGTTCCGCACACCAACTTATGTGGAAGATCTATCCTGGGCCCTGGCAGAAATTGCAGAAAAAGAACATTCAGGAATCTTTCATATCTCTGGAGCCGAAAGGTTGACTCCGTATGATATGGGGATTGCAACAGCCCGGCATCTTGGACTGGATGAAACACTGATCAAAAAAGTTACAGCTGACTGCTTCACACAGCCAGCTCTTCGACCGCCCAAAACCGGATTTATCATTCAAAAAGCAAGGGCGCAACTTGGATTTTCACCGGTTCCATTTCTTACCGGACTTGAAAAAATGTTTGGGAAAAAATAACCGGATCACTGTTCAGCCAGTTCTCGGTATTTTTTTTCACCGGCATTAATGGATAGCGGCAGGTTATTTTCCGGAGGAGGTATGGGGCAATTGTACTTGCCTGTTACATAAGCACAATATGGGTTGTATGCTTTGTTGAAATCAATGAGTACTGATCCTTGTTCAAATGAAATTACAGAAGCATCCAAATAGCGTCCATTTTCATACGAAGAAACCCCGTTTGTTTTGTCTGTAAACGGAACCAGCAGGTAGTCTGCATATTCGGGGATCTGCATCAGTCGTTGTGATTGATACACAGTAAGCCGCAGTATGGTATCATGAATGGAAAAATATAGGAGACCGAATGCACGGTAAGTTTTTTTCTCCGATCCGGATGATACCATTTGAAACCAGGGGGCATCAACCAGTTTTTCGAATCTGGCAGGTACACAATATGCAGGATCAATCGGAAAAAACTGCAGGTTCTGTCTGTCATCGCCAGCCAGCACTTCATGTGTCTGAATATAATGCTTCCTGAATGCGGTAATTGAGTCTTCATAAGGATCCTGTTGCGCCAGGACAAAAGAATGAATACAGCAAAGCAGAAAAGTAAAAAAAGGGGAGCGGTTTGTTTTCATGATGCTGCAAATGTACAAATGAGCATTGGCAGTTCTGAAGAACTGGCAGCAGATTTTACTGCAGTGCGTTCACTGGTCAGTTCATCAGCAAAACGTTGATACTTCGTTGCAGGATGTTGAATGCAATTTCCGCCATCAGGTTTTCTTTATCCAGAGTTGGGTTTACTTCGGTAATTTCAAAACAACACACTTTCCGGTTTTGCATAAACTTACTGATCAGATCTTCAGCTTCTCTTTCTTTCAGCCCGTTGCTGACCGGTGTACCAGTACCTTTTGAAATGGATGAATCAAGGCTGTCCACATCAAACGAAATATAAATATCTGTACAGTCAGCCAGGTACCGCAATACAGCCCGTACTATATTCTCAGCCCCCTTGCTCCGCACTTCTTTGGTGCTGATCACTTTCATGTCATATTTTTCAATCAGGTATTTTTCTTCTTTCTCATAATCCCTGAGGGAGATAAAGACAACATCTTCCGGCAGAACCTTTGGAGCGATTTTGCCGATATTTTTCAGGAGGTTCCAGTACCTGGCCGTTTCAGCGTCCACATCATGTACGGCACAGTCCTCATTGTTTTTGTTGATGCTGATGGACATTGGCATACCATGAACATTGCCGGATGGGGTCGTATAGGGGGTGTGCAGATCTGCATGGGCATCAATCCAGATCACTCCAAGCTTGCTTTTTGGTTTGGCTATTTTGATACCGGCAATTGTGGCCCCTGCCGTACTGTGATCACCGCTGAGCACAACCGGAAAAAAATTGTTTTTCAGGGTATCGCTGACAGCCTTACTGACCCGTTCGTACATTGCCATAATTCCTTTGATGCGTTTTGCATAGGGCGACTCAATGGGTTCATGCAGGAGTTTATTTTCTGCCGGTATTTTTTCAGAAGGAAAGTGAATGAAAAAGTTACTCATAAAGTCGAGGGCAGCAATCTTGATGGCTTCAATGCCCAGGCTGGCACCACGGGTACCTGCTCCAATTTCAGATGGGATCTCAATTAGTTTAATATTTTTCATACATCATGTATTCGTAAACAATACATCAGGCATTGGCCTGTTTCAACGGGTTAGTAGTAAGAAAGAGAAAAAGAAAAGAAACGGTCAATCCGGGATATAATAATTAGCCGGGAGCTGCTGTTCGGCAAAAGAACAGACCAATGTGCGGTAAAAGGATCTTGTGGTCATACGTGTACACAACCGGAACGGTTGGCTGTCAAATTTTAGTAAAGGTACACAGTATCCTTCGCACCGGCAAACAGGGGGCCGGGTTTATTCATGCACGGCCAAAACCGGTACAGAGCTTTGATAGGCAAGCTTTTTGGTCTGGCTTTTTGAAAACAAACGTGAAATCAGGGATTGCTCTTTGTGTATGACAATGATGATATCAATTTGCTTGTCCTGTGCAAATTGGTTGATGGCTTCATTTACATCATGCAGGGCCATGAAATAAAATTCAGGAGAAAACCCGGCAAACATTTCTTTTAACCTGGCTTTTTCTTTTTGGTATTCTTCGGTCAGGGCTACATAGTGACCGCTATCCACATTCAGCACATGCAGTTGAGGCTGAAATGCTTTCAGCACTTTCCTGATAGGTACTGATGGTGTGGCAGACTGTACATCTTTGAAGTCAGAAGTAAGTAGTACATTTTTTACTGCTTTAAAACTGCAGTTTTCAGGGATGATCAGAACGGGGCAAACTTTGTGCTGAACCATTTTCAGCGTATTGCTTCCCATCAGTGACTGGCCAATGGGCGAACGGCCCGTAATGCCCATGATGATTAAATCGGCAACCCGGTGGCGGGCCAGTTTTTCCAATTCTTCTACAAATCCTGAGCCTTCTTCAGCCAGTAATTCGGTTTTTACAATACCGGTTGTGCGCAACTCCTCCTGCAACTGTGTCAGTTTTTCAAGGGCTTCAGCCGCCTGGGAAGATTTTTCATATACATGGTGCAAAATCATGGTAACGCCGTAGTGGCCGGTCAGCAACTGAACTGCATACCTTGCTGCATTCATCGAAGTTTCTGAAAAATCAACAGGGACAATAACGGTTTGCATAAGGAAAAATTTATCTGGTTATCTGGCATGCAAAGATAAGAAATAACGGCTCAGGAATGAATGTATTTGCCGAAGGTTTATTCATGAGCCGCCAGTATGGGTATATGGCTGTGATATGCAAGCCGTTTGGTGTGGGTTGATTTCAGAATAGATAAAGCGTTGCTCTGATGTTTGGGAATAGTGATGAGTACATCAATATGCTGTTCTTTGACGAACTGGTCCAGGGCTTTGTAAAAGTCGTGCATGACCAAGTGGTGAAATGCAGCACTGAAGCGGTGAAACAGGGCCATTAGTTTTTCTTTTTCTGTCAAGGCAGTCCCGCTTAATTTTTTCTGTGCATGGGTACTGATGTGTACAATATGCAGCTGTGGATCAAACATCTCCAGTACTGAGCAAATAAGTGCCGCAGGTGTGGTTTCCTGCACATTTTTCAAATCTGAGGCAAAAGCTACGTTTCGAAACCCACTGTATCGTGCATCCGGCGGGATGATCATGACAGGGTATTGGTTCCTGTCAATCAGTTTCAGGGTATTGCTTCCAAACATGGCTGCCCGTATGGCCGATTTACCGGTAATGCCCATCACAATCAGGCTGGCTTCAAGCACCTGTGCCAGGTGTGAGATATTGGTGATCAGATCGCCACCGGATTCACGGATGCATTCCACATTCTTGACACCGGTTTTCAAAAATTCTTTTTTAAGGCTTTCCTGGTAATTCATGCAGATATCATGATCCTCGTGGGTATCACAGCGGGTGTATAATACTGCAATGGCATCGGACACAGCAGCCAGCATTTTTGCAGCATAGCGTGATGCATTCAATGAAGTTTCTGAAAAATCAACTGGAATGATGACACGGTGCATGTGTTTCAGGTTAGGTCGCTAAATTACTGGTTTTGCAGGCTATAAACCGGTACTGCTTCTAATTTCCCGGATGTACCGGAAGACTGATTCTAAATTACTTGCCAACTTTAATATTATCCACACGAATTATTTTTGCAGGAGGCTGTGCAGGTACAAACATTTTTTTAGACACAACTTCATCGTGCCGGTACACATCATCCCGGAAATGAAGAAGACCAGAGGGATCAACCCATGCCGTATAGTAAATGATAAATACCGGAACGGATTGTTTTAGTTTTACCCCTGTTTCTGTCGTTCTATTCATTGCTGCTACAATCTTTTCCCGGTTCCATTGCGAATCATCACGCAACAGCCATTCGGCCATCTTTTGCGGTTCACTCAGGCGGATACACCCATGGCTGAACGCCCTTTTATCCTCACCAAACAAGCTTTTGGACGGCGTATCATGAAAATAAATGTTGAAATTATTCGGAAATATAAATTTCACTTTACCGAGTGCATTACCGGGTCCGGGTTTCTGCCGGTACCCGTTGCCGGCCTTTTCCATATTTTTCCGGGACAGGTAATTCGGATTTTTACTGATGCCAGGAAGGATTTCTTTTTGAACAATACTGGGAGGAATATTCCAGTATGGGCTGAAAATAACCTGGCTGAGTTCACCATTAAACATCATGGTATTGTTGCCCACTTTGCCCACTACCACCACCATATCAAAAACAGTTTCCTTGCCGTTGTACACATGCAGGATGAACTCGGGAATGTTGACAATAATCAGGTGGCCCGATGGTTTTTGCGGCATCCACCGCATCCGGTCCATATTGAGCAGAATCTGTGCAACTCTTTTTTCTGCGGGCACATTCAGATCGGTAACCTGCGCCTTGCTGAGGATGCCGGTTTCTTTATAGCCAAGGGATTTCTGAAATTTTTTTACAGCCAGTTCCAGTGTATCAGTGAACACTTCGGATGTGTCGGCGCCGGGCATTAGCTTTACCAGTTGGAGCCGTTTCTTTACAAAGGGTACAGAAGCATGGCTGCCTCCTTTTTTCAATCCTGCCGGTACTGCTGGAATCTCAGACCAACCTCCGGAGCGGGCAATGTTGTAATAAAGGGCTAGTTCTTTCTTCAAATCGGCATACATACTGTTCACATCTTCATAATATTTATCGTCTTTGTGTTTTTTATTCAGTAGTGAGTCGGCCATCAGCAGGGGATCCATTTTTTTGATCGGGATGAATTTTTCCTGTTCTTTTCTTTTCACATAACCCTCTTCGTAGGCGCTGTTGATGAAGCGGATAAATTGTTCCGTAAATCCGAATTCTGTATTCAGCAGGACACTGTCATTTGTACGTACTGCTACTTTCTCCTGGTTGATGTAGGAATCGGCCTGACGGTAAAAACTGTTGTTGGCAAGGCTGCTGTCGTTCAGGTGAGTGACTGCATAGTCGTACTGGTTCCAGAAGAAACGGGCTTGTTCGGACAATCCTGCGCTGGAAAACCAGGCATACTGGTAATTGCGGGCATTATAAAAACTGCGGATTCTGCGGGCAATCTTTTTATCAGAAAGCTGGCGCCTGCTGATGTATTTTTCCATAGCCATGCTGTCGAGAAAAATATTGTTGAAAGCATTTTCCGGTGTGATGCTGAAATCCCGGTCAGTGACTTTTTTCTTTGAATCTTTTGCATCAACAGGTTCGTCCACATTTTCACGGGTGGTATCGGACTGAGCGATGCCCTCTTTGTCGTTGTTGGACTTGTTTGAACAGGCTGTTACCAGAAAAAGCATAGCCAGTAGTGCAGCAAATTTCAGTTGCATGAGCATTTTTCATAAATGTACAAAGCATTCCTGATCTGCCGGAAAAATTTAAGTCATGTGGCTTCGGTTAAATGGATTTCGCTGAGCTGCTAAAAATCAGCAACTGCCATTGTGCCGGGGTTTCGAAACTCGGCGGGTTATGCTGAGCGTGAGGCGTTGGGGATCGTAAATTTCCGTTCAGCACAACGTAAAAGTAACCGATTTGTAATTCTGGGAGATTTCAGGAAGGCCAGGCAGCAATTTCAGCAGATTGGTCACGTTGTAAAAGCAGAATCACCTGTTCTGATATTCAGACCCGGCGGTTCTCCATCATCCAATATCCATTTTATGAACCCGATCTATTGTAACGATCAGGCATATATTGCCGAATCGTATCTGCTGGATGCCGATTACATTCATCAAATGTGCCGGCTTGCATTTTTTAAAATCAATTCTTATAAACTTTCAGTCATCAAGGCATCTTTTTGCCGGACAAAAGATGAATTGGAAAAAAATCTTCGTTCCACCTTGCTGAATTATAAAACTGCGAAGGAACTGCTCTGCTTGACGGGCTTTCAGGAAGAGGAGCTGCTGAACTGAATGACCTAACGCTGCAGCCTGCAGCCACTGGTGCGGAAAGAAATTGCTTCAATTGCACTATATTTCCCCCATGAAAATAAGGGGGCAGCACTACCATACAATCTGGATCAATCAGGAACACAAGCACATCATCCATGTGATAGATCAGCGTTGTTTACCTCATGAATTTCGCATTCTGAATCTGAACACAGTGGCCGGAGTGCAGCATGCCATTACCGATATGGCGGTTCGCGGAGCTCCGTTGATTGGCGTAGCGGCAGCATATGGATTGTACCTTGCCTGCCTCGAATCGGAACAAACATCCGCCCCGGAGCAATACATAAGTGATGCTGCACATGCGCTCAAATTGTGCAGGCCAACGGCTGTGAACCTGGCCTGGGCTGTTGATACTATCATGGAAACGATTCTGCCCGTTGCAGATCCTGCTCAGAGAAAAAATCTTTGTTTGCAGAAAGCAGAACAGATGAAGAAGGAAGAAATAGAAAGAAGCAGGCTGATGGGAATCTTTGGATGCAGGCTGATTGAAACCCTCTACCCAAAAAGAAAAAAGAAGAACTTCAACATTCTGACTCATTGCAATGCAGGCTGGCTGGCTACGATTGACTGGGGTACTGCACTGGCTCCCGTGTACGCTGCAGTTCAGAAAGGGTTCGATGTACATGTTTGGGTTGATGAAACTAGGCCCCGGAACCAGGGCGCTTCATTAACTGCATTTGAACTGGCCGAAGAAGCTGTGCCGCACACCCTGATCGCCGACAACACCGGGGGCTTCCTCATGCAACAAGGGCAGGTGGACCTGGTCATTGTGGGTACAGACCGGGTGAGCCGCAATGCCGATGTAGCCAATAAAATAGGCACTTATCTGAAAGCCCTGGCAGCACATGACAATGACATACCTTTTTATGTAGCCATGCCTTCTTCCTCACTGGATACAACTTTGGAAAACGGTATCAAAGAAATACCAATTGAAACAAGAGATGAAGCGGAAGTAAAATTCGTACAGGGCCTGCATGAAGGAACCATAAAATCAGTGCTGATTTGTCCCTCCGGAACTCCGGCACTGAATGCCGGATTCGACATCACACCCGCCCGCCTCGTAACAGGCATTATTTCGGAAAGAGGCATATGTGCTGCAAACGAGGAAGGGTTGTCTGCTCTTTTTCCCGAAAAATTTAATGGGTGCTGCTGAGTTCTGTGCCTCTATCCCGCTGAGATAACCATACTTTCACCTTAGCCGTTTTTTTTGTGTGAATAACTGTGTACACCGGAAACCTTGTGTTCGCAGTCAAAAGCTTAAATTCGCCGCAGATAAAATAGCACACTGTGAGATTAAAGAGTTTAGAAATCAAAGGGTTCAAGAGTTTTGCGGATAAAACCATTGTAAGATTTGATGAAAATATAACTGGTATTGTAGGCCCGAATGGTTGTGGAAAATCGAATATTGTTGACAGCATACGCTGGGTGATCGGCGAACAAAAAATCAGTCATTTAAGGAGTGAAAACCTGGAAAGCCTGGTCTTTAATGGGTCTAAAACAAGAAGCGCATCGGGCCTGGCTGAAGTCAGCCTGACTTTTGAAAACACCAAAAACATTTTACCGGTAGAATTTAATACCGTGACCATAAGCCGCAAGTTTTACAAGAGCGGCGAAAGTGAATACCGGCTGAATGATGTACCCTGCCGCCTGAAAGATATTCAAAACCTGTTTTTAGATACCGGAATCAGCACAGACAGCTATGCCATCATTGAACTGGGTATGGTTGATGATCTGATTAAGGATAAGGATAACAGCCGCCGCAGGATGCTGGAACAGGCTGCGGGCATTTCAATTTATAAAACAAGAAAAAAAGAAGCCAGGCAAAAACTGGATTCAACCGAGCAGGACCTGGCCCGCATTGAGGATCTTTTATTTGAAATCAATAACCAATTGAAGGCGCTGGAAAGCCAGGCAAAAAAGGCCGAAAAATACCATGAGATCAAAAAAGAATACAGAGAATTGAGTATTGAACTGGCCAAAGCCTCGCTGGAAGGCTTCAACCTTTCATACAGTGATTTACAGCAACAACAAGAAGAGGAGCAGAACCGGAAAATAAAACTGGAAGCAGAGCTGGCAACTGCAGAAGCCAGCCTGCAACAGGAAAAGCTGGTTTTTGTTGAGATGGAAAAGAAGCTGCAGGCACAACAACATCACGTCAACGACCTGCAACTGGCTGCAAGAAATCATGAGAATGAAAAAAAATTATGCAGCCAACGGCTGGAGCATTTAGAAGAGAAAAAAACCGGATTACAGGATTTTTTACTAAAAGCAGAACAGCAGACAAATGCGACTACTGAAAGCATTGCATTCACACAAAAGCAGGTAGAAGAAGAACAGGCCGCACTGGCTCTTATGGAGCAGAACCTTGCTGCCTGCCGGGTTGAGATGGAAGAAAAAAGGAAAGCCCTGGATGAAAAAAGGCATGTACAGGACCGTGTAAGAGCCGACCTGCAGCAGTTGCAACGGCAACAGTTTGATGCAGAAAAGAAAGTGGTGGTGGCAGATACGTCGGTGCAAAACATGCAGCGTTTGGCTGCTCAAATTGAGGAAGAAAGAAAAGGGAGAGAGTTGCAGCGCCAGCAGCTGGACCAGGAGCGCATGGTTAAGGAAAAAGAACTGGAAATAAAAAAGGTTGACCTGAATCAGCTGCAACAACATCAGGAAAAAACCCGTGAACAAATTCTGTACACGCAGTCGGCTCTCGAAGAATCGCGGAGCCAACTGGCGGCAGAAAACAGGAAGCTTGACGCCAAAAGGAATGAGTATGATCTGTTGAAAAGTATGATTGATTCAATGGAAGGCTACCCGGACAGTGTGAAATTTCTACATAACAACCAGCAATGGAATTACACATCACCTATTCTTTCCGATGTCTTGTATGTAAAAGAAGAATACAGGGTTGCTCTGGAAAATGTGCTGGAACCTTATCTGGGTTATTATGTGGTAGATAACCTGCAGGATGGATTGCAGGCAATTCACCTTCTCGATGAGCATAAAAAAGGGAAAGCAAATTTCTTTTTGCTGAACCAGTTTCACCAGGAAAGCACAACCGGCCAGTTCATCGATGCAGCAGGTGAGGGCATTCAACCCCATCTTCTGCAGGGCGCCATTCCGGCACTGAGCGTGGTGGATGTGGAAGAAAAATACAGGAAGCTGGCCGCATACTTGCTGCAGGATGTGTACATCGCCGATTCGGAAGATGCCCTGCAAAACAGCAATGGGCATGTCGTTATTGAAAAAAACGGAAAATATGTAAAAGGAAAATATACGCTTACTGGCGGCAGCATTGGTTTATTTGAAGGAAACAAGATCGGGAGAGCCAGGAACCTGGAGAAGCTGCAACTTGAAATTCAGGCTCAGGCTGCAGTGGTGGAACTGCTGCGCACAGAAATACAGGTAAGGCACAACGAAGTAACTGCCTTCAACGAAGAATTAAGAGAAACTGCACTACGAGATACGGAGAAAGAAATACAACACCTGACAAACGAAGTATTTTCATATCATAATAAACTGGAGAACCTGCATGCTTTGCAAACCACCAGCCTGACCCGCCTGGAAGAACTGAACCACCAGGTGCTGCAAACCCAGCAATCGGTTGAGGGTGTACGCAGGCAACTGGTTGAATACAACAATCAATTGCAGGTACTGGGTACAAAGGCATTGGAGGTGTCTGAAGCATTTGGAATTGCTGAAACAGGCTACACAGAAGCCACTGCTATTTTCAACGAGCATAACCTGCAGGCAACAAGGCAACAAAGTAAAATACAGGGACTGATAAAGGAAAAAGATTTCAAAGAAAATCAGCTGAATGAACTGCGGAAACAGACCGGAGAAAACCAGGTGCTGCTTGCTGAAACGTCTCAGGGTATACAGGATGCCGAAGATTTGAAAATAGATATGGAAGAAAAATTGCAACAGGCGCTGCGGGATGCAGCTGCTGCGCAGGAAATATTAAATGAAGCAGACCAGTCTTATTACAATTTTCGGAACAAGCTGAGTGATATAGAGAGCGACATTCGCCTAAAGAGCAAAGTAAAAGAGCAGACAGAATACATGCTTACAGCCATCAAGGATAAAATCAACGAATTGAAATTGCAACTGGCCGGAATGAAGGAAAGGCTGGATGTGGAATTCAAAATTCGTATTGATGATATCATCGGGCAGGTACGCAGCTCGGATACTCTATTAGAAGAACTGCAGGAGAAAGCAGACAGAATGAAAAAAAGACTGGAAAACCTGGGCGAAGTAAATCCTACCGCCATTGAAGCATTTACAGAAATGAAAAAGCGTTATGATTTCATTACCGGGCAGCGGGACGATCTTGTGCATGCAAAAGAAAGCTTGCTGCAAACGATCAGCGAGGTGGAGGCTACCGCAAACCAGCGCTTTGCCGAAACTTTTGAAAAAGTACGGGAAAATTTTCACCAGGTGTTCAAGACACTGTTCACCGAAGATGACCAGTGCGACCTGATTATGGAAAATCCGGAAAACCTGGCCGAAACAGGCATTGATGTCATTGCAAAACCAAAGGGAAAGCGGCCTACATCCCTCACGCAGTTGAGTGGAGGAGAAAGAACTTTAACAGCGACCGCATTGTTGTTTGCCATCTATCTCATCAAGCCTGCACCCTTTTGCATTCTCGATGAGGTGGATGCTCCGCTGGATGATGCCAATGTGAACAAATTCACCAATATGATTCGTCAGTTTAGTGATCATTCACAATTCATTATTGTGACGCACAATAAAATGACCATGAGCACTGTTGATGTGATCTACGGTGTGACCATGCAGGAGCCGGGTGTCAGCAAACTGGTTCCTGTTGATTTCAGAAGCCTGGAGGCCCAGAATTAACAGTATGCCTCATGCCGTTGCTTGATAAAAAATACGGTTGCCTGATGAGTTTGGTAAAAGCAAGTCAGGTGTAAAAGAATTTTCCAGATGCACTACATCTGAAAAGCTGCCTTTTCACCTGAGACATCTGGTGCGTTTTTTACTTGCCGCAGCCTGAAGTAATTTCAGAAAAAATTCCGGATAAACTGTTACTCTTCATCTTCATCTGTGTCTATCTGTTTTCTGCTCTTTTGCATTTGCCTCACCTTTTGTTTCCGGATCAGGTCCGATTTTACTTTATGCACAAAACCGGAAAGCATCAGGTACACTCCGAGGCAGAGTAATACAGCCGCAATGATTCCCCAGAAATACCAGTCATCGTACTGGGTGCGTTCAAAACAGGCATACAGAATAACAAGCACAGAGGCAATCAGCGCACTGAAGCCAAACAATATTTTGGAAATAAACTTTTCTTCATGGTTCGGCATGGTCAGGGTTTTTGTAAAAAAAGGGACTGCAAATTTAAGGTATTAATGTTGTGTTAACACCCGCAAAATGCTGCAATATCAATGGGGAGTTGAATTAATTTTACAAAGAAATTTTTATGAAGAAAGGATTTTTTTTAGCGCTGCTTTTTCTGGCTGTATCTGGACTGTATGGCCAATCGGCCCCGGAAGGACTGTTCATTGGTTCAAAGGCGCCTGATTTTACAGGTACAGATCAGCAAGGCCAAAGTCTCCGGCTAAAAGACCTCCTGAAAAAAGGAAAGGTTGTGCTTTTGTTTTACCGGGGCTTTTGGTGCCCGTATTGCAATAAACAACTGGCACGTTTCCAGGATTCGTTATCCTTCATTTTGGAAAAGGGCGCTGTGCTGATCGCTGTTTCACCCGAAAAGCCTGATAACATTCTGAAAACTACAGAAAAAACCGGAGCATCATTTTCTATTCTTCATGATAAAGACCGAAAAATAATGAATGCATACCAGGTGAGTTTTGAAGTACCGGAACAAACAATTGCCCGGTATAAAAATACCGGAATCGATCTGGAAAAGCTGAACGGGGAAAATGGAACATTTCTTCCTGTGCCTGCAATGTATATCATCGACGGGGAATCAACCGTCCGCTTCCGGTTTTTTGAAAACGATTATAAGAAAAGGCCATCCGTTCGTGAAATTTTGGACAACCTGTGATGTTCTTCCTCTTCCTATTAACGGATGAGTTTCCCGATTTTTCCATTACTTCCTGCAAAATAAACTGCAATACCCAGCCGTGATGCACGGCAAACATGAAATCCTTCCTTACTGATCAGTTGCCATGTTTTTCCACCATCACCACTGCGGTCAGTACCGGTTGGACCGCAGGCAAAAATCTCTGTTTTGGAAAAAAATTCCACACTGCTCCTGTACCCGCCAGGCGACATCAAAGGCACATTCCATTTGATGCCGCCATCATTGGACCATGCACAGTTTTGTAGTCGGGAACTGTCTTTGCTGAAATCGCCTCCAACAGTAATAATTTTTACTGCTGCTTTTTTCTTTCCCGGGTGCCAAACTGCGACTGAGTTGGCACCGGTGGTTTCTTTCCCCTGCAGAATAGGTAAAACAACTGCACCATTTTTTGAGAAAAATCTGGAGACAATTCCGCCACTAATAAAAACGGCTTCATCTCTGTCCAGTACCCGCACATTACTGCCACTGGCTGCAAAACAGGCTTCGCCGCTGTCGGCAACAGGACGTTTTTCAAAGGGGATTTCCTGCCAGCTATTGCCGCCATTAAATGTTCTTGCAATGAAAAACCTTCCGTTGATAGGGTCGCCAATCACAATTCCGGATTGTTCATTCCAGAAAGCCATCGCATCGAGAAACATTCCTTTTTCCTTGTTTTCGTACACAACTTTCCATGTCTCGCCACCGTTGGTAGTTTTTAAGATCCAGGCAGGGCTGTCCACTGCCATAATAATTGCAGTAGAGGCATCCATCGCTTCAATATCCCTGAAATCTGCTTTTTCAAAACCTGATACAACCATCCATTGCCATGTTTTTCCCCCGTTGCTGGTTCGGCCAACGGTTCCATTGCTGCCACTGACCCAAACGACATGATCGTTTACCACACTAAGCCCCCGGATACTTGTTTTTGTACCCGATGTCAGGACTTCAACAGTTAGGTTCTGAGCGGGGCAGCAGGCCGCAATGCAGAGAAAAAATGCTGATACTATGATTGAAGGTATTTTCAGAATGGTGGGTTCAGGCTTTGAAGCTACAATTTCTTTTCAATACCTGGCCAACAGTTGCACGCAAGTAAACTGTTTCACCAGTGCGGTATGCCGGCCATCAGTGTTTCAATTCTGTAATCAGGGTTTCCCTGGAAACGATTCCCTGCTTTCGCCAGGTTTCTTTCCCATTTTTGTAAATGATAAAAACAGGAATAGGCTCCAGACCCAGTTGATTCATCAGGCTGGTATGCACTCCGCCGTCAATTTTCACCAATGTAAAATCAAGGGAAGGGTCTTTACTTAGTTCATCCAGCACCGGATTCATTTTAATACAGGGCGGACACCAGCTGGCACCAAAATCAACAAGAATGGTTCGGTCGGCAGGTATGCTGGAGAGGTATTGCTCCATTGTCATTTGTGGTTCGTCGCTTTGTCCCTCAACAGGTTTCCCCGCATTCTTCCATGCATTGATACCTCCGGTCAGGTTGATCACCTGCGTAAACCCTTTTTCTTTCAGCCAGGCTGCTGCGGCAGCGCTTCGGCCACCTGCCAGGCAATACACAAAGACTGGCCTGTTTTTATCCACATACTGTAAGCGCTGCTTAAATTCTTCAGGATTATTCCAGTCGGCATGCATCGCATTTTTCAGGTGGCCCGATTTAAATTCGCCGGGTGTGCGCACATCCAATACCTGTGCACCAGAAGTGCTAAACCCTTTTTCAAACTCATCGGGGCCGGCAGAGGCTGATGATACTGCAGTGCCGGTTTGGGCACGGCAGGAAAGGATCATAAAAAATAAAAAAAGAGAATATACGTTCTTCATGTGTTCCGGTTATTTTTTGCAAAATTACGACATTGGCATATTTCCTGCTGGAATACCGGGTTCTATTCTGATAAAGCTTTTTACCGGTGGGTAAATTGTCTTATTTTTACGGATTAATTGAAAATTCATCTTTTTTATGAAAAAACTAATTCTGTTTGGACTTTTTCTTTCAGGTTTGTTTATTACAGGATGTCAGAAAGAGCTGAGTTTTGAAGTAGGAAACCAGCCTGCGGAAGGAAGTCTCCAGGATGACGGGTTGGGCGATTGTTTGCCTAAAACTGTAAACGGCACTTATGCAGCCGGCCAGGCTCTTACCGGAACCACACATTTTATTACCGTAAATATTAATGTTACAAAATCCGGTACCTATGTCGTAGGTACGGATACTGTAAACGGGTATTTTTTTCGTACCACCGGTACCTTTACCACTCTTGGTATCAATACCGTTACACTCCGCGGAAACGGAACGCCGTTTGCCCCAGGAATCAACAATTTTGTGGTCAGCTTTGACAGCACATATTGTGATGTGCAGGTCACTGTAACTGCTCCTGCAGTCTTTACACTCGACGGGGCGCCCAATGCCTGCACTGCTGCAGTAGTGGCTGGGGCTTATGCGCAGGGAGTGGCTCTTACTGCCGCCAATACAGCTACACTGAATGTAAATGTAACTACAGCAGGAGCTTTTTCAATCAGCACCACATATCAGGGCATGACCTTTGCCGCATCAGGCAATTTTACGATAACCGGGCCACAAACGGTTCAACTGACCGGATCGGGCACGCCGACTACAACCGGGGCCAATGTGGTACCGGTAACAGTGGGCACTTCCACTTGCAACTTTACCGTGAATGTAGTAACCCCCGGGGCCGGTACATTGGGAGGGGCACCTGCTGCCTGTACTCCTGCAACCGTGAATGGTACTTATTTTGCACAAACCCCGCTGGGTACTTCCAATACAGTATCAATACAAGTGAATGTAACTACGGCAGGGGCATTTAACATTACAACGAATACGGTAAACGGGTATAGTTTTTCCTACTCAGGAAATATTGCCGCCACTGGCCCGCAAACTGTGATTTTGAACGGAACTGGCATACCACTGGCGGAAGGAACAAATGTGTTCACGGTCACACTGGGTAGCAGTACTTGCACATTCAGTGTTACGGTAGTTCCTGCTGATTATTTTCCCCGAACGGTCAACAGTAACTGGAGTTATGAGTCGGATGATGATCCTGCAGATTCAATCAACAGATATGTGATCACACCAACTCATTCCGCAGCCGGAAATACCTTTTCCATTTTTATGTTTAATGATGGCAGCGGACCCGATTCATCCGGCTACTACCGTAGAAATGGCGGAGATTATTTTGAATGGTTTGATGCAGGTGCATTTATCGGGTTTGATGATCCATTGTGGGCTGAATATACTTTCTTAAAAGATAACGTTCCCCTCAATACAAACTGGAAATCGGCTTCTTTTGCCGGCATGATATCCGCAACACCCCTTACATTAAGGTTCAGTTACACGATTAAATTAAAAGATGGGCCTCTGAATTTTACAACTTCTGCAGGTCCCATGAATTTTGCAAATGTAATCGCAGTGGAAGAAAAGTATGAAGCGGAAGTAACACCCGGTGTATGGCAGGATCTCACAGACCTGGGAATCGGTTATTACAAAAGTTATTATGCCAGAGGTATAGGATTGGTTTTACTTGAATTTTATCCGGATAATGCCGCATCATCCCCCGATTATAAAATGGAACTCAGGCGGTACCAGATACAGTAAATAACCGGAACAGAGTGGCTTAGGTGCCGGCACGCAGCGTCAATAGGTTTTTGATCACTACGATTTGACCCAGGTGATAATGAGTGTGTTCAATCAGCCCCAGTATATTTCTGAAATAATTTCCATATTTCGGGTTTGTAAATATTTCTTCGAACCTGCCTTCCGGCATCTGCTCCAGCAGCACGGCTAATGATTCCGCATCTGTGAATAATCGCTGCTTCAGAGATTCCCATTCCTCCTGACTGACTAAAGGGAAGGAAGGAAAACTATACTGGTCTTTTATGGAAAGCGGGTTTCCTCTCAGCACTTCCAGCACTCCGCCTACATAGTAATGAATATGAAATACAAGTTCTGAAATAGAATGAACTGTGCCTGGTTTTTCCCCGGCTGTTAGCGGATCTACATCTGCCAGTGTATCCTTTAAATTTACCCAGGTCCAGTTGCCTCCAAAAAACATTTGGCGAAAATGTGAGGCTAATTGAGTATTCAGTTGCATCAATTCACAATTAACAATGTGTTCATCAGCGGGCAAAATACGTTTAACGGTTCCTGTATTTTCAAAACCCTTTTTTCTTGCCGCTTTGCAGGACAGGAAGCCTGAAATCGTCCAATGCACTTTTCCGGGCAATCATTTTTTCAATTTCTTCAATTTTTCGGGGTGCAAAAACAGATAATAGTTCATACCCGTTTTCCGTGATCAGAAGGTCGTCTTCAATCCGAACTGCAATGTTCCACCATTTCTTGTCGCAGGGGCTGTCTTCCGGAATATAAATACCCGGCTCCACCGTCAGCACCATATTTTTTTTCAGGGTAGACATGCCACCCCGGTCGTGCACATCCAGTCCGATATGATGGCCCAGCCCATGCGGAAAATATTTTGAGACCTGGTTTTTTTCGCTGATGATGCCAAGCTGCATCAGCCCATCGGCTATTTTGGCGCTGGCTGCGGCGCTGGCATCGGCCCACCTGGACCCGTCTTTAAGTGTTTTAAATGCGGCTTCCTGTGCTTCATATACCAGTTGGTAAATAATTTTTTCCTCCTGAGAAAATTTTCCGTTGGCGGGAATAGTGCGGGTTACATCGGCAGTGTATCCGTGGTATTCGGCGCCCACATCCATCAGGATCATCCGATTGCCTGTTTTAGTTTTACTGTTTTCTGTGTAGTGCAGGATGCATCCGTTTTCGCCCGAGCCGACGATGGAGCCATAACCGACAGATTCGGCCCCGTATTTTTTGTGCACATATTCATGCAAGCCCTGAATTTCCAGTTCACTCATTTCAGGATGTACCGCTTTCATCACTTCGTTTTGGCCCTGGCATGAAATTTCCACAGCCTTTCGCAGCATCACAATTTCTTCCGGGGTTTTTATGGAGCGGAGGGTTCCTGTTGCTTCACGATAGCTGCGAGTGTCAAATTGAGGCGGCAAGGTGCCTGTGGAGGCAAGCCCTGATTTTTGTCTGAACTGCTGGATGAGATCATAAAGATCGGCACGGTCGTAGCTGTCTGCAA
>CAYYMK010000013.1:26925-30401 GCA_964473035.1 uncultured Chitinophaga sp.
GCTCAGTCATCGCCCTCTTCATCCTTATATGTGCTGGTATCGCTGTTGAATATGCGTGACCACTCTTTTACTTTTTCATCGGTCAGGCATTCCAGGATATCAAACAAGGTATCGGAGTTTGACTTCCACAGGGTTGTTTCCACGTCATCAAAGCGGCGGATCATGATGCAATGATCTGTTTTCATTGCCGGTTGTATCAGCACAATGGGTGTATGCCCGGTTTCTCGGACCAGGTAATAACAGCCTGTTTCCAGTAATTCGTAAGAATACATAAACTTTTTTTACGCACACAATGAGAATAGAAAAAGCCGGAAATTAATTGGGAAGTAAGAATCGCATCAAAGCAGAATGCCTTTTGCGGTACTCCAAAAATACTTATTTCAGAAGTGCGGAACCGCAGGCAACTGATAATTTGACGAATATTTTTTCCCTGCTAAAAATGGGTTGAAAAAGAATGGGTTATAAATCAGAAAAAATTTACCCAGCTCCTTTATGGGGCAATGGCGCAGGGCTGGTTCCCTGTGTGGGAGATAAAAGTGCTTTACTTTTATTCACGGGTTTGCATGCGGGATTTTGGCTTTGTTACAAACTTGTGATGCTCATTTCTACCCTCCTGTTTTTTGCCCTGTTTGCCTCCGTATCATTTGGGGATATGGGGTTATCCGGACCAAAGCCCCGGATGATGATGCGCCCGTCATCAATGCCTTTGGATACCAGATAATCTTTACAGCTTCGGACCCTTTTAAGGGAGAGTTCCCTGTTTGCGGAGGCGCTGCCTTCTGAAGATGTATGGCCGGATAACTGAATTTCTACCGCACTGTTTTGCCTCATAAAACCGGACAGCTTGTCCAGTTCTGTTTTGCCTGCTGGCTTCAGTACAGCGCTGTTGACATCAAATTGAATGTTGTTCAGCACCATATCGTCTCCTTCGCGGAGGGTTTTATTGTTGAAGGTAACCTTGCCGGATTTTTTTAATTCAATTTCAATTTCTTCCGTTGTTTCATCTGCAATCACATCAACCTGTTTTTGTGATGAAGCATACCCGGGATGGCTGCCCGTAACAATACTGAGGCCGGCAGGTATGTTGTCCAGTACAAAATAACCAGATTCGTTTGCCTGCACCAGCCCAATGTCCTGTACTGCTGCGGTTGCATACGGTATGGGTTCATGTGTTTCTGCATCTATAATATGGCCTGCTATTTTTCCTTTGTACATCATCCGTGGGTTGATCAGCAGTTTCACAAAATCAATGGCATACCCGTCTCCGTTTTTTGATGAAGGGTCGTCAATAAAAATAACAAGTGAATCGCCGGATAATTTTTGCAGAAACTCGGGAGTCAGTTTCAGCGTGATGAGTTTTCCGATGGGCCCTGTCTGATTGATCTTGCTGATGAGTTTTTCCGCTTCGGTAAAGCGAAGCCCGTTTAATTTTACCTGGAACCGGGAACCCATTACCGGCGACTGAAAGTCATCAATAAAAAGCTGGAGCGCAGCCGAGTCAATTGTAACGGTTTTCAGATCGGCAATGGGTATGGATATGGGAATGGGTTTATTGCCAGGCCGAATTGTTGAGCTGGTATAGCCATCCACGTTCTCAGGGGTAAAGTACACAAAGGCAGAAGGAACCATAATTCGATCGGTTCCCCTTGCATCGGATTTATTGACATTCCACGGAAACCAGTGTGAGTCGGTTGATCTGCCTGAAAATGGATTGAAATTTTCACCAAATCCGAAACCAAGATTATCAATATCTCCAACACGAATCATCAGGTCTGCTTCTGGGGTATTTCTGAGTACAAGATATTGTGTGGCCCAATCGCCGTCATTCTCGGTAGTACGCTGGCCGAAGCCGGAAAGCACACAAAGAACCGCGGAAAAACTGATCAGAATATTGCGCATGTTTTTTTTATGAAAATAGAATTTTTCTGCATGTGGAAAAACAAAACTTATTAACGAATGGTTATATTACCGTAAATTCTAACCGCATGTGACTGTTGGATATTTCAGTGTGTGATTAGTGCTGAGTGGTTTGATTTTCAAGGTATGACTTGATGAGATAGTTCAATTTTGAATATTTATTATCAGATTCTTGTTAGATGAATTGCATTGTTGGAACCGGTTTGCAATATTGCCAGATTTTTTTGAATTATGCTGAACTGGATTTCTTTCTCTGTAACTTCTCCCCAAAAAAATTTTCATAATTACGGATCGTATGGCTCAGTGAAAATGTTTCAAATGCTGTTTTTTTCCCAGCCTTGCTAAAGGCATCATGCAGAGTGGCATCCTGCAGCAGGTGGTTCAATTTTTCTGCAAGTTGATCGCTGTTTGCCCAGGAGAATAAAAACCCATTTACCCCGTCCTTGATGATCTCATTATTGCCCCCTTCATCAGTTGCAATGACCGGTACTCCGGCAGCCATGGCGCTCAGCAGCGCCTGTGATATGCCTTCATCTTTTGAGGACAATATCTTGCAATAAAAGAGGTAATAATAGTGTCTTGCTGTCTGTACCGGTACCTGGCCGGTAAAAATAATCCGGTGCGGCAGCAGGTATTGTTCCAGCAGACCGGCCAGTTGCTGATCTGCTGTGATGCCCACAAAAATAAAAGTGACTTTCTGTTTCAGTTGCGCCAGAGCCGGAATGATTTGCTCCTGCTGTTTTCTTCTGCTGACACAACCCAGCACAATTTCACCAGGCTGTATATTGTGTGCTGTACGGAGCTTCTCCAGTAGCCGTGCATCCGGAGGAAGGTATGTTTCGGGCGGAGTTCCGTTCCAAATAACATGAAGCAAATCTGCTTTAAATTTTTTCCGAAGAAAAAAATTCCGAATGGAATGGCTGACACAAATGATTCCATCGGCGCCTTTCTGCAGTAAAAATCTTTTCAGGCTGCTGCCAATATCTTTCGGCATCTGCCTGCGGGTATGAAAAACAAGTGCCTTTGTCCGCAGCAGCCATCGACTGAAAATGGAGATATACCGATCCAGGCTCGACTGGGCATTTACAATGTCAATTTTATGCTCCTTGATCACAGACGCCAGTTTCCGCATGGCACGGAGGCTGAAACGGCTTTTGAATTCGAAAGGAATGAGCCGGACTTTTGATCCGTGTAAATGAGTGTACAGCAACGATTCTTTCCGGCATCCCATAAAAACGGAATGTCCTTTGTCTGCAAGTCCTTTTGCCAGCATCGCAATCGAAAAAGTGGAACCTGCAATATCACCCTGGTAAGTGAGGAATAAAATATTCATCCGGTTCATTAGCGGCAAAAGTAGCTCATGGCAGGCAACGAAAAAAAGAACAGAAAGAGCGGGGAAACCATTTTACTAAAACCGGGATTCAGAAATCCCCGGTCAAAAAAAGCAATACGGTTTGTTTTCCCCACTTGTGTATAACTACAAAACTACTGAGGCAAAACTGTTTTGGTATATTTGCATTTGCCGGCAAAACGCCTCCCTGTCGGGAGGTTTTTTGTGT
>CAYYMK010000013.1:30501-68137 GCA_964473035.1 uncultured Chitinophaga sp.
CGTGGCATTCCGCTGGGAAAGCTAGTGGATGTGGTTAGCCGTGTGAACACCGGTGCAAAATTTGACAGCAAGGTATTTCAGAAGTCAGTGGGTCTGAACGGAGTGGGGACAAAAGCGGTGAATGCGTTGAGCCACTATTTCAGGGTAACGGCTTTTCGTGATGGCAAAGAAAAAACTGCCGAATTCGAAAGGGGCGAACTTACCAGGGAGCAAAAAGAAACCCGTTCTGCTGAGCCGAACGGCACACTGGTCACATTTCTCCCGGATGAAACGGTGTTTAAAAATTTTAAATTTCATCATGAGTTCCTGGAAAACCAGATCTGGAATTATTGTTTTCTGAATGCCGGGTTGAAAATTCTTTTTAACGGAAAATCTTTTATCAGCAGGAACGGCCTGCTGGACCTGCTTCAACGCAAGACCAATGAAGATGAACTGCGATACCCAATCATACATCTGTCGGGTGAGGATATGGAAGTGGCCATTTCGCACACCAATGATTATGGCGAGGATATTTACAGCTTTGTAAACGGCCAGCATACCACGCAGGGCGGCACACACCAACAGGCTTTTCGGGAAGCTTATGTGAAAACCATCCGTGATTTTTTCAGAAAAGATTATGATGCATCGGATATACGCACCGGCATTGTTGCTGCTATTGCCGTGCGGGTGGTGGAGCCGGTATTTGAAAGTCAGACCAAAACTAAGCTCGGATCGGTTAATGTGGATCCGGAAGGGCCAACCATGAAGCAGTTTATAGGCGATTTTCTGGCAAGGGAATTAGACATTTTTCTGCATCAAAATCCTACATACGCCGATGCTTTAAAGAAGCGGATCGAACAAAGTGAACGGGAAAGGAAAGAAATGGCGGGCATCAAGAAACTGGCAAATGAACGGGCGAAAAAAGCTAACCTCCATAACCGTAAATTACGTGATTGCCGCTACCACCTGGATGATGAGCCGCCTGCCAAAGGAAGGGAAGCATTTATCGCAAAGCAAAACGAGAGTACCATTTTTATTACGGAAGGAGATAGCGCCAGTGGTTCAATTACCAAAGCAAGAAATGTGGAAACACAAGCCGTCTTTAGTTTGCGGGGAAAACCACTCAACTGTTTTGGCCTTACAAAAAAAGTGGTGTATGAAAACGAAGAATTCAACCTGCTGCAGCATGCTCTGAATATTGAAGAAGGTATAGACAGTCTCCGGTACAACAATGTGGTCATTGCCACCGATGCAGATGTGGATGGAATGCATATCCGTTTGCTGCTCATGACTTTCTTTCTTCAATTTTTCCCAGATCTGGTGAAACATGAAAAAGTATATGTGCTGGAGACTCCGTTGTTTCGGGTGCGCAATAAACAGGAAACAATTTATTGCTATGATGAAAGTGAAAAGAGACAAGCCATGAAAAAGCTTGGCAGCCGTCCCGAAGTGACGCGGTTTAAAGGCCTGGGTGAAATTAGCCCCGGAGAGTTTGCCCGGTTTATTGGTCCTGATATGCGCAAGCAACTGATACGGGTAGAAGAGGGGGAGCACATACAGCAATTGCTTGAGTACTATATGGGCAAAAACACTCCTCAACGTCAGGAATTTATTATTGATAATTTGCGGATTGAATCGGATGCACCCGTGGAGGCCGGCTAATGTTCGAATTTCATGCTGATAGAAAAAGATACTTTGACATTCAGGTGCTGAATGCAGAGAAGTATGTGATTCCTTTTATTGAAGAAAAATTTTCTATTCAAGAAGGGATGCGGGTATTGGAGATAGGTTGCGGAGAGGGCGGGGTGTTAAAGGCTTTTGTGAATAAAGGTTGCGAAGGAGTGGGAGTGGAGCTCGATACACCCAGGATTGAAGATGCTTTGAGATTTATGCAGGAAGATGTGGCGGCAGGAAAGATTAAGTTTGTGACAAAGGATATTTATAAGATAGATGCTGAAAAAGAGTTCAACGGGTTGTTTGACATAATAGTATTAAAGGATGTGATTGAGCATATACATGACCAGGCTAAGCTGATTGGATGGATGAAAAATTTTCTGAACCCCGGCGGCATTGTTTTTTTTGGATTCCCGCCCTGGTATATGCCCTTTGGCGGCCACCAACAGATGTGCCGTTCAAAATTGTCAAAACTGCCATGGATTCATTTACTACCACGGGGCATATACCGGTGGATATTGAAAAAGAAAAATGAACCAGTGGAGGCGTTGATGGAAATAAGGGATACTGGCATAAGTATTGAGCGGTTTAAAAAAATATGCAGGAAGCAGGGATATAATTTTTTACACCACCGTCATTACTTTTTAAATCCTATTTATGAATGGAAATTTGGTTGGAAACCGAAACGCCAGGGTAAATTGATAAAAGCTCTTCCCTTTTTCAGAAATTTTTTAACGACTTGTGTTTATTATATCATTACACCAAATAATGAAAGATGATCCATATTGTATTTAATGAGAGTGAAATTGACCTGATGAAAAAGGTAATGGAGCGGGATGATACACTGGCAGGAGAAGTGGTATTAATAAGGGATGATTTTGCTGTTGGACCTCTGTCAGCTCTTGACAGTGAAGAAGGATGGCAGGCAAGAATTGAATGGTGGAAAGGACTCCTTGCCGGGTCTCCATATATCCATCATATCGGCACATTTGATGACAGGGAAACGGTGAAGGAGTTAACAACAAAATTGGACGCAAAGAATGAAGAAGAGGTGTGGATTTGGATGGGGCAGAATCAGCATGATGTGACTGGTTATTACTGGCTGATGCCTCAATTGAAACAATACCAGGGCCGGGTAATGGTCATTTATCTGAATAACCTGCCATTTATTAATGAGAAGGGACAGATTTTTTATCCTTCCTGGCTGAGCGAAATACCGGTAAAAGAATTTCTCAAAGCCAAAAAACTGGCAAGACCCATTACACTGAGCGAATTTGAAATTGATCCGGACGAGTGGAGAAAAATTGTTGAAGAAAATGCAGTTGTAAGAATACTGGAGGGAGGCAAGAAGATTGCAGGAAAGGAAGACAGTTATTATGACGGGGAGCTGTTAAAGAATATTACCTGTGAATGGCAAAAAGCTACCCGGGCTTTAACCAATATTCTGCACCGGATGAAAATTAAAACAGGTGATGTGTTTATCATGTGGCGGATGAAACACCTGATCAATGAAGGACGAATTATTATATCCGGTGATATGCAAAAAGGCTGGAAGGATTTTGATGTAAAAAAGCCTGAAGGTAAACAGGGAGAGATAGCGTTTCAGAAAGAAGAGGAAGCGGGATGATGAAGAAACGATGGCCCCGATGGGACTATTGAAAGCCGGATTCATTAATTCATCCAGGCTCCGCAGGAGCGCAATGTCAGAAGTATTTGAAGAGATTGGAATATTGCCTAAGGACTTTTATGAGGTGGAAATAACTGAATTTTTGGAGGAGTATAAGATAACGTAACAGGAAAAAAAATTATTGGAAAATATTTCGATTAAATGCATATGCCACAAAAGAGCAAATTACCTGATACACAGTTTGATGATAAGGGTCTTTCAGGTCAGTACAAAACCTGGTTTCTGGACTATGCATCTTATGTCATACTGGAAAGAGCGGTACCGGCTGCAGAAGACGGTCTGAAACCTGTGCAGCGGCGCATCCTGCATGCCATGAAGGAAATGGACGACGGACGATTCAACAAAGTAGCGAATATCATAGGGCAGGCCATGCAATACCATCCGCATGGAGATGCAAGCATCGGGGATGCATTGGTTCATATGGGCCAGAAAGATTTGCTGATAGATACCCAGGGCAACTGGGGTGATGTACGTACTGGAGATGACGCTGCCGCAGCCCGGTACATCGAAGCAAGGTTGAGCAAGTTTGCACTGGATGTGGCATTTAATGCAAAAACAACAACCTGGCAGTTGAGCTACGATGGCAGAAAAAATGAACCGGTGAACCTGCCGGTAAAATTTCCCCTGCTGCTGGCGCAGGGAGCTGAAGGCATAGCCGTTGGATTATCTACAAAAATTCTTCCCCATAATTTTTGCGAACTGCTAGATGCATCTGTAAAATACCTTCGGGGAAAACGTTTTGACCTGTACCCCGATTTCCAAACCGGGGGCATGATTGATGTGGAAGAATACAACCAGGGAAAAAGGGGCGGAAAAGTAAAAGTGCGGGCGCATATTGAAGAGCTGGATAAAAAAACGCTTGCCATCCGCAGCGTGCCTTACGGAATTACCACTACACAATTGATGGAATCGGTTGTAAAGGCCAATGATCAGGGAAAAATTAAAATCAAAAAAGTTACGGATAACACAGCTGCCGAAGTGGAAATCCTGGTTGATCTTGCCCCGGGCATTTCACCGGACATGACTATTGATGCGTTGTTTAAATTCACCGATTGTGAAATTTCCATTTCTCCCAATGCCTGTGTAATCGCAGAGCAAAAGCCCCGGTTTCTTGGCGTTCAGGATTTGCTGAAGCTTTCAGTGGACAGGACAAAAGAACTGCTGGGAGAAGAACTAACTGTCAAACTGGGCGAATTGCAGGAAAAATGGCACTACACTTCGCTGGAAAAAATATTTTTTGAAGAAAAGATATATAAGGAGCTTGAAAAAAAGCATGAGACCTGGGACAAAGTCCTGGATGCAATTAATCAGGCTTTCAGTCCGTTCAAAAAACAACTGAAAAGGGAAATTACCAGGGAGGATATCATCCGGCTGACCGAGAAACCTGTACGCCGTATTTACAAACTGGATATTGAAGAACTGAACGAACAGATCAGTGCGCTGGAAGCAGACATCAGGCAGGTGAAACACGACCTGGCAAACCTGGTGGATTATGCGGTGGCCTATTTTGAAAACCTGCTGAAGAAATATGGAAAAGGCAGGGAGCGGAAAACTGAGGTCAGACAATTTGAGGTGATTGAAGCCAAAAGTGTTGCCATTGCCAATACGAAACTTTACATCAATAGGGATGACGGCTTTATAGGCACCGGTCTGAAAAAAGATGAATTTTTGTGTGAGTGTTCGGACCTGGATGACCTGATCGTGTTTACCCGCAGGGGGAGTATGAAGGTGGTGAGGGTGTCTGACAAGACTTTTATCGGAAAAGATATTCTTCATGCTGCCATATTTCATAAGAATGACGAACGAACTACATACAATATGATTTATGCGGATGGGGATTCAGGGAAAAGTTTTGCCAAAAGATTTAATGTAACAGGGGTCACCCGTGACAAGGAATATGACCTGACAAAGGGCCATGAAAAAAGCAAAGTGCATTACCTGAGCATCAATCCCAACGGAGAAGCAGAACTGGTGAAAATTGTATTATCCGCTTCCTGCAGTGCCAGAATTAAAGAGTTTGATTTCGGATTTGCCGATTTGGAAATTAAAGGGAGGGGAAGCATGGGCAATACAGTTACAAAGTATCCCATCAAATCAGTGAAGCTGAAGGAAGCTGGTGTATCAACTATAGAAGGAAAGAAATTGTGGTATGATGACCAGTTTGGCCGCCTGAATACCGATGAAAAAGGACAGTACCTCGGTGTGTTTGAACCTGAAGATACTGTTCTGGTTTTGTACAGTGATGGATTCTATGAAGTGACCAGCCAGGAGATGACACAAAAACTAGATTCTGAAAAAGTGATTCTGATTGAAAAATTTTCTCCTGAAAAAATCATTACAACGGTGTACGTGGACATGAAAGCGAAGCAGTTTATGGCCAAAAGGTTTCGGGTAGAAACCAGCACCATCAAAAACAGGTTTCTGTTTATGAAAGAAGGCGAGGGAAACTATGTGGAGACTGCTACTACGCAGCCGGAGCCCGTACTGGCCATGCAGCAGGGGCGGGGTACTCAGGTGCGTCGCGGAAAACTCAAAATTGCCCGAATGGCTGAAGTAACAGGATATAAAACTGCCGGTTCACGCCTTGCCGATTTCTCAAAGTCCACCGAAATGGAGTGGGTTAAACAAAAAGAGGACGGGCAGCAAACCGAATTATTCTGATCAGGTACCCGGAAAATTATTTCTTCTTTTTGAGATGGATGGTGGCAGATTTTTCCATGCTGCTCGACAACCTGAGTTCGTGTTTTTTATCGCCATCCCGGATAAGCAGTAATGCAGTGTTCGGCGGTATCAGCCCCAGGTTTTCGGCAAACATAGATAATTCATTGACCTCCGATGCGGGGTTCAGCCTGATATGAATCTTTATGGATTTGTGGGTCAGTTTCTGGCTGTTGAGTACCAGTTGCTGGTTATAAAATAAAGAAATGAGATCGCCGTCCACCTCTCCATTATCATATAATTCGATCAGCAGGGAGTCTGATTCCACTTCTATCGTATTCACAATTTCTTTTTTTCGTTCACTAAATTCCCTTTCGGTAACATAGTTGATCACTTTGCGGGCTGTAATTTCTGTGGTAACCTGTGTATCCGTAACAGAAGGTTTCCAGACCTGGTATGTTTCTTTGTATTCACTGATGGCCTTCAGAACAGAATCTTTTTTACTGATATCTGCGTTGAGTGTAAAATTGAAGCGAACATCGGCGCAGGTGTACCGGTAATCGGGTAAGGCTTTGAAAGCGCCGTTGAGGGATGAACCAGCCTGTGATACACGGAGTGTTGCCTGCAGGTTCATGATGCAATCCACTTCAAAATTCGGGATGGAAGCATGGTAGGGCAATGGTACATCATACAAACTGAGTTGCCGGGTAGCTGCATTGTAATTCCCTTTTACTTTCAGGCTCCGGTAGCTGTCTTTAAAAAAATAATTCAGAATTCCTGAAACATAGCCATGTTCCGGCTGCAGGATCAGCTCTACCAGGTAGTTATTGGCAGAACTATTGGTTTTTACATTAGCATTTCCATACCAATATCCAAAAACCGACTGGGCAGAAGCCTGCTGCGACAGGTATAGAAAAAAGATAAAAATGATTTTTTTCATGGGCAGGGAAGTTCGTGAAAAAAGATTGCCGGGATACAGGAAGTTTTTCACAGTGATCACAGATGGCGCTTCATTTCCCGTTCGGTCTCCCTTTTGCGGATGCTTTCTCTTTTGTCGTGCAGTTTTTTGCCTTTGGCCAGCCCGATTTCTATTTTAGCAATATTTTTCTCGTTAAAATAAATACGCAGCGGCACCAGGGTGTAGCCTTTTTCTTTCATCCTGGCGATGATTTTATTGATTTCTCTTTTTTGGAGGAGTAGTTTCCGGTCACGCAGCGGATCATGGTTATTGGCTGTGCCATGTGAGTATTCTGCAATATGCATTGATTTGAGCCAGATTTCTCCTTTGTGAATCATGCAATAGCTGTCGTTGAAACTGGCTTTGCCATCCCGCAGGGACTTTACTTCAGTGCCCAGCAATACCATCCCGGCATCAAAAGTGTTTTCAATGAAATAATGAAAAAAAGCCTGCCTATTTTTGATTTCCTGCATGCAGATGCAAAGTAAGAGAAATATTTCCCTCTTTCAGCGGCGGCAATGCAGTATTTAGTTTTTGAGAAGGGAGAGCAGTGTGACCAATTTTTCCTTCAATTCTTTTCTCGGCAGAATAAAATCAAGAAACCCATGTTCCAGAATAAATTCGCTGCGCTGAAATCCTTCGGGCAGGTCTTTTTTGATAGTCTCTTTAATTACCCTGGGACCTGCAAAACCGATCAATGCACCCGGCTCTGCAATGTTGAAATCGCCCAGCATGCCAAATGATGCGGAGATGCCACCAAAGGTCGGATCGGTAAGCAAAGAGATGTAGGGAAGTTTCGCATCACTTAGTTGGGAAAGTTTTCCGCTGGTTTTGGCAAGCTGCATCAGGGAAAAAGCGCTTTCCATCATCCGGGCGCCCCCGCTTTTGCTGATGACAAGGTAGGGTAGTTTGTGCTCGAGGCAGTAATCGACTGCTCTGGAAAATTTTTCGCCCATCACACTGCCCAATGAACCGCCGATAAATTCAAAATCCATGCAGGCAATTACAACTTCATGCCCTCCTAATTTGCCTGTTGCAACACGCATAGAATCTTTCAGGTCGGTTTTACTCCAGGTTTCTTCCAGCCTTTTTCCGTAAGGTTTCAGATCTGTAAATCCCAGAAAATCCTTACTCCTGATTCCTGCAGCCAGCTCAGTGAATTCGTTGTTGTCAAATAATATTTCATAATAATCAGTGCTGCCAATGCGATGATGGAAATTGCATTTGGGGCAAACAAACAGGTGTTCACGCAGATCGGTAACGGGGCAAATAAAACTGCAATCAGGACATTTAACCCAAAGCCCTTCCGGTGTTTCTTTTTTTTCTGAGGTTTTGGTGCTGATGCCTTTTTTGATGCGCTTGAACCAACTGGCTTTTGTTTCTTCCGTCTTTCCTTCTTCACCTGCCAGGTTAGCGTCAAAATCTTCAATCTGTTTGGGCATATCCGGTAGTTGAGTTACAAATATAGGGAAGTTGAGATTAGCTAGCCGGGGATGGCGGTCAGGCACAGTACCTCAATGATGCATTAAGGCTGTCAGCCATCAAGTCACTGCTGCATTTTATTTTTTTAACACAGTTTCAAAAAGTTTGAAGATTCGTTTGTATTCATCTGTCCAACTGCTTGGTTCTGTAAAACCATGATCTTCCATTGGGTAACTTGCCAGTTCCCAGTCATCTTTGCCCAGTTCAATCAGCCGTTGTGTCAGCTTTACGGCATCCTGGTAATGCACATTTACATCCACCATGCCATGGCAAATGAGTAAATGCCCCTTTAGCCCTTCTGCAAAATAAATCGGTGAACTTTTGCGGTATGCAAGGCTGTCCATAAAAGGTTCGTTCAGGATATTTGATGTATATCCATGATTGTAATTGGCCCAGTCTGTAACTGGACGCAATGCAGCGCCTGCTGCAAAAACATCAGGCTCAGTAAACATACCCATGAGCGAAATGAAACCGCCATAGGAGCCTCCGTACAACCCCACATGGCCAGGGCTGACGCCATAATTTTTTACCATGTAACGTACGGCATCTACATGGTCGCTTAAATCTTTTCCTCCCATGTGGCGGTAAATTCCTGTCCGCCAGTCGCGGCCATAACCAGCACTGCCCCGGTAATCAATATCCATCACATAATAACCCTGATCGGCCAGTAAATTATTAAACATAAACTCACGGAAATAACTGCTCCACCATTTATGTGCATTTTGCAGATACCCAGCTCCGTGTACAAAAAGTACTGCCGGTTTATTGGGATGCGGGTTTGCAGGTTTGTACAAACGGGCATATACATGTGCGCCATCTCTGGCAGTAAACGTTATAACTTCCGGGTCTCTCCATGTATAGGCCTTGAATTCAGGGCTCTGTGCTTTGTCAGTAACTTGAGAAGGTGCTGAAGTTGATTTCGTCTTTTTCCCTGCCGGTGAAATTTCCTGGAAGTACAGTTCCCATGGCCGGTTGGAGTAGGAATGCAGGATTGCCATCCATTTTTCGTCCGGTGAAATGGTAACCTGGTTGGCTCCTGTCATACTGGTTAATCTTTCTTTCTTTCCATCTGCAAGCGAAAGCCGGTAAAAATGCTGTTCACCGGGATGAACTTCATTGGTACTGATGTAAAAATATTTTTTATCGGCTGACAATTGTGCTTGTTGCACTTCATATGCTCCGTTTGTCAGCCCCTTTTTTTCGCCTGTCAGCACATGCACCGTATAGAGATGAGAAAAGCCTGTTGCTTCAGATCTGTACCAGAAAGTATGCTCACCAATCCATCCTGTAACTGCGTTGCCCCATCCACTGGTACCCGGCCCGCCTATCCAGGCATCATCATGCTGCCTATCCAGTAATTTCAATTTACCTGAAGCAGTATCAAACAGCATGAGCCAGCGGTCTTTATTATCCTGCGACCGGATTTCTGCCACGGCATGGCTTCCAGCAGGTGACCAGGAAATATTTGTAACAGAAATAATCCGGTTTGAGGCTTTTTTCTTTTTCTCTGCAAGTTTTTCGGGATAATCATTCAGGTAATCCGGTATATCCCTGATGCCCGGTATGGAGTCGGGAATGATGCGGTATATAGTATCTTTTTGACGATCGTAAAAAAAAGATTCTGTGGTGCCCTGGGGCGCACCCACTTTGCTGCGGGAAGGAATATCAGTGGTGAAGCCACTTTCGGTGACGTAATTGGGTACGATGGATGTTTTACCACCAGCGGCTTTCATCAATCTGTAGGTTATGAAGCGTCCGTCAGGGCTGATGGCAAGTCCCTGCAGCGATTTATCATCAAGAGAAATGCTGCGCAGTTCTTTTTCTCTGGGCCGGTTCCTTTCAGTAAGTCGTGTCGCATCCTGCTTCTCCTTTCTTTCCCGGAGTACCTGAAAATTTTTTAATTGATCATTTTTCAGCCATTGCTCCTGTTGGTTTGCAGGGGATACGGGACTACCGGTTCGGGCGGTGGCAATGGGGGCAGGCTCACTGGTTCTGAAATTTGTTAGCTGAATGATTTCGCCTCCTTCCATATCCCATGCATACAGGTTTTGATTTCTGGTGAAAACAATCCTAGTATCCTGAAATGAAAATACAGGGTTCATTTCGGCATCAGTTGTATGAGTGATGCGTTTTCTTTTTCCCGTTTTCAGATCCGTGAGGTAGATATCTCCGCCTTTTGCTGAGACAAAAGCTGTACGTTGCAGGTTGTAGTTGTGGCTGCGCTGGTCGGCCAGTTCCTGTTTTTGAAGTACAGATGCTTTTTGGGGCGTTTGATTACCAGGAGTGATGAAATAAAGTGAATCTGACTTTGCTTGATCAGGATTCCAGTTAAAAAAAAGCGTACTGCTGTTTTGGCTCCATGCAATACCGGAGGGGGAAGAGCCAATCCAGCGGGGATCCTGCATGATTTTTTCAATAGTCAGGATGCTTTGCGCTTGTGCTGAAAATGAAATCAGGCACAGGAAGCAATAGGACAGTAAAAATAATTTCTTAAACATGGCATTGTCTTTTGGTATGTTCCAATACTGCTGTGCAATACAGACGAAATTACACAACCTTGTCTTGAACCGGGTTAAAAATTACCTGACCCGGATCAGCAGGCAAATTTCAAAAAATGATTGGAAATACCTGATAAATTACAGCGGCGGCGGGTTCAGAATCCGGGAGGTTGAAACGCTGTGGTTACTTTGAGATAGATACAGAGGCATGGGGAAGAGGATAAAGGCTTAGTTATCCTGCGCACCACCGTCAATCCAGCAAATGACTGAGTTTTTCTGTGAAGCAGACAGTGTACTGTTTTTCGGCATCCGGTTGTTCGCTACAGCCGAACGGATATTGATGCGGGCATTAAAAATTTCTGTATAGTTTGTGAGCGGCCCGGGGCCGTTGATGCTTCCGGTTTCGTGGCAGGTGGCTGTGGCACAGCTTGCCTGAATGACAGGCTGTACATGTGCTGCAAATGATTTATTGGTGACTTTGCTGCAATCAACCACCCCGGTCAGGCCGCTGTCATCGTTTTTACTGCAGGCTACAAATGCAGAACCCAACAACATTGCAATGCAGACATTCCTTATTTTCATATCGGATACTTATACGGTTATATAAAGCAACTGTAAAATTACAAAACTTATGCACTCCTTTAAAGCTGCAAAGCATTAATCATTATTTTTGAAAAAAACAGGTATGAGGAACCGATGGAACGATCAGGAAGCAGCAGGCATTGATTCATTGCTGCGCATGCGGGTTTATACATCCCGGCTGCTGGGGCAGGAGGAAGACCTGGTGCTGCATGGAGGCGGGAATACATCTGTAAAATTGAAAGAAAAAAATATTTTCGGTGAGGAGGAGGAGATTTTGTATGTGAAAGGCAGCGGGTGGGATCTCGGAAGTATCGAAGAAGCGGGTTTTGCTCCGGTCAGGTTGCAGGCATTGCAAAAAATGGCGGCATTGCCTGGCATGACTGACCTGGAAATGGTGAAGCAGCAACGAATGGCAATGACCAACCCATCGGCACCCAATCCTTCCGTGGAGGCGATATTGCATGCCATCATTCCATTCCAATTTGTAGATCATACACATGCGGATGCTGTGGTGACGATCAGCAATACACACGGGGGAAAAGAAAGACTGCAATCTCTCTATGGAAGTAATGTGCTGATTTTGCCCTATGTAATGCCTGGGTTTGTTCTGGCAAAACAGGTGTATGAAATTGCAGAAACGCTCAACTGGGAAAAAACCGAAGCCATCATCCTGCTGCAGCATGGTGTCTTCACCTTTGCACATGATGCAAAGTCCAGCTATGAAAAAATGATTGAGATTGTATCCCGTGCCGAAAATTATCTTTCAGAAGTCTCCGCCGCACCTCCGGTAACAGATCATCAATCCGAAGAAGCCGATCTTTTACAGATAGCCAGGTTCAGAAAAAAAATTTCATCACTCAGAGGTCAGCCAGTGCTGCTGCAGACTGATTGCAGCACTGAAGCTGTCCGGTTCAGTATGGCTGCAAATGTAGCGGACATAACAATGCGGGGCCCGCTAACGCCGGATCATATCATTCGTACCAAACAAAAGCCAATGGTAGGGGACGAGGACCTTGAATCAGCACTGAATGATTATGCGGTACAATACCAGGAATATTTTTTGCGAAATACAAACGGAAGCTTGCAATGCCTGGACAAAGCTCCCCGATGGGCAATCTGGCGCCGTCGTGCTATACTGAGTATGGACAACAGCATTAGTTCCGTGCATGCAATACAAGATATTTACAGGCATACGATTTCTGCAATTAGTAAAGCTGAAGCTATGGGTGGCTGGACTGCCCTGCCGGAAAAAGATCTTTTTGATGTGGAATACTGGTCGCTTGAGCAGGAGAAATTAAAGAAGAGCGGGGCCGTGAAACCGATGCAGGGAAAAGTTGCATTTGTAACCGGGGCGGCAGGAGGAATTGGAAAAGCATGTGTGGAAAAATTGCTGGCTGAAGGGGCTGTTGTGGCAGCGCTGGATGTGAACCCCTTGATAAAAAATATTTTTTCTTCAAAAAACGTACTGCCATTACTGGCCGATGTGACCGACAGAAAGCAACTGAATGATGGAGTGCAGCAAGCGGTAAAAAATTTTGGAGGAATTGATATGCTGGTCAGCAATGCCGGGTTGTTTCCTGCCAGCGCTTTCATTGCTCATTTGCCGCATGAAGACTGGAACAATAGTCTTTCGGTAAACCTGAGCAGTCATTATCAGCTTTTGCAGTGCTGCCTTCCATATCTGGAGTGTGGCATTGAACCTGCTATTGTGATTATTGGTTCCAAAAATGTAGCTGCGCCGGGGCCTGGTGCAGGTGCCTATTCAGTGGCAAAAGCCGGCCTGAACCAACTGGGCAGGGTTGCCGCTCTGGAACTGGGTGCAAAGGGGGTTCGGGTTAATATGCTGCATCCAAATGCGGTATTCGACACAGGGATCTGGAGCAAAGAAACTTTAGAAAACCGTGCCTCTCACTATGGGCTTACAGTAGAGGAATATAAAACCAGTAATATTCTGAAGACAGAAGTCACATCGTCCGATGTAGCGGCGCTGGCAATTACCATGCTGGGTTCAGTTTTTTCAAAAACTACCGGGGCACAGGTGCCGGTTGATGGCGGCAATGATCGGGTGATTTAAAATAGGTTTACCTGATCAATGATTCGTACAGGCAATTTACCGTTTTCCGAATTACCGTATTATAGCCATTTGTATATGATGGATCGCAACCATTGCTAATGACAACAATTCCAAATTTTCCTTTCGGATCAAAAAACATAGCGCTGAACAGGCCGTATGCGGATCCGGTATGTCCTTTTAAGGTAATGCCGCTGATCAGTTTGGAAGTGGTGCTGATGGCCATGCCATAACCTTCTTCATCGGAAATGGGCGTTTGCATCAGCCTGGCATTTTGTGAGGACATAATTCTTTTCCCATTATACTTTCCCTTGTTCATATGCATCATCATATAACGGGCAAGGTCAGGTGCAGAAATCTTCATACCGCCCGTGGGCGAAAAAATGGGAGTACTGTAGTTCATTACATAGGCAGCCAGTTCTGCCCTGCGGGGAGCATATGCAGAAGGTGATGCAAAAAACTTTGCTGAATCACGGTTGTATTCATAAATAGTGGCAAACCTGTTTTGATCCAGTGAATCCACGCAATAACCGCCATACAGGTTCAGCGGCTCCAGAATGTGATGGCGGATATACTGGTCAAATCTTTCTCCTGAAAATTTTTCAATGATAGTGCCAATGATGTTGAAGTTCAGGTTGCAATACATATAACCTGTGCCCGGTTCATAGTCATTAAAGCACTTCATCCAGTCTTTGTTCTTTGCCGGGTTGATGGCATCCAGTGTAAAATAGCCCTGGCTGTCGTTGATGGAAGAACGGTGAGACAGGAGCATACGCAGACTGATCCGCTTTTCTGGAAACTTTGGGTTTCGTACCGGAAAGCCAATCAGGTTGCCAATATCGTCATCCAGCGAAAGTTTTTTCTGTTCAACAAGTTGCATGATTGCCGTTGCCGAAAATGATTTGGAAATAGACGCAATGCGGAACAGGCAATCCTCTGTCAGCGCTGTTTGCTGATCCCTGTCTTTGGTGCCAAAAGCATGGGAGTAGATGATGCGGTTTTTTTTCACCACAGCAACTGATAAGCCCATCACCGGAATTTGTTTCATGATTTCATTGATGCACTGTTCTGCCGCTGGTGCCTGGCTCAATGCCTGCCGGGTATGCAGCATCATCAACAACCCGGTGAAGAGAATTACATGGAGAAATTTTCTGATCATAATTTCAGAAAGCCAAATGAAAGAGATGGCCGGCTCTTGTTAAGCAATCGTAATTTCCTGATCCAGGTACACATCCTGGATGGCATTTAAAATGCCCACACCTTCATGAATCGGACGTTGAAATGCTTTTCTTCCTGAAATCAGTCCCATACCGCCGGCCCGTTTGTTCACCACAGCGGTCATAACCGCTTCGGCCATATCGCTGGCTCCGGATGATGCTCCGCCACTGTTGATTAACCCGGCACGACCCATATAGCAGTTGGCTACCTGGTAGCGGCAGAGGTCAATAGGGTGGTCGGATGTCAGCTTTTCATAAACCAGTTTATCGGTTTTTCCGTAAGGATTTTCTTTTGAGTTCAGGACATTGTACCCGCCATTATTCTCCGGCAGTTTTTGTTTGATGATATCTGCCTCAATCGTAACACCCAGGTGGTTGGCCTGTCCGGTAAGGTCGGCCGATACATGGTAATCCTTTTCTTTTTTAAAAGACGGATTTCTGAGGTAACACCAAAGGATAGTAGCCATGCCCATTTCATGGGCCATTTCGAAAGCCCTGCTTACTTCCTGGATCTGGCGGCTGGCCTCATCACTTCCAAAATAGATAGTGGCGCCAACGGCAGCTGCGCCCAGGTTCCAGCTTGCCTTGATGGATGCAAACATGACCTGGTCGAATTTGTTGGGGTACGTAAGAAATTCGTTGTGGTTGATTTTTACGATAAAAGGAATTTTGTGGGCATATTTTCTTGCCAGCATGCCAAATCCTCCATAGGTGGTGGCAACGGCATTGCAACCTCCGTCTATAGCAAGTTTCACAATATTTTCAGGATCAAAATAAACCGGGTTTTTAGCAAAGGATGCGCCGGCGCTGTGTTCAATACCCTGGTCAACCGGTAAAATGGATAGGTAACCTGTGCCGGCAAGCCTGCCATTGTTGTACATGGCCTGCAGGTTTCTCATCACCTGGGGATTTCGGTCGCTGGGCTCCCAAATGCGATCCACAAAGTCGGGACCGGGTAAGTGCAGCATGTCTTTGGAAATGGTTGTGGATTTGTGATTCAGCAGGTATGATGCTTTTTCTCCAAGCAGTTCGGTTATTTTTTGACTGGCCATGTTGGATTTTTTTTTGATGAGCAAATATAGGGAACAAAAAAGTGTGGGGAACGCCACGGCTCAGGTGTTAAAATTTTTCTGTATGTCTTTCAGGTGGGACAGATTATTGCGGAGCATAAATTTCAGGTGCATCTTCACCAACTCCCCCTGGGTGCGGCACCGGGTAAAGGCAGGATGCTGATGATGCCGGGCCAGTTCAGCAGCCAGCTGGGCAGTTTTTTCGTGTGTGGATATTTCATCTGTTGCCATAATGTCCAGCAGCTCTTTGATCCTGTAGCGGGATGAAGCCAGCCGAAATGCCATCATTGTTCTTTCCTCGGTCCGGTATTGTTCCATCGAATCTTTATTGAGGCATTTCAGGCTCAACTCAACCAGCGGAAAATTTTCTTTAAAAAACTGTGGCAGGTACAGGTTTTTTCGGCCTTCATACGACTGCTGGTCAAAATCAATACAGCGGATGCGGTACTGGTAATCCTCAATATCGGGTGTGATGTCAATTACAAAATTGTAGCTGCGCATATCGCCAAGCAACCGGATAAAGCAGCGGTCATTAAATTTTACAAACTCTTTGGCCAGTCTTATTTTATTGGTTTCCGGATTCTGCAGCATCTGTCCGATGAAGACATCTCCGGGTATCCCTGGTATGTGTTCCTCCACCAATGTATTGTCGCAGGTTAAGTAAGTAATCCGGTTGGGTGAAAGGGTATGTTCGAGTTCCAGTCCGTACACCCGGGAAGCATCCGCAATTTTTATATAGTAATGATCGTAGTTATCGTTGAACTTGTTGACGATCCGTATCCGGAACGGGTGTGAATTGCCAAAGCTGCAATAATCAATTCTTGCTACGTCAAGGTGACGGGTGACACTAAGGTCGCCTTCTGTTTTGAGGATGGCATAAATTTTTACCAGTCCTTCACGCAGGTACTCCCATTCATGATTGTCGTACAGCGTTTTTTCCCACAACGTATCCCGTCCGTTTTTATCTTTTAATGGAATGGAGTAGGTATAAAAAAGCAGGTCGTTGTAGCTTACCGGTAGTTTTACTTCCCGGCCATGTCGCTGCAGGTAGCGGCGCAGTGATTCCCGCACCGGATACATGGGCTTCTTACGGGAAGGTTTGTCATTTTCCCCATGAACTGCAGAAGGCTGATTGGTAAGCAAAATGAAACCTGATTTAAATGGGGGCTAAGGTCGGATAAAATTATCTGACAGTGTGTAGCAGCTCTTCTCATGCCAAGTTCAGGGGCAGTAGATAAAATATCGGTGAAATAAAACAGTATTAAGACGGGGAGGAGAACTAACAGGACCGGGAAGTTCACCGCGCCTCCTGCTAAACTTGGTTTAGCAGGAGGGTTCCGGACGTAAATCTTTTCATGGATTTGGACACGGTGACTCAGGATAGGTCTTCAAGGATCTTGGACGTGGCTTCTCAAATCGGACTTTGGATTTCAACGGGAATTTCAAAGGAATTGGCTTTGGCTTTTCGGATTTGGATATTGGATAATTCTGACACAAATATAGACTCGCCAATGGCAGCTGACAAGAGCAAAACTGCCTGATTTTTTAAAGAAAATTACGATTAGCTTGCTGCGGCAATACCGCTATCGAAGGACGTAGTTTTACGGAGAAATGAATTTCGTTTTTTCCCTAAGCAGTTGATTTGTATTATGTGGCATAGGTTGTTGAATTATTTTCCCAAAGCCTGTATTACGTCATATTTGGTCACTATGTGGCATTTGCCGGTTTCATCAATACTGAGTACAGCGCCATTTTCTTTATGAATCAGGGTGCTAAGTTTCTCAACCGGGGTATTAAAATCAACCAGTGGATAAGATGGTTCCAGCACTGCCTGTATCCGTTCATTCTTGAGTTCAGGGTTTGAAAAAATTTTTAGGAATAACCCGTTTTCGCTGATGGAGCCAACGAGATCCTGCTGAAACATGCCCGAAGCAGGGGAACGCAGAACCGGGATGTGTTCGATGTCATATTTTTTCATCAGGTTCACAGCTTCTGCCACCGTATGTTCTGAAGAAACGGTAATGAGTTTTTGTTGTGCATCGCGGCTGCTGACAATGTCTTTAAAGGTTTTTACATCCAGAAATCCTCTTTCCATCATCCATTGGTCATTGTATATTTTGGCTACATAGCGGCTTCCATGGTCATGCAGGATACATACAACCAAATCATCTTTCTTTAACCGGTCTTTCAGTTGCACCAGACCCTGTAAGCAACTGCCAGCGCTATAGCCGCAAAAAATTCCTTCTTCTTTGGCCAGTCTTCTCGCCATGAGGGCGCCATTTTTATCGGTAACCTGCTCAAAGTGATCAATGACACTCATGTCATAATTCTCCGGAACAAAATCTTCCCCAAAACCTTCGCTGATATAAGGATGCACCTCACTCATATCTATTTCACCTGTGCGGAAATACTTTGTCAGCAATGATCCAAATACATCAATCGCCCACACCTGAATGGCCGGGTTTTTTTCTTTCAAAAACATAGCGGTTCCTGTAATCGTGCCGCCGGTTCCTGCGGTACATACCAGGTGGGTGAGTTTGCCATCCGTTTGTTTCCAGATTTCGGGCCCGGTACTTTCGTAATGTGCAAGACGGTTTGCCAGGTTATCATATTGGTTGCAGTGAAATGAATTGGGTATCTCCCTGGCCAGCCTCCGTGCTACAGAATAATAACTCCGTGGATCGTCTGGTTCTACATTGGTGGGGCATACGATTACTTCTGCGCCAACAGCTTTTAGGATATCCATCTTTTCCTTACTCTGCTTATCTGTTGTTGTGAAAATGCATTTGTAGCCTTTCACCACAGCAGCCAGCGCCAATCCCATTCCGGTATTTCCAGAAGTGCATTCAATAATGGTACCACCTGGTTTTAATTTGCCTGCCTTTTCTGCCACTTCAATCATTTTGACCGCCATTCGGTCTTTTATCGAATTACCCGGGTTGAAATAATCAACTTTTACCGCAACGGTGCAGGGAACATCACGGGTTATCCTGTTCAGTTTGATCAGGGGCGTATTTCCTATTGTCTCCAGGATGTTATTTTTGATATCCATACTTTAAAGTTGCTGCAAAAATACAGGAATGCCTTCAGCATGTAAAAACCCCCCTGTATAAACAGGAGGGTTTGCCGGACTTGATGACTTCTTTGTCATCAGGCTTTTTGGCGAAATATCTTTCTTTTCCGGTTCAGGTAAACATCCAGTAAAAAAAGCCCAAGCAGTGCATTGATCATCAACAAAACTTTTACCCAGGTATCGTTAAGCATTTTGCTGAATTCCAGTTTATCCAGGTTCCGGATTAAAAAATCATCCTGTGATTCCGTCGTATCTGTCAGTGCCAGGCTATAGAGCATCACGCCAAGAAGGATGAGCACAAAAAATATTCCAATTCCCCAGATAATTTTTTTATTGAGATATGTCTTTGCCACAGGAACAATATGAAGCCGGGTGATTTCTTCCATGACATTTTTTGCAAAACGCAGGGATGGGGCATCAGTGGAAACCAATTGCAGCGATTGATGCATGCCAAGCAGCTCCTGGTATCTGGCATTCCATGCTGCATCTGATTCCAGGAGCATTTTAATGGTTGAAGCTTCCTCTGCCGAGGCTGTGCCATCAATCAGGCTCCAGAGACGCTCATCCATTTGGGATTGTTTGTTCATAGTTTTTAATTTAATTCTTCCGCAAAATGGGTTTCAATTTTTTCTTTTAACCTGCTTCTGGCACGGTGCAGCCTTACTTTCGCTGTATTGGGTTCCACACCCAATATTCGTGCAATTTCCTCTAACGATTGTTCTGCATGATAAAACAGGGTGATAATCTGTGCGTCATCAGCGCCCAGCAGGGAAACTGCCTTGCGGACCATTTCCTGTTTTGATTTTTGCTCTGCCAGTATCACAGCAGGCCCTTCATTCTTTTGCTCAGCAGCTGCAAGCACCTTCTCATGTTCCAGTGAGTGTATTTCCGGCTTCTTTTTCCTGAGATGGGTGATACAGGTATTGTTGGCAATTGTAAACAACCAGGTGCTGAATTTTGCTTCGGCCCTGAAGCTGGCCAGGTGCCTGAATGCTTTAATAAAAACATCCTGTGCCAGTTCTTCAGCCACTTCCCGGTTTTTCACCATTCTCATCGACAAGGTAAACACATAGTCCTGGTACCGGTGCACTAACCTCGCATAAGCTTGCGTGTTACCAAGTAACACCTGGCTAATGATTTCAGTATCAGAAAGTCCGGCTGACATTCAATTCACTATGACCCGGAAAGGATGAATTAGGTTACAGCATAATTACAAAAATACAGGCATATGCATTTCTGTGCCCCAGGATCTGAAAATTTCCGGGTGCTGTAACCGCCGACACTGATAGATAGTCCAACGATACTGAACCGCCTTTGTGGCGGAATGTTTGAGAAGCTGTAACCTCAGCATCCAACTGGGAGTCAGATTTAAAAAACAATTTTTTAAAACAATAAAAAAGCAAACGTATGGCAGGCCCGGAAGTTTTAGTACCAGTCACCCTGTTTACCGGAGGATTTGCAATGGTTTTTGGCATTGTGTACCTAAGAACACGTCAGAACCTGGCAATGATCGAAAAAGGGATGAATCCCAAAGAATCTGTTAGCAGGACATCGCCATTTAAAAGTCTGAAAGCCGGTCTTCTGATGCTGGGTGCAGGCCTGGGCTTATTGTCTGCTGTCCTCATTGATATATTCCTGATGCCCCTGAAAACAGATCCTGTTGGTATTTACTTTGCCCTTATTTCCATTGGAGGCGGTATTGGGCTCCTGGTTTCATATATGGTTGAAAAGAAAAACTGGGATAAAGAAAAAGAATAATTGTCCTTCCCGTTTATTGACTTGCCAGTAATTCCCTCAGTTTTTTGATGGCAGAGTCAGTTTCATTCATGACCTGCCAGAAACCTGAATCACGCCATTTGTAACGGGCTACCAGTGCTTTTAACCTGTTTTGCAAATAAGCTATGACGGGTGCTGATAAGGTAGTTTGCTTCATGCTGTCTGACGGCAGAGATTGCAGCCAGGCATTCCATAACTGCTCCATACCCGAAAAACCGGAATTGAACGCTGCTACATTTGCAAAGCCGTTGATCTCCTTCTGGTGTTGCAAAAAATACTGGTATGCTGTTTTGCTAAAGGCTGTACTGCTGAATGGCCCTTCTGTCAACAACCTGTTGATGGTTGTGTCAACCGGAACAAACACGGATGGGCTGATTCCTTCATTGTCATACAAAGTATCTCTGCATGCTAAAAATGTATTCCGGGCTTCTTTGTGATGATTTGCGGAGTCAACTGAAACCAGTTCGCCCCGGTTATATCGTTCCCAAAGTTCATCGAGGTAGACTTTCTTTCCTTTTTCGTAAGATCGCTGGATGCTGCGCCCCAGGGGTGTATAGTAGCGGGCAATTGTAAGCCTGATGGCTGAGCCATCGCTGAGAGGGTATTGTTCCTGCACCAGCCCCTTCCCGAAAGTACGCCGGCCCACAATCGTGGCACGGCACCAGTCCTGCAGGGCGCCTGCCAGCACTTCGCTGGCGCTGGCGCTCAGTTCATCAACCAGAATGATCAGCTTGCCGTTTTCAAATAAACCAGGCCTCTTGCACCTGTATTCTCTTTTCTTGCTGTTCACTCCTTTTGTGTAAACGATCAGTTTGTCTCCTGCCAAAAATTCATCGGCAATATCTACTGCTTCATTCATAAAACCACCTCCGTTTCCACGAAGGTCAAAAACCAGGCTCCGCAATCCTTCCTTTTGCAGCTTTTCCATCGCCTGCATGAATTCTTCGTAACTTGATTCAGTGAATTTATTCAGTTTGATATACCCTGTTGATTTATCCATCATATAGGATGCTTCAACGGATGGCACAGGAATAGTGCCTCTTATTACCGTTATTTCTTTCTGTTCCCTGCCTCGCTGCAAGCGCAAACGGATTTCAGAGCCTTTTGGTCCTCTGATTTGTTTTTTTATCTGCTCACTGGAAAGGCTTTTCCCGGTTAGTGGAGACTGATCTGCCTGCAGCAACTTATCGCCTGCCTGGATACCGGCCTTTTCGCCCGGGCCTCCGGGCATGACATACACAACATTGACCGTATCATTGAAAATATTGAATTCAACCCCGATGCCTTCAAAATTTCCCGCCAGATCCTCGTTTGCTTCTTTCAGTGCATCGGGTGGCAGGTAAACAGAATGGGGATCCAGCAGGTTCACCATTTCACGAATTGCTTTTCCTTCCAGCGAATCGGTGTACAGGGAGTCCACATATTTCATCCTGATCAGGTCCAGCACTTCCGGAAGGACACCCTGCCGGCCGGCAGAAAAAAAATTGCCTTTTCCACGCTGCTGTCTTCCCAGTTTATATCCAAAAAACATCCCCGCTATCATCACCATTGAAAAAAGCAGCGGGAGCCAAACATGTAATTTTTTATTCAGCATTGTATTTTATTTCTTTGTATTTTAATGCAAAATAGAGAAAAGTTGCTGCTTGCCTGCCCGGCTGTGTCAGATTCTTTACTTTCGTAAGGCATGTGTGCAAATGAATTTCAGATATATGAGTATGTTACTTTGCGATAGCGGGGCCACCAAGGCAGAATGGTGCCATGTAAGCGGTAAAATGCGCCATACTGTTTTTACACAGGGCATCAGTCCGTATTTTATGGACGACTGCCAGATGAGTGCTGTTTTGCAAAGTGAACTGATTCCTGCTTTGGGAAAGCGACGCCCGGTTGAAGTCTTTTATTATGGTACCGGTTGTGCAGCTCCGGAAAATGCCCGGCTGATCAAAAGGGTACTAAAAAATATTTTTCCAGCAGCATCAATTATGGTCAGTCATGATTTAATGGCTGCTGCCCGTGCCCTTTGCGGGCGCCGGAAAGGAATTGCCTGCATCCTGGGTACCGGATCCAACTCCTGTTATTTTAATGGCAGGAAAATTGTGCGTAACAGTCCAGGGCTTGGGTATGTGCTGGGCGATGAGGGCAGCGGAGCCTATCTTGGAAAAAAAGTACTGCAGTACTATCTCTATGGTACTTTTGATGAAGATCTCAGAAGCCGGTTTGACCTGGCTTACACCACCCACAAAGCAGAAATACTGGAAAATGTTTATAAGAAACCCTTGCCAAACAGGTACCTTGCAGGCTATACCGGTTTTCTTGCCAAAAACAGAGGTCATTATATGATCGAAAATATTATAGAAGACGGGTTGAATGATTTCTTTTTTCAGCATTTGTGCAAATACCCTGAAGCACACAAATACCCGGTGCATTTTACAGGAGGAGTGTCATTTGGATTCAGGGACGTTCTGCTGCAACTTTGCCACACATATGGTTTTGAACCAGGAAATATTTTGAAGAACCCGATGGAAGGACTTCTTGCGTATCATAGGTAAAACAGGAATATGGCATTTCAGAAAATAACAGAACAACCCAGTCCGTACCGCCACCTTGAAAAGATGACGGTATCCGATATACTGACCAATATAAACCAGGAAGACCAGACAGTACCGCTGGCTGTGCAAAAAGCAATTCCGCAAATTGAAAAACTGGTAGAAGCGGCTGTAGACAAGATGCTCATGGGCGGGCGGTTGTTTTATGTTGGTGCAGGTACCAGCGGCAGGTTGGGCATTGTAGATGCAAGTGAATGTCCGCCTACATACGGTGTTCCTTACGGGCTGGTCATTGGCATAATTGCCGGAGGAGAAAGGGCCATTACCACTGCGGTTGAATTTGCAGAAGACGACCCGATACAGGGATGGAAAGACCTTGAGTCATACCAGATCAGCGAAAAAGATGTTGTCATCGGGATTGCTGCAAGCGGCACGACTCCCTATGTCATTGGTGCCTTACAGGAATGCCGGAAAAGAGGCATTGTCACGGGAAGCATCTCCTGCAATCCCGGATCGCCGGTAAGTCAGGCTGCTGAATTTCCAGTTGAAACCATCGTAGGGCCAGAATTTGTAACCGGTAGCACCCGCATGAAAAGCGGCACTGCACAAAAATTGGTGCTGAATATGATTTCAACCACTATCATGATACAACTGGGAAGGGTGGAAGATAATAAAATGGTGAACATGCAACTGACCAACGACAAACTGGTGGACCGGGGTACCCGGATGCTGATGGAAAAAGCAAAGCTGCAGAACTACGAACAGGCAAAAGAACTGCTTCTCCTGCATGGCAGTGTCAAAAAGGCCGCCGAAGCAATTTCCGGATTCTAATCATGCCATTTCTTCTGCTCATACAATTATGGTACTAAGTCCTTTCTTAATTTTGCCTGGAGAGAAGATTTTTTATGCAAGATATTGAACCTTTCTACAACTGGCGTCATATTTATATCAGCGAGGAAGACAGGCGTTCTCCTTTTTTTGGAAGAACCTACTCGGAATTTGAATTTACCCAGGTCGTTTATAATTATTACATCCACCCGCAGTGGGACGATTTCGGAAGCCGCACCCTGTACCTGAAAGTATTAATGGCTGATTACGATGAAAGATACCTGGTCATGGAACTGATTGGTGAATGGAATGACGCAATCGAAAATGACATCATGGAACTGAAGCGGGAAGTACTGGAGAAATTTATGAAAGAAGGGATCAACAAAATTATTCTTGCTGGAGAAAATGTTCTGAACTTTCATAGTGGGGGAACCGAGTATTATGAAGAATTGCATGAAGAACTGGCTGAAAGCATGGGATGGCTTGTTTGTCTCAATCTGCCGGAGCAAACTCAGTATGATTTTAAACAGGCCCGGCTGAGCCGGTATATCGGGTTTGCAGAACTTCCGCAATGGCGAACGTACAAACCGTTCCATTTGTTCCGTACAATTGATGCAGGGCAACAGGCACGTCTGGAGAACAGCGAATAAACATAAGGATCTTTGCATTGTTTTTTTTTCAGAACAAATTGGCCGGTCAGTAGTACTTTTGCGCCATTCCGATGAATTCTTAAGCATTCTAGTATGAAATGGTCTGAAATCTTCACTTCTTCTGTTGGGAAAAAATGGGTGATGGCGCTTACAGGTTTATTTCTGATTATATTCCTTGTGGTGCATGCCGGAATTAACGCATGCATCTGGGCCAATGATGGGGGAAAAATGTTCAATGATGCTGCTCATTTTATGGGCTCCATGGTTGTGATCCGGATTGTGGAAGTCGGCCTTATTGCCGGGTTTCTCATCCATATTCTACAGGGAATTGTACTGGAAATTCAAAACCGAAGTAAACGAAAGAAAGGGTATGCCGTATCTATGGGAAATAAAGGCAGCAAATGGTACAGCAGGAGTATGGGATTATTAGGGTCGCTGATCCTGATATTCCTAGTCATACACCTCGGGCATTTCTGGGTTCCTAACAGAAGCCACCAGGGATGGCTGCTGGGTGAAGAAATAAACCTTTATGAAAAAATGAAAGAAGTGTTTCAGCTCGGATGGATCGTAGTGCTCTACGTTCTGGGATGCATCGCACTTGCCTGGCACCTGATGCACGGATTTCAGAGTGCATTCCGGACAATAGGGGTCAGTAATAAAAGATATGTAAGCATGCTAAGCATCATCGGTATCGGATTTTCTGTTCTGGTACCACTGGTATTTGCCCTGATGCCTGTGAGCTTTTATCTTGGATGGCTGCAATAAATAAACGAAGATTCAACGATCATACTTCACTTACGTATCAAAGTAATTACAGGTTATGCTTGACTCAAAAATTCCCTCGGGGCCGTTAGAAAGCAAATGGACTGATTACAAAGGCCATTGCAAACTGGTAAATCCTGCCAATAAGCGGAAACTGGAAATTATTGTGGTAGGGACAGGATTGGCAGGCGCATCAGCCGCCGCATCACTGGGCGAAATGGGCTACAAGGTAAAAGCCTTTTGTTTTCAGGATTCGCCACGGAGGGCACACTCTATTGCTGCACAGGGAGGTATCAATGCAGCAAAGAATTATCAGAACGATGGAGACTCTGTATTCCGTTTGTTTTACGATACGATCAAAGGAGGAGACTACCGGGCAAGAGAAGCCAATGTACATCGCCTTGCCGAAGTAAGTGCCAATATCATTGACCAGTGCGTGGCACAGGGTGTTCCATTTGCAAGAGATTATGGCGGCTTGCTGAACAATCGCTCCTTTGGAGGTACACAGGTAAAAAGAACTTTTTATGCTGCCGGCCAAACCGGTCAGCAATTACTGATTGGAGCCTACCAGGCAATGGAACGGCAAGTAGCACTGGGCAATGTATCCATGTTTTCACGTCATGAATTACTTGACCTGGTTATGATCGAAGGCAAAGCAAGAGGGATTATATGCCGCAACCTTGTAACTGGCGAACTGGAAAGGCACTTCGGTCATGCCGTGCTGTTGTGCACCGGAGGATATGGAAATGTATTTTACCTCTCTACAAATGCAATGGGCAGCAATGTGACTGCTGTGTGGAAAGCCCATAAAAAAGGTGCCTTTTTCGGAAATCCATGTTTTACCCAGATTCACCCCACCTGTATTCCTGTTAGCGGAGATCATCAGAGTAAACTGACATTAATGTCTGAGTCGCTGAGAAACGACGGACGTATTTGGGTGCCAAAACAAAAAGGTGATAAGCGCAAACCAAACGATATAACGGAAGAAGAAAGGGATTACTATCTGGAGCGAAGGTACCCTGCCTTTGGTAACCTGGTGCCTCGTGATGTGGCATCCCGTGCTGCGAAGGAAAGATGTGATGCCGGTTATGGAGTGGGTACCACAGGCCAGGCCGTTTATCTTGACTTTAAATTCAACCTGATCAATAAATATGGTAAAGCGGAAGCCAATAAACAGGGGATTGAAAATCCTGATACCGAAACGCTGGTCCGCCTGGGCAAAGAGGTTGTAAAAGAAGAATACGGCAACCTTTTCGATATGTATGAGAAGATTACCGGCGAAAATCCATATGAGGTTCCGATGCGTATCTATCCCGCAGTGCACTACACGATGGGAGGTCTCTGGGTAGATTATGAATTGATGACAACAGTAAAAGGTTTGTATTGCCTGGGAGAAGCTAATTTCAGTGATCACGGCGCCAATCGTCTTGGCGCTTCTGCACTGATGCAGGGTCTGGCCGATGGGTATTTTGTCATTCCATATACGATTGGCAGTTACCTGGCAGATGAAATCGCCACACCTCCTGTCCCCACTGATCATCCGGCTTTTGCAGAGGCCGAAAAATCTGTGGCAGACAGGCTCAGCACACTGATGAACATCAAGGGAAAACAAACTGCGGAGAGCTTTCATAAACGTCTTGGAAAAATCATGTGGGAAAAATGTGGTATGGCAAGAAATGAGCAGGGATTAATGGAGGCTGTTGAACAAATCCGGCAGCTCAGAAAAGAATTCTGGAATGATCTGAAGGTCCCCGGCGAAATCCGGGAAATGAACCCGGAACTGGATAAAGCCGGCAGAGTAGCTGATTTTATGGAATTGGGAGAACTGATGTGCCTGGATGCATTGGGCCGTAAAGAAAGCTGTGGCGGGCATTTCCGCGAAGAAAGTCAGACGGAAGAAGGAGAGGCCCTGCGTGACGATAACGCTTATTCTTATGTGGCAGCCTGGGAATTCAAGGATGAAGGCAACTGGCAATTACACACAGAGAACCTGGCATTTGAAGTAGCGAAGCCCAGCCAGCGTTCATACAAATAAAATTTTTAACTGTACAACAGAACAGTATATGGAGCAATACAGCATGAACTTAACACTGAAAGTGTGGCGACAAAAAAACCAGCAGGAGCATGGCCATTTTGAAACTTACCAGGTAAAAGATATTTCTTCAGAAATGTCATTCCTGGAAATGATTGATGTACTGAATGAAGAACTGATCCGGGATGGAAAGGAACCGATTGCGTTTGATCACGATTGCAGGGAAGGTATTTGCGGTATGTGCTCAATGTATATCAACGGAAGACCCCACGGCCCCTGGGAAAAGAATACGGTGTGCCAGTTGCACATGCGGGCATATAAAGATGGTGACACGATTGTCATTGAACCCTGGCGTGCCAATGCATTTCCCGTAATCAAAGATCTGATGGTTGACCGCACCGCTTTTGACCGCATCATCCAGGCTGGTGGTTTTATTTCTGCAAATACTGGTAGCCCTGTTGACGCCAATGCAATTCCTATACCCAAAGATGATGCAGATGCTGCCTTTGCTGCAGCTGCCTGTATCGGTTGCGGCGCCTGTGTGGCTGCCTGTAAAAATTCTTCGGCTATGTTGTTTGTTTCTGCAAAAGTCACCCATCTCTCTTTCCTGCCGCAAGGACACCCGGAAAGAAAGTCAAGGGCATTGAAAATGGTCGCTCAGATGGATAAAGAAGGTTTTGGGTCATGCACAAATACCGGCGCCTGCGAAGCCGTTTGTCCGAAAGGAATTTCCATTGAAAACATTGCCAGGCTGAACCGGGAATACCTGATGGGGGCGCTTTCCCTGGATCAATAGCGGGGCACAATCACCCCACAAATTCCGCCTGTCATTTTTCATGCCTCATTCTGCAGGAGAGTTGTACATTTCCTGTATAAAACTCCCGGTATGAAAAAAATTGACATCCCCGTTTTACTTACGCTCATGATTATGACAGCATCCTGCAACAGTAATAAAGATAAGAACCGGCAGGCTTTTACATGGCCCGAAGGAGTGGTAGCGCCGGTAGCCGAAAAAAAGCCACAGGATCTGAAGGCTCATGGCGACTCACGGATGGATGAATATTTCTGGATGAATGCATACTTCAAAAAATCAGCCGACAGCACCAAAGTACTTGAATACCTGAATGCCGAAAATGCCTACCTCGACAGCATGATGGCCGGTACCAAAAAATTCCAGGAAGATTTGTTTGCCGAAATGAAGGCAAGGATCAAAGAAAAAGATGAATCAGTGCCTGTGTTTCAAAACGGGTATTACTACTATACCCGTACCGAAGAAGGCAAACAGTATTACAAATATTGCCGGAAAAAAGGGAGCCTCGATGCCGCTGAAGAAATATTACTGGATGCGGACAGCATGGCATCCGGACACGACTATTTTGCTGCCACCGGGTATGCGGTTAGTCCCGATAATAAATTTCTTGCCTATGCAGTGGATTATGTTTCCAGAAGGCAATACAGCATCTTTATCAAAAACCTGGAAACCGGAAAAGTGCTCAGCGATGAAATCAGGGGAACATCAGGCGACCCGGTATGGGCAGCCGATAATAAAACCATTTTTTATACTTCCAATAATCCTGCTACACTGCTGTCTGAAAAAATTATGAAGCATAAAATGGGAACTCCTGCTTCAGCTGATGCCGTGGTGTACCTGGAAAAAGATCCCTCCAACTATATCGGGGTATATAAAACAAAATCGGGTGCATACCTGATGATTTATTCCAGCGCCACACTGTCCAGCGAATACCAGATTCTGGATGCCACGAATCCGGATGGCTCATTCCGCCTTTTTCAAAAAAGAATGAAAGATGTATTGTATTCTGTAGATCATTGGAACGACCGTTTTCTGGTTCGCACGAACTGGCAGGCAAAAAATTTCAGGCTGATGGAATGTCCTTTGGCAAAAACCAGTCAGGAAAACTGGACAGAAATTATTCCAAACCGGGATGATGTGCTGCTCGAGGAATTTGAGGTATTCAGGGATCATTGGGTGATTACAGAAAGGAAAAATGGCCTGCTGCAAATGAGAATCCGGGATACAAAAACTAAAGAAGAACATTATCTCGATTTTGGGGAACCTGCATATACTGCTTATGCCGGTACAAACCCGGAATTCAACAGTACAACATTCCGGTTTAATTATACCTCGCTGACCACTCCCGCATCTGTATATGATTACGAACTGAACAGCCGCAAAAAAAATTTGAAAAAACAGCAGGAAGTGCTGGGTGGGTTTTCAAAAGATGATTATGTGACTGATCGGATCTATGCTATGGCAAAAGACAGCGTAAAAGTTCCCATTTCCATTGTGTACAAAAAAGGAACACCCAGAGATGGCAGTGCACCGCTGCTCCTGTATGGCTATGGGTCCTATGGAGCCAGTATGGATGCAGGGTTCAGCAGCAGCCGACTCAGCCTGCTGAACCGTGGTTTTATTTATGCCATTGCTCACATCCGCGGCGGACAGGAAATGGGCCGGCAGTGGTATGAAGACGGGAAACTGATGAAAAAGAAAAACAGCTTTACTGATTTTATTGACTGCGGCGAATTTCTGGTTCAGGAAAAATATACATCCAGGGAGCGACTGTATGCAATGGGGGGCAGTGCAGGCGGATTACTGATGGGCGCAATTCTAAATATGGCACCCGATCTATGGCATGGCGTGATTGCCGATGTGCCTTTTGTAGATGTTGTGTCAACCATGAGCGACCCTACCATACCACTGACCACCAATGAATACGATGAATGGGGCAATCCGGCCGATGAAGCAGCATACTTTTATATGAAATCGTACTCGCCTTACGATAATGTAGAAAAGAAAAATTATCCGCACCTGCTGGTAACTACAGGGCTGCACGACAGCCAGGTTCAATATTTTGAACCGGCAAAATGGGTGGCTCGGCTTCGTGCCATGAAAACAGATCAGAACCTGCTGCTCTTACATACACAAATGGAAGCGGGACATGGCGGGGCTTCGGGCCGTTTCGATTACCTGAAAGAAGTTGCATTGAAATATGCTTTTTTACTGGCACTCGAAAGCATCACTGAATAAAATTCATAAACGGAACAGGTAGCGTACATGCGCTGCCCATAATGCAAATGCCTTTTTTTCCTTGCTGAAACTGATACCCGGCATGAAGGGGTATTTTTCTTTGATCCGTATAAAATAAGAAAGATCTGCACGGGTGGTAAACCGAAGTACAGAACTATAAAGGAGTCCGCCGGCACCAGCAGACAAAAGAATACCTGTGTTCGGGCTTGTACTTACATAAATCCCCGCTCCAAGGTCACCCTGAAAATATTCCGGGTGCCGATGTGAGTACCCTGATGCCTGTTCTTTTTTTCCCGGTAAAAAAGAAAATTGAGCAAGAAGCACAGGAAAGATCCGCTTGTTTCTTGTTCCCAATTCATAGCTGCTGCATAAAAACCCTGCTGAAATTCCGGGCAGGTGTGTGTCAGAAAAATCTGCAACCGGAACCAGTATACCCGGTGCAAATTCAAAAATTGTTTTCTGCTTCGCTTTAGGTAATGTATCCTCTGTTTGTGCCATCAGCAACAAAGGCATTGGTAATAAGAGAATGAAAAGCAGCAGTCGAATGCATGCAGTGGTCTTATTGAATGAATTACGGTTTTCCCGTCGCATAGATTCATCAAATATGCTGCATTTTCCCGGAATTAACAGCATGGGAAAACTTTCAGCAATAAAAACATCAATTTTTCCGATTTTGAGTAAAACGCACTGTTGTTGAACCGTTCGGTGCATATTGGTATTGTGTGCTGCCTGCTTTTGCTTGCCGCGGAAAGCAGGGCGCAGTTTCCTGTGCCCGACCTGTCGAACCTCAGGCAAAAAAAACTGAGAGTACAGACAGACAGCCTGCAACTGGACACCGCCAGCATTGTGCCGGGCAGTGTTTCCATTTCCCACCACACAGCTCAGGAATATGAGATCAATTATGTAACAACATGGTTCAGATGGAAGCAACTACCTGTGGCCGATAGTTTTATCATTAGCTATCGGGTGTTTCCATTCAGGCTGGATGCATGGGTGCAACATTTGAATTACGACAGTGTCCGAAATGCTTTTTATGTGAAGCCATTTGTATTTCGCCCCGGTGCGCAAGGCCCTGTAAAAGGGGTTTTTGATTTTGGTACCCTGCGGGCCGAAGGAAGTTTTGGCCGCCAGATTGGCTTTGGCAACAGCCAGGATGCCGTGCTGAATTCCAATTTCAACCTGCAACTCAGTGGCATGCTGGGCGACAGTATTGAACTGCAGGCAGCACTGACCGATAATAACATTCCCATTCAGCCTGATGGAAACACGCAACAGTTAAATGAGTTTGACCAGGTATACCTTCAATTCAGAAAAAAAGGCTGGCAACTGAATCTGGGAGATATTGACCTTCGCCAAAACCAACTGTACTTTCTGAATTTCTATAAACGCATGCAGGGAATTTCTTTTGCCACAGAAAACAGAATTTCAAAATCAGTTGCTTCAAAAACACTGGTCAGCGGCTCCGTTGCGAAAGGAAAATTTACCCGGAACATTATTGCAGCACTGGAGGGCAACCAGGGGCCATACCGCCTGAAAGGGGCCAACAATGAATTCTTCTTCATTGTACTGGCAAACACGGAACGGGTATTCCTGGATGGAGAGTTGCTGAAACGGGGCGAAGATCAGGATTATGTGATCAATTACAATACCGCAGAGATTACATTTACACCTGCCCGTATGGTTACAAAAGACAGCCGCATACAGGTGGAGTTTGAGTATGCCGACCGGAATTACCTGAATGCAAATCTGTACCTGGCGCAGGAACTGGAGTTGGGAAAAAAAATCAGCATTCAGGTGGCGGCCTTTCAAAACAGCGATGCCCGCAATTCACCCATCAACCAGGTACTGGACGACAGGCAAAAACAATTTCTTGCCAGCCTGGGTGATAGTATTCAAAATGCATTATATCCAACCGCATTGGAAGATACTTTGCTGCCCGGAAAAATTCTTTATGAAAAAATATACGCCGGTGCCGATTCTTTTTACCAATATTCCACACAACCGGGTTTAGCCCGGTATAACCTCTCATTTACCGAGGTAGGAGATGGCAGGGGAAATTATATTCCCGACTTTAATGGCGCCAATGGTAAAGTGTACAAATATCAGCCCCCGGTTGCAGGTGTGAAACAAGGCAGGTTTGAGCCTGTACAGGTGCTGGTGGCTCCTCGGATGCACAGGGTCATTGCTTTAAGCGCAGCTTACAAAATAAATCAAAGCACTACGTTGCATACAGAACTGGCTATGTCGGCCCAGGATGTCAATACTTTTTCCGCCCTGGATAACGGAGACGATCAGGGATGGGCAACAAGGGTCAGGCTGAATCATGGCCGGAAGGTCGGCAACCGCACTGCTTCAAAACTGGAACTGGGGATGAGTTATGAATTCACCGAAAAAAAATTCAAACCTCTGGAGCGGTTGCGTTCTGTAGAATTTTCCCGTGACTGGGGACTGGGTCTTCAGGCAATTCCCACAGCAGCAAATGAATCAATACTAAAAGCCTCTGCTGCAATCACTGGTATCGCTCAGCATGCAGCTGCCACTCAGTTTACATGGTACCACCGGGATGACGGATACAACGGATGGCAACAGGCATTGCAGCATCAGGCAGAACTGAATAGATGGACTTTCAGCAACCGGGTTACCTATACTCACTACAACCACTTGCTGTACCGGGGAAGTTTTGTAAGGCCGGTGATTGATGTCAGTAAGGAACTGAACGTGCCATCCAGGTGGAAGCTTGGCGTACAATATGCTTTGGAACAGAATGCGGTGAAAAGCATTCAGGCTGACACTTTGATTTGGCCTTCTTTTCATTTTGATACCTATTCCGTTTATCTGCATTCAGACCAGTCGAAACCCAATCGCTACAGAATTACTTTTTTTACAAGAGCCGATCAATATGCAGAAGGCAGAAAATTTTCCCGCGGAGACCGGAGCCTGAACCTGAATCTGCAAACCGAATTGCTGGCCAATCCGAAAAGACAGTTATACCTGAATGCTACGTTCCGTAAATTGAAGGTGATTGATTCCGCACTTTCAAAACAAAAACCCGATGAAACGATACTGGGCAGGATGGAGTATGTCATGAACGAATGGAAAGGATTCCTGACCGGTAATATCCTGTATGAAGTAGGTGCAGGACAGGAACAAAGAAGAGATTTTGCCTACCTGGAAGTACCCGCCGGCACTGGTCAATATGCCTGGATTGACTACAACAACGATGGAGTGCAGCAACTCAATGAATTTGAAATTGCCGCTTTCCCGGACCAGGCAAAATTTCTCAGAATATTTACACCTACCAATGAATTCATCAAAGCAAATTATATTACACTGAACTACAGTTTCACACTAAACCCCCGTGTGTTTACAAAGCAACCGGTACAAAAGGGGATAGCCGGATTTTTTTCCAGGCTACTTTTCATGACTTCTCTGCAATCAGCAAAAAAATCTGTGGCAGCCGGCCGTTTTGAATTCAATCCATTTCAATATCATGTCAATGATGCGGCGCTGGTAACACTGAACACCACCATTCTGAATACACTTGCCTTCAACCGGTTTGACAGCAAGTGGGGTACAGAAGTCAGCAACCTGCGCAGCAACGGAAAAGCGCTTCTGACCTATGGGTATGAAAGCCGCCAGCTGAGCGACTGGACAATGAAATGGCGCTGGAATCTGAACCGTTCCGTATCGTTATTACTCTCAGCTAAAAAGGGAAAAAATAAACTAAGTACGCCACAATTTGCAAACAGGAATTATGATCTTTCTGTATGGCAGGCAGAACCGCTGGTTACCTGGCTGATTGGTACAAAATTCCGGCTGGCAGGCGGCTATAAATTTGATGTCCGGAGCAATAAACCTTCGTTAGGTGCGCAAAAATCAAAAACCCACTCACTAAACCTGGATTCAAAATATAATATTCTGCAGCGAAGCGCAGTAATGACAAAATTTACATTTAGTAGTATTCATTTTCCTTTTCCGGCCAATACATCTGTAAGCTATATCATGCTTGATGGGTTACTGCCTGGTAGTAATTACCTGTGGAGCCTTGGATTTACAAGGCGGTTGATGAACAACCTCGACCTGACTATGCAATACGATGGGCGGAAATCAGGATCAGCCAGAACGGTTCATCTTGGTAAGGCCGGGATTACTGCTATTTTTTAATTGTACAGCAATGTACATTGTGGCAATCAACCGGGCAAGACGGCAGGAGCTGTTTACACATTAAACCTGAAATGCATCACATCTCCGTCCTGCACTACATACTCCTTTCCTTCAATGCGCAGTTTGCCAGCTTCACGGCAGGCGGCTTCAGAACCATAATGTACAAAATCGTTGTAGCTGATGACTTCGGCCTTGATAAAACCCTTTTCAAAATCGGTGTGAATGACACCGGCGGCCTGTGGCGCTTTCCATCCTTCATGAATGGTCCATGCCCTTACTTCCTGTACACCGGCGGTGAAATAAGTATACAGATTAAGTAATTTATATGCAGAGTGAATAAGCCTGTCCAGTGCAGGTTCTTCCATTTTGTATTCCTCCATGAATAACAGCTTGTCTTCCTGATTGTCCATTGCTGCAATCTGTTCCTCGATATTATTATTCATGATGATAAGCAGTGCATTCTCGTTTTTGATAGCCTCTTTCAGGGCATTCGAGAATTTATTACCTGTATGCATCGAAGGCTCATCTACATTGGCAACATACAACACCGGTTTGTCTGTAAGCAGAAAAAGATCCGCAATGGCATTTTTTTCTTCTTTCTCAAGTGCAAGTTCCCGGATATTCTTTCCCTTTTCAAGATGGTCTTTACACCGGATCAATATTTCTAGTTCGGCTTTATACTTTGGGTCTAATTTGATCTGTTTTTCTGTTTTCTGCATCTTCTTCTCCACACTTTCCAGGTCTTTTAGTTGCAGTTCCGTGTCAATGATTTCTTTGTCGCTGACGGGATTGATAGCGCCTTCTTCCCGCAGTATGTTTTCATCTTCAAAACAACGAACCACATGAATAATGGCATCCACCTCACGGATATTGCCCAGGAATTTATTCCCCAGCCCTTCGCCCTTGCTGGCGCCACGCACCAGGCCTGCAATGTCCACAATTTCAATCTGCGTGGGTACGATGCGCTGGGGATGCACCAGCTCAGCCAGCCTGGTCAGGCGGGCATCCGGCACATCCACAAGTCCCACATTCGGGTCAATGGTGCAGAACCGGTAATTGCTCGCCTGCGCTTTTGCACTATTGCTGATTGCATTGAATAGGGTGGATTTACCCACATTTGGAAGACCCACGATACCTGCCTGTAATGCCATATCTGTTTCAGTTTTTAGATTGCTATGCCAGATTTCGGGCCAGCTGTTTTTACATACAGGCGGCTGAAAATTTGGAGGCGCAAAGATAAGGTGCAACTGCCATGTGCAAAGAAGGTTTTGGTTTTTAAAAAGAAATCTGCAATCTTTCATGCACATTCGAAATTCTGAAACTTCAATTCTAAAAATGTTATGGCACTGAGCAGAATCTGGACCGCTTTTATCATCATTGCACTTCTGGTAGCCGGGGCAAGAGTGTTGTTTGAACCGGGTCAGCAAAAATTGTTTTCTATGATGGTGACCGGCAAGAATACGGATACCCTTTCAATACGAACCACGGATGCCGCTGCATTACCTGCAGAAATAACCCGGCAGCTTCAAAGCCAGAAAACTGCGGTGTGGGGAAATGAAAAAGTTACATCTGCCGGCGATCATACTTTCAAAGCCTACCGGCTGCTTCCGGCCAATGGCATTTTCGAAACCTGTAAAGATGCCGTAAACCTCTGCATCAGCCTGATCGGCATCATGGCCCTTTTTATGGGCTTTATGAGCATTGCAGAAAAAGCAGGAGGTATCCGGTTTTTGTCCCGCATTATCGGCCCTTTTTTTTCAAAAATATTTCCTGAGGTTCCGAAAAACCACCCATCTATGGGCCACATGGTGATGAATTTTTCAGCCAACCTGATGGGGCTCGACAATGCAGCCACCCCCTTTGGCATTAAAGCCATGGAAAGCCTGCAGGAGATTAATCCCGATAAAGAAAAAGCATCTAATGCGCAACTTATGTTTTTGTGCCTGCATGCTTCCGGTCTTACCTTAATACCGACCATCATCATCGCCGACCGGGTGGCATTGAAAGCGGCACAACCCACCAGTATTTTTATTCCCTGTATGATCGCCACATTTGCAGCCACCATTGCCGCCATGGCGATCGTTTCCATCCGGCAGGGAATCAGGCTGCTGCAGCCCGTAATCGTTTTCTGGGTACTGGGAATTACTACGGTGATTGCAGGGTTGATTTTTTATATCAGATCGCTCGATGTGCAGGGAGTACAATTGTTTTCGACCAGCCTGAGCAATGGAATCATTCTTTTGATTTTTTTACTGATTCTGCTGGGGGCCATCTATAAACGTACTGCAATATTTGAAGCATTTATTGAGGGCGCAAAGGGAGGTTTTGAAACCGCAGTCCGCATCATCCCGTACCTGGTAGGTCTGCTGGTAGCGATCAGCCTGCTGCGCAATAGTGGCGCATTTGATTTTGTACTGGATGGGATCAAAAATTTATTTATGCTGCTCAACGGCGATACCCGTGTAGTGGATGCCCTCCCGACCGCCTTGTTGAAGCCCCTGAGCGGAAGCGGTGCAAGAGCTATGATGATTGATACACTGAATGCACAGGGTCCCGATTCTTTTGCAGGAAACCTGGCCTCTGTGTTCCGGGGTTCGGCTGATACGACTTTTTATATCATTGCTGTTTATTTTGGGGCAGTAGGCATCAAAAACAGCCGCTATGCGGTAACTACTATGCTGCTGGCCGATCTGGCAGGCATCATCACCGCTGTTGCATTAGCTTACATTTTTTTCGCATAAAAAAGAGCCGCATTTTTCAAAAGCGGCTCCTGAAAAAATAAATGATGCTTTCTTAGTGATTGTTGAAAACGGACAAAGTTCTTGCCAGTGAACCGGACGTTACATAATAGCTGCCCCTGAATACCACAGTATAGCTTCTGCG
>CAYYMK010000014.1:0-67130 GCA_964473035.1 uncultured Chitinophaga sp.
GGGCACAATGCCCCGATATTTTTTCGGGGCATTTTTTTTTGGCAGGTAAGTTACCTGGCTGGAAAATTCATACAAATTGGACTAAAAATGCCTGCGAATCAGTTTTTTAGATTCAAATAGGGCGCCCTGAAACTTTCCAATTGAACATAGCATGCTCAACTATTAATTTTATCCTGGTACAAAAAAATTTGCGGTGTTCAGTCAATTATCGTAATATTGCGATGAAATTTAAATGGGAGCAAGTAAATCATACGAATTTGGCGAATTGGAAAACAGGATTGCCCGTTATGCAAAAGCGCTGGCCCACCCGGCCAGAGTGGCGATCCTGCATCTGCTGGCATCAAAAAAAAACTGTCAGTGTGGCGGAATTGTTGATGAGTTACCCTTGTCGCAGAGCACCGTTTCCCAACATCTGAAGGAGTTGAAGGAATCTGGGCTTATAACCGGAGAAACAGAAGGAACAAAGGTCTGTTATTGCATTGATGCAAAAGAATGGAAAGCAGCTCATGCAGTACTCAGCCGCTTTTTTGAAAATTGGGGAAAGGATAAGGGATGTAAATGAGCCCCGGAATAGAAGGAAATGTAACAGTGAAGCATGATTGTTGAGCGGAAAGAAAAAGTAACAAATTTTGTCACATTAAATCAACTTATATGAAAAGCGATTCTCTGGCTAAAGGCAGCGAAAACTTCATATGCTGCGGTACTCAATGCAGAAAAACCTACATTGCTGAAGGGCAGATGCAGGTGAACAATTTTAAATGTAATCAGCCCCAGTTTTCTTCACAGGATTTGTGGAAGTTGAGGCAACAGAAAAAGACTTTTGCGATCCGGAACTACCTTAATTAATTTTTTTTGATCTGCTATGGAATTAGTAACAGCTTCAGAAAAGAACAGGGCTGATATCATTCGTCTTTTGACTGAAAACCGGTTGCCTGTTGCCGACCTGCCTGCACGGCTCGATGATTTTATTATTGTAAAAGAGCAGGATCGTCTCATAGCCCTGGTTGGCCTCGAACGGTATGGAAGCTGTGGCTTGCTCCGGTCGCTTGTTGTAGATGCCGCATGGCGAAACAAGCAGATTGCCGGTCTGCTGGTGCGGCAACTGGAGCAGGCTGCAGGTAATACCGGGATCAGAACGATGTACCTGCTGACCGAAACGGCCGAAAAATATTTCGGCAGGGCTGGCTATTCAATCATCAGGAGGGAGGAAGTTCCGGATGAACTCAGGAAGTCTTCTGAATTCAGCCATGTGTGCCCCAAAAGCGCTGTTGTGATGAAGAAAGAATTAACTCTTTGAGCTTCTCGCAAAGATTTTCATTTACTGTTTCGGGATGAATGAATATAATTGATTCTTATGATCTGTCTGATCGCAGGTCCAGTTTCTTGCACCCTTCATCAAGCCACTGATTCAGCAGTACCGAAACAGCCTGCTCTGTCTTACGGCAACTGAAATACTCAGTAGTGTTTTTAACGAGTACATTTTTACGGAACAAACGCAGGGTGTGAAGTAACACATCATAGTCGTGCCAGTTGCCCAGAGCAGTAAGGATTCTTTCCAGTTGCTTTAACTGTTGTGGTCGATAGAGCAGTTGAAACGGGCAACATTTCAGCCAGTAAAATATTTTTTTCAGCAGTTTCCTTATTTCATGAGCATTTCGTTCTGCTTCAGCAGCGAGACCAGTTGCCTGTTTTTCTGTTTCTGCAGCCTGCTTCAGAATGATCACTGCGAGATGCTCATTACTGAAATTGCCGGCATGACGGTTGACAAAATCTGTAAGCGATAATATTTCATCTTCCAGCCTGATGGAGGCAGCACAGACCATATTGACCCTGGTAATCCGAATCAGGCTTTGCAGATATTTTTCAAAAGGAATTAGTTCAAGACTTTCTCTTTTTGTGATCCTGTGCAGCAATAAAAGATTCATCTCAGCATCCCGGTATCTTCCGCTTGTTTTAAAAAACTTCCTGATGCTGCCCGTGAAAGCTTTCTCAGCTGCGCCTGGCATGCTGTGTACTAGGGCCAGTACACTGTTCAATTTTTTTATAACTACACGTATATCATGTACTGGTTTTTTACGGACTTGCTTTCGTACGGCGGCAAGCTGTTCCAGGAAAACCTGGCATTGATCAGTCCAGAATTGCAACAAAAAATTTTGTTGTGGCATAAAAAAGTTGAGCAGAAAGATACGCTGTTCAATAATCCCATGCTATGAGAACTGTCAACAGAAATTGATTTTTTGGGCCAAAAGCGGCTATTACCGGTAACTGTATTCAATTCTCCCGGTCAATTGCTTGTTCTTGTTGAACAGGGCTTCCTTTACTTTCAGACCCCTTATATCATAAATATACCGCCAGATCAGGTAGCCCAGGTTCAGGCTGGAGGTGGTGGTCATTTTCTGGATGACACGGTCGTTTTCATCATACTCGAACAATACATCAGGCATCAGTTTTTTGAGCCGGGTATTGTAGCGTACAATATCGGTAAGGCGATTTTTTTCATCATAATAATAATACAGGTAGCCGGTTTCCCTGTTTTTTTTATAGGTACGTTCTTCCGCAGGATTACCTTTTTCATCTTGAATAAACCGGATTTCAAGGCTGTCGGCCTGGTTCGGTTCAATACCCTGCTGCCTGATCAGCCGCAGCATTTTCTCAGGTTTTCCCTGGTAGTTGTAAGTCCAAAGGTGCGTTTCAGTGTGATTAAACAGGCCTGAGCTGTCCATCGCCTTATTTTCAAGCTGGATCAACAATCCCTGCTCATTATACCTGAAAGCAGTAGTGTTGATTACATCGCCGGATGAATCAGTAATACTGATGGGCCGAATCAACTGGTCAAAGCGGTACACTGAAACGGTCTTTTTCATTTGCTGGATGGTGCTGACCCTGAGTACAGAGCCATTGTCTTTGATTTCCTGGTATTCTGAAAAATCAGTGGAACGGGTTCCGTGTTCATCGAAGCCCGTAGCTGACACGGATGTAATCTTATTTTTCAGGTATGCCTCCATCATTCGGGTCGTTTGCTGCGTACTGATGATGTCTGTGTAATAATATTGGGCATGCAGCACCATAGGGGCAATCAGAAATATAGTACAAAGCTGTTTGATCATACGAAAAGAATAGAATCCAGGCCTGGCATGAAATTTCTATGCCGAAATTACATTACTCTGCCCTGAACGGAGTGAAAAATTTATAAGAGGCGGATTTATTCGGAGGCGCACCCTGACACGGGATTACAGCATGATGGCAGGTATTAACGAAGTGCCGGAAAACTGAAGAGTTGGCTGAATGCTAAAAAGAAGCATGAGCACAATTAAAATTCATGTGATCTATATCTGATTTGGTATTTTTAAGAAAATTTTTGAGTTGTCACATATACCACAACGAACAGAGAAAAATTGCCTGAACTGCGGAGCGATTGTGCAGGGAAAATACTGCCAGAACTGCGGCCAGGAGAATTCTGTGCCACATGAGTCTTTCTGGCATATGGTGAAGCATTTTGTATTTGATATTTTTCATTTTGACAGCAAATTTTATGATTCTATGAAATTGCTGCTGCTGAAGCCCGGTTTTTTGCCAAAAGAATATGTCCTTGGTCGTCGTGCTTCCTACCTGAATCCGGTGAAGAAGTATGTATTTACTTCTGCCATATTCTTCCTCCTTTTTCTCGGATTATTTAAACCGGCAAGTATGGTTTTGGGTTTGGATGAACCCGTTAGTCCTGCAGAGAGAGTGAAGCTCATTGCGAAAACGAAAAAGAAGCTGCAGGCTAACCCGGCTGACAGTCTTTCTGCAACCCTTCTTCAGGTGCTGACCGACAGCGCTCAGCCCGTCAAACAGGTAGACCTGCTCCGGTTTACAGATGAATACGATTTTATAAAAGTGAGCGAAAGAAGGTACCGCAGCCTCCGTGAATATGATTCAGTGCAGCAGCAATTGCCGGCAGCAGACCGGGACGGCTGGATGATCCGGATGATTGAAAAGAAAAATATACAGTTGAAAACAAAATATCGAAACGATCCCCGCAGCGGAACAACCAAGATGACGGATATTTTTTTGCACAAACTGCCTTACATGCTTTTTGTTTCCCTTCCTTTTTTTGCCCTGATCCTGAAATTACTTTATATCAGGCGAAAGAGCTTCTTTTATATGGATCATGGCATTTTCAGTATCTATCATTACATTTTCAGTTTTTTATTATTGTTGGCTATTTTACTTGCTGAAAAAATACAGGATTTTACAGGTGGATGGCTCTCTGATCTGTGTCAGGCCTTATTGTTTGTGTACGGAGGATTGTATCTCTATCTGTCCATGAAAAATTTTTATGGCCAGGGCCACGGGAAAACATTGATGAAGTTCCTGTTGCTGAATGCAGCAGGACTGCTGATGTTAATTTTTCTGTTCCTTGTTTTTGTGTTGCTCTCAGTTTTTGAAGCATAAAATGAACAACTATGAATCAGGCTGCCGGTATTGCCTTTGAAAGGCTGGTACACATTATGGACGAACTGCGTGAGAAGTGTCCCTGGGACCAACAGCAAACCATCAGTTCCCTGCGTCAAATGACCATTGAAGAAACCTACGAGCTTGCAGGAGCTATTACAGAACATGACTGGAAGGGGATCAGGGAAGAACTGGGCGACCTGTTGCTGCATATTGTATTCTATGCAAAAATCGGCGCAGAGCAGGGAAAGTTTTCGCTTCAGGATATCATTGAGGGCATTTGCGACAAGCTGGTTGCCCGGCATCCGCATATCTATAGCAATGTGATGGTCAGGAATGCCGAAGATGTAAAGAGCAACTGGGAAAAGCTGAAACTTAAAGAAGGTAAAGAATCAGTACTGAGCGGCGTTCCGTCTTCCTTGCCCGCAATGGTTAAAGCCATGCGCCTGCAGGAAAAAGCAAAGCAAACCGGTTTTGAATGGGAAAATAAAGAACAAGTTTGGGAAAAAGTGGAAGAGGAGGTTGCAGAAATGAAGCAGGCTATTTCTGCTGGCAGTCCTGATAAAACAGAAGAAGAATTTGGTGATGTTATTTTTTCACTGATCAATTATGCACGGTTTTTGCAAATAGATGCAGAAAATGCCCTGGAGAAAACAAACCGGAAATTTATTCGCCGCTTCACCGGAATGGAACAGGAGGCGTTGCAAAGAGGAAAAAAACTGAATGAGATGACACTTGAAGAAATGGATACGATCTGGAATCATATCAAAAAGCAAACAGATAGCCTGTGACCGTTGCACGCCATAGCAGGTTGAAAAACATTCTTCCCTTTGCCGCTTTACTGTTGCTCAGTCTTTCCTGGCTATCAGCCACACTGTCTGATTCAGGACCTTCTGTGAACCAGGAAGCCCGGAAACTGGAACGGTACCTGGCCAGGCAGGCCCGTGATTTTGAAAATGAACTGAAGGAAAAAATCAAGACACAGAAGTTGCTGCAAAACACAGGAACACTGGAGGAGTTTCAGGAGCTTGCGGCAAAAGACTATAGTTATTTTCTCTACACACAGGATGATTATAGAGGCATGCGCCTGGTTTTCTGGAACAAACAACTGCTGTTGCCTCCTGCCGATGTGCTTGCTGGAGGAGACGGGGAATACTTTCGCAATCTTGCAAATGGATCCTATTATATCATCCGGAAAACGGAACCCGATCAACAGTCGGTTGCCATAGCCATGATTCTGGTCCGGTCCCGTTTTTTTATCGAAACAGATTATCTGCCGGAGCGCTTTGCATACAGCCGTAGCGCACATAAAAAAATAGTCATTTCGGCGGGAGAAAAAGGAATCCCTGTACAAGGTATGTATGGTACAACACTGTTTACGATCAGCCAGAAAAATACGGGTGCCCTACCGCTGAACAGAGGGCTTACCCTGCTGCTGCGATTTACAGGAATTTTATTGTTGTTGCTGGCTATTCATTTCACTGCAGAATCAATTTGTGTGAAAAAAGGGAGATGGGCAGGTATAGGAATGCTGAGCCTGCAACTGCTGGCTTTGCGGTTGCTGATTTATTTATTCCCACCCCTGCTGAACCTGCGGCAGTTTGAATTATTCAACCCGGTGTGGTATGGTTCTAATATGGTACACCGCTCGCTGGGCGATCTGCTCATTAATTCAGTACTGGCTTGCTGGCTGGTTCTGTTTGCATGGAAAAAAACAAACGAAGGATCTTTTAAAGTGCATACATTGTCAGTCAGCATAAGATGGCTGGCAGGTACCGGGGCTTTGCTGCTCCTGCTGTTATCCACTTTTTTGCTGGCATCGGTCATCCGGAGTCTAGTGGCCGATTCCAGGATTTCCTTTGATGTAACCAATTTCTTTTCTCTCAATATTTTTTCAGTATTAGGCTTTGTGGCGCTGGCCACATTGTCATTTGCGTATTTCTATTTTTCCCGCCTGCTATTGCAATTCCTGACTGCTGTACTGCAGGGAAAAGTGCTGCTGTTGATTGCAGCTACAGGCTTTGCCGGGCTGCTGTATCTTACGTTCAAAAAAAACAGTGCGCAGGTCCTCTTTCAGCTCCAGGTATTACTTTGGCTGTTGCTGTATATTCTGCTGCAGGGCAGCCGTGAAGTTTTGTGGAAGCGCTTTCGCATTGCAATAGCAGGCATCCTGACCTGGATATTTATTTTTTCCGTATCTATTTCAGCTATTCTTCTTTCAGAAAACAATAAAACGGAATGGGAAAAAAGAAAAAGAATGGCTGAAAAACTAGCCGTGCAAACTGACCCTTCCAGTGAGCGGCTGATGAATATTGCCATTCAGTACCTGGATAATGATTTCCTTGCCGATAATTTTTACAGATTCTATGATTCGGCAAGCGGGCATATTTTCCGCGACAGCATCATTACTGAAAACTATAGTGGCTACCTGAATAAGTATGATACCCGTCTGTATGTGTTTGACAGTGCTGGCAGGTCGTTGCACAATGAAGACCCCGAAGGATATGAAGCGCTGAACACCATTCTTGGAGTACAGGCAAAACCTACAGCCATCGAGGGGCTTTATTATTATGAGGCTTCTTATGATAAGTTTAATTACATCACCCGGAGAGATGTGATTGATACATCGCTCAGCAGGCTGGGTACATTTTTTATTGTTTCTAATCCTAAAATTTACAGCCGGGAAAAACTGTTCCCGGAATTGTTTCGCCAGTTCAGCCGCAATAGTGACCCGGAAAGTTCGCCGGTTTTCTCCGCTGCAGTATATGTGAATGATACCCTGATATCGCCGCCGGGAAATTATCCTTTCGCTACCTGGCTGCAGCCGCAGGAAAAAACACTGCAGGAATTTGAAAAGAGATACCGGGGCAATTTTGAAGAACTATGGTATCGGGCTGGTTACAACAAAACAGTTGTGATTGCCCGGAAAAAAGAAACATTCATTGAAGCCATTACACTGTTTTCGTATATTTTTTGTGCTTTTCTTTTCCTGGTCGCATTGTTGCAAATGCTTTTCATACTGCGGCAAATGACGGGCACTCCAGGATTTTTTAAAAAATTGCTGCATTTCAATATCCGTTCCCAGATACACAGTACTATCCTCTTCATCAGTGTGTTTTCATTTTTCATTATCGGAGCGGCCACCATTTCATTTTTCATCAGCAGGTACAACCGTAACAATACTGATAAACTAAGCCGCACCATGAAGATTATGGTGAATGAAATGGAAAAGAAAATAGCGGATCACTCGGCATTTGATGATGAGGTGAAGCTCTACGATTCGGTGTCTATTTACCCGCTGCAACAACTGGTCAATGAAGTGGCAGATATCCACGGAGTGGATGTAAATGTGTATGACCTGGAGGGAAACCTGCAGGTTTCGTCTGAGGCGAATGTGTACGCCAGGGGAGTATTGGGTAAAAAAATTAACCCTGCAGCGTACTACCATCTGTCACGCATGCGTCAGGTGCAGCATGCCCAGAAAGAACAAATCGGAAATTTTACATTTCTGAGTATGTACTCGCCTGTGCGGGATGAAAATAAAAAAATCTATGCATACATCAATATACCGTACTTCACTTCGAGGCCGGAACTGGAACAGGAAATCTCAAATTTTCTGGTTACCATCATCAACCTGAATGCATTTATTTTCCTGCTAGCCGGCCTCATTGCTCTGCTGATTACAAACAGGATCACCCGTTCGTTTGCGGTCATCAGCGATAAAATGAAAGAAGTAAGTCTTGGTCGTAATAATGAACCTATTGTTTGGAACAGGGAAGATGAAATCGGAGAACTGGTGCGGGAATACAATAAAATGCTGGCTCGGGTAAGCGAAAGCGCTGAAGCGCTGGCAAAAAGTGAAAGGGAAGGGGCCTGGCGAGAAATGGCACGACAGGTTGCGCATGAAATAAAAAATCCGCTCACCCCAATGAAATTGAGTATCCAGTACCTGCAAAAAGCCATTCACAACAACCAGGATAATGTGAAAGAACTTTCAGCCAGCGTGGCCGGCACACTGGTGGAACAAATTGACCACCTCTCCAAAATTGCTGCCGACTTTTCACAGTTTGCCAACATCGGGAATACGCATGTCGAACTGTTTGACCTGCATGAGGTGATCGGTTCTCTTAAGGAATTGTACCGCCCCGATCCGTATGTAAATTTACTTTGGTACCCTGTCAGTGAGCGAATCATGGTTCGTGCCGATAAAACACAAATGAACCGGCTATTCACCAATCTTCTTACCAATGCGGTACAGGCAAGCCCGGCACAGGAAACCAGCAAGATCATCATTGATGAACGAGTTGAAGAAGAGGACATCATCATCAGCATCAGGGATCATGGATCTGGCATTGCGGATGAATTGAAAGACCGGATCTTCGTCCCCAATTTTACCACCAAGTCATCCGGTACCGGCCTGGGTTTGGCCATGTGTAAAGGCATCACAGAGCAGGCAAAGGGGCAAATCTGGTTTGAAACTGAGCAGGACAAGGGATCTACATTTTTTGTTCGTTTACCACTGGCCAGGCAGGAATCCTAAAGGCAATGGTCCGTAAATCAATAATGAGACTTCCTCTGAACCGCAGCTATACAGTTTCCAAAACCAACTTATCTTAGAGTAGTAAAAAACGATTTTATATGAAACGACTACTGTTTTTTTCTGCCTTGATACTTTGGATGCACGATGCCTGTACGCAACAAACTCAAAAGCCTCCACTGCATGGTAAAAATTGGATGGCTATCACCGGTAAACCGCTGGCAGCCACAGCCGGTTCTATGGTCTTTCAACAAGGGGGAAATGCAGTAGATGCCGCTTGCGCCATGCTGGCAGCTACCTGTACCATGTGGGATGTACTGAGCTGGGGCGGAGAAACGCAGGCACTGATCTACAACCCAAACACAAAAAAAGTAATTGGGATCAATGCACTGGGGGTCGCACCATCAGGTGCAACTGTTGATTTCTATAAAAGCCAGGGCTATTCTTTTCCACCTGAATATGGGCCGCTGGCTGCGGTAACGCCGGGTACACCCGGTGGACTTTGTTACATGCTGGCCAATTATGGAACAATGAGCCTGGCGCAGGTATTAAAGCCAGCCATGGAACTGGCTGCCGGCTACCCGATTGAAGCACAAACAGCTAATTCAATTGAGCGGGGTAAAGAAAGGATCAAACAATGGCCGTACAGTAAAAAAGTTTTCCTGACCCACCTAGCAGAAAAAAGAGAAGCCCCGGAGGCAGGAGAAATTTTTGTACAGAAAGATCTGCTGCAAACATTACAGAAAATGATCGATGCAGAAAGAGATGCTTTGCGGCAAAAGAAAAGCAGGAAAGAAGCAATCATGGCAGCCATGAACCGGTTTTATAAAGGTGATATTGCAAAAGAATTTGTCAGGGGTTGCCAGGAACAGGGCGGATTCATCACATTAGATGATCTTGCCAGATGGAAGGTGCTGGAAGAACAGCCGCTTTCTGTTAGTTACAAAGGCATTGAAGTCTATAAACTGCAGCAGTGGACACAGGGTCCTGTGTTATTGCAGGCACTCAATATTCTGGAAAATTTTGACCTGAAGAAAATGGGGTACAACAGTCCTGAATACATACATACACTGTACCAGGCCATGAGCCTGGCATTTGCGGACCGGGACTTTTATTACGGGGATCCATATTTTCCGCCACAGGAACCCATCAGGGGCTTATTGAGCAAAGAATATGCAAAGCAGAGGGCTACCCTGATAAACCCGGATAAAAATGATCCGTTGATTGCACCCGGCGATCCCTATCCTTTTGAAAGCAGCATAAATCCTTATCAGGAACTACTCAAAAAATGGAATACAGCAGGTGATGGGAACCGTAATTTTATCCCTGTACATGATTCATCTTCTGTGGCATCTTTTTCTCAGATAAGAAATGAGGATACTGCTAAGAATTCAGAGCGATTGGGATGGAGCGATACACATCGTTTTGAAGTCGAAAATGTATCGGATGGAGACGGATACATGAACCGCATGTGGCGTGGTACTACTTCAGTGGAAGCTGCTGATAAGGATGGCTGGGTAGTATCCATCACTCCCAGTGGCGGATGGCTGCCTGCCTGCATTGCCGGCAATACGGGTGTGGGTATGAGTCAGCGGATGCAGAGCTTTGTGCTCGATGCCTCCATCAATCCTTATAATGTGCTGGAACCAGGTAAAAGGCCAAGAGTTACATTAACCCCATCCATGGCTTTAAAAGATGGTAAGCCATTTTTATCTTTTGCTGTGCAGGGAGGAGATACCCAGGACCAGAACCTGCTGCAGTTTTTTTTGAATATGGTTGAGTTTGGGATGACAGTGCAACAGGCCTGCGAAGCAGCAAATATTAACAGCAATCAGCTTTGGCTTTCTTTGGGCGGCACTAAGATTGAAGACCGGAAACCAAGGCCTGGCGAGATATTGGTTGCTGTCAGTACAGCACAGCCGGTGCGGGATAAACTCAGGAGCATGGGCTATAAAGTAAATAGCGGCAATCGTACAAGTGGACCCATCAATGCTATTTTCTTTGACTGGAAACACGGAAGTTTTTGGGGAGGATCTTCAAATAACGGGGAAGATTACGGAATTAGCTGGTAAATCCGGAGATCATCAGAAGCGATCTCAAATCACGGGCTGTGCAGAAATTTAATCCTGCGGATGATGAACAGGGATTGAAGGATACGTTATTTAGAGGCCAGCCATTTTTCAAAATCCTGCAGTTCGTAACTGCTCAGGTTTCGCTCTTTGGTCAGCCCGCCCTTTTGAGCAGCCAGTACACCATATTTCACATCATCGAAGCCTGAAAGAAAGTGGGCATCGGGGTTAATGGAAAGTAATACTCCTTTCTTCATAGCATAGTCTACCCATTTCCAATCCAGGTCCAGCCGGCGGGGGTGTGCATTGATTTCAACGACCACTTGGTTTGCAGCGCAGGCATCAAGCAATATTTTATGATCCACCGGGTAACCGTTCCTGCTCAGTAACAAACGGCCGGTTGGATGGCCGAGCATGCGGGTAAAGGGATTCTCCACCGCTTTAAGCAATCGGGCCATAGCTTTTTCTTCAGTCATCTTGAGATTGCTGTGAATGGAAGCAATGATGAGATCGAATGTTTGCAGCAGCTCGCTGGGGTAATCAAGGCTCCCGTCATTCAGGATATCACTTTCGATACTCTTGAAAATTTTAAAAGGGGCAAGTTCCTGATTCAGTGCTTCAATTTCTTTGTGTTGCGCAATCACCCTGTCTGCTTTGAGCCCATTTGCATAAAATGCCGATTGTGAATGATCGGATAAAACCATGTAGGCATAGCCCCGGCGGATGCACTCTTCGGCCATTTCCCGGGGCGAATTTCCCCCGTCGCTCCAGGTGCTGTGGCAGTGAATGATAGACCGGATATCTCCAGGCTGAATCAGCACTGGCAGCTTGCCGTCTTTTGCCATTTCAAGAACAGCTGCTGTTTCCCTCATGCAGGGCGGAACAAAGTCAATACCTGCTTTTAAAAAAAATATCTCATCATCTTCTGTCCCGTCATCCGCAAAATTCAGCACAGAAAAATCCTTCTGAAATGCTTCCAGGAACAGGGCATTGCCGGTCGTTGTGAATAATGCGTCTGCACGGTTGCTGTTCCCATAATAAATACGAAGCCTCAAACCGTTTTTTAATTTAAACAGCAGGCTTTTTTTATTTTCATCCAGCAACTCGGGAGGTTGGGCAGTTTGCAATTTTGATTTTATGGCAGTGCTGCTTTCCTGAATTACGAATTCCAGTTCTTCGATGACCAGTTCCTGCCTGCGGTAATTGCCTGTGATCCGTACTTTTTCTGAGCCAAAAACTTTTTTTAGGTATGCGTCAACCTGCGGAACAATTTCTTCCAGTTCCGCATATAAAAAACGTCCCTGGCTCTGAATATAAAAATCAATGGACTCCAGAACGTTTTGCTGTGTTTTGGCACCAAAGCCCTGATACAAGGTAAGCCGGTTTTCATGACAGGCATATTGTAGTTCTCCGATGGATTCAATGCCCATCTCTTTCCAGATGCTGTGGATTTTTTTTGGGCCAAGGCCTTTTATGTGCAGCATTTCAATAACGCCGGGCGGTGTTTTTTGGATATATTCTTCCAGTACAGGAAATTTTCCTGTGTCCAGCATCTCCATCAGTTTATTGCCCACACTATTGCCAATGCCCTTGACGGAACGTAGTTGTGCTCTTGGAATGTCTTTCAGCTGCATAGGCAGCTTATCAATATTGAAAGCGGCAACCGAATAGGTCTTTGATTTAAAAGAATTTTCGCCATGGATATCCATGAGTTTGGCAAGCATGTCAAAATATGCAGCGATCTCAGAATTGTCCATGGTCCTAATTTATCAAATCTCTGATTGGGCAGAGAGATTAAATGTACAGTGGGTATAAAAAAAGTCCTCCGTTGAAGGAGGACTTTCTATCTCATTTAAGAAACTTGCAAAAGCTTATTTCTTTTTCTTAGCAGCTTTCTTCTTAGGAGCAGCTTTCTTTTTAGGAGCAGCTTTTTTCTTAGCAGCTTTTTTCTTAGTAGCCATTTTTTTGAATTTAAGGTTAGTAAAAATGGGTTAACGATCGTAAAAGTAATAATTATTTTACATTACCCAAATTTTTTTTCAACAAAGTTATGAACAGGGGAAATGATCAGGCGCCGGTTTCGATGACTGAAACGTATGTCCTGTTACTTTTTCCTTTCTTAAATTCAACGACACCATCGCTGAGCGCAAAGAGTGTGAAGTCTTTTCCTACTCCCACATTTTTTCCGGGATGATATACGGTGCCACGCTGGCGCACGATGATATTACCTGAAATGGCAGGTTGCCCGCCGAATATTTTTACACCAAGGCGTTTGCTTTGTGAGTCGCGGTTATTCTTTACACTGCCTTCACCTTTTTTATGTGCCATTGTTTTAAAATTTTATTTCCAGCCCAACTGTTCCGGATGATGAATGTAAACCGGAACAAGGTAAGGTCTTTTGTTATTGAATTGAGGTTACTTTAATTTTTGTATAAGCTGTGCGGTGTCCTTTCTTTTTATGAAATCCCTTCCTTCTTTTAAACTTATAGGCAATAACCTTATCGCCGTCGAGGTGTTCCATAATTTCTGCCTGCACACTGGCGGTTACCCCGGTTCCGGCAGCCAGTTTGCCATCGGCATCCACGAGTAATGTTTCCAGGCTGATGGTATCTCCGGTATTTCCGCTAATGCGGGGTACAAAAAGGGTCTGGTCTTTTTCTACTTTATATTGCTGACCGGCAACTTTCACTACTGCTATCATAATTTCTGGTATTAATCCTGAAAAAATCGGGAGGCAAAGGTAAGGGGAAAAAACGGAACAGCAAACGGGGAATCAAAGAATTATCTATAGCCATCGGTCCGTACAAATCCCTGCCGGAATGTTGATTTTCACCCTTTTTTGACAGTGCTTCCGTTATATTTGTAACCCGTTAGCCGGGAACATCGTTTGTGTATGAAAATCAAGTCTTTTTTAGCCAGGCCCTTTGCTGCATATATATATAAAGGTATCAGGAAAGGAATGGCAACAGCTACAGAAGACCAGGAGGCAATCTTGAAAACCCTTTTGAAAACCGGCCGCAGCACCGAATTTGGGAAACAGGTTGGGTTGTTACAGGTAAATAATTATGAGGAATTCAAACAGGCTATCAGCATCCGTGACTATGAACAATTAAAGCCATGGATTGACAAAATAAAGGAAGGCAGGCATAATGTATTATGGAAAGGGAAACCACTCTATTTTGCCAAAACCTCCGGCACCACAAGCGGGGTAAAGTATATACCCATCAGCAAAGACTCCATTCCAAATCATATCAACACAGCCCGGAATGCACTGCTTTGTTATATGGCAGAAACGGGCAACAGCCGCTTTGCAAACGGGAAAATGATCTTTCTTTCCGGCTCTCCTGAACTGGAAAGGTTGGGGGGCATCCCAACCGGCAGGCTGAGCGGCATTGTCAATCACCATGTGCCCCGATACCTGCGCACCAACCAACTGCCCACTTATGAAACAAATTGCATTGAGGATTGGGAAATCAAGCTGGACCGCATTGTAACTGAAACCATACAGCAGAATATGACGTTGATCAGTGGCATTCCACCCTGGGTGCAAATGTATTTTGACGCCCTGATCAATAAGAGTGGGAAAAAAATAGGTGAGTTGTTTCCTGATTTCAGCGTCATGGTACAGGGAGGGGTGAATTTTGAACCTTACAAGGAAAAAATCTATGACTGTATTGGCCGTAAGGTGGATACAATAGAGGTATTTCCGGCCAGTGAAGGATTCTTTGCATTCCAGGATTCACAGGAGGCTGAAGGCCTTTTGCTCAATACCAACAGCGGTATTTTCTATGAATTTGTGCCGGCTGCTGAAATTTTTTCAGATCACCCAACCCGTCTTTCCCTGGCAAATGTGAAGGTCGGTGAAAACTATGCCATGATCATCAACAGCAATGCAGGCTTGTGGGGTTACAACCTGGGCGATACAGTAAAATTTGTGTCCACAAACCCATACCGTTTGCTGGTGACCGGCCGAACCCGCCATTTCATCTCAGCATTTGGAGAACATGTCATTGGCGAAGAAGTGGAACATGCAATGTCGCAGGCCGCCCGTGATACCAATGCCCGGATTGTAGAATTTACCGTGGCTCCTTTCATCAGCAAAGATGAAGGAAAATCTTATCATGAGTGGTTTGTGGAGTTTGAAATAACTCCGGAAGACCTGTCAGCTTTTACTCAGAAACTGGATACATACCTGCGGCAAAAAAATGTGTACTACGATGATTTGGTGAACGGGCATATCCTGAAACCACTTAAGCTAACCCCGGTCAGGAAAAATGGATTTATTGATTACATGCGTTCTGTGGGCAAGCTGGGTGGGCAAAATAAAGTACCCAGGCTGAGCAATGACCGCAAGATTGCAGATCAACTGGTAAAATGGGCGGTTGGTATGCAGACTGCCTGAAAATGAGGTGAACATGGCCGAAACAATTTATACAAAAAAATCTGGCTCCGCTGCTCCCGGTACAGGAGAAAAGCGGCGGATAGCTATTTTCGGTTCTACCGGTTCTATTGGAACACAGGCCCTCGAAGTAATAGCCGCTAACTCCAATCTTTTTACTGCAGAAATTCTGACGGCGCAAAGCAACGATGAATTGCTGATTGCACAGGCACATCAGTTTCTGCCCCACATCGTGGTGATCGGAGACGAAAAAAAATACAATAAAGTAAAACAGGAACTGGCCTCGCTGGATATAAAAGTATTTGCCGGTTCCAGGTCGCTGGAAGAGGTTGCCGCAATGGATTGTTATGACATGATGCTGGGAGCTATTGTTGGATATGCCGGCCTGAAACCAACCTGGCAGGCGGTACGGAGCGGCAAAGCTATTGCTCTGGCCAACAAAGAAACACTGGTTGTGGCAGGCGATATCATTATGCGGGAAGCATATAATAAAAGCGTTCCCGTTATACCAGTAGATTCGGAACACTCAGCCATATTTCAATGCCTGGTGGGTGAAACCAGAAACAGAATCGAAAAAGTCATTCTGACGGCATCCGGGGGCCCGTTTATCGGCAGAAAGCCCAATTACCTGGTGAATGTAAAAAGAGAACATGCCTTACAGCATCCCAACTGGAATATGGGCGCAAAAATCACAATTGACTCGGCCACTCTGATGAACAAAGGGCTTGAAATGATTGAAGCAAAATGGCTCTTCAACCTGCGCCCGGATCAGGTGCAAGTGGTGTTGCATCCACAAAGCATCATTCATAGCATGATACAGTTTGAAGACGGGAGCATCAAAGCGCAGATGGGATTGCCGGATATGAAATTACCTATCCAGTATGCACTTGCCTTTCCCAGGCGGTTGAAAAACGAATTCCCCCGTTTCGATTTTAAGAAAAGCAGTACCCTTACTTTTGAAGAACCAGATATCAAAACTTTCCGTAACCTGGCGTTGGCGCAGGAAGCCCTGGTAAAAGGGGGAAATCTGCCCTGTGTGATGAATGCGGCAAATGAAATTGCTGTGTTTGCATTTCTCCGGAACCGGATCAACTTTCTGGACATGACCACAGTTGTGGAAGATACTATGGCAAAGGTTCCATTTATCCCAGCACCCACCCTGGAGGAATATTTTGAAAGCGATGCAGAGGCCCGTAACTTTGCAGCAGATATTATTAAACTATAACAGCATTCTAAACCAATAGAGGTTTAGATTTTTTTTTCTATGATGAATATACTGGCAATAAACTGGTCCAATGTGGCCCTGCAGGCAGGACAGCTGCTGCTTGCACTATCCATCCTGGTGATCCTGCATGAATTCGGACATTTTATCACCGCCCGCTGGTTTAAATGCCGGGTCGAAAAATTCTTTTTATTTTTTGATCCATGGTTTTCTCTTGTAAAAAAGAAAATCGGCGAAACGGTTTATGGCATCGGATGGCTGCCTCTTGGCGGGTATGTCAAAATTTCCGGGATGATCGATGAAAGTATGGATAAAAAGGCGATGAAGGAGCCTCCGAAAGAATGGGAATTCAGAAGCAAACCAGCCTGGCAGCGCCTGATTGTCATGCTGGGTGGTGTCATTATGAACATCATTACCGCCTTTGTTATTTATGCTTTCATCCTGATGATTTGGGGCGACAAAAAAATTCCCACTTCATCCATGAAATACGGCATCCATGTGCAGGATAGCATCATGTATCAGAAAGTAGGGCTCCGGAACGGAGATGTGATCCTGGCTATTGACGGTGAAGAAATCAACGATTTTGAAAGGCTGAAAAGAAAGGGTTTGCTGGGCAACAGCATGGAGGTAAACCGCAACGGAAGTATTTTAAAATTGGAGATACCTACCAACCTGCTCGGCCAGCTTACGGAAAACAAACGTAAAAGCAACGGCGGATTTATTGAGCCCCGCAAGCCTGCAATGGTTTACTTTGTAGATGATACTGCTAAAGTGTACCAGGCTGGCTTACGAAAAAATGACAGGATCGTGGGCATTGACTCAATCCGTTTTCAGTTTTTTGATGAGTTGCAAAACCAGCTTTTGTTGCACAAAAACAGGGAAATCTTGCTGACCGTTGATCGAAACGGAACCGAAGCATCTTTCCCGGTTAATATAAACGGTGATGGGAAACTGGGTTTTGTTCCTTACGGTATTGATCTTGTGCAAATGGACAGTTTAGGCTGGATCAAACTTAACGTTACGAAGTACGGGTTTCTTTCCGCATTTCCTGCGGGTGTACGCAAAGCTGGCGCCGAACTCCGGTTTTATGTGGACCAGTTTAAGAAAATAATCAATCCAAAAACGGAAGGATATAAAGCCGTAGGAGGGTTTAAAGCTATGGGTTCCATTTTTCCGAAGTATGGATGGAACTGGGAGGCATTCTGGAGAATCACAGCATTTCTGTCCATCGTTCTGGCATTTATGAATTTGCTGCCCATTCCTGCGCTCGACGGGGGGCATGTCATGTTTACTTTGTGGGAAATGATTACCGGCAGAAAGCCCAATGAAAAATTTTTGGAGTATGCACAAATTGCTGGTATGATTCTGTTACTCGGCCTTATGTTGTATGCAAACGGCAACGATTGGTTTGGATGGGGAAAATAAGCAGCATGAACGAACCTGCGACAAATCATATTTTGCTGCGATGCATCGTTAAAAGCCTGATCACGTCTGTTCGATTAAAGTCTTTCTGGGGGCGTTTGGTATTGACAGCATAGATCTTTGAAAGCATAAGCATGTACTGCGTTGCGTAATTAGCAGTTTAATCTGAATACGAAACCATAAATGGCAATACTCAGTATGCCATGGCTGCCTGATCAGTGATTGAGCAGTCATTAGGGCCGCGTTGAGCCGGTTGTTCTGTTACCATGCTCCGCCGCCGACTTAAAAACAAAAACAGGATGCTGCAACCCAGGCTGTGACGGTTGCTTAAGCCTTATTCAGCTACGGAAATAATCGGTTGCCGGTTTCCAGTTATTTCCCGACACCACAAAACAGGATAAACATGTAGAAGGCTTTTGAAGCATATGTTTGGACACCGGTTCGATTCCGGTCGCCTCCACAATTAAAATTAAGATACCTGCGAATTGGCAGGTATTTTTTTTTGACTGGAAAAAATAATGATCAGAATATCAATGAACTAAGCCAGTATCAAAAGCTAATGTAGTCTGTATACTACAGTGATTTATTTATTCTTCATAGTTGTTTCTCATTAATAAGACGATTGTAGGGCAACGCTGTGATTTATTATTTTGCTGTTCAGTATTCTGGTATTCCGGTGAGTAATTAAAAGAATTGTCAGCATCTGTTTTCTAGTGTATGAGTATGATTCCGGTGTTTTATAGAGAATCTGTGAAAGTGCAATGCGTTGCTATTTAATATTAATGGGATACACTTACGAGTTTTAGAATTTTTACGAATATGGATTTGGAAATGTTCTATTGTGCGGGCAAAAAACACGTAATGACTGAAATCAAAAATTAGTAATTTTCATAAGTAGATTCACTTAAAACAAGTATTTGGCAGAAAATAAAATAATGTTTTATTCGTAATTTTCTTTTGTTAAGCCAATCCTTGTTAAATCATTAAAACTGAAACTTTATGGAAAAGATCACCATCCTTCTTGTTGACGACCACAAACTGATCAGGGAATCCTGGACTTTTATCCTGAACAGCGACCCCCGGTTTTTGGTAATCGGTGAGACCAGCAATGCTGATGAAGCTATAGAAATTGCCCGAACTGCAAAGCCACGAATCGTGCTGATGGATATTAATATGTCTCCTGTCAATGGATTTGAATTAACCAAGCTGGTACGGAAATTTTCGCCAGGTTCCAGAATCATTGGAATTTCCATGCACAGCATGCCAGCTTACGCAAGAAAAATGCTCCAATTGGGAGCTATGGGATATGTGACTAAAAATTCATCCAAGGATGAATTGATTACTGCCATTGAAATGGTGAACAACGGAAATAAATACCTCTGCATGGAAGTGAAAAATATTCTGGCACAGCAGGAGCTTGAAGAGGACAACGGAAAGCCAGACATGAACTCCCTTTCCAGGCGTGAACTGGATATTGTCAAGCTGATTAAAGAAGGGTTATCTTCAAAAGAAATTGCCATGCAACTGGAGATTTCTCTGAAAACAGTGGAAGTTCACAGGTATAATATCCTGAAGAAACTGAATCTGCGCAATACAGCTGCACTGGTGAATTTTACAAATGCACAGGGGCTGTAACAATACAGAACCCCTGGTCATCAAATCAATCTTTCTTTTTGCACGGATGTTGCAGTCAAATGCAAAATCCTTTTTTTCCCATTAGATTATAAAATGCGGGCAAAAAAATTTTATTTCCGCAACCAAAGAAAAGCAATCATTTGTGACCCTAAGTGTTATTCATTATTGCCTGAAATCTTTTGCATGTTTTCTATGAAACTGTAAAATATTTTAATTGATTTGCAGTGAAACAGTTTCACTCAGATTGCTGAAAAAATGTTTCTGAAGTCACCAATATCCTTTTATGAACCAGGTTTCTACCGGAAAAAATATTTTTTCAGGAAACGGAATCGGAATTGATCACTTGCTGAATTCAATTCAGACGGGTGTTATAATTCACGGGCCTGATCTGGAGCTTCTCTATTGTAACTCTGCTGCAAGAAAATTACTATCCCTTCAGGATGAAGAAATTTCTCTTCTTACATTAATGTGCCGTTGTAAAAATCTAGTAGGTGCTGATGGAATGCCTGTTTCACCAGATATGATCCCTTGTAATACGGCACTGCAAACAAGGGTACCGGTCGAAGGGGTTGTATTAGGAATTCCGGTTTGTGACAATGTGGCCACAACCTGGTTTATGGTACATTCTGTGCCAGTCCTCGATGAAAACGGTGAAGTGATTGAAATTGTCAGCAGCTTCAATGACATTACAGCACTTAAAGAAGCAGAAGAAAAGTTAAATTGGCTCTATCAAAATCTGGAAGCAAGGGCATATGAACTGGCAAGCTCCAATGCAGATATGGAAAAATTTGTAGCTGTTGCTACTCACGACCTGCAGGAGCCCCTGCGACTCATCAGCAGTTTTTTACAACTCCTGAAAATGAAATATACTGAAAAGCTGGATGCCAGGGCCCAGGAATATATCGGGTATGCAGTGGAAGGTGCACAGCGCATGAAGAAACTGATTCTTGATTTACTGGAGTATGCGAAATTCAGAAACAATCGGGAAGGATTCACAGATGTAAACAGCGGCCTGGTACTGAAAAGTGTCTTAGTAAGCCTGGAAGAATCCATTTCAAAAAACCGAGCAACTGTAGAATCCGGGCCATTGCCCCAAGTCTATGCAGATCCGGCTCTGCTGGAGCAACTATTCGAAAACCTCATCGGAAATTCTTTAAAATATAGGGGAAGTCAGGATCCCATGATCCGGATTGCGTGTGAGGAAACGCAAGGCGAATTTCAGTTCAGTGTTTCCGATAATGGAATAGGTATAAAGCCAGAGTATTCAGACAAAATATTCAATCTCTTTGAAAGGCTGCACAACAATGAATCATTTGAAGGCACAGGAGTCGGTTTGGCCATTTGTGAAAAAATCGCCCGTTTGCACAGGGGATCAATAGGGGTTCATTCGGAGCCGGGGAAAGGAAGCACATTCTATTTCACCATACCAAAATGTCAATAATGCTATGAAAAAGTATAAAAACAAAATGCGGTTGTTTCTATATGTTTCATTGCTGATTGTACTGTGCAGCTTCGGCATTATTTTCCTGAATTTCAGGAGACAGGCGAAAATTTATCGTGAAGATCTGCTGATAGGCAACAAGCTGATGCAGGCAGACTCGCTGATGAATAACCTGCTTCAGCTGGAATCGGACAAAAGAGGATTTCAGGTTACCGGAGATCTTAGTTACCTGAAAAATTTCTATAAACTTCGCACAGCATGCAGCAACAATATTGCTGTTCTGAAAAGAGACAGCAGAACAGAATCTGAAAGACAATCTATTTCTGGTCTTGATTTTTTATTGAAAAAAAGATTGGCCAATCTTGACAGTGGCCTGCAGATATTCAGGAGTAAGGGCGAAGCAGAAGCTCTTGCATTTATGCAAATTCCTGAAAAAAAAGCGCTTCGTGAACAGACTGGTACGATGATTCAAACATTAAAGGCCAGGTTTTCAAATGAACTTTCAGTGAATGAAAAATTATTGAAAACCAGGGTAGTCCAAAATATCGCTGGTTTAATTGCAGTGCTTATTCTGTTTATTGGATTGATGTTCCTCGCTGAAAGAACGTTCAGCAGGTCGCAAGGCAGAATACTCAAGAATCATTTCAAGTTTAAAGAAGCACAGAGAATTGCCAGACTTGGTAGTTGGGAGTGGGATTTCCAAACCGGAAAGCTTAAGTGGAGTGAAGAACAATACAGAATCTTCGGCCTGTCACGTGAAGAATTTAATCCAACAATGGATGGATATCTGTCCTTTATTCCGGATGAAAATCGCCATAAAGTGAAAGAATTGATAAGCCTATTGGCTTCGGGGAAGGGAGTGATGAAACTGGAGCATGAAATTATTCGCAAAGATGGCACAAGGATATTTGTGTATGAACAGGGATCATTTATGTATGATAAGAATGGAAATATTGTGGGTTTGCTTGGGACAACGCAGGACATTACTGACCGCATGCAAAATGAAAAACGACTGGAAGATTCGCTGAAAAAAATTTCGGATTATAAATATGCGCTGGATAATTCTTCAGATATTTCAATTACAGATTCAAAAGGCATCATTATCTATGCAAATGAACGTTTCTGCAAAATATCCGGTTACAACTCCGATGAATTAATCGGAAAAAATCACCGGATTTTGAATTCTGGGTACCACACAAAAGAATTTTGGGCTGAATTCTGGGCCACTTTATCTCAAGGAAAGATTTTCAGAGGTGAAGTGAGAAACAAAGCCAGGGATGGTTCTTTTTTCTGGTGCGATGTTACAGTAGTCCCTATTATGAGCGATGAGGGCAAACCTGTTCAGTTTATTGCAATGCGGGCTGACATTACGGAAAGAAAGGAAGCAGAGGAAGAATTGAACCAGGCAGAAAGCATGTTGAGGTCAATTATCGAAAATTCAGCAGATGGTATTTATCAAAGCACGCCGCAGGGCCGGTTTATTATGGCCAATCCTGCCATGGCAAAATTATTTGGGTATGCATCACCAAAAGAACTGATTGAGGACATCAGCAATATCAGCACCCAAATTTATTTCAACCCTGAAGACAGGGAAAAAATGGCTTCTGTTATTTATGCACAGGGCCATATTGAAAATTATGAATTGCAGGTGCGCACAAAACCCGGGGAACCTCTGTGGGTTAGTGCAAATATCCGCCTTGTAAAAAACGAAAATGGCGAAGTATTGTATTATGAAGGCAGGCTGGAAGATATTTCTGAGCGAAAGAAGGCAGAAGAGGAGATCATGATGCTGAACAAGAGCCTGGAACAATTTGCCAATATTACAGCACACGATTTACAGGAGCCCATCCGGATGGTAAGCGGATTTTTAGGTTTGCTGGATAAAAAATATGCCAGTATACTCGATGAGCAGGGACAATCTTATGTACACAGAGCAAAAGATGGTGCTGACAGGATGACAATTTTAATCAGGGATCTGCTGGAATTTTCAAGGTCGGGCAACAAAGCAGCCAAAAAAGAACCGGTGAATCTGTCTTCTGTTCTCAGCCTGGTTAAAGAAGATATGAGCATTGTAATGAACGACACATCCGCAACACTGAAAGCTCCGGTTGAACTGCCTGTGGTAGAAGGTACGCAAAGCGCCTTGTACCGTTTGTTTCTGAATCTGGTGAGCAATGGAATCAAATTCCGTAAAAAAGACACTCTTGCGTCTGTAGATATCCTGATGAACGAACAGCCAGATTGCTGGCAGTTTACAATTCAGGATAACGGGATTGGCGTCGCAGAACAGGATCAGCCAAAACTGTTCCAGGCTTTTCAGCGTTTGCACAGAAAAGAAGACTATCCTGGAACCGGCCTGGGGCTGGTTACCTGCAAAAAAATAGTAGAAACACATGGAGGAAAAATCTGGATGACATCAGAATACGGCAAAGGCACAGCATTTCACTTTACGCTACCTAAAAGAAGAGCTTAAAATATACACAAATGGAACCGATGACAGTACAGACAGGAACAGCAGTAAACGGGTACAACCAGTATGCCGGTGAAAACACTTTGCTGAGGCAAAAACTGGAGGAGCTCACAAAAGACACGAACCACTTTACTTACATTGTAACGCATGATCTGCAGGCGCCGCTGCGAATGGTGACAGGATTCCTGGATCTGCTTTCAAAAAAGTATGCTGATAAACTGGATGCAGGAGCGAAACAATATATTGAATATGCCGTAAAAGGGTCACTAAAAATGAAAGAGCTGGTTTTTGATCTGCTGGAATATTCAAGGCTGAACACTACAGAACATGAATACGGAATCGTAAACATGAATGATGTGCTAAGTGAAGCTTTGGAAAAACTGAAACCAGAAATTGCAGTCGCTGGAGCAGTAGTTACAGTGGATGAGTTACCTGAATTGCATGGTTGCAAAAAAATGCTTCTACAGTGTATGGTTCATTTGGTTGACAATGCCCTGAAATTCAGAAAAAAGGATGTGCCTTCTGTAGTGCATATTTTTTCCGAGCAGCAGGAGGGATTTGTTGGCATTACAGTGTCTGATAATGGAATGGGGATCGAAACACAGTTTTTTGATAAGATTTTCGTCATTTTCAGGCGGCTGCATACAGATGAAGCGGGCTATATAGGAACAGGTACAGGTCTTGCTGTGTGCAAAAAAATTGCCGAATTACATGAAGGGCGAATTGAAGTATCATCGGAAATTGAAAAGGGAAGCAGGTTTACCCTGTTTATACCGGTCAAATAAGTATTTTTTTTTAAAACAATAAAATCCAATTGTTATGAACGAGATCAACATTTTGCTTGTAGAGGATAATGAAGGAGATATTATCCTGACTACTGAAGCTTTTAAAGACATGCAGATGGAAAACAACCTCAACGTAGTAAAAGACGGTGAAGAGGCACTGATGTTTCTCCGGAAGCAGGGGTCTTACGCAAATGCACCCACTCCCCAGCTGATTCTGCTGGATATTAACCTGCCGGGTATCAACGGTAAACAGTTACTCGAAATGATCAAAAAAGACGAATCGCTTAAAGACATTCCGGTGGTCATGCTCACCTGTTCTGAGGAGGATTCAGATATCAGCGACTGTTACGATAAGCAGGTCAACTGGTATATTACCAAGCCCATTGATTTTGATAAATATACCAAGGTGATGCATGAAATTGAAGCATTTTATGTGTCTTTTGTTTCATATGGAAAATGAATTGTTTTCAGAGCAAAACAGAACTGTTAATCAATTAAAAATTGTACTATGAATGAGATTCAGATTTTACTGGTAGAAGACAATGAAGGAGATATTTTGCTTACACTGGAAGCTTTTAAGGAACTTAAGGTGAAGAACCGGGTAGAAGTAGTACGGGACGGAGCCGAAGCGATTGAATTTCTAAAGCGGCAGGGTCAGTTTTCCGGAAGCGAAGCCCCGCACCTGATATTGCTGGACATCAATATGCCAAAAATGAATGGGATTGAAGTGCTTGATTTTATCAAAAACGATCCCAGGCTAAGGCTGATTCCTGTGGTGATGCTTACAACCTCATCATCTGAAACAGATGTTTCTGCCTGTTATGAAAAATCGGCAAATTGTTTTATTACAAAGCCGATGGACTTTGAAAAATTTCAGGACGTGGTGCACAGCATTGAACGCTTTTGGTTCAGTGTGGCCCGTTTACCTGGTAAGGCTGCCTGACAACATTTTTCGTTAAGTGAATATTCTTAGAGTATTACATATTACTACTTAGAAAGGGGATTTTACGATTGGGCAGCAGATATACATAAGTTAGTATTGCGTTAGAAGTGTGTTGAGAAAGTGTTGGTTGTGTGTAAATCAGATAGAATTTTAAATCCAATCCTTGAAGAAACCATGCCGAAGAATTCAATTCCTGCTGATGTGTACAGCATTTACGTAAGGCTGGATGAACATACGGTTCACAGTTATTTCAACCAGCATGACCCCGCGCCATTGTATAAAAGGCAGTTGGGGTTTGAGTTTGAACAGTACATTAATAATTCGCTGCTCACTTCAAAGAGAAATGCTGTTTTCACATACCAGTTTATTTGCCTCGATTATGCGGATAAACGTTTTGTGGCCCCGGTATCGCAGGCCATCCGCAATCATTTCAATCAGAAAATACAGTTAAAACAGGAAGAATTCAGGAAATTCAAAAAGAGAACCTTCCGGTTACTGATTGCCAGTCTTTCCATTGTTCTTTCATTTCAGGCCGGGTTATCAAGCATCAATGGTTTCATAGATGAATGGATTTCGAGCGCCATCCATAACACACTGGATGTGTTTAGCTGGGTAATTCTGTGGAAGCCAATAGACAGGCTGATTTTTTACTGGACTCCATTTTTAAAAGAACTGCACCTGTTGTCCAGGCTGGCAAATGCAGAAATTAAAGTACTTGAAAAAACAAGAACCGTTGGAAAAGATCAGAAAAAAGCATCATAAACTGTTTGTACTGCTTGGTTTTGCATGCAATATAGTTTTTGCCCAGGCTAAAAGCGGGATGGAGAACTATAACCTGCTGGCCAAAGGGCAGGACTACTGCTGGACACCGGTACTGAGTTATGAAGCCAGCAGCGGCTTTGTTACCCAGTTGCGCTACAATTACGAAGACCTGAAAACAATTTCATTTTTTGCCGGAAAAAAAATGACAACCGGAAAATCCGGAGGTCTGGAAATCGCTCCGATGCTCGGTATTTCTGCAGGCACATTTGCAGGTGTATCTCTGGCTTGCAATACGGAAGCAGAAGGAAAAAGGTTTTATTTTTCATCAGAGATGCAGTACAGTAAGAGCACAAAGAAGGGAATAAATGATTTTTTCTTTACCTGGTCTGAAGCGGGCATCAGTGTCGGCGACTACTTTTTTGGTGGCGCAGCCATGCAACTGACGCTGGAAGCAAGAGATACTGACCTTCAGCCTGGCCTGGTGGCCGGTCTGTCATTCGGCAGGCTTACATTACCACTTTATGTATTCCGGCCATTTAGTGCCGGTCAGTGGTTTTTGGCCGGAGTAAATTATGAATTTCAGTGTCACAAAAAGAGGTTTCGTACCGATCAATAATCAATTCAATATTTAAAAACACAGGTTATGAAAAAAATTATGTCGGCTGTCTTATTGATGTGTGCCCTTGTGTCTCAAGGCCAGGTTAAAATTGGAAGCAACCCATCTACCATTGATGCGAATTCATTGCTGGAGCTTGAAGCTACGGACAAAGGTTTTTTGGCTCCCCGTGTCACATTGACAAGCCTTAGTTCCGTTTCTCCATTAACCGGAACTGTGCCGGCAGGCATGCTGGTTTATAACTCTGCGGGGTCACTGACATATGGTTTCTATTATTGGGATGGTTCAGAATGGAAATTCATTTCAAACGGCAACCTGAATACCGTTGCAAAAACAGCAAATGCCACACTTGCAAAAAGCGAACATTTTGTTCTGGCCAGTAATGATATTACAATTACACTCCCCACAATTACAAATGCCGATAACGGACTTGTAATAACAGTAAAGAATAACGGAACCTATATGGACCTGATTGTTGTTAAGCCAGGCGGCAGTTCCAAGATTGACGGGTATGATTCAACAAATTTAACAAGACATGTGTCAAAGATATTTGTTGCCCATAACAGCAACTGGTATGTACGCTCCGCTTTGAATACACAGGAAGAGCATGTACTGGAAGTGGATGAAGCAGGCAGCTGGACTACGCTACAAGAGGCGATTGAATTTTTAGGTGAACATATGGAAGCACCTTCAGTGATCAGGCTTGGAAATGATGTTGACGTTACTGAAACTATTATTATTGACCTGCCCTATGCCTTAACCATACAGGGGTTATCGTATGGATCATCTACTATTTCAGCAGCTACTGGACTGACCGGTAGTCCTATGTTCCGTTGTCTTTCTGAAACATATTTTAAAATGCTGAATTTTGATGGATCTACGCTGGCGAGTTATGGTACAGTAGATGGTGAAGACTGCATCCGCTTTTTAGCCAGCGGCAGCTACAATGAAGTAAAAGACTGCAGCTTTGACGGCTTTTATAATACATTACTTGATTCTACCGATGCAGAACTTTGGGTTTTTGAAACCGATATTTCCAATTCAGCCGGAAGTGGGATCCTTATTCATGGAGCCGAAGACAGCGTTACTCTTAAAGTAGCAGAAACTGACTTTATAGACTGTAATTATGGTATAAATCTGAGCAAAGGAGAGGAGGCTACGATTCAACTGGCATCGGGCGGTTATTACAACGGCGCCAGCGGTGATACAGCTATTTATTACAATGCAACCAATTTTACAAACCATCTGAGCATTACAATTACTGGTAATTCATGGAATAATGTGGGGAAATATGTAGAAGGATTTGACTTTACCAGAAGCGATGGCAGGGATGCCGATGTGACACTTGAAAATAATGGTGGTATGGGAAATAAAAGTCCTTACTGTTTTGTGAATGTTTTGAATAATACCAGCACAACCGTGACCATCACAACAGCAAATACCTGGTATAAGGCTAACTGGGGATCAAATACTGAAGAGCAACCCAATAAATGGACAATTACAAACAATAAACTAACATATCAATCAGAAAATAAGCGTAATGCTATTTTTCAGATAGCAGGAAACCTTTCGGTTAATAACTCTAATAGGGTTATATCAATAGGCATCGTTAAAAATGGGACTACAACTACAAGATATGGTGAAACCACATTAAGAATTGTGACTGGAAATCAGCCCTTTCAGTTCTCATTTGTCGTGCTGCTTGAAGATGTGGGTCCAGGTGATTATTTCGAAATATACCATACTTCGGCAAATAGCAGTGATGTCGTAAAAGTACAGGATATACAATGGCTTGTGACAACACAATAATTTACTGTCATGTATCTCGTTGGGTTTATGAACCTAAAAAAATATTACAATGAGAAAAATATTTTTATTACTATATACTTTTTTACTTGCCGTTGCTACAACAAACGCACAAGCTGTAAAAAATTCCGGTAATTTTCAGGTTCATACCGGGGGCAGTTTTTCCTGTTTTCTTGATTTTACAAATAGCAGCACGGCAGCACTGGTCAACAATGGTAGCCTTTATCTCAGGGCAAATTTGACCAATGATCAGGCATCTATGTCGGCCGGTACTGGCACACTGTACCTGAATGGCAGCAGCGCACAGGCAGCAGGTGGCAGCCAAACCTTCAAGACCAACAATCTTGAAACGAATAACAGTTCCGGCATTACATTGAATATTGATTTAAGCGTAGCCGGCGCCCATACATTTTCCAATGGGCTGATCGCAACGTCATCAACTCCAAATTATCTGATTTATGAATCAGGTTCCTCACATTCCGGCAGCGCCGACAGCAGGCATGTAAACGGTTGGGTCAAAAAGATTGGCTCCACAGATTTTACATTCCCGGTAGGAGATGCCAGCTACTTACGTACCATTGCCATCTCATCGCTGACACTCTCTTCAGAATTTGATTGTAAATATTTCACACCAACGTCCAATATTTTTAACCTTTCCTCACCGATCATTAAGGTCAAAGGAAATGAATATTGGCAGCTTAATAAGAACAGCGGGGGTGATGCAGCGGTAACACTTAACTGGGACCACTCGAAGGTGGCCATGGATAACGTTACGCTAACTGATATTCGTTCGTCACTGTATACAGGTGGTTTGTGGACCAATACAGGCGGCTCTGCCTCAGGCAATGTGACCACAACTGGCACCATCACATCCGGTAGCCTCAGTTCATTTGGCGCAATGACACTTGGATATCTTTCTTATCCTATTCCACTCGACCTGATTTCTTTTACCGGCGAAAGAAGAGGTACCGATAATATACTGCATTGGGTCAGCCAGAATGAATACGACCTGCAAGAATATGAAGTGCAGCGCAGTTTTGATGCACGCCAATACAACCTGGTGGGTAAAGTGGATGGCCGCAATAGCGGAAACAGGGAGCAATATTCGTTCACTGATCCAGTCACCTACCAGGGAATTGCTTATTACCGGCTTCGGTGTGTGGACCTGGATGGAAATTTCAAATATTCAAATATCATAGCTCTAGCTGACCACAGTTTTGCCGGTGCTGGTCTTCTTGTGCCAAACCCAGTCAGGCGTGTGATCACCATTTTCAACCGGGCCGGCTCTGGCGAAGATTATTCCTATCAGCTATTCAGTGCAGCGGGCCAGCTGGTATCGAAAGGACAGATACAACTACCGGTTTCAGGTAGCGCTGTCATTGAGCTTCCTGTTCACATTGCCAATGGTATTTATCAACTGGAATTGTCAGGCAGCCGAAACAGGTTTATTGAAAAGCTGTACATCACAAGATAAAAAATCGAACCATTTACTGCAGGTTCCGTTGTTTTAAGACATTTAGAACATCAGCGAACCTGCAGTTTTTTTGCTGCAGCAGCACCAGCAAGTGAAAAACAAGGTCTGCAGATTCTTCAAGAAATCTTATGGTATCATTACCAGCTGCCTCCAATGCCAATTCTACAGCCTCTTCACCCACTTTCTGTGCGCTGCGTTTCATCCCTTCCCGAAACAGGGATGAAGTATAGGATGAAGCAGTAGGGTTATTTTTCCTGTCGGTAATAATTTGTTCCAGCTTTGCCAGCGAAAACGAATCGTTGCGTTCCTGAAAGCAGGTATCAGCCCCGGTGTGACATACAGGGCCCGAAGGCGTTGCTTTAATGAGTATGGTATCCCGATCGCAATCTGTTCTTAATTCAACTGCAATAAGAACATTTCCGGATATTTCTCCCTTTGTCCAGAGCCTTTGTTTACTGCGGCTGAAAAAGGTAACCTTCTTTTCTTCCATGGTTTTATTCCATGCTTCTTCATTCATATAGCCCAGCATCAGCACAGTGCCGGTAAAACTGTCCTGGACAATGGCAGGCAACAGGCCATTAGCGGTTTTTGAAAAATCTGGATTCATAATCGTACAGGTATGTTTTGAGCCGATAAATATTTTTTTAAGCTGATAATATTGATCTCATTGAAATGAAAAATACCGGCAGCGAGTGCTGCATCAGCTTTCCCTTTTTCAAAAATGGAATCGAAATCCTCCATCTTTCCCGCACCCCCGGAGGCGATGACGGGGACCGCAACTTCCTCCGAAATTTGCCTCGTCAGTTCAACCGCAAAGCCTGCTTTGGTTCCATCATTTTCCATAGATGTGAGGAGTATTTCGCCAGCCCCGCGGTCTGTAACTTCCTTTGCCCAATTCAGTACGGTCAAATCACAGGGCTTGCGTCCACCGTGTGTTACTACGACCCATTTCTGATGTATGATCTTCGCATCTATTGCAAGAACCACGCACTGGCTTCCAAAATATTTTGCCAGTTCATTGATAAGGGACGGGTTTTGAACTGCGGATGTATTCACCGATACTTTGTCGGCTCCATTTTCGAGCAATATTCCAACATCGGATATACTGCGGATACCCCCTCCAACGGTAAATGGGATATGAATACGGCCTGAAATTTCCCGGACAAGCTTTGCCAGTGTTTTTCTTTTTTCATTGCTGGCTGTAATGTCGAGAAATACAAGTTCATCGGCGCCTTCTTCGCAATAGCGTACTGCCAGATCTGAAGGGTTCCCGGCATCACGAAGCTGCAGGAAGTTTGTTCCTTTTACAGTCCTTCCATCTTTGATGTCAAGACAGGGTATGATTCTCTTTGCCAGCATCAGCAGAAACGCATTAATGCATTCAGTGAAATTTTGTTTTCGTATATAGCTTTGCCAATAATGACGCCTTTGCAGCCTGCTTCTCTTAAATCTTCAATATCTTTAATCGCTGATACACCTCCACTGGCGATAAGATCAATTGAGGGATGTGTATTCAAAATATTTCTGTATAAACCAGCAGAAACGCCTTCCAGCATCCCATCTTTACTGGTATCCGTACAAAAAAATTGCTGAACTCCTTTTGCTTTGTACCTCCCGATCAGTTCAAAAACGGTGACCGGTGTTTTTTCTGTCCACCCCCTGATGATTATTTTTTCCTCATGTACATCTGCTCCAATGATGAATTTCCCGGAACCATACTGCAACAACCAGTTTGTAAAAGTCTTTTCATCCCGGATGGGTATGCTGCCCACCGATGCATATGAGGCTCCTGAATTGAATGTGATTTCAACATTTTTCAGTGAGCTGATGCCGCCGCTAAAGTCAATAACAAGATTTGTTTTCCCTGCAATGCGTTCAAGGATTTTCCAGTTCCGCACTTCACCGGCTCTGGCACCATCTAGATCAACCAGGTGCAGTCGTCGGAGGCCGGCATCTTCAAATTGCAGTGCTACTTCCAGAGGATCCTCGTTGTAAATTCTTTTCCTGCTGTAGTCCCCTTTGGTAAGGCGGACACATTTCCCCTCAATGACGTCAATTGCGGGTATAATGAAACCGCCATTTATTTTTACTTCCCTTTTTTCTGATATGCTTTTTGATTTCATCATAATGATAAGAAGTTTTTTAGAATTGTTTCGCCGGTAGAAGCGGATTTTTCAGGATGAAACTGTACTCCATAAAAATTAGCTTTCTGTAATGCAGCGCTGTACTCCATGCCATATTCCGATGTTGCGATGGTATTCTTATTGATTTCTGCATAGTAGCCATGTACAAAATAGCAATAACTGTTTGGGCTAATCGCTTCAAAAAGTTTTGTGTTCAGATTCGTAATGCTGTTCCATCCGATCTGTGGTATTTTTAAATACTGCTCTGATCGAACGAATTTTTTTACTTTCACATTCTTGAAGATGCCAAAACATGTGGTGTTATTTTCTTCAGAATGTTCACAGAGTAGTTGCATTCCCAGGCAAATTCCCAGAACTGGTTGTGTCAGGGAGGGGATCAGTTTGTCGAGGCCTCTTTCCTGCAGGTACTGCATGGCTGTACTTGCTTCGCCCACCCCGGGGAAGATGACTTTATCAGCTGAACGAATCTGCTCCGGGTTGTCTGAAACTGTTGACTGCACGCCGATCCTTTCCAATGCAAACTGCACGGACTGAATATTACCGGCATTATATTTAATGATCACGACTTTCATCAAACTATCCCTTTTGTAGTTGGCAGTTGCTGGTTGCCGGGTTCTCTCCTCACAGCCATTTTTATTGCTTTTGCCAGCGCTTTGAAAACGGATTCTATTTTATGATGTTCGTTTTCACCTTCTGCTTTGATATTCAGGTTGCACTTTGCTGCATCGGAAAATGATTTGAAAAAATGATAAAACATTTCTGTGGGCATATCGCCGATTTGATTTCTTTTGAATCTGGCATGCCAGACCAGCCAGTTTCTCCCCCCAAAATCGAGAGCCACCTGTGCCAGGCAGTCGTCCATGGGCAGTGTGAATCCATAACGCTCTGTTCCTTTTTTATTCCCCAGTGCCATGGCAAATGCCTCTCCAAGGGCAATCGCTGCATCTTCAATCGTATGATGTTCGTCAATATGCAGATCTCCATCTACTTTCAATGCAATATCCACACCGCTGTGACGGCTGAGCTGTTCGAGCATATGGTTTAAGAAATTCAAACCGGTATCAATTGCGGCGTTTCCCTTACCGTCCAGGTTCAACTGAACCTGAATTTTAGTTTCACTTGTATTTCGTTCATACCGAACCAACCGCCGGTCAAATAATAAAAATTCATAAATAGATTTCCAGTTATTCGTTTCCAGTGCAACAGCAGATTGGAAGCTACAGTCTCCGGTACTGATTTCCTCAATGACAGGCCCGGCATCGTTGATCATCCAGATTGCCTGGCAGCCCAGGTTTTTTGCCAATTGAACATCAGTAATGCGGTCGCCAATCACAAAGGAATCTTGTATGTTATAGTCAGGATGATGAAGGTAACGGGTCAGCATACCTGTAGCCGGTTTTCTGGTCGCTGCATGATCTGATGCAAATGTCCTGTCAATTTGAATATCACTGAAAAGTATCCCTTCATTTTCGAGGGCTTTCATAACAAAATTTTGTATGGGCCAGAAGCTTTCTTCAGGATATGAGGCTGTTCCAAGCCCGTCCTGGTTGCTGACCAGTACCAGCTCAAAATCTAATTCTGAAGCAATTTTATGTAACCAGGTAAAAACACCCGGATAGAATTCTAATTTGTCAAAAGAATCGATCTGGTAAGTCGGTGGTGCTTCTTTAATGATGGTGCCATCTCTGTCTATAAAAAGTAGTTTTTTCATACATGGTAATTTTTTAGTGCAGCAACCAACTGATCATTTTCATACGGGGTGCCGATGGTGATTCTTAAACAGTCATCGCAAAGAATGATCTTTGAACGATCCCTCACAATAATTCCCCTGGCAGCCAGGTATTCATAAATATTTTTTGCTTGCTTCATTTTCACAAGAATAAAATTGGCGTCAGAAGAGTAGATTTTTTTGACAAATGCAAAATTTTGCAGTTGATCTGACAGCCATTTTTTCTGCCCGACAGTTGCTGTTGTCCAGTTGTTCACCCTTGAAATATGAGTCAATGCTTCAAGCGCCAGTTGCTGAGTAGCCGTATTAATGTTGTAGGGATATTTTACCTTGTTGAGGTAGTCAATGACAGGCTGTCCGGCAAATGCCATCCCCAGTCGGAGACCGGCCAGCCCCCAGGCTTTCGATAGAGTTTGCAGAATCACCAGATTTGGATACTCAGTTAATTCAGGGATCAATGTCTTCTGTAGGGCGTAATGAATATATGCTTCGTCAACGATGATTATTCCACTAAAATTATTGAGTAGAATTTCAATAAAGCTTCTGTCTATACTGTTGCCGGTTGGATTGTTTGGCGAGCACACAAAGATCATTTTGGTATGATCATCAATGGATTTTTCTGTTGCTTCAGGGTCTGGTTGAAAGGATTCGAGCAAAGGAACCTTCTTTACCTCAACATTGTTAAGTGCAGCACACACTTCATACATTCCATAGGTAGGAGGGAAGATGAGGACATTGTCTTTACCAGGTTCACAAAATATACGGAAAAGCAGATCAATGGCTTCATCACTTCCGTTTCCTAAAAATATGTTCTGCACAGGCACTCCTTTTATGCTACTGATTTTTTCTTTCAATTGCTGTTGCATCGGATCAGGATACCGGTGATAGTTTTGCCCCAGGGGCGAACCAAAAGAATTTTCGTTTGCATCAAGAAAAATGTTTGCTGACCCTCTAAACTCATGCCTTGCAGATGAATAAGGGACCATTTTCTTAATATTTTCTCTAACAATATTTTCTATGCTGAATTTCATGATTAGTTTTTTAATCTGAGTTCAATTGCATTTTTATGCGCCTCCAGACCTTCAGCCTGAGCCATTGCCAACCCGGTTTTGCCAATTTGGAATAAGCCATCCCTGCTTAAATGCTGGAAGGTTACTTTCTTCACAAAACTGTCCACAGATACACCGCTGTACGTAGTCGCATAACCGTTGGTGGGCAGGCAATGATTGGTTCCGCTGGCATAGTCCCCGATGCTTTCGGGAGCATAATTGCCAATGAAAACAGAACCGGCGTTACATACTTTTCCGGATATTTCTTCAGTATCTGCACAACTGAGGATCAGGTGCTCCGGAGCGTATATGTTGGATAGTGCAATTGATTCTTCATTGCTTTTTGTGAGTACAATTTTACTGTGTTGTAAAGCTTTCAGAATGATTTTTTTTCGTGGCAAACCTGCTATTTGTTCTCTGATAGACGCATTTACTTTTTCAGCAAATACTTCACTGGTTGTCAGCAGTAGAACCTGTGAATCTGGTCCATGTTCTGCCTGGGAAAGCAGATCGGCTGCTACAAATTCGGGAACAGCGGTATCGTCTGCAATGACCAATAGTTCTGATGGCCCGGCCGGCATATCAATCGCGATACCCTGCTGCTGTACCTGTTGTTTGGCTGTTGTTACAAATATATTTCCGGGGCCAAATATTTTGTGCACACCTGGAATAGATGCTGTGCCGTATGCCATTGCAGCAATGGCCTGCGCACCGCCAATTTTATAAATTTCCGTTACTCCGCAAAGTAGTGCCGTATATAAAATGGCAGGATGGATGACCCCTTTGTTGGAAGGCGGAGTACAAAGAATTATTTTCCTGCAACCGGCAATAAGCGCTGGAACAGCCAGCATTAATACTGTAGAGAAAAGAGGAGCAGACCCGCCGGGTATGTACAAACCCACTTTTTCAATGGCAAGTGACTGGCGCCAGCAGGTTACTCCGGGCATTGTTTCTGTTTTCTCAACTACTTCTATTTGGGCATTGTGAAAGTGTTCAATATTATTTTTCGCCTGCCTGATGGCTGATTTGAGATCTTCATCCAGTAATGATCCGGCCCGTTTTACTTCAGCGTCTGTGACAAGGAATGACTTTAATTGAACTCCGTCAAACTTCGTTGTGAACTGACGCAATGCTTTATCCCCTTTTTTCTTAACTTTTTTCAGAATACGGGTTACTGTCTTTTCAATTTCACCAGGCTGATGGGATGGATGCCGCACCAGTTCTTTCCATTCTTCCCGTGAAATATTTTTATAAAGCTTAATCATACGATCATCTTTTCAATTGGAATAATCAGGATACCCTGTGCGCCATTGGTTTTCAAATTTTCGATCACATTCCAGAAATCACTTTCGCTGATCACAGAATGAACAGAACTCCACCCGGGTTCTGCCAGCGGAAGTACAGTGGGACTTTTCATCCCTGGCAATAGGCTGTAAATGTTATCTAAGTTGTGATTTGGTGCATTCAGCAATACGTACTTATAGTTCTTTGCCTTTTTTACAGCCCGGATTCGGAACAGCAGTTTCTCCAGCAATATTTTTTTTTCGGAGCTGAGATTGCTATTGCTGATCAGGACAGCTTCAGAAAATAGGATCGTTTCAAGCTCCTTTAGTTCATTGCTGAATAGAGTACTGCCGGAGCTGACAAGGTCACAAATTGCATCGGCCAGCCCGATTTTTGGTGCAATTTCTACCGAGCCACTAATCTCATGTATGGAAGCATTGATGTTTTTTCTTTGCAAATAGGCTGATAAAATAGCGGGGTAACTGGTCGCAATTTTTTTGCCAGCAAGTTCATGGGCGGTACTGATTGTTCCGCTTTTTGGTACAGCAACGGAAAGCCGGCATTTCCCAAATCCCAGTTTTTCAATGACTGCAACGGACTTACTTGATTCCTGCACCACATTTTCTCCTACGAAACCGATATCAGCCACCGCATCCTGTACGTATTCCGGAATATCATCGTCCCTTAAAAAAAATACTTCGACCGGGAAATTGGCAGCCGTTACTTTCAGTTGATTGTTGCCATTACTGATTTCAATTCCACACTCTTTCAGTAGTTTCATGGAGCCTTCATAGAGGCGCCCTGATTTCTGAACTGCTATTTTTAATGGTTGGAGCATAAAAAATTTTGTTGCGTTACAAATAAAAAGGGCTTACTGTTGAGTAAGCCCTTTTTTATGTCTGAAACATAACACCTCACGGCCTACCCTGCCAGAGTAAGATTTGATGATGTGTATGTACAAATAAGTTCATGTGCTGTGCAAAAATAGGAAAATATTTATTCATTCTCTGTTTTCAGGATAATATTTAAATTAGTGACAATTATTTGACAAAAAGGTTTATTCATGCAACAGGACAACACAGAAAGAATAAAGCAGGCAGCAGTGGAAGCGGGTGCATTTACAGGCAGGGAAACTCAGCAGTCGTTTGATATGCTTCGCCCATGGAAGATCATTTCCCCCAATAATATCTATATAATATACTTGTCTGTATTTCTTTTTGCACTGTATGCATTTGCAAGGTACGGGTTCAATGGGATTGCGCTCTCCACATCCCTGATTGCCAGCCTGCCGGTGGGGTTTGCCATCGCATTTTTCGAAACTCAGTCGCAGGAATTCAGGCGCAAGCACAGAAGATATAATTTTTGGATCTACCTGCTATACCGTACGTTTCGGGTAGTGGTCTGGTTTATGGCATTGTTCTTCTTTATTATGCTTCTGGTGATTTGGCTGAACATTGATACCTATGAAACCATTTTTCCGCATAGCCTGCATGATTTTTTTGCTACCCGAAAAGTGTTTGAATTTCTTGGAATTGCTTTAGGGATTTCTTTTTTTTCCAATTTCCTGGATGAGCTTCACCGGAAAATGGGCAGGGATGCCATCTATAACCTGGTGCTGGGAAAATACCATCAGGTAAAACAGGAAGAAAGGGTTTTTCTGTTCATTGACCTGAATCATTCAACGGATATCGCAGAGGAAATGGGTGAGCTTGAATACAGCCATTTTCTGCAGGATTATTTTTATGATATCAGTGAACCTATTGCCCGTTACTTTGGCAGAGTGTACCAGTATGTGGGCGATGAAGTTGTGGTCACCTGGCCGTTAAAGAAAGGGTTACGTTTTGCCGTTTGCCTTCGCTGTTTTTATGCCATACAGAAGCAGATCAGGCGGTACAGGAGCTATTACGAAAAAAGGTATGGACGAGTTCCTGAATTCAAAGCTGCTGTGCATGGTGGCCAGGTCGTGGTATCTGAAGTTGGAAAATACAAATCAGAAATTGCATACCATGGGGATGTACTGAATACCACAGCAAGGATGCTGGGAAAATGTCATGAACTGGAGTCAGAACTACTGGCGTCAGACTGGCTGGTTCAAAAACTGGAATTGCCCAATTATTTGCAGGCTGAGCCAATGGGTGCATTTCGTTTAAGGGGTAAGCAACAAGAGGCTGGAATATTATCTATTTACTTTACGGCAGGAAAAATGGCCAGGCAAAAAAGAAAAATCCGCCTGTTTAAAAAGAAACAGGAGCGGAAATAAGATATATAAACTTCAGGTTAGCCCTTGAATTTTGAATTGGCCTGAGGATTTCCAGGGCATCCGTATTTCTGGCTGGCGCAGGAGCTGATTAAAACGGCCAGAATCAATGCGGAAAAAAGAAGGTACATTTTATTTTTCATATGCTGGATATTTAATGGATAAACGGAAATTCTATGTAAATATTTTACCCGGGGCAAAGTTATGCGAATTTATCAGACCAGGCCAAGAAAGGAAACTTTTCAGGTCAGCTCTTTTGTAAAATATTGGTTATCTTTGCTTCACAGCGACAAAAGACATCCTTTGCCCGTTTTATATTTTCATCTAAAGCAGCTTATTTAATATTTTTTTTCTTTTTTAAGTGTAATTACTGACCCCATGCTCCAGTTAAAAAAGCCCATTGCAATCATAGACCTGGAAACGACCGGCACCAATCCTGCTACTGACCGTATTGTGGAGATTGCCATAATTAAAATGTTGCCAGACGGTTCTCAGATTATCAAAAGAAAACTCTTGAATCCGGGCATTCCTATTCCAAAAGGGGCAAGCGATGTACACGGCATTACCGATGAAATGGTGCGGGATGCTCCAACTTTCAGGCAGGTGGCACAGGAACTGAAACAGGTTCTCGATGGATGCGATCTTTCCGGGTACAATTCAAACCGGTTTGATATTCCATTACTCATGGAAGAATTTTTCAGGGCTGATGTGGAATTTGATATGAATACAAGGAAAATGCTGGATGTACAGAATATTTATCATAAAATGGAGCCTCGTACGCTGAGCGCTGCTTACCGGTTTTATTGCAACAAAGAACTGGATGGGGCGCATGGTGCAGAAGCGGATGCCCGTGCTACCCTGGAAATATTACAGGCCCAGGTTATAAAATACCAGGAGCTGGGAACTTCTGTAGAAAGCATCTTAAAAGTGCTGGGAGAAGACCAGGTGGTTGATTTTGCCCGGCGCTTTGTATTTGAGAATGGAATCGAAGTATTCAACTTTGGAAAACACAAAGGTAGGCCGGTATCAGAAGTACTCAAGGCCGAACCCCAATACTACGACTGGATGATGAAAAGTGATTTCCCTCAGCATACCAAACAGAAACTCACAGAAATTTATACCCGTACCGTCATGAAAAAAGGGTAGTGCGTTTTTTTGCAGGTGCATATTTTTAACAGCTTGTCTGCCTGCAGAATCGTACATTCGGAGTTGCTTTTTCAATCAGCATGGAAAAACTGATCGTCATTCCCACGTTCAATGAGAAGGAGAATATTCGCAATATTCTGGAAGCTATTTTTTGCCTCCGGCAAGGGTTTCACATTCTGGTTGTGGATGACAGTTCGCCTGACGGTACCGCTGCAATTGTAAAGGAAATGATAGCCACATATCCAGGCCAGTTATTTTTGGAAGAAAGAAAGGGAAAATTGGGCCTGGGTACCGCTTATATACACGGTTTTCGTTGGGCGTTGACGAAGGGTTGCAATTTTATTTTCGAAATGGATGCCGATTTTTCACATAACCCTGCCGACCTGGATCGTTTATACAAGGCTTGTAAAGAAGGTGGCGCAGCAGTTGCAATTGGATCGAGGTATGTAAAAGGAGGGGCTGTGGTCAACTGGCCGTCCAACCGGATTTTTCTTTCAAAAGGCGCTTCTTTGTACACCCGGATCATTACCTGTATGCCGGTAAAGGATCCAACAGCCGGTTTTATGTGTTACAGCAGGAAAGTGCTGGACTCCATCAACATGGACAAAATTCCATTTGTGGGCTATGCATTCCAGATCGCAATGAAATTTACCGCATGGAAACTGGGGTTTAAACTGAAAGAAGTTCCCATTATTTTTAAAGACCGCACACTTGGTGTGTCAAAGATGAATAAAGGCATTATAAAGGAAGGCATCTTTGGCGTGCTGAAACTGAGATGGCGAAGCTGGTTTACCAATTACCGTAAAAGGCTTCGTAACCCCCTTCCGGATGATGTACCGTTTCCGCAGGAACCTGCCCAGAAAATTTATGCTGAAGGCAAGTAAAATAAACCTGGTTCCCATGCTTTTTCTTAGTTTGCAATCCTGATGAAAAAAGCTTTTCTTCAGTTACATATTGCTGTTATGCTGGCTGGGTTTACAGGAATCCTGGGCAGGCTGATTACGCTGAATGAAGGAATGATTGTATGGTACAGGCTCCTGTTCACCGCCGCTACTATGTGGATGCTTTTTGGACTGATGAAAAAATTGGAACGAATTCCCTTCGCAGAAATTTTGAAAGTTTCAGCTGTTGGTTTTATCGCTGCTATGCACTGGGTTACTTTTTATGGAGCTATTAAATATTCAAATGTTTCTGTTGCCCTGGTTTGTTTTTCATCCATTGGTTTTTTTACGGCTTTATTTGAACCACTCATTCTGAGAAAAAGAATCAATTGGGCAGAGCTGATGCTTGGCCTGGTTACTTTGACAGGCATATATATCATTTTTCATTTTGACACCCGGTTTAAGACAGGTATCGTGATCGGAATTATATCAGCCATTTTAGCTTCATTGTTTCCGATCTACAACCGTGAATTTCTGAAGCGAATCAATGTGGAAACTTTGCTGACCTGGCAACAAACCGGCGGCTTTGTTGCTTTATCGGTACTGCTTCCTTTTTATCTGCAACAATTTCCGGCAGAAAATTTTATTCCCGGTTGGGAAAATATTGGCTGGCTGCTGGTACTGGCCTGGTTTTGTTCAGTGGTTGCCTTTCAGCTCTCGGCAAATGCGCTGAAGAGGCTTTCAGCTTTTACAGTAAACCTTTCCTATAACCTGGAACCAGTGTATGGTATTCTGCTGGCCTTTGCTATCTATCAGGAAAACAGGTACCTGGGAAAAGAATTTTTTATCGGGTTTTCCATTATTGCTGCAACATTGATTGCACATATTATCATGTTAATACGATGGAAAAAAAACTGACACTACATGAAGCCGGGTGACTATCATCAGCGGATTATTGACTATTACCGGGATACCGAGCATGCCTATGCGGATTCATGGGATTTAAAAAAAAGTATGGCCATTCATTATGGATACTGGGATGAAACAGTTCGCACATTTCCGCAATCACTGGCACGAATGAATGAAGTGATGATGCAGGCTGCCGGTATAAAATCAAATGACCGGGTGCTGGATGCCGGATGCGGGGTAGGGGGTAGCAGTATTTTTCTGGCTTCTACGACTGGCTGTATGGCAACAGGTATTACACTCAGCGAAAGACAAGCCATGCAGGCTGCTGAAAATGCAGTGAAAAATGGAGTTGGCAACAGGGTTGAGTTTAAAGTAATGGATTATGCTGCTACCGACTTTCCCGATGCCAGCTTTGATGTATTTTGGGGTTGTGAGAGTATTTGTTATGCAGATGATAAAGAAAAGCTCATACAGGAAGCATTCAGGCTGCTGAAACCCGGAGGCAGGCTGGTGCTTGCAGATGGTTTTGTGCCTGCTTTTGAAAATAACGAACATCCGGTGATACGAAACTGGCTGGATGGATGGCAGGTGAATTACCTTGAAACTCCCGGAAGATTTCAGCAGTGGATGACCCATGCCGGCTTCAGGAACATAGAGTATCGTGACATGAGTTCACAGGTGTTCCGGTCATCTCGCAGGTTATACAGGTATCATTTTCTGGCCAGTCTTTACCTGCTTTGGAAAAAAATAAATTTTTCTAAGCCAGCCACTGAATTTCAAAAGAAAAATATTGCAGCCTGCAAGTACCAGTACAAGGGGCTGCAGCAAGGGCTTTGGCAATATGGGTTAATGAGCGGTAAAAAATAATCAGGGTTCAGAATTCAATGATAAAACCGAGTGTGGGAAGTACCGTGCCGTCATCATTTGTCAAAATATAGGGAATTGCATTGGATCCATTTTGCTGAACCTGCTGGCCATCCGTAGTTACAAATACCGTATTGTCTGCATTTCTTCTGAATGTGAATTGCGGGTAGGCAGGACTACTGGCATTGTACCAGTTGCTGATATCTAAAAACAGGTCGAGCGTAATTTTCCTGAAGTTCCATTTTTTGTCAATCCGGATATCACTGGTATGAAATGCCCGAAGCCTTTCTGTATTCAATTTGCCATAATCTAATATACCTGTGCCGGAACTGAGGTAGTTTAACTGAGACACCGCAATATCAAATGGAGTGTAGGGAGCTCCTCCCTGGTAGCGAAATTTTAATCCCATTTCCCAATTCTTCTTGAATTTATAACCCAGGATAAACGATAGCAGATGCCTGTTATCCCATGCGCTGGCAACCTCCGCCTGGTTCACTCCGCTGAACCTGCTGATGAAATAGGTATAAGAGAATGTTCCGAAAAAACGGTTGGTTAATTTTTGTTGTGCAAAAAATTCAAAGCCATAAGTTGTGCCCTGACCATTTGTTTCTACCTCTTCATTCCCGACCACAGAAAAATCGCCCCCGAGGTTGGCCAGTGAAATACCATCTCTGACTGAAACCGGCACATGGTTATATTTTTTGTAAAAAGTTTCCAGGGTGAAGCGGGTTGTTTTTGACGGAAGAAATTCTGTACCCAATGCATAATGTATGCTTTCTGTGTAGTCCGCATCATTGTTCACAAGGTTTCCATCATTGTCACGGAAACTGAGTATGGTATAAGTGGGTATTTTTGCGTAACTGCCAAGTGTAGCATTGAGTGTCCATTGATCTGTCAGCACATAGGAAACGCTGATTCGGGGTGAAAGGGCAGGAACCGGGTTCATGCCATTGCTGGTAAAACTGTTCAGATCTGTTCTAAGGCCGGCGCTGATTCCCATTCGATCATCAAAAAATCTTTTGCTGACCTGTGCAAAACCGCCGAATCTCCAGAAACTAATGTTTGAATTGTAGCGGACTACCTGTTCCTCCTGAATCACAGTACCATTCTGGTCTGTAAGTTCTTTACGTATACGTTTGAAATTATTGTTATTGCTCTTTACATATTGTGCCACGGCTCCATACGTTATTTTCCAGCCACCGGATGTTTGAAGCACATCAAAGCGTAATTTGTTTTCAATCTCCTGCGAAAAAATGCCAAGTCTTCTTTTCGCCTCATTACCCTTGTCATTTTCATCAAATTTTTCAATTTCATTATCAAACATATTTCTGCTCAATGCCAGGTTCCAGTAGCCATTTTTGATTTGCCTTCTGATACTTGCACCTGTTGTATAGTTCCACTGCTGAATTGCTGCGGTCGCATCCAACACATATAATTTCTCGGGTGTGGCTTTTTTTGGGGCAGAGAATGTGAAATCATCAATAGCGCCAATGCCGAGCAGGGTCAGTGTAGTTTTTTTGTTCAGTTTATGGGTTATTTTATATTGAAAGTCCCAGTAATTTGGCCGAATCGGCAGGTCAATTGCCTGAAACAATAATTGCAGATAAGATCTTCTGGCAGATGTGAGGAATGTAGTATTTTTTGACAGTGGTCCTTCAAAAGTAGCAGACAGTTCCGTGGCGCTTAGCCTTAGATTGCCCTGGAAGTTATTGGGGTTGCCGTTGCGCTGGCGAAACTGGAACACAGATGAAAGGGCATTGTCAAACCGGGCATCGAAGGCGGAGGAACTTAATTTTACATCGTCCAGGAAGCTAACATTCATAATTCCGGTGGGCCCTCCGGCACTGCCTTGTGTAGCAAAATGATTTAAAACCGGGATCTCAATGCCATCCAGGTAATACACATTTTCATTGGGGGCCCCACCCCGGATGATGATGTCATTTCGATAGCCACCTACGCTGCCGGATGTACCACTCACACCAGGAAGAGCTTGTATCACCCTCGAAATATCAAAATTTCCTCCGGGGTTGCTCCGGATCTCTTCTGTTGTAAGACGCTGCACACTAAGGGGCGTTTCCAGGCTGGCAGCTACGGCTGAACGACGGGAACTTTTGATCACCACATCCTGCAACCGGGTGATGTTGGCTTCCATTTGAATATTGAGGTTAAGCTCATTCCCGGAGGTGATAACAATATTATATAAAATTACCTCACTAAAGCCAACCGAAGTAAAACGAATCGTGTAGCTATTTGGCCGGATGCCCGTTATCCGGAATGTGCCGGCCGAATCTGTAACAGTTCCTTGCCCGGTTCCGGCAATTTCAATACTGACCCCTGCCAGGCTGTTCAGCAGGTTTTTATCAGTTACCACTCCAGTAATGGAACCGCTATTTTGTGCGAAAACCGGCAAAAAAAGGATCGTCAGGCCCCATGTAATAAGAATTTTCTTCATATCAGAATGCTTCTGGAAAAATAACAATGATTGGATTGATTTGTTTGCTTTAACTTGTTGCCATTGATGATACACTAATATATGAAAAAGAATATTCTGATATTTTGCCTTGCGCTGTTCAGTTCAGCGTTAGTTTTCGGACAGAAAAAACCGCTTGACCATTCTGTATATGATGGCTGGCAACGTATTGGCGAACGGATGATCAGTAATGACGGAAAATGGGTACTGTATACTGTTGATCCGCAGGAAGGTGATAATGAACTGGTGATACAGTCAGCCGACGGGCAGTATAAGAAAACGCTAGCCCGCGGGTACCATGCTGTGATGACGGAAGACAGCCGTTTTGCCATTTTCCGGATCAAACCTTTTTTCAAAGATACCCGGGAAGCAAGAATTAAAAAGAAGAAGCCTGACGACATGCCCCGGGATTCTTTTGCGATCGTTGAGTTGGGGAAAGACAGTGTTTGGAAAGCAGCAAGAGTAAAAAGTTATAAAACACCCGAAAAGGAATCCGGGTGGGTGGCTTATCTTCTGGAAAAACCCATAGAGAAAAAAGAACCCGAAAAAAAGAAACCAGAGTCTCCGGATCATAAAATTACGGACAGCCTGAATAAGGTGATTGATTCCCTGCAGCAACTGATACAAATCATGCCGGAAAAGAAAAGGAAGAAAAAAGATGAAACCGGGGGAGAAACAGATATGGATTTGGATCTTGAGCTTGATGCAGAAGGAGATGATCCTGCATCCGGCCCTGCTGATACCGGTACAGACCTTATTTTGAGAAACCTGGAAAACGGTCAGCAGAATGTTTTTAATAATGTGCTGGAATATTATTTCAGTAAAACGGGGGGTAAGTTGCTGATTGAACAGGCCAAAAATCCAAAAGATTCACTCAGTAAACCGGCAGTAATCCTGTTGGATTTGAAAGAGGCCGGAACTACAATATTGAGCAGGGGAGGCAACGAATTTAAAAATTTCGTTTTTTCTGAAGATGGCTCCCAGGTGGCCTACCTTGCAGAGCGGGATGCCCGCCCGAAAGAATTACAAAAATATTACCGCCTTTGGTATTACAAAGCCGGAATGGACAGTGCAGTTTTACTGGCTGATAAAAATTCGGAAGGTATGAAACTGGGTATGACCATCAGTGAGTATGGCAATCTGAGCTTTAGCAAATCAGGAAATCGCTTATTTTTTGGAACGGCTCCTATACAACCCCCGAAAGATACTTCCTTGGTGGAAATGGACCAGGTCAAGATGGATATCTGGCATTACAATGACGATTATTTACAAACGGCTCAGTTGTTCCGCTTGCAAAGAGACCTGCAAACAAATTATCTCGCTGTTTATCATCTGGATAAAAAAGAGCTGCACCAATTAGGCTCGGTTGATTTGCCAACTATATACCCTGCCAGGGAGGGTGACGGAGACCAGTTTGTTGGTGTGACGGATTTTGGCAAACGCATCGAAAGCCAATGGGCGGGAAACACCAAAAAAGATATTTATGCAGTTAATGTAAATAACGGCAGCAGGCAGTTGGTGAAAAAAGATTTACAGGGAATTATTTCCCCACAGTATATTTCTCCAACTGGCAAATACATCATGTGGTACGACAGCAAGACCCGACATTATTTTGTATGGGATGGAACAGCAATCCGCAATATTTCGCAAAAAATAAAATTTCCTCTTTGGGATGAAGAGCATGACTCTCCTTCTGATCCGGCTCCGTATGGTGTAATGGGATGGCATGAAGGGGATTCTGCAGTTTATGTTTACGATAGATATGATGTTTGGAAAATCAGTTTAAATCAAGTCGCTGACCCGAAAAACTTATCAAAAGGTTTTGGCAGGGAACACAAAATATCATACCGGTATGTTCAAACAGAAGATGATAAAAGATTTTTTTCAGGGAATGATGAAATTTTAGCCCGTAGTTTAGACGAAAAAGACAAGAAGCCCGGCTTAACGTATTTACAAACTAGGGGAGGATATTTTGCTCCTTTTAATGAGGATATCAATGTTGTTGCATATCCTGCTGGTATCGTAAAAAAAGCCAAAAATTCGCATGAGTTAATTGTTGTAAAGGAAAGTTACATTCACTCTCCAAATTTATTTATTTACCGTGATTTTGCTCCCGGACATGGGTTGCCTCATAATCTACGAATGATATTTTCATATCATGTTAGTTGTAATAAGCTTTCTTTCATAAACTCACAACAAAAAGATTACAACTGGGGCACAGCCGAATTGTACAAGTGGAAAGCTTTCAGTGGTAAAATGTCAGAAGGCGTTTTATATAAACCAGAAAATTTTGACCCCAGGAAAAAATATCCTTTGATCCTTTATTTTTACGAAACACATTCAAATTCCCTGCATCAATACATTCCTCCGACGCCAACAGGAAGCAGGTTGAATATTTCTTTTTTTGTCAGCCGGGGTTATGTGGTCTTCTCACCTGATATCCGATACACAATCGGGCACCCTGCAAAAAGTGCTTATGACTATGTTGTGAGTGCTGCGCAAGACCTTGCCAAACAAAAATGGGTGGATGCAAAAAATATCGGCATCCAGGGACAAAGCTGGGGTGGTATACAAGTGGCACAACTTATTACTATGACGAATATGTTCAAAGCAGCATGGGCAGGGGCACCGGTTGCCAACATGACCAGTGCCTATGGCGGCATACGCTGGGAAAGCGGGGTGAACCGGCAATTCCAGTATGAAAAAACACAAAGTCGTATCGGCGCCACTTTATGGGAGAAGCCGAACCTCTATATTGAGAACTCACCTTTATTTCATGTTCCAAAAATCAAAACCCCACTGGTGATCATGCATAATGATGCAGATGGAGCAGTTCCCTGGTACCAGGGCATTGAATTATTTACTGCCATGCGCCGAATGGGTAAGCAGGTATGGATGCTGAATTACAACGGTGAATCGCATAACCTGCGGGAAAGAAAAAATCAAAAGGATATTTCCATCCGGGAGCAACAGTATTTTGACTGGTTGCTGAAAGGAGCAAAACCTCCTAAATGGATAGTGGAAGGAATTCCGGCAATAAAAAAAGGCAGGGATTGGGGGTTAGAACTCGTGGACTAGCGTTGATTTTACTCTTTGATGTTTGAGTTTAATATTTATAGTTCCTTCTTCCTGAAAGTTCATAATTGCATTTGACTTTTTTTCTGGTTCAAATAACCTTAACATCTAACAGTTGAACACTTAAGCAGCATCACTGATAAATTTTACTAAGCTTCTCTTTGCAATGGGCAGCAACGTTTCTTCCACCGGAAATGCTAATTCGGTTTCAATAGAATAAACAGCAGGATTGGGTAATGCTTTTTGTTGTTTGATCAATTCCGCTTTTATATGTTCATAGGTATTGCTGATGCTGCGAATCCAATTGTCAATAAAAGCTGTTTTCATACTTCTGTACTTTTCGTCATGCTTTTCAAAGAAAGAAAGCCGGTATTGATAAACCCTGGTGCTGCCTCTATTTCCGCTGCTCAGGAAAAAATAGCCCTCCTGGGTATCAAGTGGAATCAGTCCGACCGGGCTGATATGGAGTTTCTCTTCTACAAATTCATACAGCTCCGCACCAGTGTGAATAGTTTTCTTCATCCGGCTTGCTGAGTACTGGATGATATCTTCCAGTTCCTGCATCAGTTCGTCATCTTCCATCAGTTGTTCGTAGAGCATTTGCAGTTTTTCCAGCTGTATACCGGATAGTTTTTTTGGAAAATGCTCTTGCAGGTACTTCTTGTTTTCCCTGAAAGCCACAATGTTGTTGTAATGAAATATAATATCTGCCAGTTGAGGATATAATTTGTGCTCATGAAAATAGCTGTTTACTTCCTGAAGGTAGGCAAGGAGGGTGTATTTTTTCAGCTCGAAATCAATGCGGCCTTCGGCAAACCAGGTTTCGGATAATGACTTCATATTAGCGGATTCTATTTTCTAATTTACAAAAAAGACGGAAACCAGTAAAATATGGTTTACTTTTACCCTGTTAAAAAAAAGTATGCGCATATTATTCCTGAGTGTTTCCCTGTTTTTGGTTTCCTGTGGAAACACTGTTTATGTGGTTCGCCATGCAGAAAAGGCCGTTCCGGTTGCAGGTTCCGGGCAGGTGATGACAAACGACCCTCCTTTAACTGAGGCTGGAAAAAAAAGAGCTTTTGCACTCCGGGATAAACTTAAAAACAAAAATATCAGGTATCTTTTTTCTACGAATACCAAACGAACCATTGCAACAGCACAGCCCTTGAGTGATTATGCCGGACATTTACGCATTGACCTGTACAGTAGTAGGAAAGACTCAACAGCCGCCTTGATTGAAAAGATAAAATCAATCCGTAGCGGCAATGTACTGTTGGTGGGTCACTCCAACACTATTGATGATATTGCCAATGCACTTTGCGGCTCCACCGTCGTTCCAGGCGATTTGGAAGATGCAGCGTATGATCATTTATACATCATCCGGCGCAGGGGTGGCCGGTATAAATTCAGAGATAGTCATTATGGAGTCCGAACAAATTAATGCTTGCTGCAGACACAAATAGCCCGGCTTTTCAACAGAATCATTAGAACGAAAAATTTATTCAGTATTCTCTTTCCGGGTTAAACTGCTCCAGGTCTCTGGCAACAGTGGTCAGGAACGTAGCGCCCAGGCTTCCGTCTACAATCCGGTGGTCATAACTCATACTGAGGTACATCATATGACGGATCGCAATGCTGTCTCCTGCAGGTGTTTCAATGACAACAGGCCTTTTTTTGATTGCACCAACAGCCAGAATAGCAACCTGGGGCTGGTTGATAATGGGTGTGCCCATCAGACTGCCAAAAGTACCCACATTGGTGATAGTAAATGTGCCACCCATTGTATCATCTGCTTTCAGCTTGCCGTTCCGTGCATTGTCGGCCAGTATGTTTACCTGTTTTGCCAGGCCGACCAGATTCAACTGGTCTGCATTTTTTATTACGGGAACGATCAGGTTGCCGCTTTGTAAAGCGGTAGCCATACCAATATTGATATCTTTTTTAACGATGATGTGATTCCCGTCCAGCGAACAGTTGATCAGCGGAAATTTCTTAATACACTTCACAATCGCCTCAATAAACAAGGGTGTAAAAGTGATCTTAGTTCCTTCTCTTTTTTCAAAATCTTTCTTCACTTTGTCCCGCCACATCACTAAGTTGGTGACGTCGGCTTCAGTAAAGCTGGTTACATGCGGGCTGGTATGCTTGCTGCGAACCATATGTTCGGCAATCAGTTTACGCATCCGGTCCATTTCAATAATTTCAACATTGCCAGTAAACGTTGTGAGCTGCTGGTTTGTCTGCAGGTTACTGACTGCCGGCTGCCGGGTTTCCACTGAAGCAACCGAAATTGCAATATCATTTTTTAATGCAGGTGTTGGCTGTTGGCCAGGAGTCCCGGTCTTCTTTTGATTCACGTACTGTAAAATATCTTTCTTGGTCACCCTCCCTTCATTTCCTGTGCCTGGTATTTGTTCGAGCTCTGACATGCTGACCCCTTCGCTGGCCGCAATGTTGAGTACAAGAGGCGAATAGAAACGATTTGCACTCCCATTTGATAGCTGTAGCTTGTTGGCTGACACATTGGAGTTCAACGTTTCAACAACAACGGCTTCCTGCGCAGGAATAACTATTTTTTCAAATGGATCCTCAGGCAATACGGGTGCAGCAGAGGCGTTTTCTGCAGCCTGGGTTCTTATCCTTGCAATGGTCGTTCCGATTGGAACAACGTCATTGACGTTGAATAAAATTTCTTCAATCACACCTGCAGCTGTACTGGGTACTTCGCTATCCACTTTGTCTGTAGCGATTTCCAGCACTGTTTCATCCATTTGCACGGTGTCGCCTGGTTTTTTATGCCACTTTAGTACGGTAGCTTCCATAATACTTTCACCAAGCTTTGGCATGATTAAATCAACGACAGCCATATAAATATTTTAGATGACATATTAAAAAATGCAGATTGTTGAGATGCTAATTGGTAGCAGCCGCAATCATTCGGCCAAAGGTAAAGTTTTCCGCTTAATCGCTACGGGCCTGCAGCTTAGTTCCCGGATAAAATGAATTTCCGGAAGAAATTCAGTGCGAATGTGGCAGTCGTGCTGATATTTCTCTGGCGGTCGAATCGCAGGTTTAGTTTCTGGGTTTCTATTCGGATTGTGCCGGTTTCATCCCGGCCTCCGGCAGCAATCCACACGGTTCCTACCGGTTTTTCCTCTGTACCACCATCGGGTCCCATGATACCGGATGTAGCCAATACATAATCTACCTGCAAAACAGACAAAGCTCCATGCAGCATTTGGATAACTGCTTCTTCGCTCACAGCACCGGCAGATGCCAGTATGGTACGGTTCACTCCAAGTATTGATTCTTTGACTTCGTTGGCATAACTGATGATACTGCCTTTATAATATGCGGAGGAGCCGGCAACTGAAGTGATCAGGTGGGCAATAAAACCGCCCGTACAGCTTTCTGCGGTGCCCATCGTTTTCCCATTTGCTTTCAAAATTTTTCCAATCACTGTTTCCAATGCTTCATCCTCACTGGTCACAAGAAAATCTTTTACCAGTGCCTGTAATTTTTGGAAATAGGGTGCCATCTGCTTTTCAACTTCTTTCTGATGTTCGCCCATTGAAGTCAGCCTGAGCTTTACCGTACCATAATTGGGCAGATAAGCAAGTTTGATATGCCCCGGCAAAGCGGACTCAAAATCACTCAGCAGCTCAGCAATCATGGATTCACCACGCCCTGCAGTAAAAACCGTTTTATGAACGATTGCAGGAAGCTTGAAATTTGTTAGCAACCGGGGAATAACTTCATTTCTCATCAGGCCTTTCATTTCATGGGGTACGCCTGGCAAGGCGAAAAATAACCGCCGGTTTTTTTGGAAAAGCATACCAGGAGCAGTACCCCTTGCATTATGTAATACTGTGCATACATCCGGTACTTCTGCCTGTTTCAGGTTTCTTTCCAGTATGAGGCCCGGGCGTTGGTAAATTTTTTCAAGCAGATATTGTACATGAGTCCGCACCTCTTCATGTACCACCAGTTGGCCACCAAAGTATTTGCAGAGCAATGGTTTCGTAATGTCGTCAGATGTGGGCCCCAGGCCACCTGTGATGATAATGATTTCAGACAGGTTTTCTTCTTCTTCCAGGGTATGCCAGATTTCGTTGTATTCATCGCCCACTGCAACACGCCGGTGTACCCATACCCCGATTTTATTCAGTTCCTGTGCAATAAAAGCAGAATTAGTATCAATGGTTTGACCGATCAGTAACTCATCACCAATAGTGATAATAGATGCAAGAACTGGTTTGAAACTCATGAACGAATTGATTAAAACGAAATGAAGTAAATTGAGCCGGTCTGCCGGCAGGCAGCTGCAAAGTTATAACCATTAAAGAATGAAAAAAGTTTTCCTGGTACTTGCTGTTTACCTGTTATCGATTGCTGTATCCTTTGGCCAGGCACTGCCCCAAAGGTTACAAGCGGCTTATTCAATTTTTGAAAATGAGGAACAGCTCAGGCATGCGATCAGTTCGCTGTATGTGGTTGATGCCAAAACCGGACAGCTGGTTTTTGAGAAAAATGGGCAGGTCGGTTTGGCACCGGCTTCCACACAAAAAATCATTACCAGCGTGACGGCTTTTGAGCTGCTGGGGAAGGAGTACAGATATAAAACACATTTTTTTTCGGCCAGAGGAGGAATCTACGTCCTTGAAAATTATGGCGACCCAACTTTCGGTAGCTGGAGGTATCAGAGTACAGTTGACACAATCATTTTTTCTTCGATTCTAAAGTCGTTCCAATCAAAATTTGAAAATACCATTGTGAAGAGTTGGAATATTATATTGCAAAACAAGCAAAAGGATTTGGTGCCTGATGGATGGCTATATCAGGATATAGGAAACTATTATGGTGCGGCTTCCAAAACGCTTAGCTGGAGAGAAAACCAGTTGGATATCGTTTTCAGACCAGGGATAAAAGAGGGCGATGATACCGAAATAGATACTCTTGTAACAGCAAATTGGAAACGATACCGGAACTATTGTAAAACTGGTAAAAAAGGCAGCGGAGATAATGCTTACGTTTATTTTATTCCTGGTGAAAGAAAATCGGTTATCGAAGGAACGGTTCCGTCGGGGGTAAAAACGTTTACGATCTCAGCTTCTGATGATCAACCGGCACATACTTTTATTCTTTCATTTGTTGACTATGCAGAGAAAAGGAGTTTGTACAATGGGGAAAGAAATATTACTGAATATCCCATCAGTAATCCTTATTCAATAAGTGCAATGAAGGATACTTTACACACCCACTATTCGCCCTCACTTGACTCCATCATCTACTGGTTCAACAAAAAAAGCATCAACCTCTATGGCGAGGCATTAATAAAAACATTTGCCTGCGAAAAGCAGGGTTTTGGTTCTACCGATAGCGGAGTGGCTATTGTAAAGAAATTCTGGAAAGAAAGGGGTTTAAATGAAGACGAACTGAATATTTATGATGGTTCCGGTCTTTCACCTCTCAACCGGGTTACTACCCATGCGCAGGTAGAAATATTGAAATATGCTAAAACAAAAGACTGGTTTCCGTGTTTTCTTAAATCACTGCCGGAATATAATGGAATGACCATGAAAAGCGGCACAATCAGCGATGTGAAAGGTTTTTGCGGTTATCACAAGGCAAAAGACGGGAATGAGTATATTTTTTCTTTTCTGGTCAATAATTACAGCGGTAAAACATCAGGTGTGGTCAATAAAATGTTCAGAGTGCTGGATGAATTAAAGTGACCGGCTTGATCCCTGAATTACCTATGCCAGGCATGTCGCCCGGTTCAACTCCGATTCAGAAATTGAACAAAATTGTTAAAACTAAAATCAATCGATATGGACAAACAAAATTTTAAGAACCATGTGCGTCTTGTAGGCGGATATCATGGTGTTACTTTTTTGCTCATTTTATCAGGTCTTGTTGCAAGTATCGTAAATCTTGTGAAGGCTGATGAGCACACTTTTTTATCAGCTGCTTTATTTGTGCTTGCATTCCTGGCATTATCAGGCTTGTTCTGGTATGCCAGGGTATTTGCGTTAAAAGCACAGGACAGGGCTATACGGGCAGAAGAAAATTTTCGCCATTTTATTCTAACAGGCAAACCATTGGACAAGCAAATAAGCCTATGGCAGATCATTGCACTGCGTTTTGCAAGTGATGAAGAAATGCCGTCATTGGCTATTCGGGCCGTAACAGAAAAACTGTCTCAAAAGGAAATCAAACTGGCTGTTAAAAACTGGCGGGCGGATGTTCACCGGGTATAGAAATCATTGATCTGAAACTGGCTCATTTCCAGTTTGAAAAGCCAGGGAGTGGCAAGGGCTGCCAGCCAAAGCAGGAGGATGAGCAGTTTTCCGGCTACAGATAGATCCTGGAGCAGGTTTCGGTGCAGCAGACCTTGAATCGTGTTCATGATGCGTTCTTCTTTCTCATTGTATTCATAGGGTGGGGAAGGGGGTATATCTTTCATGGGCGGGTATTCAGCAATCAGAATGTTGCGGATGCGCCAGTAGTCTTCATCCGTCAGTTCATTATAGTCAATGTCTGTATGGATGCCTTCTTCTTCAATCTTTTTTTCAATGGCCGTCATCTTTTGTCCGCTGAACAGCCTTACCAGCAGAAGCACAGGGAATATCAGAAGAAGATATACAGGTTTCTGAAAACCGAACAGTGCAAGCCAGGTGATCAGCACCGCAGAAAGAACATTGAAAACAAGAATCAACCAGTTGTTTTCATTCAGAAAAACCCGGTTCAGCAGTTGCCCCCCGTCCAGCGGGTACACCGGCAGCAGGTTAAAAAGGTTCAGCAGCAGAAACAAAAGCGAAATGGTTTGAAAGGGGATGCCTGCTATTTGTCCGCTGTTGCCTGATTGCAGCCCCAGGAAATAAAATGCAAGTCCGATGATCATTCCCGGCAGGGGGCCTGCTAGCAGGATAACTGCAGATTCCTTCTGTGAAATATTTCGTTTTGAACCGGACACATAAGCTCCCAGCAACGGGATAAAGAAAATACCCAGATCCTTGTAATGAAAAAATTTCATGGCGGCAAAGTGGCCCAGTTCATGAATCAGGACAATGGAAGTGATCAGCAACAGGTAATGCAATCCTGGAAAGATATAATAACCGATGATCAGGTACATGGCAAGGCTTGCCAGCGACCTGATCCAGATGGAACTGGCATTTTCCTGCTTCCGGAATTTTGATAAAACTGCAGGAACGGATTTCACATCCGGCGCTGTTGCATCCAGGGGTACATCTGGTTGTTCCGGGTTTCGCAGCATGCAATAAAATTAAGTAAAGAATGGTTTTAATTTTTGGATTAGTTCTTCAGGAATGGTGCTGCGTTTTTTCTCTGCAGCATCCATAAAGTATAGTGTAATTTTTCCGGTAACCAACAGATCCCCGGACTCGTTCCAAACCTCGTGGTGAAATTCGATTTTATGATGCAGAGGCAGTTCTTTTAAGATCGTTTTTATAGTCAGCAGATCGTCATAGTGAGCCGGACGCATATATCGGCAATGAACATCTACTACGGGCATGATGATCCCGGTTTTTTCCATTTTGGCATAGCTGAGGCCCAATTGGCGAATCGCTTCAGCCCTGGCTGTTTCAAAATATGGGAAATAATTGCTGTGATAAACGACCCCCATCTGGTCCGTTTCAGAATAGCGTACCCGTACATGAGTTTCGGTGGTGAACATAACTGTGGCAATAATACTCAAAATAGCTCAATTGTGTCGCCGCTGTATCCGGTGTTTTGTTCTCCCAATCAGTAATAAAATGTTAAAGCCTTCCTGTATTCTCAGTTTTCCACAGTTGTTTGGAATGATGTTTGGGTTAAGCAGAAATATTTTGAATATTCGCATCGTTTACCGATCAACAGTTTAAAGACCCACCTTTCATGAAGTATTTGCTTACAGCGGCCCCCGTTTTCCTGTTCTGTTTTATGACATCTGCCCAGCAGACTACATACTATACTGACCCGGAGTCAAAATTCAAAGAGGCCAGGGATTATTTTCAAAAAGAACAGTATGGACTGGCATTTCCCCTTCTAAAGGAATTGAGCCAGGATCTTCTGGAAACCAACAGGGCCAACAATCCGGTGACTGTCCAGGAAATAAAATATTATACGACCGTATGTGCCCTGTTACAAAATGAGGATAAGGCAGAGAAGGAAGCATTACGTTTTATTGACGTCGAAAAAAATAACCCCCGGGTTCAGATGATGAGTTTTCATCTCGGTGAATATTATTTCCGCAAACAACAATTCCCGGAAGCCATCCGCCAATACGACGGAACCAGTATCAATAATCTGAGCATCCGGCAAATTGCAGATATGAAATTTCACCAGGGGTATTCATATTTTACCCTGCAGCGGTTTGCGGAAGCAAAACCACTGTTCAGCAGCATCCGGGGCATTGAGGAGGATCCTAATTATATGGCTGCGAATTATTATTACGGTTTTTTGGCTTTCCGTGACCGGCAATACAGCGATGCCCTGCTGTCGTTCAGGGAGGTGGAGAAGCATCCGGAATATGGAACCGTAGTACCTTATTACATTGCCCAGATTTATTACATTCAGGGAAAGAAAGATGAAGCCATATCCTACATTACAGAACTGCTCAAAACCGGCAGCAGTACGCAATATTATGATACGGAGCTGAAGCAGCTGATCGGGCATGCCTATTTTGAGAAAAAGGAATATGCCAAAGCACTTCCATATCTGGAAGAATATGCATCCAGATCAAAAAAAATCAGGAGAGAAGACCTCTATGAACTGGCCTATAGTTTTTACCAGATGAACCAGTATGCAAAAGCTGTTGATGGCTTCAAACAACTGAGCGGAAAAGATGATTCACTTAGCCAGCATGCCATGTATCTGCTGGGTGATACCTATTTGAAAACAGGGCAGAAATCCAATGCACGTAATGCATTTCTTTTTTGTGCAACAAACAGCAGCAATCCTGAGCAGAAAGAAATTTCCAGGTACCAATATGCAAAACTTTCATATGAATTGGGATACCAGGACGAAGCGCTGAACAGTTTAAGTTCATTTATTGCCGACTATCCGGCATCTGAGTACATTAGCGAAGCAAAAGAACTGATGATTGATGTGCTGGCCAATACCAATAATTACAAAGACGCACAGGCAATGCTGGAAAGCCTGGCCACCCCTACCGAAAATTCACGCAGGGTGTACCCTCGAATATTATTTGGCCGTGCTGCAGAGCTGATCAATGATGGCAGGACACAGGAAGCTGATGTCCTGCTGACAAAAATAATAGCAGATCCCTATAACAGGCAGGTACTTCCTTTTGCCTGGTTCTGGAAGGGCGAAATTGGATACAGGAACCGGCAACTGGATTCGGCCATCAAATATTTTCATGCCTACCTGGATGCAGGCGCCCCCGTTTCGGGTGAGGCTAACCCGGTGAATGCCCGTTATAATCTCGGATACGCTTACCTGAGAAAAGAAAATTACAAAGTTTCAGTTTCTTTTTTTGAGCCACTTGCAAAAGTTCCCGCTTTGAATACTGATGCTTTTTCTCAGGATGCTTATTTGCGTACCGCCGACAATTACTTTATGATGAAGAACTATGATAAGGCAAAAGCGATGTATGAGGATGCAATCAGGCTTTCATGGCCTTCAGAAGATTATGCCACATTTCAGATTGCCATGCTTGCAGGTGTAAAAAGCCCCACGGAAAAAATAAATGGCATGAATACAATGATTCGGAAGTTCCCCGAATCGCCGCTGCTGACCGATGCGCAATTGGAAATTGCCAATACCTATATGAGCAACGAACGGTTTCGGGAAGCCATCCCTTACCTGAAAACTGTAGCGTCCCAAACGGAAAATTCAAGCTACGGTCCGCAGGCATATCTGAAGCTGGGTACTGCCTATTTCAATATTGATGAGAACGGGGAAGCCCTGAGCCATTTTAAAACTATTGTGGAAAAATATCCGAATGCTCCCGAAGCATCGGATGCGCTGGATAATATCAGAACTATTTATATAGACGAGGGCAAGCCTGATGAATATGCTGCATACATGCGGCAAATTGGAAAACCGATCAGCACTAATACAGAAGATGAACTGACCTGGGCCGCAGCAGAAAAGTGGCATGATGAGCAAAAACTCATAGAAGCACTGGAGGCATACAATGGTTACATCGGGAAATTTCCTGAAGGAGCCCATATCGTAGAGGCCTATTTCAACCGGGCAGAAATTTTAATTGGGAAAAAGGACTGGAATCATGCCGCTTCATCCTACGAGGCAGTGGCCGAAAGAGCTCCCAATCCATTTGCAGAACGTGCCGTGCTGGCAGCTGCCCGCATTAGTTTTTTTGAGCTCAAAAACTATCCAAAAGCCGAAACTTACTATTTGCAATTAAAACAAATCACCTCTGGCCAGGAAACAAAACTAGAAGCCATGCGGGGACTGCTTCGCTGTCAGTACAACCAGCAAAAATGGGCGGAGGCTTCCGAAAACGCAAAAGAACTGACAACAGCCAAAGGAAGCAGTGCAGACGACAAAACCCTGGCAAATATGGTTATCGCAAAATCTTACCAGGTAGCAGGTCAGTATCAGGATGCGATCAACAACTTTAAGTCTGTTGTGCAGCTGAACAAGGCAGCACTTGCAGCAGAGGCCAGGTATGAAATAGCTGCATGCTGGTTTCAGTTGAATAAGCTGACTGAATCAGAAAAAGCGTCATTTGAAACAATTAATAAATCCGGATCTTATGATTACTGGATTACGAAGGCCTATCTTCTGCTGGGAGATATTTATTTCAGGCAAAAAGATTACTTCAATGCAAAAGCCACTTACAAGAGCGTAGCAGAAAATACTTCTGATACTGAATTGAAATCTGAGGCCCGTATCAAGCTGGAACAGGCAGAGGCAGAAGACGCAAAATCAAGCAGGATAGAAAATTAACAGGCAGCAAACTCAAAAGAAATTCAGCTATGAATTACATAATGAAACATTTTTTCTTACTCTCTATAGGCATTGGCGCCTGTACATTATTGACGGCACAGAAAGACACAACGGGCAAGGGCGGTATTGATATTATTTCCAGTTTCAAGCCGCTATTGCGTCAAACTGCCAAACTGAACTTCGGCGCATCACCGGCCCCGGTTGATACGTCAAAAATCAGGTTGAACTATTCTGTGCCAAATCAGAATTTGCTGTTTGCCTATCAGCCTGGCTCATTAAAGCCGTTGGCGCTGGATATAGACACAGCAGGAACATTCGATAATCACCACTACATCAAAGCAGGATTTGGAAGTTTGCGGACGCCTTATGTGCAGGCAGGCTTTGCTTTTGGAGATGGGAAGACTGCCGGGTTAAATATTTATGCCCGTCATGTGGTGTCCGATGGAAAAAGAGATTACCAGCAATTTACCAACACAAAAGTGAAATTGAATGGCTTTTTTCAGTCTGGAAACAACCTGGAGTGGAATGCATCCCTTGGAATGCAGCAGGATCGCACATACAAATATGGGTATGAACCACAAACCCTGATATTTCAAACCGATTCTCTGAAACAAAATTTTCAAACGATTGCCGGACGTCTGGGTGTCCGAAACATTTCTGAAACCAGCTTTGGATTAAGCTATGCCCCCGAAGTAAAAATTGATGTATTCAGTGATCATCATAAGAATTCTGAGAGCAATTCAATCATACATCTGCCTTTGAAGAAAACAGTCGGAAAAGAGATCATGGTACTTTTGGGGCTGCACTTTGATTTGTCCAGAGTATCACCAAAAGGAAAATCAGCCATCAATAACACTATGTATTATATTGCTCCTTCTGTTTTGTATGAAACAGGGAATATCAATATACAGGCCGGTATACGGCCATCCTGGGATAATAAATCCTTTAAAATGTTCCCGAATGTACTGGCCGATATTAGCAGCAATGACAGCCGTTTCACTTTCCAGGCCGGTTGGACCGGCTATGTCCGAAAAACATCATACCAATACCTTGCCGGCCAAAATCCCTGGCTTTGGATGCCCGTTGAATTCCGTAATTCATGGATCGAAGAAAGGTTTGGCGGATTCAAAGGATCCGTAGGAGACCATTTTACCTATTCGGCCAAAGTTGCTTTCAATAAAATTAATAATCAACCACTGTTTGTCAACGACACTGTAACAGGACTTGGAGGAAAATCTTTCCGTGTGGTGAATGAAAGTAAAATGAATGTGCTGAATTTTGGAGGAGAGCTTGGTGTCACTATTCAGGAAAAATTTTCTCTTATCACATCCCTGCAATACAACCAGTTTACCGGGCTTACTGACCAGGCTGCTGCATGGGGCCTGCTTCCTTTGGAACTGAAAACAATGATGCGTTTGCTGGTGATTAAAGATCTCTGGCTAAAAGGAGATTTGTTTGCATGGAGCGGTCCAAAATACAGGATGAACGATGGTACGGAAGGCACATTACAGGGTGCTATAGATTTGAATGCCGGTCTCGAATTTAAGGTTACAAAAAATGTAAACCTCTGGGCTCAGTTCAACAACGTTTTCAATAAGTCCTATCAACGCTGGAATCAGTATCCTGTGTACGGCTTCAACTTTGCCGGCGGTATCGTATTTTCGTTCAGTCAAAAGAACTGACATGTACCCTGTACTATATCAATACCTCATCACAAACAAACGTCTGCTGCTTCCCGGAATCGGGACACTGATTGTAGAGAGAGAGCCTGCCCGTATAGATTTTCCCAACAGGCAGATATTGCCTCCCGGATACAGGCTCATTATGTGCGAAGCTTCGGGAAAACCGCCCGCGGATTTTTATGCATGGCTGGGTGCAGCATCTGGATATTCGCAGGTGGATGCAGTTGTACGGTTCAATGATTTTAGTTTTGAACTAAAAAAAATACTGGATAAGGGGAATGTCATTCACTGGGAAGGAGTAGGGATAATCCGAAAAGGCCTGGGATCCGGGTTCAGGTTTGAACCGCATGAATCCAGTCTGGTACTGCAGCCTGTTGGAGCATCTAAAATTATAAGAGAAAAATCAACCCATAGCGTAAGGGTTGGAGAAGATGAAAAAACTTCCGCCGAGATGACAGAACTACTCACCAGACCTGTAGCGGGAAAATCAAGCTGGTGGATTGCGGCACTTATCACTGGTCTGCTTGCTCTTACATTTACCGGCTGGCATTTTATGAAAAATGGGGTAGCCGCATCCAGCATGGCAAATCAAAAAAAACTGCTTCCGGCAATGCAAAATTTTCCAACATATAAAGAGTTGCGCTGATTTCACTTTTTTTCAGTTTACTTTGACGTTTCTTTTCAGGCAACACCCATGAGCGCATCCATCCACTACCAAAAATGCCCGGTTTGCAATGCTGCTACAGTAGGTCTGCTGTTTACTTGCCGGGATCATTCTGTGAGTGGCGAAGAATTTCCCATCTGGCAATGCAGAGAATGCCTGGCCCGGTTTACACAGGACGTACCCGACATTGAAGGGATTGCCAAATATTATCAATCAGAAAATTATATTTCGCACACCGGCAGCAACCGGGGTTTGGTTAATAAATTATACCTGGCCGTCAGGCGAAAGACTTTGCGTCAGAAACGAAAACTGATTATTGAACAAACAGGTCAAACTACCGGAAGACTGCTGGACATAGGAAGCGGTACCGGCGCTTTTGTTTGCGAAATGAGTAAAAGGGGGTGGCAGACAACCGGTCTTGAGCCAAGTGCTGTTGCCAGGGAAAAAGCAAAAAAGGATTTTCATATCAGTCTGCAAGAGCCTCCTTTATTATTTCAGTTGCAACCCGGATCGTTTGATGCCATCACGCTGTGGCATGTACTGGAGCATGTGCATGATCTGCATTCATATATGAAGCAGCTGAAGTTATTGCTGCACGACAACGGAAAACTGTTCATTGCAGTGCCTAATTACACATCAGCGGATGCAGAGGGTTATCAGAGTTACTGGGCTGCTTATGATGTGCCAAGGCACCTGTATCATTTTGCTCCAAAATCAATAAAAAAACTGCTGGAATTGCATGGGCTGCATCTAGCAGGGTGCCGGCCTATGTGGTACGACAGTTATTATATCTCAATTCTAAGCAGCAAGTATAAAAACGGAAAAAGCAGCCTGATGGCTGCGTTTATAAATGGACTGCGATCTAACCTGAAAGCATGGCGAGATGCAGAGAAATGCAGTTCAGTGATCTATATAGCAGAAAAGTAAAGACTAAATGAATTACTGGCTGAACTGTACCTCAAAGAGGTGGGGCCACCATTTTCCTGTAATGTAAATTTTTTTTCCTGCAGCATCCCATGCAATGCCGTTGGGTACTTCTGCATCAGGGTCTACAATTTTAATGCGGTCCCACAACTGTGTAAAATCTGCTTTTGAGACTATGGCTCCTGTGGCGGGATCAATTTTCAATATATAGGGCGCCTGGTACTGATTGGCATAAATGTACCCGTCTATGAATTCCAGTTCATTCAGGTTGTAGGATAAATTGCCCGCTTCCGTCACATCCTGCGTTTTTACCAGTTGTAACCCTGATGGGTTGTAATAATATAATGTGCTGGAACCATCACTGGCTATCAGGTGCGTTCCGTCTGTTGTCAGACCCCAGCCTTCCATTTCCAGTTTGTATTCCTTTAGTTTTTTGAAATCTTTCAAAGCATAAACAAATACTGTTTTTTCTTTCCAGGTAAGCTGGTAAATTGTATCGTTCAGGATGGTAATTCCTTCTCCAAAAAATTTTTTATCCAACGCAGTTTCCTGTAGCGTTTTTCCTGTTTTCAGATCCACTTTTTTTAGTTTGGAAAAACCATAATTGCCGGTTCCTTCATAAAGTTCTCCGTTATAAATCAACAGTCCCTGAGTGTATGAGGAAGTATCATGCGGGTAAGTGGTAATGACAGAATAATTCATGATTTTGGGTGCATCGGGTCCCGGATCAGTGCCGTTTGGTTTTTCACCATTTTTGCAGGCTGCCCATCCCATCAGTAAGAGGGGCAAAAAAAATTTTTTCATTGGCCAGAAAGGTTTTTTACAAAAATAAGCGTTGCTGTATTATGAGCCTGTTAAACAAACGGTGAAATAAACAGGTAATAGGGAATTTACGATACCGGGGGGCTTGCATAATTCATTATTTAAAGTATATTTGAGCCGTATTAAACCTGTCTGAAGATTATTTCTCTCACTGAAATCGTATCCCAGGAACACCTCTTTTAGTATCCCATTTATCCTTACACAAATCGCAGTTTTTTTTCGTACAGCAGTGTAACTATGCTTCTGTGACGAAGAAAAGAAATGGCTGAACAACCGATCGCCTCCTCCAATTTCTGAATGAACTACCAGATAAAATTATCTGTTCACGTACCATACTGAAAACATCGGAAGCTATGAGGAAGGGTTTATTGATTTCTGCTTTGATCCTGATTATTAATGCCAGCACCAGCGCACAAAAGATTTGCCATTCGCAACAATATCAGACCCTCAGGTATCAGGAACAACCGTCTCTGTCTTTTTTATCGGCAAAACTGGATAATTTCATCCGGGAGCATGCACACGATCTGCTTATGGGCAGGGGTCAGGAAGCCGTCATTACGATTCCTGTTGTCGTACATGTATTATATCATTCGGCATCCCAAAAAATTTCGGACGAACAGGTGCAAAGCCAGATTGGTGCATTAAATACATGTTTCAGGCGGAGAAATACCGACTCGGTAAATACCCCGGAGTACTTCAGAGGCGTTGCTGCTGATTGTAATATTGAATTTCGACTTGCTGTTTCTGATCCCAGAAGAAGAGCAACCACCGGAATCATCAGGAAATATACACCGGTAAAAGAATGGGAGGCAGATGATAAAATGAAATTTACAGACCAGATGGGAGATGATGCCTGGGATCCTGATAGTTATTTTAATATTTGGGTATGTAACCTGAATCGTGTAGCCGGATATGCAAGTGTGCCGGGCGATGCTGCTGCGAAAGATGGAATAGTAATCGGGTTTCCCGCATTTGGAACCATAAATACCATATCAGGATATGAAATGGGTAAAACTGCAGTGCACGAAACAGGTCACTGGCTTGGATTAAAACATATTTGGGGTGATGATTATTGCGGAGATGATGGCGTAGCAGATACACCCAATCAGGCAGGTTTCAACATTGGCTGTCCGGGAGTCATCAACATAACTTGTGGAAACGGGCCATACGGCGATATGTACATGAACTATATGGATCTGACCAGTGATGATTGTATGAATCTTTTTACGAAGGGTCAGAAAGCAAGAATGAGAGCCTTGTTTGAAGCAGGCGGCCCGCGGCATAATATTTTAGTTTCAAAAGGGCTCAATCCGCCCCTCATTGCTGAGATGCCGCTGCCCGAAGATGATCCCCGATGGCTGCAGCCCAAAATTTATCCAAACCCTGCGGTCAGCCACCTGATCCTCGATCTGAGTTATGATTCTCGCTGGATTGGGGAAAAAATATTTGTGACTAATCTGCAAGGACAATCTATTATGAATGAGATCATTGTGTCTAAAATTCAGCAAGTTGACATCAGCCGCCTACCATCCGGTCTTTATTTCATTGCAGCGAAAAAGGATGACGGGGAGTCTATGAAGTTGAAGTTTGTGAAATTCTGAGGCCGCAACCAATTAAAACTAACGGCAAGCAAAAAAGCCCTGGGTACTTCCCGGGGCTTTTCCGTTTCAAAAATACATGTACTGGAAGTCATAAATGAATAGCCTCCCCGTATGCTGCTTCAATGGCATCTTTTACACTTTCACTGATGGTGGGGTGGGGGTGAATGGCATCCAGCACTTCCAGATAAGTTGTTTCCAGTTTTCTTGCTGTCACCGTTTGAGAAATCATTTCTGTTACGTTGTACCCGATCATGTGGGTTCCCAGCCATTCACCGTATTTGGCATCAAAAACTACTTTAATGAACCCTTCAGTATGGCCCGCAGCAGAAGCTTTACCACTGGCACTTAACGGAAATTTTCCCACTTTTACCTCATAGCCTGCTTCTTTTGCCTGTTTTTCGGTATAGCCAACAGATGCAATTTCAGGAACACAATAGGTACAGCCGGGTATATTATTGTAATCAATCGGTTCTGGCTGTTGATGATACTTGTGTTCATGGTATGCAATTGCTTCTGCACAAACGATCCCTTCTTTGCTGGCCACATGTGCCAGTGCATGCCCAGGTGAACAATCGCCGATGGCATATATACCGGGAACGGAGCTTTGTCCGTATTTGTCAACCCAAATTTTTCCCTTCTCAGTTTTTATACCCAAAGTTTCAAGCCCAATACCCTCAATATTGGCAGAAACACCCACGGCACTCAATAAAATGTCTGCCTGCAATTCTGTTTCCCCGGTTGCTGTTTTAATTTTTGCTTTGACTCCCTGCCCCGACGTGTCAACAGTTGTTACTTCGCTTCCGGTCATAATGCCAATGCCATATTTTTTGTATTGCCGTTCAAGTTCTTTTGAAATATCCTCATCTTCCAGTGGGACAATACGGGGCATAAATTCCACGATGCTGACTTTAGTACCCATGCTATTGTAGAAATAGGCAAACTCAACCCCAATCGCTCCACTACCCACAATGATCATTGATTTGGGCAATTCGGGCAACAGCATTGCCTCCCGGTAACCAATTATTTTTTTACCGTCTATTTTCATGGCAGGCAATTCCCGGCTGCGCCCCCCTGTGGCAATGATGATATGCCGGGACTCTACAATTTTTGATGTGCCATCCGATGCGGTTACTTCAAGCTTTCCTTTGGCAACCAGTTTGCCAAACCCCATCAGCACATCAATTTTATTTTTCTTCATGAGATATTGTACCCCCTTGCTCATTTTATCGGCAACTGCCCGGCTGCGTTGAATCACTGCATCAAAACGGGGCTGGCCACTGGCATCAATGCCAAAGTCTTTTGCATGTTTTATGTACTCAAAAACTTGTGCACTTTTCAGCAGGGCTTTGGTGGGAATGCAGCCCCAGTTGAGGCAAACGCCCCCCAGACTTTCTTTTTCGACCACTGCTGTATTAAATCCTAATTGCGCAGCACGGATCGCCGCAACATAGCCCCCCGGGCCGCTTCCAAGTACCACTACATCGTATGCCATAAATATTTAATTGGATTTGAAATTGGAGAAAAGAAAATTTTGAGCTGCGAAGCTACGGAAAACAAGGATTCAGCAAAAGAACCCAGGCAGGTTTCGGCGTTTGCTCAACCGGTCGCAAAAGAATGAACCTGAGGCAGAAACATTTTAGCGGTCCCCTTCGGGGCAATAGCCAGGCACTGAAAAAATATTCAGATGTGGGGGCTACAATCTGGGGTATTTTCCTTACCTTTGCCTCCCGAAATTTTTGGAAAAAAAATAATTTCAATCATGGCCAGAGTTTGTCAGGTAACAGGAAAAACACCGGTGGGAGGGCATAAAGTGTCACATTCCAATATCAAAACCAAGCGCAGGTTTCTGCCCAACCTGCAGAAAAAGCGGTTTTATCTACCCGAAGAGGACAAGTGGATTACGCTGAAATTAACCACAGATGCTATGCGCACCATCAACAAGAAAGGTCTGTACAACGTGGTCAAAGAAATGAGGGCAAAGGGAGAAAAAATCTGATTCAGCATTATTTAATACAATAAAAAATGGCTAAGAAAAGTAAAGGAAACAGGGTTCAGGTCATCCTGGAATGCACGGAGCATAAAAACAGCGGGCAGCCCGGAACCAGCCGCTATATAACAGTAAAGAACAAAAAAAACAACCCGGAGCGTATGGAACTTAAAAAGTTTAACCCGATTCTGAAGAAAGTAACCCTTCATAAAGAGATTAAATAAATCCCGGGTATGCCATGCACAGGATTTGTGCCCGGCAGTAATAGAAAAACCGAACCATTCTCCATTAAGATTTAAACTAGCAGACCATGGCAAAAGCAGCAAAAACGGCCATTAAAAAAGACCCCAAGCAGGCCGCAGAAGCAAAAAATTATACAAAAGTAATCAAGGCTGTGCGCAGTCCGAAAACTGGCGCTTATACCTTTAAAGAACAAATGATTCATAAGGATAAGGTGAAAGATTTTCTGGCCCAGAAATAACTGGCCTGCCTTGGTGATGGCGGATAAAGAATTGCAGCTGCTCCGGCCGGGCAGCATTTTTTTTGCCGTCCTGGTGCGTAATATTTGTGAGTGAATTAGCTTTATAATTCAGCCTATGGGTTTTTTAAAAAAAATATTCGGGAAAAAAGAAAAAGAGAACCTCGATGAGGGGTTGAAAAAAACAAAGCAAGGTTTCTTTGAAAAAATC
>CAYYMK010000015.1:0-41619 GCA_964473035.1 uncultured Chitinophaga sp.
CGCCAAAGGTCAAAAGCAAATGTTCAGTTTTTTAGTAATGCTCAATGGGCAAGTGTTAACAGGTATCCTGAGTACCAGAATGAATATGGCCAGGGCGGAACCTACGGAGTGTTTCAGTCAAACTCCCCGTTCTCATGGGGGCCAAAGATTGCAGGACAAACAGTCACTAATTTTTTGAACCAGTCAGAGGCATTGACTGCCTACCCCAATAACGTCAGAGATTTTTTTCAGCAGGGAATAAACCTGCAAAACAATATTACGGTTACAGGTGGTGGAGCCAATACTACCTATCGTTTGAGTTATGGAAACCTGTATGAAACTGGCGTGATTCGCAATAATAAAATGGTACGTAATAATTTCTCATTCACAGGTACCGCAAAACCAGTTGAAAAACTGACTGTTGGCTTCAGTGGAAACTATGTAAACAGCTTTTCCAACAGAACACAGCAAGGCAACCAGCTCGCAAATCCTTTGTTTCGCCTGTGGTTCCTGCCACGCAGTTTCAACCTGTATAATTATCCTTACCAGAATCCGGATGGCAGCAGGCTTTACTTTGATGTCGTAGATAATCCTTTGTGGACTATTGAAAAAAATAAATGGAATGATTATGTACACAGGTTTTTCGGTAACATTAACTTGAAATATGATATTACAAAATGGATGAATCTCACGTATAAACTTGGCGGAGATGTTTACAATACACATATTCTGGCTTTTGATGAAATTGGTTCATCGGGTCAGGTAAATACTGCTTCGGGTGGTGTGGGTGGAATTCTGGATGTGAATACAAACAACTATAGTTACTACTCCTATCTGAACCTGAACATTAACCGGAATATCAAGAACTGGAATCTGGCATTAATTCTTGGTAATGAAAGTGCATGGAGGGGTGGCCGGGCCAGCCAGATCATCGGGCGCCAGCTTTCTGTAAGAGGCTTCCGCAATCTTTCTAACGCATCAGTTTTCAACCCTTCCAATTCAACATTCAATGGGTTCCTTGCTGGTTTATATGCTGATGTGAATATCAGTTACAAGGGTGTAGCATCTTTAAATCTGACAGGAAGAAATGACTGGTCTTCTACTTTTGGCGAAGAAAACAACAGCTATTTCTACCCGGCTATTGCCGGCACTATCAACCTTACTGAGGCAGTTCCTGAACTGAGAAACAGTAAATGGCTTACCTATGCCAAGCTGTTTGGTAACTATGCCAAAGTGGGAAAAGAAGCAGGAATTTATGCCAATAATCCTGTAACATTTGGCACAGCCGGTGCAGCAGATGGTTTTGGACCCACCATCAGTTTTCCGTTTAACAGCCTACCCGGTTTTACTTATAGTAATGCAGCCGGAGATCCGGGTATGAGCCCGGAATTTACTGCCAGCTATGAGGTAGGAGTAGAAATGGGTTTTCTGAAGAATAAGATTGGAGTGGAAGTAACCCGCTTTATTTCAAACAGTACGAATGTAATTTTCAGCGTACCGACAGCACCTTCATCGGGCATCACGGGTTATTCAACCAATGCCGGGGAACTGCAGACAAAAGGCTGGGAAATCCTTCTGCGCCTGTCGCCGATCAAGACACAGACTACCTTGTGGGATGTGTCTTTCAACTTTACGAAGAACAGGACAATGGTTCAAAAACTTGAAGACGGGGTTCCCAATATTGTACTGGCAGGCTTTACCACACCCAATGTACGACTGGAAGCCGGGAAGCCATATGGAATTCTATTTGGTTCTTATTTCCGCCGCAATGCAAATGGCGAACTTTGGCTGAATGCTGCCGGGCAACCTGTACTGGCTGCAGACAATGCTCAAATTGGGGATACCAACCCCGACTGGTTGCTGGGGATCAACAATGATTTTACCTGGAAGGGATTCAACCTTTCCTTCCTGCTCGACATTCGTAAGGGTGGTGATGTGTTCAGCCGGAATATCGGCGACCTGAGACGCTCGGGTGCCGTAGCAGAAACTGCAGAATATCCCCGCTTCAACCCGGATGGCTCTCCCAATAAACCGTATATAATTGATGGAGTAGGTCCTGATGGTGTTACTAAGAATACCGTCAAATTAACAGCACTGGAATACTGGGGAAGCATGTTTGCATTCGGCGTAGGCGAAACCTATGTGTTTGACGGTAGCTGGTTCCGCATCCGCGAGGCTTCAGTGAGTTACAAACTACCGGCACACCTGTTCAATAAAATCTTTATCGGTGGTGCAGAATTTGGTATCAATGGCCGAAACCTGTTTTTGAGAGCCAAAAACTACCCGCACCTCGATCCTGAAAATAATGTACTGGGTGTAAGCAATGCACAGGGCTTTGAATTTAATGGAGCTCCAAGTGCAAGAAATGTGGGGATTTTTGCAAAAATTAATTTCTAAATTTCAAATAAAGACTCAACTATGATACGATTAAAATATCTGATGGGAATAGCAGCCGGGGCCGCACTCTTTAGTTCCTGCAGCAGGAGCCTGGATGTAAACACAAACCCCAACGTGCTGACCGAAGCCCCGATTCAAACAGTGCTCACCAGCATTACTACCAATGTGGGTTTTACCGGGGGAAGCGACCTGCACCGTTATACCTCACTCTGGACACAGCAGTTTTCCGGTCAGGGAGCTGCCGGTACGCAAACCCTGGAATACCAGAAGTACAATATACAAAGCACGGATGTAAATAATCTGTGGAGTACCTTTTACGCTAATATGCTGATGGACTGCGAGTACATCATCTCTAAGGGATCTGCCAGTCCATGGTACACAGGAATTGCCAAGATTATCAAGGCCTGGATTTATCATCACCTTGTGGATATGTGGGGTGATGTACCATTTACTGAGGCTAATTTAGGGGTTGAAAATCGCTTTCCGCACTACGATGATGATGCAACAATCTATCCCAAATTATTTACACTCATAGATCAGGGTGTGGCAGACCTGAATGCTGCATCATCTGCTTTATCGCCGGCTACGAATGAAACAATTTATGGCGGCAACCGTGACAAATGGAAAAAGTTTGCCAATACACTGAAAATGCGGTTGTACCTGCACTACAGTGAAATAAACCCAACCTTTGCCAAAACAGGAATTGACGGGATCATTAACAGTGCAGCGCCGGTTTTTGCAGCCAACAGTGAAAATTTTCAGATGGCTTTTGTGGATGCAGCCAATGCTCAAAATCCCATTCATCAGTTTGAAGTCAGAAGGCTTAGCCAGTTTTTCCCCAACAGTTTTCTTGTAAACATGATGAATGCCAAACTGGATCCCCGCCGGCCATTCTTTTTCACGCCTTTCCCGTATACTGCGACTCCCACGCCTGCATCACCCTATGTGGGTGCCACTCCAGGTCAGCCGCAGAGCATTAACTTTTCCAGAATGCATACCTATCTGAGAGGCGGACCAATTAAGAATGCCCTGGTCACAAATGGTTCAGGAGCCATAACAGATGTAACTGCAAATCATAATGCCTATACAGGTGCGGCTCCTATCCGAATGCTCACTTTTGCTGAGTATAATTTCATTAGAGCCGAGGCAGCTCTCCGTTTTGGTTCACCTGGTTCTGCACAGGCATTTTTCCAGGCAGGAATCACTGCTTCCATGCAGGATGCAGGAGTTGCTGCCGGCGATATCAGTGCTTATATCGCAAGCTACGGCACATTAAGTGGCACGACAGCACAGCAACTGCAGCAAATCATAGACGAAAAATATATCGCTAGTTATGGTGTAGCGCTGGAGCCTTACAATGACTGGAGAAGAACCGGATATCCGGTTCTGACACCCGTGTCAGGAGCTGTACTTTCTTTCATCCCGACAACGATCTACTATCCCTTGTTAGAAGTGAATTCGAACCCCAATATGCCGGGTCAAAAGGCATCACTGGGTGAAAAAGTATTCTGGGATAATTAATCACTGAATCTTAATTAAGAAAAAGAGGCTGTCCGGACAGGGCAGCCTCTTCTTTTATTGCTGAAATAAGTCAGGGAAGAACTTCTTCCAGTTTCCGGAGCAGTTGTTCCCCTCTCAATGATTCGGCAATAATTTTTCCCTGGGGGTCTATCAGGACGTTGTAGGGGATTCCTTCAATTTTGTACAAGGGCACAACGGGACTATTCCAAAACTGCAAGTCGCTGATATGTGTCCAGGTGAGTTTATCCTGCATAATGGCATTTACCCATTGCTCCTTTTGCCCGGGTCTGTCGAGAGATACCCCAAGAATGGTAAAATTCCTGTTCTTGAATTGTTGATATGCCTGCACAACATTTGGATTTTCTTCTCTGCAGGGGCGGCACCAGCTGGCCCAAAAATCAACCAATACGTATTTGCCCTTGAATGAGCTAAGCCTGATCTCATTTCCGGAAGGATCTGGTAATGAAATTTCAGGCGCCTGTTGACCCACCCATCCTTTTGGTGCCGCATTTAAGGTTGACTTGATTGAAATGACACCCTGGTGCTGCGGGAACCTCAATGCTGTTTCTTCTACAAATTGCTTCACTTCCGCTTCTGAAAATCCTTTCAATAATGAACCTGGATAGTTGGATGTACTTTGGTAATATCCTAAAACAAACATAGATAGTGCAGGGTTACTTCCCTTTTTTAATGTTTGAAATGTAAGTGTGCGGGTTTCTTCAGCCAGTTGCTCAGATCTGGATTTCAGTACAGCCAGAAGGCTGTCTGCTCCCGATGCTTTCTGAATGCTATCGGCCTGCTGCGCACTGGCAACAATACTTTGCAGGTTGCTGTTAAATGTGCTGATGTACTCCTTCATTTCCAGGCTGGCAGCAGAGTTCTTTACTTCATAGCTGTCCGGAAACTGGCTATTTTCTTTACTGAAACTGGCATTCACAACAATTTTTCCGGCATCATTGATCAGAGTGGCAAATGGATATATATTCTGATCCAGCCTAAGGTTATAAACCCGTGCTTCTCCGGTTTCTGCCTGTAACCGGAAGGTTCCGTCTTTCGAAAGTTTTACAGAATCCACCACAATCCGCTCCATCGTGGTCATGGGCAGTTCTTCCAGGTAAATCATGCCAGCAGGGTTATTATTGATCACGCCGCTTACTTCGAGCTTTTTTTCATCCGTTTTCCCTTTACAGGAAAACATAAGGGCGCCCGGCAAAATCAATAAAAAAAATTTTTTCATGTGTGTTTTTTTGTTGTTTAATTACTTCAATTATTTGATCATCACTTGAAGAAATGAGACCACAAATTTCCTCTTTTTCCGCTGAATTAACGGGCAAAAAAAGCAGTGTTGCAACGGGCATTCATCAGGCACACAAGTGTCGGTTTATTTCGTTAATAGATGCCCGATCGTTATTCGTGGATTCAGTCGGGTGCAACATGCTGAGATTCTTTCTGTTTTCACGTAATTTTTGTCACATGTGGCAAGGGTGGTACAACCATAAGAAAAAACAGCATATCAATCGCTGCGTTGGTTCTTTTCCTGTAATTTTTTTAACAGTAATTCATTTGCCAACCCGGGATCGGCCGTGCCTTTTGTACGTTTCATCACTTCTCCCACAAAAAGAGCAAGCAATCCTTTTTTACCCTTTCTGAATTCAGCTACTTTGCCGGGCATTTTTTCAAGGACGCCGTCAATTACTGCGGACAGTTCAGGAACATCAGATTGCAATAAAAGATTTTGGACGGAGGCAAGTTGTGCTGGGTCTGCAACCGGTGATTTCAACATGAGTGAGAAGAGCTTTGATGAAGCAGCGGAAAAACTTATTTTTCCCTGTTCTACCAGCAGAATTATTTCTGAAAGCTTGCCTGCGGTAAGCGGAAAATAACTCAGTGTTGTATTATGTTCATTCAACCAGTTTTTAACGGGGCCCAGCATCCAGTTCGCCGCAGCTTTGGCAAGCCCGGCAGCAGTTGTATTCTGTGATTGTAACAGGTTGGCCACTACTGTTTCAAAGAATGCTGAAAATTTTATTTCTTCGGACAGCAGGGATGCATCATAGGTGGAAAGGCCGTAAGTGCCAGTATACTTCATTATGCGGCTGGCCGGTAGCTCTGGTATTTGTTGCCTGATCTGATCTATATATGAGTCGCTCAGCTCAACAGGCGGCAGATCGGGTTCGGGGAAATACCGGTAATCATCTTCATCTTCTTTTACCCTGATGCGGAAGGTGGTTCCGGTTGCTGCATCAAAGCTTCTGGTTTCCTGTACAATCGGGGATTCGCTTTTCAATAATTCAATCATCCTTGATGATTCGAATGCGATGGCCCTTCGTACATTGCGAACAGAATTCAGATTTTTTATTTCTGTTCGGGTGCCGAGGGTTTTGTCTCCCAATTTACGAACAGAAATATTGACATCGCAACGAAGGCTGCCTTCTTCCATATTTCCGTCTGATATTTCAAGATAGCGGACCAGTTTCCTTATTTCTGAAAGAAAAGAAGAGGCCTGTTCACCACTGCGCAAATCTGGTTCGGTCACCAGTTCAATAAGGGGAGTACCTGCCCTGTTAAAATCAATGAACGTACAATCTGTCTCTGAGTTGTGACTGCTTTTTCCGGCATCTTCTTCCAGGTGAATCCGGTTGATCCGGATCGGAATCTCTGTATTGTTTTCAGAAGGGATATAAATCAACCCTTCTGAACAGACAGGCGTTGATTGCTGAGAAATCTGGTAGCCCTTCGGCAGGTCAGGATAAAAATAATTTTTACGGGCAAAAAAATTTGTTCTGGCAACGGTACAGTTGCATGCAAGCCCCATTTTGACTGCATATTCAATCGCTTTTTTATTCATTGCGGGCAATGTTCCCGGATGTGCCAGTGACACGGGGCTGACCTGAGTATTCGGGGCTGCACCATATGCCGCATGATCACTGCAAAATAATTTGCTGGAAGTATGCAGGCGGATATGAATTTCCAGGCCAATTACTATTTCATATTTCAGATGAGGTTCCAAACTTTTTTGATGCAGAATGAATACAAAATTAGATGATTTCCAGCAGCGGTATGCCCTTAAAAACAAACACCCCCTTGTGGAGGGGGTGCTGGTTCTTTATTGCAGAACGAGGCTCAGAGTTCTGCGGTTTTAATTTTCCGGGGCATTTTCACATCAATATTTTGTGTCTTACCTTTTCTGTTGATTGTCATTTTCACAGCAACCCTTTCTTTTTTTTCCTTCAGCAATTTGGATATTTCATCCACATTGTTCACGGCCGTTTCATCCACATGGGTAATGATGTCGTCATCCTGTATGCCTGCTTTTGATGCATTGCTCTCTTCATCTACCTCTACAACTTTCACACCCATTCCATCATCTGTATCCTGGACTGATAAACCCAATTTTGGAGGAGCTCCAGCCCGGTTGCGTTGCATATAATGATCGGTCAACATTTTGAAATCAGGAATATGGGGCATCAATTTTTCCAGTTCAAGATCATCGAGCCGGAGGCGGAAATTTTGTGTGCCTGAAAATCCTTTCCAGCTGCCGAGTTCTGCATTTATTTTTTGCTCTTTTCCATTTCTCAAAATTGTGACGGTGACTTTGTCTCCTGGTTTGTGTTTTCTTACTGCTTCAGCAAGATCATCAGGTCCTTCAATTTTTTTATCACCGATCCGGGTAATGATATCTTTTGCTTTCAGGCCTGCTTTTTCGGCTGCGCTTTCTTTTGTGACATCCTGCACTTCGGCTCCCTGTTCAGTTTTCTGTGTAGTGACACCCAGCATGGCTCTCTTTTCATCTATGTTCAGCACTTCCGGGTTTTCATTCCAGTTAAAAATCATATTGTTTCTTCCCCCGGGGGTACGGTAAACCAGCGCTTCCTGGTCGCGGAATTGGCGCAGGCGCACTTTGATATCCGATTGGTCAGCATATTCACCAGCGGGCTTCCCGTTTATGGTTACTTTTTCATCTTTAATTTCAATTACAACTTTGTCTTTTTTGTCGCCAGTACGGGTGATGATGATTTCCTGTACATCCTTTTTCTCCCTGGGTTCTTCCTGTGCAGAAACCAGGACCGGGGCAGCGCCCCACAGGAGTGCAGCCAGCAGAAACTTTGATGTGGTAGAATGTTTCATGTGTGATTTTTTAATGATTTAGAAATTCTAATTTTAAAAATTCTACGGGAACTTTCGTAGACAAATATAACAAGGAATTTTGGATTACGAAATGTTTCGGAAATGTTAAATCCGGGCTGTTTTTGGAGTGGCAGTATGGATGGATAGGCGGGTTGATGCAGCAGCTGAAAATGGTGTAGGGCTTTTGCCACAACGGATGAAGGCAGTGCTCATGCAGGTTTTTAAAGAGAAATGATTCTTTTCACTTCCTCTATGACCCCGGCCAGATTCCCGGCATCCTGCCCGCCTGCAGTAGCCAAGGTTTTTTGACCACCTCCTCCTCCTTTAATAATGGGAGCAAGATGTTTTTTTATAATTTCTCCTGCATCCAGGTTGCGGGCTGCGGCTACATTTTCTGAGATGCTTAATGCCAGGTAAGGTTTGCCTCCTATATTTACTGCAAGAATTGCGATATGATCCCGGATGTGATGTTTGATATCCATACACAATTTTTTTAGTGCATCCGGATGTGTCACCTCTACTATGTCCCCAACGAAATTGATTCCGTTGATGATTTCATCTGTTTGCAGGAGATCGTTCCGGATTGCAACCAACTGCCGTGCTTCCAGTGTTTCGATATGCCTTTTTAATGCCGCATTTTCTTCCTGTATGGCTGCAACAGCTTTTGGCAGGTCTTTTGGATTCCTGAGCTGTTCTTTCAGAATATCCAGTACGGATAGTTTTTGTCCGATCAGCTCCCCGGCCCGCCTTCCGCAAACCGCCTCCACCCGACGCACACCGGCAGCTACAGCAGTTTCTGCTGTAAGTTTGAAGAGCCCAAGCTCGCCTGTGGCAGCTGTATGGGTGCCGCCACATAATTCCACTGAGTAAGCGGGATCAATGATGACAACCCGTACCACATCACCATACTTTTCACCAAAGAGCGCCATAGCACCTTGTTTCATGGCTTCCTCTTTTGTCATTAGCCGTATAACCACCGGAATGTTTTCCCTGATCTTTTCATTGACCATTTTTTCCACTTCATCCAGTTCTTCCTGTGTCATTTTTGCAAAATGAGAAAAATCGAAACGCAGGTGTTCATCATTGACCAGCGAACCCTTTTGTGCCACATGGGTACCCAGCACTTTTCTTAAAGCGGCATGCAGGAGGTGTGTAGCCGTATGGTGCAGTGTAATTTCTTTTCTTTTTGCTGCGTCCACTTTTGCAGTGACGGGACCGGAAAGGTTGGCAGGTATTTTTTCTGCAATATGAACAATCAGGTCGTTATCCTTCCTGGTATCAATAATTTTTATCGAACTGTCTCCTGCCCACAGTTCACCCTGGTCTCCCGTTTGGCCACCGCTTTCTGCATAAAACGGTGTATTTTCTAAAATCAGCTGATACAGATCCCTGCCTTTTGCAGTTACTTTCCTGTATTTTAGAATCGTGGTGGTGGTTTCCAGAGTCTCATATCCAGAAAAATTGTTGCTGCCCTGGGCAAGTTCTATCCAGTCGCCTGCATGAATGACGGTGGCGGCACGACTTCGGTTTTTTTGGCGCTGCATTTCTGCTTCAAAGCCCGGTTGATCAACGGTCATATTATTTTCTGCAGCAATCAGCATGGAGAGATCTAACGGGAACCCGTATGTGTCGTACAATTCAAAAGCGTCTTTTCCCGGGATGGCTTTCCCGGGTGCATTGCGGATGAACTCGTCAATTCTTTTTAGTCCTTTATCAAGTGTACGTAAAAAAGCTTCTTCTTCTTCCCGTATCACCCGGGATACAAAGTCCTCTTGTTGTTTCAATTCCGGGAATACATTTTCAAATTGATCAGCGAGTATGGAAACCAAACGGTTGAGTAATGGCTGTTTCAGATTCAGATAAGAAAAATAATAGCGAACAGCCCTGCGTAAAATTCTTCGAATGACGTAGCCGGCCCCGGTATTTGAAGGCAGCTGACCATCGGCGATGGTAAAACTGATGGCGCGGATATGGTCGGCAATAACACGAAAGGCGATGGCTTCTTTGCTGACAGAACCATCATATTTTTTTCCGCTTATTTTTTCTGTAGCCGCAATGGTTCCTGTAAAAATATCAGTGTCGTAATTGGAAGATTTGCCCTGCATTACACGAACCAGTCTTTCGAGCCCCATGCCGGTGTCAACATGTGTTGCCGGCAGTGGCTCCAGTGTTCCGTCTTTTTTCCTGTTATACTGGATAAACACATTGTTCCATATTTCAATAACCTGCGGATGATCTTTATTAACCAGCAGATGGCCGGGAGTTTTTCCCCGTTCATCATCAGGGCGAAGGTCTACATGAATTTCGCTGCAAGGGCCACAGGGCCCGGTGTCGCCCATCTCCCAGAAATTATCTTTCTTATTCCCGAATACAATCTGTGTATCAGGATCGGGCAGAATGTTTTTCCATTTTTCCAGGGCTGTGGAAGATGGGGGCAGTTTTTCTTTTTCGTCGCCCTCAAATACGGTCGCATACAGCCTGTCTTTGGGAATGTGATAGACAGCAGTCAGTAATTCCCAGCTCCATTCGATGGCTTCGTTTTTGAAATAATCACCAAAACTCCAGTTGCCCAGCATTTCAAACATCGTATGATGATAGGTATCCACACCCACTTCCTCCAAGTCATTATGTTTGCCGCTCACACGCAGGCATTTTTGTGTGTCAGTAACCCGTTTGTGCGGTGCTGTTTTATTTCCCAGAAAATAATCTTTAAACTGGTTCATGCCGGCATTGGTAAACATCAGCGTAGGGTCGTTTTTTACCACAATAGGTGCTGAGGGCACAACCACATGGCCTTTTGACTTAAAGAAATCAAGAAAAGCCTGACGTATTTCTGCGCTTGTCATCATATATAAGCTGTTCGGGGTTGGTTTTTTCGATGTTGGGGTTATATTTGTCATCCCCTGAAAATGGCAGAGGTCCGGCAGGTATCTGCATTTCAGCGGGGCTGACAGGAGCGGCAAAGGTAATTTATTCGGCTTTCATTTTACTGGTTTTGCCCTCTACGTACCGACAGTGTTTTGAAGCGATCTACAGGAGAACGGAAATGAAAAAAATCAAGTACTACTATAATACCAGTACGCTCCGCTACGAAAAGCTGGAAACGCCGTTGCGGGTAAAACTTCTTCGGGTTTTTGGCTTTATTGCAGCCGCACTTGTTACAGCAGCACTTATTTCCATGATCGCCTTTCAGTTTATTGGGTCTCCGAGAGAGCGTTTCCTGGAACAACAAAACAAGAACTACCGGTCACGGTTCCGGGATGTTGAAAAAGAACTGGCCGTACTCGAGCAGCAGATGAAGGAGCTGGAAAAAAGAGATAATGACGTGTACCGTTCCATCTTTGAAGCAAACCCCATCCCAGACAGTGCAAGGGCCAGGAGGATAGAATTAGAACAGGAAATTGCGAAAGTAGAAAAGATCAAAGATGACCAGATGGCTGCTTCTATTTTGAAAACGATCGATAATCTGAAAAACCGGATGGCCGTACAGCGAAAGTCTTACACAGAATTGACAGCGCTGATCAGTAATAAAGAACAAATGCTGGCACACACTCCTGCCATTCAGCCGGTGCACAATAAAGATCTGACCAGGATTGCTTCTGGCTTTGGATACCGCATTGACCCGGTTTATAAAACTGCAAAGTTTCATGCAGGCCTGGATTTTTCTGCCCCGCAGGGTACGCCCATTTATGCTACTGCAGATGGTACCGTTACTACATCAGGCAATACGGGAAATGGCTATGGCAATCATGTCATCATTAATCATGGGTATGGATATGAAACGTTGTATGCCCATATGGTTCGGGTAAAAGCACCTAACGGCAAATCTATAAAACGTGGAGAGGTGATCGGATGGGTGGGCAGCACCGGGAAATCAACCGGGCCACACTGTCATTATGAAGTTCATAAATATGGCAAGGAACTGGATCCAGTTTATTTCTTTTACAATGATCTTTCACCGGAGCAATTTGACCTGCTGCTGAAAAAAGCAGCCTCCAGTAATCAGAGTCTGGATTGAAATGAAGGTCGGGGTGCCAAGCTTTCACTTTGTCATTTTTTCCACAGTCTTTGTATCCTGCCTCTGTATTGAGAAAAGCCGTTGTACCTTTACATGTAATGACAAAATCACTGCAGCAAATTATCTTCGACTTTCCCGGCATAAACGGACCTGCTCCGCCTACCGGATCCCAACCGGCTGTCAAAAAAAATGAAAATACTGCAGACCGAAAGCCAGTCATTATCCGAAATGCAAAGCCAAAACAAGTTGCGGCAATAGCGCAAGGTACAGGCGCCAAAAGAGGGCGCAAATCACTCAAAGAAGCAGACCAGAAAACAGACCTTATTCAGATTCCGGAGGATGAAATTCTTTTCAAAAAACAATATTATTCCATAGGTGAAGTTGCTGCCATGTTTGCAGAAAACCCATCCCTGATCCGTTTTTGGGAAACAGAATTTGATATTTTACAACCCAGAAAAAACAGAAAGGGAGACCGCTTTTTCCGGCCTATAGATATCAAGAATTTACTGTTGATTTATGACCTGTTGCGCCGAAGAAAATTTACCATTGAAGGCGCAAGAGAATATCTTAAAATGAGCAGCAAGGCAGAGGAAAAATTTGCTGCCATACAGTCGCTGGAGAAAATCAAAAGCTTTTTACTGGAGCTGAAAGCAAGCCTCTGATCCCCCTGGTACGATCGCCTATTTGGGTTCTTGCCGGAAATGCAACAGGCTACATCTGTAACTTTCACCATTTTACCGTTTTTAATTTCCCGTGATCAAGTACATTTGTATACAATTTATTCATTAGATGGAACAGAAAAAAGAGTGGCCTATTACACAAAATTTAGGTGGTGAGACCGTTTCGCATAAGAGATGAGAACTGGTAGTTGCATCACATAAGGGGGAACTTTTAAAATTAAAGGTGCACATGAAAATAAAATTCCTGCTGAGCGTTTTAGCCATACTGACAGGCGTTACATTACATGCCCAGAAAACCTATGAAGTTTTTTCAGAAAGACCTGGTGAGAAAACTTATAAAGGAATACTGAGCCGTGACATACTGCTGGCCGACAGCAGTTTTACATGGTATGCAGAAAACTTGGAGCATTATACCACAAATCAATCGGCCCTGGAAGGACTCCGGAAGCTCAAAGACAGCCTGCAGTTATTGGTATTTATGGGGACCTGGTGCGAAGATTCTCACAATGTTATTCCTAAATTATTTTCTTTGTGCGACCAGGCCGCTTTTCCGCAGAATCACATTACGTTGATAGGGGTGGACCGCAACAAAAAAACCTGGGGTCATCTTTGCGAAGCGCTGAATGTTGATAAAGTACCCACCATCCTGCTGATGAAACAGGGTAAAGAATTGGGGCGGGTAGTTGAATTTGGGAAATTCGGGTTGTTTGATATTGACCTTGGCACAATTTTGAAAACTCTGCAATGAACTCAGGTATGAGCCAGCACCACCCTGGTATTGGATCCGGCTATTTCAATACCCAGTTCTTCCAGTAACCGGAGGCTTTGCATGTTGATCTTTTCTCTTTGAGCGTTAAAATCGGCTATAGTAACCGGTGGGGTAAAATAGTGACCCTGCAGCACTATGGCATGACCATTGATTTCAGTCAGGTGAACCGAGAAATCATCGGGCTGATGCTGTTTTAGCATGTCAGACATTTTGTGCAGCAACAATTCCAGTTGTTCAGTTTTGGTTGCCAGTTCCAATTCAAGCCTTAAGTCGCCCCTGCGCTGAGTACGCAGTGAGTGATTATCCAGAATGCTGTCCACCATTTGTTTATTGGGTACAGTTACAAATGTTTTTTGTTCTGTTCTTATCCTGGTGCTTCTCAGTCCTATTCTTTCCACATGCCCTGTGATCTGGTTCACCTGCACCAGGTCGCCGGTAATAAATGGTTTATCGAAGAAGATGATAAAAGAAGCGATTAGGTTTTCCAGGCTCTCCCTTAGTGCAAGGGCAATAGCGGCACCTACAATGCTGAGGCCAGTCAGTAAGCCGGCTACATTGAGCCCGAAAGCATAACGGAGAACCAGCATCACACCAATGATTACGATAATGACCTTGAAGAAGTCTTTAAAAAAAACAATAAGCTGGTTGTCGGACTGATCCGATGTAAGATTGGCTTTTTTTTCCAGCAGCAGAGCTATGAAATCAATGATACGCAGTAACAAACCAGTCATCGAGATAATTAAAATCAGTGTTCCTGCAGTATGGGTAATCTGTTTCAGGCGATAACGATATAGCTGCACATTCAGTTCATCTGGAAATGACAGTTTGTATAACGCTGCAATGCTGATCAGGATTGCAAGGAATAGTCCTAGTGGCCTCAATACCAGTTTTACGAATGCCTGTTTATCAACCGATCTCCAGATATTATGAACCAAGCGGTACAGCAAGCCCGCAATGTACCGGGAAATAAATTTTTTAAACAACCATACAAACAAGATGACCGCAGCAGTAATCAGGTAATATTTGACCTGATTGCCAAGCCAAACCTGCTCCAGGAATTCATTCATAATTCAAATATTTCCTGATAAAAATACCAAATTGAGTGCAGATAGGATGCACCCCTTTACCACAGTTTATAGATATAAAGACTTTCTGTGGTTGTTCCGGGTTCTTGTTTTAAAGCATAAAAACGGGCCGCACTAAAACTAAAGGATTTGCTGTTCTTCACAGGATCCGGCATGGGCCATTCGTCTGTCAGGAATGTACTGATTTCATAGCGGTACAAAGTATCTGCACGGGATCCGAAGATAAAATTGCCGGAAACTTTAAGATGTTGCCAGCCCTGCACAAGTATTCCGTTTTTAAACGCACCGAAATAATCAAACACAAAAATACCCTGAAGTGAATCGTAGAGATACACATACTTGTTTTCATCAAATACTTTTACAGGTGCAATGGAACGTGACAGCAGCAAGCGGGTATCAGGTGTTTCCATCAGGAGTGTTCCTTGCCCATCCATTTTTTTCAGCCTTGCTTCGGCTTCATCAAATACCCATATATTGTTATCATAAGATTGCCCGATTGCCCTTGCTTGCCATATTCCTTTTTTCCGCAGGTCTGTGACATGTACCATATTCAGGAAGCGGTCCAGCATCACAACCGTTGAAAAATCTGAGTAGTAAATCAACAGCCTCAGAGGATTTGAAACATCAATCAGGGATGGACGTCCATATTTTTTTACATCGCTGTACACAGCAACGGAGTCGCCGGCTGCGTTATACTTGATCACCTGGTTACGGCTGGTGAGCACATATACGTTGTCAAGGTTGTCTGTAGTAAACTCCCTGATATCGCCTTTCAGCGTTCTGATCAGCCGGAAGCTGCTATCCTGCTGTGAAATGGAGTACAGGGGCAACAGGAACATGAGCAGTATAGTACAGCGGTGTTTCATTTAGCGCCGTATGATTTTTTCACCCATATCTCTGTACGATTTCAGTTTCATTTCTTGTCCATCAAAAACAGCATAGGTAAAATAGCGGATCCAGTCGCCCAGGTTGATATACCTGGAAGATGTTACCTTGCTTCCGGTGCCTTGAGGGGACGTCAAACCAAGGGAATAATCAATGGGCAGGTGCCTGTGTCCGAACACAAAATAATCAATTGGTTTTTTTTGTGCCATTTGTTTGCTGTACTGAAGCAACCATTCTTTTTCTTCGCCCAGGAATATTTCTTCTGTTTTTCCGGTTTGTATCCTGCTTCTGCGGCTCAGGGAATGTGCCAGTCCCATACCAGCCACGGGTGGAAGGATGCCAAACAACCACTTGCAGAAAGGATTGCGGAAGATTTTTTTCATTCGTTTATATCCGTGGTCCCCGGGTCCCAGGCCATCGCCGTGGCCGATCAGGAATTTTTTCCCTTGTCGTTCTATTTCCCGTGGTTCAAAATAAACCGGGATGTTCAGTTCTTTTTGAAAATAGTCTTTCATCCACATATCGTGATTGCCCACAAATAAATGGACTGGAATACCGGCATCGGTTAGTTCGGCAAGCTTGCCTAGCAGTCTTGTAAAACCTTTTGGCACCACCCGGCGATATTCGTACCAGAAATCAAACAAATCACCAACCAGGAAAATTTCAGCGGCATGTGGTTTTATTTCACCCAGGAATTGTACAATTATTTTTTCCCGTTCCAGGCTTTCGGAATGGCCGGGGGCACCGAGATGAAAATCGGACAGAAAATATATGTGTTTCTTATCTAAAAGCAAGACCCTTTCTATTCATTTCTTTGATTGAAGGTATTGAAGCAGGTCGCCGGATGTTATGAGAGGCCTTCCGGTTATATCTCCATGATACCAGTATATCCAAGCTTGTGTAACCTGCCCGTTGAAAAAAACATCTGTTAGTTCACGCCGGTACAGCTGCACTTCGTCAAATTCCACTGATACTCCTTCGTAATCATCTAACTGGCCAATGGCCCACGCAAACTCATTCACATTTTTAATGCGGTACAATTCACCCGTAATAAAATGATCTTCCCCTGTCGGAAGCCCTGCCGGGTATGTTCCCATATCATACAATTTTCCCCGTACCCTGGCTTCTCCGGCCAGAGTAAAAAAATGACTGATGTAGTCGTATGCAGGGCTACGAAAACCACTGCGTAGCGATCCATAGACAAATAATTGATACACTCCGGGCTTATTCATATTTGTAAAGATAATTCAGGTGCCTGAAAAGCTAAAGCCGGCTATGAATCAGCCTTCCATCAGGAATACATATACTTCTCCGGGACCATGCACTCCCACTACCAGTGTTTTCTCAATATCGGCTGTGCGGCTGGGGCCGGTGGCAAAACTGAGCAAAGAAGGAAAATGGTTTCCATATTTTTCCCTTATTGCCTGTAAAGCATCTTTTGTGTCGGGTACAATCTGGCTTGTGGTTGCAATACAAATGTGTACCGGGGCATATACACTGGCAGACCGGCCACCCGGCAACGCAGAACTTAAAACAATACTACCTGTACGGGCCACTAAAAATTCGCAGCTGGTGATAGAGGCATCGCATCCCGCAAGATCAGAAGTAGTGATTCTGTCTTCGATTTGCCCTGCAACAGGTGCCAGCAGCGTTTCTTCCACACAATAAATTTTCTTCCAGTCTTGTTTTTTAATGAGGCTGCTGATTTGAAAAGCAAATTCCTGATGATTGATACAGTAAATAAATTTTCCCTGCAGCCGGGTAAACTGTTCGGCAAACTCTATTTCAGATTCCTGCATCAGCGGTGCGAAAACCGGCTGGCTGCCCTCGCTTTGCGGAAAGGGCAAAGGCGTGGAATGGGTCAACGCCTTCCTGATTTTCTTTAATATATTTTCCTTTGATGCGGATACATTCATATGGTGGCATTATACAGAAGGTGCAAGGCCAATGTCGCCAGGCAACCTCTCTTTATCCGGTTTTGTATCCGGCAGGACATTTGGTTCTTCAGGTACAAGTTCCATTTCCGTGGCAGCAGCTTCATCTGCCAGGGGTTTCTTTTCTTCAAAAGGACGTTTTCCGATCAGGGCTTCCACGTCACTCTGGAATAAGACTTCTTTTTCCAGCAATGCATGCGCCAGTTTTTCCACATCTGCTTTTTTCTCGTTCAGTAATTGAAGGGTGCGTGCATATGCACTGTCAATGAGCTTGCGGACTTCTTCATCAATCAGCCGTGCTGTTTCATCTGAATAAGGTTTTGTAAATGCACTTTCCATTTGCGGGTCATAATAACTGATGTTGCCGATTTTATCATTCATGCCATACACCGTGATCATGGAATAAGCAATACGGGTGATTTGCTGCAGGTCATTCTGAGCCCCGGTTGATACTTTTCCAAAAAATATTTCTTCGCTGGCCCTGCCGCCCAGTGTCATACAGATCTGGTCATTGAGCTGGTCTGTATTATAGAGGTATTGCTCTTTGGGGGTGTACTGTGCGTAGCCTAGGGCTGCAGTACCCCTGGGTACGATTGTTACCTTTAGCAGGGGGTAGGCATGCTCCAGATACCAGCCACAGATGGCATGTCCTGCTTCATGAAATGCAATGATCTTTTTTTCTTCCGGGGAAATGATCTTGTTCTTTTTCTCCAATCCGCCAATGACCCGGTCTACAGCATCCTGGAAATCCTGCATGTCCACAGCTTCTTTATTTTTTCGGGCTGCAATCAGGGCGGCTTCATTGCACACATTGGCGATGTCGGCTCCTGCAAATCCGGGTGTTTGTTCGGCCAGTTTATGAATATCGAGTGATTTGGAAATCTTGATAGGCTTCAGATGCACTTTGAAGATCGCTTCTCTTCCGACCAGGTCAGGCTTGTCAATGGAAATTTGCCTGTCGAAGCGGCCGGGCCGCAGCAGGGCCGAGTCCAGCACATCGGGCCTGTTGGTCGCTGCCAATACTATGATTCCAGAATCTGTGCCGAAACCATCCATTTCCACCAGCAACTGGTTCAGGGTACTTTCCCGCTCATCATTACTCATCATTACATTTTTTCCTCTTGCACGACCAATGGCGTCTATCTCATCAATAAATATAATACAGGGTGCTTTTTCCCTTGCCTGCTTAAAGAGATCCCGCACCCGGCTTGCTCCCACACCTACGAACATTTCCACAAAGTCTGATCCGCTGAGACTGAAAAAAGGCACCTGCGCCTCTCCGGCCACGGCTTTTGCGAGCAATGTTTTTCCAGTACCGGGAGGGCCAACCAATAATGCACCCTTTGGAATTTTTCCTCCCAGGTTGGTATATTTTTTCGGGTTCTTCAAAAAATCAACAATCTCCATTACTTCTACTTTGGCTTCATCGAGTCCAGCCACATCGGCAAAGGTGATATTTACTTTCGTCCCCTTGTCAAACAGGGTGGCTTTTGACTTCCCGATATTAAAAATGCCACCCGGACCACCACCACCTCCAGCCCCACCTCCCATCTTTCGCATGAGCAGAATCCAAAGCCCGATAAACAACAATACAGGTAAAATAAATTGTAAGATGCCACCCAGTGGATCCCGCTGGTTTTCTACATCTATGGGAACCTTTGCAATAGTGGGGCGATCTTTAAAAAATTCTTCGATTTCTTTTTTGAACGTGTCGCCGCTCGTAATCGTAAAGTACATGTGTGGCCCATCGTCGTTGGTTTTTCCGGTCACACCTTTTTTCAGCTTATCCGCATATTTTTCTTTTCCGGTCTTTGAAAGAAAGACCCTGACTTTTTTTCGGTTGTCAATAATCACAACCTTGGCCACATCGCCTTCAGAAAGCATGGTTTTAAATTCCAGATCATTTATCCTGGTCATATTGGGCGAAAAAGGGCCAAACAACTGAAACCCGATCAGCACAGCAAAGATGATAGCGTAAATCCAGTAAATACTAAACCTGGGACCCCGACGGGGTGTCTGGTTTGGGTCATTTCCTCCCGGCCCTTTGGACCGGTCAAAACGTGGGGGGCGGTTGCCTGAATCTTGTGACATATTGAGCTGTAGTATTCTGCTATTTAATGATTAATTATTAAAAATGTTGAACTGAAATAAAGTTTTAACAGTAATTCCTCATTCATCGTAGCCTTTTGTGATGGCGTCGCTCCACATTTCTTCCAGCCGGTAAAATTTCCTTGTTTCGGGCAGCATTATATGCACCACAACATTGATATAATCAACAAGCACCCAGTGCAACTGCTGGTATCCTTCGTGCCGGTAAGGATATTCGCCACAGATATCTCTTACTTTTTGTTCCACATTTTCTGCCACGGCCCTTACCTGTGGCTGGCTTCCGGCCTCGCAGATGATGAAATAATCTGCCACTGCTTCCGGAATCTTTCTCAAATCCAGCGAAATGATATGCTGCCCTTTCTTTTCCCGGATTGCAGTAATGATGGACTTAATGATTTTCGAGTTGCCGGTGAGCCGCACTGAGTTCTTCTTTTTCCGGCTGGTCAATACTGACAATTGTTCCAATAACGTAGAAATTTATTTATAAATGTTTTTATGGGGATTCTAAAACAAGTAAGATGATGCCCCCATTCAGATTCTTTGTTTCTTTGTCAAAAATAGCAATAATTTGCCAGACCCTGTTCCAGTTCACCGTTTCGGATCGCCATTTATTGAACTCCAATCAATTGACAGCACCAATGCCTACGCCCGCAGGCAAATTGAAGATGCCCGTCTGTCAGGTGCCACACAAAAACTGCAGGCCGGAACGACTTATTTTAGCCATGAACAAACGGCCGGAAAAGGGCAGCGGGGCCGCAGCTGGATTTCCGAAAGAGGGGTGAACATACTCATGAGTGTGCTATTGCGCCCGCATCAGCTTGATCCGGTACATCCATTTCAGCTCAATTGTTGTGTGGCACTTGCCTTACACGATTTTTTTGCGAAATATGCCGGAGATGAGGTAAAAATAAAATGGCCCAACGATCTGTATTGGAAAAACCGGAAAGCTGGCGGAATATTGATTGAATCCCTCATCGCAGCTACACCAACTGCAACGCAGCAAGTTGCAGCACAAAAGAGCAGGTGGGACTGGGCAATCGTTGGGATAGGTGTCAATATCAACCAAGATCTGTTTCCGGAGGCATTGCCTAATCCAGTGTCGCTGAAACAGATAACCGGACATTTTTTTCCGCTTGTGCCTCTGGCAAAAGAACTCTGCGTTGCATTGCAAAAGCGCTGGGATGAACTGTTGGCTTGCAAATTTGATTCCATGCACTCTGCTTACAATAAGCGCTTATTCAGGGCGGGGGAAAAGCAGCTATTGAAGAAAGAGCATCATGTTTTTGATGCAATCATTCATTCTGTTTCCAAAGAAGGACAACTTATCGTTCTGCAAAACACAATGGAATATTATGAATTTGGAACCGTAGAATGGGTGGTCTAGATGATCAGAAACTGGCCTGCCATTGCTTCATTTGATTCATTGGCCCTTGCTTCTTTTTCAAAACGGTTTTGATGATATCCATGCCGGATCCATTCAGCAAGATAACGGACAAGAAACCCGCCAATTCCGTATTGCCGGAACTGCTGCACATGCTTTAATTCATGGCAGAGCCATTTCCTGTCGTTCAGCAATTCCTGCCTGCTGCAATTGTGCAGGTGAATGACGTTGCCCAGAACCATGGCAACCTTGCCTGCTTTCAACATTGCTGCTGCCAGTGTTGCAATCCATGAATTTTCTTTGATACGTACGGTCATGTTCTTATTGATTCATAATTCCCCGCCGGGGTTGTATGGGCTGATGCTTCAGTGCAGCATTCAGAATTTCTTTTGCATGTGCCGTTATTTTTTTTTCGTTGCGGGTTTCTTTTTTACAGCTCCTTTTTTTTGTGTTTTTTTCTTTGGTGGCGGCGGCGTATAGGGCCCACGTTTGATCCACCAGGTTTTTTCTGTGCTGTTGCCGGCCATATCCTCGGCCCGTACACGTAGTTCATGCACTCCGTAGGGGCAGCGTTCATCAAACCTGTACACCCAATGAGATGATTTATCATTGGTGAAGCGGATCCATTTTCCATTGAGCCAGGCGCTGAATTTCTGTACCCGGTATTCATCAACCGGGGTGAAAATAATTCGGTTTAAAGGGCTCAGGTCTAAGGTATCGCCTGGTTTTGCCGGACGGCTGGTTTTTAGCGGATCATTGATTTTGGGAGCCAGCGTATCAGCTACAACACGAAATGTTCCAAATCCGTCAAATGAGGCAACTGCCCATTGCTCCTGTAGTACGGCTTTGCGCACTGTATTTCTTGAGCCGGATGTGCGCAGCAGCAGTAATTTATTCATCAGGTGCTCAGGCGGTTTTCTGTTGACCTGCACCCGCACCACCGCATCCTGGTGAAAGGGTATGTGTACCGGGCTTGTTTGGTGAATCCTGGAAAAAGTAAGTGGGTTGACGGTTTCCAGTAAAGAGTAAGCGGCTGAAACGGTATCGTACAAAGCGTATTGAGGAATAAAAAGTTGAAATCCTGGCCTTTCAAGCAAACTGACACTATTGGGAGCAAATGAGTACGGAGGTTTGTAATTTACTCTGCTGCGGGCCAGGCTGCTGTCATACCGGATATAAAACTGCAGGGCAGAACTGTTACCTCTGCTGTCGTGCACCAGAATATGTATTTTGTGGGGCAAGGTGTCTGCCAGTTCCAAAACGGCATCATTTTTTACCTGCCTGTACACCTGGCTTCTGTTGCCTGGCAGTTGAGAAAGGTGCTGAAGCCAGCTGCCGCCCCCATGGCGGTGGGTATAGTCAATGTGGCTGTTAATATATGATGTCTCATCATAATCAATACTATCAAGACGGAAATACAGCAGCTCTTCGTCATTCACCCGTATGGAAGCGGAGTAGATGCCATCCTCGCTGCCTCCTTTCCTGATCAGGTCGTATGCCTGAAGGGCAAAGCTTAGCCTCGCATACCCGGTTTTGACAACGGGCATACGGGGAATGATATAGCCGCTGTCTGTATTCTTCAATGTGAACATCAGGGGCGACTGATCAAAAACAGATTTTGACCGGTCATACATTGCCAGGCGTTGCAGCACCGGGGAGATATCATCCTTCAATGGAAACAAATGCAATAAAGGGTTAAGTCGTTTTCCTGTGCTGGTTTCAAATACTTCAAAATGCAGGTGAGGACCCCGTGATCCTCCTGTGTTTCCGCTATATGCAATGAATGTGCCTTTTGAAACCGGGAACTGTTCCGGGCGAAACTCCAGTTCAATGGCCCAGCTTTCTTTTTCATATTGCTTGTGGGTTACATAATCTTCCAGTGCCGGAAAAAAATCATTCAGGTGTGCGTAGAGGGTCGAAAGCCCGTTGGGATGATTGATGACTATAAAACGACCAAAACTTTGGGGGCGCACGCCGATCTGTGCAATATACCCACGGGCCGCAGCATATACCGGAATGTTTTCTTTAGCATTGGTGCGTATATCAAGACCCATATGCCAATGGTCATTGCGCAGCTCGCCGAAATTAGCAGTTAGTTCAATTGGAATTGCAAGCGGATTTCTGAAGTAAAAACTGTCGGCAGCGGGTTGGGCCAGCGCCTGTGCCATCATACAAAAGAAAACAATCAACCCAGATACAGTCCGAACCATGTTCAAAAATAATTCATGAGCGCCGGAGTCTCAGAAATTTATCGTTGTGTGGAATCTTTGTATCTTTTCAGGCGATATGAGTACGAAAAAATGGTGGCTGCTGCTGCCTCTCTCAGTTTTATTGATGGCCTGCCCCTTTGAATCAACGGTGCCGCTGGAAATAAAACCGGTTGAACCGGTTGACAGCAGCCTGCTGGGTTACTGGTATGGCATTGTAAAGGACGGGAGCGATTATTTTGGCATCGAAGCGCTGGACATAACCCGGAAATCAGACTCCCTATATGCCATAACCCGCTATGGCAAAGGGATCAAAGGTGATATGATATTGCCTGATACTTCTTATTTCACTGGGTTTATCTCTTATATTGGCTCGTTGCGCTTTATGAACACCGAAGGTTATGTGTACCTGGAAGAACCGGGACGGGGCAAAAGCAGGGAAAAGAAAAAACAAAGAGTGTTTTATGTTTCACTGATTGACAGGAAGAATGATACACTGGAGGTGAAAGCTGTCACCGAAACATTTTCAGCAAAAAAAATATTTCAGAACCCGGGAGAGTTCCGGCAACTGCTGGCTGAAATGATCGGGCAGGAAAAAAATGTTTTTGATGAACAGTATTCATTAAAATACCGGAAAATAGAAAAAACCCGGCACGACTATTCATTAAGGTAATATGTGGGGAAAAAATGAAATGATCTGCCTCCCGTCCCCGTTCTTTCCCCTACTTTTGCGCAATTTGTTTGCGCCGCCCCGAAACCTGCCTGGCCGGCAGGTAGTCATCCCGAAGGATGGGGTTTTAATGCAAACCAATCAGCGTGTACAATGCCAAAAGACAATTCAATCAAATCAGTATTGATTATCGGTTCAGGGCCAATCATCATCGGCCAGGCCTGTGAATTTGATTATTCCGGTACCCAGGCTGCACGCAGTTTGCGGGAAGAAGGAGTAAAAGTTATTTTGATCAACAGCAATCCTGCCACTATCATGACAGATCCCATGATGGCCGACCGGGTGTACCTGCTCCCACTGACCGTAGAGAGCATTGAGCAGATTCTGCAGGAAAATGAGATTGATGCTGTGCTGCCAACCATGGGCGGGCAAACCGCACTGAACCTTGCAAAAGAAGCGGAAGACCTGGGCTTGTGGAAACAATATCAGGTGCGTTTGATTGGAGTGGATATACTTGCTATTGAAAAAGCAGAAGACAGGGAAAAGTTCAGGAAATGGATGATTGAGCTTGGGGTGAACGTGGCACAGGCTAAAACAGCCAACTCATTTCTTGAAGGAAAGGAATTTGCCCAGGAAATAGGTTTTCCGCTGGTCATTCGCCCTTCATTTACACTTGGTGGTACCGGAGGCGGGTTTGTTCATGATAAAGATGAACTGGATGAAGCTCTGAACAGAGGCTTACAGGCATCGCCGATTCATGAAGTGTTGGTTGAAAAGGCTGTACTGGGATGGAAGGAATTTGAACTAGAACTATTACGGGATGCTGCTGATAATGTTTGCATCATTTGCACTGTAGAAAATTTTGACCCGATGGGAGTGCATACCGGCGACTCTATCACGGTGGCACCTGCTATGACACTCAGCGATACCGGAATGCAGCTGATGCGCAACACGGCCATTAAAATGATGAGAGATCTTGGAAATTTTGCCGGAGGATGCAATGTTCAGTTTGCAATGAATCCTGCCACAGAAGAAATTATTGCTATTGAAATAAACCCAAGGGTAAGCCGCTCATCGGCACTGGCTTCAAAAGCTACGGGTTATCCGATCGCAAAAATTGCAGCTAAACTTGCCATTGGGTACAGGTTAGATGAATTAGAGAACCAGATTACCAAAACAACGTCCGCTTATTTTGAGCCGGCACTTGATTATGTGATTGTGAAAATTCCCCGATGGAATTTCGACAAGTTTAAAGGCGCAGATGATTCCCTGGGATTACAAATGAAAAGTGTGGGTGAGGTCATGGCCATTGGCAGAAGTTTTACTGAAGCGATACAGAAAGCCTGTCAGAGTCTGGAGAATAATGCCGTAGGTCTTGGCTATTACGGAAAAAGCCTGATGCACGCCGATGAACTACTGGAATATATTAAAATACCCAGGTGGGACCGCATTTTCCGGATCAAAGATGCATTAATGGCCGGCATTTCTGTCAGCACCATCTCAAAGGTCACCAATGGAATTGACCGCTGGTTTCTCCAGGAAATTCAAAAAATATGTACCATTGAAAAAGAGCTTTCCCAATACGACCTGAATGATCTTCCTGAAGCATTGCTCCTGAAGGCCAAAATGCATGGATTCAGCGATGAACAAATCAGCCGTATTCTGGAGCATGGCGATGAAGAAGATGTGTATCAGAAAAGAAAAGAAGCCGGCATCACAAGGCAGTATAAAATGGTAGACACCTGCAGCGCCGAATTTGAAGCGAAGACGCCTTACTTCTATTCCACATTTGAAATTCCATTCCAAATCCCTCCTGGAGTTGTTGCTTCCAACGAGTCAAGGGTTTCTTCAAAGAAGAAAATAATCGTCCTTGGTAGTGGTCCTAATCGTATCGGGCAGGGAATTGAATTCGATTATTGTTGCGTACATGGACTGATGGCAATAAAAGAGTGCGGCTACGAAGCCATCATGGTGAACTGCAACCCGGAAACGGTCAGCACAGATTTTGATATGGCCGACAAACTTTATTTTGAACCGGTGTACTGGGAACACTTGTGGGAAATTATAGAGCATGAGAAGCCTGATGGGGTCATTGTACAGTTGGGCGGACAGACGGCTTTAAAGCTTGCAGAAAAACTGCATCAAAAAGGAATCAGGATTGTAGGCACATCGTTCGACAGCCTGGACATTGCTGAGGACCGCGGCCGGTTTAGTGATATGCTGAAAGAGCTGGACATTCCCTACCCCGACTATGGAACCGCCTTTACAGTTGATGAGGCGATTGAAGTTGCAATCAAGGTGGGGTACCCGGTGCTGGTTCGGCCATCGTACGTACTAGGCGGACAGCGAATGAGAATTGTACTGAATGACGAGGAAGTGGAAAAAGCTGTGGTGAGTTTACTAAAACATATACCCGGCAATAAAATTCTGATTGATCATTTTCTGGACCGCTGCCAGGAAGCAGAAATTGATGCTCTGTGTGATGGTGAAAAATTTCATGTAATGGGCATCATGGAGCATATAGAACCTGCCGGTATTCATAGCGGCGACAGCAATGCCGTGTTGCCTGCATTCAATTTATCGCCCCTTGAAATTCAGGATATGGTTGATTATGCCAAGAAAATTGCGCTGGCGCTGAACGTAAAAGGGCTGATCAATATTCAGTTTGCCATTAAAGACGGCAGGGTGTATGTCATAGAAGCCAATCCCCGTGCTTCCCGTACCACACCCTTTATCGCCAAGGCTTATAATATTCCCTACCTGAACTATGCCACAAAAGTGATGCTCGGTCAAATGAAGGTGGCCGATATTCCGGAGGAAAAACACCTGGATGGATTTGCCATCAAAGAGCCGGTATTCAGTTTCAATAAATTTCCGGGGGTCAGTAAAGAACTTGGCCCTGAAATGAAATCAACCGGCGAAGCAATCCGTTTTATTAAAAATCTGCGGGATCCCTATTTCAGGCAGTTGTACAAAGACAGAAGTATGTATCTGAGTAAATAAGAGATTTCAGCCATTCATGACATATTTCCGGGAAGATTCCTGCAGGCATGTCCGGGATTTTTTTATTTACCCCAAAAAAATCCTGCTGTAACCAGTGGAGGCCCGACTTCTATACCAATTCCTGCCCTAGTATAGGATGTAAACTATTTTGGGGATACAGGCATTAGTTTGAATTTGGTACAATTGTCAGTGAAATGCTGTAACTTTCAAAACGTCAATGCCCCGCCTCGGTCTGCTTTTTATTTTTGGAGGCACAACATCCTGCCCTTTGTTACAGACCAACCAACCTGGTTATGAAGAAAAATATATTCATACTGTTATTGCTCAGTTTTTTTCTGCCAGAATCAGGAAATACACAGGTGGTATTTTTCATAAATGCCGGTTCAAGGTCCAATTACGGTCAGATCCAGGAACTCTTTATACATGAAAACGGGGCAGGTCAGTACCGGCTCAGCGGTGTAAACACCGGGATAAAGGAAACGATATCTTTTGCATTGACTGCAGCCCAGAAGGATTCTCTTTTACAGGAAGCAGAAAGCGGAGGATTTTTTTCACTCGATAAAAAGTACGATGGTGGAGCTATGGATGGCGCAGGCATTTATATAGCCATCAGCCATTCCGGGCGTAAACATGCTGTAGAGCTGTTGAACACAGATCAGCCTTCCATAAACCGAATCGTAACACTCCTCAATAACATGCTTGCCCCCCGTTTGATACGCATTAATTACGGGCAATTTATCATCCCCCGCAACCGATGAATCGATTCCTCCATATCATATCGTTGCTGTGGCTGATCCTGCTGCTATACAGCTGCACCGGCACCCGCCGGTTCGGCACCACGATTGAACGAGATGAGAATAATCCCTGCCAGGTCAACATGATTATTCAGATTGCTGTAGAAGGCACCGATGAGGATGTGACTGCCATCAAGAGTGACCTTGACGCTTGTTTTGGGAAAGGTTGTTTTATCCCCTGCCCCAACGACAGCAGCAAGGGCTGTATGACCAAAGTAACCACCGTTGTAAAAAAATACGGAAGCATCCCCCAGGTTGAAGCAGCAGGATACCATTATGTACAGATGGTGGATCAAGACGGGCTACCATCGAATGCCTATATCGGCACACCAAACAATGGCGCTTCACAAGGCATTTGGCGTAGAAATGAACCTCTTGGTGTTTATTGTCATGAAGTGCTGCATTTCTGCGGATTGGAGGATAAATACTGTTCACGGAAATACGACCCGGTTAAAGATTCAGTCATTGTTGAACGTAACTGTGAACCACCACCTGATCCGGGCGGCAACTGTTGCAGTCCTAATGCTGCAAATACACGCTGTGGCACTGCTTGTTCTGGTCATGAACAGGATCTTATGGGTACTATAGATGCGGCTCTATCCTGTGAAAATATAATGGACGTACTCAGGAATGCGGGTTTCAATAACTGCCCCCCGGAATGCTGCGGTTCAGGTAAAACATTCACCCGACCACCTGATGAAGTTCATATCCTGCCTGGCTATTATCATTTCGGAGACAAAAACGAAAAGTTTGGCAGTGTTGGCGTGAACATGGGGTATACAAAATACCTTGATTCAAAGATCGGCCTCAGCATTGAAGGAGGGTATTATCATCACTCAGAAAAGGATGATGAATTCAAAAAAACTCAGGGGCTGATGCAAATTACAGGGGGAGTAAGTTACGGGATTACCGGATCCGGAAAAGATAAAAAAGGAATTAGCATTACTGCACATGCATTGCTGGGTATTTCGCGGTGGACTCAAAAATCGGTTTACGTCACTGAAACTTATAAAGAAGACGCCACTTCCTTTCATTTCAATACGGCTGTTTCGATTAACATGGATAAAGGCGGGCCTTTTTCATTTCGTCTGCTCCGGGCCGACTATGCACCTACATTCTTTTATAAAAATACACAACATAATTTCCGGTTGAGTACAGGTGTGGTTTTGAAGATAAGGTAAGGGGGGTGTTAAGGGTCGTATCTGCTAAAAAAATTTTATATTTTCTCTGAAGAACCGGGGGAAAGTTTCATTTTGGATTTCAGGGGATCATGGAAAACCTGGTTATTGAGGCCAGTATTTCTTTTTTACAGTAAAATTCAGGTTGATCGTAAAAATTTTTCCATCTTTTTGCCTTTCGCCAGCTCGTCCACCAATTTGTCCAGATACCTTACCTGCTTCGTAACAGGGTTTTCAATTACTTCGATCCGGTAGCCACAAATAACTCCTGTAATCAGATGGGCGTTTGGGTTTAGTGTTGCTTTTTTGAAAAACATTTCAAAAGTTACTTTTTCATTCATCAGTTTTTGCAGTTTTTTTCATTAAATCCCGTCAGGCATTTAATGGCCTGCAGCAATTCTGCATTTGTTCTGCCCTTGAATTTCACTTTTGTAACATAGTGCGGATATTCCGATGCAAAAATCATGTTCGCAATGCGTTTATTGTGTTCGGGTGTTGTGTGCATTGTTATGTTGATATTCTCTTTCAGGAGGAGAAATTCACCATCCATTCAATGCCGTATTTGTCTCTAAACATACCAAAATAGGAGCCCCACGGACTATCACCTATGGGAACTTCTATTGTTCCGCCTTCCGAAAGTGCATGGAATAATTGATCAGCTTCTTCTTTACTTTCTGTATTGATAGATATTTTGCTCCTGTTCTCATTTTCGTTTACTCTTCCCATAAATTCGGGAACATCATTTGCCATTAATACATTTGTTTTACCAATAGGTAATTCAATATGCATAATCTTATTTTTTTCAACTTCTGCAACAGGGAAATCCGCACTTGCCAGATCTTTAAAACGAACCAATTTTGAAAACGATCCCCCAAATACGGTTTTATAAAAAATAAATGCCTCTTCGGCATTACCATTGAAATTAATGTGCGGATTGATGATTGCCATTGTTTAAGATTATTGATTTATTTTTTAAACCACTTTTGCGCATTTGGTTTTCGGTGCGGACAACCTGGCCAGCAGCAGGGCTGCCGTTTTCCTTCATTTAGTACTTCGAGCATCCGTCGTAGATGTGCCACTCTTGTTTCTTGTTTTTTGACAATAGTGACCCAGCAAATCCATTCGTTGCGTTGAATAGCGGTAAGTTTATTCCAACGATCATGGATAGCAGGGTTTGAATTCAGTGCTTTTTTCATATCATCAGGCACTTTGTGAAAAATGCCTGATGAAATTATTTGGTTTGCCATATTTATCCTTATGCCATTGCAATGACTTTGGTATGACTATTAGTTTCCCGACCCTCTTCTTTTACTTTTCTGGTTTCATAAACAGATGTGCAGTTAAGGTACAATAAATTTTTAAAATTTTTTTAAGGAGCTTCAGAACACTAGTTGCTTTTACAGGTGGCTTTTTTGTTTTTTTTTCCTGTTTTTTATTGGAGCATTGATCCGTTATGGTAAATGAAATTTGATTTCCGTCAGAACATCCTGAGCCCATCAGCTTTTTCTACCTCACCTGGTAACTGGCATAAACATCATTGTTTGTATAATCGTATATACAAACCATTAATATTATCTGAAATATGTAGTGGAGCGCTGCAGCAGTGTGCATTAGGATTGTTGGGCGAAATCAGGAAAAGCAAATCTGAGTTGAGGCAATACAACACAACTGCTCCTTTTTCTGAAAGGTGTTTTTTTGTTCAGGATTGCTGGAAATAAGATCAGAGTAATAAAGCCCTGTTGCGTTTTAACGGGCGGGGCTCGACCCGGTTTCTCCTGTTTTCCCGGATGATCTCCATAGCTTTGCGGCGAAACTCATCTTCGTACTGGTACACCTTATTGGCCCTGTGTTCATCCATGATCTGCCGGAATTCATCGCGGTAGCGTAAACGCAACTCAATAATTTTTTGCTGCAGAATGAGCCGGTCGCCCTTAAAGGCACGGTGTGTTTGAGAAAAATCGCGGAAATAACGGATGAACACTGGCGTAAACCGCTCTGCTTCCGGCCGGTTCAGGTTCAGCCTGTGCTGAATGTATTCCTGCATCCGCTCTCTGAGTTTTCCCTCCTGCGGGTTTGGCCCTTCTTCTACAGGCTGTGCCATTGCGAGCCCCGGAAGCAATGCCAGTAACGCTATGATCAAATATTTTTTCATGAGGAACTCAGTTTATCATTAACACATCTTCTAGGTCTTCGTTTTGTTCGCTGAAGTCTTGCAGTTCATCTTCTGAAATATCCAGGAGCAGTTGTTTGATCTCGCTTGTTTTCAATTCAGAGCCGGCCAGGTCTTTTTCGGAAGGTACTGTACTCACCAGTTCAAGCAGCACATCCTTTTGGGCATCGCTCAGTTTTTTCAGGTCTTTGTTCAGTTGTATAAAGACCATGTCGCCGCTGTTTTTTTCAGAATCCGGCTGCAGCAGGAAGACACCGGCTGCAATCAGCAGGCCGCTGATGATGGCGGCGGCTGCATAGCGCATCCACCGGCGGGGCATCATGGACAGCAACTTTGCTTTTGGTGGCATGGCAACAGCAGCAGGGGCCAGTTTATCAAAATAATGCTCTGGAACTGTATAAGGGCCGGAGGGATTTACTTGTTTCTTCAGGTTGCCGAGCAAGGAAGAAATGGAATCTGTTTCCTCTTGCACTGATTCATTGCTGCTGCTCTTTGCTGTGTGCAGGAGCGATTCAGGCAGGCTTTCAAAATATCCCCCGGGAATGCCATATGGATTTGATTTTGGAAGATTGCTGACCACCGGAGAAAGACAAGCCAGTTCGCCGGCAGCTGTAGCAGCATCAAGGGCTTTTATCCTGCTTAATATCCGCATTGCCAGTCCGTCAAAATATCCCTTCGGCACCATGAAGCTATTGTCGGGCTGCATCTGTGCCAAGGAGCTGTTTAGCTCTATCAGTTCTTGAATTATGGCTGCTCTCTTTGTCATTTTATTCTTAACCGGTAATATGATGGTTCACAATATGCAAGGTTTAACTATGGAGCATATAATCCTCAATTTTTTTTACAGCATGATGGTAACTGGCTTTCAGGGCGCCTTCGCTGGTTTCCAGTACCCTGCTCATTTCTTCATAGGGCATTTCGTCATAATATCGGAGCAAAAATACAACCTTCTGTTTTTCAGGAAGTTGCTGGATAGCCAATTGCAGTTTCCATTCCAGTTTAGCAGAGTCGAAATGCCTGTCGGCCTTAATTTTGTTGCTGAGGCCAGATTCTACATCACTCAGGCTTACGGAAGCTCTTTTTTTCAACTGCTCCAGGTAGGTCAGGCTTTCATTGGTAGCTATCCGGTACAGCCAGGTGTAAAGTTGGCTGTCTTCCCGGAAGTTTGCCAGGCCGTTCCATACCCTGATCATCACATTTTGCAGTACATCGTTGGCATCTTCATGTTCCACCACCATACGACGAATATGCCAGTATAGTTTTTCCTGGTATTTACGGATCAGGGAAGTAAATGCTTTTTCTTTTGTATCGGGGTTACGGAATTGAATAAGCAATTCGCTGTCGGCGGTTGTGGTCAGAGGCATTCGTCGGGCTTTTGTCTGCTTTTGATTAGATGAAGCGGGAATTGTTTAATTCGTATTTTTCCCATTCCAAGATAAAACAAATAAAATAAACTTTTTTTGGTGCCGCTTCCCGTCTGCTTATCCGTTCTTTTTCCGGTTGACCGCTTTTTCTGCAGCGGCTACAATGTCCGGAACATCCAGTCCGAATTTTTTCAGCAGCTGTGCCGGCGTTCCGCTTTCGCCAAATACATCTTTTGTGCCGACAAATTCAATGGGTACAGGGAATGAACGGGCCGCCAGTTGTGCGACCACATCGCCCATGCCGCCAATGATGCTGTGTTCTTCTGCGGTTACTGCGCATTTTGTTTTTTTAAGAGATGCCAGAACGGTTTCTTCATCCAGTGGTTTGATGCTGTGCAGGTTGATAACTTCGGCGCTGATGCCTTTTTCCTGTAGTATAATGCCCGCCTGTATGGCTGTCCATACCAGGTGTCCGCAGGCAATGATAGACACATCGGTTCCGGAGGAAAAGACCTGTGCTTTTCCAATTACAAAATCTTCTTCTTTTGTAAATACGGGCCATGAAGGCCGGCCGAATCGCAGGTACACCGGCCCTTCATAACTGGCGATGGCTATGGTGGCAGCTTTTGTTTGTGCATAGTCACAGGGTACAATGACCGTCATGCCCGGCAGCATTTTCATCAGCCCGATATCTTCCAGTATCTGGTGCGTGGCACCATCTTCACCCAGAGTAATGCCGGCGTGGGAGGCGCAAATTTTTACATTCTTTCCGCTGTAGGCAATACTCTGGCGAATCTGGTCGTACACCCTGCCGGTTGAAAAGTTCGCAAAGGTGCCGGTGTAGGGAATTTTTCCGCCAATGGTCAGTCCGGCTGCTACTCCCATCATATTGGCTTCTGCAATTCCGCATTGAAAGAACCGTTCGGGAAATTCTTTTATAAACTGGTTGAGTTTGAGTGACCCGGCGAGGTCGGCTGTCAGCGCCACAACATTTGGGTTTTTTCTGGCGGCTTCCACTATGCCATCGCCAAAGCCACTGCGGGTGTCCTTTTGTGCGTAGGGTTGAATTTCTGTTAATGACATAACTGAAATAAGTTTTACATTCAAAAACAATCAGGTGGGCAAATGTACTGGTTACGGTGGAATACAGGAGGAAGTAAAACGATTGGGGAAAAAATCAGTTTAGCCCGCCTGCAGTAGTGCCAAAAACGGTTTCATCAGCTTTGAGGCGCAGTTCCCATTTCCAGGCGGTGGACATGATGTCTTCAAGACTATAAGCAGGATGCCAATCCAATTCCTTACATGCCAGGTTATTATTTGCATATACGGCCACCACATCGCCCGGGCGCCGTGGACCTATTTCATAATTCAGGCTGCGGCCACTGATTTTTTCAAATGCGGCGATGGCCTCCAGCACACTAATGCCATTGCCCGATCCCAGGTTAAAAACAGATAACGGCCCGTTGTTTTTTTTCTCATGCAGGTATTTTAGCGAAAGGGTATGTGCTGCAGCAAGGTCGCAGATGTGTATGTAGTCGCGGATGCAGGATCCGTCTCTTGTCGGATAATCATTGCCATGTACCAACATTTTTTCGATGCGTCCGATGGCAGTTTGGGTAATGGCAGGCACAAGATTTTGAGGTTTGCCCAGGGGCATTTCGCCAATGGCGGTAGAAGGGTGTGCGCCTGCCGGGTTAAAGTATCTCAGTGTGACAAACTGAGTGGTTGTGTTGTTGCTATAATCACGGATCATCTGTTCCCCGATTTGTTTGGTTGATCCATAGGGCGATGCTGCTGTTTTCAGCGGGCTGTCTTCTGTTACTGGTATGTTGTCGGGGTTGCCATATACGGTGCAAGAAGAAGAGAATACAAAATGAGGAACGCCAAATTCCTCACAGCACTTAAGCAGATTGAGGAGTGATACCAGGTTATTTTCAAAATATAGAAGGGGATTTTGCACGGATTCTTCGACTGATTTGTATGCGGCGAAATGAATGATGCCCTCTATGTCCTCATTTTCCTGGAAGATGGCAAAGCTGTCGTCATAATTACAAAGGTCAACCTTATAATTTTTGATTTTCTTTTTGATGATTTGTTCTGCGCCTTTCAGGATAACCGGGTTTGACCGGGAGTTATTGTCAACAGACAGCACCTCATAGCCATTTTGTACCAGGTCCACAAGGGTGTGTGAGCCAATATATCCGCAGCCACCTGTAACCAGAATTTTTGCCATAAGATTCCCGGTAAAGTTCAGGATTTTATCAGAAACAAGGCAATGCTGTGATCATTAAAAGAATTTGACGATACTGTACACCGCTGCAGCCAGCAGTCCGCTGATGGGGATCGTCAGAATCCAGGCCCAGATCAGGTTGATGGTAACTCCCCAGCGAACGGCTGATAGTCGTTTGGTGGCGCCTACTCCCATAATGGCGCCGGTGATGGTATGGGTAGTGCTGACCGGAATCTTCAGCGCTTCAGTCAAAAACAGGGTGAGTGCCCCGGCTGTTTCGGCTGCCACGCCTTCAAAAGGGGTTACTTTGGTAATGCGGGTTCCCATTGTCTTTACAATTTTCCATCCTCCGCTCATCGTTCCAAGTCCTATTGCTGTATAGCAGGCGATTGGTACCCAGTTGGGCATTTCGGAAAAGTTATTGATGGTTCCACCGGCGATCAGTGCAGCTGTGATGATGCCCATGACTTTCTGTGCGTCGTTGCCACCATGCCCAATGCTGAATGCGGCAGAAGAAAGCAGCTGCAGGCGTTTGAACCAGATCGTTGCTTTATGGGCAGTCAGGCTGCTGAGCCATAGAGCAAAAACAGACATGGTAACCAGGATAACGGCCAGCAGGATCCATTTAAAATTTTTGGAATAAAAAATAACCTGTGCCGTATAATTTTCGTAATGTGTTTTTTCAGCCAGTATTTTTTTGTCAAATACAAGATTGAAAGAAAGAAAGATGATAACGAAAGCCAGCACTGCCAGTGAAAGTATTTTTGAGGACCAACCTTTTTTAAATGAACTGAGAAACCAAAGCGACATGATGAAAGCCATGATCATCCCAATGACAGGCGCCAGAAAAATAAAACTGGCTGTTTTTAATATGATGGAGCTGTTGATGGCGCCAAAACCTCCTGCGGCAATTGCTGCCCCTGCAAAGCCGCCAATCAATGTGTGCGAAGAGGATGAGGGAATGCCAAACCACCAGGTCAGCAGATTCCATGCAATGGCGGCAATGAGCCCGGAGAAGATGACCGTCATCATCAGGCTACTGCCGGTGGCCTGATCTATGATTTCTGGCTTCACTGTTTTTGCCACGGTATCGGCCACACCATGGTCTTTAAAAATAAAAAATGCGACAGAGTTGAACAGGGCGGCCCATAGTACCGCCTGGAAGGGGGTCAGCACTTTTGTGGATACGACAGTGGCTATGGAATTGGCTGCATCATGAAATCCATTAATGTAATCGAAGATGAGCGCAAGGACAATAATGGTAATGAGAAAAGGGGTCATAAGCAGTTAGTTTGGCAAATCATGCATACTTGATGATAATGGACTCAATGACATTACTTGCGTCTTCACATTTATCGGTCACAATTTCCATGACCTGGTATATATCCCTTTTCTTAATCACCTCTTTTGCGTCGTCTTCTGTTTCAAACAGCCGCTCAATACTGAAATCAAAAATATCGTCGGCCTGGTTTTCAATACTGTTGATTTTGACAAGGGCCTCCGTGATGCTTCGCATATTTTTCATGTCTCGCAGACCGGTTACGGCCACTTTTACCTGTGCAGCTCCCTGTTCGATGAGTTCAGAAAATTTCTGCATGCCGGTATCGTTCGGGTTGACCCGGTAAAAATTAATTTTTTTGGCAGCGGCATATATAAAATCGGCAATATCGTCCAGTGAAGTAGCGAGGTAATGAATGTCTTCCCTGTCGAATGGAGTGATGAAATTTCTGCCCAGTTCTGTAAACAAACTATGCGTAAACTCATCATTAGCATGTTCCAGGTCTTCGATCTGGGTTATCAGGGCAGCCCTTTTGTCAAAATCAGGCTCTGCCACAACATCCCTGAGCAGTGAACCCATCCGGGCCACGTTATCGGCCACTTTTTCAAACAGTTCAAAAAACACCCTGTTTTTGGGCATGAAGATTTTCAAAAAGGATTGTAGCGCCATAAACTAGTTTTTTAGCCTCATCGGCTGTTTGCGAAAATACCGGGCAGAATCCGGGCGGGTATTGGAGATCAGAGAATTAATAATAAGTTAATATAGAAATAAAATTAAGGGAACAATTGAATAACAAAGAATTTATATTGCGCATATTTTTTAAAACAATGCATCAAACTGTAATAAAAGCCGGGGTTGCCCGCAGGTCTGCTTCAGTTATTATTTTGCTTTTCATTTCGGTCAGTGCCGTGTGCCAGCGATACCTGACCGATGTAGATTCCTCATTTTTTATCAAAGATACCGTGCGGCCGGTGATCAAAAGGTTCGAGAATTTACAGATTACTGGTTATATGCAGCCTCAGTTTCAGGTGGCTCAGGCTAAAGGAGTTTCCAGCTATGCCGGCGGAAGCTTTTCAACCTATTCACGCAGCCGCTTTATGCTGCGCAGAGCCCGGGTCAAGATTGAGTACCTGATGCCTTCAAAAATTACCGGGCTGCCATCCACCTATTTTGCATTTCAGATTGATGCCACTGAACGTGGTGTTATTGTGCGGGATATGTTTTTGAAAGTTTTTGAAACCAGGAAAAAGCTTTTTTCGCTTACTGCAGGACTCTTTGCACGGCCCTTTGGATTTGAAGTTAATCTCTCCTCTGCGTACCGTGAAACCCCCGAAAGGGGCAGGATGTCGCAAATTCTGATGCCGGGTGAGCGGGATCTTGGACTGGCGGTTACCTACGAGCCCTATGAAAAAAAGAATAAATTGTCCCATTTCAGGCTCGACGTAGGATTCTTCAATGGTCAGGGTGTCGCCGGCACCACCGATTTTGACAGTTATAAGGATCTCATTACAAGGCTCACTGTGAAACCATACCATTTGAAAAGAACGGAACTGTCTGGCGGGCTTTCCCTGCTTCGGGGAGGCTGGAAAAACGCAACAGCCTATGTTTACAGTAGCGGCAGAGCTACAAATGGCGATCACATTTTTGTAGTGGATTCTTCCGGATCAAATCTCGGCGCATCTGCTCCCAGGCATTATTATGGAGCAGACCTTCAAATGAAAATACATCATTCCTGGGGCGAAACCGAATTCAGGGCCGAACACTGGCTGGGCACACAGCCCGGCACAGCAAACTCCACCACCAACCCGGGTACACTGCCTACTGCAAACGGGAATCCGCTCCCTACCTATATCCGGCATTTCAACGGTTCCTTCTTTTATGTATTACAGCATATCATCAATGTAAAACACCAGATCTTGCTGAAGTACGACTGGTACGACCCCAATACCCGGGTCAGCGGTAAGGATATCGGAAAAACCGGCACCAACCTGACAGCTGCGGATATCCGATATACCACAATAGGTGCAGGTTATGTGTATCATTTTAATCCAAAAGCAAAGCTTATTTTTTATTATGATCTGGTGTCCAATGAAAAAACAAAGCTGGAGGGATATATGGCGGATCTAAAAGACAACATCTTTACATGCCGCCTGCAGTTTCGTTTTTAGCCGGAGTGCTTCATATTCTCTTAACAAGGCCATTACAATTGCTTAACATGGCAGTAATATGCCGGTAACCTGACGGGGACACCTTTGCCGCAAATAAGCAATTATGAAAGCGGGTTTGAGACTGGTTTTTCTGGCTTTTCTTTTTTCTCCTTTTTCAATTCTTTTTGGGCAAAGTATCCGGCTTTCCGGAAAGGTGGCCAACCAAAAAAATGAGCCCCTGTCTGGTGCTACAATCATAGTGAAAAATGAGGGGAAACAGGTGGCAGCCGATGTGGAAGGCCGATTCTATATAAATCTGGCTGCAGGTAAGAAATATACCCTTGTAGTGTCTTTTGCAGGATATGAAACAAAAGAAATAACGGAGGTGGATGTCACAGCCAACCAGGAAAACAATCTTGAAATTATTTTAGTTGAAAACACCCGTTCCAGCCTGGAAGCAGTAACCATTAAAACCACTTCCAAACGTCAGGAAAATACGGCCTCACTGCTCAACTTTCAGAGAAGCAATACGGCACTGTCGAGCGGCCTGGCGGCCGATTTCATTCGCCGCACACCCGATAAAAATACTGGTGAAGTGCTGAAGCGGGTCAGCGGCACCAGTATACAGAACAATAAATACGTAGTAGTACGTGGGCTGAGCGACCGCTATAATGCAGCCGTGATCAACAATGCTCAGCTTCCCAGTACTGAACCGGATAAAAAAGCTTTTTCATTCGATGTAATTCCATCGGCACTGGTAGATAATATTATAATCAACAAAACAGCTACACCAGAATTGCCTGGAGAATTTGCAGGCGGCCTGGTTCAGATCAATACAAAAGATGTTCCCGGAAGAAATGTCTTAACGGTAGGACTAAGCTTTGGTTTCAATACCCAAAGTGTATTTAAAGCTTTTATCAGCAATGAAAGAACTGGTTCCGCCTGGATGGGATTTGAGGATGGAACCAGAAGCATTCCTGCCGGATTTCCTGCAAGAGCACAAACCTACAGGAAAGGAACGACCGAAGAGCAACTGGAGTGGTCGAGACTGATGCATGCTGATGTTTACCGGGAGAAAAATACGACTGCCCTGCCTGTTCAATCCTATTCTGTGACATGGGGCAACAGCAACCGGTTCAAAAATGGAGGGATATTGGGCACTATTGTATCCGTTCAGTATCGGAACAGCATGTTGAAATATAATGTCAGCCGCAAGCTACATGAAGGCGGCACTGGCGATGAAGTGGTGAACCTTCTCGATCAGCAAAACAAATACAGCGTAAACCTGGGAGGGCTTGCAAATATTACCTATGTGCGGGGAAGGCATAAGGTTTCATTCAAAAATCTCTTCAACCAGCTTTATGAAGACAATTATTATCTGCGCAATGGTTTCAACAATGACCGGATTCAGGAAATAAATTTCCGTTCATCCGTTCTGGATCAACGCATGCTGTACAGCGGTCAGCTGGAGGGCGATCATCAACTAACGCAGAGAGGCATCCGGCTGAAATGGAACGGAAACTTTTCCTACAACTGGAAGACCCAGCCCGATCTTCGGACTTCTGCATATTTCCGTCCAATGGGAAGCACAGCTGATTTTGAATACAGTGATGATGATACAAGGAGATTTTTCAGTGATCTGAAAGATTTCAGTTATGGTGCCAATGGTTCTTTGGCAATTCCATTTACATTGGGAACTCAAAAACAAACTCTGAAGGCAGGCGGCTCTACCCTGATCCGGATCCGTGATTTCAGAAGCAGGATTTTTCAGTATGTACCGGCGTCCGTTCTTCTTTTTGATGCATCCAAAGAGTCGATACCCTTTGACCAGATTTTTACCACTCCCAATATTGCTCCTGATGGTTTTAAGCTAAATGAATTTACGAACAACCAGGATAAATATTTCGGCGTATCAGTGCTCAATGGCATGTTTGCCATGTTCGACAACAAGGCCAGCGATAAGGTGCGTCTGGTTTGGGGTGTTCGGGTCGAAAATTTTCAGCAATTCCTTACCACAAAGGATGTAACGGCAAAACGTGTAGTCGTGGAAACAGAAAAGTGGGATGTGTTTCCGTCATTCAATCTTTCTTTACAGCCGAATCAAAAAAACAGCATACGTATTTCCGGAAGCCGTACAGTTGCAAGGCCGGAGTTTCGTGAAATAGCCCCATTCTCATTTTATGATTATGAAGCTAATTATGGTGTGAATGGCAATGTGGACCTCCTGCGGACTTCAATCTGGAATGCCGATCTGCGTTATGAGTATTACCCAAAGGGCGGGGAAGGAATTACTGCCGGTATTTTCTACAAATTTTTTGATGATCCCATTGAGCTTCGGCTGGATCCCTCCAGTGTGCTGGATCGGAGAAATTATGGATACAGCAATGCAGACAATGCCTTTACTCTGGGTGCTGAATTTGAAGTGCGGAAAAACCTGGAAAAGATCAGTGAGGCATTCCGGAATTTCAGTGTGTTTTCCAATCTCACTTATATCTATTCAAAAGTATCACTGCAGGGATCTACAGCTACGTCAAGACCACTGCAGGGCCAGTCACCTTACCTGGTAAATGTAGGGCTGCAATATAATAATAACGGAAAAGGCTGGTCTGGTTCTCTGCTGTACAACAGGATCGGCCAGCGGCTGGCACTGGTGGGTAACCTGGATTTTCCCGATGTGTATGAAAGGCCCCGTGACCAGGTGGATGTGCAGGTGGCAAAGAAACTCATGAAAAATAAGGGTGAACTGAAATTAACCCTTGCCGATCTGCTGAACCCTGCTTATTATTTCTATGAAAATATCGATAGCCAAAAGGCATATGGAAAAAATGACCGTTTGTTTTACTCATATAAAACCGGCGCTATAATTACGCTGGGCTTTACCTACGACTTTACGATTGGAAAAAACAACTGATAAAAACTTTTTAAACTCAAAAAAAACCTATATGAACAAGATCCTGTTTGCTCTGGCATTTGTAGCACTATTTGGTGCCAGTTCCTGTGTAAAAGTGACTTTTGACGATGGAGGGGATGACGGAGATCCCAAACCCGATCCTACCAGTAATGTTATTTCGGGTACCATCACCAGCAGCCGTTTGTATGTTAAAGGAAAGTATATCCTGAAGGGGTATGTGTATGTTACAGATGGAGCCTCACTGACTTTTGAACCCGGATGCATCATTCAGGGCGATGTGACTGAAAAAGGGGCATTGATTATTGAAAGAGGTGCCAAACTTATTGCATCTGGTACGGCAGCAAGTCCTATTGTTTTTACCAGTGGAAAGCCTGTAGGTTCACGGGCAGCCGGCGACTGGGGGGGCATCATTTTGCTGGGAAAAGCTCCAACAAACAGACCACTTGACCCCGCACCCACAATTGAAGGAGGTGTAGGTCGCCAGTATGGAGGCACAGATCCGCTGGATGAAAGCGGTATCCTCAGGTATGTACGAATAGAATTTGCAGGTATTGCTGCAGAACCTGGTTCAGAAATTAATGGCCTTACCATGGGAGGTGTAGGTTCCGGAACTATTATTGAAAATGTGCAGGTTTCTTACGGAAATGATGATGCGTATGAGTTTTTTGGCGGCACGGTGAACGCAAAAAACTTGGTAGCCTTTGCTACAGCTGATGATGATTTTGATTTTGACTTTGGATATACCGGGAAAATTCAGTTTGCCGTTTCTCTGCGCAAACC
>CAYYMK010000015.1:41719-61686 GCA_964473035.1 uncultured Chitinophaga sp.
ATTTTGACTTTGGATATACCGGGAAAATTCAGTTTGCCGTTTCTCTGCGCAAACCAGATTTTGTAGATGCAGGTGATGCAGGCAATGGTATTGAGTGCGACAACGATGGCTCCGGTACGCTGGCCACACCCCGTACTCGTCCTCAATTGAGCAATTTCAGTATACTTGGTCCAAACAGTGCCTCTGCTGCAGCTAATCATAACTATTCGAACCGCTGGCGCAGGGCTACACAGTTTGTGCTACGCAATTCAATTCTTGCGGGTCATCCGGATGCAGGTTTTTCACTTGAATCGGATGCTACACTTAATGACTATTACGTCAATAACATTTCTGAATTTAAAAACAACCTGGTTCAGGCAGATAATAACAGGTACAAGAGCGGTAACAGCGCTATTGCCACTGCTGCTCAGTTACAGGCTAAGGCAGAATCAGAGGGATGCCTGACTTACACAGACCCAACCGCTCTTTTGCTGACAAGTCCCTGGTTTTCCACATCGCCAAACTTTTTACCTGCTGCTGGCTCACCTGCACTTACCGGTGCAAGCTTTGCAGGGATGAATCCGTTTTTCACAACAACTACATATCGCGGTGCATTTGGAACCAATAACTGGACCAGCGGCTGGTGCAACTGGGATCCGCAAAATACTGTGTATTAATCAGCATGTTTTTTTGTTGCCTGCAGGCTCTGGTTTCGGCCGGAGCCTGTTTATTTCAGTAAGAATGCATCTGTTTCAGTGTTTTTTATTCCTTTTTTCAGGAAACATGGATCAGCGGACTGCAGGTTGATAGGCATATACAATTTCATACCTGGTTTTTGCAAGTGCAGGGCTGATTTCTCCTAAACCCAGATCTTCTTCCTGGGGTGTGGGTTCACAAATTGAATATTTTTCTCCGTTAAAAACGATCGGATGGCCAACAGGTTTGTCAAATTTAACTGCAACAGTAATGTGCTCGGGATATGAAAGCACAATCATAGGTAAATTATATATTTCCTTGACCAGATAAAAAAAGAGAGCGGCCCTGTCTTCACAATCGCTTTCATCATACAACAGGGTTTGTTCGGGGGTTAATCTTTTTTCAGCGCCAAAAATTTCTGTGTCTTTTTTAAAAAGAAATGCATAACGGGTAAAATGCATCAGATAATTTACACCGGTTTTCACCGTCATTCCTTTTATATGCGACAGCAAAGCAGGGATCAGAGACAGGTAGGTTTCCCGGCTCAGGGGAATATTGAAACTGGAGGCAAAATCCACAGCTGGGTAATTCAGAAAGAGGGTTTTGACCTGGGGGTTCAGTTTAATATTGAGTTGGTAATGCTGCCGGTAAAAACTGAAGTCTATTTTCTTTTCCTGGTAATCTGCTGCTTTAAATTCAGGCATGCTTGTGATTTTGTATGAAAATGCATTTCCTTCCGGATTTTTCGGCAGAGGTATCTCAATAAATAACTCGGATGAAAAATCAATATAACTGCCGTAATCGTGGTAGTTCAGGCATACAAACTGCAGGTTGTTTTTTTGATAACAGGGGATATTGTAAATATCCTCTTCAGTTTTTACGAAAAAAAGCATTTTCTCCTTACTGATCCTGATGCTTGCATCATACCCGCAACGGGTCAGTAAAAACCATTTGTACAGCGTATAACCGAAATAATTTTCCTGTTTCGGGCAAAATCTGGCGGCAGCTTTGCGGATCAGCTGGTAAAAAATCCAGTCGTTCAGGTTTCTGTTTTTCTTTTCTTTCAGCAGCTCCTGCACCAGTGGCTGATAGTTACTGCGTGACAATGCCTCAGTAAATTTTTCTACATTTAGTTCAGAAAGAGGTCCTGAAAAATGAACCCATAGTGAGGGTCCGGCCGGAACTGTAAATTGTTCTCCCAGGAAATCAACCGTCATATGATCCCCAGCCTGTGCCTGGCAGGGAAATACTGCTGTGATCAGCAGCAGCACCCAAAGACTGATTTGCCTGAAGTATTTCATTTGTGATAGTTCATATTAAAATTACAAAATGGTAACAATAAATTCATATTAAATTTTTGGGAAACCATGTTTATCCCTGTATGCTCATATAAAGGGTAACAAACCTTTCATGTTTTGTTCACCGACATGTAACAGGCATGTGCCAATTTTACAGTAGTTCTTTACATGTTTCAGTCCTTCTTCTCACAACCGGGTTTATCAGCAAGTACCGCCGGTTTACATTTCTCATGCAGTTTACCACCCTGTTCAGTCATCCCGGCTGGCAGGGTGTTTTTTTGTATCTTGACGAAAAAAATGAGATTAGTGCCATATCTATTCCTGTGTGCGGCAGTTTTGTTATGGGCATGCCATAGTATGTCTTTGGATAAAAAGTACCATGGAAGCGACAGCCTGATCATCAGCTTCTTGAAACCGGGTACAAACTCTGTGGTGAAAACAGTACATGCTATAGAAAAAAAACCATTCGAATGCTGCTTCAATTTACCGGGGGTAGTGCAACTGAAATTTTTAAATGTGGCTATGATGGTACGATGTCATTTTATGTACAGGGCAAACTGGTACTGCCGGTTTCTTTCAACTTCAGAGGAGAGGGCTACCGGCATTTCTTGTTTGATGAAGACAACAAACTCAGGAGTACTAAAATGAGCAATGAGGCGGCGGATTTTTTGAAAAGCCTGGCGGAGGGGAAGAGTTGGTATTAAACAATGCTTAAGTGTTTCATTTTAACAATATTGCAGAGGATGACAATTTAAATGTAAGTTTTCTGAAAAATTTTATAACACTGTTAGTCTAAAATAGCTATACCTTTAGCACTGATTTTTCATTATGAGAAAAACCATTGCATTAATATTAGCTGTATTATACCTCGGTACTACTACGGGGGCTACAGTACATATGCATTATTGCATGGGTGAGCTGGCTGAATGGGGTCTTGGTTACAATAAGTCAAAGACCTGTGGAAAATGCGGCATGGAAAAATCAGATGAAAAAGATAATGGCTGCTGCAAGGATGAGCATAAGTTTGTGAAGAATGATAATGATCAGAAACCTGCTGAGTCATTTGTTATAAATTTTGCTCTCCACGTTTTTGATTTACCGGCAGAATATTTTTCAGCAATTGAAATTCCTTTTTCAGGTACAGAAAAATATCCTGTCAGTCACGCCCCTCCCCGAAGTTGTGGCGTTCCGGTCTATATCCGTAATTGTATATTCCTTATTTAAAGGATATTATCTACTATGCACCGGGTACTCCTGTACCGGGTTAACGGCATTTCTATATGCCCGTATCTCCTTTTTTAACACATAAAACAAGTAAAATGAAATCGCTTAAAATGCTGATGATGGCAGCGTTAACCATTTTTTCTGTTACTGTATTTGCCCAGGAAAAAACTGATACATTTAAAGTGTACGGTAATTGTGGCATGTGCAAAAAAAGAATCGAAAAAGCCGTGAAGACTGATGCAGTTAGCAGTGCCGTGTGGAATGTTGACACAAAAATCATGACGGTAACTTACAATGCTGCAAAAATCACCAATGAAGAAATCCATAAGAAGATTGCAGCCGTGGGCCATGATACAGAGAAATTTAAAGCCGATGATAAAGTTTACGAAAAATTGCCAGGTTGCTGTTTATATGAAAGAAAATCAGCAACCAGCCAAAATCACAATAACCATAAACATTAAAGTTTAAAATCAGTAACAATGAAACAACTTCTTTATATAATAGTATTTACTGTAACTATTGCGTTTGGTGCCTGTAACAACAGCAGCTCTAAAAATGAACATGAAGGCCATGATCCGAACAACATGAAAGCCGATACAACGCAGCATATATCAGCAACAGATGATAAAGATATTAAGGCTGTAGCTGTGGTTTTCTCTAATGTAGATGCCAAAGCAGCTGCCTCTCTTAAAGAAATTGTGGACCATTACCTGCATATTAAAAATGCACTGGCCAATGATAATGCAGGCGAAGCTGCCAGTGGTGCAAAGGCAATGGAAAATTCCATTGGCAAGCTGGATAAATCACTGCTGACAGCAGAACAGAAGACAGCTTACGATACAAACGGGGAAGAACTAAAAGAACACGCAGCACACATAGCTAAAAACGGTGACAATATTAAGCACCAGCGTTCCCACTTCATTGGTTTAAGCGAAGTAGTTTATGAACTCGTTAAAAACTTCGGTGCAGGTCGTCCGCTTTATCATGACCATTGCCCGATGGCAAGAGATAACCAGGGTGCTATGTGGCTAAGTGAAGTAAAGGAAATCAAAAACCCGTATTTCGGTTCAGCAATGTTCAAGTGCGGAAGAGTGGAAGAAGTAATTCAATAATGATTAAACCAACACCATGGTTCAGAAACTGATTGAACTGGCTCTACGCAACAGGCTTATCGTCCTGCTTCTGGCAGGGGGCCTGTTTGCGTATGGTATCTATTCTGTCAAACAGAATCCCATTGATGCCATTCCTGATTTGAGTGAGAACCAGGTTATCGTTTTTACCGAATGGATGGGCCGCAGTCCTCAGGTGATAGAAGACCAGGTCACTTATCCGCTGGTAAGTAACCTGCAGGGTATACCGAAAATCAAAAACATCCGTGGCTCCTCTATGTTCGGGATGAGTTTTGTGTATGTGATTTTTGAAGATAATGTAGACATCTATTGGGCCAGAACAAGAGTGCTAGAACGGTTGAATTTTGCGCAGCGACTATTGCCGCAGGGAGTGACACCGACATTGGGCCCGGATGGCACCGGTGTAGGACATATTTACTGGTATCATTTGGATGCACCTAAAATGGATTTGGGTGAGCAAAGAGCTTTACAGGACTGGTATATCAAGTTTGCTTTGCAAACTGTACCGGGTGTTGCAGAGGTGGCATCGTTTGGCGGTTTTGAAAAGCAGTACCAGTTAGTGGTTGACCCGGTGAAATTGCAGTATTACAACATCTCGTTGATGGATGTGATGAATAAGGTAAAAGCGAATAATAATGATGTGGGTGGAAGAAAATTTGAAATGGCAGATATGGCTTATATCATCCGGGGGCTGGGTTATATTAAAAGCAAAGAGGATGTAGAAAATATTGCATTGGCAAATTATAACGGTATTCCTGTAAGAGTCAAAGATATTGGTTCGGTGCAAATGGGTGGCGATTTACGGCTTGGTATTTTTGATATGGATGGAAAAGGCGAAGTGGTAGGCGGCATTGTGGTGATGCGGTATAATGAAAATGCCAATAAAGTAATTGAAGCGGTAAAAGCAAAAATGAAAGAAGTTGAAAAAGGTTTGCCTGAAGGGGTAACTTTCAAAACTTCCTACGACCGCAGTACATTGATTCAGGAAGCGATTGATTCAGTAAAAGGAACACTGATTGAAGAAATGATTGCGGTTTCACTTATTGTTCTCATTTTTCTTTTTCACTGGCGCAGTGCAGTTATTATCCTTATCCAGTTACCCATCTCGGTGGCAGCCGGTTTTATTTTCCTCGAACTATTCGGCATTTCTTCCAACATTATGTCATTGACCGGCATTGCACTGGCGATTGGAGTAGTGGTGGATGATGGGATTGTAATGGTGGAAAATGCTTATAGGCATATCAGCGAAGCGCAGGCTGCAAAAATTAATTCATCTGACAAAGCATAAGCATGGCAAAATTTTTCAAGAGGAATAAAGATCCATTGACTGCTGAAGAAAGAAATGACATCATTGAAAAGTCATCCAAGCAGGTTGGCCCCGGTGTGTTCTATTCTACCATTATTGTCGTCACTTCTTTTCTTCCGGTGTTCCTGTTGACAGGTATGGAGGGTAAACTTTTTCACCCGCTGGCCTGGACAAAAACATTTATCCTGTTGATAGATGCTTTCCTTGCCATCACTTTAATGCCGGTACTGATTTCATTTTTCCTGCGAGGGAGATTAAAACCTGAAAGCGCCAATCCGATTACAAGAACACTGGAAAGAATTTATACTCCTATCCTGAAGTGGTGTTTGAAATGGCGGAAGACCACCATCGCCGTCAACGTTGTTGCGCTGGCAACAGGCATTATCATGATGACACGACTGGGTTCGGAGTTTATGCCCCCGCTGGATGAAGGTTCACTATTGTTTATGCCGGTTACATTGCCGGATGTTTCCAACTCCGAAGCGAAGCGGTTATTACAGGTGCAGGACAAAATCATCCGTACCGTTCCGGAAGTATCGCATGTATTGGGCAAAGCCGGAAGGGCAAATACAGCAACCGATAATTCCCCGATCAGTATGATTGAAACTATCATTTTGCTGAAGCCAACCAGTGAATGGCGGGCAGGAATGACAAAGGATGGTATTATCAATGAACTAAATTCTAAAATGCAGATTCCCGGAGTTACGAATGGATGGACGCAGCCCATAATTAACAGGATAAATATGCTTTCAACTGGCATCCGTACTGATGTAGGGTTGAAAGTGTATGGCCAAAACCTGGACAGCATTTACGCCTTTGCGCAAACAATCAAAAAACAATTGGAAGGAATTGATGGGATTAAAGATTTATATGTAGAACCCATCACCGGGGGTAAGTATATAGATATTGCCATAAAACGGGAGGAGATTGGCCGGTATGGATTAAGTGTGGATGATGTGAACACGGTAATTGAAAGTGCATTGGGTGGAATGAAATTAACCACAACGATTGAAGGTCGCCAGCGGTTTTCGGTGAATGCACGATATGGCCAGGATTTCCGGAATAACCTGGAAGCATTAAAGCGGTTGCAGGTGCAGACGATGAACTTCGGCCCGATTCCATTGGAGGCAGTGGCAGATGTAAAACTCAATGACGGCCCGCCGATGATTAACTCAGAAAATGCCATGCTGAGAGGAACTGTATTGTTCAATGTAAGAGAAAGAGATTTGGGAAGCACCGTAAAAGAGGCACAGGAGCGGTTAAACCAGATGATAACAAAACTTCCTAAGGGTTATTTCCTGGAATGGAGCGGCCAATGGGAAAACCAGATAAGGGCCAACCGAACTTTGAAAATGATTTTACCCATTGTGCTCATCATCATTTTTATGGTACTCTATTTCACTTATCATTCTTTCAAGGAAGCTGTCACTACCATGATAACCGTTCCGTTTGCATTAATTGGCGGCGTATTCATGGTGTATTTCTATGGTATCAATTTATCGGTTGCCGTTGCGGTGGGTTTTATTGCTTTGTTTGGCATGGCAATAGAAACTGCCATGCTGATGACCATTTACCTAAATGAAGCCATGCAGAACATGGTTGCCAAACATGGTAATTCAAAAGCAACACTGACACCCGCCATCATTCGGGAATTTGTAATTGAAGGTGCAGTGAAAAGATTGCGGCCAAAACTCATGACAGTTTCTGTCGGCCTCTTTGGTTTGATACCCATTCTTTGGGCAACCGGTGTGGGCAGTGATATCATGCGGCCGATCACCATTCCATTGATAGGCGGAACTATTTCATCCACCATTTATGTATTACTGATAACGCCTGTCATTTTTGAAATGATTAAGGAAAGAGAATTAAAACGTAAAGGCAAAATTGAATTAATAGATGTTAAAGAATAAACTACTCCTGGTATTGATTGCATCGGTAGTTGCCGGCAACAGCCATTCGCAAACGCTGAAACTGGATGCTATTATTGACAGCATCAAAACCTCACACCCGGTGGTGAAGATGTACGATAATGAAATCCGCTCAATGGATGAAGCAGCCAAAGGGGCAAGAAGCTGGATGCCGCCACAGGTGGGCATCGGCCAGTTTATGACGCCGTATGATGTGCGGCTCTGGCACCGGGAAGGTGATATACCGGGTATGGGCTCGGTGATGGTATCCGGTGAGCAAATGTTTCCTAACCGGAAAAAACTGGATGCAGATGAAAAATATATGAAAGCCATGTCATCGGTGGAAAAAGAAAAAAAGAATGCAACCCTGAACGAATTAATCAACGATGCAAAACAGTTTTATTACGAATGGATCATTCTAAAAAAGAAACTGCTGATACTGGCGGAGAATGAAAAGATTCTTGATTTCATGATTAAAAATGCAGAGATACGCTACAAGAATGGTTTGGAAAAAATCAGCGCCTATTATAAAGCCAAAGCTGCATTGGGCGATGTAAAGAATATGCAGCTGATGTTTGAAAGCGATATTCGGGAAAAACGAATCCGTATCAATGCACTCATGGGAAGAAATGGGATGACAGAATTTGATATTGACACTGTTTATTCTTTAAATAATTATTCGGGGCTTGTTTTTGACAGTACATTATTTTATGCAAACCGCAGCGACCTGAAATCACTGGACAAAGAAATCAATCTCTCCCTGCTGAAACAGGAAACAGAAAGAGCAGCACTCAAACCACAATTTGGAGTACGCTATGATAATATGGTTGGTTTTGGCGGGCAGCCGCTGCAATATACTATAATGGGAATGGTGCGGATACCTATGGCCAAGTGGTCATCTAAAATGAATAAGGCAAATATTGAAAGCCTGAAATGGAAAACCTATGCCATTCAATCGCAAAAGGAAATGATGGTGAATGAATTTAGCGGCATGGCGTATGGTATGCGCAATGAATTGGACCTGAAGAAAAAGCAGTTAAAGCTATATGAGGAAAATATTATACCTGCATTGCGTAATAATTATAAGACCATGCAGCTTGGCTATGAACAGAACACAGAAGAATTGTTTATGCTTTATGATGCATGGGAAACATTGAACATGAAACAACTGGAATATGTGGAGCTGCTCAACCAGGCATTACGGCTTCAGGTAACCATTGAGCGAATAATAGAAAAGAAATGAAAAAAGAATGAAACTGAAAATAAAAAACTGGCAACGGACACCGGGTAATTGGCTTTTCTGGCTTATTGCCTGTTGCCTGTTATTGGTTGGAGCAGCCTGTAACAACAACAAAAACCCGCATGCAGGACACCAGGCAAAGATTGCAAAAGATATGTACACCTGCCCGATGCCGGAAGATTCTGTATTCAGTGACAAGCCGGGTACCTGTCCCAAGTGTGGAATGGATTTGGTGAAAATGGAACAGGATAATCATGAGCATGATAAAGTTGAATACACCTGTCCTATGCACCCTGAGATAATTAAAGACAAGCCCGGCACCTGTCCGATTTGCGGAATGGACCTTGTGAAAAAAGAAACAGACAGTAAAAAAATAGGTGACGTAGAACTCGAGTCATTACTTAAACCAACAAATGAGTTTGTTGTATCCTCTGTTCCGGTAACTACTATTGAACGAAGAGGAGAACAAATAGAGATAGATGCATTGGGCAATATTGCCTATGATACAAGACAGGTGGGAAGTATTTCGGCAAGAGTATCCGGCAGAATTGAAAAACTTTATGTTCGCTATCGCTATCAGAAAATAAGCAAAGGGCAAAGGATATTGGATATTTACAGTCCTGAATTGCTTACTGCACAGCAGAACCTTTTATTTCTTTTAAAAAATGATGCAGCGAACAGCAGCTTTATTGAAGCTGCAAAAGAAAAGCTATTGCTGTTGGGTATGAGTGGTGAACAACTGCGGCAGGTAATTCAATCGGGTAAACCTTCTTTAACGATAGCGGTGTTCAGTAATTACAGTGGCCACATACATGAATCGGCAAGCGGCGGCAGCATGAATACTGAAACCGGTAACATGCGGGATATTTCTTTAATCACTGAGGAGCTTTCACTAAAAGAAGGAATGTATGTGCAGAAAGGCCAGTCTGTTTTTACTGTGTTTAATCCTGAAAAAGCATGGGCTATTCTCAATATTTACGGGGAAAACCAATCCTTGGTAAAAATGGGTAACACAGTTAGGGTTATACCCGAGACAGCACCGGGTAAAGACTTCAGGGCAGCCATTGATTTTATAGAACCGTTTTACCGGAAAGAAAGTAAGACGCTTACTGCAAGAGTTTATTTTAATAACAGTGTTTTGAAAATTCCAGTCGGAAGCCAGGTAAAAGCAACTGTTTTCGGGAATACAAAAGAAGCTTATTGGTTGCCAAAAGAATCTGTTCTCTCATTGGGAATAGATAAAGTGGTTTTTCAAAAAACCGAGGGGGGATTTAAGGCAAAGAAAATAAGTACGGGCATCATTCATGAAAAACACATACAGGTATTGGGTGGACTGACAGCAACGGATTCTGTTGCCGTCAACGCACAGTTTCTGATGGACAGTGAGAGTTTTATTAAAATAAAAAAATGATTATGCGGTATATCATAATAATCACAACCGTTTTATTGGCTGTTGCCTCTTGTAAAAACAAAAAGGAAACACCCAAAGACCCCGACACTTATTACACCTGTTCGATGGACCCGCAGGTAGTAGAGTACAAACCGGGCAAATGCCCCATCTGCAAAATGGATTTAACACCGGTAAAGAAAAAAAATGGCGAGAATAAAGATGAATTGCAGTTAAGCGAACAGCAAATTCAGTTGGGCAATATACAAGCGGATACCATCCGCAACGGGGCAATCGGCGACCAGCTGATATTAACCGCTACCTTGAATTTTGACCAGATGAAAGCTTCATCTGTAAGTTCAAGGGTGATGGGAAGGGTGGAAAGGCTTTATTATAAAAACATGGGCGATTATGTAAAGAAAGGCTCACCGCTTTATGATATTTACAGCGAGGATTTGAACAATGCAAAGCAGGAGTTTATCCTCGCCATAGAAAAGAAAAAAACTTTCAGTACAGAAACAGTAATTGATTTTGACCAGTTAATTCAAAGCGCAAAAAATAAATTATTGCTTTGGGGATTGAGTGATGCACAGGTAAATGAACTGGCTGATACAAGGAAGGCAACACCCACAACTACATTTTACAGCACAGCCAATGGATACATTACACAGCTTGACATTCGTGAAGGAGATTATGTAATGGAAGGCGGCACTATTGTAAAGCTGGCTGACCTTTCTACTTTATGGGCCGAGGCGCAGGTATATACATCACAACTGGCGGAAGTAAACAGCAGCAGTGTGGCTACCGTTCAGCTTCCTGATTTTGATAATAAGGAAATCAAAGGAAGGATTGAATTTGTAAATCCTGAAATAAATCCCGATACAAGAATCAATCTTATCCGTGTGTCTATTCCCAATGCCGGTAACCAGTTAAAGCCCGGTATGCCTGCTTATGTATTACTGAAAAGTCCGCAGCGGCAAACACTGACGTTGCCAATCGATGCAGTCATACGGGATAGTAAAGGCGCTACAGCCTGGATACAGACCGGGAAGAATACATTTAAAAGTGTAATGGTGCAAACAGGATTGGAGAGTGATGACCGTATAGAAATAAAATCGGGTTTAAAAACAGGTGATGTAGTTGTGTTGTCCGGTGCATACCTGTTGCACAGCGAGTATGTATTTAAAAAAGGCGCCGACCCTATGGCCGGGCATAGTCATTAGTAAACTATTAAAAAATCAATATGAATTCAGTTTTCAAATTCTTGGTATCTGCTATTGTTTTGTTTGTTTGCATGGAGAGTGCTGCACAAAAAACAGAAGAAGTTTGCTATAATCCAAACCTTGTAAAGGACACCACTAAGAAAAGCATTAAGTCAATGGCTTTTTCAATTGTAAATGGTGATAGTATAAAAATCAATTATCATTCACCCGGTGTTCGTAAAAGAATAATCTGGGGAGGACTTGTTCCCTTTGATGAAGTATGGGTAACCGGTGCACATGATGCTACTACACTGGAAATGCCGAAAGCATTTGTTGTAAATGGCAAAGAAATACCCGCAGGTAAATATGCTTTCTTTACCATTCCGGGAGAAAACGAGTGGACCCTGATAATTAATAAACACTGGAAACAGCACCTGGCATCAGAGTATGATGAAAAAGATGATATAGTAAGGGTAAAAGTAAAACCTTCAACAATTGATCACACAGAGCGATTGCAATATTTCATAGAAACGGGTAAGGATAATACCGGTAGAATAGCGGTGGCATGGGAGAAAATAAAAATTGAATTTCCTTTTGTCTTAAAATAATAAGCATATGGATAATCATCACTATTCAAAAGAAAAACCAGGAAATCATGCCGGCCATGTGCATCATGCCGTTTCCGGATTGAAAAGTGATGCTGCAAACGGTTTTCAAAAATATACCTGCCCCATGCATCCGCATATTATTCAGGATGCTCCGGGCAAATGTCCGTTGTGCGGAATGGACCTGGTTCCGATGATGAAACAGGCAGCACCTCTCGCCCATGGCGCACATAAAGGAGGAATTGCTGATTTCAGGAAAAGGTTTTATGTAGTGATGCTGTTAACTCTTCCTGTTATGCTGTTATCAGAAATGATACAGCACTGGCTGAATATTCATATTAGTTTCCCCGGTTCCCGCTATGTACTTTTTTCGTTATCATCTGTGGTTTTCTTTTATGGCGGCTGGCCCTTCCTGAAAGGGCTGGCAGGAGAACTGAAGGCAAAGAATCCCGGCATGATGACACTGGTTGGCTTTGCTATTTCAGTGGCCTACATCTATAGTGTGGCAACCGTGTTTGGATTACAGGGGATGGATTTCTTTTGGGAACTGGCAACATTGATTCTGATTATGTTGTTGGGGCACTGGATAGAAATGAAGTCTGTTGCCGGGGCATCAAGGGAACTGGAATTACTGGTACAGTTAATGCCGGATGATGCCCACCTCGTTCATGGCAAACATATACTGGAAGTAAAAACCGAAACCCTGAAGGAGAGTGATGTTATACTGGTAAAACCGGGTGAAAAAATACCAGCGGATGGTATTATCACTGAAGGGCAAAGTTACCTGAACGAAAGTATGCTCACCGGCGAATCGAAACCGGTTGAAAAGGAAAAAGGTGATAGAGTTATTGCCGGCTCCATTAACGGCAACGGGGCTATTAAAGTTACCGTTTCTCATGGCGCAAAAGATTCATATCTCTCACAGGTTATAAAGCTGGTCCAGGATGCACAGCGATCAAAATCCAAAACGCAACTGATAGCGGACAGAGCAGCCAGGTGGCTTACCCTGATTGCCATTGTGGCTGGTATTACTACATTTCTTACCTGGTATGTATCCGGGAGAGACCTGGCCTTTTCTATTGAAAGAATGGTGACTGTAATAGTAATCTGTTGTCCTCATGCACTGGGTCTGGCCGTACCATTGGTGGTGGCTAAGTCTACATCACTTTCAGCTCAGCATGGGCTTTTGATAAAAAACAGAACAGCTTTTGAAAACTCCAGAAAAATAACCACCCTTGTATTTGATAAAACAGGCACATTAACTGTTGGGAAATTTGAAGTATCTAAAATAATTTCCATTTCTCCGGGACTGTCAGAAAATCAATTGTTGAAATTGGCGGCGGCTTTGGAACAAAACTCGGAACATCCGATTGCCACAGGTATTCTGCAAAAAGCAAAAGACTTATCCCTGCTGGTGCCGGCAGCCCTCAATTTTAATGCGATAACCGGCAAAGGAATAGAAGCAATGGTGGATGGAGATGATATTAAGGTGGTAAGCCCGGGTTACCTGCAGGAAAAACAGATTGCACTGCCAGTAAATTACAGTGCTGAAGCAACAGAAACAGTTGTATTTGTTCTAGTAAATGATCAATTGGCAGGCTATATCTCATTGGCTGATAGCATCCGCCCGGAGTCAGCAGAGGCCATACAAACGTTGCATAAAAATTATATAAAATCAGTTTTACTTACCGGCGACAACAGGTATGTGGCAGAAACCGTTGCCGGTAAGTTAGGTATGAGCAGCTTTTTTGCTGAAGTATTGCCACATCAGAAGTTAGAAAAGATAAAAGAACTACAGGACAGAGGCGAATACGTTGCCATGACTGGTGATGGTGTAAATGATGCCCCGGCATTGGCACAAGCCAATGTAGGTATTGCAGTTGGATCAGGTTCTGATATTGCCGCCGAAACAGCCGGCATCGTATTGGTTAACAGCAATCCAAAAGATGTAGTTGCGCTGATACAGTTTGGTAAAGCTACTTACAGAAAAATGATGCAGAATTTGATTTGGGCAACGGGATATAATGTTGTGGCTTTGCCCTTAGCGGCTGGTGTCTTATACAATATGGGGCTATTATTAAGTCCAGCTGCTGGTGCGGTGCTGATGAGTGTGAGTACAGTGGTGGTAGCCATTAATGCAAACCTGCTGAAAATAAAATAAAGCGATAATTTCCGTCTGCATTTTTTATTTGATATAGACAACAAACCCGGAGAACTGACATGAGCAATGAAGCAGCAGACTTTTTGAAAAGCCTGGCAGAGGGGAAGAACTGGTGTTGAGTAAATATCTACACTTTCCCAGCATCAAACGACAATTCAATTCTATCAACGGAGGGTGTTACTTTCCGATATTGTACCCCGGCTGTGTCCAGCATCCGTTTGGATGCGACAGAGGTTTCATTACCGGCATATTTGTCCGACAGGTAAATAACCTCGGTAATGCCTGCCTGTATAATGGCTTTGGCACATTCATTACAGGGAAACAGCGCCGTGTAAATCCGGCAGCCGTGCAGGTCCATGCCGATATTGTTCAGTATTGCATTTAATTCTGCATGGCATACATAGGGATATTTGGTTTGCAGAAATTCACCCCTCTTATCCCAGGGAAATTCATCATCATCACAACCGGCAGGTAAACCATTATAACCGGCGCCAACAATCTTATTCTTCTGGTTGACGATGCAGGCACCCACCTGTGTACCGGGATCTTTGCTTCTTTTGGCTGATAATAACGCCACTCCCATAAAGTATTCATCCCAGGAGATATAATCTTTTCTTTTAGCCATGAATAAAATCCTTTTGCTAAAGATCGGGAAAACTTAAACGCTGCTTCACTCAAATTTGAAACAAAACGAAGTGGTGATGGCGGTATTTGTTTTTACCGGGTTATTATTTTTAAGAAACAGGGCTTCTTTACTTTTCAGTGTTCGGTACTCAGCCCGCCACAAAAAGAACTTACCCAGTTTCCTGTCAATATTCAGAGAGAACCCGGTGACCGAGAAAGCATTGCTGCGTATATCCGGCTGAATGATTACATGGTTCTTATCACTGTAATATTCCCCTCTTGCAGCGATACTCCATTTAGCGGATGCTTTGCATTGAACTACACAGACAGGTGTCAGCCATACATCATTTCCGTCTTCCAACAGTTTTTTTTGCCAGCCTATATCAAATCCGGCTGTAATATTCCAGCGGGTATGCGGCGTACAGACGGCATAAAAATTGTTAAAGAACCTTGTTTGCCGTATACTGTCCGGCTTGTCATTTCCCCAAAAACTACTACAGTTAAGAGTTATTTTTTCATTGGGGACGAAACTGATCTGTGTTCCTGCAGAAATACTCTGATTACCGGTTACCCTCTTTATACGTTGCCAGCCGTTTAACAGCAGGGCACTGAACTGTAAATGCCCATTGGGAGTGGTATAGCCCAATTTTACTCCTGTTTCATAGTAAGGAGAGTTGTCAGCAGCGATGCTCCTCGTCAATGTATTGTTGCTGGCAGAAACAGCGGTTTCAAAACCAATATGTGAAGGAAGTATACCCGCATCAAGCCAGAGTTCTTTCTTTTTGGAAAGCCGGAAACCAATAGTGGCTTCAAAAACATGCCGGAGAAGTTCAGGCTCGGCAGCAAGGTTATACCTTGAATAGTTTCCGGCCATCAGTCCCACGTTCAGTCTTGCATCTTTCCTCTGCCAGGATGCTTTAGCCAGCAGTAAATTGAAGTTGGGTTCACCATGCCGTTTATGATTATACAGGAACGATGGCCTCTCTCCATTTACGGGTTGGTTGAAGTCATAACAATAATAAGTTTCAGCAAACAATAGCCAGTTGAATGTTTCTTTGCGCTGGGTACTGTCTTGTGCAGCTGATGTAGTAAAGAGAATTGCCATAATACATATGAGGGTAGCACATTTCATATAGCACAGGATTGAAGATTTCAGGCGTTATTTTATTATAAGCCTTATTTTGCACCAGGCAATATATAAGAGCGATACAGCAATAAGCCAGGCGAGCACAATAATAAAGATGGATAGTATATTATTTTTCCTTTTCATCACTTAATCAGTGATGCGTTTCATTTTTATTTGCGCCGTAGGCACTACGATTAATGGAAATTTTTCTATTACAACATTTCCGGAATCAAGCCCAAACCCTTTTTCTTCCGAAAGACTGATCTCTTTCAGTCCAAAATGTAATTTCATGATCAGCCGTTCGATGAAAGGAAGTTCATTATCCTGGCTCAGGTATTTTTCCATAACGACAAAGGAAAAATCACCGGTAACATTATTTTTCTCCAGACTTTCGTACCGACTTGTGACATTCACCTCTTTATTGCCAACAAGATCTTCCACCACTTTTCTGAATAATAAATTAATACGTGGCTGAATCCTGAACCCCAGTCTGAAATCAATTCGTAGGATGTTGTTGGGGATAATATGCGTAGCAATATATTCTGTAGTATAAGGATCGTCCAATGTGTGTACATGGATCAGCCAGTAAATATCAGCCCTTTTTGGATTCCGGTTCAGAATAGAGTAAATGATCTTGTGCTCTATCTCCCTGGGATTGTCAGCACTGGTCATGTACACTAGATGTGTGGCGTATTTGGGTACCATCTTATCGTTACTCAGCTCCTGTATCTTCGGAACATAATGCTCCAGCCTCACAAACTCCACATACCTGTTCTTGATCTTTCTCGCCCTGTACCAATCGTACATGATGATGAAGAGAAATCCGCCTACAATGAGTGTAACATAACCACCATGCGGAAATTTGTCCAAATTGGCATAAAAGAAACTGAACTCAATGGCTAAATAAATAATAAGGTACAGGTAAACGAATACTGACTTTGCCCGGTGCAATACAAGATAGTTGGCAAATAAAACGGAAGTGGCAATCATAGTAGCAGTAATGGCCAACCCGTAGGCAGCTTCCATATTAGAGGCTTTCTGGAAGTAAAGTACAATGCCAATACATCCGGCGAATAATAGAAAATTGACCGCAGGAATATAAAGCTGTCCTTTTGTTTCAGTCGGATAGTTGATTCGCAGCTTGGGCCATAGGTTCAGCCGCATGGCTTCACTAACAAGAGTAAATGATCCCGATATTAAGGCCTGGCTGGCAATAATGGTGGCGGCAGTGGCAATGCTGATGCCAAAATACATGAACCAGTGCGGCATAATACCATAAAAAGGATTGAAACCCTGTTCAATCATAGATGCGCTAATCATCTCACCGCTGTGATAATGTAATAACCATGCCCCCTGGCCAAGATAATTCAGTATAAGGCAGGTTTTTACAAAAACCCAGGAATAACGGATATTCCATTTGCCGCAATGTCCCAGATCGGAGTACAAAGCTTCTGCACCAGTGGTGCATAGAAAGACGCCGCCCAGGATAAAAAACCCCTGCGGGTAATTGCTTAACAGGTTGTAGGCGTAATAAGGATTAAATGCTTTTAATACCGGCAGGTAATTAAAAAGTTGTACTACTCCGAGGCTGGCCAGCATTACAAACCATACCAGCATGACAGGTCCAAAAAAACGACCGATAAATGCAGTGCCAAACTGCTGTATGAAGAAAAGTACTGTAAGTATTCCAATGACTATATAAACCACTGTCCATTGGCTGATATGAGAGAGGGCAGGCACCTGCTTCAAGCCTTCGATAGCGGATGTAACAGAGATGGGTGGAGTGATCATGCCATCGGCCAGCAGGGCAGCGCCACCGGCCATAGCCGGAATGACCAACCATTTCTTTCGTCTTCTTACCAGGGCAAAAAGAGAAAAGATACCACCTTCCCCTTTGTTGTCTGCCCGGAGGGTAAGTATCACATATTTGATAGTTGTTTGCAGGGTGAGTGTCCAGATGATACAGGATAAGGCACCGGCAATCAGTTCTTCAGATACCGTCTTTCCATTCATGATGGCATTGAGTACGTAAAGCGGAGAGGTACCGATATCGCCGAAAATGATTCCTAAGGCAATCAGCAAACCTGCTGCACTTGCCTTGTTGTGAGAGATTGACATAGGTAATGAACTATGATGAATAGACAAATGTAAAAGCGGCCGTTATCCCTTCGTTGATTTTGGCGATACAGACAATCAAATCTTTATAAAATCTTTATACGCAGTTATTGTCGTGGTGTATGAAAGCTTCGGTCTACTTTTGCTCTTACAGGTAATGAAAGATTTTTTACAAAATAAACCGGGGATACGCTGGCAATATTTTTACAGCGTATTGATAGTGATAACTGTTTCATTGCTCTGTTATGGATTATCGCCCTACCTTGGTTACAGGGTTATTGCGCTGATCCTGTTGCTGGCGGTTTCTATCATTGCTATATCTTTTGAAATTTTTCCGGTATTGCTGGCGGCAGCCCTGTCCGCTTTTATCTGGGATTTCTTTTTTATTCCGCCGCACTTTACCATACATGTTGCCTCTACTGAAGACGCCATTTTGCTGATCATGTACTTTATCATCGCTATGGTAAATGCGGTGCTTACTTACCGGATACGAAAAATTGAAAAGTTGGCAAGGCTGAGGCAGGAACGGGCCAAGGCAGTTAAATTGTACAATACATTGCTCAACTCTTTATCACATGAACTGAAGACACCAATTGCAACAATAATCGGCGCAACAGATAACCTGCAAGAGAATAATCAAAACCTGACAGAGCATAATAAACAGCAACTGCTGGCAGAAATAGCCAAAGCTTCGGTAAGGCTGAATCAACAGGTGGAAAACCTGCTTAATATGTCCCGTATTGAATCAGGATTTTTACAACCGAAAATGAATTGGTGTGATATAGGTGAAATTATTTACGCTGTAGTGAAAAGGGTGGAAGAGGATGGGGCTTTACAGCAAATCAAAATTGATGTTCCTCAGCAGCTGCCATTATTCAAACTGGATAAGGGTATGTTTGAACAGGTGCTTTTTAATTTGCTGAGCAATGCAGTCCGCCATACGCCGGCTGATGCCAGCATAAGATTGGGAGCTTCTTTTGATCAATATCTTTTTGTCACAGTAGAAGATACTGGTAAGGGACTTCCGGAAGAGGAGATACCATTTGTGTTTGATAAGTTCTACCGGTTGAAAAACACAACTGTTAGTGGCACCGGGCTTGGACTCTCCATTGTAAAGGGTTTTACAGAAGCGATGGGAGGATCCGTGCAGGTTCAGAATAAAACAGGAGGTGGCGCCATATTTACCATTAAGCTGCCTGCCGAAATATCTTCCATTAAAAAATCAGCGGATGAATAAAGCGGAAATACTGATCATTGATGACGAGCCGCAAATCAGAAGATTGCTGGAAATAACCTTATACAGTAATGGTTATGCAGTAAGCCTGGCAACAACAGCAAAAGATGGTTTGATAATGGCGGCTAATCATCCTCCTGATCTTATTCTGCTCGATATTGGTCTTCCGGATAAAAACGGGCAGGAAGTATTAAAATCATTGCGGCAGTGGTTTACCAACCCGATCATAATACTTTCGGTACAGGATGATGAAGATGATATAATATCAGCATTGGATAGCGGGGCCAATGATTACCTGACCAAACCTTTCCGCACCGGGGAACTGCTGGCAAGAATTCGTTCAGCTTTGCGTTCAGTGGTAATAGAAGATGGTGACCCTGTGATAAGGGGTCATGACCTGGAGATAGATCTTACAACAAGAACGGTGAAAAAGAATAAAGAGTTGGTAAAACTCACAATGACAGAATACAGTTTACTGGCATTGCTGGTTCGTAATGAAGGCAAAGTGCTCACTCATCAATATTTGTTGCGGGCTGTATGGGGGCCGGGTTTCATTAACCAGTCGCAATACCTGAGGGTGTTTATTGCACAACTGCGAAAGAAAATTGAAACAGATTCAAACAGGCCGGAATACCTGCTGACAGAATCAGGTGTTGGTTATCGGTTTGTAATCAGTCAGTCTTAATCCCTCCTGGAATCTAACGTAAAACCAACCGTAGTACCTACTGCTTCT
>CAYYMK010000016.1:0-54855 GCA_964473035.1 uncultured Chitinophaga sp.
GATGTGCCGCATCAATGAACACAGGAACAGGATGCGCCTGCATAGCCGGTATGTTACTCCTGCATACAACAAAGCCCCTTCCGTATTTCTGCATGGCTTCGCCACCCTCAGTCACAGCTGAAGCCCAAAAATCCTGAAACTGAAATTACAATTTTAAGTCATTCAAAGGGATAAAAATATTTCATAAATCCAGGTTTGTTGTCGGTACATCCCGCAACCTGGTGCTGAAAAAGCCAATTTTCGGGAATCGGCACCCCACATAGTAATCCTAAAATATGGCCGGAAACAATAAGGATTAGAGCTTTCCAAATTGGGCCTCCTGAGGCTTTTATATAAAAGAAAAAAGCCTGTAAATAAATTATCTACAGGCCTTCATGTTGACCCATAAGGATTCGAACCTTAACAGACAGAACCAAAATCTGTAGTGCTACCATTACACCATGGGTCATGGTGCTGTATTCTTTAAGAACGGCTGCAAAAATACGGCATGCATCGTTTTGTGCCAAATGGATTTTGAATTCTTATGCATGGCTCAGCGTAACCCGGCCGGTTTCTCTTTCTTCCCGTTCTTTCAGCTCTTTTATTTTGTCCAGGGCCCGGGCTACTACATCGCACATGATGGTGTATAAGGCCCCTTGTTTCGGGTTTTCATAAATATATTCCAGTGCTTTGTCTTCATTCGGAATGGTCATAACAGGCAGTGAGGGATTTACTTTTACAATGCCCTGTTTCAGCAGTTCTATTATTTCGTCAGCCGATCTGCCTCTTAGATTTTTATCGCAGCGGATAATGATTTCATCAAAATACCGGGCCGAAATTTCGCCCAGTTCCATGATGTCGCTGTTTCGCCTGTCGCCGGTTCCGCTGATGACACCAATTTTGGAAGTGTAGTCCAGTTTGCTCACAAAGTCGCACAGCAACTGCAGCCCGTGCGGGTTATGTGCAAAGTCGGCCAGCATAGTAAATTTTTTGAAATGGAAAAAATTGAGACGGCCCGGTGTCAGGCTTTCGCCGGGAATAAAAGTCTGGAGCGCCGACCTGATGTCTTCAATCGTAATGTCGCGGAACAGGTAACTGGCAAGTACGGCAGGAAGGCAGTTCATAATATTGTGGATGGCTTTGCCATCAAATGTGAGCGGGATATTCTTGACCGGCAGCACTCTTATCTTCCAGTTCCCTTTCATCAGGGTGATGTACCCGTTTTCAAAAACACAGCTCAGCCCGTTTTCTGCTGCGTGTTCCCTGATTCTCGGGTTGTGCTCATCCATACTGAACAGGGCGATATTGCATTTCAGATCATATTTCATTTTATACACCAGGTCGTCATCTGCATTCAGAACAGCGTAGCCATGCGGAAAAACAGTTTCGGGTACTACAGCTTTTACTTTGGCCATTGCTTCCAGTGTATGGATACCGCCCAGCCCGATATGGTCAGATGCCACGTTGGTAACAATGGCCACTTCGCAGTTTTGAAATGCCAGCCCCGACTTCAGGATGCCGCCCCTGGCACACTCCAGCACTGCAAAATCTACCGTAGGATCTTTCAGTACAAACTGGGACGACACCGGGCCGGTACAATCTCCCTTCATCATCATCTGGTTTTGGATATACACGCCATCACTGGTTGTGTACCCGGTTTTTTTACCGGCAGATTTTGCAATATGCGCCGTAAGGCGGGTAGTGGTTGTTTTCCCGTTTGTACCAGTAATGGCAATGATGGGTATTCTTCCGGCAGTCCCTTTCGGAAAAAGCATATCCACTACAGGCTCAGCTACGTTTCGGGGCAGACCTTCTGCAGGTTCAATGTGCATGCGGAAACCCGGGGCTGCATTTACTTCCAGTATGGCGCCGCCATTTTCCACAACCGGGGTGCGCAGGTCAGTTGCCATTACATCAATACCGCATATATCAAGCCCGATGATGCGTGCAATGCGTTCAAACATAAAAATATTGGCCGGGTGCACTTCATCTGTCACATCGGCCGAAGTGCCGCCGGTAGAAAGATTGGCCGTTGGTTTTAATAATACTTGTTCGTTTTGTGCAGGTACGGTGTTCAGGCTGTATCCTTTGTCGTCGAGCATTTTTTGAGTAAACGGATCCATGGTAATCTGGGTCAGCACTTTTTCATGGCCGTAGCCTCTGCGGGGGTCTTTATTGGTTTCATCTATGAGCCATTGAATGTCATGCACTCCATCGCCCACAACCGATGCCGGCGTTCTCAGTGCTGCACAGATGAATTTGTAATTAATGACAAGGCACCGGAAATCGAAGCCGGTGATGAACTTTTCTACAATCACACTGCGGCTGTATTCCCGTGCTGCGGCAAAGGCTTTTATGGCCTGCTCCGGGCTGTTGATGTTTGTGGTGTTTCCTTTCCCGTGGTTGCCGTCAATAGGTTTTATCACCAGCGGGTATCCATATTTTTCTATCGCATCTTTCAGACCTTCTTCGGTGCGTATGACCGTACCGCGGGGTACGGGAATCTCTGCTGCTTCGAGCAGTATTTTTGTTTCTTCTTTATCGCAGGCTATATCCACTGCAATGTTGGATGTGGTGGATGCAATGGTGGCACGGATTCGTTTCTGGTTTACGCCATAACCCAGCTGCACCAGGCTTTGCCGGTTCAGCCGAATGAAGGGGATCCCTCTCTTTGCTGCTTCATCTACGATGCAGCCAGTTGAAGGCCCAAGCCTTGTGTCTTCACGAATTTCCCTGAGTTTTTGAATGTCATCCGTTAAGTCGCATTCCTGGTCATCTACCAAAGACAGCGCAATGCGTACAGATGCCCTTGCTGCATAAACACCGGCTTCTTCTTCCATATAGCTGAACACCACGAAATACACGCCGGGTTTTTCTCCTTCCGGTGTTCGGGTTCTTCCAAAACCCACATCCATGCCAGCCAGAGTTTGCAGTTCCAATGCAATATGTTCAATGACATGCCCCATCCACGTACCCTCATCCACTCTTTTAAAAAAACCGCCTCTTGCCGCCTCACTGCACCGGTGTTCAATCATTGTGGGAAATGTTTTTTCCAGCCGCTCACGGAAACCGGGGATTGTATGGGTGGGTTTTTGTTCCAGTTCTTCCAGGTCCAGTTTCATCTGTATGAGTTTAGGACGGCGAATGCTCCAGTAGTTGGGCCCTTTCAGTACTTTTATCTCAAGTATTTTCATGATGTGTACAGTTATTTTTTTTGTTCCGGTGCGGGCTATCATCTGCGCATACAGGCCGGAAGATTCCGGTGAAAGGTTTTGTGGGGAAGATAGTTTTTTTTGCGCAGCAAACCAATTTGAAATACAACCCGGCGAGCAGGCATACCCGCTTGTGAATTTTTACTGGCTGACTAAATGGAATGCGTAACTTAGGCATGCTAAGTTTCATTTATGTTCAGAAAAATATAATAAGATGTCCATAGAAAACAGGAGAAAATTTTTAAAGAAAGCAGGCAGCTTTTCTGCGCTGACGATCGCTTCATCCCTGTCAGCGCCTGCATGGGCCAGAAACCTGGAAGCGGCGCTCAGAAATGCAGAAACTGTTTCTGCAGAAGATTTGGCCACAGAAGAAGATTTCTGGTATTATATTCAGCAGTCTTTTACGGTATCGCCCGGGTTGATCAACCTGAACAACGGTGGCGTTTCTCCTGCGCCCAAAACAGTGCAGGAGGCCATGAAGCGGTTTTATGATTATTGTAATGAAGCGCCCAGTTATTATATGTGGCGAATTTTAGATCAGGGCCGTGAACCCCTTCGCCGCAACCTGGCAAAACTGGCGGGCTGCAGCCCTGAAGAAATTGCGATAAACCGAAATTCTTCAGAAGGGTTGGAGACTGTAATATTCGGCCTGCAACTGAAACCGGGCGATGAAGTAGTGGCCGCCAGGCAAGACTATCCCAATATGATAAATGCATATAAGCAACGGGAAATGCGTGAAGGAATTAAAATGGTTTGGGTCAACCTGCAGTTGCCCAGTGAAGATGAAAATTACCTCGTAAACCAGTATGTGCAGGCATTTACTCCCAGGACAAAAGTGGTACACCTTACGCATGTCATCAACTGGACCGGGCAGATTCTTCCTGTCAGGAAAATTGCACAGGAGGCACATAAAAGAGGGATAGAGGTGGTGGTGGATGGGGCGCATAGTTTTGCCCATATTGATTTTAAAATACCAGAGTTGGAATGTGATTATTTTGCCAGCAGCCTGCATAAGTGGCTTTATGCACCCATTGGCAGCGGCATGCTGTATGTGAAAAAAGAGAAGATCAGTAAACTGTACCCCATGTTTGCAGTTGATCAGCCCTTAAAAGATGATATTCGCAAGTATGAAGCCTTGGGCACCCGCCCTATGTATATTGAACAGGCCATTGGCAAAGCCATTGAGTTTCATGAAATGATTGGGGCAGAAAGAAAACAAAAAAGACTGCACTACTTAAAAAATTACTGGTATGGGAAAGTGAAAGACATTCAGGGAGTGCAGCTGCACACCTCGTTTTCTCCGGATTGGGGTTGTGCCATCGGGAATGTATCAGTGCCGGGCAGAAAACCGGCAGAACTGGATGGTTTTCTGCTGGAGAAATACCGGGTACATACTGTGGGAATTGAATGGGAGAACATCAAAAGTGTGCGGGTAACCCCCAATGTGTACACAACCATTAAAAACCTGGATGTGCTGGTTGACGGGATTCGTGCTTTTGCAAAATCCTGAGTGGCTGATGATGTGTCAGGCCTGTTTATTTTCTGAAACCGGGCGGCACAGTTTATCTTTTGTTTGCTGTGGTAAGGAAACAATTTTCCTGCGGTTATAATCAAAGCAGACCATGCTGGTGCGGGCATGTGCCACAGTTTTTTTAATGCCGTTGGTTTCTTTTTCCAGTTTATACAGGACATCAAAACTGGTTTGGCTGATGGATCCGGCTGTTACAGAAACAAGCACGGTATCCCCGTAGAACAATTCGCTTTTAAATTCTATAGCAGCCGCAGTCATAATGAGCCCTGCCCCTCCGCACTCCATTTCGCTGTATCCCATACTGCCCAGGTACTGCATTCTTGCTTCGTGCAGAAAAGAAAAAATACTGTCGTTTCCCACATGCGATCCGTAATTCAGATCAGTGATCCGTACCGGGATGCTGCAAGTAAAATGAAAGCTGTCCGGGAGCTGAATTTTTATTCTGTTCATAGTGTAAGGATATTACAGGGAACCTGTTTGGTTGTCATCATTGGTCTGGTTGGTCTTCTTTTAAAGCATGAACCAGGTCAAGTATATCGAGAAAGTTGCCAGGATGATTGGCACCTGCCTGCAGGAGTTTCTTTCTCCATTTTTCCATCTTCATTTTGCATTCATCAGTTTCTTCTTCACCGGATACACAGCATGCAAGACTACTCAGTTTACTGGAGAACCGAACCAGCTGGCCTTCGGGTGTCATCAGCATAATATAGCGGTTTGGCTTTGTTTCATTGGGGAAAAGAGCTTCCTGCTGGCCCGACAGGCCTGCTTCGCTCAATTCAGAAAGCTCAAAATAGTCAGTAGCAGTACTGGTGGCCGGTAAGCTTTGGCGAAACGGTACAAAATCCAGCCTTGCATAGGTTTTTTTGCTGGCCTCCAGGGCTGCATCATTTCTTTCTTCTTCTGTGTAGGAGGCATCAGCAGGAATTTCAGTCAGGTCTTCAGGGGTCAGGCCTTCTTCCATACCGGAGCTGGCGGCATCCCAGGCAGTTTGGGGTTGATGCTGTGCCAGGCTTTGGCGTGGCCCGGTTTGAAACAACCATTGAAATGCAGCAAACAAAAGGAATCCGGCAACAACGGCAGCTGCTGCATAATAAACCCATGAAATCTTTTTAGGTTGGCGGGCAGCGGTGGGGAGAACTTCCAGTCTGCGGCTTATTTTTTCCCATGCAGATGCAGGTGGTGTAACTGTGTTTGCAAGCAGCAGTTCTGCCAGGTAGTTAGATGCCGGCTGTTCATCTAAAACAGAGGAGATTTTGTTCCAGCAACCATCAGGAGGGAGTGCCTCCAGGTGCTGTAATTTTTTTACCAGGTTTGCATAGGGCAATGCAGCATCCATTTCTGCCTGTATTTTTTCCCACGCTGAGGAGGGCGGTGGTATTTCCGCATCAAGTAAGATATGTTGGATGCTGCGGTTCATCATTTTTTGTTGACAGAGCGTTCACGGTCTATAAATTTTTTTACCATTTCCTGCAGGATCACTTTCGCACGGGAAAGCTGCGATTTGCTGGTGCCTTCGCTGATGCCCAGCAGTTCGGCAATTTCTTTATGAGTATAGCCTTCTACCACGTACATATTAAAAACCGTTCTGTATCCTGGTGACAGTTCCTGTATAAGGGCTATGATGTCTTTTGCACCCAGGTGATCCAGTGCAGAAAGGCTGTCTCCTTCCAGCGTATTTTCTTCTTTTTCTGTCACAGGCATCAGGTACTTCTTTCTCCTGAAATGCTCAATGGCAGTATTGACAAACACCCGCCTGATCCAGCCTTCAAACGAACCTTCATTTCTGAAGCTGTGCATTTTATTAAAGATCTTTATAAATCCTTCCTGTAAAATATCCTCTGCTTCTTCCGCATTTCCTGCATAGCGGAGGCACACGGCGTACATTTTTGGGGAAAAACGCCTGTATAGTTCCTCCTGCATGCGCCTGTTTCCGTCCAGGCATCCCCTTATCAGGTCGGTTTCGCTGATATTTTGGTTGCTTCCGTTCATTAATTGGTTTTACTTTTCATCCTGTTATTCAAAAAACGTACAAGTTGGGTCATCGCTTTTTGCCGGTGGCTGAAAATATTTTTTTCTGCCATGGTCATTTCTGCAAAGGTCTGGCCCGATCCGTTGGGTACAAAAACCGGGTCGTATCCAAATCCGCTGCTCCCTTTTTTTTCGGTCAGAATGCGGCCAGGACATAATCCTTCAAACAAAAACTCCTGGTCTTCAAATCGCAGGGAGATGACTGTCCGAAAGCGGGCATTCCTGTTTTTTTCTGTTGCCAAATTAGATAAAAGCAATGCAATATTGCTATCTGATGTTGCCTTTTCACCGGCATATCTTGCACTTTTGGCTCCCGGGGCACCACCCAGCGCTTCTACCTCCAGGCCAGTATCCTCACTAAAACAATTGAAGCCTGTGCGCTGGTACACGGTGTAAGATTTTACAGAAGCATTTTCTTCCAGGCTATTAAATGGTTCTGGTATTTCTTCTAACACACCTGCTTCATCCAGTGTGATCAGGTGAAGCGAAGCAGGAAGTAAAGAACGTACCTCGTCCAGCTTGTGTTTATTATGCGTAGCAAAAACAAGAGTCATAGGGCGAAGTTAAAGTCCGAACATGGTTTTCAGACATTCCCAGAGTTTTCCTTTTAACTGAACATCCTGACCCAGTGCGTGTAAAGGCGGGCTTGCAAGATAGAGTGATGACTGAAACTTCTGAACCTGGAAATTGGGAAACTGTACCGGCAGATGAATATCGCCCGGTTCGGTACCCAAAAACAGGATGTAGCGGCTGGCCCATTGTTCCTGGATTGCTTTATAGTCTGGTTTTTCGCTGGCGGCCAGGTTTATCAATACCACATCTTCCATACTGAGTTTGCAGGCAGTCAGAATGGAAATCAGTAGTTTCATATCCACATCAGGTAAAAAACGGTAATCGGGATAATGAACCAGCAGCAGTACTTTTTTTCGGTTATTACCAAGAAAAAGTGAAGGATCTGCCTGTGGTGCAGTAACATTCTCTACTGAAAGAACAGCACTTCCCTGTTCCATATCTTTTCCCAGGAGGGTAGATTTGTACAATGATGCAATCAGTTGAGGGACAAGTTGAATATCATTTAGTGACATCATGCTGAAGATAGGAATACTTTGTATCAGTGATTTTTTTGTTTCTTTGACTCCAAAATTAAACAATTATGGCTGTTGCTGTCCCGGAAATACAAATTCAGAAAACGGAGAGGAGCCGGCTTGCAGAACTGGATTTTGACCATTTGCCCTTTGGCAAATTTTTTTCGGACCACATGCTGGAAGCTGAATATGCTGATGGAGTTTGGAAAAATGCCAGAATCATTCCATTTCAGCATGTATCCATCAGCCCTGCACTGGCAGCTATTCATTATGGACAGGCCATATTCGAAGGCATCAAGGCTTACCGTGATCAGGAAGGAAGGGCTTTCATTTTCCGTCCACTCGACAACTTTAGCCGGTTTAATATTTCTGCTGAAAGAATGCAGATGCCTGCTGTTCCGGAGTCGCTTTTTATAGAGGGGATGAAGCAGTTGGTTCATCTGGACCGGAACTGGATTCCGGAACGTGAGGATCATTCGCTGTACATTAGGCCGTTTATGTTTGCCACCGATGAGGTCATTGGGGTACGTCCATCTGATACCTATAAATTTATCATTATCCTGAGCCCGACTGGTCCTTATTACAGTACACCTATGCGAATTTATGTAGAGGAAAAATATGTACGGGCTGTGCCTGGCGGGGTGGGGTATGCCAAGGCTGCGGGCAATTATGGCGCTGCTATGTATGCAACCGCAAAGGCCCGCCAGCAGGGATACGACCAGGTGCTGTGGATGGATGCTTTTGAACACCGGTATGTGCAGGAAATTGGCACTATGAATGTATTCTTCATAATAGGCAATACAGCAATTACTCCCGGGCTGGAACAGGGTACCATACTGGATGGAGTAACCCGGCACAGTACAATCACCCTGCTCAAAGAAATGGGTATTTCTGTAGAAGAAAGGCCGTTGCCAATTGAAGAAATTACGGAGGCTTATAAAAATGGGATGCTCCACGAAGTATTTGGAACCGGTACTGCGGCCACTATTTCATATATCAGGGAACTGAGGTATCAGGATTTTGTGATGGAATTCGATACAGAAAGCTGGAAAACAGCGCCTTTATTAAAGAAATGGCTGACAGATATCAGGGAAAGCCGCAGGCCAGACAAATATGGCTGGATGCTACCGGTTTAACTTTCTATGAACCAGGAAATTAAATTTTCCGTTCCCTTTTGGGAAAAAACACAAACCTGTTGAAAATTACCGGAATAAGCAGCCTTTTGATTTTTGGAATTTCGCATCAACGCCCCTACCTTTGCCGTCCCAAAAACAAGGGTAAATAATGCCGACTATTCAACAATTAGTTCGTAAAGGACGAGAAATTATCAGGGCCAAAAGTAAATCCCGTGCTTTGGATCAGTGTCCGCAGCGCAGGGGTGTATGTACAAGGGTGTATACCACAACCCCAAAGAAGCCCAATTCGGCCCTCCGCAAAGTAGCAAAAGTGCGCCTTACCAATAAAATAGAGGTGATTGCGTATATACCGGGTGAGGGTCATAATCTTCAGGAACACTCCATCGTACTCATTCGTGGCGGCAGGGTAAAAGATTTGCCCGGAGTACGGTATCATATCGTTCGGGGTTCTTTGGATACTGCCGGTGTGAAAGACCGGAAAAAAAGTCGTTCCAAATATGGAACGAAAAAAGAGAAAGCAAAAAAATAATTACTCATAAGCAATTTGAAACAGTAACGTATGCGGAAAGCACAAGCAAAAAAACTTCCTTTAGCACCTGACCCAAAATACAACGACAAAATGGTGACCCGCTTTGTCAACAACCTGATGTGGGAAGGCAAAAAAAGTGTTGCATTTACCATTTTCTATGATGCCCTTGAGAAAGTGGCCAAACAAACTCATGAAGACGGGTACGAAGTTTGGAAAAAAGCACTGGTTAATGTGACTCCTGCTGTGGAAGTAAGAAGCCGCCGTATTGGGGGAGCTACTTTCCAGATCCCTGCAGAAGTACGGCCCGACAGAAAAATTGCGCTGAGCATCAAATGGCTGATTCGCTACAGCCGTGACAGGAACGGAAGGAGCATGGCCGATAAACTGGCAGGCGAAATTGTTGCAGCCAGCAAAGGGGAAGGCGCTGCGTACAAAAAGAAAGAAGATACACACCGTATGGCTGAAGCCAACAAGGCTTTTGCACATTTCAGAGTATAAAAACTGCAACTGCACCAATAATTAAAAACCATCCCGGGCTTTACCCGGGATGGTTTTTATTTCAGACCGGCTCTGATTTTACGGACTCATAATAGAATAGCTTCAAAATGATCAGTAAACGGCGTCGTTAGATTTTAACACCAATAGTCAGCAGGGCTGTTCCGCCATTATCTTTTAATGTGGCAAAGCTGTTTGCCCTGGGCGCATTGAGCCGGTACGGGAAATGCACATCTTTGGTCAGCTTGTGAACGTATGTAAGATCTGCAAAAATACCTTTGTGCCTGTATCCGATGCCGCCGCTCAGATTGAGTTTTCCTGCTTTCAGGGCTTTGTCTTTGTAAGGACTTCCATAGTATGCCAAACCAAGCCGGGCCATGACAATATTAAATTTCACTTCTCCGCCGATCCTGAAATTAAACGCAGCTTTTGATAGTGCATCAATGACGTCATTGTAGGGTGTATATAGGGATTTTGTTTCTTCTGTTACATCACCGGCAGGGCCAAACTGGTTCCATTTGTAATTCACGAATTCAATGTCGGCAGTTAAAAATCCTTTTTGCCGCCTGGTGTCTTCCACTTCCCGGAATACATACGATCCGCTGAGGATGATTTTTCCGGGAGTGTACAATGTATATTCATTTTCTGCATACGAATTGCCTGTGATGGAGGCCAAACCGGCAGAATCATAGCCGGGATTCGGGTAAAATAAATGTTCAAGATCAGCAGCCATTCCGGCATCATAGCGTTCCTTTAGCAACAAGGCAGAGGGAGAATGAAGTGCAAGCCCCACACGTACATATTCAACGGGTCTGTAGATGAAACCCAGTTTCAGGTTGACCCCGATGCCCGAAATTGAGTAATGCTCATTGAATGCCATGTAGCTAAAATCATTATCGTTGTTGCCCGTGGCATCTGCTTCAGTAAAGCGGATACTGCGTTCCAGTTTTACGAAAGGCAGTCCCAGTGTGCCGCCTGCCATAAATTTTTTGCTGAATTCATGTCCCGCTGCAAAAGAAATTTCTGTCATGCCACCGGAGCTGTTTGTCTTATGTTCCTGGTTGAGTAAAGAGGAATTCTCAGAGCGGGAGATGACTTGTGGCGTTCCGTTGATGGTTGCCGTATCCACCAGATAGGTATATAATGCCAGTTTTGTTGCCAGTGAAACCTGGTTACTGTTCAGCGCCTGGTCAATCGTCAGATTTGATGACGCAAACTCATCAGCCAGCGGTTCTGCAAAGCTGCTGTAATCATTCTGTCCCTTATAGGCTAACGTTTGCTGAAAATCTGCCAGTCTTGTGATCGTCAGGGCGAAACTATTTTTTGCCTGGTTACCAAAACCGCCAAACACAAAGCCAGATGTGCCGGCCGTAAATGAACCGGAACGATTGCCCGTGAGAGAGGTGCCTCTGAAACTGCTTTTTGTATTGGAAAACTGCATTGAAGGAGTCAGCAGGAAATCAGAAGTTTTAAAAAAAGCAAGTCCGGCCGGATTTACCAGGGCTGCGGTGGCATCGCCACCCAGCGATCCCATCGCCCCGCCAATGGCCTGGTTTCTTGCTGTGCCGTTTTGAGAAATCCATGAGAGCCGGAGAGCTTCTTCAGGAATTTGTGCAGTCAGTTGTGCAGTAAGTAGCAACAGGGCAACGGTATAATTCAGTTTCATCATGCAGCATTAAACATTATATGAATTGGGATACCTGGCCGGTTTATGAAAATTAATTCCTGGATGGCCTGGTTACGGAGCCACCACTTCCTGATTTACCGGATGAAGAACTACCCGATCCTGAATTGCCGGACGAGGAAGGGGTATAAGACCTGGATGATTTGTTTCCGGATTGATCTGATGAAAGGATCGTACGAACCTTGTTGCTCAGTCCGCTTTGATTATTTGTATTGTTGTACGCAGGTCTTGTGGTAGGGCCTGCAGGCATCTTTGTGATTCCTTTGCTATTGCTGTTGTTGATGCCGGAGTTGCTGTACCCGCTCAGTGTCATTGGTTTTTTCAAAACAGGGGTTGATGTTTTAGAAGAAGGGTACACCCATCCGGACGGGCCGGGGCAATAGCAATAAGGGTTGTAATAATAATTCCATGAATTGTATGGGTTATTGTATTTGCCGAAATAATAATTGTACCCGGTGCTGTACCTGTCGAACCCATACCAGGTTTCCAGTTCGCTCCAGCGATACCGATTCCTTACTTTCATCCGCAGAAAACGGTCGTCGTAATAATAATCATCGTAGCCGGTGAATCTGTCTTCTTCTTGTTCTGCTTCTGCATATTCATTCTGTGGTTTTGCAGCAGAATAATATACGTCATCAGGAGTTTGGCCCGATTTGTAGGCGGTGGTGCAACTGCTGAACACAGCAACACAAAAGGCGAGAAAAAGTAGAGATGATTTCATGGCAATATATTTTGGTTATTCAGGCAAGTGGTATTCTCCCGGGAAAAAGATTTGATTCCTTGTATCAGGACAGGCCATCGTTTTTTTGCTGCTCTCATGCAAACTGGTTTACCGGTTTAAGAGTGAAGTTACTACTTTTGTGTTCCTTTGCATTCCGGGTTATCCCGCTGTATCACAGGTATTTCACAGCAAAGATTCAGCCATATTACAGGATGATTGTGTGACCGGCTGTTAATTTAAGTTTAAAGATAAAGCCGGACAGGCAGGAGATGCAGTATGTGTTTCAAAACCAGTGCTGCGGGCAAAGAGGAGAGATGTTACTAAAAACAGATTAATAAGTACGAAACAATGAGTAAGGAAATTACATCCAGGGCCAGTGATTATGCACAATGGTACAACGACCTGGTTTTAAAAGGCGGGCTGGCCGATTATTCAGCGGTACGGGGCTGCATGATCATCAAGCCATACGGGTATGCGCTATGGGAAAACATGCAGGCCGCACTGGATCAGATGTTTAAGGACACAGGTCATGTGAATGCATATTTTCCGCTGTTTATTCCCAAGAGTTTTTTGAGCCGTGAAGCAGCCCATGTAGAAGGGTTTGCAAAAGAATGTGCGGTTGTAACTCACTATCGGCTAAAGAATGATCCGGGTGGGGCAGGTGTTGTGGTAGATCCTGAAGCAAAGCTGGAGGAAGAACTGATTGTACGCCCCACCTCGGAAACAATCATCTGGAATACCTATAAGGACTGGATCCAATCGTACAGGGATTTACCTCTGCTTATCAACCAATGGGCCAATGTAGTACGCTGGGAAATGCGTACCAGACTTTTTTTGCGAACTGCCGAATTCCTGTGGCAGGAAGGGCATACCGCACATGCCAGCAGTGAAGAAGCTGTGGCAGAAACCCGGAAGATGCTGGATGTATATGCAACCTTTGCAGAGGAATTTATGGCAGTTCCGGTTATTAAGGGAGTAAAAACAGCATCGGAAAGATTTGCAGGTGCGGAAGAAACATATTGCATTGAAGCATTGATGCAGGACGGTAAAGCCCTGCAGGCTGGTACTTCACATTTCCTGGGACAAAATTTTGCAAAGGCTTTTGATGTAAAATTTTCAAACCGTGAAAACCAGCTTGAATACGTGTGGGCCACCAGTTGGGGTGTAAGTACAAGGCTGGTTGGCGCCCTGGTCATGGCGCATAGTGATGATGACGGCCTGGTGATACCTCCGAAAATTGCGCCGGTTCAGGCAGTGATCATTCCCATTTATAAAGGAGAAGAACAAAAGAAACTGGTTGATGAAAAAGCACAGGAGCTGCTGTCAGGTTTGCGGGCACTCGGCATTCGTGTCAGGTATGATGATGCAGATCATCAGAGGCCGGGCTGGAAGTTTGCAGAACATGAGTTGAAAGGAGTGCCGGTACGGTTAGCAATCGGGGCGAGAGACCTTGAAAAAAATGTAATTGAAGTGGCACGCCGTGATACAAAGGAAAAAACGACAGTCAGTCTCGATGGCATTAACGCATATGTGCAGCAATTGCTGACCGGGATTCAGCAAAATATGTTTCATAAAGCAAAGCTGTACCGTGATGAGCATATTACAAAAGCCGGCAGTTGGGAAGAGTTTGAGCAGTTGCTGGATGAAAAAGGGGGTTTCATTTCTGCACATTGGGATGGCACTGCTGAAACAGAAGCGGCCATAAAAGAAAAAACAAAAGCTACAATCCGGTGTATTCCGCTGGAAAATCCTGCTGAAGAGGGGCATTGTATTTTAACGGGCAGACCTTCCACGCAAAGGGTTTTATTTGCCCGTGCCTATTAGGAAGCTGCCTTTTTTTTCCGGAAAGCCTGTATATTTATCCCAACCAAAACACAATCTCATGGAACCTCAACAAAATTCATCATTGTTTTCACTAAATCTTGATGCACAAAACAGCTATACACTCAGGGGTGCCGCATCCTGGGCAAGGGTATTGGGAGTGGTAGGATTGATCCTGGGTATCCTCTTTATTATTGCAGGTATCCTGGTGCAGCAGGCAATGCAAAATCAATACGGGTATCGTTCATTGCAGCGGGGAGGCATTAGCGCAACATCATTCGGAAATATAGGTCTTACTGTATATGTGGTAATGGGTTTAATTATGATCATCACTTCCGTTTTTGCACTGAACTGCGGCAATAAGATCAACCAGGCTCTGCGTACCAATGACCAAATGGCGCTCAATTCCGGCTTTGCCAATGCCAGAAACTATTTTGCCTTTTGGGCGGTACTCATTATCCTGATGTTGCTGTTATTTGTGCTGGGTTTGCTTGGCAGCATGACTTAAAAACAAAGGGCATAAGCATTCATATACTTTCTGGCCGGAACTTTTTTTAATAATTCTGCTATTAAAAAAGTCTTTAATTGCAGCGGTTAGTTGGTGGACAAAAAATTATAGTCTTTCAATAGTGTTGCAAGAAAATCAAACGGGTGCATCCCTGATTCAACGGAGAGGTGAGATTTAATTTTGGCAGCGGCCTGCTCCGCCATCCGGACATCGTTACGTTTCCGGGCGGTATCCAGGATACTCTTGATGGCGTTGATATCCTTATCACTCAATTGCATGATTTGCGGGAAGGATGGGATATAATTCACGGCTACATCTTCAAAAATAGTTTCTTCAATCCTGCCTTTTTTTCTGATGTTGATCAGGATAGTTTTAGCCAATAGATCTCCGATGCGCTGACTCTTTTTTGTGGAGGCTACCAGTATAATATCTGCAAGCAGGAAGGCAAGGGCCGCAAAAATGATGAAGGCCAGCTCAAGATCACCGGCAAAATCAGGGTTGCTGATGATGATCAGTAACAGCATGGCGATCCATAAATCAGAAACACGCAGCAGCCAGCGGATCAGGAACTGGCTTACAGAGGGGCGGCCTCCGTTTTCGTGCACCACACGGATGCCTGTTAACTTCTTGCCGATGCTCTGGCCATTCATCGTAATTTCCATAATGGGGTGGTAGATGAGTACCGGCAGCAACAGCAGCAGGCCGGCTGCATGAAGGTCGTAGGGGGTATCAGAATCCCAATTTGCATTTCGGGCGATAATCTCAAAAATTTCTCCGGCAATACGGAGGTAAAAATATTCCACCAGCACATCAATCAGAAGAGCAATAAGGCGTTTATAGAATTCCGGAATTTCAAATTCCAGGTCAATATTGAAATTGGTAGGTATTTTTAGTACCGACATCTGGTGAATTGTTTTGGAGCGGACAAATTAATATTTTATTTGCGTAATTCCTGTACCGGAATGGATAATATCATGATAAATAAATTATTTTACACCCAAACTGTGTACGTTGCGGGAAGCTTTATTCATTAAGAAAAATAAAGACAGGTGGCTGAAAGTGCAGCATCGTTCTTCGGCTGACCCGGATGAAACCGCCGCTGATTTTACCAAACTGGTAGATGACCTGGCCTATGCAAAAACATTTTATCCTGCCAGCAAGGTAACGCAGTATATCAACTCGCAGGCTTCTGCAATCTATCTGGAAATATACCGGAACCGGAAAGAAGAGTCGAACCGGCTGATCACATTCTGGAAATATGACCTTCCACTCACCATACGCAGGCACCATAAAGTCGTATTTTTTTCATTCCTGTTTTTCATCCTTTTTTTTGCAGTTGGATTCTTTACATCCATGCAGGATGATGAAATTGCAAGAAGCATTTTTGGCGATAGCTATGTAGACAAAACCAATCAAAACATCCGAAACGGGAACCCGTTTGGGATTTATGAACACGGCAATCCGCTGCTCAGCTGGCTTGCTCTCATGATTCATAATATCCGGGTTTCACTGCTGATGTTTGCATCCGGAATATTTTGCGGCATTCCCAGCCTGTACCTGCTGGCACAAAATGCGGTGATGGTGGGAACCTTCGACCAGTTCTTTTCTGCACGGGGCCTGGGGCCTGATTTCTGGATGGTGGTATTTGTGCATGGCACTCTTGAAATGACTGCAATTATTGTAGCAGGTGCAGCCGGGCTTGTACTGGGAAAAAGCTTTTTGTTTCCCGGTACCCTTCGCCGGTTGGATGCCTTCCGGAAAGGAGCCAAGGACGGTGTAAAGATGATGATCGGGCTGATGCCGGTTTTTGGATTGGCTGCGTTTTTCGAAGGGTTTATTACCCGGCTATATAATGATTTGTCGGTGCTGACCACTTTGGTATTTGCACTTTCTGTTTTATTTGTTGTCTGGTATTTTGTTCTGTATCCTGTAAAGCTTATCAAAAAAATGAAATTGCACGATGTGCCGGAGGAAGTGTAAATGAATGTGATGGTTTCTCAGATTAAAACATATGCATATCGCTCTGTCCTGGCAGGGATGGGCTGGCTGCTTCTGTCTGTTACAGTCAATGCCCAGGGGAATACAGATCATTCCCGGAAACCTTCGCAGTACCTGCAGGAAAAACAGGAGACCGACAGTTTTCAGGTGCAGGCACGCACTGTACCGGTAGGGTTTGCTGTAGAGCTGAAGAAAAGAAAAGATTTCTGGTATGCAGACAAAGTTTTTATCAAGAAACAGGAAGAAAAACAACAGAAGCTGCAGAATCCTTTTTTCAGAAGACCGTGGGTGAAAACCTTTTTATGGATTATTATCACAGGAGGTTTTGTGGCAGCCCTGATCTGGTATCTGGGTGAAAACAATGTGGGCATTTTCCGCAAGAAAAATCTGCTTACTGGCGCAGAACATGATAATGAGGCTATGCCTGAAGACATTTTCTCCATTCCATTTAGCCGTGAAATTGAAAAGGCCGAAGCAGCAGGAAACTTTCGCCTGGCACTGAGATTGTATTTCCTGCAATTGCTACGGGTGCTGGCTGATCAAAACATCATTCGCTACCAGGCAGATAAAACAAATATGGAATACCTGTTACAGATACAAGCTACCCGCTATTACCAGCAGTTTTTCCGACTCACCCGCCATTTTGAGTTCAGCTGGTATGGCCTGTTTCCAGTTCCGGAGACTGCCTACCAGGCTATCCGGGAAGAATTTATTTTTTTCATGAACGAAATCCGTCAGCCTTGAAAAAACTGTTTCCCTATATGCTGCTCATATTAGTGGCTGTTGCAATGGCACTGCTGATTTATTCTGGTGCATTGGGAAAAAATAAGCTGGATGAGCGCATCACTCTTCGCAGGAAGGATAAGATACCCTACGGCACATGGGTTGCGTTTCACAGCATTCCGAAATTATTTCCCGCTGCATCTGTTTATACCAGCCGCAAAGCGCCTGGCAACTGGGACTCTGTACACATCGCGGATCAACGGCAGGTTTTTATTTCAGTGAACCATCAGTTTCAGGCAGATGAAAGTGAAATGAAAGAACTGCTCAGGTTTGTGAGTAATGGCAATTATGCATTTATCAGTACGTTCTCCATTCCCTGGGATGTTGAAGACATGCTGAACGTGAACACGGAACGGCTGACCCGCAATCAGAACTTTGACAGAAACCCATTTCAGAACAGGAATGAGGACAGCCTGTTACTGCAGTTGCCGGCTCCCCCTTATGCACAAGTAAAAAAATACGGGTACCCCGGAAAAGGCACCAGCTCCTTTTTCAATCAGCGTGATGATCGCTTTACCGATCTATTGAGTACAGGTCCAAATGATCTTCCAATAGCCCTGCACTGGCGTTCCGGAAAAGGACATCTCTTTGTGCACCTTGCTCCGCTCAGTTTCAGTAATTATTTCCTGCTGCACAAAAATAATTTACAGTACCTGGCCGATGTATGGTCTGTCATTCCACAGGATGTAACTAAAATTGTGTGGGATGAATATTACCTGCTGAAAAAAGAAGACCGCCATGAAAAAAAGAAGAAAAGCTGGTTCAGGGTACTGATACAATATCCTGCGTTTAAAGCAGCACTGCTGACGGCGCTTGCTGTGCTGTTGTTGTACGTACTGATGGAGATGCGGAGAAAGCAGCGATACATACCGGTGCATCAGGCACCAAGAAATGACTCATTAGATTTTGTAAAAACAATTGGAAGGCTTTATTATGAGAGAGGGGATCATAAAAATCTTTGCAGAAAAATGGCGGCCTATTTCCTGGAGCATGTGCGTAGCCGGTATAAGCTTTCCACCGGCATTCTGGATGAAGAATTCATACTGACATTGCAGGTTAAGACCGCTGTGCTGGAAAATGAGATCAGGGGAATCGTTTCCTTTATTGCACAGCTGGAGCAAATGGAAAAAGTTAATCCGGAAGAGATGGGCCGTTTTTTTCAGCAGCTGGAATATTTTTACCGAAACGGATAAAAACAAAAAAAGAGCAGAATCACAATAAAAAAATAAGCAAATATGGAAGAACAATTTTTTCAGCAACGTACAGACCTTTCCCGGCTGAATGAAGCAGTGCGGTCCATCCGGAGTGAAATCAAAAAAATTATTGTCGGGCAGGATGACATGCTGCAGTTGATCCTGACTGCCCTGCTGGCCGACGGGCATGTATTGATTGAAGGCGTGCCGGGAGTGGCGAAAACACTGACGGCAAAACTGGTAGCCCGAAGTGTGGATGCCGGTTTTTCCCGCATTCAATTTACACCTGACCTGATGCCATCTGATGTGCTGGGAACCCCGGTGTTCAATCCAAAAGAAGCTGTGTTTGAATTTAAGAAAGGCCCGGTTTTCAGTAATATTTTACTGGTAGATGAGATCAACAGGGCACCTGCAAAAACACAATCGGCTTTGCTGGAAATTATGGAAGAAAGGCAGGCAACAGTGGACGGAAAGACTTTTCCTATGGCAGCTCCCTTTATGGTACTGGCTACACAAAACCCGGTGGAGCAGGAGGGTACTTACCGCCTTCCGGAAGCACAGCTCGACCGGTTTTTATTTAAAATACTGGTTCCGTATCCTTCAGAGGCAGAAGAACTGAAGATTCTTTCCCAGTTTCACCAGATGGGTAATACCCGGGTGATGGATATGATCAGGCCGGTACTGAGTGCACAGCAGATTAATTCTTTAAGGCAACAGATCAAAACAATTGTTGTGGAAGACAAGTTGCTTCAGTTTATTGCGAAGCTGGTGCATCAGACCAGGCATAATAAATCGGTGTATCTGGGCGCATCACCGCGGGCATCATTGTCTGTAATGAACGCATCAAAAGCACTGGCTGCCATGCAGGGCAGGGATTTTGTGACACCTGAAGATATCCTTGCTGTGGTGCCACCGGTGCTACGACACCGGATCATTTTATCGCCTGACAAGGAGATGGAAGGAATTTCAGAAGATGATGTCATCAGGCAAATTATACAGAGTATGGATATACCCCGATGACAGGAGAAAATGATAATCGTACAGCAAGCGATGAATTATAGTATTGTTCCGTTATGATCAAATCTTTTTATCTAAATAAGATTGTGTATTACTGGGGCGCAGCTGCAGCCGTCATTTTTGCAGCCAGTTATTTTTTACCAATTCTGTACTCGGCTGGTTTTGTGCTGCTCTTATTGCCTGCAATTGCAATACTTGCAGACAGCCTGCTGTTGTTCGGGAAAAAACAGGCCCTCACCGCACGGCGTGAAGCTGCAGAAAGATTCAGCATCGGAGATGCAAATACCGTTGTTCTCAATTTGACCAATCAGCATTCATTCCGGGTGCATGCCAGTGTGATTGATGAATTGCCCGTGCAGTTTCAGGAACGGAACTGGATCCGTAAGCTGCAGTTACCGGCAGGCGGCAGTAACCGCCTGCAGTACCAGCTTACGCCTCTTAGCAGGGGAGAATATACTTTTAATGACATTAACGTATATGTCCACGGGCCTTTGAAGCTTGTAAAGCGACGGTATATTTTTCCTGCAAAGCAGGTGGTAAAAGTATATCCCTCTTATGTGCAGATGAGAAAATACCAGCTGCTGGCCGTCAGCAACCGGCTGCAGCAGGCAGGTGTAAAACGCCTGCGCAAGCTGGGGCATAGCATGGAGTTTGAACAGATCAAGGAATATGTGCGGGGCGATGATTATCGTACCATAAACTGGAAAGCCACAGCACGCAAAGACATGCTGATGGTCAATAATTTTACTGACGAACGAAGCCAGCAGATTTATTGCCTCATCAATAAGGGGAGGGTGATGAAAATGCCATTTCACGGAATGACCCTGCTGGATTATTCCATCAACGCAGCACTGGCACTAACCAGTGTGGCATTGGTGCGGCAGGACCGGGCAGGCCTTGTATGTTTTGAAAAAGATATCGACTGTTTTCTTGCTGCAGATAAGAAACCCGGGCAAATAAACCAGATGATGGAATTGCTGTACCGCCAGCAAACACAATACCTGGAACCTGACTTTGAAAAATTGTTCTCATTGATCCGGAACAGGGTTACCAACCGGAGCCTGCTGGTGCTGTTTACAAATTTTGAATCGCTGGAAAGCCTGCAGCGGGAACTGCCTGCATTGAAACGAATGTCCCGGTATCATTTGCTTCTGGTGTTGTTTTTTGAAAATACAGAATTAAAAGCGCTGCTCAACAGGCCCGGCCACTCACTGGAAGATATTTATACGAAGACCATTGCCGAAAAATTCATTTATGAAAAAAAGCAAATGGTGAGAGAACTTCGTAAAAATGGTATTCTTTCGGTGCTCACCAGTCCTGAAATGCTGACTGTATCCGCCATCAATAAATACCTGGAACTGAAAACCCGGCTTTCAATTTAACCCAGATACCGTGCACGCCCCTTACATTTGTGAAAAATGAATCAGTGAACTCATCCAGCCATCCGGAATCCAATGTATTTTCAGAAGGACAGGTTTTTTTGCTGAATAAACCACTTCGGTGGACTTCATTTGATGCAGTCCGAAAAATCCGTAACATGATCCGGATCAGGAAAGTGGGCCACGCCGGTACCCTGGATCCCCTTGCCACAGGGCTTTTGATTATTTGTACCGGAAAATTTACACGGCGTATCAATGAATTTATGGCGCAGGAAAAAGAATATACAGGCACCCTGACGCTCGGCGCCACCACAGCCACTTATGACCTGGAAAGCGCACCGGAACATTTTAAATCATGGGAGTCAATCAGCATGCAACAACTGCTTGATACGGCACTCCATTTTACAGGTGAAATTTTGCAGGTGCCTCCTGCCCACTCTGCCATCAAAGTTCAGGGAAAGCGAGTCTATGAACTTGCCAGGCAGGGCAAAGAAGTGAAACTGGAACCTCGCCCTGTTGTGATTAAAAAATTTGAAATAACTGAAGTGCAGTTACCCGTTATTTCATTCCGGGTCGTTTGTACTACCGGAACATATATCCGCAGCCTGGCGCATGATTTTGGGCAGGTATTGGGATGCGGAGCTTATCTCAGTTCTTTATGCCGCACCAGGATCGGGAACTTTACATTGCAAGAGGCAGATACGATTGAATCTCTTGAAAAAAAAATTAAGGCGCTCACAGCACAAACGGATAGCTGATGGCCAATTGAAACTGATCGGCCTCCTTCAGACTTTTATATCCAAACCATTTGTTTTGCAAGAATGCATTGACCGGCGAAGGGCTGGGATCTTTTGCTTTGATTGAATAATCGAGCCTGATGACAAAAAAACTCAGGTCAATCCGCAGTCCGCCACCCACACCAACGGCAAGGTCATTACCCAGCCGGCTGAGGTGGAATACTTCTTCGTCCGGGCGCATCGGGGCGTCTTTCATGTACCAGATATTTCCGATATCGGTGAATAAGGCTCCCTCAAAGTTGAAGCCAAAGGCCCGGAAAAAAGGGAACCGGTATTCAATATTGGCTTCCAGTTGCAGATCGCCATAACGGTCCGGGAGGCCGGTACTGTCAAATGCCCTGATGTAAGAGCCCGGGCCGAGTTTACGGAGTCCCCATGCCCTCATGCTGCCGGGGCCACCGGAAAAATACTGGCGCAGCAGCGGCAGGTTATACCGATTGCCTGGGTTTACAGTGGATTCGAGCGCATAACCAATGCCGGCAAAACCATGAAGTACAAGGGCAGGTTTTCCAAAACTTATTTTCCTGGAAAAATCAATATCCAGTTTCAGAAATCGAAACAGGTTCTCATCAAAAAATTTATTCCGGATCAATCCTGATATCAGCCCCGAAAATTCCAGGCTGGCTGCAAGTGTGTTGATGGATTTTTTTCTGCCCCCGGTTATTCTCATCCCGGTCATGACGGAAGAGATGAGCCCGGTTGAAAAAATATTTTTAAGAGATGGGTTGTTGCTGAATATGGAATCGAGCAATGGCCTGGAGGTGAAGGAAGAGTATTCAATATTCGGAAACCTGAGGAACATGAATTTTTGGTCCCACTGAAATTCATATCCCCACGAACCATTAAGTGTTTTCAGGTTGTATAAAAGCCTGCGTTCTGTAAGTCCTGCATTAAAAGCCAGCACGGTGCGAAACCCGTTCCTGATTTTTTCCGGGAGCCATTTCATCTCCGGAACAGGACGTGGAAAGGTAATACTGTGACTGACACTCAGTATGCGACTTTGAATGAATTTTACGGAGGTACCAGTGTCACGGCCTGTCTCTATTCCAAACCGGAAATTGGTAGAGGTTTGATTGGCAGATTTTGCAAAGTTTTTATTTTGCAGCCCGAAATTCAGTGCAAAACCTGCCAGGTTGCCGGAGATGGCGCTGTTATTCCTGCTGCCCTCCAGGTTGGCCACAAAAGAATATTTTTTTGCCGGCGTCAAGCGTATGATAAAATCAGCAGTGTCTTCATTTTTCCTCGGCTGCTGGCTGATATTGACAAGCCTCCATGTACCCAGTGAATTAAGCCTGTTGATGGTGCGGAAATAATTCCTGTGGTCATAAACCTGACCATGCTTCAGAAAAATATAAGAAGGAAAAATGAGGGGTCTGAACATTTTGTGGAATGATATAACCCGTAGATCATTGATGGTGGTTTCCTGCCGTTGCCTGGTGCTACTGTCGCTTGAAAAGTCGGGATACAATGTGATATTGCCCACATAATATTTTCTAAGTTTTGCGGTATCGGTTCCGGGCCGTAGTTTTATTTCAAGGTTGGCAGTTGGATTTTCTCTTCTTTGTTTCAGCTTTTGCAGTAGTTCCAGTTGTTCCAGCGGGTCAAAGACAGGCCGAAGAAATGAAACATCCAGTGTATCCCAGAGGCCGACCAGTTCTTCCCTCCCAAATCGCATATACCCATTGTTGCGGTACAGGGTTACCAGGCGGTCCAGTTCTTCAGAAATGCTGACTTTGGCAAAAGGGGAACCTTTTCCCACTTTTGCTTCATTTTGTGATGATAAGGCCAGTTGCTGCAGTTCGGGATGCCTGATATTGTAGGCAAAAGAATCAATATGTACGGCCTTGCCGGGTTGCACAAAAAAATTGACGGTTGTGCGCAACTGGTTTTTTTCTGATGAATCAATGAGTGCGGTGTAGCTGATGCTGTCGTTGAAATATCCTAATGATACCAGGAGTGAGCGCATGAACAGAACCGTTCGGTCTGCATTGACAGTTTGGTACAGGGGCGGGTTTTTGATTACATTCACCAGAAGTTTTGCAACAGAACGGGATTTAAGGCTGTCATCGAGCTGCATTTTCAGTTTGCTGGTTAATGATTGTCTTTCTTCATTGGTGAAGTTGCCAATAAGCCGGATATTTGTTTTATACACAAAAGGTTTGTTGGCGGGAGCATTTTTGACCACAGTGCAGGAAGCAGCCATCATCACCAGGCTCATGATGCAGAGATGGATCCAGAAGTTTTTGTAAAAAAAAATGCCGGCTGACATAAATTCGGAATACTGAAACGGTATGATTGTTAAATCAAAGGTCAAATATATCCAAAGTTTAGGCCAGAAAAAATTCAGGGAGAGCGAAGGCTGTTTCATTGCAGAAGGGCCAAAGATTGTAGAAGCATTGCTTGCTTGCACACCGGAGCATATCAAAGAAGTTGTGGCCCTGCCAGCATGGTTGCAAGCGCAATCCCAGCTTCCACCACATATCTCTTTCCTGGAAGCGACAGAAGAGGAACTGCAAAAATGTTCCTTGCTTCAAACAGCCAACCGGGTGCTTGCAGTGGTCCGCATGTATGATAGTACAGAACCTGAACCCGCAAAAGGAAAAATTACCCTGGCGCTGGATACCCTGCAAGACCCGGGCAATTTTGGCACACTGGTACGGATTGCCGACTGGTTTGCTGTGGACCAGGTTGTGTGCAGTCATGATTCAGCCGACTTATATAATCCAAAAGTGGTACAGGCCACAATGGGGAGTATAGCGAGGGTTAAAGTTTTCTATACCAGCCTGCGTGACTGGCTGGCGGCGCAGCAACAAACACGAATCTTTGCTGCAGCGCTGCAGGGTCAACCGGTGGGATTGCTGCCAAAAATTTCCGAAGGCGTGATCCTGATTGGGAATGAATCAAGGGGCATCAGCCCGGAACTCATGGAACTGGCGAATGTAAAAATCACTATTCCGTCCAGGACTGCTGACTACAGGCTGAAGCAAAGCGCAGAGTCGCTCAATGCAGCTGTGGCTGCAGCTGTGATTTTATCTCACCTGCTTCCATAGCCTGTTAACGGAAATGCACAGCTCGTACCGGCTGTATTCTTCGCACCAGCAATGAGGGAACCAGTAGTACAAGAAAACAAATGGCCAGTGTGCCTGCTCCTACCGCCAGCACCTGCCAGTATTCCACCTGCACTTCGGCAGTGCTGACATAATAAGCTTCTTCTTTCAGCCTGATAAAGCCTGTCTTTTTTTGCAACCATAAAAATGAAAGGGCAAGCGCTGTTCCGGCCAGTATGCCCCTTGTAGTGATGAACAAGGCATGGCGAAGAAAAATCTGCTGCACCTGCCAGTTTGTGGCCCCTGTAGCTTTCAGGATGCCGATCATTTTTACACGTTCCAGTACCAGGATCAGGAAGCAGGTCACCAGGTTGATGACGGCCACCACAGCCATGATGATGAGCAGGATCATTGTGTTTTTATCCTGCAGGTTCAGCCAGTCAAAAATATTGGGTGAAATGTTGCGGGCTGTCAGCGTATTCCATGTCAGCGGAAAATAATCGCTTTGATAAATGCCGGCGGCAATCTGTTCTGATTCTTTGTAATCGGCACAAAAAATTTCATAGCCACTAATTTCATTTTCCTGCCAGCCATTCAGACGCTGAATCAGTTTCAGGTCGCCGATGGCAAAGGTTTTATCATATTCCTCAATTCCTGTTTTAAATATTCCGGTAATGGTCAGTTTATCGGGCCGCAGGCTGCCATCGGGTCGGATAAAAAATACAAGGATACGGTCGCCTGCCTGAACCTGCAGCCGTTTTGCCGTAAAGGCTGACAACATGATTTCCCTGCTATAGCTGCTGTCGTTCCATGTAATCATGCGCCCTTGCTGGATAAAAGGAGTCAGGTGTGACAGGTTGACCGTACTGTCGAACCCCTTAACCATGACGCCTTCAATCTCGTTTTTTGTCTTCAGGATGCAGTAGCGGGTGGCATAAGGATGAATACCTGTAACCCCGGGATATTGCCGGATACCGGATACCACGGAATCATTTTTAAAAATTGGCGTTTCTTCAGATGTAATCAACATGCCAGGTTCTTTCTCCAGCACCCGGATATGACCAATAAAACTGAAGACCTTGCGGCTCACTGTTTTTTTAAAACCATTTGCTAATGACAGTGTAATGATCATCACCATTACGCTGATGATGGTGGCAGCTACTGAAAGCCTGATGATAAAACGGGAAAATGGTTTTTCTCCTTTTTCTTCCCGGTTGTTACCGGCAAATGCCAGGCGGCGGGCGATAAATGCTGCAACTTTCAATCGTTCAGAATTGTCTTATTCAAAATTAAGCGGATCAGAAGATTTATCTGCTATGTTAATCAATTTTGACAGATATTACATAAAAATTACGCCGTTGAAGTTGCCCATCTGTTTTTTCATTCTTCTCTACCTGGGTTTTTCTGCTGCCGGCAGCGCCCAGTGGCCCGACTCTGTCATTCATCCCAATATCAAAACAGTGAAATTGTTCAAGAGCGGTGATGCATACAGTTATCCCGTCATCATGCTGGGCAGTAATGAACAGCTGGAGCTGCACTTTGATGATATGGATGCTGATGTGAAGTTTTATTATTACAGTTTTCAGCTTTGCAATGCTGACTGGAAACCGGCACAGGTACAGTCATTTGATTATATCCGTGGGTTTCAAAGCAACCGCATCAGCACCTATCGTTCATCGTCCATTACAGGAGTGCGGTATACTCATTACCAGTTATTTTTTCCGGATAAAAGCCTGGTTCCTGCAAAAGGGGGCAATTACCTGCTCAAAGTTTTTTTAAATGATGATACATCAAAGCTGGTGTTTACGAAACGCTTCCTTGTGGTAAATCCCAAAGCTTCCGTTTCAGGTTTGGTGGCACAGCCCTTCAGCGGGGCTACCTTTCAGACCCATCAGCTGCTGCGGGTAAATGTAGCTGTACAGCAGGGGCAAATCAGTATTTTTTCTCCGCAGGATATGAAGCTGCTGATGGTACAGAATTATGACTGGGCTACATCGGTAACGGCCGACCGTCCCACAGTGTACCGCGGAAATTATTATGAATACAGCGATGAAGACTTGACGGTATTTCCTGGGGGTAAGGAATGGCGCTGGATTGACTTGCGCAGTTTACGGCTCCGCAGCGACCGCATGCAAAAAATTGAGGACAACGACAGCAACAGCAGGGTGGATGTTTATGTAAACCCTGATGCCGACCGGCGCCAGCAGGTGTACCTCTATTACAGGGATGCTAATGGCCTCTACAGTATTGAAAACAGAGACCAGGCAAATCCCTGGTGGCAGAGCGATTATGCCTGGGTTCATTTTACTTTTTTGCCTCCGGGAAAAAAGGAAATGGAAGGGAAAGAACTGCACCTGTATGGCGAACTGACTGGTTACCGGAGGGATGAAAATTCACGCATGACATTCAATGAAGAAAAGGGTGTTTATGAAAAATCGCTTTACCTGAAGCAGGGGTTTTATAATTACAACTATGTGCTGAAATCCCCGAATCCAAATGGTAACTCAGGTATTGAGAATGCCGATGGCAATTACTGGGGTACTGAAAATGTATATATGCTGCTGTTGTATTACCGTCCTTTTGGGGGGCGGGCAGACGAACTGGTTGGATTTACAAAAATCAGTTCAAACTTTCAGCGATAATCGCCAGCCGCTGCCTTTACAGTGTTTTTTTTGCGTCTTCCAGGAATTTAGCAAGGCCTATATCCGTCAACGGATGTTTTAACAAACCGAGGATTGAATCCAGCGGGCAGGTACACACATCGGCTCCCGCCTCTGCACAGCGAACAATATGCAGTGGATTACGGATAGAGGCAGCCAGTACCTGAGTTTTGAAATTCTGAATACTGTAGATCTGAACAATTTGCTGAATCAACTCCACGCCATCCCAGTTACTGTCGTCAATCCGGCCGATGAAGGGAGACAAATAAGTGGCCCCGGCCCTGGCGGCCAGAATAGCCTGCCCGGCTGAAAAAACAAGAGTGCAGTTGGTCCTGATTCCATTTTCTGAAAACCATTTGATGGCCTTGATGCCATCTTTGATCATGGGCACTTTCACCACTATGTTGGGATGAATATCGGCCAGTTTTTTTCCTTCTTCCACAATGTCATTGAATGCAGTGCTGAGCACTTCGGCGCTCACATCGCCGTCTACCATTTCGCAAATGGTTTTGTAGTGGTTCATCACAGCTTCTTCACCTTTGATTCCTTCTTTGGCCATTAGGGAAGGGTTGGTTGTCACACCATCCAGGATACCTAACTCGTTGGCTTCTTTGATCTGGGCAAGGTTTGCCGTATCAATAAAAAATTTCATAACGATGTAGTATTATAAATTTAATATTTGATTATTTGGATCGTTTTACTTTATACTGCGATGTCTTTCTTCAGGAGGCAAGAATACGTGTTAATTCATCAGCTTCCTTGATAATAAGTGACAATTTTTCAACTTTTAGCAACTTCAGATCCTGGATTCCCTCAATCCAGAAAAGAGATTCATCTATGTCTTCAAAAGCAATGGATAATTTGGCTGTAAACGCTTTGCCAGATTGTGCTTTGCAGACAGCCCTGTAATTGGCCGCAACAGAAAAGGCTGACCTTGTGAGCTGATTCTCAACTACTTTTGAAACCTTGTGGTTCGGGAATGATTCACATAGAGGGCCTATGCGATAAGCAAAACTTTTAAGCCTTTGTTGTAGTTTGCTGGAATCCATCGAAGTGTATTTAAGATTGAATGCTACTTATCAAAATATTAAATCTTCAATCTTAAATAAAAAAAATGGCAGGCTGATTACATCGCACCGCTCAACCACCTACTCTTGCTGCCTTCCGGCCCTGGGAGGGTTCAGCAGGAGCTGGCCGTGTAAGACCTGCCGGCGCAAAGATAAGGATGTGCTAAGAATACGGGCATGCCGGGGTTGTACAAATTTTTGATGAGCGTTGTTCCAAAATGGGAGGGGCGCAGTTATTGGTTCCTTTTTATTTTAGGACCGGCTGTGTTTTTCGGTATGTCATCTTTTGCAGGCAAGGGGCCATCTGGAAGTTTCTTAATCCATACCGTTTTTTCGATAAAGACGGAAGGGTTACTTTTTAAAATGGCTTTCACCGTTATTTTTTCCTCTTTGAAATTTTCGGGGATGATTAGTTCATTGCCCGAAAAAACAGCGGTAGGGCAGGAAAACAGGATTTCTTTTGCTGTGAGCGGCAGCCAGCGGCCATTGGACAGTTTGCCATCCACATTGATGTAGTTGTGCTGTCCTTTTTTCAGGCTATCTGTATATAAATGAAAATAAATGCTGTCCACTTTTTGTGCAATCAGGGGAGATGAGCAGATTGATACGATCAAAAGCAGCAAGATTTTCTTCATAACCCTGCAAAGATGGTAAATTCGTGCCAAAGGATGGCAGCCGGGGTTTCTTAACATTTTGTAAGAAAAATGTTTGGAATGATGGGCTGTTATTTCTTTTTTAGCCAGAGCAGGATGGTTTTTTCTTTAGCCATCATCTCACATTGCGCTTTGCCCGAAGTATTGTCACTGATGATCCAGATATTTCCCTCTTGATCCACAGTAATGCCTTCCAGGTTCATGCTGTAATCCTGGTCTTTGTATTCATTGGAGATTTCTGAAAACCGTTCAACCGGCACATTTCTGAGTGTTTCTTTCTGAAGAGTTCCGTTTTTATCTATATCAAGCGATTCGATGAACTGCTGGCGCAGCTTGCCTTTGGAATAGGATTTCAGGCAGAGCAGCCTGTCGTTTTCTTTGTCATAGCAGATATCGGAGTAGCGCCACTGCGGATTTTGCAGGGGCAGTTCGATCACGGACTCATATTTAAGGCTGAAGCTGTTGTCTTCGCTGCCGGGTTCGATGCTGAATGTCCATATTTGAGAAAAGGTCATTTCTTCATTGCGTTCCCGAAGAATATAAAATTTGTTGTTGGTTTCGTTGGCGGCAATGCCTTCCATGCCATCACCGCTTTTTGATTTGGGTGGCAGGGGAACGGAGGTTTCAACAGTGCGGATGGCACCGCTGGCAATATCCACTTCATAAACGGCAACCGTGTTTTCAGAAACGAGGTAAAGTTTCTGACGGTAGGATGTCATGCCTTCCATTTCATAATTCTGCGGTACCTGCAGGTTGATGGTAGTGGTTACGGTTTTGCTTTCGGGGTCAAAGGCAAATATGGCCGGGCATCTTTCGGAAGCGAAATACAATTTGCCATCGAGATATTTCATGCCGGAAATGCAAACCTGCTTGTTCATGCTTTCGGGCAATGCTACATTTTCCAGTGTGTACAGGGGCACATAAGGAGGCTGGGCCATAAGGGTGATTGAGACAAAAAGGGCAGCCGATAAAATCGAAATCCGCATAAGGATAATTTATACATGAATGAGCCGGGAATGGCAGTTTGCTAATATAGGGCAAAAGGGGGAAATGGGAAGAAAGAGGGGTTTGGCCACGATTTTTTGAAAAAACGGATAGCCAAGAGCTATAGAATACTGCTGCGGCACTGAAAGTTTCGCAGAGCGGGGGGCTTAAAATTTATATGACTTGCCGGAGGTGACTTGTTGGGGAATAAGTCGTTGTGCTGTTGGTCTTTTGTTCCGGCGCAGACCCACACACAAGACACAACAGCGGCGTGCTATTTTCTTGGAACACCAACAAAGGCAAAAAAGTAGATATTAAAATGCCACTAAGACACAAAGTCACAAAGAGGTTTTTTTAATTCTGATTTCACTTCGTGACTTAGGGTCTTAGTGGCAAAGTTATTTTTATGACCTTGCTAAATTTTAAAACCCTTTCTTCTCTTCTTTTTCTTTTTTCTCCTCCGGGTTCTTTACATATTTCTCCAGCCACATAAACTGTTCGTTCAGCATGTGCAGGATGTTTTCCCGGCCCTGGTAGCCGTGGCTTTCGTAAGGCAGGCTTACGTACTTTACGGTGCCGCCATGTCCTTTTACGGCATTGAACATTCTTTCACTCTGTATGGGGAAGGTGCCGGTGTTGTTGTCCATATCGCCATGCACTAATAACAATGGCGTTTTTACTTTATCTGCATGGCTGAAGGGGCTCATGCCGTGGTACAGTTCCGGCGCCTGCCAGTAAGTGCGGTCTTCATTCTGAAAACCAAAAGGAGTGAGGGTGCGGTTGTAAGCACCGCTGCGGGCAATACCTGCTTTAAAAAGTTTGGTATGCGCCAGCAGGTTGGCCGTCATGAAGGCGCCATAACTGTGGCCGCCGACAGCCATCTTGTTTTTATCACCTACACCGATGGAGTCGAGCATATTGATGGCAGCTTCTGCATTGAGGGTGAGCTGCTGCACAAAATCATCATTGGGTTTTTTATCGGCGCTGGTAGCTACGATGGGCATTTCTGCATTGTTGAGTACGGCATAGCCCTGCGTAACATAGTAAACAGGAGAGCCCCAGTTGAGCAGGGTGAAGCGGTGTTTGCTGCCGCGGATCTGTGCTGCATCGGCAGCAGAGTTGTATTCAGCAGGATAAGCCCAGATGAATACGGGCAGTTTGCCATCTCTTTCTTTGTTGTATCCTTTGGGTAAATACAGGTCGCCGGTCAGGTCCACTCCATCGGCTCTTTTATACTTAATTTTTTCTTTGGTTACCCCTTCCAGCTGCGGGTAAGGATTGGTGAAAAAGCTGATCTGCCTGTCGGCCATTTTTGCTTTCAGGTTTTTGATCCAGTAATTGGGCATAATGCTTTCGCTTTCTCTTCTTGTGAGCAGTTCCAGCCTGTCGGCATTCAGTACCCTTACCACTGTTTCAAAGAAACCTTCTTGACAGCGCCATAGGGTGTCTGCTTTTTTAGTGTGTACATCATAACTCATCAGGAAGGGCAGGTCGCCTTTGGGTGAACTGCCGGTTATGTTGTTGAATAATATTTTGTTGCCATTGTCAATGGTTCTGAGTACATTTTTTCCGTACTGGTTACGTTCTGTTAAGGGGTTGCCGGGATTGGCATAGGCATTCGTGGTGTTTCGGGTGATGAGTTTTTCCAGGTCGCCGGTGACAGCATTAAAGCGGTCGATCTGCACCAGTTGTTTGCTGCGCAATCCTTCAGTGACGAGGGCAAGATTAGCATCACCCCATACGGTACCGCTGTAACGCATTTTTGTTTTGAAGAGCATAGTGGCTTCACCGCTGAAGGGAGCCTGCAGTGCATACACCGCATCCCGGTATTCCGCTTTTACTTTCAGCAAACCACTGTCGAGCGGCATGCACCAGGTTATGGTGGCCGGCTCATCATCTCTCCAGTCGAATGCACGGGGAATCAGTTGCACATTGTCATATCCGGAAGGGGCGGTTTCTGCAGAAGGTAAATCGGCCAGTTGTTTCACCATTTTACCGGTCATATCAGTAATGACCACATTGGCCGGAAAACCATTGGCCGGAACGGTGTAGGAAAAAGGTTTTTTAATGATGCGCTGCAGTAAATATTTTTTATCAGGAGAAACAGTGATGCCGGCATGGATAGCAGGCTGACCGATTTTTGTTTCCACACCATTTATATTCTTTACCAGTTGTGCAGTAGCATAAAACTCATACAACTGCTCATCATAGGGGCTTTTGATCAGGTCCTGAAAAGTAGGGCGGGGAGAGGCTTTACCATAGTTCTCCTGTACGGTGGGGCCTTTGGGCATTACCGGTTTGGGAGGAGCAGCCGTTGTGGGTTTCAACGTAGTGCGGAAGAGTAAGGTATTGTTGTCATACCACTGGTAGCCACCGCCGATCATGTTCAGTGCCGCTTTATTTATTTTGGTTGCTTTTTTTGTGGCCACATCAATCACATACAAATCAACCCGATCTTTAGTGGTATGTGTGAAAGCAATCTTCTTATCATCGGGGCTCCAGCTGACATTGCCTGCAAATAAGGGGGAGGGCAGTCCGCTGATCTTGAAATCCTGCCTGAAGTTCACACTGCGCAGGGTGAGGTTATTGATAAAGTTCTGCCGGCTGGGTGCAAAATTGGCCGGGTTAATGCGCAGGCCGGCGATCCTCAGTTCGGGTTTGGCCAGTTCTTCTACGGAGGGATAGCTGTTACTTTCCATCAGCAGCATCCACTGGCCTTTATCATCCATACTGATATTGGGAGTGGGTTTGGCCATCAGCATGTCGGCAATATCCTTTGGCGGCAGTTTATAGCTTACATCATCCTGTGCAGCTACGCTGGTGGTAATCACTAAAAATGCAATAATCAGTTTACAGAGCCTACTGTTCATTGTGTGGAATTTTAGTTCGGAAAGTTAAGTAAGGAAAGGATTTAAAATTTACCGGCAGTGGAAAAAACGCAGGATTATTACTTATAGATGACCCCGTTTTTCATTACCAGTTTCAGCTTGCGAATATTTTTAATATCTGCGGAGGGATCGCCTTCCACGGCAATGATATCGGCGAACAATCCTTTTTTGATTCTTCCGATTTTACCGGCATAGCCAAAGACATCGGCGTTAACGGAAGTGGATGATTTCAATACATCCAGCGGTTTCATACCGTATTCCACCATCAGTTCCATTTCTCTTGCATTATCGCCATGAGTGTACACACCCACATCGCCACCCATGCAAATGGTAACGCCGGCATCCAGTGCCTGCTGAAAGCTTTTTTTCTTATTGCTGATGCGTTCCGGTTCGGGGTCTGTGCCTTTTTTCCAGCCACGGTATTGCTCAATGGCATCACCGGCCGCAAGGGTGGGGCAGAGTGCAACATTTTTTTCTTTCATCAGTTTAAAAACTTCGGGTGTGCCGTTATCACCATGTTCGATGGTAGCAACACCGGCATTGATTGCTCTTTTCATTCCTTCGGGAGAAGCAGCATGTGCTACGACCTTCCTGCCACTGCTGACGGTATTGCCTACGAGCCAGCCCAGTTCAATATCGCTGAAAGTCGGTTGTGTTTCGCCATGGGGGCCATAGCGGTAGTCGGCATATACTTTTATTACATCTGCACCGTGACCAATCTGTGAACGGATGGCTTTGCTTAATTCTTCCAGGCCGGCCACTTCTTCGGCACCCTGCGGCAGATCCACATCAGGGCTTTCGCTTTTAGGGCCGTAAGCGCCACGGGCAACGATCGCCCTTGTGGCTACAATCATTCTCGGGCCGGGTATTACTCCTTTCTCAATTGTTTTTTTCAAACCGGCATCATCATACATGGCTCCTTCGGTGCCGAGGTCTCTTACGGTGGTGAATCCGGCCAACAGTGTGGCTTTAGCATGATTAACCGCCCTGGCCGTTCTTTCTGCTCTTGATTCTTTCAATACCTGGTCATCCCATTCTGTTTCGTTGTAAGGGTGCAGAAAGAGGTGGGAGTGGCCTTCAATGAGCCCAGGCAATAGGGTCATTCCTTTTAATTCCAGAATCTTTGTGCCGGCCGGCAGTTTGAAATTCATAGGCCCGGCTGCTTCAATCAAATGATTCTTTACCAGCACCACCCAATTGTTGTGAATTTGTTCGCCATCGAACACCCGGTCAGGTTTCAGCAGGATGGTTTGGTCCGGTTGCTGTGCGACAGAACTGACCCGAAGGCAGATGCACATGGCAAGAAAAAATATTTGTAGCATAAAAAAAGTTATGAGGTGTACAAAACATCAGTGAACTCGGGTTTTCTCTTAAACAGGGCGATGGCAAAGGGGCAAACGGGTATGATTTTCATCTGATGTTTCCGGGCATAATCCACTGTGGCGGCTACCAGTTGAAAGCCTGTATTTTGTCCCCTGAGTCCTTCACTTACTCCTGTGTGTTCCATAAACATTTTATCGTATGATGGCATGCTGTAAAACAGTTTTGCCAGGAATGCAGCTTCATCACCGATATAGAAGAGGCCCCTGGTGTTGCTGAGTTTGTGAAAAATTATCATGAAAATGTAATTTTATTAAAGCTACTTAAAAAAAATTTTGCTGATCCGGATTTGCCTTCACATCTTTGCGGTCATGAGCATGGTTCATACAAATACATGGTGGTGGCATACAACTCTTACGGGGCTGTAATGTCATTACTGTATTTGTACAATAATATTCAGGCCCCGGTTCATCCGGGGTTTTTGTTTGCCCCCCGTTGCCGGGGAAATGCCAGATTTTATGAAGAAAATATTCATTGATACTATTTGTAAAAAAATACTGGCCGATGTGTACACGCCGGTCGGCATCTATCTAAGGCTTCGGGATAAGTTCCGGGAATCTATCCTGCTGGAAAGCGCAGCGCATCAGTCGGCGGGGAACAACTGGACCTTCATTTGTATCAATGCCATCGGGGGTATTGAAATACAATCTGCAAAACATGCAGAGTTCAAATTGCCGGGCAGAACCCCAGAAAAAATCACAATTCATAAAAATTGTGATGTGCCGGCCCTGATGTGGGAGTATATGCAAAGATTTGATGTCAACGATCCTGAAATCAAAGAGGGGCGTTTTGCACAGGGGCTTTACGGATACAGCTCGTACGATGCAATTATGTTTTTTGAAACGGTGATGTTCAGCAAAACCCCCTTGTTCGACCCAGGGGGGCTGCGGTACAGGCTCTACCAGTATGTGATTGCCATCAATCACTTTACAGATGAACTTTTTGTTTGTGAAAACAAAATTAGCGGCGTAGAAAGTGAGCTTGCTGTTGTCGAATCCCTGATTCGGAATAAGGATGTGCCTTCTTACCCGTTTCTCAGGAAGGGAACCGAAATTTCCAATATGAGCGATGGGGAGTATTTGGAAATAGTCAGAAAGGGCATTGCCAGTTGCCACAGGGGGGATGTGTTCCAGATTGTACTGAGCAGGCGGTTTCAGCAGTCGTTCACCGGTGATGAGTTTAATGTGTACAGGGCTCTGCGGAGCCTCAATCCATCTCCTTATTTATTTTTCTTTGATTACGGCGACTATAAGCTGATGGGTTCATCGCCGGAGACGCAGCTGCTGATCATCAAAGACCGGGCGATGGTACACCCGATTGCCGGAACTTTTAAAAGGACAGGCGATGAAGAAGCAGATCAACTGGCAGCGGAACGATTATTAAAGGATGCTAAGGAGAATGCAGAACATATAATGCTCGTGGATCTGGCCAGAAATGACCTGAGCCGCTTATGTGATGAAGTGAAAGTAGCGCAGTACCGCCAAATACAATATTTTTCACATGTGATACACCTGGTGAGCGAGGTCAGTGGAAAAGTAAAAGAAGACAGTAACCCGTTTGATCTGCTGGCAAAAACTTTTCCTGCGGGAACACTGAGCGGTGCGCCAAAGTATAAAGCCATAGAGCTGATTGAGGCTTATGAACCGGTGCCCCGCGGTTACTATGGCGGTGCAATCGGTTTTATTGGGTTTGATGGCAGATGCAATCATGCCATTATGATCCGGACTTTTTTGAGCATGCATAATACACTTACATACCAGGCCGGTGCCGGGGTAGTGGCAGTCAGTAACCCGGAGAGTGAACTGCAGGAAGTGAATCATAAATTAGGGGCATTGAGAAAAGCGATTGAGATTGCCGAAGATTTATAAAACGGTTCATGGCTGATCGTTCAAGCGAGAGCAAAACCATGAGTCATGAACAAAGAACTATAAACTATGAGCATACTTGTTTTTGATAATTACGACTCGTTCACATACAACCTCGTTCACCTGGTAGAGAAGATAACACATACCAAAGTGGAGGTGTACCTCAATGACCAAATTACTTTGGAGAAGGTGAAAGAATATGATAAGATCATATTATCACCAGGTCCGGGTATTCCGGAGGAAGCTGGAATGCTGCTGTCATTGATAAAGGAATATGCGGCAACAAAATCAATATTGGGTGTTTGTTTGGGACACCAGGCTATTGGTGAAGCTTTTGGCGGAAAGCTGGTGAATTTGTCAACGGTATATCATGGGGTTGCTACAGAGATTGAAGTAATAAGTTTGAAGTCAGAAGTGCGAAGCCGACTATTTGAGGGGCTGCCAGACAGATTTGAAGTGGGGCGTTATCATAGCTGGATCGTAAGTGATGAAGGATTTCCGGATGAACTTGAAGTGACAGCAAGAGATGAAAATGGTTATATCATGGCCATGCAGCATAAGCGTTATGATGTGCAGGGAGTACAGTTTCACCCGGAGAGTGTGCTGACACCGTTGGGAGAAGCGATCCTTAAAAATTGGCTTGAAAAATAATATCTCCGTGCCTTCGTGCCTTGTTGTCTCCGGGTTTCAAAAATTTATTTTGAAGCACAAAGACATGAAGGCAGCATAACACAGAGAAGGAAAGAACTATGAAAAAGATTTTACAATATTTATTCGAACACAAAACACTTTCGGGAGAAGCTGCCAAAGAGGTGCTGGTCAACATCGGCCAGGGTGTGTACAACGAACATGAAGTAACTGCATTTATGACGGTGTACCTGATGCGTAGTATCACTATTGCGGAACTGCAGGGTTTCCGGGATGCGCTATTGGAAATGTGTGTGCAAACAGATCTAAGTAAATTCGAAACATTGGATATTGTGGGTACCGGTGGCGACGGGAAGAATACTTTCAATATTTCTACTCTGGCTTGTTTTATTGTGGCAGGTGCGGGACAAAAAGTAGCCAAGCATGGCAACTATGGGGCGTCTTCTGTATGTGGCGCATCCAATGTGATGGAACAGCTGGGATATAAATTCAGTACCGGCAGCAGCAAACTCAACCGGGAGCTGGAACATGCGAACATTTGTTTTTTACATGCACCTTTATTTCATCCTGCATTAAAAACAGTAGGCCCGATACGGAAGAACCTGGCGATGCGGACTTTCTTTAATTTGCTTGGGCCAATGGCCAACCCGGCCAGTCCGGCATTTCAACTGGTGGGGGTGTACAACCTCGAAATAGCAAGAATCTATAATTACCTGTTGCAGGCAGGCGGCAAGTCGTTTACCATTATCCACAGTTTGGATGGGTATGATGAAATTTCACTGACCGATGATACAAAAGTGATTACGAAACATGGAGAGAAGATGATGACTCCGGAGCAGCTGGGTAAGCGAATGGTAACTCCTGCTGACATCAGCGGAGGAAACTCAGTGGAAGATGCAGCGAAGATATTTTCAAAGATACTGAATGGCGAAGGTACCTGGGCCCAGAATGCGGTGGTGCTGGCCAATGCTGCGATGGCATTACACTGTACCGGTACATTTCAATCGTATGATGATGCTTACGATTCGGCTGTAGAAAGTTTAGAGAGCGGAGCGGCACACGATTGTTTCACCAAACTAATCAATCTGCAATGAATACGATATTAGAAGAGATACTGACAGCAAAGCGCAAAGAGATTGAACGCTTCAAAGCGATAAGCACGATAGAGCGATTTGAGCGGGAGGGTTTCTTCTGGGATGCAGGCAACCGGTCGCTGGTGCAAAACATTTTAATGCCAGACAGTACAGGTATTATTGCTGAATTCAAAAGAAAAAGTCCTAGTAGGGGATGGTTGAAGCCAAAGGAACTGGAAGCGGAACAGGTGGCCACTGCATATAATAAAGCGGCTGCAGGTATATCAGTCCTCACCGACAAAGATTTTTTTGGTGGAGATTTAAATGATTTAATCCGAACCAAAATGCAAACGGATGTGCCGGTTTTACGGAAGGATTTTATCATTGACAAATGGCAAATAGCAGAATCCAAAGCATTTGGTGCAGATGTAATTTTACTGATTGCGGCCTGCCTGACACCGGCACAGGTAAAAGAGTATGCCGTTTATGCTTTGAGCATTGGCCTTGAATCAATCCTTGAAGTACATACGGAAGAAGAACTGAACCATTTTTGTGAAGAGATCAGCATTGTGGGCATCAACAACCGAAACCTGGCAACGTTTGAAGTAGATATCAATACTTCATTGCAACTGATTGGCAAATTACCTGATCATAAGCCAGTCATTTCTGAGAGTGGTATCTGCAATGCCGAAGCGATTGTAACTTTGCGCAACGCCGGGTTTTCCGGGTTCTTGATTGGTGAATGTTTCATGAAGGAAGAGCATCCCGGAAAAGCATTTGAGGCATTTGTGAAAAGCCTGCATACAGACGATTGAAGATGAACAACAAAAGTAAATTGGAATAATAATAGCTCAGCAGCATCAGTTGATATCATCTGTGTCAGGTATTTTTTATTCAGTGATAAAACAAAAAATAATGAATATAAAAGTTTGCGGGATTACCGAAATGAAACAATTGCAGCAGCTTGAAGGTCTGGATATTGATTTTGCCGGATTGATTTTTTACCCGGAATCGCCCAGGTATGTGGGGGATAAATTACCGGGGAAAGACGTGAAAAATGCCGACTTTGATCTGAAGAAAACGGGGGTATTTGTCAACCCTGAAATGATCAGTGTTCTGGACGCAATTGATGAGTATGGACTGAGAGTCGTTCAATTACATGGTGATGAAAGTCCCGAAATGTGTGAGGATCTGAGCGGTGAAGTGGAGGTGATCAAGGCATTTAGGATCACAGGTCATGAAGATATAGATAAACTGGTGGCGCCCTACGATGCGGTGTGTGATTATTACCTGTTTGATACCAGTGGTTTGAAAGAGTCTTTCGGTGGTACGGGTCATCAGTTTGACTGGAATATTTTAAGCAAAGCAAAAATTGAAAAGCCTTTTTTCCTGAGTGGCGGTATTGGCCTGGAAGATGCTGCAAGGGTAAAAGCATTTAAGCATCCCGACCTGTTTGCAGTGGATATCAACAGCAAATTTGAAACAGCGCCTGGGGTGAAGGATATGAAATTGATATTGCAGTTTAGGCAGGCAATGAAATAAGCATAGAGTTTAAAAGAGAGAATAGAATCTGCAGTGAAAGTCGTGCTTTAGTTCACATCCACCTTCCCGGAGGGGCGAAGCTGAGCGGCTCTTTTCTATAAGTAATCGGGGGGATTATTGGATGACCCACGCCCTTCGAAGATCCCTTTATCAGTAAAGGCTGCTGCTCCTCCGGGGAGGGGGATGACAGCTTCCTAAATTTGAAACAGGGGTTGATGCCATGAAAACGGAACCATGAACTGAGCGTAGCAACAGGTGATGACATGAAATACCAAAGCCGGTAAAATAAATAAATGACTAGGACAAAAACATACACATCACCTGACGCACAAGGCTACTATGGCCAGTTCGGCGGGGCATATATACCCGAGATGTTGCACCACAATGTGGAAGAACTACGGACAAGGTACCTGGAGATCATGCTGGAGGAAAGTTTTCAAAAAGAGTTTCATCAGTTGCTGAGAGATTATGTAGGAAGGCCAACGCCACTATACTTTGCTGAAAGATTAAGCAACCGATATAATGCAAATATCTATCTGAAGCGGGAAGACCTTTGTCATACCGGGGCACATAAAATCAATAACACAATCGGGCAAATATTACTGGCGCAGCGACTGGGCAAGAAAAGAATTATAGCAGAAACGGGGGCCGGCCAGCATGGAGTTGCGACTGCCACGGTATGCGCATTGAAAGGCATGGAATGTATTGTATATATGGGTGAAAAAGATATTGAACGCCAGGCGCCAAATGTGGCAAGAATGAAGATGCTGGGCGCAACAGTCATTTCAGCCAGCAGTGGCAGTAGAACACTGAAAGATGCCACGAATGAAGCAATCAGAGACTGGATCAATCATCCGCACGATACATATTACATTATCGGCAGTGTGGTGGGGCCTCACCCATACCCTGATATGGTGGCAAAATTTCAAAGTGTGATCAGCAAGGAAATACGCAAACAGTTGCTGGAGCGAACCGGATCTGAACTGCCCCGGTATGTGATTGCCTGCGTAGGAGGCGGCAGCAATGCAGCCGGGTCCTTTTATCATTTTTTAGATGAACTTGCTGTGCAATTGATAGCTGTGGAAGCAGCAGGAAAGGGAATTGACAGTGGAAAAAGCGCTGCAACGACTGCATTGGGTAAGCCGGGTATTTTACATGGAAGCAAAAGCCTGCTGATGCAAACACACGATGGTCAGGTGGTGGAACCGCATAGTATATCAGCAGGATTGGATTATCCCGGCATCGGTCCTTTGCATGCACATTTATTTGAAACCGGCAGGGCTACTTTTATGAGCGCCACAGATAAGAATGCATTGAATGCTGCCTTTGAACTGGCGAAACATGAGGGAATCATACCTGCACTCGAGTCGGCACATGCGCTGTATGCGTTGAAAATGATCAACTTTAATCTAAATGATGTGGTCGTGATTTGCCTGAGTGGCAGGGGTGATAAAGATCTTTCAACTTATATTGAAAATTTATAGCCATAAAGACCCGAAGGCGCAAGGAAAACCCCCTGATGACTTTGTGGCAAAAGAAAAAGATGAGCAGATTAAAAAAAATATTTGAAACAAAAGGGAAGAATATCCTTAACATCTATTGCACCGCAGGCTATCCCCGCCTGCACTCAACGCTGGAAGTAATGAATGCGTTGCGGAAAAACGGTGCTGACATCATTGAGCTGGGTATGCCTTACAGCGACCCATTGGCTGATGGCCCTGTGATACAACACAGCAGTACTGCAGCGCTGGCAAATGGCATGACTTTGCAAATTTTGTTTGAGCAACTTCGTGAAATCCGTACGCCTTCCGGAGTTGGGGAAATACCGGTGGTTTTAATGGGCTACTTGAACCCGGTGCTGCAATATGGCTTTGAAAAATTTTGTGCCGATGCTGCAGCAGCAGGAGTTGATGGCTTGATAATACCCGACCTGCCAGTATTCGAATTTGAGACAGAATTCAGAGCGATTGTACAGAAATACGGCCTTGATTTTATTTTCCTGGTTACACCTGAAACTCCCGCTGAACGGGTTAAAAAACTGGATAGCCTGAGCAACGGATTTCTGTATGCGGTTTCTTCATCCTCCACTACTGGTCATCTGCAATCTCTGGAAGCAGTTACTGCATATCTGCAAAGCCTGAAGAGCCTCAAACTCAAAAACCCGGTTTTAGTGGGTTTTGGTATAGGCAATAAGGTCTCCTTTGATACCCTATGCCGGTTTGCAGATGGGGCAGTTATTGGCAGCGCATTCATCAAATCCCTGGAAAATGCTCCGGATATACATGCATCCGCACAAACTTTTCTGTCGTCCATTCTATCCTGATATATTAGTTCCGGTGCCAGAGGTTTATTATTTTTGTGAATGGCTGCAGGTTGCAGATGTAAAACCAGTTATATTCTATGTATAAAATTGTCTCTGTGTTTCTTTTGTTCCCGTTTTTTCTTTTTGCACAAGGTTCTTCAAAAGGCTTTACAATTGAAGGAAAACTGGAGGGTTTTTCCAAAGGCACAACAATACGTCTGTACAGGGATGGCGACCAGACTGAATGGATGTCTGCAGTATTGAAAAAAGGAAAATTCACAATGAAAGGCAGGCTGGACGAAGCTGTGTTGTGTTTCCTCGTCATAGACAGTGTACAAAAACCGGTTGAGCTTTTCCTGGAAAACGCTTCTGTTTCTATCAAAGGTAAAAAGGCCAATGCTGGCAAGTTCGAAATTTCCGGTTCAAAATCTCACAAGGATTTTGAATACTTTCTTCAATTATTTCTAAAGCCATCGCAGGAACTGAATGAACTGGCCGGAAAAATAAACATGATGCCCGGCGGTGAGGAAAGGGAGCAGTTACTGCAAACTTACAATCTAAAAAAAGATACGATACAGCAGGCAATTGGCCGCTTTGTCAATGAAAAACCTGCTTCCCTGGTCTCTGTCTTTGTGTTGAATGTTTCCTGGTTATTTCACGAAGATGTGATGCTGCTTGAAAAGAATTTTAATAAGCTCGGCAGCAAAGTGAAAACATCTGCCGCAGCCCGAAAACTGAGCGAATTTATTGCACTGAATAAAATTGGCGCAGTGGGTTCTATGGCATTGGATTTTGCACAGCCCGATACTTCCGGAACTCATGTAGCCCTTTCCTCTTTCAGGGGCAAGTATGTGCTGGTTGATTTCTGGGCGAGCTGGTGCGGCCCTTGCAGGCAGGAAAATCCAAATGTGGTAGAAAACTTTAACAATTTCAGGGAAAAAAATTTTACTGTTTTTGGCGTATCGCTGGACAGACCTGGTCAGAAAGAAAGATGGCTGAATGCGATCAAAGAAGATAATCTGCTGTGGACACATGTCAGTGATTTGCGGTTCTGGGAGAACGCAGCAGCCAAATTGTACAACGTGACCGGGATTCCCTTTAATATCCTGGTTGACCCGGAAGGTAAAATTATTGCCCGCAATCTGCGGGGGCCGGCTTTGAGGGAAAAGCTTTGCGAAGTGCTGGGTTGCAACTGAGTCTTTTCAACAAGCATCCTCAGTCAGGCAAAACTATACGATAAAGGAAATAACAGGATATCGATTTTCCTGTAACTTAGTATCCATATTCACCAAAATCCTGATATTCTTATTATGAAAATTCTGCCACTTTTAACAACAATTCTGCTCTGCACGCAGGCGCCTGCACAAATTCTGAACCGGGTTAAAGACCGTGTAACTAATAAGGCAAAGAATGAAGCTGTGAGCGCCAAGAATGAGGCGAAATACAAAGCCAAACAATCACTTCGGGATGAAGTGCAGAAATACCAGTCGGAATATGACTCTACAGCTATTGACAATGCCATTTTGCTGAGCGATAACTCAGGTATGTTTGGAGGACGGGGGCATAATGAATTTGGAACCCGGTTCATGCGGATGGCAGGCACAGTTCGCTCCCTGTATAAAGATGCAGATCTGGATGATGAAGAAAATGCCAGGCTGAACCTGCAAATGGGAAAAGCGGCCTATGCCGGCGGAAAATATATGCTGGCCTTAAAAAGACTCAGTGCGGCAAAAGACTATTTTGAAAGAGCATATTTAACCACCGACCCGGGGTATTTCAACAGTATTGCAGGCCTGGGCCTGCTTTTTACATCAATGGGCCGGTATGCACAGGCCGAACAATTTACAGTTCAGGCTTTGGAATTACGCAAAAAACAGATGGGACCGGGCCATTCTTCTGTAACTGCTTCGATGAACAATTATGCGGTGTTGCACTACAGCCTGGGAAAATACAATGAAGCAGAAAAGGAGTTTACCAGTATCGTTTCAATGCTGAAAACCGGGTCTGCAGTAAACACAGTGCAACATGCCATTGTGCTGAACAACCAGGCAATCCTTTTTCAGTCAATTGGAAGGTATGACCAGGGTGTTACTTTACTGAAGCAGGCACTGGATATTTCCCTAAGTGCTGACAATATAAAAGCAAGGCACCACCTGAAATTTTTCTCTAACCTGGCATTGCTGTACCAGCAAATGGGCAAACTGACAGAAGCAGAAGAAATTTACAGGAAACTGGAGCCCAGGCTCGAGAGGGGCAAACCGGAATTTGCCAACTTTCTGAATAATGTTGCCATCCTTGCACTGTTGATGAAGAAGGAGGATAAAGTGGAGCAAATGCTGAAGCAATCTGCTACCATCTACAAGGAAACAATGACGGAAAACAGCCCTGCATACGCAAAAGTGATTAGCGATCTTGGTAATTTTTATCGCTATAAGGGCAGGTATGCAGAAGCAGAACCACTACTGCAACAGGCACTGAGTATACGGCAACAAACACTGGGCGAAAACCATCCGCTCTACGTGCAATCGGCAGAGGATGTCGCTATTTTACACTGGAAGAAAAATGAAATTTCCAAAGCCGCACCATTATACCGGGGAGTGATGGAAAAAACACTGGAGTTTATCAATGGTTACTTTCCCCCAATGAGTGAGTCAGAGAAAACCAGGTATTGGGATATGCTTTCACCGCGTTTTGAACGATATTACAATTTTGCCATTCAGGCTGCGGCAACGGATCCGTCCTTTATTGGTGATCTATTTTCATACCGGCTTGCGACCAAGGGCCTGCTGTTGAGTTCATCAAGAAAGGTAAGTGAAACCATCTTGAACAGTGGCAATACCAAATTGATCAGCGATTACAGTAACTGGCTCGACAGCAAAGAGCACCTGATGACCTTGTACACCTATTCGAGGGAAGATCTGCAGGAACAAGGAATCAACCTGGATTCACTGGAAAAGGCCACCAATGAAATGGAAAAGCGACTGTCTCAAAATTCGAAAGACTTTGCAGATTTCTTCTTTGCCCGTAAAACCGGAGCCGATGAAGTACGTAATGAGATGAAAACTGATGAAGCGCTGATTGAAATAATCCGCCTCAGAAAATTTGACCAGGTGCTGACAGATCAGTGCCGCTATATTGCAATTGTTATTACGAAAAACAACGTGAAACCTGTCGTGCTGCAGCTGGAGAACGGTTCAGAGATGGAAGGAAAAATTATCAAGAATTACCGGGTTTCTATGAAGAACAAGGCAATTGATGAGCAAACTTTCAAACACTTCTGGGCGCCATTGGATGAAGCAGTAAAAGGGAAAAAGAAAATTTACTTTTCGCCCGATGGCATTTACAATCAGGTCAACCTGTATACACTAAAAAGCAGTGGAGGCGATTACCTGATCCAGCAATATGATTTCATCCTGATCGGCAATCCCCGTGACCTGGTGCTGAATAAAAACAAAAAAGCTTCTGCAACCGGTAAAAGTGCCACCCTGCTCGGGTTCCCGGATTACGGATCGGCTGTGATTGAACAATTGCCCGGAACAAAAGTGGAAGTGGATGCCATCAATAAATTATTAGCAGGTTCAGGCTATAAAGTGGAAGAGTTGCTGCAGCAACAGGCTTCAGAAACTAACCTGAAAGCAACACATGATGTATCCGTACTGCACATTGCCACACATGGATATTTTCTAAAAGATGCAGAACGGGCCAGCTGGCCAATCGGTGTGCATGCCGATTATGCAAAGGATAATGTGCTGCTCCGTTCCGGCCTCATGCTGACCGGTGCTGCAGGGCAAGATCATGCACTACAAGGACTCGACAATAACAACAATGGTATTATCACATCGTATGAAGCCATGAACATGAACCTGAAAGGAACGAGGCTTGTGGTACTCAGTGCATGTGAAACCGGGCTTGGGGAAATTAAATCGGGAGAAGGCGTGTATGGCCTGCAAAGAGCTTTTCTTGCTGCTGGAGCCGAAGCAATAATCATGAGCCTTTGGAAAGTGGACGATGCCGCCACCCAGCAACTCATGAATCATTTTTATGCTAACTGGATTAAATCAGGAAACAGGCAGAAGGCATTTAAAGAAGCACAGCTGCAACTAATGCAGAAATTTAAAGAACCGCTGTATTGGGGCGCTTTTGTAATGATGGAAAACTGAGTTGGCTGATTTTTTACTTTTGACAACCTATTTCCTCAAAAAAATATTCTGTCAGTTCCCACTGATTTGTGTCGTAATTACGGGCCTGGAAAGGAATTACTAATATCTGCATTGCTTTGCCTGCTGACCTGTTATTTTGCAGGCGCCATGGCAGTTCGGTCCACTCTGATGCAGAACCAGCAACCGGTGGAGTACCCTTGAATGTTACAAATATGCTATCACCGGAAATTCTTCCTTTAAACGGCACTTTTTGAATTTCCCCATTGCCGCCCAGCCTGTTATTGCCGATTTCTTCGCTGGACACAGAACCAGATGCTTTATTTCCAGTAATAATCAGCGTGATTGAAACTGTATATTTCAACCCTTTATTTTCAAAACATATTTTATTTTCCGTTATGCCTGATACAGTGATTGAGTCAACAGCTGCCTGATTATTTTTTGTAGAAGTAATCTGACTGCTGTCGGTTCCTGTTGTCTTGTGGGGCTCTTTTTTGTTTGGCTGGCAGGATGATAAAAAAAGAATGAATAAAGTGAAGGAGTTAAACAAGATTTTCATGTGTTTTATTTTTCAATATTTTTATTCCTCAAGATGCAATGATATATCATTAAAGCAATATTGCCCTGGTTCAGGAGTCCTGATCCATTATATTAGGCGATTTATTGTATTTTCCATCATTTTTAGTGAAATTACATTTTTTTACATAGTTTTCATGTAATTCGAGACAGCATCAGCAAGTGGTAAGAATGAACAAAATACTTTGGCGGGGCTCCGGCAACTCATAGGAATGATCGAGAAAATTACAGGACAATATTTAATCCAAAATACAGCAGAGCTGGCATCCGGATTTTTGATAAAGCCAGATTTTACTTTTGATTTTTTTTCAGTTACGGCGCCCTGGACCGGCATGCAACGGGTCAATGGGAGCTGAGGGGCAGGCAAATTTTGTTTTCTACAAGATCTTGGCCCGGGTCAGATTTCAATTTGCTGAAAAGTGATGCAGGAATGAAAGATCAAATCATCATCCGGTTGCATGAATCCGGGCTGAGCCTGGCTCCATTTTTATTTGCCAGTATTTCACCCGGTGGGCCGCTACATCATGTATGGCAACCCTTTCATCAAAAAGGGTATGTGCAGTTTTTCGTGCAGCCATTTACTGCTTTGTCTCTGAAATTTGAGTTTTGTCCGGAACGGTTTACCGAGCTGCCGGTTACAGAAGGGAACCAGCTGTTTGTCATTCGCCCGGAACCAACACTTTTTGAAATGTTTTTTTCGGGATTCTTTCTGGAATTGCACACAGATTACTTAACCGGAGGGCATCCCGTGCTGGAGGGACAGCAATTTGTGTATTCCAGATAAAAAGTCCGGTTGTAAAAAACAACTTTCCCCCATTTCTGCTGTATGTTTTTGGCCGGCTGTTTTTTTTCTGCAATGCTTATCACTAAGTTTTTTCTCTAAATTATTTGGATTGTATCTTGTACTGCTTAAACAGCTGACCATAAATGAACCGCTTAGCCAAAAAGGAAAACAGAATCGGAAATTACTTCATGCTTTTGCTATTGCTGCTGTACGGGGTAATGACTCAAGCCCAGCAGTTTGGCGGCAACCCGCCATCAGTAAAATGGAAACAAATGGATACCGATACCGCACGGGTTATTTTTCCGGTGGGGATGGACAGTACAGCAAACAGGCTGGCATCAGTTGTGCATTACCTGGCAGCAAGTCAAACATTCTCAACCAGCACATCTGTAAAAAAGATCAGTATTATCCTGCAAACGCAAACTGTGATTCCCAACGGATATGTGGCTCTTGGGCCCTGGAAGTCTGAGTTTTTTATGACAGCAGAGATGAACAGTATGCAGGGCTCTGTACCCTGGCCCGATCAGCTGGCTTTGCATGAATACCGCCATGTGCAGCAGATCAGTCATTTTAATCATGGCCTCAGCAGGTTTATGAAAGTTATTTCCGGTGAACAGGGCTACGATCTGGCTATCAATGCTTCTGTTCCCAATTGGTTTTATGAAGGCGATGCAGTGTACGCCGAAACTGTTTTCAGCAACCAGGGCAGGGGAAGATTGCCATATTTTATGAACGCATATCCATCGCTGTGGCGTGCAGGTAAAAATTATTCATGGATGAAGCTGCGCAACGGTTCGCTGAAAGATTATGTACCCAATCACTATTACCTGGGGTACCTGCTGGTGCAGTATGGACGTGAACAATATGGCGCCGATTTCTGGCCAGAGGTTACAAAAGATGCCAGTTCCTTTAAAAGCATGATTTATCCCTTTCAGTCCGCCATCAGGCGGAAAACCGGTAAGCGTTACAAGACATTTACCAGTGAGGCACTGCAATCTTGGCAGCAAAGAACCACAACGATACAGAAAAAAGAGGAAGCCTTTCTGTTCCCTGTGAATCAGAAAGTGGTGACGCATTACCAGTTTCCTTACCTGCTAACCGGCGATTCAATTCTATATTTGAAAATCTCTTACCGGCAGCGGCCTGCATTTTATATAAAGGATAAGAAGGGTGAGCATCGCCTGCGTTTTAGAGATATTTCAGTAGATGAACAATTCAGTTACCGGAATGGAAAAATAGTATATGCGGCTTATGAAAGCGATCCAAGGTGGGGATGGAAGGATTACAGTGTGATCAGGGTACTGGATGTTGAAACAGGCCAGCAGCGAACCCTTAGTCCCAAGACAAAATATTTCAGCCCTGATATTTCTGATGATGGCAGTAAAATTACCGTTGTACAAGCAGAAGAAAGTGGCAACACAGCCTTGCTTGTGTTAGATGCTTTGGATGGAACCGTGCTGCATAGTATCCGGGCGGCTGAAGTCCTTGTATTTTCTGATCCAAAATTTACAGAAGAAGGTAAGATTGTAGCTGCAGCCCGGTTTACGGATGGCCGAATGTCGCTGGTGATGGCAGATCCTGCTACCGGAACGTTTCACCGACTTACTCCACCATCGTATCATGTTGTGGGATATCCCTGTGTCAGCAATAGTTCTGTTTATTTTACTGCATCATACCACGGCAACGATGATGTGTATATGCTTCGGCTGTCTGATAAAAAAATTTTCCGGGTCAGCGATGGCCCACAAGGCCGATATTTTGTCCATACGGCACACAGGCAGTTGATCTGGTCTGCATTTACAGCCGAGGGCTACCAGTTGCAGCAGTCCGGCCTTGATCTTGCTGCAGCGGCTGAGATGGACAGTGCATTACTAACAAGATTGCCGGCACCTTACGGAATCAACCCTCAACCAGTTTCCGGCGATATATTGCTAACGGATGTTCCTGTCAGGAAATTTGCAACGCAGCCATATAAAAAAGGCACCCGCCTCTTCAACTTCCATAGCTGGCGCCCTTATTATTCAGATCCTTATTTCACATACTCCCTGTATGGGGAAAACGTATTGAATACGCTGCAAACAGAATTGTATTATTTGTACAATCAGAATGAGCAGACAAGCGCTGCTGGTTTCTCCGGAACTTATGGTGCGTGGTTCCCATGGATGAGTGCCGGCACAGAATATACTTTCAACAGGACTGCAACAATGGGTAACAAAGTCAGGCGATGGAACCAACTGGACACACGGGCCGGATTGACCGTACCGTTGAATTATGCAGCAGGAAGATCGTACCGGAGTTTGAACCTGGGCAGTTTTTATGTATTGCGCAATGAATGGAACCAGGGTTTTTTTAAAGACTCACTGGGCAATACTTCATTGAGTTACCTGTTGCATACATTTTCCTGGACACAGCAGGTGCCGAAGGCTGCACAGGATATTTATCCCCGGTTTGCCTATTCAATCTCATTCAATCACCGCCATGCCATCAGCAGAGTGAGCGGCTACCAGTTCATCGGGAGTACGATATGTTATGTGCCGGGTATTGTACCCACTCATCATTTTTCATTATCAGGTTCGTTTCAGCAACGGGATACCTTATCTCAGGTTATTTTTTCAGACCGCTTTGCCTATGCAAGAGGATATACAGGAAAGTATTTTTCCCGGATGTGGCGGGTATCGGCCAATTATCATCTTCCGCTCGCATATCCGGATTTTGGTTTTGCAAATATCCTCTATCTGTTGCGGATCAGGGCAGCCGGTTTTTTTGATTATACAAAAGTTTATTCAAGAGATAAAAGGCAAACCAGGATGCAGCGCTGCACGGGGGCAGAATTGTTTTTCGATACAAAATGGTGGAATCAATACCCGCTTTCGTTTGGTTGCAGGCTCAGTTTTTTGATGGACCCGGATCAGTACGATGGCAGAAAAGGAACACGGTTTGAAATCATATTGCCCGTGAGTATCATTCCCAGATAAAAAAAATATGTGGCTGACAGGATGTGGTTAATAAATGACCCACACAATTTCTTTTTTTGATTCTTCCTTTTTTTTCTGAAACCACTTGTTTGCCTGGTAGGCAAGTAGGGAACAGCCTATACCAGTGAGTGCTCCGGCAAACACATCGATAGGATAATGTACACCCATGTACATCCTGGAAAATCCAACGAGGCCGGCCCATGTGTAAGCAGGAAGGGCCACATACCATTTTCGGGTCAAGAGCGTAAGCGTGGTGGCAGTGGAAAAAGCTTCAGACGTATGGCCCGACGGGAAAGCGCCGTTTGTTGCGTCTTTCAACGTGACCAGGGTGGAATCGGCTTCGCCAGGCCTGGGTTTATTGATGATGTACTTCATTGAAAATGTAGCACCATAGGTGAGCAGCAGCGATTCCAGCGAAAACAACGCATCATTTTTCAGGGAGTTTTTTTTTGTAACTGCGCCTGCAATAAAATAGACAAGGGGTGTGCCCAGGCTGACCGGAGCTGCGGTGCCGGAAATAAATTTATAAAAATTTGTTTTTCCCTCTGTCCGGTTTTCAGCCAGCCGGTGCAGGTAATCTGATCCTGCATAGCGGCGAGACTGGCAATTTGCATCAGCTCCCTTCAGCAGAATCATGAAAATGGCAACCAGAGGGACAAATATTTTTTTTATGTGCCGGAAAAACATGGAATATACGTTCATAATATGTTTCAGCCTATCAGTGGTTGTGAAAAATCAGGGACTCAGCATAGCATTCCCGATAGTCAGAATGAAAATAATCCGCTATGCGTTACAACGGCTCAACTACGATTTTTGTATCTGGAAGAAAAAATTTCGTTTTATTTAACAGCATATTATAATGACGCAAGGCTTTCTTGCAGGAGCCGGATTTTGGCTTCTGCATCTGCTTTTTTCTTTTTTTCTGTTTCAATCACTTCGGGCCGGGCATTTTGAACAAATTTTTCATTGTTCAGTTTTTTGTCCACAGATGCCAGGAATCCTTTCAGGTACCCGAGATCCTTTTGTAATTGTTCTTTTTGTGCATCAGTATCGGGCGGCATGGAACTTTCAATAAAAAATTTGTCTTTCTGTACTACGACAGTGATGCATTGTGCAAGAGCAGTATCAGCATAGTAAATGGATTCTGCATTTACCTGCTTGCACAAGATTGTTTCAATTTTTTTATAGGATGTGCTGTTGTGGGTATGAATGGTGAGCCGTATGCTGTCCTTTATTTTCAGGTGATTTTTGATCCGGGCATCACGAATTGCCGTAATGGCTTCTTTCAGCAAGGCGCCTGTTTGCAGTACTTCTGCATTGGCTTCCTGCATTGCTGGATATTGGGAAATAGTGAGATCATCAGAACGATCGGCCAGATTGTGATAAATTTCTTCTGTTACAAAGGGCATAAACGGGTGCAGTAATTGCATCAGTTGTTCAAAGAAGCGTATCGTTTTTTCATAACTTTCAGTGGATACGGGTTGTTCGGCTCCTGGTTTGACCCACTCCAGGTACCAGCTGCAGAAATCGTCCCAGATCAGTGAGTACAAGGTCTTGAGTGCTTCGCTAAGCCTGAAATCCTGAAACTGACCATTTAGTTCGCGGCGTATTTCGAGCAGCCGGTTTTCGAACCAAATTATGGCAAACTGTTTTTCAGTTTGTGCCGCAGAGTCAGTAACCAGCCGGCCTTTCCACATCTGAACAAGCTTCAGGGCATTCCACATCTTATTGATGAAAAAGCGGCCCTGCTCATTTCCTGCCGGATCCCACATCAGGTCGTTGCCAGCAGGAGAGGAGATCATGATTCCAAATCGCACGGCATCGGCACCAACCTGGTCAATCATTTCGAGCAGATCCGGTGAGTTGCCCAGTTGTTTGCTCATTTTCCGGCCAGCTTTGTCTCTTACAATCCCGGTAAAATACACTTCGTTAAAGGGTTTAGCAGCTTTATATTCAAAGCCGGCCATGATCATTCTGGCAACCCAGAAAAAGATAATTTCAGGCGCCGTGACCAGGGTATTGGTGGGATAGTAATATTGAATATCTGCATTCCCGGGGTTGCTGTATCCCCGGAACACTTCGAATGGCCATAGCCAACTCGAAAACCAGGTGTCCAGGCAGTCATCATCCTGTTTTAATTGCAGGTTGTTCCGGCTGGCTTGTTCCTTGAAGGTTGCAAGGTAGAGGTTGATGGCTTCATCGTGTGTGGCAGCCACTACCACGTTGCCATTTTCATCATACCAGGCCGGAATACGGTGTCCCCACCAGAGCTGGCGAGAAATGCACCAGTCTTTGATATGCTCCATCCAGTGCCGGTAGAGGTTTTTAAATTTGGCAGGATAAAATTTTATATCATCATCTGCTACTGCAGAAAGAGCCGGGCCTGCAATTTTTTTCATATCCACCCACCACTGCATGGAAAGGCGGGGCTCCACCACTACATCGGTGCGTTCACTGTATCCTACTTCGCTGCTATAATCTTCAATTTTTTCAATGTATCCTTTTTCTTCCAGTTCCCTGACAATTTTCTTCCTTGCCTCAAAACGGTCGTCGCCAATAAAAATTTCTGCGGCCTCATTCAGTGTCCCGTCTTCATTGAAAATATCAACCACATCCAGGTTATGTTTTTGCCCCAGCTGGTTGTCATTCATATCATGTGCTGGTGTCACTTTCAGCGCCCCGGTTCCGAAGTCCATGGTTACATACTCGTCTGCAATGATGGGGATGCGCCGGTTGATGAGTGGTACAAAAGCATATTTGCCATGCAGGTGTTTGTACCGTACATCTTCTGGATGTACACATACCGCAGTATCGCCCATGATGGTTTCAGGACGCACGGTAGCAATGACGATGTATTCATCGTGAGCATCATCCAGTTTGTATTTCAGGTGATATAGTTTCTGTGCTGTTTGTTTCCGGATCACCTCTTCATCGCTCAATGCAGTTTTGGCTTTCGGGTCCCAGTGAATCATCCTTTTTCCCCGGTAAATAAAGCCTTTGTGGTAGAGATCAATAAAAACCCTGATGACCGACTGGTAATAGTCAGGATCCATGGTAAAAGTGGTACGATCCCAATCAGCGCTGCAGCCAAGTTTTTTTAATTGCTGGAGAATAATTCCGCCATACTTATCTTTCCATTCCCAGGCATAATTCAAAAAATCTTCCCTGCTTAAGGATGATTTGGCAATGCCTTTTTCCCGGAGCATCTGCACTACTTTGGCTTCTGTGGCTATGGAGGCATGATCTGTGCCGGGTACCCAGCAGGCATTTTTTCCTGACATACGGGCCCTGCGCACCAAAATATCCTGTATGGTATTATTGAGGCAGTGCCCCATGTGAAGTACACCTGTTACATTGGGCGGGGGCATGACAATAATATATGGTTCTCTGCTATCCGGAACACTGTGAAAATAATTTTTGTTCAGCCAGTGGTTGTACCATTTCTGTTCAGCTTGCTGATGGTCAAAATTCTTGCTCAGTTCCTTCATACTGTCTTTATGTTTGTAAGATCCCCGGATAGTGAAAATCAAACCGGATGAGGTACGGCAAATTTACCCGGTTTTAGCCATACAGGGAAAAGCGAAAGTGGAATCGCAGAATCAGCGGGCGGCAGATTTCTGATTTTTGATCTCCTTGCAGATATAATTTTTTCCTTTGATCACTTCGACGATGCCGTGAAGAATTTCTTCAAGTGAAGATGTTTTGGTAATGTATCCTTTGGCCCCGATTTCAATCATTTTCTGGGCGTATTTGGGCTGGTTGTACACCGACAGGCCAATGATTTTAACATCGGGCATTTCTTCGGAAATAAGCCTGGCAAGGGAAAATCCTTTATTGTGGCTCACGTTGATGTCCACCAGCAGTACATCCGGCTCACTCTTTTTGATGCAATCAAAAGAAGCAGGACCATTTTCACAATCAGCTGCAACAATAAAATTCCGGTTGGTTTCAAGCAGCTCTTTCCACAATTTTCTTGCCGGCTGATGATCGTCGGCAATCGTAATACGGGTTGGTTTCTTCCTCATAGACAATTGGTTTATTCAGGGGTACGAATCAACATTGTTTGATCCAGTCTGTAAACCATCTTTGCACAAGCTCACTTCTTGACTGATTACGATAGTAAAAATACTGGTTTCGAAAGTAATACTACCATACGAAAATACCAAGTAATTTTACGAAATTTTTTTTTAAAAAGCCATATTTGTCTTTTTCCCTGCTTCATTTGCATCCTTCCTGCAATGAGTCAGGAGAGCACTTTGTGGAAATTCTCAAGTATCTTGACCCCAAAATTTTGCAAGGATGAAAAGAGAACTGACTTCCTGGTTTAGCCCTTCATTAAATAAAGAAATGCCTGTTGT
>CAYYMK010000016.1:54955-59032 GCA_964473035.1 uncultured Chitinophaga sp.
AAAGAGAACTGACTTCCTGGTTTAGCCCTTCATTAAATAAAGAAATGCCTGTTGTATCGTATGGAGACAGTGGGTTTGTATTGCTGCTTGTTCCTACTGCGGCAGCTGATTACCTGGAGTATGAACGGTTTCAACTGATTGACCATATTGCCCCGTTTATCGAACAGGGAAAAGTCAGGGTATTTTCTATAGACAGCATCAACAACGAAAGCTGGCTGAGTAACCAGGCCGATTCTCGGTATAAATCCCTTCGGCAGCAGCAATGGAATCAATATGTGTTCCAGGAACTGGTGCCTTTTATTCATCAAAATGCCGGGTGCGAATCTTCCATTATCACCTGCGGGGCAAGTTTCGGAGCCCTACACAGTATGAACCTGTTTTTAAAGAGGCCTGATCTGATACAAGGAACGATTGCCATGAGTGGTGTGTACGACCTGACCGAATACACAAAGGGATACTTTGATGATGACGTATATTTCAACAGTCCCCTGCATTTCATGAGCAATCTTACAGATCATCATATACTGGAGCAAATAAGAAGAAGTTCACATATCCATATCCTTTCGGGCAGTGGGTCATATGAAGACCCTGGTGCCAGTGGCCGTTTTGCCCGTGTATTGTACGATAAGGGCATTTGGTACGAACTGGATATATGGGGTCCCGAATGGCCGCACGACTGGAATACCTGGAGAGCCATGCTGCCGAACTACCTGCAAACAAGGTTTTGATCATTATTTTTTTTCTGTCACAATGCTCAAATTTTTGAATATGAAAAAATGGACACTGTTTCTTTTATTGCTTCCAATGGCAGCCCACGCCCAAAAGAAAGAATGGGTGGATGCATTTATAAAAAGCCGTCCTGACAGTCTGGGCGCCGCAGTTGTATCCAGGCAGCACATATTTCACTATAACTCCTTGTATCGGATGTTTGACTCAGGGGGCAAATCTGTTTATCTGTTTTCGGTTCAATCCGATTCTTTATATCTGAAAATCCGCAATGAATTTTCTTCCGATTCATTACCTGGAATTAATTTTTCTGAGCAAGAATTGCTGATCTATGTAGCCTGCCCGCAGTGCCTGGCCGTATGTGCACATGAGGGCTGGGATCTAAAACCCTGCCATAGAAACGCCTGTATGTATCAGGAAAGCTGGTATATCAGGAATAAAGTAAAGCCATCAAATTAACTGGTTCAGCAAGTTGATGAATTTTTTTCGCTTAATCATACGGGCGCCAAAGCTTTCCAGGTAGGCTGTGTGCACCTGGCAATCAATGAGCCGGACTCCCTGCTGCTGCAGGTACTGTACATATCGTATGAATGCAAACCGGGAGGCATTGCTGATTTTGCTGAACATACTTTCTCCAAAAAATACCTGTCCGATCCTGATGCCGTACAATCCACCCGTAAGAACGCCATTCTGCCAAACTTCTGCGCTGTGTGCAAATCCAAGTTCATGCATTTTTAGATAGGCGGTTTCCATTCCCCCGGTAATCCAGGTGCTTTGCTGCCCGGGCCTTTTGATTATTTTGCATTGTCGGATCACTTCATTGAACGCTGTATTCATGCTGAATTGCATCTCATCTCTCTGCAGCATTGCTTTTACGGATTTATGAATCTTGAGCTCAGCAGGAAAAAGAACAAACCGGGGATCGGGTGACCACCACAGGATGACATGATCATCTTTATCATCATACCAGGGAAAAATACCAGCCCGATAAGCCGCCAGCAGCCGGCCGGGTGATAAATCGCCCCCGACGGCAATCAGACCGTTTTCTCCTGCATTGTGTACCGGGGGAAATACATATTCGTTGCTAAGGATATAAAGGGACATTGGCCGAAAGGTTATTAGCCGGCTATGATTTCAACTGTTGCATTAATTCCTCTTTCGGTGATGGCTTCACACTGCGGTTTCAACTCTTCATAACTTCCATTTTTTACTGCATACTTTCCATGAAAATGAATAATATAAGCACATTGTTCTGCCTGCTCAGCTGTATGACCACACACTTCTATCAGGGTTTTTATAACCCATTCAAAGGTATTGACATCATCGTTCCATACCACCAGGTGGCAGGGATCCGCATACAAGTTCAGTGTGTCACTGTTTTCCTGCCTGCGGGTTTCTGTACCGGTACTCAGTTTTTTCACCTTATAAAATTACAGAGGATTATGATGAGAGTGACACATTTTTTGGCAATCCATTTTTGCAACCGTAATCACAAAAACAATCAGTGCCGGGCAGGCATAAAAATACCCCGCAACATGCGGGGTTTTGTGGGAGTTGACGGGATCGAACCGCCGACCCTCTGCTTGTAAGGCAGATGCTCTGAACCAGCTGAGCTAAACTCCCTTTTTTAGGAACGTGTTATTGTTCTATAAGGGGGGCAAAGATAGGGCGGGACTGCTTTGCAGACAAAAAAATCTTGAAGTTATACAACTGTATCTTTCCACTATGGCAATTACTTATTGTGATTTTGTGCGGCATAAAGGAAGAGGTACGCTGCATCAGCTGTATCATGATCAGGAATATGGATTTCCATTGACTGACGACAACCTGCTGTTTGCAAGGCTGGTGATGGAGATCAACCAGGCGGGGCTGAGTTGGGAGATCATACTAAAGAAGAAAGAAAATTTTTTCAAAGCGTTTGATGATTTTGATATTCATACCGTAGCCGGGTACAACGAGCGGAAAAAACAGCAACTGCTGCAGGATGCAGGAATTGTGCGCAACAGGTTGAAGATTGAGGCAGTGATACACAATGCCCGTTGCATCCTGAATTTGCAGGATCAATATGGATCGTTTCAAAACTGGCTGCGCAAACATCATCCCCGCTCCCTTCAGGATTGGGTTTATCTGTTCCGGAAATCATTTCGCTTCACAGGAGGTGAAATTGTACATGAGTTTTTAATGAGTATAGGGTACCTGCCGGGGGCACATGCAGAAAACTGCCCAGTATACCATAAAGTGCTGAAGAAAAAACCAGCCTGGGCAGTGGCAGGTTAATTCAAATTCATTTCTGGTAGCCGATAATGCTGCCCGCCCAGCACAAATAGTCCTCAATCTCGTAAGTTCAGAATTTGAAAAAAAAATGTTCAGTTTATAGGGGGTTGATACAAAGTGAAGCTGTTGTGATTTGCTTTCAATTTATGATGTAGCTTAGCTCTTTAACAACGATATTTGTTCACGGGTTGCGCCCTGCCGCGTTGTGATTTGCTTTCAATTTATGATGTAGCTTAGCTCTTTAACAACCGGTGACGTAGGGTTAAGCGGGAACAATAGTTGTGATTTGCTTTCAATTTATGATGTAGCTTAGCTCTTTAACAACAGGTTACTAAATTCAAAACTATTACCTCCAGTTGTGATTTGCTTTCAATTTATGATGTAGCTTAGCTCTTTAACAACCAAACGAACAAGGATGATCGTGGACTTTGAGTTGTGATTTGCTTTCAATTTATGATGTAGCTTAGCTCTTTAACAACCGCTGCCGTATTTGATGAATTTACCAGAGGTTGTGATTTGCTTTCAATTTATGATGTAGCTTAGCTCTTTAACAACGTACGATGTATTTCACAAAACCTACCTTTTGTTGTGATTTGCTTTCAATTTATGATGTAGCTTAGCTCTTTAACAACGCAGAGACGATAATAGTAACGCTGAATGAGTTGTGATTTGCTTTCAATTTATGATGTAGCTTAGCTCTTTAACAACAACGAATCCCGGAATTGGCAAAAACAAACAGTTGTGATTTGCTTTCAATTTATGATGTAGCTTAGCTCTTTAACAACCTTATCACTTACTGGAGTTACAACGCTTAAGTTGTGATTTGCTTTCAATTTATGATGTAGCTTAGCTCTTTAACAACTGCCAACTTCACACAGGTAATTTGCAATCGTTGTGATTTGCTTTCAATTTATGATGTAGCTTAGCTCTTTAACAACGGACGGGTAATAATATAAACTACTTAAGAAGTTGTGATTTGCTTTCAATTTATGATGTAGCTTAGCTCTTTAACAACTGCCAACTATAATACTCCCCTAAAATCAGACCAGAGGGTTAGTTAATAATTTTTTATTAAAT
>CAYYMK010000017.1:0-40634 GCA_964473035.1 uncultured Chitinophaga sp.
GGGTTCAGCCTGGTTAATCCGACATTATCAAACTTGCTGGTGTCTTTGTAGAGTTCAGAATATTGTTTGTCAAATGTTTTATCCAGGTTGATATCAATGTTAAAGTCGCGGAAAGGGCTTATCTGTGCGGTCAGATTCAGACGCTGGTTATAGCGCTGCTGTATCATTTTTGACACAAGGGTATCGGCAGAAAGCAAACCCTTTGCCCCAAACCTGTTGATCCAACCAGTGTCGGGCTGGTAGCCGAAAATATAATTGAAACCGGGCTGCCTGCTCTTCAGGTTATATCCCAGTACATGGGTGCTGTCCATATAACCGGGCAATGTGGTTCCCATATCTTCCGTGTACTGAATGCCTACCCGTTTCAGTGCAGTAGCCAGTTGCAGCACCACACGGGGTACTGTGCCTACCTGCGGCAGCTGATTCGGGTCTTTCTTTTCTTTTTGTTTTTTCTCTTTTTTCTTTTTTGGCTTTTTGATTTTTACAATTTTGCCTTTTTTGTTCCGAATGGTATCCGGCTTCGGCTCATTAGAGGTAACTGCTGTCTGCAATGGCCCCAGTACCTGTTGCGGGTCATTTTTCAGTGCTTCAGTTTTTGCTTCATCTTTTTTCTTGTCTTTCTTATTATCTTTTTTATTGTCCTTTTTATCTCCTTCCTTCAGTCCTTCCTTCTCCTGCTGTGGCGGTGGAGGCTGGTACGAGTTTACAGCACGCAGCAACCGTGATTTGTTGTACAGGTCTTCAAACTTCAGTTCCCCATTGATGGAACGGGTTTGAGTGTTTGCCAGTGTGTGTCCCAGGTTAATTTCTGCTGTCCTTTCCAGGAGTGATGCTGCCAGCCAGTTATATTTTGTATTGTAGCTGGCACGCAGGCTGGTCCAGCTCAGTAATGGAATTTTCTGTGTGGGTACATTATAGGTTACAGTCAGTTCTTGTTTATAGTTTGTGTTTCGTCCGCCTTTCAGCAGGTTTTGCCGTACAGAATCTTTTTGGGTTTTGGTTTCAATGCGGCCAAAGGGTTCATCAATACGGGCATAGTTGGTAGCCGTAAAGTCAATATTGATGGATCTTGTGAGCGGCCATTGCAGAATATAATATCTGTCGAACGTAAAGTATTTGTTGTAGGTTTCCGGAATCCTGTACGGGCCTCCTCCAATGTTTCGCAGGCGTGTGGCACCAAACTGGCGGAATATGTCGGCACGGAATGCAATTTGCGATGGCAGGTAATTGAGGTTTACATCTTTGATGAGTGCAAACCAGGGTGATTTGGATTTGATAAGTTTTTTGAATGGCTCGAGTGGCTTGCCCTGTGGTGCATAAGTATAACCCAATGCCCCGCGGGTGCGCCTCAGTTCCTCTTTTTCAATCAGCGGGTTGTGCGAAACAGTCTGGATATAAGAATAGTTGAAATCAAAATTGGACACACTCCACACTTTGGGCCGTTTGCCATCTGTTTTCATCTTTTTGACATTGGTCAGGTTGATGGTTTTAATCATGGTGACATCCTGTGCATCGTTACGGATAGAATCTCTCTTTGCAGCATCGGCTTCATTGAGTTTTTCCTTCAGGTCTAGATCCAGGTCAAACGGATCATATTCCGGAGTGCTGCTCCGGTAGCTGATGCCGGCATAAACCGGAATCTGCAACCCCAGTTTTTTGGGTAATAATTTTCCTGCTTCAATGGAAGCTGTGGCATCTACGGTGTACACATCTTCGCGGCTGCGTTCATTCACCCGTTGTTCCAACGTACCAAATCCTCTTGTGCGTGCAGTTCCTGAAATCGTCATGGTACCCAGGTCGGCCAGTTTGAAATCAACCCTTGCATTGGCAGCCCATCCGCCTTTTTCATCCAGTTGCGACAGGCGCAGTTCATTAAACCACACTTCTGTACAGAGTGATTCCTGTCCCAGGTTTTCAACGCCAAGCAACATGCCCCTTACTTCGCCCAAATTGGGATTACCCAGTATTGCATAAGATCGGCCGTCTGGTTTTATATCACGATAATATTGGGAGGGAGAAACATTTTCCCGGTTGCGTTTCGATTTCAGGCGGGTCAGTTCCTCCAGGTCAAAATCCAGGTAATTTTCTGCCGGCCATATCTTCAGGCTGTCTGTTTCCCCAAAATCAGTTGTCAGCAAGGGAATTTTGACTTCATAATAGTTGCCGGAAAAATCATTGCCGATCCGGATCACAGCATTGAGATCGCCGGGAACAATGGGCTGGTATCCCTGTACCGATTCTGCATGAATAAACATTTTCAGCCTTCTGTACTGGCGCATGTCCAGATTCATCGTTTTGAATATGCCCCGGCCTTCGTCTTTTCCAAGATTGCACACCTGCATACTGATCGCTTGTTCATTCAGGTACAACGCCACATTGTTATTGCTCAATTGCTGCTGTCTTTCAATACCCGGAGGAATGCGGTATGGAATGGGCTGTCGCTGGTCATTTTCTTCAATATTTACCGCAAGTGTATTGACTGTAGTCGGGTCGGGCATGGGCAGATTGCTGTAAAACCCGGTCGTATCCAGTTGATATTTATATTTTCTCCATTGGTTGCGCACTAATTCCAGCTTACCAAAACGCATCACCAGAGAATCATCAAAACCGGTCATGAACATACGGATAAACCGGATGGACTTAAAATCGGGTATATTACCCACTTTCAACTGGTATTGATCTACAGGAATGCGAAAGAGATACCATGTTTCGGCCCTTGACGTACCATCAGCAAGGTTTACCTGAACGATTCTTTTATCGGTGATAAAATTGGGCCCCACAGGCATATTGGGCTTTATATCCACTTTGTACTGAAAATACTCTTCGCCTTCATTCATCGTGTTGTCGCGGTTCAGCTCTTCCTGGTCGGGGTATTGGGTAAATGCATTAATAAAATCCGTATTGTTTTCTGATACAGGTGAATTACCATGCGGGTTATTGATATCCTTATAGCGCTGCAGAATGCCGGCGGGAGTTCCCTGGTCAAATGAGGCATCCCGGTAGGGTTTGAAGTTATCGGCCGCGGGATCTGTCTGCGCTTTTTGATACACGGGTGACCCCGGTCCGAAATTGGACTGTAATGAGGTGAGGTAGGCAGAATATTTTATTTTTTCATCCTCGTCATTCAATCCATCAAAGCCCACATCCTGCAGGGGCCTGTCGGCCGGATCGTTACTGAATGCGTTCGTCACCTGCAGGGGGTTGGCCGGAACCTTGCCCCATACGGTATTTATATCAACCGGGGTGGTGGGGTTGGCAACCGTGGGCAGCCCGTTTTCAAACTGCCTTTTTCCATCCCGCAGTATGTCTTCCGATATATTCCCGAGATTAAAGTAAAGGTTACCTCCGTTGGGATTGGCGGTGTTTTTAATAAATGGATCCTGCAGCCAGAATTCAATGAATTCAATATTTCCGGTTTCAAAATCAGTTTGGTCAATATTGCGCATTAGCCCGCCCCATGCCTGGTTTGGAAAACGAAGTTTCCCATTTGCATCAATTCTTGCAGCAGAAGTTTCAAAATTATACGGGCCTTTGTCTTTCGGATAGAAGGCAATATCAAATGTAGTTAGTAGCCCCTCACCCAGTTGGTTGTATTGTTTGGGAAATATTTCTCTTCGCAGTATTTGTCTTGTTTCCGGTTTAGACAGTTCAGCGGGATTATTTTGCAGTGGATTGTTGGAAGCCCTCTTTTCCTGCAAAGTGGGCTCTATCATGTACCAGGCTATTTTACTCCTGTTATAGCCGCTGCGGAGGTCGTTATTAAACCCTGATTCGGGAAACAGTGGCGCAGTGCCGGTCAGGTTATTATTTCCCTGCGGGATAGATGCATGAGCCCAACTGATGAGCGGAAACCGCAAATCAATATTGGCCCTGGAGCCTTCAAAATCGTCCACATATACCTGCCCCCCTTTTTCAATTTTTCCTTCAGAGTTAGTGCCGTCTATTTGTTTGGCATGGCCGGGCTGCAATAAAGCTGCTTCGGCAGTTGCCGTTACTGATGACATGGCTTTTGAAGAATAGAAGGGCAGTTTATCGAGCCATTTGGTCAGGCGGGGCAGATTATTGCGGTAGTCCACATCCATCCCGTACATGGTATTGCGGATGGGATCCTCGCCATACATCTGTTTGACGAAGAAGGGACGTTCGCCCAGCCTCACGATGGTGCCCCCCAGGGTCAGTTTTTTATTGGCCAGGTAGTCGAGCCGCAAGCCCATGAAGTTTCGTTGCTGAAATCCTAATGCCTGGTTATTTTCATACTGAATATTTACCGGTACTCCCGAATTGAGAATGGCCTGGTTGGTGACCCGCAATGTACCCAGGTCGTAGTTAATTTCATAATCGACATTTTCCTGCAACACCTGTCCGCCTGCTGTTACCGTTACCGAACCTCTTGGTATATTAAAACCCAGCGGGTATTCTCCTGAACCCATTCCCGGCATTCCGCCTTGCATTCCAGGACCTGCAAAACCGGGTGAGGAACCCATGCCGGAGGATTTTGACTTACCTGTAATCTTATAGCGGTTCAGGTTTGCAAATGTTTGTGCAATGGCTTTGATGGTATCGTACAACGGATAATAAAGGTATTTATCTCTCAAAGCCTGGTTGGCATAAATATATTCAAGGTCCCGGCCAAAAGGTTCCAGTACCGGAAACACAATTCTGCTCTGTGATGAAATCACTGTGAACCCTTCCACAAAATCAAAGACTCCATCGGGCTGCGGGTCATTTTGGTTATTGAGCCGGTCCAGGTTGGTAAGTGAAATAATAGGCTGCCCCTTGTATGGATCGCTCACATCATTCGGGGGCAGGTATCTTTTTTCACCAAGACTGGGTTCTTCATAAGATATATCAAGTTTGAAATCCTGTCGCTCTAACTGGCCATACCCGACAGAATACACATTTTTCATCATCAGGTCCCACAGAGGTAAATTGGTTCGTTGTGATGTGGCCTTAAGTAATTTCAGGAAAAGTACTCTTTGAGAAGTGCCGGTAGTATCAGGTGGCACATCCTGTGAAAATTCGCCTACCTGAAATGTGCGTCCGTTGTAAGTATACTGAAAAGCCACACCCAGCACTTCATCGGGCTGCAGGGGCTGGTTCAGAGAAATAAAACCTATTTGCGGGTTGTAGTAATAATCGCCGGGCTGCAGTTTGCGGGCAAATGTTTTTTCAAAATCCTGCACAGGCAGCAGGCCAAATGCAGAAAGTTCGTTTTGCACCAGCGATGAGTTACGGTAAGCAGGATTTGAGAGCAAAACTGAATAAAGTGAATTGGCATCATTGCGTGGTAATACATCACCAGAGCCGGTCAGCAGGGGTGTGCGGTAGGGATTTCTTTCACCCAAATCCATAAAGCCCACTACATCCCTTGTATCTGTGGTGGCACCTGTACGGTTGGTCACCCATACTTCCATTCGTAATATTTGTATGCGGGAGTTCACTACAGGCAATTGTTTCATTGCCGTATTGTAATTTCCGCGGAAATACTGGGACAGAAGGAAATGCCGGTTTTCATCATATTCATCGGCTTTCACAGAGAATGTTTGTGCAGCGGAACCACCCTGCAGGTTTTGCGACTGTCGTTGCGACTGCTGGTTTGCCAGTACTGTTGTTACAAATAATTTTCCAAACTGCAGTTGTGTTTTGACTCCAAACAATGCCTGTGCACCCGGTATCAACGTACCCTTTGCCGGGAAACTGGTATTTCCGGCCTGGAAAATTTTAACGATATCATCTTCTTTGCCCTTGAAATCAAGTTTCAGCTGATTTTCAAAATTAAAATTGGCCAGTGTATTGTAATTAATAGGCAGTTTTAATTTTTCCCCGATTTGCGCATCCACCTGTAACTGGGAGTTCATGTTGAAATCGAATCCGCCATTTTTTCTTGCCCTTTCAGGAAGTGTGGGGTTTTTAATCACCTGCCCCTGGTAGCCGGCCAGCAGGTCAACATAACCGGTGGGCCTGATTTCAATTTTTACTTTGCCGTCCGGACCCACGCCCATAATACGGTTGAACCAGTCGTTAGACATTTTGAATTTCGGTTTGAACATCCGCCGGTTCATATTGGCCAGCAACTGCGATCTTTTTTTGAAATATTCCTTTTCATCTTTTTCACCCTGCAGTTTCAGAAATTCTTCCATGGAGAAAGAAGCCGGTGTACGATAATAGCGGTTCCCGATTTTTTCAACGATGTAATATTGCTTTGTTCGGGGGTCGTATTCAACAGTGCGTTTAATAAACGCAGTATCTTTTAAATCGAAGCTGTTGCTGCCTGGATATGAATAGGGATCGCCACGCCGGTCTGAAAGCGGGTACCGGGTTGTATCTGTAACCCTTTCATAGAAAAAAAATGCAGGCCGGAACCGGGCATGTGCCTGTACAGTACCAGCCGCTACCAGTGCAACGAATACCAGAGTGCGGAAAATATTGGCAGTTATAAGGTTCAAGGTTTTTTCTCCATCAATTAGTTTCCACAAAAAAAAATCAGAGGATACGGAGGGCCGCTTTCACTAGTTCTTCCAGCCGGATATTGGGGTTTTCCGCCAGCACCTTGCCGAGGGCCTGTCCGGCAGCCTGCCGGTTGATGCCAAGAGCGGTCAAAGCATTTAACGCATCCTGATGCAAAGTATTGTTTTTCATGGGAAAAATATTTGTTTCCGGGCTGAATTTTGACATCTTATCTTTCAGTTCAACTACCATCCGTTCCGCCGTTTTTTTTCCAATACCTTTTACCCCCTCCAGGGTACTGCTATCGCCCGAAACAATGGCTTTTGCCAGTTCATCGGGCCTCAGGGAAGACAAAATAATTCTTGCAGTTGATGCACCGATCCCGGATACGGCTATCAGCAGTAAAAACATTTCTTTTTCTGCAAGGTCAAAAAATCCGTATAGCGTATGGGCATCTTCCCGTACCAGGAGCACTGTATGCAGCTTTCCCTCTTTCAGGTCCTGGATTTTGCTGTATGTATTCAGAGTGATTTGCACTTCATAGCCTGCCCCCTGTATATCAATATGGACAACGGCAGGGCTCTTGTACACAAACCCTCCTTTCAGAAATGCGATCATGGCTGCAAGATAACAGGCAATATCCAATTGGCAATAACTGCGGGCTAGCCAAATTAGGTTCACATGCTGTCATTTCGCCAGTTCCTTAACTTTGCCGGATTTTGTTACCATAACTCCTATCTGCATGGGTAAAAAAATAACAGCCGCCATCACAGCTGTTGGTGGCTTCATCCCGGAAGACAAGCTCACCAATTTCGATCTGGAACAGATGGTGGACACCAATGATGAATGGATCCGCACCCGTACAGGTATTGAAGAAAGAAGGATTCTGAAAGGCGCAGGCCTCGCCACATCTGATATGGTGGTGCCTGCCGTACAGGAGCTTTGTAAAAAGCGGGGCATTCATCCGGAGGAAATAGAATGCCTGATTGTAGGAACCGTTACCCCTGATCATGTTTTCCCGGCTACAGCCAACATTACATGCGATAAACTGGGTGCAAAAAATGCATGGGGATTTGATGTATCTGCAGCCTGTTCCGGTTTTTTATACCCGCTCACACTGGGCGCATCGCTGGTTGAAAGTGGCCGTTATAAAAAAGTAGTGGTGTGCGGATCTGATAAAATGAGCTCCATTATTGATTACAACGACCGCGCCACCTGCATCATATTCGGCGACGGCGCCGGAGCAGTGTTGCTGGAACCCGATGAGAACGGGTATGGTGTACTGGACAGCATCTTGCGCAGCGATGGAAGCGGTGCCCAGTACCTGCACATGAAAGCCGGCGGCTCCCGTAAACCTGCCAGCATTGAAACCGTTCTGGCAAAGGAGCATTTTGTGTACCAGGATGGGCAGCCTGTATTCAAGTTTGCTGTAAAAGGGATGGCTGATGTAAGCGCAGAATTACTGGAACGAAACAACCTTACTTCAAATGATATTGCATGGCTTGTACCCCACCAGGCCAACCTGCGGATTATTGATGCAACGGCAAACAGGATGGGGCTGCCCCGTGAAAAAGTAATGATTAATATTCAGAAACTGGGCAACACCACGGCAGGTACACTACCGCTTTGCCTTTGGGAGTGGGAGCCTCAATTAAAAAAAGGAGACAACCTTGTTCTGTCCGCATTTGGCGGCGGATTTACCTGGGGCGCCACCTGGATCAGGTGGGCCTATGATGGTTCTCCAAAATAAAACAGCCTGTCATTGCATCTTTTAGCTTCAATACCGATGAAGCCTGCATGATATCATCAAATGTCTGTATCAAGAGCTCATAAGAACTCCCATATACAATTTACCTCCCTCTTGCAAGCACCACTTTTGCCGCACCCCATTTTTTATCTTCTGTAATATATTTTACCAGGTACACTGCAGCAGGATATCGGCCCAGGTCCACCTGCCAGTTTGTTTTTGAGCCTGACGCATCCAGCCGCATGATAATTTTTCCGGTAAAGTCGGCAATAAAAATTTCAAGGATTGGCTTATTGCTTTCAATGCGGAATATACCGCTTGTTGGGTTCGGGTAAATTTTTACAGATAAAATATTTTCCGTCTGCAGCTCAGGCACCTGTGTATTTTCAGGAACCGGGGTGCTGCAGTCTTTTGTAAACAGGTATTGCCCGATGATGCGACGCAGCAGTTCTGATAATAATTCCACATTGTACTTATCTGTGGTAGGCTCAATATGCGGAAGTCCCACAGCACTGTGATTCGTGAGAAACGCATAAGTTCCGTTACTTGCAAGAGCCATGGCACGCAGTAAAAATTCGGTGGACTTATCTACGCCGCTACATGCAAGCGGAATAATGCGGATGCCTTTGGCGGCAGCTTTCCTGACCAATTGCTGCATTTTTTGAATCGCCTGTGCATGTGGAGGTGCATCGAGCACCAGGAACAGCAGGCGGGTTCTTGCCTCCGGATTCCATCCAAGCCCATTGATGGCAGCTTCCAGCGCTTCTTCCACCGCTTCGGGGGTATCGCCTCCACCCCCGGCCTGTTGCAATTTGATGAAGTTGATTGTTTTCAGCAAATCATCATGAAACGGGATGCTTTTTGTCACATAGTCATCGCCCTGGTCACGATAAAAAACAGATGCGGCACGTAATGATAAATTATGGTACCGGTTCATCACATGTCTTAATGCATCTTCCAGTTCCAGTTTCAGAAATTCAATTTCATCGCCCATGCTTCCGGTGGCATCCACCACAAATGCAATGTCCACTCCGCTGCTACTCCGGCAAGAGCGGCCAGATGTCATCAGATTCATCCCATTCTCAAATGTGCCGGCCTGCCGGATGATGGCGCCATAGGCATCCGCAATATCATACTCGCCGGTCTGTACAGAATCGCCCAGTATGCCTGCCCATAGTTCAGCTTTTCCTGTGTGATCGGTGTATGCGGTCCACACTGTATCGCCGGTTTTGTTGTGTATCAGGTACAGTTTTTCGTTCACCATCGCATTCAATTTTGTATCTGTAAGCTGTACACTGAACCGGTGCAGGGGTGAAATGCCCCATGTTACTGACATTTCTCTGAATTCTTTTTCATGATACTCTTCCCACATTTTCCATTTATGAAAATCGTTCACTTCGCCGGCGGTGAGCAATCGGGATGCCGCCTTCCCATCTTGTACAGGAAGCCTGTTGCTGTCTTTCCATACAAACCGGCTGTCGGCCGGCTGTGTTGCAGCATGATAAACCGGGCTATATCCCCTTTCATCATACGATCTGTCAATAGCCAGTCCGCTGACTCTGACTGACAGTTCATCGGCAGATAATGTTTTCGTGGCATACCCTAAAGCTCTTCTATCCCTTTTAATACCTGCCGCAGCTACAACCACTTCGGTCATCGCTTCTCTTTTGTGAAGCAGTACTACTTCAAAAGCAGGATCGCTGATGTTTTTTTCCGTAATCAGCACTTTATAGGGCTCAAAACCGGGTGCGGCAAAAATAAGAGTGTCCGGCAACCGCAATGCCCTGATCGTAAAGCTGCCATCCTTTCGGGTGCTGATTCTGTTAGCTTTATCAGTAAAGCGTACGGTCACACCGCTTGCAGCAATACCGCTTTCACTCAGTACTTTTCCGTTGAGTACCTGGGCATGGCCAATCACAGTAGCGCAAAGGATATATGTAATGAAGAGAGGAAAAAATTTTCTCATAACCAGGAGATTTTTTACCCCTGATGACCCGATCTTAATTTTTACATAAAAGAATGAAGATTTATTTTTTTGTCCTGCTCCATGCAATAAAATCAGTGGCAGGAATTTTTTCTACCCCCAGCTGGCGCAGCATATTGACAAGCTGGCCCCGGTGGTATGTGCCGTGATTACATACATGCATCAGCACCTGCCAGACGGGTTGTTTGTAATTTGTTTTTTCTGAAGTGTGGTACTGAAATACATGATCGAGTGCAAGTTCAGATGCCTGGGTCACCCACCCGGCCCACTGCTGCGACTGAGACAGCAGGCCATTGAGTACATCGGCCAGCGATCCCTGAAAATTTTGACTGGGGATGATCAGTCGTTCATGCAATTTCATTCTTTGCCACCAAATGCTTTCTGCATCCCAGATATGAAAAAGAGTTTGGTACATAGTTTTAAAGCTTGCCGGCAATTCTTTCTGATCATATCCTTCGGGCAGTGTCAGCAGTATCTCTTTCATTTTTGTATTTGCCCACAAGTTATAAGCAGCATATTGTGAGAGTACCTGCTTCAGAGATGAGGCATTTGGGAAAGGATTTTGCATCGTACCCGGCGTTGGGGAAATCATCTTACTTTTGGAAAAGTTGTTTGCAGAACAAAAATTCAACTTTTAACTGAATATATGAATAAGAGTTTTTCCCCATCTGCTAATTCAAATGCCCGAACCTCAAAACCTGTTCTGAGCGGATGGGGCTCAATGGCAGTGCATGCCGGACATCAGCAAGACCCGATGTATGCCCACCAGGTTCCCATTTATGCCAGCAGCAGTTTTGTGTTTGACGATGCAGAACAAGGCATGCGCCGCTTCAGCGGCAAGGAAGCAGGCTATATCTACAGCCGGTGGGGAAATCCCACTGTAACCGAAGCGGAAGAAAAAATTACGGCTATGGAAACCTTTGGCCTGCATACAGGAGCCAAAGGTATTCTGCATGCATCAGGTATGGCAGCCATCTCTACACTTATGATGGCCGCCCTGAAACCTGGCGATAAAATCCTGTCCCATTATTCTTTGTATGGGGGTACAAATGAACTCATACACACGGTGCTGCCGGGATTGCAGATTGAATCTATCATCACCGACCTTCGCGACCTGAACCGGGCAGAGGATGTTCTGAAAAAAGATGCCGCTATTAAAATGCTGTACCTGGAAACACCGGCAAACCCCACCATTCAATGCGTAGATATTGAAGAACTAGCCAAACTTGCCAAAAGGTACAACTGCCTGGTAGCCTGCGACAACACTTTTGCTACACCGTACTTGCAGCAGCCGTTTCAGTATCATGTTGATTTTGTTGTTCATTCCACCACCAAGTTCCTGAACGGACATGGTACAGCAATTGGCGGTATCCTTCTGGGAAGGGATATTGAATTTATGAATACCCATTGTACCAAAGTACACCGGTTGCTGGGTGGCAATGCAAATCCCTTTGATGCATTCCTTCTGATCACCGGGATGAAAACCCTTGAATTGCGGATGGACCGGCATTGTCAGAATGCGTTGGAAGCAGCAGGCTCCCTGGATGCACACCCAAAAGTGGCACGGGTACACTATACAGGTCTGGCTTCGCACCCCGACCAACAGATAGCACAAAAGCAAATGCGTCATCCCGGCGCTATGCTGAGCTTTGAACTGAAAGGAGGATTGCAGGCCGGCATTGAGTTTATGAACAAACTCCGGATGTGTGTGCGCACTGTGTCGCTTGGCACCTGCGACACATTAGTATCGCACCCCGCATCCATGACACACTACGGTGTATCAAAGGAACAACGGGAACTTTATGGAATTACAGACGGGCTGATCCGGATGAATACAGGTATTGAAAACATCCGTGATATACTTGCCGATCTGAACCAGGCATTAGAGTAACCGAAAAAAATAAACTGATGAGATACTGTATTCTGATTGCATCATTGCTGATCACAGCAGCATGCCTTGCCCAGAAAAAAGCAACAACAGCAGCTGATCCTCTGGCGGGAATTGACAGCCTTCTTCAACGGGTACTGAATGAAAGAAAAGGGGCAGGTTTTGCAGTTGCCGTAGTCAGCCAGAGTAAAATCCTGTATGCAAAAGGTTTTGGATACAGGGATATGGAACAACGATTGCCTGCCACGCCCAATACCTTGTTTGCCATAGGTTCCTGCAGCAAAGCTTTTACCACGTTGCTCACAGGCCTTTTGGAGAAAGATGGCAAGCTGCAATTCGATCAGCCTGTAAGGGACTATCTTCCGGAACTGAAATTTTTTAATGACCAGATGAATGATCATATTACGGTACGTGACATCATCTGCCACCGCACGGGTTTGCCCCGGCATGATTATTCCTGGTATTTATTCAACACAGCATCAAGAGACAGTATGCTGAAACGCATTCAATACCAGGAGCCGACAGCAGCTCTCCGCCAGCGCTGGCAGTATAATAATTTTATGTACCTGGTACAGGGTGTACTGGCTGAAAAATTGAGTGGAAAAAGCTGGGAACAAAACATAAAAGAAAAAATATTTGTTCCACTGGAAATGAGTCATTCCAACTGCAGCATTGCCGAACTGAAAAATTCGGGGGAGCCTGCACTGGGTTATTCTTTGGTTAAAGACAGCATAATCAAGAAAACCAGTTATTATGATATTAATGCCATGAGCCCCGCCGGAAGCATCAACAGCAGTGTGCTGGACATGGCAAAATGGGTCATGTGCTGGATCAATGGAGGAAAAACGAATGGCAGGCAACTGTTCCCGGCAGGTTATTTGAAAGATGCAATGAGTGCGCAAATGCTCACTGGTGCTGCACTGCCCGCCCATGAAAAACCGGATGTCTTTTTTTCTGCCTACGGCTTTGGATGGTTTTTATCTTCATACCGGGGCCACTACCGGGTAGAGCATGGCGGTAATATTGACGGGTTCTCGGCCAGCACCTGTTTCTTTCCAACAGACAGCATCGGGATCATTGTACTGACCAACCAGAACGGATCTGCAATGCCTTCTATTGTGCGCAACAGCATTGCCGACCGGCTGCTGAAATTAAAACCCTACGACTGGCTTGGGGATAGAATGACGGCAGATGCAAAAGCAAAGAAAGAAGCAGCAGAAGCAGATGCAAAAGCCATAAGTAACAGGAAACCCGGAACGAAACCCTCTCATGCTGCTGGCGATTACCCTGGTTTATATCAGCACCCCGGCTATGGAACTGCCGAAGTGACTACAAAAAATGATTCATTGTTTCTCCTGGTTCCGGGTAAAACATTCTGGCTCCGTCATTATCATTACGATGTATTTGAAACCTTCTTTGCCGACCCGGATGAAGGAATAGACACGACTGAAAGCAGTTCGCTGAAAATACAGTTTGGGATGAATGAAGCAGGTGATATTCAAACTGTACAGATGCAGCTGGAGGGAGAACTAAAACAAATGGAATTTGTTCGTAAGCCAAAACCAAAGGACATCAGCCCGGAAGAATTGCAGAAGTTTGAAGGAACTTTTATCCTGGGACCGGGTACAGAAGCCCGTTTTTACATCAAAGGGAAAACGACATTATATGCCTTTGTGGAAGGACAACCTGAATATGAACTGGTGGCTATCGAAAAAAACAGGTTTGCATTCAAGACTCTATCAGGCTACAGTGTGCAGTTTGAGGAAAATGATAAAGGAGAGATCACATCTGTCAGTTTTGTTCAGCCCAATGGTACATTTAAAGCAAAAAAGAAATAATCAATCATGCATATTCGTATCAGAAAGGCGGTTAAAGAAGATTGCCCCAGGCTTTTAGAACTGGTAACCGAACTGGCCATCTACGAGAAAGCTCCCGATGAAGTGACGGTTACATTGGATCATTTCACCGAAAGCGGCTTTGGTAACAACCCTGTCTGGTGGGCCTTTGTTGCGGAAGAGAATGGTTTCATTTTTGGATTTGCCCTCTACTATATCCGTTATTCCACCTGGAAGGGTCAGGCAATGTATTTAGAGGACATCATTGTTACCGAAAAGGCAAGAGGCAGGGGAATCGGAAAATTGCTAATGGACAGGCTGATCGAAGAAGCCAGGGAGAGAAAATTTAACCGCATCATCTGGCAGGTGTTGGAATGGAATGAGTCAGCTATTAATTTCTACAGGAAGTACAATGCAGATTTTGATACGGAGTGGGTGAATTGCAGTATTTATGTATAATAGATTAGAGTAAACCTTTGGTAAATGCGATCCGTAATGCCTGTGCTTTGCTGTTTACATGCAGTTTCTGGTAAATACTGATCGTATGTTTCTTAACCGTATTAGGGCTGATAAATGTTTTTTCGGCAATTTCACGGTATTCCAGACCCTCGCTCAGCAGTTGCAGTATTTCTTTTTCCCTGTCGCTGAGCTGAAAGGGGTTTTCAGAGGTTTTTGTTCCGGCAGCATTCACCGGCTGCTGCACCATCTGTAAAATTTTATAGGCGATGCTGGGAGAAATAGGTCCTGCCCCGCTTTCCCATAAATTCATGAGCATATCTGCGATCACCCGGCCGCTTTCTTCTTTCAATAGATAGCCACAGGCCCCCGCACGGATTGCCCTGAAAATTTTATCATCATCATCAAAAACCGTGAGAACTACAAATTTTATTCCGGGATAAAGTGACGAAGCAGTAGCAATGGCTGCCACACCATTCATATGTGGCATTTCCAGATCCATTAACACTACATGAGGTTTATCTTCATCCGGCAATGATTTCATTTTTTCCAGAAATTCTTCTCCATTGGTGGACTGAAACGAAATAGCAAAACCCTGATTACGCTGCAATTTATCAGCAATGACACTCCTGTTATTTGCCTTATCATCAACAATTGCAACTTTTATCACCGGATTCATTTGTTTCAAATTTCAGCGAAAAGGTTATACGGTTCAATACTCCATTTGGATAGAAATGGTTTGCTATATTTCAATATGGACTGTGGTGCCTTCACCAGGAGCAGAATATATCGCGAACAAAAGACCGGATGCCCTGGCTCTGTCTTCCATATTACGCAAGCCGTTACTGTCTTGTTTTTCATAAGCATCACTGACAACAAACCCGGCACCATCGTCTGATATGCAGATCTGCCATTTGTTTTCCTTTTCACTGCCCAGAATTCTTATTTGCCCGGCACCGGCATGTTTTACCGCATTGTTGACTGCTTCCTGCACCATCATCACAATATTCAGCGCTTTTGCAGAAGACATCACCAAACCGGCAGGCGCCCCTCCCTCGGTAGTAAACACAATCTGCTCATAATGGCGCTTCATTTGCAGGCAAAAACTGATGATACGCCTCCATAAATCGCTAGCCATAATCTCAGTGGTCTTCATAACCCACAATGTATGGCGCAAATGCAGCAGCATTTCTTTGGCTGTGTCGTGCAGGTCGCTGATGGCCGCCTCTGAAGAAAAGCCTACCTGCTGCAAGAGTTCTGTTTTATATAATATGGCATTTGCCTGCACTCCCAATTGATCGTGTAAGTCAGCCGCAATTCTTTTTCGTTCTTTTTCCTCCGCTTCTTTTACTGCAAACTCCGTCATCTTCCGCTCATTATTTATGGAACTTTCCATCTTCAATTTTTGCCGCCTGTGATATCTTTTGAACCCAATCCATCCCGCTATGGCAAGTGCAAAGAGCAGGGCTACTGAACCAAAAACAAGCAAATTTCTCTGGATAATTTTGAGTTTTTGATTGGCAATAGTGGCTTCTTTCTTCTGCACTTCGTACCGGGTCTGAATATCAAAAAGCTCTCTTGATGCATTTTCTTTGTTCATTGAATCCTTATATAAATCCAGGGCATATAGTGCATCGCCATATTCCCGGAATCGGCCTGCTGCTTTAAAATTTTTTGCAAGTAACTCATACAGCCACAAAATATCTGATTTAATTTTTGCGGAGTCCGCCTTATAAATCGCCTGATTGCATATCTCAATTCCTTTTGAGTACTGGTTGCTGTTTAAATAGTACTCCCCCATCTTTGCCATGTCCATAATCACGTAATAGAGGTCGCCGATCTGTTGCCGGAGCATAAGGGCTTCTTTTAATAATTGCTCCGCCAGCACATTATTTTTATCCCGTTCGTAAATCATCAGGGATAAATTGCCAAGATTAAATGCCAGAACAGATAAGAATTGATGTTTTCTGGATTCTTCTGCCGATTCCCTGGTATAATAAATAGCAGAATCAAGCTGCCAGTCGGTCTTAAGCCTCCGGTAATTTTGCCAAAAGGTGATCGCCAGGTTACTTTTCAGATTATTTCTAAGTTCTGCATACTGCCGGCTTTCATCTGTCGGCAACAGAGCTATTGCTTTATGAAACCAGTAAAGAGCAACCGAATCATTATTGAGATTCAGGTATGACCAGCCAATTAAATTCAGCGTACTGACCTGGATATATTTGTCTTGTTCGGCTTCCGCCTCATGAAGCAGGTCAAATAAGGTTTGCTGTGCCTTTTTAGAATCATTCATGACGTTCATGATAAAGCCCCTGTACAACCAGTATTTCCGCTGTATATGACGGAATGCAGGATCTTCAAATTTTTTCTCCATACATTGATCTATCATAAACAGGCAGGTGTCATTCATCCCCAGTTTCTGATACGCAGATAAAACCATATACTTTGCGTCCATCAATTTCAGTTCATCACCCATTCGCTGTGCAATCTCCTTTGCTGCCAGCGCATAGGTTAATAGTGTATCAGCAGGTAATGTGGCTTTTTCGGTAAAAAGGAGAAAATAACAGTCTAGCTTTTCTTTTTCTGTATGTGCCTGCCAGAGTTTTTTTTTCAGGCCATCGATGACCATACTTTGCCCCTCAGCCTCCCTCCAATAAACCAAAATTGCTAAGGGAATAACAACAGCTTTAAAAAAATTTCTTGTGGCCAACCGCATTTGAATTGATTCTTTTTCAAAGATAGCGACGCCAAAATGAAACAATGTACCTAAATGCGTTTGATCTGATTTAGTGAAACTGAATTGACCCAAAACTATCCAAATGGAGTATTGTCTTTATAATTGGCTGTAAGGAAATTTATCCCTGAAAACTGCCATCCTGTAAAACAGATTGATATCCGTACCAGGTAACCAATTTATTAACTACAAATTTTTTCTTATGAGAATGAAATTAACCTGCTTTGCTTTTGTTTATATATTTTTTGCAGAAGTAGTATTCAGCCAACCTGTTGTTACAGTTAATAATACTCCTGGTGAAACTGCTAATTACCGCACCCTGCAAGGAGCCCTGGATAGTGTAACCGATGGAACGATTATATTACTTCAACCCGGACCCGTTAGTTATGGCGATGTGACCATCAGGAAACGAGTTAGTATCGTAGGTGCCGGATACTTTCTGGGGCTCAATCCTGAACCATTTACTCAGGCCAATTTGCAATCTTCAATTACAGGATCAATACTTTTTGACACATTATCGAATGGGAGCCAGGTAACCGGACTTTCAATAAACGGAAGTACACCATTGCAATATTCCCGTACATCAAATATCATTGTTTCAAGATGTCTTGTTTCGCCTTTCCACGGTACTGGTCTTTCCAGTGTTTATCGCAGTTCGGGTATCAAAATGAAACAATGTTTTTTCTGGACGCCAGGCGATCTAACTTTTAATCCGACTATATGCTATGCACGGGAGGCAACAGGTATTGAATTTCATAATAGTATTTTTCTACACGGGAACCCCGCTGTTTACAGCTATAAGTTACCTTCAGAGTACTTTACTACTTATACCGCTTCTATTCTTTTTAAAAATAATGTTATTATTAATCCGGGAAATGAGGCGTATTATCCTGCTGCCAACACCTTTATTAATAATATAGTGTTTAGACTCATCAGTGGATCAGCTCCGCCACTACAATGTGTCAGCGCTGACAGAAATTTGGGAAATTTAGATTATGCTGCAGCCGGAGGTGTAAATAACACAACTGCATTATATTCGGATGTTTTTCTGTTAAATACGGGGCCAGTAGCTTATGGGCCCGATGGTAAATACCAATTAAAGACAGGATCGCCGGCTATTGGATTTGGCCAGGGAGGTGTTGATTGCGGTGCTTTTGGAGGCACAGGAGCCTACGTTTTATCGGGGATACCTTTAATTCCTCACATTTATCTGGCAGAACTTAATGGAGTTCCTACTACAGCCGGTGGATTAAAGCTCAGGCTTAAAGTAAAAGCAAATCAATAACCTCATCACTAAATTTTCAGGCATGAAACAGTTTACCCATAAAACCGTGATGAGGTTGTTGGCGGGTTTTCTTTTTTTGCTAACTTACCAAACAGCACTGTCACAGCAACTCAAAAAACTTGAGTATGCGTTTAATAGCGACCCCGGAGTAGGAAATGGGATAGCAATCAACCTTCCGTCTGTTCAAACCATTGACAGCACATTTAATCTTAATGTAAGCAGCCTGCCAACAGGAATACACCGGTTGTTTTTCCGTGTACAGGATATGGCTGATAACTGGAGCATGACCCAGACCACTTCTTTTTTTAAATTCCCTGGGAATGATACTGCTGCCACAATAACACAACTGGAATATTTCTTAGATTCTGATCCGGGATTTGGAAACGGCTCACAGATCGCATTGACACCCGGTAATATCGTAAGCGACACTTTTACTTTTGATATCCCGGACAATGGCGCCAATACAAGAACGCTTTATGTAAGAGGAAAAGACAACAGGGGAGCCTGGGGCCTGCTGCATAAAAGGACAGTTGACATGTGCCAGATATACAAAGCAATACCTGATTTTGATTTTGTGCAGTTTGGCAACAGGTATACTTTCAGCGACAGTACCCGCAATGAACTATCCAACTATTATTTATGGAAATTCTTTAATAATAATAATCTTGTCGGCACTTCCTCAATAAGTCATCCGCAGGTTGAGCTTCCTCCCGGTATGAACACAGTCAGGTTAATAAGAGGAACAGGTTGCCGGCAAGATTCGATTGAGAGACCGGTAACAACAGGAAAGATTTCTGACTATTTTCCAAAATATGGAGAAGCCGGTGGCGATATTATTATTGTATTGTACGGAGCAGGCCTGGATACAAATGCCAGTGTATTTTTGAAACCGGCTTCAAACCCCGGAGCTTCGCTTGTGCCTAAGAAAAAAATCAGCCACACCCGCCAGCAATTATTTACTTATTTTGACCTGCATAATATTACGGTTAGTGATACGGTATCGTATTTTATTGAAGTTGTGTTTTCAGGAGGGGGGAGAGATACCCTGCCATTCAGTATCCTTCCAGCCGATGCTTCGGATCCCGATATTATTGTTCATATTAACGGACCGGTAAATATCCGGGGAAACATATCAACTACTTTCCACATAACGCTTACCAATACCGGTAATAAATTTGCTGCCGGAGTGCCATTATGGGTTGCAATACCGGATTATGTCAATATTGATTTTACCGCTATCCCAACCCAGATACCTGCTTATTACAGCCCGGAATTGAAAGATTCGGTTAAAACCTTTGTAGTTATTGATTCAATAGATGGCAAACCTTACAGAGGTAAAGTATATTGTATTCTGCTCACAGGCATCAATGCCGGCCAAACGATCAGTGTACCGGTAAAACTGCTATCGCCTTTGGCTAATGCGCCGGATTTTAAACTCTATGCCTGGACCAGCCAGAGAATGTTTGGTTCGGCGCTTAGATATTTCTGGGGCAAATGTTTAGATGATTTTGCTTTTCTTGTAGCCGGCTTTATACCTGCTATAAATTGTGCTGCCAGTGGATTTGATTTTCTCTCAAATGCTATGGTCCAGGTATTTGGGGGAGAGCAGAGCTATAATAGTGTGGGATCATGGGCTTGGGGTGTTGGAAGTGCCCTTATTTCCTGTATACCCGGAGGCACAATTGCTTCAAAGTATAAAACGATAGAAAAAATCGTTGAGGCTTATACAAAGAATCACAAAGTTGTTGATGGCGGTCTCAATGTCTATAACCAGGGAGGTTCAGGATTGGAAGATTGTGCAAAAACATATAGAGATCTTTTTGGAGAAAAAGATATACAGGTAGGGCTACCCAGGGATCCGAACGAGATTTATGGTCCTGAAGGTTTTGGGCCTCAGCGGTATATTGCCAATACCGGTAAGGTAGGTTACACTGTTTCTTTTGAAAATGTTGCATCAGCTACCGCCAGTGCTCAAAGAGTTTATGTGCTGGATACGCTTGATAAAACAAAGTTTGACCTGGCGAATTTTGAACTGGCCACATTAACAATCAGTGACAGTGTATATTTTATACCCCCTTCGCTGAAGGAGTACACACAATCTGTAAAAATTAAGGAATTTAATAATGTAGATGTCCTTGCGAATATTAAACTGGATACTGCAACAGGAATTCTCTCTTGCACCTACCTGAGTATTGACCCGGTAACAAAAGAGCTGATCGACACTGCGTCACTATTAGGGTTTCTCCCTCCCAATATATCACCGCCTGAAGGGCAGGGAAGCATTTCCTATTCAGTAAAAATCAGGAATAGTTTGCCAAGCGGAACTACTGTACCAAACAGGGCCGCAATTGTTTTCGACAAGAATCACTCAATCAGCACGGATACCTGGGTCAATACGATTGACAATACAGCTCCTGCTATTTCCGGTTTAACCGCAACACTATTTAATGATACTACCATCAGGCTTCTTTTCAGTTCAAGTGACCTGCATTCGGGAGTAAACGGACACCGGGTATTTATGTCAGTAAATAACGGATCTTTTCAGTACATATGCTATGCCGGAACTGATTCATTACTATTCATTGGGCAATCAGATTCTTTATATACTTTTTATGCAATACCCGTGGATAATGTCGGGAATGTGGGTTCAGCATCTAACGATGCTACTATTAAACTCCCGCCCGGACCATTGCAAGATGGGAATATTCGTGTCTTCCCGAACCCCGGCAGAAATATGTTCAATATTCGCATAAAAGTTCCGGAAGCTCAAAATATATCTGTAACACTATATAATACAAGCGGACAGCTGGTTAAAAATATTTACAATAATAATACCAGTGGCATTGTGACAATAAATACCGATCTCAGTAACCTGAATTCCGGATTATATATCATACAGGTTAATGGCAATAATGGATTGAAATTGACTGGTAAATTGGTCATAAACTGGTAAGCAGATTACCCATTGAGCTCCCTTTATAAAAAAAGAGGCTGTCAAAAAGAACAGCCTCTTTTTATTTGATAAAAATTTATAGAAGTTGTTTCTCCATCAGTTCACCCCATCCACCTGCATTTCCTTATTGATCTTAAGCACAAGTCCTTGTAATACTTTACCAGGACCACATTCTGTGAATTTGGAGGCCCCATCGGCAATCATGGCCTGTACACTCTGACTCCAGCGTACAGCGCCAGTAAGCTGATCAACCAGGTTTTGCTTTATTTCATCCTTATCCATGACAGCCTTTGCCACCATATTCTGGTACACGGCACAGGTAGGATTGTGAAATTTGGTTGATTCTATAGCTGCTGCCAGTTCCTCTTTGGCCGGCAGCATTAATGGTGAGTGAAAAGCGCCCCCGACAGGAAGCACTAATGCTCTTCTTGCTCCCGCCTCCTTCATTCTTTCGCAGGCAATATCAATACCTTTTTTTGTTCCACTAATGACTAACTGCCCGGGACAATTATAATTAGCTGCCACTACCACTTCACCTGTCTCCCTCCATACTTCGGCACAGATCGTTTCAACTTTCTCATCTGCAAGATTTAAAACAGCGGCCATGGTGGAAGGATTCATCTCACAGGCTTTTTGCATGGCAGCAGCCCTGATGGCAACCAGTCTGAGCGCATCTTCAAAACTGAGCGTACCGTTGGCCACCAGGGCTGTAAATTCGCCAAGTGAGTGACCGGCCACCATGTCCGGTTTCGCCCCGGCATCTGCTGAAGGGTCAATACTTTTAAATGCAATTACTGAATGTAAAAATATTGCAGGCTGCGTCACTTTTGTTTGTTTCAGATCTTCCTCAGTTCCTTCAAACATGATATCCGAAATGCGAAAACCTAAAATTTCATTCGCCTGTTCAAAAAGTTTTTTGGCAAAAGCATTGTTTTCATAATGCTGCCTGCCCATACCCGGGAACTGTGCACCCTGACCCGGAAACACAAATGCATGTTTCATGAGAAAATTTTTAAGCCCCCCGCCCCGGATGACCGCCTCAGCAGTAGCTGCACGGCCAAAAAAAAAGCCTGACTGAAATGTTTCAACCAAACTTTTTGGAGGCACAAATATAATGCTTAATGCAAATCGGAGCTGATTAGTTTTAAGAACTCACTTCTTGTAGAATTTTTATGAAATTCGCCGTCGAATGCCGATGTCGTGGTTACTGAATTCTGCTTTTGTACGCCACGCATCATCATACATAAGTGTTTTGCCTCAATAACCACAGCCACGCCCAGCGGGTTCAGTGTTTCCTTGATGGCATCTCTAATCTGTATAGTAAGGCGCTCCTGCACCTGCAGCCGCCTGGCAAATACATCCACAACACGGGCAATTTTACTAAGCCCGGTAATCCACCCGTTGGGTATATAGGCCACATGTGCTTTGCCGATAAAAGGCAACATATGATGTTCGCACATGCTATAAATTTCTATATCCTTCACCAATATCATTTCACTGACCTCTTCATGAAACCGGGCTGAATGAATAATGGCTTTGGCATCCTGGAAATACCCCTGTGTCAGAAACTGCATGGCCTTGGCCACCCGTTCCGGTGTTTTAAGCAGGCCCTCCCTCTGAGGATCTTCGCCAATACCCTTGAGCACATTTATGTAACTTTCAATTAATCCTTTTATTGATTCTTCGCAGTATTCATCTTTTCGCTGGTATCGCATAAAAATATTTTAATTACAACAGTATGGGCAGACCTCCCTGTCCAAACAGTCAGGTGGCCGGGTACTCAACAAAATTTCTATCAGTTTCATAAAGGCGAACCTGTAGTTCCAGTTCCATGCTGATCCGAGGCCGTAGCAGGTTGTAGATCACTATGGCAATATTTTCGGCCGTCGGGTTTAGTTTCCTGAACTCCTCAGTATCCAGGTTCAGGTTACGGTGATCAAACCGCTCTACCACTACGCTCTGCATCAGGTCGCTCAGTTCCTTTATATCCATCACATAGCCGGTTTTTTCATCCGGGATTCCGGTCACTTTTACTACCAATTCATAATTATGACCATGATAATTTGGCAGGGCGCATTTGCCAAAAATTTTTTCATTGGTGGCAACATCCCAATCCGGGTTATACAATCGGTGTGCTGCATTAAAATGTTCTTTTCGGAAAACTGCAGTTTTATTCATAATTTTTTTTGGCGGGCTGTATGCTTGTACATCAATTCCTAAACCTGTATGCCTCAATTCAATCCCAAAATACAAAAGAATGTATAACCGAAGGCAAAAACAAAGATCATAGCGTTTTGTTCATTTTCTCCGATTGCAGTATTGCCTCTGAAAAATACCTAACATCCACATCCCGCACAAAGATGAGGAAGTGGCTGTTGTTTCTGGCTGCAAGTAATTAGCTTCGCATGACGATTCTAAACAAAAAAAGCATGCATGCCCTCATTGTAGCAGCTACCAGCGCCGAAATCTCTGTCTTTTTAAAACATTACAGGCAGCAAAGAAATAATACTGCCTGGGATGCAGATATACTCATCAGCGGTCCCGGAATCATGGCGGCCACCTATGCCCTGACCAGGCAACTAGCATTGAAGCGGCCATCCTGCATCATTCAGGCCGGAATAGCCGGGTGCTTTGTCAAATCAATTGCCACCGGAACCGTACTGGCTGTGCGAAAAGACTGTGTAGCAGACCAGGGCGTCATTGAAAACAATGAAGTAAAAACATTTTTCAGCATGGGGTTGCTTGCCCCGGATGATGCACCCTATGTACATGGATGGCTGCCGAATAATTCTTACCTGATTCAAAAGACTACACTTCAAAAAGCAGCAGCTATCACAGTGAATGAAATCAGCAGCAGCCCTATGCAAACCCGTTTATTCAAAAAAAAATTTCGCCCGGTTCTGGAGTCAATGGAAGGAGCTGCCCTTCATTATGTATGCCGTAAAGAACGGATCCCTTTTTTGCAACTTCGTTCTGTAAGTAATTATGCCGGAGAACGAAATAAAAAAAAATGGGATATAAAAAACGCCATTTCAAACCTGAACCAGGAATTGATCACTTTAATGAACAAACTGCATGGCTGACAAAAAGCTTACCCTGGGTTTTTCGCCCTGCCCGAATGATACTTTTATTTTCGATGCACTGGTGAATCATAAAACGGACAGCAGCGGTTTTCAATTTGAAGTCATTCTGGAAGATGTAGAATCACTGAACATGCGGGCCTTACGGGGAGAACTTGACTTAACAAAACTAAGTTTCCCCGCTTTATTCCAGGCTGCCGATACCTATGCTTTGCTTCAGGCAGGCGGGGCTGCAGGCAAGGGCGTAGGACCACTGCTTGTCCGGAACAAAGAACTGCATCATTTTGATTTGTACCGCCAGCACATTTACATTCCCGGCCTCCACACAACAGCAAACCTGCTGCTGAGTTTTGCATTTCCGGAAGTAATACATAAAACACCGGTACATTTTTCAGCAATCGAAGACCTGGTGGCAGCCGATCCGGCCGGCATGGGTGTACTCATTCATGAAAACCGGTTTACGTACCGGCAAAAAGGACTGGTACAAGTGGCCGACCTGGGAGAAATTTGGGAGAAAAAAACAGGTTTACCCATTCCGCTGGGCGGCATTGCAGTAAAGCGATCTTTACCCCGGAAAATAAGCCTTGCGATTGAAAAGCTCATTCGAACAAGCATTGAATTTGCAGCAGCAAAATACCCCGTTGTACCGGAGTATGTACAACAACATGCCCAATCAATGAATGATGATGTACTGAGGAAGCACATTGAATTATATGTAAATAACTACTCCCTGGAACTGGGTGCGGAAGGGAAAAAGGCCATTGAAGAACTGTATGCTGTATACATCAAACAATCACCCGGGAGCTACACAAGGAACAGGTCATCCTTTTCTTTGTTCCTGGATTAAAACCGGCAACCATGAAAATGCATTTCTTATCTTCCTGTTTCCTTCTTTTCCTTTCCCTGAGCTCGGGTGCGCAGAGTACCCCAGGCAACAAAAAACTAAAAGTTTTTATTGATTGTAGTGATACATGGTGCGATATGACTTTTATAAGGTCTGAAATAAATATTGTTGATTTTATGCTTGACCCTATTGCATCAGATGTTCATGTTCTGATCACCAGCCAGAATACGGGCAGTGGCGGCAACAGGTATCAACTCATTTTTTTCGGACAAAACCATTTTAAAAATCTTCATGACACTGTTGATTTTAATACGGACCCGAACCAGACAAATTTTGAAGTAAGAGATTTATTGCTGAAATACCTTAAACTGGGCCTTGCCCCGTTTGTAGCCAAAACAGATGCCGCCAGAGATGTAACAATTATTTTTAAGAAAGCAGAAACTGGCAACAAAGACACTGACGATCAGTCAAAAAAAGATCCCTGGAACTATTGGGTATACAGGATAGGAGTGAATGGCGACATGAATGCAGATGCCGTATATAAAGAAAACCGGTTCAGCGGAAATATTTCAGCCAACCGGACCACGGAAGACCTGAAGCTGTTTTTCGGGACATCCACCAGTGCCAATAAATCGGTCTTTGAATATGAAGATTCGGGAATCACTCAAAAAATCATTGTAAAAAATCATAATTACGACTTTCATCATTATCTGATCAAAAGTTTGGATCCGTATTGGAGCTGGGGCTATGAAACCCGTTTTCACCGAAGCAGCTTCTCCAATTATAAAGGACAGATATTATTGAGGGCAGCTATTGAATATGATATTTTTCCCTACTCAGAAGTCAATACCCGGTACTTCACCGTCAGCTATGGTTTTACGTTTCGCAGGAACCGCTATTTTGACACAACAATCTATGATAAAATAAAAGAAACTTTATTGGGACACAGGGCTGATGCAAATATGACATTCAATCAGAAATGGGGAACATCATCTCTTGGCATCAGTTATCAAAATTACTTTCATAACTGGAAATTATTTAACCTGGGGGTCAATGCATATATCAATTTCCGGATTACCGGAGGCTTATCATTCAATGTTTTCTTTTTTGGAGGATTGACAAGAGATCAGATCTATCTTCCCCGGGGAGGTGCATCAGAACAGGAAATACTGACAAGAAGAAGACAAATTGCTTCTGGATATAATATCTCAACCAGCTTCGGTCTGAACTATCGTTTCGGTTCAAAGGTCAATAATTTTGTGAACCCGAGATTTGAGGGAGGGGGATAACAAAGAGTGCAGTTATTATTTTTTTTTCAAAGCGCCTCCATACACATGTAAACATCTTTTTCTCGCTGCTTCATGTTCTACGATGGGGCGGGGATATGCCGGTTCTCTGTATTCGGGTACCCATTTCCGTATATAGTCTGAACGGGGATCAAACTTTTTTGCCTGCAGATACGGATTGAATATCCGGAAATAAGGCGCTGCATCGCAGCCGCTGCCTGCGGCCCATTGCCAGCCGCCATTATTTGAGGCCAGATCGAAGTCCAGTAATTTTTCTGCAAAATATGCCTCCCCCAGGCGCCAGTCGGTCAGCAGGTGTTTTGATAAAAACGAAGCAGTGATCATCCGCACACGATTGTGCATATACCCGGTTTCATTCAACTGCCGCATACCCGCATCAACAATCGGATAACCTGTTTGCCCCAGGCGCCATGCGTCAAATTCCCGTTCATCATTTCGCCATGGTATAGCATCATATGCTGGTTTGAATGACTGTGCCACAACATGCGGAAAATGCCAGAGGATCATCTGGTAAAATTCACGCCATATTAATTCATTCAGGAAAGTTTCGCTGATGCTGCCAGCCTCAAGTACCATCTCACGAATGCTGATGCTGCCAAACCGCAAGTGTACCCCAATGCGAGAGGTACCTTCAACAGCAGGAAAATCTCTGCGTACCTGATACTGCCGGATCAGATCTTCGTTCCACTGCGCCGGCGGAAATGTGCGTCCTGTTGGAATAAAATTCAGGTGCGCCAGTGAAGGAAGGGGGATTTTCTGTTGTTTCAACAAAGCTTCCCCAAATTTTTCAGAAGGAAAGGATACGGGTGGTTGCTGAACCAGTCTCGATTTCCATTTTTTGGAATAGGGAGTAAACACCGTATAAGGCTGTCCATTCTCCTTCAGAACCTCATTTTTTTCAAAAATCACCTGGTCTTTGTAACTGTTGAAAGTAATGCCCTTTTGCTTCAGCAATTGCTCCAGATGCCGGTCCCTCTGCACTGCATAGGGTTCATAATCGTGGTTGCAGTACACGGCCTTAACTTTATATTCTTGCATAATGTTACCGAATACAGAAAGAGGATCTCCGATACGTACATCCAGAGTGCTGTGCTGTGCCAGTAGTTGTTGTTGTATGCCTATCAACGTACGATGAATGAACTCCACCCGCAGATCGGCCTTATTTTCCAGGCTATCCAGGATATTGAGGTCAAAAATGAATACGGGCAGCACGGGCAGTCCGCTTTGCAGTGCATGAAAAAGTCCGGCATTATCGTGCAGTCGCAAATCACGCCGAAACCAGAATACAGATACTGCGGTTTCCATACCGGTACAACAATTTTTTTATGAGATGGTTTGCAGGAATGTTGCATACAGTTGCTGCGACCGGTTCGTCTGGTATTGTTTTGTTTCAAAACGCATGACCGGGATAATTCCCCTCACGGCATTGGTTAAAAACAGCTCATCGGCCGAAATAAGATCGGAAGGATAAAGCCTGGTTTCCTTGAAAGAAATGCCCGCACGCTGCATGCACTGAAGCAGGTACCTGCGCATGACACCTGCCACACATCCCTCACTAAGTGATGGTGTGTACACAATATTATCTTTCACGATAAATACATTTGCAATAGAGGAATCTGCCACTGCGCCGTATTGATTCAGTACAATGCAGTCATCCAGCTTTTGCTGCGCTGCAAACCGTGCGGCTTCGCTGTAAGCCAGCCGGGAACATGATTTCAGGGAAGAATATTGATCTGCACTTTTGATGGCATGCGAAAACAAACCGGTATTTATTCCCTCCCCAAACCAGGGGTAGCCTGACTGTTCCAAAGAATAGCACTCAATAAAATATACCGGTATTGAATGTTGTGTATTTCCTGCCCCACGAAATACGGAAAGCCTTACCCGTGTTGCCGGGCTGCAATTGTTTTTTTGGGAAATTGCAGATGCTTCTGCAGCAAGAGTGGCATCCGTTGGAAATTGCCCGGTCAGATATCCCAGTTGCTTCATACCGCCATGTAGCCGCTGCATGTGCCATTCTTCAAACAAAATTTTTCCGTTTTGCAGGCGCATGGTTTCAAACAACCCGTCGGCCGCATTGCAGTACCGGTACCCGGATCCGGATGCTGCATCTTCGAGAAACACGCCGTTATGACTGTAATACCGCATCAAGCCCAATATAAACAAAAAAGCCATTTACGCAGGTAAATGACTTTTTTATTGAGCAAAGTAGTTAGTGCGGTTTGTCAGGCGTGTTCAACCAAACCAGCTTTCACCGCATACATCACCAGTCCGGCCATTGATTTGGTTCCGGTTTTTGTTTTCAGTTTATCCCGTATGGCTTCTACGGTACGTGGGCTCAGGTCCACGATGTCAGCAATTTCTTTTGTACTTTTTTCATCGCACATCAGTTTCAGGATGGTCACTTCCTTGTCGGTCAGCTGTACATCCAGCGGCATGGATGATTCTGTGGTACGCTTGGTACGTAGTCCGCTCAGCAGCGCCTTATTCGTCAGATCGTTGAAATAAAAATCATTTTCGTACACACCACGAATGGCTTCATAAATCATTTCTGATCCGGATTCTTTTGTCAGATAAGAATTGGCTCCAATCTCCATCATTTTTGAAATGACAGAATGGTCATTGTGCATAGAAAGCATAATGACCTTGACGTTTGGATACAGTTTTTTAATTTCCGGCAACGTGGTCAGTCCGTCCATAATAGGCATCTGTATGTCGAGCAACACCACATCGGGCTGAATATGCCGCATCAGGTTGAGCAGTTGCATGCCATTTTCAGCTTCTGCAACCATTTGGATATCCTTGCGCATTTGGAGGGAAGTTTTAACGCCGGTACGGAACAGGGTGTGATCATCGGCGATGGCAACTTTGATTACCGCATTAGAGTCATGGTTTTTCATGGATTCATTAAATTAAAAAGGATTAAAAAAAATTGAAACAGTAAAAATTCCTGCCTGCAAGATGAAAAATTCCTGCTGCATATACTATAGGGAAAGTACTTGATTTCAATACTGCGGAATTTCCTGTAAGGAAAACTCACGTACGAAACTTTACGAGGTTGGTTAAGAAAATCTACGAATGAAGGCGTAAATGCTGTAACCTGTAAATCGGGCAGTTATGCTCTTGTTAACAAATAGCCATGATACTACTTTTGAACCGGAAAGTTGATTGACAAGGATGATCTGCCACAACCCTCTCATCCAATGTCCATAACCGTCCAGAAAGTTTTTTCCAAATCCTTTGAAAGACCGACCCGGTTTCAACCGGGGGCACTTTTTCCGGCCAGTCAACTTTCTTCTTTCCGTGTGGTTTGATTTTATTGTGAAGATAAAAAAAGATAATACCCCGTTTTTGTTCCTATATCCAGATGAAAAAACCAATGAACGCCGCAACCAGCAACCGTTAAACCCTGTTCCTGTTAAACAGGTGATTTAAATAAAATTTTTTCTTTCATAACAGTAACGCCAGCCCCGGTCTTCATAACGCCGGGGTTTTTTTTGACCTGGAATGTGATCTTTAAATGATTCTGCTATATTTTTTGTGCGATCAGGTAGGCACGGGGGTCGCCCAGTGAAAATTTCTTCCGGCCAGGAATGCTGTATGTTTCAATCAGTTGCAGGCCGGCCTGCCGCATCATGGTTTCCATTTCGTTAAGTGTGTACAGGTAATCTATGCCTTTCTTTATTTCCACCGATCCATCCGGGGCTATTGTCTGGCTTTCGGTTTCCACCCGTGCAGGATGAAATAATATTTTTGATTCCACCAGAAATTTAAGCCCATTGAAAGTGCTCCAGGATTTTTCTCTGAACGATGGATATATAATTTCTGCCAGCGACCAGGAGTTCAGCAATACATGTCCCCCAGGTTTCAGGGCTGAGTGGATCATTGCAAGAATCTTTGCGGTATCTGTTGCATCAAAAAAATTCAGGCTGTTGCCCATGCAGATGGCAAGATCATACTGGCCCACAGGCGAAAAATCAACAACCGATTGCTGCAGTGCAGTCACCGGTAGCTGACCGGCTTCTGCTTCCTTTTTTATTTCATCTACATAAGAGCCAAGGTTGTCTACCGCAGTTACTTCAATTCCCATGCGGCCAAATGCCAGTGCATGTCGGCCATAGCCGCACATCAGATCCAGCACCCTGCCGCCCGGCACCAGGTTGAAGTATGGAACCATAAACTCCACTTCCTTTGTGGTCAGCCCGTCCGGAATGATGGTTTTCCAGATTTCTTGGTAATGGCCATCAAAAAAACTATCGTTGATATTTGGCATACTCAATATTTGGTGAGCGTCAGGGGCAGACTTATTGGAGAGGAAGAGTCAACCAGGTTATTCCAGCAATTTGTTTCTCATTCCGTACATCACCAGTCCGGCAATGGTTTTGGCTCCCACTTTCTGCTTCATGTTCTGCCGGATCGTTTCTATGGTACGGGGACTCAGAAAAACTTCTTTGGATATTTCTTCCGTGGTTTTATCTTCTGCAATCAGCTTTAATATACTCAGTTCCTTTTCAGAAAATTTTACCGGATTGGGATAAAATTGCCGGACCGTTTTTTTATGCTGCAGCTTCAGCAATACCGCTTTATTCACCAGTTCGTTGAAATAAAAATCATCATTCATGCAGGTCAGAATGGCCTGGTAAATTTCTTCTGGGTCGGTGGTTTTTGTAAGATAAGCGTTGGCCCCCATTTCCATCATTCTGGTAATCATTTCCTGGTCATCATACATGGTGAGTACAATGATCTTCAGAGTTTCGTATTCTTTTCGGATCAGGCTGATGGCATTAATCCCGTCCACTTCGGGCATCCGGATATCCATGAGGATCACATCAGGCATCTTCAACTTCAGTTTGTGCATCAGGTCTTTTCCGTCTTCCGCTTCCCAAATAATTTTTAGGTATTCCTTGTCTTTGAGTGCCATCCGTATGCCATCACGGAAAATTTTGTGGTCATCTGCAATCGCCACTTTTATCTGCTGGGTAGTCATTGAATTTGGTTTTCAGTTCTATTATTGGATGATCAAGTAAAAATACGCTTTTTTTGATGTTATTGGAAAAATAGTAGGCCGGCAATATCATTGAGCTCCGGATTCCCGTTGCAATAAGCTTAAAGACCGGCTATGTGCTGTTAAGAAGCAATCATTTATATTATGTAACTCAGAAAGTTGCTTTGCCTGATTTTCAAAATACAAGCAACTTCTATGCTCAATAATTCTTGCTGAAAAAAAAATTGAAGCGGTTTTATTTCTGTTTCATAAGTTTATGATGGTACACAGCGTCATTGCTCACCAGTTGCAGTATGTATAGCCCATGGGACAAAAGGCCAAGATCATCAAATGAAATATAACTGGTTCCGCGCCTGCATACAGCTGTGAACTGCTTTGCAATGCTGCCTCGCACCGTCAACAGGCGCACCTGAAGCGTTTGTTGCTGATCCAACTGCACCTGTACGGTAAGTTTTTGTTGAAACGGGTTGGGAAAAATCAGCTGAGGCTCCGGATGTGCTGTTAATTGTGTCATACTAATCTCTGTGCTATACCTGGATGCAAAACCTGTTTCTTCAATCTTCAGCCTGTACCGGAACATGCCAGGAACTGATACAGAATCAAAAAATGAATACTTGAACGTCGCATTGGCTGCCATCCTGCCTACCGATTCAAAACTTCCCGGCGTTTTTGCTCTCTGTATCTCAAAATCAACAGCAGCGGTTTCATTGCCGGTTTTCCAGGAAATCAGAATGCCCCCGTTTTTTCTTGCGGCTGAAAAATCCGTTAACTGAACTGGCAGGGTTGATAAAACAGACAAGGTATGCTGTGCGGATCCCAAACTGGAATTAGAAAGATATGACCAGGCAGTGGTGGTCAGATTTACTGCATTATACGGGCAGGTAGTTGCAAAATATTTCAGAATCCGGGATCCACCGGCTGGCACCATGTAATTGGAAATTCCCAGGTTACTCACCATTGAAATAAACTGCAATATACCCGTGGCCCCCACACCGGGAGTAAAAACAGAATTACTATTTGTAATGTCACTTTCCGGATGAAAACCCTGGAAGGTAAAGTCGGGAGGCAATTCATCAGTAATCTTATCCACATTTACCGGTACAGAACCTGTATTGATTAATGTAATTGTAATAACAGCCGTTGAGCTGATGTTGTACACCTGCTGGTCGGATATTTTGGTAATTGTAAATGCAAATGCTTTTCCGTGCTTCAAAGCCTTAAACAGGTTACTTCTGTAAGCAGGAAGCGGATCCAGCGCTGAAGAAATGCCGGATATAAAAAAAAGGGCCGAGGGTAGCAACTTTTTCATGCAAGGAATATTCAACTAAGTGATATTCCTCAATCGCCTTCATCCTGTCATTCAAACAAGATAAGAAGATGAAGCCAAAAAGACCAAATCCCGGAATCCTGATATTCAGAATTCCGGGTATATTTCCGTACCTGGTCCCCGTAATTTTTCCTGCTTTTAAGGGTTAATTCTTATCGGCGTACAATAAATTTTATACTTTTTTCTGACAGTTTATTTGATGATTCAAGCTGCATAATATAAATCCCGTTTTCATACCTACTTACATCAATGCGCTGACTGCTTCCGGTGATACGTTGTGAATAAATCTGTGCTCCCTGTACATTCAATACCCTGAGTGTTGAATAACTGCCTTCCGGGATATTGCTGACCAGCAATGTTTGATGTACGGGGTTGGGAAATAAGCGAAGTTGCAGCAGAACCGATTCTTCATCTTCAGGCAGCAATTCTGCGGCAACTGTTTCAGCAGCCTTCTGCTGTTCTGCCGTTGTCTGGTTGCAGGGTTCTTCCCGGTAGCGAACCGCAAATGCCCGGAAGTATGTGCTTTGATTCATGCTGCTGTCAAAATCGTTTGTATTGCCAACTGAAATCAGTCGTTGTTGTCTGTCAATAAAGCCATCCACCAGTGTATGGCATCGCTGCTGTTGTGTGCTGTCCGGTGCTGCTAATATGCCACGCAGTTGCCCGTTTTTGGATATTTTCCGGGCAAAAGCTTTCGCATAATACAAGTGACATTTTTTATCTCCTAATGCATAAAATTCATTTCCGCTGTTCACTATGAGGCGGTTTAGCTGGATGCTGTCATCTTCATAGCGCCAGCTTCGACTCCACCGAAGCCTCCCACTGGCACTGTGCCAGCGGCTGACCTTCATAAGCTGGCCGCTGGTTGTAAACAAATTGACTAGGCTATATAGGTTGCCCTGCTGGTCAGATTTCAGATCAAGCAGCTGCGTGGCCCTTGCGGTAAACATAGTTTTATGGTAGAGCATGCTTCCGTTTTGTAATGAAAGCCGGCATAGATATACGCCATCCGTAGTATCGTTGATCACTTTGGCTCCATATAAAAACAGGCTCCCCTGATGATCGTAGAGAGAAGAAAGGCTATACCTGTTTGCATCCGGCACTACAGACCTGCTCCACATCAGTGCGCCGCCAGGTCCAAAGCGACTGATCTTCACGGCAGGGTATTGGGTATAAAAATCTTCCAGCACTATTACATGTTGCTGCGCATCAACATGCAGGCCGGTATAGGATGTTTGCACAGAGTCCATCCGGATCCATTGCGTTTCAAAATTTTTATTTGCCCGCAGCACAAAAGATGCCGACGCATACCCTGGTCCGTCAGGGTACTGGCCATCGCCCGCCAGGTACACATTACCTCCCCCATCCAGTTCAAAACAGTTGAGGTTGACCAGGCTAAAATCTCCCGGAATCAGGAGTTGCTGTTGTGCCTTCACCTGCAGTAGTTCATTGAGCCGGTACAGGGTGCAGCGCATGTTTTCTCCCTGTGGAAATTCCTTTTTCAATACATAAACTGAATGGTTTTTGCTAACCCGTACTTCTGCGGCGGCAAATGGTCCGGTTACAAAAAACCGGTTCGCTTCATAACCTGTGTTCAGCGACCGGGAAATTTTCCAGGTGGTTTCATCATTTTCAATATGCCACTGGTAACAGGCGATAAAAGAATAGCTGTTCAGAGGCTGTACGGAGGCAGCAAAAGTGCCATGGGGCAATTGGTTTTGGCCATCCTGTTGCTGGTACCATTGTACCTGGGCAACTACGGCAACCGGCGTGATGAAAACCAGGAAGGCAAGCAGACGCAGGATTCGGTTCATAGTATATGCATTTAAAAATTGATGACTCATTTTTTGTCGCATTGAATCTGCAGAACAGCTGCAAGAATGATGCAGAAGCTGATGCCAGGTTTGCAGGTTGCGGCATTTTCAGAAGCAAAAAGAATATTTACGGAGTATATCAACGGAATCACGGCTGCAAACCCCGAATGGGATCTGAAGAAATAAAGGCAGTCTCATTTCCTTTTCCCGCAGGCATAATGGGCCAAATTTTTTTGAATTGATTCTGCAGCCGTTTATTTGATCAGTTCCCTTGCATTGGCTATGGCGGCAGCAGTAGGTTTTTCTCCGCTCAGCATGCGGGCAATCGTGATGATGCGTTCTTCCTCACTCAGCAGGCGGATCCCTGTTTTCACTTCCTTGTTGGCTGTTTCTTTATATACCAGGAAATGTGCATCGGCTCTGCCAGCAATTTGCGGCTGATGTGTAATACAGATCAACTGCCGGTTTTCCGAAAGGCTTTTCATAATGATGCCCACTTGTTTTGCGGCTTCGCCGGAGATCCCAGTGTCTATTTCATCAAAAATAAGGGTGGGCATATCCAGTGAACGGGCCACCAGAGATTTGATGCACAGCATCAGCCTGCCGAGTTCTCCCCCGCTGGCCACCTTACCCACCGGCAAAAACTGGCCGCTCTGGTTTGCATCAAAGAGAAAACTAACCTGGTCGGCGCCGGAACTACTGAGCGCCGACGGAGCCATCTCCACCCTGAGAACCGCATTGGGCATGCCTACCTGCTGCAGCAGTTTGTTCACTTGATCTTCCATCGGCTTTACCTGCTTTCGTCTTGTACCACTGATCCGGCTTGCCATCGCAGTGGCCTGTGCCAGCAGCATGGCCGTTTTTTGTTCGTTCTGACTGATGCGGTCATCTATGTGCAGCACAGCCTGTAGTTTTTCTTCCAGCTGTTGCTGAATGGACAGCAGTTCAGCTGTGCTGTGTGCTGCATGCTTTTTCTGTAGTTTATAGCCCAGAGACAGCCGATCGTTCAGCAATTCTGCCCGCTGCGGATCGTATTGAACCTGGTTGCTGATTTGGCGTGCATCATCTGCTATGTCCTGCAATTCTATCTGGGCCGACTGCAGTCGTTCCATCAGTACAGACAGGCGGGGATGCACCGCAGTGTAAGGAGCCAGTTGCTGTTGCAGCATTTTCAATTGCTGAATCAGGGGCATATCGCTATACTTCAATGCTGCGCAAGTGCTGCTCAATGCCGCTGCAATACCTTCTGCATGCTGCAGTATTTTTAGTTCTGCCTCTGCGTCTTCCAGTTCATTTTCCCTGAAACCGGCTTCCTCCAGTTCCTGAAACTGAAACCGGTTGTAGTCTGTTTCTTTATCAAATTGCCGTTTTTGTTCTTTCAGCGCTTCTGTTTCCTGATGCTGCTGCTGCCATTGTTGAAATAGTTGCCGGTATGCATCCAGCAATGCTGCATTGCCAGCCAACGCATCGAGTACCTGGCGCTGAAAATCTGTATCTGCAAGCTCCAGTGTGCCAAACTGCTGGTGCAGGTCCACGAGTAGGCTGCTGCATTGCTGCAATAATGCAAGAGTCACCGGACTGTCGTTCAGAAAGGAACGGCTTTTGCCATTGCCCGTTATTTCGCGGCGTATCATCAGTTCACCGCTCTCAACTATTTCATCACCTGGTAAATGATCCTGCAAAAATTGCTGCAGTTTTAGATGGCCAGACAGTTGGAAAGTTCCCTCCACCACGCATTTTTTTTCTTTGTGCAGCAAAACAGAAGTATCGGCACGGTGACCCAGCACAAGACCCAGTGCACCGGCGATGATGGATTTGCCGGCGCCCGTTTCGCCGGTGATGATGTTGAGTTTTTCTGAAAATAAGATTTCCAGCTCATCAATAATGACATAATTCCGTATGTACAATTTTGCAAGCATCAGCAGCAAATTAATTCTTTGGAAACAAACAGACATAAAAAAAGCCGCTGCCGTTCATGGCAACAGCTTCCTTGCGGAGCCCTTTTTGCACTCAGCTTACGTCCACTTTATTGTTCAGTTCTTCATCTACCAGGATGCGGCCGCAGTTTTCGCAGATCATAATCTTTTTATGTTGCCGTATTTCACTTTGGCGTTGCGGAGGTATGGCATTAAAACAGCCACCGCAGGCATCCCTCTCTACCGGTACTACGGCCAGGCCATTGCGGTAATTGCTACGGATCTTTTCATAACTGGCCAGCAGGCGGGGTTCTACATCTTCACGGGCCACAATTGACTGCTTGATATATTGTTTTTCTTCCTTCTCATTTGCGGCAATGATCTTTTCCAGTTCGCCCTTTTTGGTAGCCAGTGTGCCTTCTTTTCCTGCAATATTTTTTTTGGCTTTATCGAGCAGCAGCGCTTTTTCTGCGATTTCTTCTGTAGCGTCTTTGATGTGCTTTTCGGCCAGCTTAATATTTAACTGCTGGTCTTCCATTTCTTTGTTGATGGCTTCAAACTCCCGGTTGTTCTTTACATTGCCGCTTTGCTTATCATATTTCTTCACCAGGGCTTCGGCTTCCTTAATTGCATTTTTACGCTGTTCAATAAACTCTGTAACCCCGTTTATTTCTTCCTCAATACGGGTTTGCCTTGCATGGAGCCCCTGAATTTCATCTTCCAGGTCGGCCACCTCCATGGGCAGTTCGCCTTTCAGGATTTTCAGTTCGTCCAGTTTGCTTTCAATTTTCTGTAATGTGAGCAGGGAAATCAGTTTCTCTTCAACGGAAAATTCTTTGACGTGCGCCATCTGGGTTATTGAGTTTTATGTTTGTGATGCGGGGCAGGCACCCGGTCATTTCAGAAAATAATGCACCGGGTTGGTGCGTACCTCCGTTTTAAGGACGGCAAAGTTAGGGAATTTTTGCTCCAGAACCTCCTGCAAAAGACCGATGGTGAATTGTTCACTTTCATAATGGCCCACGTCGCATAAAAGCATTTGGTTTTGGGCATCAAAAAATTGGTGATATCGTATGTCGGCTGTTACATAGGCATCCGCACCGCTGGCTAATGCTTTGGAAATCAGGAAACTTCCGGATCCGCCACAAAGGGCTAGCTTTTGAATGTTGCGGTTACGAAACGCTGTATGCCGGATGGCAGGTACTTCAAATACCTCCGACAGAAATGCAAGAAATTCCTTTTCGCCCATGGCAAAAGGCAGCTTGCCCACCAGCCCCGACCCAATGGCCGGGTGGGTATTGTCCAGCGATACAACATCATATGCAACCTCCTCGTACGGATGTGATGCCCGAAGGGCCGACAAAATGGCCTGCTCAGCAGCTGCCGGAAAAACCATCTCCACCCGTATTTCTTTTTCTTCATGCTGACTGCCTTTTTCACCGACAAAAGGATTGCTGCCCTCACCTGCCTTAAATGTACCAGTGCCTTCTGAGTTAAAACTACATTCGCTGTATTGACCAATTTGCCCGCCACCTGCGGCAAACAAGGCATGCCGTACCTGTAGTGCATAGTCCGCCGGGACAAAACTGTAGATTTTTTTCAGTGTCTTTTCCTTGTGTTGCAACACAGCAGTGTGCTGCAGACCAAGACGGGAAGCAATTTTTCCGTTCACTCCATACAGAACATTATCAAGACTGGTATGAATGGCATACAAAGCAATATCCTTCCTGATAGCGGACAGTATGGTTTCTTCTGTACTGTTTTTTCCGGTAAGACGCCTGATGCTTCCAAACAGGACCGGGTGGTGTGATACAACCAGGTTGCAGCGCTTTGCGGCAGCTTCGGCTACCACTTCAGGAGTGACATCCAGTGCGCAGATGATACCGGTACATTGCTGCAATGCATTTCCAGTCAACAGCCCGCAATTGTCATAATCTTCCTGCAGGGACGATGGGGCCAGGGTCTCCAGAAAATCTGCTACTTGCTGTATGTTCATAAAGGCAAGTTATGTGATGCCGGCTCAAAACCCAAATACAACAGGGGCAAAAAAAGCACAACAGGCAATTCTGTTCAAAGACTTGCGGTACCCAACTGCTTTTCCGGCATAGATTCAGTATTTTCGGAACAATACGACCCAACAGACGTTGTACCAGGCATCAAACAAATTCTTGCACCTGAACAGCAGTCATTCTTCTAAAAAAAATCGGGCAAGGCATGGCCAAAAAAGGATTACGGCAAACTTTTTTTCAGCGAATCGTCAGGTTGCTGAGCGGGCAAACCCGGGTTGCTTCCTTAAGCCGGTACGAACAGGCAAAACTGGTATGGCAAACAAAAAAAACAATCAAACGGGAACTATGGTCGGCCCTGCTGATGATGGTGGGCGTTTTTTCGGCGGCCTTTGGCCTCCGTGGATTTTTGATACCCAACCAGATGATAGATGGTGGAGCTATGGGAATCTCACTGCTGATTGATCGTCAAACAAGCATCCCCCTGTCCGTACTCATTGTGCTGGTAAATCTTCCCTTCCTGCTGATTGCATGGAAACAAATCGGGCCTGTGTTCAGCCTGAAAAGTATTATTGCTATCTTCCTGCTTTCTGTGGTCGTTGCTATTTTTCCATTTCCGCATATTACAGAGGACAAACTGCTAGTTTCCGTTTTTGGGGGGTTTTTCTTAGGTACAGGCATCGGTCTGGCCATTCGTGGCGGCGGTGTTATTGACGGTACAGAAGTGCTGGCCCTGTACCTGGCTAGAAAGAACAGCCCTAGTGTGGGTGATTTCATCCTAATTTTCAATCTCCTCATTTTTTCCGTGGCTGCCTGGCTGATTAATATTGAAACGGCACTGTATTCTGTTCTTATTTATATGGCAGCATCCCGCACCGTTGATTTTATTCTGGATGGCATTGAAGAATTTACCGGAGTTACCATCATTTCACCGCATAGTGATGAAATTGCTCTTTTTATCAGAGAAAAAATGGGTCGGGGGCTTACCGTTTATTCGGGTAAAAAAGGCTATGGAAAAAGAGGTGAGAACCAGGCTGAAACTGATATCATTTTTACTATAGTTACAAGGCTTGAAATAAGTCGCCTGACCAGCGCTATTGAGAAAATGGACCCCCATGCATTTATCGTTATGCACAGTATCCGGGATACAAAGGGCGGCATGGTGAAAAAGAAAGGCTTCGCCTGACCGCTATCCTAGTTGACCGAATTATTTTCTTTGCACATTCAGAAAAAGCAGTATCTTTTCTCCCCTTATTGCGATTCGGGTCTGGTATACCGGCAGAATGCTGCAATTAAAACAACCACCAATGTTGAAAAGAAGAACAGGGAAATGGCTCTTATTCCTGCTTGTAACAACCGGCCTGGCCGGTACGGTCAGCAACAACTCTTTGTCATTTTCCGAAAGAAAGCAAGCACTTAACTTTACGAAAGACACCTATAAAGAACTATTGGCATCGGTTCAAAATCTCTCAGGCAGACAGTTTTCATTCACTGCAAAAAATAGCGAATCCTCCATTCGCATGCTGGTATGCAACCTGAATGCAGCAGATGAATACCTGTGGAGCCTTTTGCAGGATGCACTGAAAAAACCAATCAACCCTGAAAAAAGAACCGGGATCAAACTTTCGGATGAAGAACTGATGCAAATGGCAGAAACCCCCGGTTTCTCTGCAGCACAGCTACTGCCCGCTGAACAGAGCAAGCTGAACTGCTCCGGCCTCAGTCAATCGCTGCGCCGTTTTAAGAGCATGCGCACCCGCCTGATACGCTACCTGCGTACCAGCACAGAAGACCTTAGAAACCGGGTTGTACTCACCGGTGCCGGCTTGCTCGACTGCTACCAGCTTTGCCTGCTTACTGGTGCCATCAGTAACCGCACTACAAAAGATATCATAAGCCTGAAAAGCAACCCTGCCTTTCCGGAAAAATAACAACAGCTCAATGGCCCACCCCTCTCACAGACGCTGCAGCCATCAATAGATTTTCCATTCATCGAATGACCCGGC
>CAYYMK010000017.1:40734-51106 GCA_964473035.1 uncultured Chitinophaga sp.
CCTCTCACAGACGCTGCAGCCATCAATAGATTTTCCATTCATCGAATGACCCGGCTTTGTACCGCCAGATCTCTTTACCTTCGGCAGCTGGAATTATCCATGCTGTATCTCTCGGGCATCATACTGGCTTTTTTCCTGTCGTTTATTTTGCTCACTAAAAAAAATAAGGGCAGCGCCGATTACCTGTTGTTGGCCTGGTTGCTCGTTTCCGGCTACCACCTTCTTAGTTTTTACATGCTATTTACCGGGCAAATGACAGAAGACCCCACATTGCCATCGCTGGGTATACCCCTGCCCCTGGCCCATGGCCCTTTTCTGTACCTGTATACCCGGCAGCAAACTAGCAACCGGCCTTTCCGCACATCTGCACTGCTGCATTTTGCCCCTGTACTGCTCTCCTATCTGCTCTTTCTTGAATTTTTTTTGCTGGGGCCTGCGGCAAAAGCATCTGTATTTGCCAGTGGCGGCAAGGGTTTTGAACTGCAGCTCGGCATCAACCTTTACACCTTATACGCATCAGGCATTATCTATATCACACTTTCGTTCCGGCAATTGCTGCGCTATAAAAAAACAATTGTGCAGCAATTTTCCAACACGGGTAAGATTAATTTCAACTGGCTGCTTTTCCTGATTTTGTGGATCCTGGTCATCTGGATTTTTGTGCTGGTCAGCAGCAACGACCAGCTGATTTTTGGCGCAGCCGCATTGTTCATTTTATGGATCGGGTATTTCGGCATCAAACAGGTACGGGTCTTCAGCCAGCCGCAGAGTACGCAAAACCAAAAGGCCACCACCGGTAACCCGGACTTCAGTACAGTGGAAGAGCCGGCCACAGCCGGGGCTCCCGGCACAGTGAAATACCAGAAATCGGCCCTGCGGGTACAGGAGTCTGTGCAGATACATGAAAAACTGCGCCGGCATCTGGAAGTTGAAAAACCTTTTACCAACCCCGATCTTACCCTGAATGATCTGGCTAAAAGCATGGGGATACCGCCATACCAACTATCACAGGTCATCAACACCCATGAACAGAAAAGCTTTTACGACCTGATCAATGAAAAAAGAGTGCAGGAATTTATTCGCCTGTTGTCTGCACCCGGCAGCCGGCAATACACCCTGCTGTCGATGGCATACGACTGCGGTTTTAACTCAAAAGCCTCCTTCAACAGAAATTTTAAGAAACACAGCGGCCATACCCCCAGCCATTACCAGAAATTGATGCTGCAGCAGGAACAAAAGGTATCAACCTGAAAAAAAGGCTCAACAATTTTTAACTGCCTGGCTTTCATGCATCCACAAACTTCAGAAAACTAGTATCAACTTATCGGGTAAGTCTTCCGGCATTTTATGGCATTGCAACTTTGCCAGCAAAAAAAATATAAGCCATGAAAAGAAAAATCTTTTTGTTACTCAATGCAGTACTGCTGCTTGCCCTTGCTTCCTGCAAGAAGGAGCAGTACATTACAGAACCCGGCAATCTAGTGCCCTTTACGGTTGACCAGGCGCCAGGACATTCATCCATCACCGTACGGGGGGCTATGCTGCATACCGAAGCCTTTGGCCACCCGGACAGCACCATGATTCTGGTGCTGCACGGCGGGCCGGGCGGCGACTACCGCTCGCTGCTAAACCTGAAGGACCTTGCCGAACAAGGCTACCTGGTGATCTTTTACGACCAGCGGGGATCGGGTCTTTCGCAACGTTTTTCCAAAGGCTACTACAATAATATGGGATTGGGGGTGCTGGACCTCCTGTACCAGGAAATCAGCGGGGTGGTAGCACATTATCGCAGCAGCCCGCAGCAGAAACTGTACCTGGTGGGCCATTCCTGGGGCGCCATACTGGCCACGGGCTATGCTGCCCATTTTCCAGAGCAGGTGCAGGGCCTGGCCGTAATAGAACCCGGCGGCCTTGTCTGGAACGACATCCGTGATTATGTCAAAGAATCCCGCTCGTTCAGTTTGTGGAGTGAAGCCCTGAATGATGCCGCTTATCTTGACCAGTTTTTGACCGGTAAAGAAAACCAGCATGAAATACTGGATTACAAAATGGGCCTTGTGGCATCTAAAAACGAAATCACAGGCGAAGACAATACTTTGCCCGGCAGTACCTGGCGCAGCGGTGCTGTGTTCAATGCTGCCCTTTTTGAAACAGGCAAAAAGCATAAGCCCGATTTTTCGGCAGGCATTCAGCAGTTCCAGGTACCGGTATTTTTTGTGTATAGCGGAAAAAATAAAGCATACCCTGACAGCTGGGCATTGCGTATTTGCGGTGCTTACCCGATTGTGCAGCGCCTGAAGCTGGATCAGGCGGGCCATAGCTCCATGATTTCAGACACAGGCATCTGGCAGCAGCAGATGATGCCCGCACTGGTCAGTTATTTACGGTCACTGTAACAAGGGAAGCAATAATGATTCTGCTGCATGGGGGCAAATCAATACACCTGCATGCGGCACCGGCCCGATAAGAGAGGATTTTAAAAACAATAAAAAAATGAACATGAAAAAACAAATCATAATCGTACTGCTGCCGGCATTACTGCTCGCAGCAAAAAAACCCTGGGCGCAGGCGGTCAACTGGGCTGCTATGGACCAGGGAAGCAGGCAGATGATCAGCCTGTATGCAGGGGCCGAACATGGCTTTATAGCTGGTGCAGGTTATAGCTACCTGCTGAAAGCCGGCCCGCTCAGCATCATGCCCCGTGCGGACCTGTCGGTTCCCTTTGGCAACAACATGACCGGTGATTTTAAAACCAAACTGGGGGCGCAGCTGCGATGGAACCTTACAGGCCCCTTTCAGTTTAGTGTATTGCTGCAGGGAGTATTCAGGAGTTACCGCAATGATTTTGCACATCTCCTCAATTTTGGATCAGACCTGTCGGGGGTAGCAGGATATTACCGGAGCCATTGGTTTGTGGCAGGCGAAATTGGATTTGACAAAGCAATCGTAACCCGCTTCAGGCATACCAAGGCCTATAAAAATCAATACCCCGATGTGAAGGATGGTTGGTACGAGCCGCCCACAGGTGGAAATTTTTATGCCGGCGGGCAGGCTGGCATTTCGCTTGGGAGAAACGATATCACAGCAAAGGCGGGCTATATAAGAGTACAGGATTTTCAAACAAAGCCGTTGCTGCCATTTTACGGACAGATTTGCTACAGCATCCGGTTTTAAAAAATTCGGCTGCAGCATGATTAGTGGAGGATGATTGCTTCTGAGGGAGGCAATCATCTTTTTTTTAGCTAGGATTTTAAATCATCAATGGAGGAGACAAAACAAAAAAAACCGGCACAAATTCAATCCCGATAACAATCGGAACCAGGAACTAAAAAAGCCAACTCACGACCCACCTACCCCGGCTGACGATTTTCTATCAACATTTGTACACCACTTCAGCAATATATATTTACTCAACACAATGACAGTCATTTAACTCATAACTAAATCATTTTTACTATCTTCATGCCCAGACAAAAATACTTACCTACGATTATTGAAGAACGAGAAACTGACAAGGAAAGAAATCATTGACAACCGCTTAAAACAAGCGGGCTGGAATGTGACTGACCGAACTCAGGTAATTGAGGAATTTGATATTCACTTGACTGTTGTAGAAGAACCGACAACACCTTACGCTGGACATCAATACAGCGACTATGTTTTATTAGGCAAGGACGGCAAACCGCTTGCAGTTGTGGAAGCCAAAAAAACTTCGGTGGACGCTGCACTTGGACGAGAACAAGCCAAACAATATTGCTACAACATTAAACAAACACAAGGCGTTGACTTGCCTTTCTGCTTTTATACCAACGGGCTCGACATTTACTTTTGGGACTTAGACAATTATCCGCCAAAAAAAGTATATGGCTTTCCAACACGTGACGACCTTGAACGCTACGCATACATACGCAAGGCGAGAAAGCAATTATCAGGAGAACTTATCAATACCAAAATTGCAGGACGTAATTATCAGATTGCTTCTATACGTGCAGTAATGGAAGCCGTTGAAAAACGGAAACGCAAATTCTTATTGGTAATGGCGACAGGCACGGGCAAGACAAGAACTTGCATTGCTTTGGTTGACGCACTAATGAGAGCTGGTTGGGCAGAAAGAGTTTTATTCCTTGTTGACAGAATTGCATTACGTGACCAAACACTGGAAGCATTCAAAGAGCATTTGCCAAACGACCACGCTGGCCAAAACATGGCGAAAAAGAAATTGCGACCGACAGACGAATTTATGTTTCAACCTATCCAACCATGTTGAACATCATTCGCAGTGAGGAGAAAAGTTTGAGTCCGCATTTCTTTGACTTGATTGTGGTGGATGAAAGCCACAGAAGCATTTACAACACCTATCAGGAAATACTTGATTATTTCAATACCATAACTCTTGGCTTGACAGCCACGCCAACCGATGTAATCGACCACAACACCTTTCAATTGTTTGAGTGCGAAGATGGCGTGCCGACTTTTGCATATTCCTATGATGAAGCAGTAAATCACTTTCCGCCATTTTTGAGCAATTTTCAGGTAATGAAAATCAAAACAAAGTTTCAGGACGAAGGCATAAACAAGCGGACAATTTCTTTTGAAGACCAACAAAAACTGATGTTGGAGGGAAAAGAAATTGAAGAAATAAACTACGAAGGAACAGAGATTGAAAAGAAAGTAATCAACCGCGGCACAAACGCTTTGATTGTCCGTGAGTTCATGGAAGAAAGCATCAAAGATGCCAACGGAGTTTTGCCTGGGAAAACGATTTTCTTTTGCATCAGCAAAGCCCATGCAAGGCGAGTAGAAGAAATTTTTGATTCGCTTTATCCCGAATACAAAGGAGAATTAGCCAAAGTATTGGTAAGCGAAGACCCAAGAGTTTACGGCAAAGGCGGATTGCTTGACCAATTTGTTCACAATGACATGCCACGCATAGCCATTAGTGTTGACATGCTCGACACGGGTATTGATGTTCGGGAATTGGTGAATTTGGTTTTCGCAAAACCTGTTTACAGCTACACCAAATTTTGGCAAATGATAGGCAGAGGAACACGTTTACTCGAACCTGAAAAAATAAAACCTTGGTGCACACAAAAAGATAATTTCCTGATTCTTGATTGTTGGGACAACTTTGAATACTTCAAACTGAATCCGAGAGGCAAAGAACTGAAAGGACAAATTCCTTTACCTGTCCGTTTGTTTGGCGTGCGATTGGAAAAGATTCGAACCTGCCTGTCGGCAGACAGGGAAGCCAAAACACAGAGCAAATCCGAGATTGTAAACAAAGAAATTCAGAAAATCAAAAAGCAAGTTGAAGCGCTTCCGAAAAATTCGGTGGTCATCATGGAAGCCCGAAATGAATTGCAACGATTGGAAGATGAAAACTTTTGGAACAACCTGACATCCGACAAAATGGAATTTTTAGAAGCCGTTGTAAAACCATTGCTTCGCACGGTTTCGGATGTTGATTTTAAAGCCATGCGATTTGAAAAAGACATTGTGGAAGTTTCATTAGCTCATTTAGCGGGAGAAACAGAACCTGCCCGTCCGGCAGGCGGGAAATTTGAAACGCTAAAAGAAAGCATCATTGAAGAAATTGGCGAACTGCCTTTGAGCATCAACATTGTGGCAAGAGAGCAGGAATTGATTCGACAGGCACAAAGCAATCATTATTGGGCAACCATCAATGAAGACAAGTTTGAAGAACTAATTCAAAAACTTTCGCCTTTAATGAAATTCCGTGAAGCAGTTATTCCTCTAGCACCTGCCAAATTCAATTTCAAAGATATTGTTGCCGAAAAAGAATTTATTGAGTTTGGGCCACAACACGAAGCTTTGAGTATAGCCAAATACCGTGAACTGGTTGAAAAGAAAATCAACGAACTGGTTTCTATCAGTCCGATTTTACAAAAACTAAAACAAGGGCAGGAAATCACAACGGATGAAGCCGAACAATTGGCAGAAGAACTCCACAACGAGCATCCGCACATTACCATTGATTTGCTTCGCAAGGTTTACAACCACCGCAAAGCGGCATTGGTGCAATTTATCAAACACATTTTAGGCATTGAGCAATTGGAAACCTTTGCCGAAACTGTCACCAAAGCATTTGATGATTTTATTTCAAAACATAGTTACCTTACAAGCCGACAACTACAATTTCTTGACTTGCTCAAAAATTTTGTATTGGAAAAAGGTGATGTAAGTAAACGCAACCTGATTGAATCTCCTTTTACTATGCTTCACCCAGAAGGTATCAGAGGAATTTTCAATCAAAAAGAGATTGACGAAATTTTAAGTTTAACCGAAAAAGTATTGGCAGCATGAGTAAACTAACCGATATTAAAATATTTGAAGACAGGAAGGTGCGTTCCGTTTGGGACAATGAAAAAGAGAAATGGTATATTTCCATTGTTGATGTAATTGCCGTATTGACTGAAAGCAATGACCCCAATGCTTATTGGAGAAAGTTAAAACAACGACTTAAAGAGGAAGGAAATGAAACCGTGACGAATTGTCACGGTTTGAAAATGCCTGCTCCTGATGGTAAAATGCGGCTAACCGATGTAGCCGATACCGAACAACTCTTCCGCCTGATACAATCCATTCCATCCCCCAAAGCAGAACCCTTTAAACTATGGCTGGCTCAGGTGGCATCTGAAAGACTGGATGAAATGCAAGACCCTGAACTTTCTATCGATAGAGCGTTGGAACAATACATGAAATTGGGTTATTCAGAAAACTGGATTAACCAACGCCTCAAAAGCATTGAGATACGAAAAGAATTAACAGACGAATGGAAAAAAAGAGGGTTGAAAGAAGGCGTTCAGTTTGCTACGCTTACCGATATTATTACCAAAGCCTGGAGCGATAAAACTACCAAGGAATACAAAATCCTTAAAGGGTTAAAAAAGGAAAATCTGCGGGATAACATGACCAATACAGAACTTATTTTGAATATGCTTGCTGAAGCATCTACAAAGGATATATCAGCTGCCACTAATCCAAAAGATTTTGAAGAAAGTAAGAAAGTTGCCAAACAGGGCGGTAATGTAGCAAAAGTGGCACGCAAAGAATTGGAATCGAAAACAGGAAAAAAAGTAGTTACCTCGCTCAATGCTAAAAAACTGTCTGAATCAGGATTGAAAAAATTAGAGGATGAACAGGATAAAAAGAAAAAAAAATAGTCTGAACTATGATTTCTGTGATTAAATGATTGTCATGATAAACGAAAATTACAAATATTCAGAGCTAACCTCAAAAATCATAGGCTGTGCCATGACGGTACACAAAACCTTGGGTAACGGATTTCAGGAAGTTATTTATCAGCGGGCATTAGAGATAGAAATGGCTCTGGCAGGAATTGGTTTTTCAAGAGAATTTGAAATGCCTATTTATTATCGGGAGGAACAAATCGGAACAAGAAGAGTTGACTTTCTCGTAGAGGGGCTTATTTCTGTGGAACTGAAAGCAATTACCAACCTGGAAGACGTCCACTTTACTCAAGCTATAAATTACCTCGAAGCATATAATCTTGAAATCGGACTACTTATCAATTTTGGTGAAACAAGTTTAAATTTCAAACGCCTCACCAACAAAAAGTATAAATCACCACAATCACAAAAATCATAAGAATCATAGTTCAGACAACATGCTCCAAAACAACGCACAATTAAAATCGCTTATAGACAAGCTCTGGCAAAACTTTTGGGAAGGTGGCATTGCCAACCCTTTAACGGCCATTGAGCAAATTACCTACCTCATTTTTATGAAGCGTTTAGACGATTTGGAAGCAAAACGTGAACGGGATGCCGAGTTTACAGGCGAAAAATACACAAGCCGTTTCAAGGGCAAATTTACCATTCCCGGAACCGACCAAACCGTTGATAAGCATGAACTTCGATGGTCTGTGTTTAAGCATTACCCTGCCGAGCAAATGCTATTGCATGTTCAAACAAAAGTATTTTCATTCCTAAAGGAAATTCAAAATCAAGGCAATCAGGAAAATCAAATAAATCAAGGTTCAGACAGTTTTACCAAACACATGGCAAATGCTGTATTCATTATGCCAAAAGCAAGTTTGTTGGTTTCTTCCATCAATATTGTAGAGGAAATTTTCAAGGAAATTGAAAAAGATGCTACGGAAGGCGGACATGCTTTTCAGGACATACAAGGCGATGTGTATGAAATGCTGTTGAGCGAAATTGCCACCGCAGGTAAAAACGGACAGTTCCGCACTCCCAGACACATTATTAAACTCATGGCTGAATTGGTTGCTCCGCAATTGGGACAACGCATTGCGGACCCTGCCTGTGGAACAGGCGGTTTTTTGTTGGGTGCTTATCAATACATACTTACCGATTTGGTGAGAAAAAATGCTTCGACCGGGCTCAGCACAGGCGACCCTGCCAAGTTGCAAAAAGATGAAGATGGTTTTGAACGTGCTGCCATTAGTGCAGTTTTGACACAAAATGTAAAAACCATTCTCGACCAAAGTTTTGTTGGTTATGATATTGACACCACCATGGTGCGTTTGGGTTTGATGAACATGATGATGCACGGCATTGATGAACCTAAAATTGATTACAAAGACACGTTAAGCAAAAGCTACAACGAAGACAGCCAGTTCGATATTATTATGGCAAATCCGCCATTTACGGGGAATATTGACAAAGGTGATATTAACGAAGGTCTGAAACTGCCTACCACCAAAACGGAATTGCTTTTTGTAGAACGCATTTTTAACATGCTGAAAATGGGCGGAACGGCTGCCGTAATTGTGCCAAGCGGTGTGATACAAAACAGCGGTAAAGCATTTGAGGCCGTGCGAAAACTAATTATTGAAAAAGCCGAACTGAAAGCCGTGATTGCTGTGCCAAGCGGAGCATTTAAACCTTATGCAGGGGTAAGCACAGCCATTTTAATTTTTACCAAAGGCGGCGAAACCAATAATGTGTGGTTTTACGACATGCAGGCAGACGGCTACACGCTGGATGATAAGCGAAATAAAATAGCCGATAGCGATTTGCCCGACATTGTGCAACGCTACAAAAACCGTCTGAACCATGATTCACATGATTTAGGGATTACTATGATGGTGGCAGAAAGTGAAACAAGCGATCAAGCCAACACAAATCATAGTCCATCAGAAAATCAAATAAATCATAGTTCAGACAGGAGACAGAAATACTTTACCGTGCCGAAAAAGGAGATTGTAGAAAACAATTACGACCTGAACCTAAGCACCTACAAAGAAGAAGTGTATGAAGAAGTGGTGTATGAAAAACCGAATGTGATTTTCGGAAAATTGGAAAGCATTGAAACCGATATTCAAAAGGGTTTGACGGAATTAAAGCAAATGATATAATGGCGGGAACATTTTCACAGATATACATTCAGATTGTGTTTGCTGTTCAGAATAGGGAAGCAATGATTTCTGCATTATGGGAAGAAGAGTTGTATAAATACATAACAGGGATTGTTAGAAATAAAGGACAAAAGATGTTAGCTATTAACGGAATGCCAGACCATATTCATTTATTTATCGGCATGAAACCATCTTGTTGTTTATCAGATTTGGTTCGTGAAATCAAGAAATCATCAACCGAGCTCATAAAGGAAAAGGAGTTTTCAAAATTCAAATTCAATTGGCAGGAAGGTTATGGGGCGTTCTCATACAGTCATTCACAAATTGATTCCGTTGTGAAATACATCATGAATCAAAAAGAACATCATAAAAAACAAACATTTCGTGAGGAGTATGTGGATTTTTTGAAGAAGTTTGAAATAGAATTTAAAAACGAATATTTGTTCAAATGGATAGAAAATTAAAGAAACCAAAGGGTTCAAATATTTATAAAATCGGTGATTCCGGTTTGCGTGCGACCCTGAAAGGGTCATATGTTTATAGGAAAAATCAATGTGCAGGAAATCTGACCCTGAAAGGGTCAAATGTTTATAGAATAAATCAATGCACAGGATATTCGACCCCTTCGGGGTCGTACCCTTCTCACGTTATGATTTTCTATAAACATCAAATCCCTTCGGGATTATTTAACAAAACCATTGAAACCGATATTCAAAAAGGGTTGGCTGAATTAAAAGAGATTGTGTGATGAAGTTTGAGAAACTCAAAAATATCGTAGAAGTAAAGAAAGGCAAGAAGCCATCCTTTGTAGTAACTCCTGATGAAAATTCCGTTAGAGTTTTGCAAATTGATGATTTACGCAATGACACTAACCCGAAATTCACAAATGATAAAACAGGTGTGTTAGCAAAGGAAGATGATGTTCTTATTGCTTGGGATGGTGCAAACGCAGGAATCGAGTAAGCCGGGGGAATTTCACCCCCAGCTCCTCACAGAACCGTACTTGAC
>CAYYMK010000018.1:0-49868 GCA_964473035.1 uncultured Chitinophaga sp.
TTAGCATTATTTTTCAATTATTGCAATCAAAACTAATCAAACATGAGAAAGCGACTCCTCTTGCTGGCAGCTTTTTTTGCTTTGCTGTCGCATGCGGTTTTTTCACAAACCGTAGAAGTTACCGGCCGGGTAACCGATGAAAAAGGTGATCCTGTTGCCGGCGTATCTGTTACACAAAAAAATAATAGCCGTATCGGTACTACTACCGGCGCCGATGGAACCTACAAGCTCACCGTAAGCAAAAATGCTACACTGGTATTTTCCAGTGTAGGCTATGCCCGTAAAGAAATTTCCGCAAGCAGTGCCGGAAATGTAACCATGACGATTTCATCAGAAGCCATTTCTGAAGTCGTGGTCACATCTTATGGTATTAAGCGGGAAAAGAAAGCCCTTGGGTATGCCGTGGCAACGGTTGAGGGCAAGTCGCTGGAGCAGCGGCCGGAGGCTGATGTTGTAAGGCTTTTGAACGGGAAAGCTCCGGGAGTCGATATCATGAACACCAGTGGTATATCAGGAAGTGGAACCAATATTACCATCCGCGGCGTAAGCACAATTACAGGCAGTTCTACTCCTTTATTTGTTGTGGATGGCGTTCCATTTGATGCGTCAACCAATGCCCAGGCAAGTTTTGTGTACGGTAATACAACGTCCAGCCGTTTTCTTGATTTGGATCCAAATAGTATAGAAAATATTAGTGTACTGAAAGGATTAAGTGCAACAACTCTTTATGGTGAGCTGGGAAGAAATGGTGTGATTTTGATCACTACCAAAGCAGGCTCTAATAAAAGAATGAATAATAAAACTGAGGTTACTGTTACACAGTCTTTCTTCAGCAACAAGGTGGCCAATTTGCCTGAGTACCAGCAAACCTATGGTGGTGGTTTCGACCAGAGTGTTGGTCTCGCTTTCTTCAGCAACTGGGGCGCCGCATTTACTGATCCTCCTTTAATGGTGTCGCACCCGTATGACAGAACAGCCCTGCATGTAGCTTTTCCGCAATTCAACCAGGTGCCTGGAGGCGGAAACGACCTGATTTATGAATTTAAACCTTACAACAGTGTGGAGCGTTTTTTCCGTAGCGGATTTATTCAAAACACATCTGTAGGTATGCAAACCGGCGGGCCCAATGGCAGCTTCAGCGCCAACTATTCTTTTATGGATGACAAGGGTTTTGTGCCCGGCAATAGCCTCAGAAAAAATAATTTTTCAGTAGGCGGATCTGCCAAACTTGCCAATAAGATTTCTGCAAGCGGTACATTTAATTATGCCATTACTGATTTCAAAACACCACCCACTTCTACAAGTTTTGGAAGCAATCCCAGTACATCATCTGTTTTTGGGAACCTGATTTATACCCCTATTGCAGTAAACCTGATGGGAGAAGAATCGGATGGAAATAACTGGCTGCCCTGGGAAAACCCACTGGATAAATCATCTGTTTACTATAGGGGAAGCAATGATATTCAAAACCCACGCTGGACTATAAAGAATGGCTTTGCAGGTCAGAAAATCAATCGCATGTATGGTAACCTGAGGTTTTCTTATGAGATTATGGATAACCTGAACCTGACCTACAGGGTTGGCGTGGATCAATATACTGACTATAACTTCCTTTCGCAAAATAAGGGAGGAACAGTAGGTGACGACCTCATTTATCGCAGGGGCATTCACCGTACAGTCACCGGCCGCAGCACCATATGGGATCATTCTGTATTGGCCGACTGGTCCACCAGAATCAACAGTGAATTGCGACTGAATGTGGATGCAGGGTTCAACTCACAGGAACGTATTTATCAGCAGGACGGTCAGCGCAGCACTCAGCAGCTCGTTTATGGCCTGTTTGATCATTCAAACTTTATTGAACACGATAATTTTGATGAAGGCGGGGGCGACCTGGATTTCAAATCCCAGTCTTTATCGTTAGGAGCTTTTGCACAGGCAACGCTGGCCTATAACGAATATGCATACCTGACACTGGGTGGAAGAAACAGCTGGACCTCAAATCTGGAAAAACACAACCGGAATATTTTCTATCCCAGTGCCACAATCTCATTTCTCCCTACTTCCGCATTTGAATCACTGAAGGGCAGTAAAATTCTGAACTATCTTAAAATAAGGGCTGGCTATGCCACGAGCGCCAATTTTGGAGCTCCGTACAGAACAAGGCCGGTTCTTAGCATCAATACCAATGTATTTGAAGACAGGGTAGGTACGGTAATCAACACAAACAGCATTTCAAACAGGCTGCCCAATCCAGATCTGCAGCCCGAATTGATTGGAGAATATGAATTTGGAATTGAAGGAAAACTCATCAACAACCGAATCAATCTTGATCTTACTTTTTACAGGCGATTATCCGAAGATCAGATTCTGGACCGTGACCTGGATCCTTCAACCGGGTTTTCTGTACAATCTATAAATGCAGGAAATGTACGGAACCGTGGTATCGAAGCCGCATTGGGGATTACCGCAGTACGTCATAAGGATCTGAAAGTGCAGATAGACGGTATATTTACCCGTAACAGAAGTGAAGTGTATGGGTTGCCAGATGATATCAAACAAATTGTGGTTGATGGTTTTAGCAATGAAGGACTCTTTGCCATTAACGGACACCCTCTTGGGGTGATTCAGGCAAATTATGTGGTGAAGGTTGATCCCAAAACAGGGCAAGCTACCGGCGATCCTTTAGTTGGCACAAGACTGGTTGCCCCAAACGGTGATTATGTTGCATCCTCCGAAATTGGAATTATAGGTGATCCTACACCGGATTTCAAAATGACCAGTATCAGTACAATAGAATGGAAAGGACTTTCATTCCGCATGCAGTGGGACTGGACACAGGGAGGAGATATGCTTGCCTATACCCCGGGAACATTGATTGGACGCGGCCTTACAAAAGACACGGAATTTGACAGGTTGTTACCAGTTATTCTTCCGGGTGTACAATCCGATGGCAGTCCTAATACAGTTCAGATCAGCGCCAGCCAGGCTTACTTTAATAACTATTCAGGATTCTTTGCGATGCAGGATCTGATTACTTATGATGCTACGAATATTCGTCTCAGGGAAGTTTCCCTTTCCTACAGTTTGCCTTCCAAGCTGCTGAAAAAAACACCGCTGGGTTCATTCTCCATTACTCTGTCAGGACAAAATCTATGGTACAATGCTCCTAATTTTCCTGAGTACACCAACTTTGACCCGGAAGTGTCAAGCCTGGGGGTAAGCAGTGTAAGAGGGCTTGAATACCTGGCTGGTCCCACATCACGGCGTTATGGAGTGAGCCTCAGAACCACTTTTTAATTGAATAAAAAAAGAAAAATAAAATGAAAAAGATAATACTGATAATGGTTGTAGCAGCATTGCTGGGAAGCTGTAAAAAGCTGGACAGGCTGCTGGTCAACCCAAATGGCCCCACGCCGGAATCGGCCAGTTCTGACCTGTACCTTACCCAGGCACAGCTCAGTTTTGCTTCATTCTTTAATACGGCATCTTCATTTGGAATGGAACTAACCCGAATGACCCACCTATATGGTCCCCGGTATGATAATGCATACCAGCCGCAAAGTTTTGACGGGATATGGTCCACAGCATATACCGGAGTACTCAAGCATTGCAATGCTCTAATACCAATTGCCGATGCAGAAAAAAAATATATCCACGAAGGAATGGCTAAAGTGATGAAGGCTTATGTTATGATGACTCTGGTTGATGTGTTTGGTGATGTTCCATATGCAGAGGCAAACCTGGGAGTGGACAATATGAATCCCAAAGCTGATCCCGGAGCTTCAGTATATGCCGCAGCCATTGCCCTGCTCGAAAGCGCCATTACGGACCTGGGGAAAACAGCATCCTCCGGGCCAGGGACGCAGGATTTATTTTACGGCGGCAGCGCAGCTAAATGGATTACCTGTGCTAAAACACTTTTGTTGAGAGCCTATATCGCAACAAGACTGGTTGACCCAGCGGGTAATAAAACCAAAATTGAAGCATTGCTTACAGAAAATAATCTGATTGACACCGATGCTGAAGATTTTGAATTCAAATACAGCAGGAAAGGATCAAATCCAAACAGCCGCCATCCCAGGTATGTAGGTGATCATACATCTACGGGTGCAGGCACTTATATGGCCAATTATTTTATGTGGTGTATGGTCCAGGAAAAAGGGCAAGGCGATGCCAATAATGATCCACGTACCAGGTACTACATGTATCGCCAGCGTACAAACTATGCCGAGGTAAATGAAAATACAATTAACTGTTATGGGCAGGCATATCCCGGGCATTATCCAACAAATTTATCGAACCCCTATTTGGGTACAACCTACAGCACACCATTCTGCCTGCTCATTTCTGGCTACTGGGGCCGGGATTATGGTGATGACAGTGGTATTCCACCCGATGCGCAGCGACGCACTACCTGGGGTATTTATCCAATGGGTGGCCGGTTTGACAATAACCAGGGTTCAAATGTTGCTGTTGATTTCGGAGCTCAGGGCGCCGGCATACAGCCGATCTGGATTTCCAGTTTTACTGAGTTTTTGAAGGCAGAATACCAATTGATGCTAAACAGTAATGCTGCCAATGCCCGCACTGCAATGGAAAGTGGTATCCGAAAATCAATTAATAAGGTGATCAATTTCCCGGCCGCAATCGGGTACACAGAATCCATTCCGTCCACCAGGGTACCTGATGCTGCAAGGATAGATGCTTATGTAACCAAAGTGCTGAATGCCTACAACTCCATGGGTTCGGATGACGGCAGGCTCAATATCCTCATGAAGGAATATTACCTGGCTCTTTGGGGCAATGGTTTGGATGCATACAATATGTACCGCCGTACAAACAAACCTGCTGGCATGCAGCCGATGCTGGAACCCAGCCCAGGCGTGTACATCAACTCATTCTTTTATCCATCTGTTTTTGTCAACAGAAATACCAATGCACAGCAAAAGAGCAACCAGGGAGTTCAGGTATTTTGGGATAAAAACCCGCCCAATTCCCGCAATTAATAATAACAAACAGAAAAACATAACGATATGAAAAAGCTAATATCAGTTTTTACCGCCTTTGCACTGCTGCTGCTGGTCAGCTGCAAGAAGGGAACTATCAACGGCGATTTCAGCGGTAATGGGGTAGGATCATATGTAACCAAAGTGGCTCTTGGTAATTATATCATTGACTACTCAAACCTCGGTGCTTCCAAAGTGGATGTAACCGTAAAGGAATATGGATCGCCGGTTGATAAAATAAAAATTTTCGTTACGAAAGGTGTTGCCACAACAGATAAAGCAAGCTGGAAAGCAATAAAGGAAGTGCCTTACAGCGGCGAAACCAAGCTGGAGGTTACGGCAAATGAAATTGCGACTGCACTGGGCATACCGGTCACAAGCCTGGAAACCGGCGCTACGTATACATTGTATAATCAGGTCATCAGTAAAGACGGGCAGGTGCATGATATTACCAATATGAACAGCGCTATGTATGGCAGCCCGAATTACAATACACTGATGACATGGCAGGCTGTTGTGGTTTGTCCGTTCAGTCCTGCTGCCTGGGGTGGCGTGGGTGCGGTGTTTACTGCCCGTGTGCTGGAAGACGGATGGGCCGATTATTCGCCTGGTGATATTGTGAGCAATATAGTAGTGAATACAGCAACACAGCTAAAATTTAACCAAATGTGGCTTACCGATGCTTCGGACACAAGGCCGGTGCTGGTTGACATTACAGCAGCTACAGGAGCCGCTTCTGTACCCAAGCAGATCTATGGCGATTATGCCGTTTATGGGATCAGTGACATTGCATGCCAGAGCAGCGGTACTAATAACTGGGTATTCTCCTGCGTAAATCTGATTACACTTACCCTGACACATACCATGGGAAGTACCAACTATGGAACCTATGTATTCAGGCTGCAAAAACTTTAGTATTTCTAATATAAAAAAACACACCCTGCATGTGAGGGTGTGTTTTTTTATAGTTTGATCTCCTCGTCGTTTTTATCAAAAAAACGGAACTCGGTAAGGTGATAATTGCTGTCTTGCACGGTATTGATTTTCTGACCGTACTTCTTTTTCCATTTTGCCAGTCTGTTACTCCAGAACCATCCTTTGGTTAAATATGCATACATGATCGGGTGTACCACAAGACGGAATCCGCTATGGCGGTGTGTAGTCAGGTAGGCTACATTTTTTTCTATTTCATCTTCCAGCAAAAGAGCAGAAGAAATTTTTCCGGTACCATTACAACTGGGGCAAAGCTCCTGTGTATTGATGTTTACTTCCGGCTTCATGCGCTGCCGGGTAATTTGCATCAGCCCGAATTTCGAAATGGGCAATACGGCATGTTTGGCCCGGTCGGTTCTCATAAACTCCTCCATCCTTTCCATCAGCTTTCGCTTATTTTCCGGAAGTTTCATGTCAATGAAATCAACTACAATGATGCCTCCCAGGTCACGGAGCCGCAGTTGCCGGGCTATTTCTTCAGCTGCTTCCAAGTTTGTTTCCAGTGCATTCTGCTCCTGGTTATTACCCACACTTTTGTACCCGCTGTTTACATCTATGACATGCAGCGCCTCGGTATGTTCAATGATCAGGTATGCTCCGCTTTCAAGATTCACTGTTTTGCCGAAAGAAGATTTCACCTGTTTGGTGATACCGAAGGAATCAAATATGGGAGAGCCGTTCTGATAGTAGGAAACAATATCAACTTTTTCCGGGGCAATGCGTTGAATATAATTTTTCGTATCGTTAAAAATGGTGCGGTCATTCACCACGATGCGGTTAAAATCCTCATTCAGCAGGTCGCGGAGAATGCTGGTGGTTTTTGTCTGTTCGCTCAGGATTCGGGTGGGAGCCACAGCTCCTTTCAGATTTTTCTGGATGGTCTTCCACATCTCAATCAGGGCAGACAGATCTTCGTGCAGCTCTGCGGTATTTTTTCCCTCGGCAGCAGTACGCACAATCACACCAAAGTTTTTTGCCTTAATGGCTTCCACAATTTTCTGCAACCGTTTTCTTTCTTCTGCCGAATGAATTTTACGGGATACCGCTACAATATCATTGAATGGGGTTAGCACCACAAACCTGCCGGGTAAGGAAATTTCGCAGCTCAGGCGGGGCCCTTTGGCCGCAATAGGTTCTTTCAGGATCTGTACCAATATATTGGGCTTGCCGGATAAAACCTCATTGATTTTCCCGGTTTTAATAATTTCTGGTTCAATGGTAAACTTACTGAAATCAAGTCCTCCCTCTGATTTGTCGTTCATGCACATTTGCGTAAACTTCAGCAGAGAGCGGGCATAGGGGCTCAGGTCGGTATAGTGCAAAAAAGCATCCTTCTCAAAACCCACATCCACAAATGCTGCATTTAAACCGGGGATCAGTTTTTTAACTTTACCCAGGTATAAATCGCCAACTGCAAAGCGAGCATCACTTTTTTCACTATGCAGTTCAACCAGCTTCTTGTCTTCCAGCATGGCGATTTCCACGCCTTGCGGAGCCGCATTAATAATCAGTTCTTTGTTCATTACAGCTGTAACATGAAACACCTTGATGCTGTAAAACACCAGTTGTCCGGAATCCGTTTTTTATTGAAGGGATTAGCTGAAGCTTAAGAGCAGGCGGAATGGGGTACCGAAAACTCAATCAGCATACAACCGGTGGACTGAGGCCATATTGAAAGGTTGACAGATGCCGGCGGAAGCCTGTCTGCCAATCTTTCAATTACTTATTCCTCTTTTTATGCCGGTTTTTTCTCAGTCTTTTTTTACGCTTATGCGTCGCAATTTTATGACGCTTCCTTTTCTTACCACAAGGCATGTCAAATTTTTTTTAAATGGTTTAAAATACGTTTTATTTTTCCAGCTGCCGTATCCGGTCGCTGATGGCTTTTCTAATATTTTCCTGGCTGACTAAAGACAGGCTTTTCCGGTACCAGTATACAGCCTCTACTTTTTTCCCGGTTCTTTCAAAAACTTCTGCCAGTAAAAGAGATGCTTCTGAATTCTCGGGCTGCAATCTCAGCACAGCTTCAAAACGGCCGGCGGCTTTATCATATTGCCCCGAAATGATCGAGGCTTTACCAAGCATAAACTGTGCGTATGCATGGCTGCTGTCTTTTTCCGATACATCACGAATCAGTTGAAGTCCATCCATGGGGTTGTTAGAAATTCCGCCAAAGAGATACACAGCTCCAAGGCTGATTTTTACTGAATCATTTGCAGGATTTATCCGTAATGATCTTTCAAACAACTCTTTGGCCTGCATGGCTTTCCATTGTCGCCTTTCTTCATGCGTATCACGTTGCAGGTTTTCTAAAAACAGCAGGCCGGCAAAGGTCAGGCTTTTTTCCGAATTTTCCAATCGGGCTGCCTCGGCCAGATACCAGGCATATGGTTCAAAAATTCCTGCCGAATCGGCCCAAAAACGGGCTAATTCATGATAGATATGCAACATTTTACTGTGATCTACAGTTGCTTTGAGCTTTTGCTCTATTCTTTCTGCCTGGAGCTCTCTGTCGGCATTTAGCAGCTTTTTGGATGAGGCAAGAATGCTGTCAAAAGTCAGCTTGCTGCTGTTGACCGGTTTTAAAATGGTACTGTCCGGGGTTTTATCTTTTACTGCCTGCCAGCGGGGATTTGTGCTACCCAGGACATAAATGCCCGCAGTCAGCGTAACCGCAACGATAATTGTGATGTATTGGGGTTTCTTCACGTATGGTACATTAAGGAATGCAAAAGTAACCCCAAACCACCATGCATGGTTTTGTGTTCAGTGATCGATCCCAAAAAGAATCTGAAGATTTGGTATTGGCAGTAACAGCCGCTGAAAATATGATGCTATTCTCCCTCATCACCTGGGCCGCTGTCAGGCTTTGGTTCTTTGAGCTTTTTTACCTCAGCAACAAATTCCTTTGCTGGTTTAAATGCAGGAATATAATGTTCGGGAATGTGGACGGCAATATTTTTTTTGATGTTGCGTCCAATTTTGGCCGCCCGCTTTTTTGTGATAAAACTGCCAAAGCCGCGGATGTAAATATTTTCTCCTCCGGCTAATGTATCTTTTACTTCTTTAAACATGGTTTCGAGAGTCACAAGCACATCTACCTTTGGAATGCCAGTCTTCTCAGAAATCTGATTTACCAGGTCGGCTTTTCTCATGGTTGCAGGTTTTAGTGGTTTATAAAAGCCAATTTAGACTAAAATTAGGTGATATTCAACTAAATAGGCATAATTTTTTTTAACGTATGTGAATTTCTTTAATCGTACTGCCCTATTTTTATACTTAAATCCATGAAAAAGCCCATCAAATCGCTCCTAAAAGAAAATTTTTCAAAAATTTTACTGTCCTGGGATAAGAGCTGCAATTCCAGGAAAATGCCCTGGAAGGGGGAAAAAGACCCGTATAAAATTTGGATTAGCGAAATCATCCTGCAGCAAACCAGAGTGGAACAGGGGCTGAAATATTACGACCGCTTTATTCGTCAGTTTCCTAATATTCAAAAGCTTGCCCGTTCCGCCGATGAAAGAGTATTGAAGCTCTGGGAAGGCCTGGGATATTATTCCCGGTGCCGGAATCTTCTGTTTTCTGCCCGATCCATTATTCATGACCTGAAGGGGAAATTTCCTGATACTTATGAAGATATAATAAAGCTGAAGGGAGTCGGTCCATCCACAGCTGCGGCTATAGCTTCATTTGCTTTTCAATTGCCCTATGCAGTTACCGATGGAAATGTGTTCCGGGTTTTGGCACGAATCTTTGGAATAAAAGAGGCAATAAACAGCTCGAAAGGGAAAAAATTGTTTACTGAACTGGCGGAAGAACTGCTGTGTAAAAAACAACCTGCACGATACAACCAGGCCATTATGGATTTTGGTGCAGTGCAGTGCAAGCCTGTTGCGCCGTTGTGCTATATCTGTATATTCAGGTTGCGTTGTGCTGCTTATAAGAGTGATCTGGTGAAAAAGCTGCCTGTGAAGGAGAAAAGAATCCACCTGAAGTACCGGTGGTTTTATTACCTGCTGGCAACATGCAATAACAGGGTAGCCATACGCCGCCGGACTGCAAAAGATATCTGGCAGGGACTTTATGAATTCCCATTGCTGGAAACCAGCGGAAACAGGTCAACGGCACAACTATTGCGAATGGCTGTTGCAAAAAAAATGATCAGACAGCAGGGCTTTAGGATACTGAACCAGTCAGCAATGGTTCATCAGCGGCTGACCCACCAGATCATAAAGGGAAGGTTCATATACCTGGAGCTTACCCGCCAATCTGTTTTGCAAAGTGATTATATCTGGGTGGAGAAAAAAAAACTTTCTGATTACAGTTTTCCGAAAATTCTTCAAAACTGCCTGTAGTTCCAGCCGGCTTGTTAAAAAATTTGATCTGGTAGCCCGATTTGTCCGAACCGTAAAAAATATTCTAACTTTAAGATAAGAATGCCGTTACCGGCAAATGATTATTTCACAAAAGATCCTTAATATGAGAGGCGTAAACCGTGTCATGTTGATTGGGAACCTGGGCAAAGATCCCGAAGTGCAGCACCTGGAAGGAAATATTGCCGTTGCAAAGTTCCCGCTGGCCACAACGGAAACATTCAAAGACAGGAATGGTAAGCTGGTATCACAAACCGAGTGGCATACCGTGGTGCTATGGAGGGGTCTTGCTGAGCTGGCCCAGAAATACCTGCACAAAAGCAGCCTGGTATATATTGAAGGCCGTTTGCGGACCCGTAGTTGGGACGACAAAGATGGCAACCGAAAGTTTGCCACTGAAGTGGTTGGCGACAATCTGATCATGCTGGATAAAAGAGCTGAGAGCGGGTCCCATCCCGCTGCAGACAGCGGGATTGAAGGTGTAAGCGGCACCGATACTCCCTTAGGAGACCCCTCTGAAAGTCTGCCCTATTAAAAGATCAACATCAAATGCAATACCTTTGTTTCTGTACAGGAAGGGCGGGTATTATTGACCTGCCTTTTTGATCATTAAAAGCCAGGCTTTGGACATTCCGAAGGTATCCGAATCTGTTTTATATCTGTTCCTTGCTTTGACACCGCAGGAAACAACACTACTGGCCGTTTTACTATTTGCCCTGTTGCTGTTGTTGTTTGTTATTTCAGGAGCCGAAGTGGCATTCTATTCTGTGGGTGAAAAAGATATTAACTTACTGAAGACAAAACAACATACTGCTGCCAGTCGCATTATCAAATTGCTGAACGAACCCAAGGAGCTATATGCTTCCCTGCTTATGGCAGGTACTTTTCTGAATATCTGCGTGATCATTCTTTCCAATTTCATGATCAGCCAGTTTCAATTGCTGGGTGCGCCAGGGTCATTAAAGGAGTTGATTTTTAAAGTTGGACTGATTGCATTTTTTTTATTGTTGTTTGGAAAAATTTTGCCCAAAGTGTGGGCTGCACAAAGCAATCTGAAATATGCCTACAGTACAGCATTGGTGATACAATTGTTGCACTTTTTCCTGCTGCCGCTGAGCCGGCGCATTATTTCCCTTGCCGGCAGGATTGGCGAAAAAGCCGGGGCTGATAAACCAGCATCGTTCCGGTATCACGAGGTGGATGCGGCCATTGATGTGAAAACCGACGAAGAAGCATCACCGGAAGAAAAAAACATCATGAAAGGCATTGTAAAATTTGGGAATATTTCGGTGAAGCAAATCATGCGAAGCAGGTTGGATGTAAGTGGCGTGGATGTCACACAGAACTTTGATCAGCTGGTACGAAAAATAGAAGAGTTGCACTATTCCCGGATTCCGGTGTACAAAAACGGGCTCGATGAGGTGGTGGGCATTCTCAATACCAAAGACCTTCTGCCTTATTTGTCCGAACCTGCGGGCTTCGACTGGCGTCCGCTCATCCGGCAGCCATTTTTTGTGCCGGAAACCAGGCTGATTGAAGACCTGCTGAAAGAATTTCAGCAGAAAAGGGTACACTTTGCGGTGGTTATCGATGAATTTGGTGGTACCAGCGGCATTGTTACAATGGAGGATATTCTGGAAGAAGTAATTGGGGACATACAGGATGAGTTTGATGAAGAAGAAAGCAACAATAGAAAACTGGATGATTCCAATTACCTGTTTGAAGGCAAAACCTTGATTCCGGAACTTTGCCGGTTGATGAAATTGCCCCTGGATACTTTTGATGCGGTAAAGGGGGAAAACGAATCACTGGCCGGCCTGATCCTGGAGCTGTCAGGCGAAATACCACCGGTCAACACCATAATCCCTTTCGGGGTATATCAGTTTACTGTATTAAAAGCTGAACAGAACAGGATAGCGCTGGTCAAGGTAACAGTTCTGCAACACACAAAACCCGGGACATAAATGAACCATAAAACTCCGGGATCATTTCTTCCTGATCCCTATAAAAAATTCATAGCGCTTCACTCCGATGAAACGGGAAAGCCATTGTGATCAATAAATAAAGCACTCATGATATGCAGTTTCAAAAAAATTCTTTTTTTTACATGGCTTGGCGCCTGCGGGTTGGTTGCCTGTAACAGTGATTATACCACCGGTAAGAAAAAAGGATATTTTAAAATAGATTTTCCTGAAAAAAAATACCAGCTGTTTGATCAGCCTGGATACCCCTATACTTTTGAATTCCCTGCATATGCCACCGTGATCAAAGACAGCGTTTTTTTTGATGATAAAGCCGGCGACTGGTGGATTAATATTGACATTCCCGGGTTTGGCGGACGCATCCATATCAGCTATAAGCCCATCAATGCGCAAAATCAATTCGATTCGCTGGTGCGTGACGGATTTAAAATGGCCTATAAACAACATGTGAATATGGCGACGGGAATTCATGACAGCCTGATGCGGACTCCGACGGGGGCAGAAGGGATCTATTTTTCTCTTGGGGGAAATACTGCTACGGCCAATCAGTTTTTTTTAACTGATTCCACACGCCACTTTCTGAGGGGCGCCCTATATTTTGATGCCACTCCCAATGCCGATTCATTGGGTATTGTCAATGAATTTTTAAAAAAGGATCTGTTGCATCTGATCAATTCGCTTCAATGGAAATAGACAGTTGACCCCTGAATAGAAAACTTAAAAGCAGCAGACAGGCTGGGAGCCGGCAGAATAGTACCTTTGTAAAAATATAGTACATTGATCATTGTGGACAATATCTTCATCAGTGATGAAGTAGCAGAAAAAAAATTTGTTTGCGACCTGGAAAAATGCAAAGGCGGCTGCTGTGAACAGGGTGATGCGGGGGCTCCTTTAGAAACAGATGAACTGGAACTGATTAAAAAATTTTATGAAAAAATCAGAACGTATCTTTCGCCTGAAGCAGTATCTGAAATTGAACAAAAGGGTTACTTTGTATATCATCAGGAATTTGGCTGGGTCACTCCAACCCTTCCTCTGGACAAAGAAATATGTGTATATGCCCTAAGAGGCCAGGATGGCATCATACAGTGTGCATTTGAAAAAGCTTACCTGAAGGGGCTCACCGGGTGGAAGAAACCCATCAGCTGCCATTTATTTCCTGTCATTATTGAAAAAAGCAAAAAAGGAAACCATGATCGTGTGAATTACGAAGCGAGGGAAAAACTATGCACCCCAGCCTGCACACTGGGGAAAAAACTGCAAGTGCCGGTGTATGAATTTCTGAAGGAGCCATTGATCCGGAAATACGGGGAAGCATTTTACAATGCACTGGACAAAGCCATACAAATGTATCTGAAAAGGACAGCCATAAAAGGATGAAAGAAACAGCACGACATTTTATTGCAAAAAGCAAAGTGAAGGCGGCCGACAAGGAACATCGCCGGAAAATTAATTTTAATATTGGCCGCTACAATAGAGTCGTTCCCCAGGGCAAAGAGCAATTTCCGGATCTGCAGCTGGTTCGGGAGAAAGCAAAAAATATAAAATGGAAAGCGCTGGAGTCGCTGGATAAGCAACTGGAAATATTTGAAGCAGCAATTACAAGCAGAGGTGCAAAAGTGATCTGGGCAGAGGATGCACAACAGGCCCTGGAAGCCATTGGCAGGATTTGCGAAGAAAAAAAATGCACCACGGTGGTGAAAAGCAAGAGTATGGTGACAGAAGAAATTCAACTCAATGAGTTTCTGGAGAAAAAAGGCATCAAAAGTGTAGAAACAGACCTGGGAGAATATATTCAGCAATTAGATGGAGAGCCTCCCTACCACATTGTGACTCCTGCCATGCACAAGAGTAAAGAAGATGTGGCAAAGCTCTTTGCAGATAAGCTGGGTACTGATCCAAAAGCCACTCCGGAACAACTTACGAAAGCAGCAAGAAAAATATTGCGGGGTCAATATGTTCAGGCCGAAGTGGGAGTGACGGGAGCCAATTTCATTATCGCAGATGTGGGTGGAGTGGCAGTAACAGAAAACGAAGGGAATGCAAGGCTGAGCTGCTCAATGCCCGATACACATATTGTCATTGCAGGGATTGAAAAAGTGATACCATCAATGAACGATCTTGCTTTATTATGGCCGTTGTTGTCCACTTTTGGCACGGGACAAAAGATGACAGTATACAACAGCATCATCACAGGTTCACGGCAGGAGAATGAATCAGATGGGCCTGCGGACATGTATGTGATCTTGCTGGATAACGGCCGTACGAAAGTGCTTGCTAATGAAATAATGCGGGAAAGCTTATACTGTATCCGGTGCGGCGCCTGTCTGAATGCCTGCCCGGTATATAAAAACATAGGAGGGCATGCATATGGAACCACCTACAGCGGCCCCATTGGCTCCGTGCTTACACCACAGATGAAAGAAATGGGAGAATGGAAACACCTGAGCTTCGCTTCATCGTTGTGTGGAAACTGCACAGAAGTATGCCCGGTAAATATTAACCTGCATCAATTGTTGTTGAAAAACCGGCAGGAGTCGGTTGAAAATGGCTTTGGAACATTTACTGAAAAGATGGCCTGGAAAATGTGGAAGATGGCAATGCTGCGCCGGAAATGGATGAATAGGGCCGGTACGAATTTGAAAAACCGGGTTGTGAACGGCTTATTGAAGGCATGGACTGCCCACAGGGGCAAACTGGATTTTCCCCGGAAATCATTCAACCAGTTGTGGCAGGAGAAATACGGAAAAAATAAAAATTGATTCAACCGGTAATCCTGAATACCCTTCATGCTGTATGCCTGCACAAATAAAATATTACAACCGATTTGGCAACGCCTGGCGCACTGAGATCCTCAATTGCCCTGAACCCGAAATCTGGACAACTGATTATTCAGAAAAGGGCCGGGTGTACCAGGAAATGAAAATAAGAATTGCACAACAGGAAAAACTAGTGGATGATTTTTTTTCTAATCAATGGCCGGTACTGGATTACGGATGTGGTTTTGGCCGCCAGGCAATGATGCTGGTGAAAAAAGGTTTTAATGTGACTGGTTGTGATACCAGCGATGAATTGATCAGTATTGCCCAAGCCTTGTTTGAAAAACATCAGCTTCAGGCCTTCTTGTTCTGTGGCGGTATGGAACAAATGCGAGGTAGGCATTTTCGCCAGGTGCTGTTGTTTGATGTACTGGAACACATACCACCTGCAAAAAGAAAAAAGTTTGTATTTGACCTTTCAAATATTACGGTACCCGGCGCTGTCGTATTGATTTCTCTGCCACATGTAAAAAAAAGGCTGACATCCCGGCTCAATAATGCTGTCCGCAAGCGGCTGACCAGCTTGTTTGTCAGTTGCCGGAACAGGGAAGAGCATCCGTATTATATTCCGCAATTAAAGGATCTGACTTGTTTGTTCGGTAAACAGTATAGTTTGGATAGTTTTACATCGGCAGTCGATTCTGATTATTATGTGTTCCGCAGGAAAAAAGAATGATCATATACAGCCATCATATGACCCATCGTGTTGCATACATGGCCGGTTTTTTTGGCCGCAGTATGACCGGTGAGCCTTTTGCTGTAACGGATCATATTATTCAATACCTGGAATACCAGGGTCACAAAATAAATTACAGCGATGAAAGGATTGCACAGCATGAGTTCTGGATTAAGCCGGCCGGCTTGCTGCACGAAACTGGGATCAGGGCTCAGCCCGTTGTCTGCTTTGGCAGCAACGGGTATAAAGCTTTCTTCAAAACAGAAGGCGACTTGTCATTTGACATTTTTGCAGCTGTGTTTTTTCTGCTGAGCCGTTATGAAGAATATTTGCCCCATACAAAAGACAGGTATCACCGCTATGCCCATGAAAATTCATTGGCTTATCGAGAGGGTTTTTTGCATCAGCCGTTAGTGAATATCTGGGTCAATGAATGGGCGAAGCACTTGCAGGCCATGTTTCCTTTTTTTCGTTTTCGTCCTCCTTCATTTAGTTTTATTCCTACTTATGATATTGATGAAGCATATTCATTCAGGCATAAAGAATGGTGGCGTAGCGCAGGAGCTGCGGTAAAGGATATATTGAAAGGGAGACTGAAACGTTTTAAGCAGCGACGCAGGGTGCTCGATGGCAAAGAGCCTGATCCGTTTGACTCTTTCTCTTGGATACAGGATCTGCACCGTCCGCACAAACTGCAACCCAGGTATTTTTTCCTGGTGGCCCGCCGCATCAGTAAGTATGACAGGAATATTCTGCCGCAAAAAATTGCCTTACAGGCACTCATTCGGCAGCATACAGAAAAGTACAAAACGGGTGTGCATCCATCCTGGCGCAGCAGCGATGCTCCGGAATTAATCTTGCAGGAAAAAGAGACAATTGAAAAGATCACTGGTGTGAAAGTCATTGCTTCACGCCAGCATTTTATCAGATTTACGTTGCCTCAAACATACAGGCACCTGCTGGCTGCCGGCATCCGTGAAGATTATTCTATGGGATACGGCAGTATCAATGGTTTTCGGGCATCTGTAGCAATGCCCTTTTACTGGTACGACCTGGAACAGGAACAAACTACAGCACTGCAGATCTTTCCCTTTTGCTATATGGAAGCCAACTCCTTTTTTGAGCAACGCAATACCGCTGCACAGGCATTGGATGAAATGCTGCAATATTATACGGAAGTAAAAAAAGTAAATGGAACATTGATCAGCATCTGGCACAATACCTTTTTAGGCACCGACCCGATGTTTCGGGGATGGAGAGAATCCTATGCAACTTTTCTACAACATGTGGCAAAAGATTTTTCTATGCCACGCCAGCTTTAAACGCCTTCTGTTTCCGGCTGTTCGGGAGGCGGCACATTTTTAAAAGCCCGGTTCACCAGGTACACTCCAAATAATGTAATCAATCCGCCAAGGATGATATAAATTGTAACTGACTCTCCAAAAAGCAGCCATCCGAAAAATACGGCAACGATGGGGTTGATGTATGCATAAATGGAGGCCTGTTCCGTGGGCAGGTTTTGCAATGCATAAAGGTAGCATACAAAAGCAATCAGTGAACCAAAAATGACAAGGTATGCAATGGCTGCCCATGATTGCCAGGGAATGGCAGTCAGTGGCACCGCAGATCCGGTTACATTGGTCAATCCGGAAAGTACAAGACCAGCAATCATCATCTGAAGTCCGAGGCTGAAATAAGGATTGAAATGAGCGGCCTGTTGCTTGGTGTACAGCGTGGCAAAAGCCCATGTCCAGGTAGCTGCTAATGACAAAAGAATGCCTTTCAGAAATTCGGGGTTTAGAAAATCAGAAAGGTGATCATAGAAAATGACACACACACCACTGAATCCAAGCAGCAGGCCCAGGATAGCCTTCCATGGTAGTTTTTCACTGGAGGTCAGTAATCCGATGACTACAAGCCACAATGGGAAAATAGCAGCCATGATAGAACCCAGCCCGGCAGAAATATATTTTACACCCCAGGTACTAAGTCCATTGCTCAGTATAAAATTCAGCAGGCTGAGAATGAGAATGGGAATCCATTCTTTTCCTTTGGGCAGCGGTGTTTTTTTGAAAACAAAAAATCCCACATAGAGTAATCCGGCAATAAACTGTCTGATACCGGCCAGTTGCAAAGCAGGCATATGCTGCACACCCTGTTTTGATGCAATCCAGGTGGTACCCCAGAAAATACAAACCAATGCAAGAGCAAAGAATGCCTTGGCCCTTGTTCCTTTTTTCCGGATGGTAAGCGGGTTGAATGCGGCCAGTTTCTTTACATAATCAGCAGAAGTCTGAAGAATTGATTTATGAAAATCGAAAATATTCATGTTATCGGTGGCTTCTATTTTGTAGAAACCTGGTTTGTAACCGGGTAAATGACACAGAAAAAATTACGGGAAACTAATGCCTGAAATGCCGCATTCCGGTCATCACCATTGCCAGCTTTTTTTCTCTGCAATATTCTATAGAGTCTTTATCTCTTACGGATCCTCCCGGTTGAATAAATGCTGTAATTCCGGCAGCATGTCCCAGTTTCACACAATCATCAAATGGGAAAAAAGCATCACTTGCCAGTACGGCGCCATTTAGGTCGAATTGAAACTGACCGGCTTTTTCAATAGCCTGCCTCAGTGAATCAATGCGGCTGGTTTGTCCGCAGCCTTTACCAATCAGTTGCCGGTTTTTCACAAGGGCAATGGCGTTGGATTTAAGATGCTTGCAAATAAGGTTGGCAAACTTGAGGTCTTCTTTTTCTGTCATGCTGGATGCTCTTCCTCCTGCTTCGATCCACTCGGAAAAATTGCCTTTGTCGGTTTTCTGAAAAAGAACGCCGTTCAGTATAGATCTGTGCATTTCGTTGGCCTGTGTTCCGGATCCGGTTTTTTGTTTCAGTAATATCTTGTTTTTTTTGCCCTGCAATACTGATAAGGCTTCTGTTTCAAATTCAGGGGCAATCAGCACTTCAAAAAATATTTCACTGATGGCATCTGCTGTGGCTTTATCAATGCGGTTATTGCAAATCAATACTCCTCCAAAGGCTGATTCCGGGTCACCGGCCAATGCGGCATCCCAGCTTTCTTTCACCGTAGCTCTTTGAGCTATCCCGCATACATTGGTATGCTTGATAATGGCAAATGTTGTATCGCTGAACTCGTTGATCAAATGCACCGCAGCGTCTGCATCCACCAGGTTATTGTAGGAAAGCTCTTTACCATGTAATTGTTCAAAAATTTCATCAAGGCTGCCCCGGAAAACAGCCTGCTGGTGCGGGTTTTCGCCATAGCGAAGGGTTCTTTCCGGCTTATTGAACGAAGATTGGATTGCTGTACCGTGAAAATAACAGGAGATGGCGTTGTCATATGCAGTACAGACATCGAATGCTTTGATGGCAAATGCCCTGCGTTGCGCCAGTGTGGTTGATCCCTGCTGGTCGTTGAGAATCTGATTCAGCTCTGTATAATCTTTCTTATCTGCAAGTACTACTACGTCCTTATGATTTTTTGCTGCTGCACGGAGCATAGAAGGGCCTCCGATATCAATTTTTTCAATGATGGCGTTTTCATCTGTTGTATTTTTCACAGTTTCTTCAAAAGGATACAAGTCCACAATCACCAGGTCTATTTCAGGAATTTTGTATTGCTGCATGTCTGCTATATGTTGCGGATCGTTTCTTTTGCCTAATATACCGCCGAAAACCAGGGGGTGAAGCGTCTTGACCCTGCCCCCAAGAATGGATGGATAATTGGTAATGGTTTCTACAGGTGTGACCGGTAGTCCCAACTTTTCGATAAATACCTGCGTGCCTCCGGTCGAAAACATTTGAACGCCCTGCGTTGCAAGGGTAAGTACAAGAGCGTCCAGTCCGTCTTTGTAATAAACAGAAATCAGTGCAGTCTGAATTTTTTTTGCCATAGCAGTTTGAAAATTGAGAAACCAGTCAAAGCAGGAGGGGCAAAGGTAAGTTACCGTAGGTTCATCACAAAAGCACCTTGAGTACGTACATCGTGCCAGGGTATCTTTAGAGAATCACAGTCTTTTTTCCAGTACTTTACTTTCCATGCCGGGCATGATCCGTCAAAGACAACCTGCCTGATCTGAAGGGCTGTAGCAAGCCTGCTGAAATATAACTTGGGATTTTTGGTTACTACCAGCACATCCACAGCCTGTTTGGCTGCCACGGGCACAAAGGAAATGGTTTCACCTGTCAGCAGCAGGCGTTTGTTTAGAAACTGAATATATGGGCCGTCTGCAAAAAATCCGTTCAGGTCTTCTGTTCGTGCAACACGGTGTAATATTCGGGAAGGCTTCAGGTGAAAATTGCGGGCAAATCCTTCCTGCAGCAGATCACTGTCGCCTACAAATAGGAAATTTCTTCCGCTGATGAAATCAATAGCTGTTTTTTGCGGCACATTATACACTACTATTTTCTGCTGGTTTGTTCGTTGCACAAAAGAAAAGCTTCTCAATGCTGCAAAGCAAAGAAACAGCATCAGCGACCAATGTAATGCCCTTTTGTTTTTTTCCATCAGCCAATAACTGAAGCTGGCGGTAAAAAGCAATAGCAATAATGCCTGTATCAGCGACACATACAACCCATCCCAAAGCGATCCCGGAATTCTTTCCACGCTTTCTACCCAGGTATTCATGAACCAGATGCCTCCATAAAGCACTTTTCCTGTCATCGTGGCAATGAACGGGATAAAAGAAATGCCGCACAGCAGGATTTCGGTGAGCAGAATCGCACTGGAAAGGGGAACTGCCAGGAAATTTGTAATTATAAACAAGACCGGAAACTGGTGAAAATGATACATGCTGATAGGTAGTGTGAAAACCTGTGCTGCAATGGTAACGGAGTTGAGCTTCCAGATAAAATCAGGCAGTTTTTTTGAAAAATAAAACCAGTTGTACACCGGCCGCATGAACACCAGGATGCTGGCTACTGCAGCATAGGATAACTGAAAGCCTACATCCCATAGCCAATAAGGGTTGATGTACAAAAGCAGAAAAGCCGATGCAGCCATGCTGTTAAAGATGGAAGATTTACGGCTGAAACTTTCGCCCAGCACAATAAAGGAAAACATAACTGCCGACCGCAGTACCGATGGCTGTGCACCGGCAAGGAAACAAAATGCCCATAAGCCGCAAAGGATGAGTACCGGTCTGAGCCATCTGGTTTTTCGGCTTCGGAGCAAGGGTTTTAAGAGCTGAACGAGTAACCAGTATATTAATCCAAGGTGCAGCCCGGAAATGGCAATGATGTGTATCACACCTGTATTGGTGTATGATTGAACCAGCGATTGTTCCAGATCATCTTTATATCCGATAAGAAGGGCTTCGGCAAGGCCCGACTCCTTATGACCGGGGATGTGGGTTTGTAAAATGCTGATGATTTTTTCCCGGATGGAGAAAATGATTTTTTTTACCCGGTTTGTACTGCTGCCCGGCAGGCGCACATATTCTGTCTGCTTTAAAAACACCTGGTGGGTAAAGCCTCTGAAAAGGGAGTATCTTTTGTAATCAAACCCGCCAGGGTTACCCGCATTGCTAATTTCCTGCAGTGGTTTTCTGAAAATTAATTTGCTGCCATATGAAAGCGAAGCGGCTGTACTTTCATTTTGTGATGTATCCTTTTGAAAGTAGCAAATCAAGTGACCATGGGCTGGAATCGTTTTACCCTCCTGCACTATAGCAATAACTCTTGCATCTGCTTTATACGACTTAGTTTTTTCTACAGGAGGCTCTTCCAGTACGACTACAACAGCATCATCTTTTTCATAACGATGCCCCAACCACCGATGGTTGTTCCGGATATCTTTTTTCCATGCGACCAATGCGCCAGCCGAAAGGAGAGCCAGCATGGCCAGCAGGCCCGGTATCTGCCGGAAGCGATATCTGGATGGAATGTATACCAATGAAAAGATAGCCAGCAGCATTGCAGCAGCAATGCCTGAAATGATCCAGAAAGACACAGGGGGGTGTACATACCATTGCCCAAGAATGCCTGCGGCAAAAGCAAGTACAATTTTTACAAACGGAGCCTTCTTCCAGAAATGCACGGAATAATGCATCATGAAAGATAAAACATCGTTTTGGCAAAATCAATACGGTTCGCAGTTATTTCAATTACTTGTACAGCAATGCCACTTGCCCGGCATGGTAGATATTGTGATCTGCAAGGCCATGCAGGATAAACCGGAAAATAAAATTTCTGACCATCCACTATTTTATCCAGAAATACGTCATCCCTTTTTTATTAACGTATCTGCCAGCAACACATGCGGTTTTTTGAAGAGGGCCAGTTCCTGTTCCCGGCTGATTAAATTAGAATCCGTTTTTTTTGCACTGTTTCTGCTGCGGCCATTTCGCTATTGGTTTCGTAAAATATACGGTTCGGGCAAAATAAAGTTCAGTGATTCATATGCCAAAGCAGGGCGGTAAGCGTCTGTGTAGTACCGGGAAGACTGATGGATGTTTTATGAACATCCAATTCATCCAGAAGGTTATATACGGAATGGCCATACCATGGGTCACCGCCAAGAACATTTTCGAATCTTTGCAGGAGCGCTGAGATTTCTGTATTCATTTCTGATTGATTTTTTTTCTTTCCCCAACCCTGTGCTCCACGAACTGGCGGTAGCTGATGTTTTGGGTGCGGCTCAGCAGCCATCCATGATAATTAAACATACTTAACATTTGCTTCTGTACGACTTCGTTCTTATGTGCATCCAATACTACAAGGGCTTTTTGGTATTCGGCTATCTTGCTGTGATTGTCGTGCAGGTAAAAAGTGCGGCGTATGCACTGGAGCAGTGCTGTTTCGCAGGGCTGTTTTTTGTTCCGTTTATAAAAGTACTGGTAGGTAGACTGGTACTGGGCATCAAACAGGGCCGGGTTGTTCATACAATAAACGGTGAGGAGCAGCAGTATGTTTGCCACTGTTGTATGTTCATTCCTGGTGCCTTGTTTGAAGTAAGTTAATCCTCTTTTTAAATGTGAAAATGCATCGGTGTATTGTTCCAGAACAAAAAAAGCAATACCCAGTGAAAGATAGGCGGTGCGGTTCAGGTCTGTATTCAGTAGTGGTTCCCATTGGCTGAGTTTGATTTTTGTCGCTTTGCTCAGCCGGGAAACATCGCTATACTGTGCAGTTTTGTTGTAAATCCGGTTCAGTGCAAGGAATTTGATGACTTCAAAATTTGCCCTTAGAACATCTTCTTTTATTCCGTCATTGAGTGGGTCGTTGAATATCTCCATCACATAGCTGTAATTGCCTGTTGAAATGCCTGCATAGTTGATCATGTACAGTAATTCAATGTAAAATTCGCCCGAGGTTTCCGTAAACACCTTGTTTTTCTTCCAGTCACTCCACATTTGTTGCAACAGGGAAAAGGCAGCTTTGTGATTTTGTGACAGGTACAGGAGTGTGGCCTTGCTCATGGTATAGTAGTGGCGAAGCCAGAATGATTTTTTTGTAGTGGCGGTATGAGCAGATCGTACCTGGCTGCGCAGTTGTGCTACCCGGCGGTGAAGTGCGGGATCCAGATCAAAGTGAGATTTTCGTTTCAACAACAATATTTCGGTATAAATATCCCTCAGGGTGATCATTTCTGAATATTCACTATAGGTTATGATATTACTCTTGAAAATGGTATGCAGCTCATCATAGCTTGTTAGTTCGCTGCTAAACAGAACCATTTTTTCAAATTCTGTTTTCAGCAGGTGGAGCAGGGCATAGGATTCGGAATTGCGAGCCTGCGACACTGCTTTTTTCCATGTGGCATGTGCTTCCTCAATCAGCCCTTTTTTTCGGTATACCCGGATCAACAGAATCTGGTTGTAAATATCGTGGCCCGAGCTGTTCCGGTTATCATAACCGGCGATGGCTTTACATACTTGTTGCTGCAGGTAATATTTTTGAAAGGCAATATTTTTTTTGTTGAGCCCGGGTTTTAGTTTTCGCAGAATATCATCTTCATTATATATTTTTTGCGCTGCAACGGCATCAAACAGCTGCAGGTATAGAGGTTTGAGTCTGCTGCCGCTTGCTGCGAAGTTTCTCTTAAAGTATACTTTTTCATTTGCAGTCATTGTTCGGATCAGCCGCCACAGAAAAGATGAAGTTGATTTCACAATCAGGTTTTGAATGATTCAGGTTTGGCAAATGCCCTATCTTTTTGGTTCAGATGCTAAAAGATGGCACAAATTTATGAATAAAAAAAATATTCTTAACTACCTGAATATCATTTACTCCATTATTTGCTTTTACAATAATTCGGAAAATGATGTTTCCAATAATTCTGTAATTTAAAAAACCTGTGGTACCGCATCAGTCTTAGCTTTACATTCACATCAGATAAGAAAAAGTAGTTGTGCGTTCATTATATTGAGGAGTCCTGTCTTTACCATTAACCGTTGCAAAAGAGGCGATCCGGCTCCGGAAGCCTCTTTTTTTTAAAACACCGGTCTGATACATAGTTGGTGTTGGGGAGTTCCGGAGACTTTTGTTAATAGCGGCGCCAGCCTGGCAAGCTTTTATTTATATTGTATTTCACCATGTTTACGGCGTTATTCTCCGCGAATATCTTTGCATTCTTTGCGATGAAAAAACAAACCGTAGAGATCGCAAAGACTCACGCAAAGGTTGCAGCGGTACTTTGTGTTCTATGCGGTAGAAAAGATTTATCCCGGATGGTTTTGCTTATTTAAAATTCCAAACCGGGTTTTTCACATCATGAAAAAATAAGAAGGTCCAGTTTTCTTCCCTTCCCTGTTGCCACCATTGCTGTCGCAGTGCCATGGCTTTCCTGCCATCGAAATCATATTTTGCAACAAACCGGTGTTTCATCTGCTGTAATTGTGGCGCATCATCGGCTCCAAAGAAAACAGTATCGTCGCCCTCCCTGATCCAGAATACCTGGTGATATGGAGAATGGGCTCCCGTCATTGCATACTCAATATAACCGTTTATGCTTCCATCTCCGTCCAGTAGCTGCACACGATCCTCAGTGCGCAGGCATTCCAGTTCATCGGGCGCATATGAAGGCATGCCTTTTTCAAATGCATGTGCCAGTTCACTGCGCTGCACATAATAGTTGGCCTGTGGAAATGCAAGCTGCCTGTTGCTGAGCCCTGTGCCTGTTGACACACCACCTGCATGATCTTTGTGCAGATGCGAGAGGAGGACCTTGCTGACAGTATCGGGTTGTATGCCCGCAGCTGCCAGGTTCCAGTGTAGTTGCATGATGCCACCGGTTTCGTATCCAAGACCCGTATCCAGTAGAATGACATCAGCTGCAGTTAATATAACAAAAGGCTGCACCTCTACCAGCAGACTGCCCTGTGGCCTGTCGTGCAGCCGGTGCTGCGTATCATCAAAAGGGATAAACTGCTTGCTTTTGTCAATGGTAAACTTGCCCTCTGATAGTGGTATGATTTGCATATTGAAATTTGTGAAAAGTTAACTGAATCCGGCGGAATAAGAAGGAACGGCTTCATCATCTCAACACCATGTGCCGGTCGGCATCAAGCCGCATCAGGATGGCCAGCATGATGGTGAAGCTGACCAGGGAAGTGCCTCCGTAACTGATAAACGGAAGAGGAATGCCAATGACCGGTGCCAGCCCGATGGTCATGGCAATATTAATGGCAATGTGAAAAAACAAGACAGATCCTGTACCATAGGCTACGCATCGGCTGAAGGTACTTCTTTGACGTTCTGCTATGCGAATAATTCTGAATAATAACAAGAGGTACAATGCCAGCAAAATCAAGCTTCCGGAAAAACCAAACCCCTCACCGATGGTACAAAAAATGAAATCGGTGCGCTGCTCCGGTACAAAATCATATCGTGTTTGCGTGGCATTCAGCAATCCTTTGCCAAAAATGCGGCCGCTGCCGATTGCAATTTTTGACTGCCGTACATTGTAACTTGTGCCGCTTTCTCTTTTTTTCCTGAGCTCTTCTTCACCTTCTGTCGTTGTATGAACAGCATATGGATTTTCTTTACCAAAAAGATTGTAAATCCGTTCCACCTGGTGTTTCTGCAGCACATGATCAAAGAGATAAGGAACGGCGAAACGCTGCAGGCCCACACAAAACAGCCATAACAACACAATGCTGCTCAGCAGGCGTCGGTTTCTTTTGATCTGTCTTCTGAAAAAATAAATGCTGCCAATGGCCAGACCAGTAAGGATGATGGCGAGGATATCCGGGTCAATTAAAATAGCAGAGATGATCAGGATGACTGTTGCCAGTACGGCCTGTATGATGAATGAGGGAAGCCCTTCCCTGTACAACACGATAAAAAAAGAAAAATATACAATTGCCAGCCCGGTTTCGTTCTGTAGCATGGATAGTGCTGCTGGCAGCAGGATGATGGCAGATGCGGTGAACTGTGCTTTCAATTTCGTAAAATCCGTTTCCGGCCGGGATAGAAACTTTGCCAGTGCCAGCGCCACAAAAATTTTACAAAATTCAGCGGGCTGAAAGTTGAATGCCCCAAGGCGGATGATAGATTCAGTACCTTTTATTTTTGAATGAAAGGGGAAAACCAGCAGTAATAAAAAAATGCCCAATGCATATCCAAGGTTGGCCGTTGCGGAAAAAAACTTACTGTCAGACAACAGGATCAGCAGTCCCAGGAAACTGCCGGCAAGGAAGAAATAAAATTGCTTGCTGTAATCTGTGCCGAACCTCAGGAAGCTTTGCAAAACAGGATCACCTTCTTTATAGGTGACAGCAAATATTGCAGTCAGCCCGATGCTGACCAGCAGCAGGTAGATGCCCGCCAGGCTCCAGTCTATTCCTTTCGATATGGCAGGGCTTTGCTGGGTCATTGGGTGGCATTTGTTTTTGCAGTATCCCTGCCGGGAACAATTCGTTTTCTGGAAGTATCAGTAAGTATCAGGTTCTTTTGACCCTGCTTTTTATTATTTGCAGTGTCCTGCGGATTGTTTTCTTTCCGGTGGCCCGATCTTACTTCTGTTTCGGTCAGGTTATCTTCAGACTGAAGGGTGTCTTTAATGTTTGTGAGATTTCTGGCCATTTCTTTTTCCTGCTGCCTGGTATGGCGTATAGAGTCCTGCTGATGCATTTTGTCCCGCATCATTTTGGGAATCAGGTTTGTTTTAATAATTGCATCCATTCTTGCCTGCCATTTGGCCGAGATGGTATCGGTAAGATATTTCTGGATCAGGAGGCTGACAATAGGAGCGGCGTATGTACCTCCAAATCTGCCAGAGTTTTCAACCACACACATGATTGCAATTTTGGGGTTTTCCCTCGGGGCAAAGGCGGCAAAGAATGAGTGATTAGGCTGCTTCACACCACGATAATAATTTTCCACGGTTCCTGTTTTACCGCAAATATTTATTCCTTCTACCCTGGAACCCCGGCCTGTACCTGTTTCCATCACACCCTGCATGCCCTCATGCACCACCTCAAAAATACTATCGGCCAGTTGGATGGGCTGGATGGGGGTTTTAAACTTTTCAAGCAACCCAAATGGATCACCTCCTTCTATTGAATCAACCACATGCGGAATATAATACCAGCCCTTATTGGCAATATAGGCCATCTCATTGGCAACTTGCAGGGGTGTGGTAGTGACTTCGCCCTGCCCGATGCTGACCGACCGGAAAGTACAGAACCCCCATTTGCCTGCTCCATATTGTTTATTAAAAAATTCAGGCGTTGGAATCATGCCAGCCCGTTCTGTGGGCACATCAACTCCCAGTTTATGGCCAAGTCCGAAAGCTGCCATATATTTATTCCAAACCCTGAGGCTGCTGTCAACCATCGGATATTTTGGATTGTTGATGACCCGCTGCATTACATTGGCAAAATATGTGTTGCAGGAGTGGGTAATGCCGGTGGACAGGTAATAGGTTCCCGGGTCGAGACAACCCATGGGCTTGTTGCTGCCGCAACCATAAAAAGCGCCACCGCAACTGAATGTGGTACGGGTACTGATCACACCTTCGGCAAGACCTACCAGGGCCTGCAGGGTTTTGAACGTGGAACCTGGAGAGTAGCTGGCATTGACCGCCCTGTTGAGCAATGGCAACCGCGGATCGGTGTATAATTCTGAAAAATGTTTTCTTCTTTCAGAGCCTGAGAGGTAACCGGGGTTGTAAGTGGGGCTGCTCACCATTGCAAGAATGCCGCCAGTTTTGGGATCAATGGCAACGATGGATCCCACTTTATTGCTAAGAAGTTTTTCGCCCAGTTGCTGCAGATCTATGTCAATACTTGTGTACAGGTTGCTGCCTGCTGCAGCTGCTTCATCCATGCTGCCTCCTTCATAAGATCCTTTTATCCTGCTGAAATTGTCTTTGATCAGATACTGTACGCCACGCCTACCCATCAGTACTTTTTCATAGCTTGCCTCCAGCCCGGTCATACCTGCATAGTCGCCGCTTACATATCCATCCTCGGCATGTTTTTTCAGGTAGCTCGTATCTACTTCGCCCAGATAACCGAAAATATTGGCACCTGCATCAAACGGGTAAGAACGAATGGGACGTTCCTGTATATAAAATGCTTTTTGAAACCTCCAGAGGTTTTCCTGAATGCGGGCAAATTTATGAGGCGGAAGGGTGGCTTCAAACACCGAGGGCTTTTGCGAACTGTTTTTAATAATAGCGGTAATAACCCGTTCTCTGAATTCGACGGTATCCATTTCCAGCAAGCGGCACAGAAAGAGAGTGTCAATCCCTTTCAACTGGGCAGGCGTTACCATCAGGTCGTGTGTCAATGTATTATTTACAATGGCGTTTCCGTGCCTGTCGTACACAAGTCCACGGGGCGGATAAATTGTCTTGCGCAGGATGGCGTTATCGTCTGCCATTTGCCTGAACTTTCCGGAGATAACCTGCAGGTAAAAAAGCTGGGCAGCCATAACGAGAAACACAATCAGAATAAGGAGGCGGATGATACGGCTTCTTGATTGGTTAAACACAGGCATGGGGTGCAAATACACGTCCGGCGGCTACCGGGAATAGAGCATGAAGTAATTAGTTACAATAATGCAAAATACGAATTAGGCAACAGGGTTTCCAAATCTATTTAGCGGAGCAGGAAAGTTTAGAAAAATGATAAGACTCTGTTACTATCAGGCCGTATTTGTCCGGTAAGGAAGTTTTCTGGGAATCAGTAATTCCACTATAAAAATCAGCAACATGCTGATGCCGGTGGTTGCTATTATTTTGATGATAAAATCGAGGAAGCTACCAAAACTCAGCCACTCCAGCAATACCATATAGCTGTGGTGCAGCAAGGTAAGTACAAATACATATACAGTGTAGGGTGCCCATTGCATCGCTTTGGATGATGGTTCCCTGTAGTTAAATTCCGAGCTGTCTTTCGGAGTCAGAATATTGATCAGGACAGGCCGTACATATGCAATTAATGTGCAGGCTGCAGCATGCAGGCCGGGGGTCATCGTAAAATAGTCGAGTGTCAGGCCGGTCAGAAATCCGGTGATCAGCAGCCACTGCCGCGAAAGGGAATAGGGTAGCCAGAGTATGAAAAGGTAATACAGGTAGGGTGTAATGAATTTGTGCAGATGCGGGATCTTGTTCAATAAATAGACTTGTAAACCCAGTAACAGGCAAAAGCGTACGACATATCGTAAAACATTTTTCACTTGATGCTTTTAACAGCCAGGTCCATTTTCTTTTGTGTGTCGCGGTTCAGTTGGGTTTGTTCGGTAAGGTCAAGGTTTTCCAGGATGTGTACCTGCTCCAGCCGCTGAAAGTTCGCGGCCGCAAGGATGCGCAGTTCGTACATGCCGGATACCTGGTCCAGTTTTATGCCGGAAACTGTACCTACAAAATACCCGGGAGGATAGTTAAACGAAACCGGGCTTGTGAGCACCGTATCACCGGTTTTAACCGATGCGGTTTTAGGAATTTTTTTAAGAGTGAGGTATCGGGGATCTTTTCCGTCCCAATCAACAGTGCCATACTCCCCACTTCGTTTCAGAGAGGCGCTTACGGAGTTTTGTACATGCAGCAAACTCATCACCTGTGCGAAATTACTGCTGGTATTGACCACAATCCCCACCACGGCGCCATCGGAACTGATGACTGCCATATTATCCTTAATGCCCTGACTGCTGCCGCGGTTTACCTGTATAAAATTCTTTTGCGCATTGACTGTTTGATATACTACTGTGGCAGGGCGTGCCAGGTATCTGCGGTATCGTTCACCCGGCAACTGCTGCGTTGTATCTGTCATGGTTGACACGGTTGTGTCGTGCCATGAATAATTTCGGGGAAGCAGGTTGAGCAGCGAATCGTTAAAGTGGTGAACTCTACGGTTTTCTTCCCGGAGAAAAAAATAACTTCTTGCCTTATTATATTTTGTATTGATGCGCCCGGTAATTTCATTTGCAATACCCAGGAACCTGACACGGTGAAAGCGGTTGTAGCTGAATAAAAACCAGAGCGCTACTCCCTGTAAAAACAGGAAACTGCAAAAAGTTTTGTACCGGTTAAGAAACAGAAATACGTTACGCAACGTGGCGGGTTTGAGTTCAAAAGTACGAAGTACAGGGTTTCATCCGGCAAGCAACAATTACTCTTCCGGTACTGCCTTGTGCTTATCTCATGACAAAAGGATACTTGTTGTAATTTTTCAGGGCAATACCTGTACCCCGTACCACACTCTTCAGAGGGTCATCAGCAATATGTACCGGGAGTTTTATTTTACTGCTCAGTCTCTTATCGAGTCCCCGCAGCAGGGCGCCGCCACCTGTAATGTACAGGCCTCTGCGGTAAATATCGGCGGCCAGTTCGGGTGGTGTTTGTTCCAGGGCTTTCAGGATGGCCTCCTCAATTTTAAAAATACTTTTATCAAGCGCTTCAGCAATTTCCTGGTAGCTGACCATGATCTGCTTGGGAATTCCGGTTACCAGGTCGCGGCCGTTGACTGCAAAATCTTCCGGTGGGTTATCAATTTCTTTCATGGCAGCACCCACCTGTATCTTAATTTGCTCGGCTGTTCGCTCACCGATCAGCAAGCTGTGATAGCGGCGCAGCGCTTCCATAATATCGGCCGTAAACTCATCTCCGGCTATGCGGATGCTTTGGTCGCATACAATACCGGCCAATGCAATAACTGTAATACCAGTGGTACCTCCGCCAATATCAATGATCATATTTCCTACGGGTTCTTCTACGTCAATGCCAATTCCCAGTGCGGCAGCCATGGGTTCGTGAATCAGGTACACTTCTTTTGCACCAGCTTGTTCGGCACTGTCACGTACTGCCCTTTTTTCAACCTCGGTGATGGAAGAAGGAATGCAGATCATCATACGCCAGCTTGGAGGAAACAAGGGCTTTTTGGGATATACGAGTTTGATCAGTTCCCTGATCATGAGTTCTGCGGCATTGAAATCGGCAATCACACCATCCTTCAGGGGCCGTACAGTGCGGATGCTTTCATGTGTTTTCTCATGCATCATCAGCGCTTTTTTCCCTACGGCCAGTACTTGTTTCGGATTGTTACGATCAAGAGCCACAATGCTGGGTTCATTCACCACTACTTCATCATTATGAATGATCAGTGTATTGGCTGTGCCTAAATCAATCGCAATTTCCTGTGTAAACCAGTTAAAAAGTCCCATGAAAATATAAGTGAATTGTTTGCCTGCCAGTCATCAGGCAGGGTGATGGCAAAGGTGGCGGAAATAATTTGAATTAGCAAAGCAGAAACCCGTACGGGAACATGAATTTTTGCTGTTCAGATAAATTTAATTTTTCCGAAATGGCATGGATGGCTATTGGTATTTTTGCCGGGTACAGGTATGGAACTTTTACTGATTTGCTGTGTTGCGCTCCTGGCCTCAGGCCTTACCCTTTTCTCTGGGTTTGGTCTTGGCACTCTGATGCTTCCCGTCTTCGGGCTTTTTTTCCGGCTGGATGTAGCAATAGCAATGACGGCCATTGTGCATTTTTTGAATAATCTGTTTAAGCTATTCCTGTTTATAAAGCACATCAACGGCGCCGTGCTCCTGCGATTTGGGGCGCCATCAGTTCTGGCAGCTATTGCAGGAGCTATGCTGCTGAACTACCTGGGTCAGGGCGAGCCTCTTGCCAGTTATCAGCTGGGGAGCCGCACCTTTTTTATCACAGCCCTGAAACTGGTTGTTGGGATTTTGATGATCATTTTCGCTTGTTTTGAACTGATTCCCGCCCTCAAAAACATGGCACTGGATAAAAAATACCTGCCTTTTGGAGGTTTGCTGAGTGGTTTTTTTGGCGGACTGAGTGGCCACCAGGGGGCATTGAGAAGTGTATTTCTGCTGCGTTTAAAAATGTCGAAAGAGCAGTTTATTGCCACCGGTATTGCCATTGCCTGCCTCATTGATGTATCGAGGCTCAGCGTATATTCAGTCAATATACAGAAAGCAGGAAACGAACTGAATGAGATTTGGCTGGCTGCAGCTACCCTGTCGGCATTTGCAGGTGCATGGGCCGGAAACCGCCTTCTGAAAAAAGTTACTATGCCTTTCTTCCAGACCCTTGTGGCCGTATTTATCATCCTGTTTTCCATTGCCCTGATAGCCGGGCTGCTATAAACAATAAGCGCTGCCCTGTACCCAAGCTGCGCTGGGTATAAAAGTGTGGGATGGCGGAGGCAATTTGCTGAAACATTAATATCAGCGACTGCAATGCCCTTGAGGGCATCAGCTATTTCCGGAAGCGGGGAATCTGCATCAAATGCCTTAAAAAAAATCGTCGCACTTTATTCGTGCGCCAGCGGACTGGAATGGTATATAGGCCCCAATGTAAATCTGGATTTTACAATGCCAAAAGCGGCAATGGCAGCTTTATTGGAGTTAATGTGGTGCCGGGCCTTGGCTATACATACAGGGGGGCTCAGTCGTTTCTCATCAGACTGTCGACATCATTTGAATTTGGTGATAACCGGTGGTTCCTGGGTAGTTGTCGGGGTCAGGGAGTTCGCTATACATCCAGGTTACCCGTACCGGCCTACCATTATTTTGCGCCGGCTCCTACCATGCTACAAGAGCATTACATTTCAGAGCGTTGTAACTTTATTCTCAAAAACTCTATTTATGAAAAGTTATTTTTTACTGAGTCTTGCAGCATTTTTTCTTTCTGCTGTTGCCAACGCCCAGGTTGATGTTATCAAAATAGCTACAGAGTATGAAGCTGCGCTGGCTGATACAGTTCATCATCCATACGGTAATCATAAGCAGGCAGGGCGTAGCTTTAACATCCGTGGATTTCAGATGTACTGTGAAGTGTATGGAGAAGGAGAGCCGCTGCTGATCATTCACGGTAATGGCGGCAGCATCAGCAATTTTATTTACCAGATCCCGTACTTCATGAAGAAATACAAAGTGATTATTGCGGACAGCCGAAGCCAGGGAAGATCGGTTGACAATGGGGACTCACTGACGTATGAGATGATGGCAGATGATTATGCAGCACTGCTCACTGCAATGAACATTGATTCGGCACATGTAATGGGCTGGAGCGACGGGGGTATCAATGCGCTGCTGCTGGCCATACGCCATCCTGAAAAAGTAAAGAAACTGGCGGTTACGGGTGCCAATCTTGTTCCAGACACTACTGCGGTGCCGCAGGAGATTTGGGATATGGTAAGACCGCAGTATAAGATGCTTTCGGAGAAAAAAGATAAAACAGCAAAAGAAAAAACCGGATTCAAATTATACCGGTTGCTTTGTGAGCAGCCGCACATTTCTGTCAGCGATCTTAAAAAAATTCAATGCCCCGCACTGGTGATCGGGGGCGATCATGATGTCATAAAGGAGGAACACAGTCTTTTCATCTATAAAAACATACCCAAAGCCTATTTGTGGATATTGCCTGCATCGGGACATTCCACACCGATTATGTACAAAGATGATTTCAACAAAGTAGTGGACCGGTTTTTTTCGTCACCCTACCGTGTCATTGAGGGCGAAGCCCGTTTTATGTAGTGATGAGCAGGGCTGGCATCGGCACAAACAGTGCAGTTACGTCCATCAGTAAAATTCATAACCGATATCGGAGCGGTACTCCATGCCGGTGAACGAAATTTTATCCAGTTCGTATTTTGAAATTTCAGCAGCATCAAAAACCGAGCGGCCATAGGATGTGATGCACAGCACACGACCTCCGTTTGTTAGAATATTTCCGTCTTGCTCCGTGGTTCCCATATGAAACAAGATACTATCGGACGGGTCAATATTTTCGGTGCCGGTTATTTCGTATCCTTTTTGATATTCACCTGGGTAGCCTCCACTTACTGCCACGATGGCAACAGCCGATCTTGCATCAGTTTCAACCGTGCTGTGCTGCAGCCGGCCCGAGGCTGCTGCGGACAGTAATGAAACAAGATCGGTTTTCAGCCTGGGGATTACCACTTCTGTTTCGGGATCGCCCATGCGGCAGTTGTATTCGATCACATATGGTTCGTTTTGCACAATCATCAGTCCAAAAAAGATAAATCCCCTGTATTCCATCTTATCCTGTTGCAGTCCGCTGATGGTTGGACGAATGATCCGTTCTTCAATTTTCTGCATCAGTTCAGCGTTTGCAAAAGGCACCGGGCTCACGGCTCCCATGCCCCCGGTATTTGGTCCTTTGTCGGCCTGGAACACCCGTTTGTAATCCTTCGCTTCAGGGAGCAGTACGTAGTGTGTGCCATCTGTAAGTACAAATACAGAAATTTCGATGCCTGTCAGAAACTGCTCCACGACAACTTTTTTTCCGGCTTCACCAAATTTTGACCGCTGCAGCATCAGCTCAAATTCCGCAAATGCCTCCAGGTGGTTTTCGCAGATCACCACTCCTTTGCCTGCTGCCAGTCCATCGGCTTTGAGTACAACGGGCAGCGAATGCTGCTGCAGATACCTGACACCTTCTGAATAATTATCCAGTGTAAATTCTTTATAGGCTGCTGTAGGAATCTGGTGCCGGTGCATAAACTCTTTGGCAAAAGACTTGCTTCCTTCCAGTAGTGCTCCTTTTTTTCCCGGGCCGATCAGGAGCAGGGATGAAAGCTCAGCGTCGCTGCGCAAATAGTCGGTGATCCCTTTTACCAGGGGTTCTTCGGGGCCAACCACAACGAGATCCACTGCATGTTCCCTGCAGGCGGCTTTAATAGCATCAAAGTCATGCACAGCGATTGGTAAATTCGTGCCGCACATTGCGGTGCCTGCATTGCCAGGGGCTATGAACAGTTTTTTACAAAGAGGGCTTTGTGCAATCTTCCAGGCGAGGGCATGTTCCCTGCCGCCGGATCCAATCAGGAGAATATGCATAAGGAAGGGGCTGTTTCGTTTTTGTGGCCCTGCGAATATCGGGTACATATATTAAACCGAAGATGAAAAATTTGTGAGTGGTTATTTTTCTTTATTTTGGTTACTTAATTGAATGGCTGAAACAGATTAATAACCCCAAAAAAATTGGTATGAGTCAACCTCAACTTACGGTACAGCAAACCGGCAAACACCCAAAAGGTCTGATGGTTTTATTTTTTACAGAAATGTGGGAGCGGTTTGGCTATTATTTAATGGTGGGTATTTTATTACTTTACCTGATCAGTGATACCGGCAAAGACCTGCCCCGTGCCATGGGTGCCGATGTGGTAGGTACATTTATCGCTCTTGTATATTTAACTCCATTTATCGGTGGTTTGATTGCCGACCGGTATCTTGGATATATTAAATCAATTTTTTTGGGGGGCTCGCTGATGGCAGCCGGATACCTGGGGCTGGCATTGCCCGGCGATACCAGCATGTATCTTTCTCTGGCATGCATTATTATCGGGAATGGATTCTTTAAGCCGAATATCTCCACGTTACTGGGCAATATGTATAACCGGGAAGATTTACGGCCGCTGAAAGATAATGCGTACAACATTTTTTACATGGGCATCAACATTGGCGCCCTGGTGTGCAACTTTGTTGCTGCCATTCTTCGAAACAGAATCGGCTGGGGTGCGGCATTTTCTGCTGCTGGTATTGGTTTGATAATCGGATTAATCTGGCTGGCATTTAATCTGAAGCATGTAAAACAATATGATGTAAAGAAACCGGTTCAGCCAGGCGACATGCCTTTATCCAGGATATTTACTTCTGTATTTCTCCCGATGATCATCTTTGGAGTTATCGGTTGGGTGATTCCGGGAAACGTCATGGGATCAGATTCAAACGATGCGTTTATTTTTGCATGTGTTCCTGTAATTATTTTTTACACCCGGTTGTGGACGAAAGGAAATGCGGAAGATAAAAAAGGGATCGGGGCATTGTTATTTATTTTTGCTGTATCAATTATTTTTTGGACAATCTATAATCAGAACTCTACCGGTCTTACAATCTGGGCCGAATCTCATACGGACCGTTCGATCCCTAAATTTATGGAACAGCCGGCCGATGCAGTATATGCGCTTCAAAATCTGAAAACGGAATTTCGGGAAACCGATAGCATGGATAACTACATGAGAGTAGTAACTGATGATTCGGGAAATGCGCTTAAAACAATGGGCCCTGATCCCTATTTTGTCAACATGCCAAAAGAACAATGGCCACCTGGAGGAGTGGCCAAAGTTGGGAATACGGAACTGTTTCAATCCATTAATCCCTTTTTTATTGTGGCACTAACCCCGCTGCTGATTGCATTTTTTGCCTGGAGGTCAAGAAAGGGAAAACCTGTCAGTACGGCCAGCAAGTTTGCCTGGGCTTTGGTCATAGCGGGTCTTAGCGCCATGGTGATGGTTTTTGCAGTGATGTCTGTTCCGAGTATCTATACACATAAAACCAGTTCATTCTGGTTATTTCTTACGTACGGAATATTTACAGTCAGTGAGATTTGCCTGAGTCCGATTGGTTTATCTTTCGTTTCTAAACTTGCACCGCAGCGGTTAACAGCCCTTATGATGGGCGGATGGTTTCTATCAACGTCGCTTGGCGGCAAAGTGGCAGGCGTGATGGCAAGTTTCTGGGATAAAATGCCCGATAAAAAAATCTTTTTTGGCATCATTGCTATTGCTGCTATACTTGGTGGACTTTTGATCTTTGCCAGGGTGAAAACGCTGGACAAAATTGTAAAAGACAAAACAGGGTCGGCAGAGTAGTGCCTCATTGCTCGTTACATAATGGTGGCCCACGGGCCACCTATTTTATTTCCGGCTTTTTGCAATTTCGTTATCTTGACCACTTAAAAATACTCTGTTATGTGGAAGAAACATCCGAAAGCTTTACCCTTCCTGTTTTTTTCTGAAATGTGGGAACGATTTGGTTATTATCTCATGATTGGCATTTTTACACTTTATCTGAAAGATGTAAAAGCCGGTTATGCAATGACAGAGGCTGAATCGGCTGACCTGTACGGAACATTCATTGCACTTGTTTTCCTGACCCCTTTTATCGGGGGGCTACTTGCCGACCGGTATCTTGGTTACCGTAAATCCATAATTATGGGAGGGCTGATGATGGGAGCTGGTTACTGCCTGATGTCCGTACATAACCTTCCGATGCTCTATCTGTCAATGACAATGGTGATACTGGGCAATGGTTTCTTTAAGCCCAATATCTCCACTCTGCTGGGCAATGTGTATTCCACGCCACAATATGTGAAACAAAAGGATGACGGGTATAATATTTTTTACATGGGGATCAATATCGGTGCTTTTATCTGCAATTTTTTTGGCGCTGCATTATACATTGTTTATGGCTGGGGTGCCGCTTTCATTGCCGCCGGAGTGGGCATGTTCCTGGGCGTATTCATCTTTCTGACAGGCACCAGGCACTATAAAGCGTATGATATAAAAAAAGGAGTGGGGAAAAATGATATGTCCATGACCCGAATCATTGCAACCATTTTTGTTCCATCCATTGCTGCAGGTATCCTGGGCTGGCTGATTCCCGGCAACCTGGTGGGCTCCGACTCTACTGATGCTTTTCTTTTTGCCTGTATTCCTGTCCTTTATTTTTATGCCTCACTTTATTTCAGGGCGGCAAAAGAAGAAAAACGCCCTATTGCGGCATTGCTTGCCATCTTTGCTGTGGTAGTAATGTTTTGGGCAGTATTTAAGCAAAATGGTTCGGCACTCAATACCTGGGCTGACCGATATACAAACCGGCAGGTAACCGGTGCGGCAAAGGCGGTTTTTGAAAAGCTGAATTTTTCGCAGACCATTACGTATTCAAAAGATTCGGTAGCCCGGTACGATGATCAGTTTCGCTTACAAAAAGAAAATGGAAAAATTGTAAAGGAGCTGAATTATCCCGTTTATTTTAAAAATATTCCGGCACACAAAAAGCCGGCTGAAGGAGAAAAAGTGAGTTTGTGGGCTACTAATCTGAGCCAATCCATCAATCCAGGCTGGGTCATATTTCTCACCCCACTGATCGTTGCATTCTTTACGTGGACGCGGCGAAGAAACAAGGAACCCTCTACTGCAACAAAAATTGCATTTGGGCTTTTTATCTCAGGTTTATCGGCATTGGTTATGGTGGCTGCTGTGTATGCCAGCAGGAATGGCACGGAAAAAGCCAGTGTGCTGTGGCTTATTTCCAGTTATGGAGTGATCACCATTGGTGAATTGCTGCTGAGCCCGATGGGGCTTTCTCTGGTATCGAAGCTGAGTCCCGTACGCATTACTTCTTTGATGATGGGAGGCTGGTTTCTCGCTACTTCGATCGGGAATAAACTTTCAGGTGTGCTGTCGTCACTCTGGGATACATACAATCAAAAATCAGGTTTTTTCTGGGTTAATTTCGGCCTGTTAATGTTGGCTGCAGCAATGTGCTTTGCCATGCTGAAGTGGCTGAATAAAATCATGAAAGAAAAGGGTGTGAACTGAATAGAATGCCCGGAGTTCTATTGCACAAGCAGGTGCCGGATGATTAAGGGGGGAATGACCGGGGACTCAACACGAATTTTCTTATCTTCCCTGCACTAAAACAAACTGCTATGTCTGCACCGCAAAGCAATTTCAGACCTTTTGTTGCCCCGGAAACCAAAATGGCTGAGTTTACCGTAAAATCCATCCTGACCGGAGCTGCGTTTGGTATTATATTCGGTGCAGCTACAGTATACCTTGCACTAAAAGCAGGACTTACAGTATCTGCTTCGATCCCAATTGCTGTCATCGCAATAACCCTGGGAAGAAAATTTTTAAAAACAACCATTCTTGAAAATAATATTATACAAACAACAGGTTCGGCCGGTGAAAGTATTGCTGCCGGTGTTGTGTTCACTCTTCCTGGGTTTTTATTTTTAAGTGAAGCAGGTAGCGCCAGTTTCTTCAATTATTTTACGATTCTGATACTGGCAATTTTCGGCGGTATGCTGGGTACACTGATGATGATTCCTCTGCGCCGGTCACTCATTGTCAAAGAACATGGAACATTGCCTTATCCGGAAGGCACTGCATGCGCCTCTGTGTTAAAAGCAGGTGAGCGGGGCGGTAGTTTTGCCAAAACGGCCTTTATGGGCCTTGGTTTTGCGTTTGGATATGCCCTGCTGCAAAAAATATTTCATGTCATAGCCGAAACTCCGGCATTCATGACCAAACAAACTCAAAAATTTTTCCCGTCTGCAAAAGTGAGTGGAGAGATCACGCCGGAATACTTGGGTGTGGGTTACATTATCGGGCCCAAGATTGCCGGGGTATTGGTAGCCGGCGGAGTACTTAGCTGGTTTGTGTTTACTCCGTTGCTTGCCAGCCTGCTCAATGATAATGGAGATATCATCGCTGCACAGCTGGTAAAACTGGGGTACCTGAAAGATGTAAGCACAGCCGGAGGCCCGGGCGGATGGGATCCGGCCACACAGGGTTTTTCTGACTGGTCGGCTGCTATATACCGTGCCTATATCCGTCAAATTGGTGCGGGAGCAGTAGCCGCTGGCGGTTTCATTACCCTCATCAAGACCATTCCAACCATCATCTCCTCTTTCAAAGGAAGCATTGGCTCTTTAAAAAAAGATGGAGCTTCGGGTGAGAACAGCATTCCGAGAACGGAACGGGATCTATCTATGAAGGTGGTGGGCTTCGGTAGCCTGATATTAATTCTGGTCATTGCGCTTCTTCCCAACACACTGATTCCCGGCAGCAATATCGGAAGCAAATTATTATTGGGTGTACTTGTAATTATTTTCGGTGCATTTTTTGTCACGGTATCATCCCGCATTGTAGGGCTGATTGGTTCATCAAATAATCCCATCAGCGGTATGACGATTGCCACACTAATGGGAACCTGCCTCATCTTCATTGCAGTGAAATGGACGGGCCATTTCTATGAACCAATGGCCCTGGTGGTAGGTGGGATGATCTGCATTGCGGCAGCCAATGCCGGTGCCACATCGCAGGATCTGAAAACGGGTTACATCGTTGGGGCCACCCCAAAATACCAGCAATTGTCACTATTTGTGGGTGCCATCGTTTCATCGCTTGCGATTGGCGCTACTATAAAAATTCTGGACCAGCCCACTGCTGAAATGACTGCACAGGGCATTCAGCATGCTATCGGCACTGATAAATATCCCGCACCACAGGGTACATTGATGGCCACATTAATTAAGGGCATTCTGTCTTTCAATCTGGACTGGCAGTTTGTACTGGTCGGCGTATTTATTGCAATTGTGGTTGAGCTTTGCGGAATCAAAGCGCTGAGTTTTGCAATTGGAATCTATCTGCCTTTGTCCACTACTCTTCCTATTTTCATCGGTGGTGCCATACGGGGTGTGATTGAATGGAGGCAGAAGAGAAAAAATATACAGGTTGCACCGGAAGAAGAAGACCTGGGAAGGGGCAATTTATTTGCCACAGGCCTGGTGGCGGGTGGGGCATTAGCAGGTGTATTGGTGGCATTTCTCTCTGCCAGCGATGGGGTCAGTAAAAAACTTGCTGATGTTAATGCGGAACATGGACTGACACAATCTTTGGGAGGAGAGGGCTACAAATGGCTGGGTGTGCTCTTTTTTGCACTGATGGGCTATGTTTTGTATCGTGTGGCAGTCCGCAAACCCCGGAAATACTGAGATCAGAAAATGTAACATTACGATATGTTTGCCTGGGCGGGCAATTCATAAAATGAAAAAAGCCCTTGTCAGTACTGGCAGGGGCTTTTTTAGTTTCCGGGTACGGATTGTACCTGATTCAGATGAAGTTCAGGGTATCATATTTTTTACCCAGAATGCCTGAATCATCTGCCTTCAGCCATTTCTTCAGCACCGTAGCATATACGTTTTTGAAATCAACTTTATACTTCAGGTCGCCTTCATCCAGATCTGACAGATCTGGCAATGCATTCAGAATCCCTTTCTGCTTCAAATCTCCGCTGATGAAAAACATATTATTGGCTGTGCCATGATCTGTGCCCCCGCTGGCATTTTGTGCCACTCTCCTTCCAAATTCGGAGAAGGTGAACAACAGTGTGTCTTCGAACCGGCGGTTGTTCTTCATGTCTTTTACAAATGCTCCAACTGCTTCGTTGAGTTCATTGAACAAACGCTGCTGCTGGCCCTCCTGTGCAATGTGTGTGTCAAAACTTCCCAGCGATACGTAGTACACTTTTGTATTAATATCGGAAAGAATGAGCGAAGCAATTATTTTCATACTGTTTCCCAGGTCGGTTTTCGGATAGGTTGCGTTGGTAGGGTGTTGCTTGCTTTGCTGAAAAATATAATCAGCCGATGAAAGGGTTTCTGCCAGGGTTTTATACAGGTATCTTGCGGGGTGTCCTTCTTTTTCTTCCTGGTGCTGTTGCATCAGATCTTTGAAAAATTTTTCATTGGATGTTCCGTACAGCCTTCCGGGATCTTTGAGTGCTATGGCTTTGTGATGTACTCCTTTGAGGCAAAGGCTTAATGTATCGTCCAGTTCCAGAGCCTGTGTGGGTTTGTCGCATCCGTTGCACTGTGCGTCCAGATAGCGGCCCAGCCAGCCAGTGTACCAGTATTCAGTTGCCTGGCTGGCAGAGTGCCAGATGTCCATGCTGCGGAAATGAGACCGGTCGGGGTTTGGATAACCCACATTGTTCAGAATGGCCAGGCTGCCATCGTCATAGCATTCTTTGATTGCAGTTAGTGAGGGGTGCAAGCCAGCATCATCGGTCAGCCGCAGAGCTTTGTCCTTTTCCACGGCCAGTTTTGGCCGCTCTTTGTAATAAATATCATTACGTACCGGTATCACGGTGTTCAATCCGTCATTTCCTCCACCCAGCTGAATGATGACCATCACTTTATTTCCCGGGGGTACTAGGGCCTTTTTTCCTGCGGCTTTCAAAAATTCAGGCATCATCAGGGATGCAGTGGCGAGTGTGCCGGCTTGAATGAATTGTTTTCTTTTGATCAGCATAACGTTACAATTAAAATCAATGCATTAACATAACTGGTATTCGGGTGTACTCATGATCTGTATGGTGTACGACCTGATAAACTCTTCGCGGCTTCCCTGTTCTGCATGCTTCATCATGAGATCCGCATGGTAGTTGGGGTTTGTTTGCAACAAACATTTTGTCATGGCATCCGGCAGCGATTCACGGGAAATTTTTTCAAAACTTTTGACATACTGTTTCCAGTTAATATCTGCAAGAATTGGTTTTCCCGCCCGGCCTGCCAAGCGTTGTTTCCCGGTACGGGCGTCATTCTTTGCATCATCTTTTCCCATCATCTGGTCATCATCATCTTTGGGCCGGATATTCATGGCATCTGTATCATTGATCATGCGGGGAATCCGCATCCGGAGCATCAGGCTGCTGCTGTCAATCCAGTTTTTACCGCCCGGCCATCCTGCCACATTAGGCGGAAAAAACAACAACTGTCCCAGGGCTCTTTGTACCTGCTGCAGTACTTCTTCATTATCCAGCTTCATTGGGAGCATGCGCTGGATACCGGCAATCAGTTCCACCGGCGATTTAATCATTGTGCCAATATGCTGCGCTGTATAAAACCAGTCACTGGTAAATATATCTTCAAGCAAAGGCAGTATTTCATAATTATTTTTATGAAATCTTGCTGCCAGCCAGTTCACTTTTTCCTGGTCGGGGTTTTCATTTACAAAGAAGCGGTAAATTTTTGACGTGATGTAGTTTGCGGTTTGTTTTTCCTGGAGAAGGATATCCAGGATCTCTTCGCCATCAAAATTGCCAGTTCGCCCCAGCACTGTTTTTGATCCGAAATCATGCTGCAGCCTGCGAAATAAAAATTCTCCTTTCAGGGTGGCACTCCATCCTGTAAATGCCCGTGCTGCTTCTTTAATATCCTGTTCTGTATAATGTCCCCGTCCCAGTGTAAAAAGCTCCATCACTTCCCTGGCAAAATTTTCGTTGGGATGATCTTTTTTGTTTTGCTGGTTGTTCAGAAAATTGAGCATGGCAGCTGATCGGGATACTTCTTTCAGCATGGTGCCAAAATTTCCAAGAGCATTACGGCGCAAAATATCCAGCAACCCCTGCTGATAAAAAACGTTCAGGTTACGGCAGGCAAAATGCCCGTGCCAGAAAAAGGCCATTTTTTCACGGAGCTGTGCAGCGCTGTTGATCATTTCGTGCAGCCAGTACGCATTCAGGTTTCGTACACCATCACGGTTTTTCTGTTGCACTTTTTTCCGTTCTTCAGGTGTCAGTTCTTTTTTTTGTTGCCGGCCCACTTCTTCGATACCCATCATCAGGCCTTTCAGATAATCATCTGCTACATCAATATACTCAGGTTTCTTTTCAGAAGCTTTTACCAGGGCTTTAAAAAATTGCTGGGGTGTAAATGCCGTAAGATCTGGAATTTGTTCTACAGCAGGGCCAAAACCGGCACGCCACAACAGGTGCTGGTTTTTCAACTGGGTGGTCAATGACATGAGGCAGACTTTTGAAGGTTTGCGAATCAGACTGTAAAAAGAGTTGTTCGTTTAATGAATACCTGTTCGTTTTTCGAAACGGGAAATAGAACTCTTTATTTTATCCCATTGATTTTTTGCGTATTAATTCAGCACACGGCTGCCAAAATAGCTGTGTAATACCGGAGGCAGCAGAATTCCATCACCAGACTGGTTGTTTTCCAGCAGGCAGGCCAGAATGCGGGGCAAAGCAAGGGAACTGCCATTGAGCGAATGCAGCAGCTTTGTTTTTCCATCGGCACCCTTCATACGAATCTTCATCCGGCTGGTTTGAAATGATTCAAAATTTGAAACAGAGCTTACCTCCAGCCATTTTTGCTGGGCAGCACTGAAAACTTCAAAGTCATACGTGAGGGCAGAGGCAAAACTCATATCGCCTCCGCATAATTTCAAAATCCTGAATGGCAACTGCAATGATTGAAGTAATGCCTCTACATGTGCTTTCATTTCCTCCAGTGTGTCATAACTTTTTTCAGGGTGTACCAGTTGTACAATTTCCACTTTGTCAAATTGATGAACCCGGTTCAGGCCCCTGACATCTGCTCCAAAACTTCCTGCTTCCCTGCGGAAACAAGGTGTATAGGCTGTCATTTTTACCGGCAGGTCAGTTTCTTTTAACATACAGTCTCTGTAAATGTTGGTAACAGGCACTTCAGCAGTCGGGATCAAATAATAATTGTCGGCGGGCATATAATACATCTGGCTTTCCTTGTCGGGCAACTGGCCAGTGCCAAATGCGGTATCTTCATTCACCATCAGCGGGGGCAGGTATTCGGTATATCCGGCATTTGTATTAAAATCCAGGAAATACTGGATCATGGCCCGCTGCAGTTTGGCACCTTTCCCTTTGTACAGGGGAAAACCGCTGCCGGTTATTTTTGCTCCGGTTTCAAAGTCTACGATATCATATTTATTAATAAGTTCCCAATGCGGTAAGGCTCCTTCGGGCATCTGCGGAATTTGCCCTTCTTCTTTCAACACTACATTATCAGCAGGCGTGAGGCCTGCAGGAACCAGAGGGGAAGGCAGGTTGGGCAATAATACCAGTTTTTCGAGCAACAGTTTTTCTGTTTCAGCTAGCTTGGCCGATAGCGGCTGAAGCGCTGTTTTTACAGAAGCCACTTCCTTCTTCCTGTTTTCCGCTTCTTCTTTCTGGCCTTTGCTCATGAACTGCCCAATTTCTTTTGATGCAGCATTGACCCGGGCAAGCAATTGATCCGATTCCAGCTGAAGTGCTTTCCTGTTATTATCCAGTTGTATGATCTCATCAACCAGTTCGTGTTGCTGAAAATTTTTCAAGGCCAGCCTTTCTTTGACTGCTTCCGGATTTTGCCTGATGGTTTGTACCTGCAGCATGCATCTACATTTTGCGGCAAAGATAATGGAGAAGGTAGTTGCAGGTGAGGGTATTATCTTTGCCGTGCATGAACGCTACGCCGGATATGGAAAAAAAATGGCAGTTGCTTCAGGAAAAACTGAACCAAAGGTTTGGAAAAATTCCTGATATGGAAGCAGTATTGTTCCTGATCGGGATACAGGAGCTGGGCCACACAGAAATAAAATTTACGAAAGAACAAAAACAGGATCTGATGCATGTGGCCGTCTGTACATTGCTTGCCTCACACGGCTACTATGAACAGCAAAAAAGGGATGCTGATGGCTGGCCACACTTCCGGCAACTGCAGCCAATGCCCGAAATGACCCTGGTAGAACAGGAACTGTTTTTAAAGGAACATATACTACAATACTTCGAAAAAATTAAATTCTGACCATGAAAAAGACAGCGCTACTGCTCCTGATGTGTACCGGTTTTTTTTCCGCAGCCAACGCACAAAATGATACAGTACTGAAAAAGAAAGATCTGAAAAGAGATGTTTTATTGCATACCAGTATGGGTGATATTTTGATTCGTTTGTCTGATTCCACACCCTTGCACCGGAATAATTTTCTGAAGCTGGTGAAAGCGAAATTTTATGATGGTATCCTGTTTCACCGGGTCATCCGGGATTTTATGATTCAGGCCGGGGATCCTAAAAGCAAAAATGCAAAACCCGGAGCGCCATTGGGCAATGGCGGACCAGGCTATACCGTTCCTGCAGAATTCAGGCAAACCCTGTTTCATAAAAAAGGCGTGATTGCTGCTGCAAGAATGGGCGACAATGTAAACCCGGAGAAAGCCAGCAGTGGCAGCCAGTTTTACCTGGCCCAGGGAAAAAAATTTACAGATGAAGAACTGGATATGCTGGAGCAAAACCGGCTGAAGGGTAAAAAAATTCCTTCCTGGCAACGTGAAGTATACAAGCACACCGGTGGCATCCCTCACCTGGATCAAAACTATACCGTGTTTGGTGAAATTGTGACCGGACTGGATGTGGTGGATCAAATTGCAGCGTTTCCCGTAAGCACCGGCGCTGACCGCGACAGGCCCCTGCAGGACGTTACGATCCTTTCTGCGAAGCTGGTCAAAAGGAAAAAGTAAATCAAAGCGTTTTGGAATAAAAAAGAGCATCCCGCTTTGAGATGCCCTTTTTTCTGGATGCAGAAAAAACTAGTTGTTCCCGATCCCCCCTTTGCTTTGTGTTCTTTTCTTTTCTTCTTCCGATGCATCTTTCCGTTCCCGGGCAGCTTTGACCTGGCTGTTGCCAAATCTCCAGGTAAAACTGGTGCGTAATTGCCTGCTTTCCCAGTTCCCGCTGGCGATGGTTTGCTGACCGGCAAAATTGCTTTCGCCTTTCCATTTCATGGTGAAGAATACGTCTGAAACAGAAACTTTAAGATTGCCCTTGCCCTTCAATACAGTTTTTTGCAAGCCTGCATCCATTGACCACATGGCCTTGCTCTCAAATGTGCCTTCCCACACAGAAGGAGAAACATAAAACCCGCTGACTTCGCCTGTCCAGTCTTTTTTCTTACCAAACTTAAGACTGTGCTGCATATAGAGGCTTAAGGTAAATGCATTCAGATCTACCTTACGGTTTCCTCCTCCAAAATCCGCCTGGTACTTCGAATAATTTCCGCTCAGGTTCATAAATGCCATATAGGATTTATACATGAAAGGGTAGCTAATGTTCATAGCAACCACATCCTGCGAAGCCAGATTTTTTTGTGTAATAAAGCTTTTAGAGTTTTCAGTTGTGTCAACCAGTTGGGTAAACAGGTCATTTACATGGGTATAACTCAGTGAAGTAGTCAGCTTGTATTTGTATGTGTTGGTAAGGGAGAAGATATTGCTGTATTGTGGTTTCAGGCTGGTATTCCCTTTTTGAAACGTATATTCATCCAGTTTGAATTCAAAGGGGTTCAGATCCTGGTATGCCGGCCTGTCAATTCTGCGACTGTAGGAAATGCCCCACTGGCTCATCGGGTTTTTATTGAAAGTAACAGAAGCGCTGGGGAAAAAATCTGTATAGTTGCGTTCAAATGTCTGTTTGCTGGATTTATTTACAGTACCATCACTGTTTAGTCCGTATGAGTCGCCTGTGGTTACTGTATTCTCCATCCGCACACCTGCCTGAATCATGACTCCTTTCGGGAATTGCCTGTTGTAGTTCAGGTACAGGGCATTGATGTTTTCATTGTAATCAAACTGGTTGCTTCGTGGCACGTCCAGTTGCTTTATTTCCGGTTGCAATTGCGATACATTAAACCGCTGAAAATTATTCCAGGTTGAAACGATGGCTGTTTTTGCGCCGGCTCCCAGTTTTCCTTTTTTGAAATTCTGCTCATAATCGGCTTTCACTGTGTAAATATTGATATCAATTGGGGAAATAAAGCGATAAATAAATTGGCTTTGCAACGTGGTTCCTGTTGCGTCATAATAATAATTGGGCTGCAACTGATTTGTATTGATCCGGAAAAATCCGTAATCGGCATCCATATTCAGTTCCCGGCCGGCGGTATCTGCATATTTGTAATTAAGGTTGAAGTTTACATTGTCCCTGTTCATTGAATTGCTGTTGTTGGCTACCAGCAGACGATCCACCACACCGGTTAATTTGTATTGAATAGGAGTACGGCTGCTGCTGTTAAAACTCATTTCACTGATATTGCCATTGATCAGCAATCCCAATACAGACTTGCGACTGACAAAATAATCAACCCCGGCCTTAAATCCATGACTTTCGTTTTCATTGATCATCGTGTTTTTTTGGTCAAAAATGGTGTCCAGCAGGCTGCGGTACAGATGGAAAATGTTGTTATTTTTTGAGTTGTTGTAATTGTAATTTCCAAATACGTTGATGGACTTATTCCGGTGATTGAGAGAAAAACCAGCATTGTATTTAGGGTATACTCCAATGTTATAACCGGCATTCAGTGATCCATTGGTGCCAAAGGCTTTGTTTTTCTTCAGTCTGATATTGATGATCCCGGCATTTCCAGCGGCATCATACCTTGCGGATGGATTGGTAATGATTTCAATGGATTCAATTTGTGCCGATTGAATTGATTTCAGGTAATTTGACAAATCGGTACCAGCCATGGGAGTTGGCTTACCGTCAATATAGATTTGAACACCGTTTTTTCCAGCCAGGGTAATTCGGTCATCTTTGTCCACCATGACACCGGGCGATTTGCGAAGTAACTCCAGTGCGTCATTTCCGGTCGCATTAATCGTGCCTTCTACATTCAGGATGGTTTTATCAGCCTTTACTTCAACCATAGGTTTACGGGTGCTCACTGATACCTCTTGTAAATTGCCCGATAACTTTGATATTACAAGCGCCGGTACAGTTGTTTCACCCGAACCTGAAACTTCGAAGTGATTAGAAAATACAGCTGTGTACCCGACATAGGTTGCCTGTACCAGGTATGTTCCTGGCTGCGGGGCCAGTAAAGAGAATTGTCCTGATTCATTTGCCACAGCTAATTTTATGACAGATGAATCTTTAGTCCGCAACAGGCTTACCGTAGCCTTTTCCAGACCCTTACCTTGTTCATTTTGCACCACACCTGTTACTTTTTGGGCTTTGGTCACTAAAGCAATTGTGAAGAAAGTGAAAGCAGCGGTTAATACTTTTTTCATTTGTATCTGTTGGTTTTTGTTTATGATTTACTCTTTTCTGGCGCAGACTGGCTGTCTTTTTATTGTACAAGTAAAAAATATCGCAGGCATCACAGTGTTAAAGAATATAACCGGGTTTTGTAATAAATGTTTGCAAAGCTACCGTCTTTCAGTGTAGTGGCACATCAGTTTCCTATGAATGGCATGTTAAATTCCATGAACGGGTCTTTTTTACCGGTAAATGCATGACATTTTTTTCAAACTGATTCTGCCCGATTTCCCTTAGGTTTGCAGCAAAAAAAAAGTTGTATGAATTTTCCCGCCAACCTCCGCTATACCAAAGAACATGAGTGGGTTTTGCTTGCCGGTAATACTGCCACAATCGGTATTACGGATTATGCACAAAGAGAACTCGGTGATATTGTATATGTTGATGTGGACAGCATTGGAAAAACAATGGAAGCCGGCTCGGTGTTTGGAACCGTCGAGGCGGTAAAAACTGTATCAGAATTGTTTTTGCCAGCAAGCGGTACTATTAACGAATTAAATCCTGCACTTGCAGGAAAGCCAGAGCTTGTGAATACCGATCCGTATGGTGAAGGATGGATGATCCGGATGACACTCAGCAATCCTGCTGAGGCAGAAGGCCTGATGGATGCGGCCGCATACGAAGCCATGCTTGGATAAACTACTGCCCGGTTTCTATCACGGTTCGGCATGCATACAATACAGCGCCGATCTATTCCGAATGTTTCAAAAAAGAAAAATTACAATTTACTTCCTGGCGGCTTTTAGCTGGCTCATACTGGTTTTTGTACTGCTAATTCTTCCAGGATCTGCACTGCCCCGGCAGAACTGGCTCACACTGGTACATGCAGACAAATGGGTGCATGTTGGCTTGTTTGCCATCCTGGTTTTTTTGTGGAGCAGTTTTTTTCAGGCACTAAAAAAAGGCAATACGACTCTGAAAAAAATATTTTTGCTGATTTGTGTTACAGGAATATGTTTTGGAATTGTAATGGAACTGATACAGGAGTATTACGTTTTACATCGCTCATTTGAGTGGGCAGATATTCTGGCAGATGCAGGAGGTTGTGTAGCCGGGTGGCTGTTTAGTATCAGGGTACATAAAAAAT
>CAYYMK010000019.1:0-48595 GCA_964473035.1 uncultured Chitinophaga sp.
GATCAAGAATAAAAAGAGCAGAAAATATATTGAAGAGATAGTCAGGGAAAAGAAGAACTGGCAAGACCTGAGTGGTTGAAGAGGTCCCGGCCATAGCCGGGAGAAACTGTGTATACCCCTAAAGGGTATCCCCGCTGAAACGGGGTACGGTCTCCGCACAGCCGCCATAAAATTTTTTCCGGTGCTTTTTATGTGGGCTGGTTGTGAACTGAAACTGTGACTTTTGTATATTTATTTGTAAGGGAAAGGTGATTGCCTTACGAATCAGACAAGGAATAAAAGGATACGATCAGAAAAAATTACAACTCAGCAAACTAAGAATGAAAGCGGGTATCTATACAAAATACGGACCACCGGAAGTTGTCAGTATTGCAGAGATCGATAAACCTTTGCCAAAGAATACTGAAATTCTCATAAGGGTATATGTTACTACTGTCAACCGGACCGACTGTGGATTTAGAAGCGCAAAATATTTCATTTCAAGATTTTTCAGTGGATTACTCAAGCCAAAAATTAAAACACTGGGAAACGAATTTGCCGGAAAAGTTGATGCCATAGGAAAAGATGTTGTTTCTTTTCAGGTGGGCGACAAGGTGTTTGGCTATAATGATTCAAAGTTTGGAGCACATGCAGAATACATGACCATGAAAGAATCTGAAGCCATCGCTCTGATTCCGGATCAGTTTACTTACGAAGAAGCTGCACCGTTAACAGAAGGCGGACACTATGCTTTATGTAACATTCGTGCAGCAAAAGTCAAAGCCGGCCAAAATGTTATGGTATATGGAGCGTCAGGTGCCATAGGTTCGGCTGCCGTACAATTGTTAAAATACTTTGGGGCGAGGGTCACTGCCGTTTGTAATACAAAAAATGTTGAACTTGTAAAATCATTGAGTGCTGACGAAGTAATTGATTACACGAAACAAGACTATAGGATCAATAGGCAGGCTTATGACTTTGTTTTTGATGCAGTTGGAAAAATTTCATTCAGAAAATGCAAGCCAATACTAAAGAAAAAGGGTATTTATATTTCCACTGAGCTTGAAAGGCATTCAGAAAATATATTTTTAGCATTGTTCACTCCATTATTCATGGGCAAAAAAGTATTGTTTCCGCTCCCGTCTATCCGAAAAGAGGATGTTATATTATTAAAGCAACTTGCAGAAACAGGCCAGTATAGGCCTGTCATTGACAGAAAGTATCCATTGGAGCAAATTGTCGAAGCTTATAAGTACGTTGAAACAGGTCAAAAAACAGGGAATGTACTCATTATACTACCTGGGCCAGCGTAAAGCCAGAGCCTCAGCATAGGTAATCTTTACATGCTCTTGTGTGTTTATAATAAAAGGTAAAAGGATCTTTCCGAATTGTTCGCTTAAAAGGAAATGAATGCAAACGATAAGTATCTTTCGAAAGGACGATGAAGAATGATCCAGTAAGTAAATTTTTCCACCATAGTGTTCCCTGCAACTGCCAATAAAAAAGACCCGTAAGGGATAATCATTTTACCAGTTGTTTGCATGATCTGCATTCAGCCTTTCAGTAAATTCTTCCGGGCGATTTTTACCCCATTCTGAATCATACGACACAAACCATGAAATCCAGATGCTGCGGCTCAGGCGCATCAGCAAAGGTTGCAGAAAAATAAGCAAGAGTGCATTGAAACCAAGCCAGAAGAAGAAACGATTGTCATTTAAAGAGATGCCCACCACAAGTACCCACAGCCCGAAACTGATTATTGAAATTGCAACTGAAAGAGCATAGCTTACATACCCAGTTCCGTAATAAAAACCCACTTCAATTTCAGTGGGTTGCCCACAAACCATACATTTTTTTTGCATGGCTGTGCTGTTTTTCAGAAAAGGCCTCCAGGACCGCTCAAATAGTTTTCCCTGCCTGCACCGAGGGCAGCGGCAACCAAGGGCAGAGGCGAAATAACTGCGGGGCATAAGAAAATGGAATTTTTATCCGGATATCTGTGTTTCAATAATTTTTTTCAACTCCGCTGCCTGCATCACCCCGGAATGTCTCCATAAGATTCTACCCGATTGGAATAGAACCAGGGTTGGTACGGCCTGTACGCCGTAGGTAGACGAGGCTGAGGGGCTTTTGTCCACATCCACTTTTATGATGCGTATTTTGCCTTTCATCTGGAGGCTGAGTTCTTCCAATACCGGTTTCATTACCTTGCATGGGCCACACCATTCTGCATAAAAATCAACCAGCACAGGTTGTGTCCCCATGATGAGTGTTGAAAATGATTCTGCTTTACCTGGGTTCGTCATATTTTCTATTTTTTTGAAACATGCTGAACAGCAATCCCCCCATCAGTGCACCATATGCTGTGCTATTGGGCCATTTGGATGTGATGCGGCAGGTCCCACTGGCACAGCCCAACTGCTGCCAGTAAAGATACCCGGCAATTGCGCCAATGATGATGCCTGCAATGAGTAGTTTATTTTTGAGGAGCCAGCTCTTCATATTACTTTTTTATGAATTTACTTTTTTCTGGTCATGACTGCCAACCGGAGTACAACTGCCCGCACAGCATGCATTAGATGAAATGGCAAAAAACGTAAACAATAATCCGATCACAATACCGGTTAAGTCATTTTCAGCAAGTGAAGCACCCAGTACAAACAAACCAAGCCCCACCCGAATGATTTTCGGGAATGACCACCCGGTTTTAATACGGCGAACGAAATCTTTAATTATACTGCCCACGAAGATATTTTTATTTGTTGTGACAAAAATCTGTTCCATAGATTCAACCTTTCAGAAATTGCTTACCCGGTGTTACATTTTGCCGGACAAAATTTTGTTCCAGTAGAGCCACGGCAAGATATATTTTTTCAGCATCCACATGCTCCATCTTGGTTTGCTCTGGTCAAACGGAAATGTTTCGGTCGGGTTATTGTCGTAGTCAAATTCGGCCAGTATTAATCTTCCATATCCCGTCACAATGGGGCAACTGGCATATCCATTATAAACAGCGGCAGGTACTTCATTGTTCATCACTGAGAGGAGGTTTTTGATCAGAACGGGGGCCTGCTTGCGGATGGCGGCTCCTGTTTTAGCATTGGAGGTTCCGATGGCATCACCTATTCCAAAGACATTACCATATCGGTTGTGCCGCAGACTATGTTTATCTACATCAAGCCACCCGGTTTCATTGGCCAGCGGGCTGCGGGCAATAAAATCCGGTGCGCTTTGAGGAGGCGTGACATGCAGCATATCAAATTTCCTGGTCACTTCTGTAACAGAGCCATCTTCTGCCGTAACCCGGAAACTGGCCGTTTTTTCTGTTCCATTCACTGTTACAAGGTCGTGTTGAAAATTTGTTTGCACCTGCAGTTTGTCCACTACTTTTTGTAACTGGTCGGCATATTTTTTAATACCAAAAATCACTTTGCCTGCAGACGAGAAATTGACTGTCACTTTTCCCTGCAACCCCTTTTTCCGGAAATAGTCTGCTGCCAGGTAGGTAATTTTCTGTGGGGCACCTCCGCATTTCAGCGGCGTGGAGGGGCTTGTAAAAATGGCAGTCATTCCCGGTTTCATGGAGCGTATGCATTCATAGGTATATGGCGCTGTTTCGAATTGATAGTTGCTGGTTACACCGTTTTTACCCAGTGTTTCAGGCAACCCTTTTACTTCATGCCAGTTTATCTGGATTCCCGGGGCTGCCACTAGATAATCGTAACTGTACTGGTGGCCTGATTTTGTGCAAAGGCTGTTATGCTCCGGATCAATAGACACAACGGAGTCACGGATCCACTCAACCTTTTTGGGAATGACGGATGACTGTTGTCGTTTTGTTTTTTTGGCAGAAAATACACCTCCTCCCACCAGTGTCCATGCAGGCTGGTAGTAATGAAATTCGGATGGATCAATCATTCCAATGGAAAGACCTTTTTTAGCCCGAAGCAAACGGGCAGCTACTGAAATCCCTGCATTGCCGGCACCTATAATTAATATCTGGAAGTGTTTCATCTGACTAGTTTAAATTTTTCTTGAACTTGCATCTGTCTGGTTTTTTTTAAGATAAGCAATTGTACTCACATACTGGCTCAGAATTCTCTGAGTTTTGATTGTAGCCTGGTCCAGGCGCCGCCGTTATATGCTTCAATTCCTGCCGACTTCAATATGTTTTTTGCCATAGCACTGCGGGCTCCGCTCAGGCATACGGTAATCACCGGCTTATTCATTTTACGCAAGTCTGTGAGTTTTGTTCTGATATTGTCCAGCGGGTAATTTCTGGAGCCGGATATATGTCCTGATTTGTATTCATGCTGGGAGCGAACATCTACAATGATGGCTCCCCTGCTGATCAGTTCCCTGTAATCAATGGGTTGAATGCCAAAAAATCTTTGAAGAATTTTTATCATGTTGTTTTATTTAAAAGGACTACCAATTCGCCAATGCCACCTCCGTTAAACACTTCGCTGAGACCCTGTTGTTGCAGCAACACAACGGCCATTCCGCTCCGTGCGCCGCTTTGACAATACAAAATCAAGGGTTGCCCCAGTTCTTTCAGTTCATTTGCTTTGGAAGGTAATTCATCCAGCGGGATGTTCCTGGCACCGTTCAGGTGCCCCGATTCATATTCCCACGCTGTTCGTACATCAATAAGCAGAGTACTGTGTTGTTTGATCAGGGTTGTAATTGTTTTCATTTTTTTGTTTGATTGGCTTATGTACTGCAGGGATGCAAGGCAACTGCACGGCTGTAGCGGAGCAGTTAGCTGCAGGTAATGCTGCGGTTCGTTCATTCTGCAGAAATGGCGGCAAAGATACCCGTGACCGCACATGCAGAATGTGACTGCACTCACAATTCAGGGTGTTGTTCTGTTCAGGAATCGAGTAGTTCCCGGCCAATGATGTACAGGCCCATAACCAGGATGAACCAGCCGAATCCTTTCTTCAGCGTAGCTGCAGAAAATTTTTTACCAAGTTGATGGCCGATGAAAATCCCGGTTATGGCCATAGCCGTGACGGGAAGCAGAAAATCCCATTGAACTCTCATATTGCTCAGGTCGCCGGTAAAACCGATAAGAGATTTTGCTGCGATAATGACAAGAGAAGTACCAATTGCCTGCTTCATGGGCAGTTTACTGAGTAGCACCAGGGCGGGAATGATCAGAAAGCCACCTCCGGCACCCGCCAGCCCTGTCAGCAAACCGGTAACTGCTCCTTCCAGCAGGATGAGCGGTACATTGAAGGTTAGTGCTCCGCCCGGTATTGGTTCATTCCTGCTTCGGATCATCGAGAGAGAAGCAAAAACCATAAGCAGTGCAAAGAATAACATCAGGAACAGGGGTTTAGTCAGTTCCCAATTGTGTACCCTAAAAAGTACATCTGGTATGGCAGGTACGATCCAGGCACGGGCGGCATAAACTGCTCCAATGGCAGGAATTCCAAAGATCGCCGCAGTCTTCAGGTGCACATCACCGGCTCTGTATTTTGGAATGCTCCCTGCCAGGCTTGTGGCACCCACTATAAATAATGAATAAGCAGTGGCAGTGACGGGTTCTGTTTTGAATAAATATACCAGCACCGGCACGGTCAGTATGGATCCCCCCCCGCCTATAAGACCTAGTGTTATACCAATAAGCAGGGAGGCTATATAACCGGCAATTTCCAAGTAATTATTTTTTTATGTTAGGCCAGGCGCCGGAAGACACCGGCCACTGGGGCATGAGATTCAAAACAACTCAATCAAATTTCTGTGCAGCTTCAATAAATTTTGTTGTTCCATTTTTTTTAGCAGCCGGCTGATGACTTCCCTCGAGCTGTTGAGGTCATCTGCAATCTGCTGGTGTGAAATCTCAATTGTGTTGTCGCCTTTTGTAGTGGCCAGGCGGCTCAGGTAGAACTCCAATCGTTCGTCCATATTCCGGAAGGCCACATGGTCAATGACTGTGAGCAGCTCATCGAAGCGCTGCCGGTATGTGCCAATGACAAACTGGTACCAGCTTCTGTACTGATTCATCAGAGTATCCATCAGCTGTATTGGAATCATCAGCACTTCTGTATCTTCTTCTGCTTTTGCCATAATTTCACTGGTTTGCGACTGCAAGGCACAGATCATTGTAACGGCGCATGCCTGCCCGGGACCCAGGTAATACATCAGGAATTCGCCTCCATCTTCATTTTCCCGGTATATTTTTATTCGGCCTTCCAGTACCAGAGCAGTGGACTTAATAAACTGGCCGGTACGGATGATTACTTCGCCTGCGGGAAATATTTTTTGCACAGCTTCCTTCTCAATCAGGGCCAGTAATTCCGGTTCAAAACCGGGAAACATTTTTTTCCAGTCCATATTTTATTTTTTTGGCTCCATTATGGTTTCCATTTTCATACTGCGGCTGCCTTTGATTAAAAAATTGCATTGTTCAAATTGCTGGCTCCTGTACCAGTCGCGGGCCAGGCCGGCATCTTGAAAAAACAGGTATGGATGCCTGCATTTTTCAAAATCACCACCTACCAGAACAACTTTATACCACTGATATTTTGGGAGCAAATCAATGATCGCCTGGTGTTCTGCCATGCTTGTTTCCCCCAGTTCGGCCATGGCGCCCAGCATCAGCACTTTATTTTTGCAGGGCCTCTTTGCAAAATTGTCAATTGCCAGTTGCATGCTGCTGGGGTTGGCATTGTAGGCATCCAGCAAAAAACTGTTGCTGCCAATATTTATTAATTGCGATCGGCTGTTTGATGGCTCATAGCTTTCTATGGCCTTTTTAATCTTGCCAGGGGGAACATTAAAATGCGTTCCTGCTGCTACGGCTGCCAATATATTCGGCAGGTTGTAGTCTCCTGCCAGGCGGGTGTGCAGCTCAGGAATGTCTGAGCCTTTGCTGATGCATACAGACAGGTAAGGTTCACTGCGGAGAATGCTTCCTTCAATATCTGCATCCTTACTGCCGTACCTGATTCTGTGAGGAATGCCTGCGCTCATTTGCCTCAGATAATCATAATCCCACATCACAATGGCAGTTCCATTATGTTCCCTCAGGTAATCATAAAGTTCAGCTTTTCCTTTTTTCACGCCTTCTTCGCTGCCAAAGCCTTCGAGGTGTGCTTTACCGCAATTGGTGATGATACCGTGTGTGGGCATTGTATAATGGCAATAGGATGCGATTTCCTGCAGATGATTGGCGCCCATTTCCACTACAGCCAGTTCTGCATCTTTTTTGATCCGCAGCAGTGTAAGTGGAATACCGATATGGTTATTGAGATTTCCTTTTGTTGTATAGGTTCTGTATTGAGTAGAAAGAACGGCATGTACGAGCTCTTTGGTTGTCGTCTTTCCATTGCTGCCTGTGATGGCAATAAAAGGAATATTGAACTGCTGCCGGTGATAGCCTGCCAGTTCCTGAATATGGAGAAGCACATCCGGAACCAGGATTGTTTTTTCTAAATGGGCAAAAAAGGGGTCATCAATCACTGCAAAACTTGCACCTCCAGCCAATGCCTGGGAGGCAAGCTGATTTCCATCAAAATTCGGGCCTTTCAATGCGAAGAAAATTTCTCCTTCTTTCAGTTCTCGGGTGTCTGTTTGTACCCCCGGTGCCGAGAGGAAGAGCTGGTACAGCTCATGTATGTTCATGCGTTCCTTTTTGTGATGGGTGAATGCCTCATTTCAATCAACAAAAATAATCTTATACAGGCATACAAAGAGAACCGTTAGTTCCGGGATTTTTTCCCGGCTGAGCCCCTGTCTCCTGACATCATGTTCGATACAAATAGTTATTTTCCGTCCGCATCAGCGGATGCAATTTCTATAGAACAAATAACCCCCGGACTTCCGGGGGAAAGGAAAAATAAAAAGATCACAGCCTGCTTCAGGAGGTTGTGTCATCTGAATCAGGTTCATACAAATACACCTGCCGGGCATGCACTGCGTAATAAAGAACTGCAATCAGCACAACAACTGCTGCCAGGAACAAAAAAAGGGCCAGCAGGTTACTGCTGTTCAGCGGAAGGTATTCTGGTTTTCTTTTTCCTGGTTTGGTAAATGGTGCGGCTCCTTCTGTTACAGGTTTGCTTTCTGACTGAATATACTCAACAATGCTGCGAATTTCTCCGTCTTTCAGATCAGGATGATCCGGCATTGGCATTTTATTAAATTTTTCAAATACTGCGATGGCGGCTGTATCTCCGTTTTTGATCATGGTTTGCGAGGATTGGATAAAACTGATGATCCATTCAACAGAGCGCCGCTGTTCAATACCGGCTAATGCAGGCCCCACCACCACTTTATTGATATTATGGCATGCGGCACAGCGTGCCGAAAATATTTTTTTTCCTTCTTCAACCGGTGGGTGGGCAAAAAGGAAGGATCCGCTTGCCGGAATCAATAAGAAAAGAAAAAACCATTTGATTTTTTTCATCAGGTAATTTTTTATTTCAGGAATAATGCCCCGGGTTACAAAACTGTTATGGGGCTGATTCTTTTTTTAATTTTTTAATGTCTTGTATCAGTTTTTTTACTTCATCCGGGCTGGTTCCGTTGTAATAGCCCCGTATTCTTTTTTGAGGATCTACCAATACCAGGTTTTCACTATGAATAAAATCATCCGGTCCACCATCGCCATCTGTTGCGACCAGCAAAAAGCCATTACGTGCCAGCTTATAAATTTGCTTTTTATCACCCGTCATCAGGTTCCAGGTAATCTGATTCTTTTCTGCGTATGTTCGCAAATGCTCAGGGTTGTCCCTTTCAGGATCCACCGAAATGGACTGCAAAAAGATCTGCGTATCACGATTGGTTGCCGTCTGTATCGCTTTCATTTGTTTCATCATTTTTGGGCATACGACCGGACAATGTGTAAAAAAAAAGTTTACCACTACAATTTTATCTTTCCAGGCGTTCTGTGTGCAGGTTTGCTGATGTTGATTTTGCAGTTGAAAAGAACTGACCCGGTGTTCTTTTCCTCCCAGCACAGGCAGTGGCTGCCATTTGTTTTCAATAAGTTTCAGCAACGCAAAAGCAGTGAAGGGAATCACCAGTGCGGCAGTAGCCAGGAGCCATATGGATGATTTTTTTTTCATTTTCCGGATGGCTCAATGGGCATGGGGTTATCAATATTATACCGGGGCGAACCGGGACCAGTATTCTTTTTTACGTTGTTAAAAGCGGGTATGTAGGCAATAAGCAGGATAATCAGCATTACAACCAGCCAGGGTTTGAAAGAATCGAACATGGGTATTCTTTTTTCATCATGATAGGCTTCACTAACAGGTATTTCCAGTACACCAGCCCTGCGGCGTTTACTGAATATGGTTCCAAAGAAAATAATAATGAATAAAGAAGCTGCAATAAACATGATGATGCCTCCCAGCAAGGCCATTGTGGTGGTGGGCACCCAGTCGCTCCGGAATAATTCGCTTTCAGGATTCAGGTACGTGGTGCCCAGGTTGGTTCTGCGGGGTTCGCCACGCAAACCACCCCAGCTCATTCCGAATGAGAATATCAGCATGCCGATCATCCAGAGATACGGGATGATGGTATTTATTTTTGGCCACACAATCTTTTTTCCGCTCATCCGGGAATAGAGATACAGGCTCATCCCCACAATGCTCAGAAACACAGGTCCTGCTACAGTCATGTGAAAATGACCTGGTAACCACGCAGTGTTATGTACAACATTATTGAGCGAATAGGAAGAGTTGATAATGCCGGTTACGCCGCCGAAAATGAAAAGAATCAGGCCACAGATAAAATATGCAAACAAGTACCTGTTTGAATCAAACCAGGGTAGTTTAACCATCCAGCCAAACAGGCCCTTTGCGCCATTTTTCCGTCCTGCATATTCCAACGAAGCAGCAATGGTAAATGCGGTTATAAAACTGGGGATTGAGACTCCATAGGTCAGCAAGCCCTGGAAAAATTTAACCCCCTGAGTAATTGCAGGGTCACTGTACTGATGATGCACACCAACAGGAATGGAGAACAGCAGAAAGAGGAACAGTGCGATCCTTCCGGCACGGTCAGAATACAATTTTCCTCCGGCAATTTGTGGCAATACAGTATAAAAAAGAATATATGCAGGAAGCAGCCAGAAGTACACCAGCGCATGACCAAAGAACCAGAAAAGGGTGCGGGCCAACGTGACATTTACCGTTTTTACCCACCCCATAGACCAGGGAACAAGCAACACCAATACTTCATACGCAACTGCAAGTGTACATACAAACCAGATAATAAAATTGATCAGTGTACCCAGTACCGCCAGTGGAGTTTTGGTTTCCGGGTTTTCTTTTTTCCAGCGCATGTACATTCGGCTCCAGTCATAGAGGGGTATCCATGAACCGATGATCAGTAGTGCTACACCAAGATAAAATAGGGGATGGGCTTTCAGTGGCGGATAAAATGTGTACAGGACTGATGCTTTGCCTGCCAGGATAGCCCATGCGGCCATCAGTGTGCCGGTCAGCATCAGCCAGAAACTGAGCCACATTAGTTTCCGATCCGGTTCTTTCTTGAAATAATAGGTCATGGTTACGTGGCCAAATGCAACTGCAAAAAATGTGGTCAGCACTATTGCGTTAATCACCCCATGCAGCGTGAGACCCTGGTAGTAATCCAGTTTTAAATAAGAAGCCTGCTGCAGCACACCTGCCCGGTAAATGGTTTGCATCAGCCCGTGATAAATGCCCAGCACCAGCAGGGCCACCGGTATGACCAACTGCAGAAAAATGATTTGTTTATATGATTTGGAAACTTGCATAGCCGTTTGTTTGTAGGTTTACTTTTTTGCCGGAGTATTGACAATGACCTGTGCCCTCATATTTGCATGGCCGGTTCCGCAGTACTCGTGGCAAATAATGTCGTACACACCGGGTTTGTCAAAATTGACCGTGGTTTTATTGAGCGCCCCGAATACAGCCATCATATTTACATTCTTTGGAGCGATGTTGAACCCGTGTACCACATCTTTGGAAGTGAGATAAAAATCCACTTCACTGCCAGTAGGAATATAAATTTCTGAGGGCTCAAACTTCCACATGGAAGCCACGCAAAATACACGGTATGTACTATCGTCCAGTTGTTCAATTTTAGGTTCGGCATAGGCCTTGTCGTAGGGGAGACACTCCGGTACATCAGATTTAAATTTGCTTTTGGCATACAGCAGGCTGAACACAAACAACGCAATGATGCCCAGGGTAATTTTTATAATTTTTTTTTCGGAAGAATCCAGTAGTGCCATAGTAATGTCTTTTAGGTTCTGTTAATCATGAGTGTGTAGATGCCATACCAGAAAACAAGGGCAAGCAGTACCAGCAAAATAAAAAAGGCGATTGCCCCTTTTGGATAAAATTTTTTTTCATCAGAGGAGTCCATTGTTTGCTTTTTTTTATTGGGGCAAAGATACGAAAGACCAAAACAGCAGCACTTTTTGTAGAAACTTGGAAAGATGTAATCTCGGGAAGCAGGGTTGGAATTATAAATCCTTTTTTCTGAATTTGCGTACTGCAAGCCAAAGGGGGATGATGGTCCAAAGCAACATGACCCCCACCGTAAAAAGAATACCTGTAGCGCTACCAAAAAAATCTTTGTACAGGGCGCTGGTAACTCCCATCAGGGCACTGATATCCATTTTCAGGGTTACAAATATGCGCCCGATATCAACCGGGTTCAGTGAAATGAGCAGCAGAGTCGCTTTTTCCAGCGGATAGTCCGACAGGTTAAAAATAATAAGTAGAATCAGGCCATCGTAGATTAGAGTAAAATAGAACCAAAGCAGCAGCACAGCTCCGATTCCGCGGGCCTTGTCCCTTGCCCGTACGGAGGTAAAAAAAGCAATGGAGATAAAAACAAGGGTCAGGCAAACACCGGTAAACAGCAGGGCCCAGCCGGTTTCATTGGGTGCGTACAGCATGACCGGGATGCCTACGCCAATAAAAAAAGCGCTAAGGAGTGACAAGCTGACTCCGGCAAATTCGCTGAGCAGGATACGGGTACGGCTCATCGGCTGAGAAGACATGAGTTCAATAAACTCGTACGAATTATAATAATGAATCGTTGTAAAAACAAGGCTAACCAGCGGGAGCACAATCAGCACAATATTCATCAGGCTCAGCATGGCTTTACCGCTGTTTTCTTCCATCTGAAACATGCTGACTGAAACGATCAGCAGAAAAATAGTGTAGGCCAGAATGATCCTGCTTCTCAGGATATCATACAACACATATTTCGACAGTTTGAACATAGCTCTGCTGTTTATTTCAGTTGGTCGTTTCCGGATTTGGTTCTGTTTCCCGCATCTTGTTTTGGTCTGTCCACATAATGCGGGCAATGGCTTTACCCAGTCTTACTTCGCCGGTATCCTCCTTCAGGGAAGGCAGGTCTTTAAAAAATTGCTGTTTGCCATCCTGCAGGTACATCACATGGGTGGTCAGTTCGTCCAGATCGCTGAGGATATGAGAGGTAATCAAAATCAGTTTGTTTTTTTTCTTTTCTGAAAGAATTTTTTCTTTCAGGATCTCTGATGACAGCGGGTCAAGTCCGGCAGTGGGTTCATCGAGAATTAAGATGACGGGGTCGAATAGGAAAGCCACTGCTGCGCTTACTTTTTGCCGGGTACCGCCACTCAGGGTACGCATAGGTTTTTCAAAAATTTTTTCGAGTTCAAAATCACGGATGAGGCCTTTATCCAGTTTCGACTGTTCTTTTCCCCGTATATTTTCCAGCATCCGGAATAACTGTCCGATCCGCATATTATCCGGATAGCGGCCAATTTGCGGCATATAACCAATGTGCTCCCTGTATGAAGGGTCGTTGTTGATCCGCTGTTTGTTTACTTCAATGCTGCCGCTGTCGGGCCGCACCATTCCGAGGATGCATTTTATAAGTGTGGTTTTTCCTGATCCATTTGGGCCAATCAGTGAGACTACCTGTCCTTTTTCAAAGCAGGCAGAGATACGGTCCAGTACCTGCAGTTTTCTGAATTTTTTACTGATATGTTCAATGCGGATCATAATTTCAATAATTTCATTCGGGGCGTTTTGTCGGCCAGGTTTTCGGGGGTGAGGCTGGGAATGGCTTTTTCTGCTTTATCCAGCAGTTGTACCATGAAACTCCGGAGCAGCATCAGTGCATTAGGGTTTTGTTCCACAATCATTGAGTACATGCTGACCGGGTGATAGGGTATGTCGCCAATACCATTCTTGTCAATGTCATATCCTTCATATTTATCCCAGTAGTTGCCCGAGAATTCATTTAAAGAAAGGGAACCATTGGTGCCCACATCAAAACTATTGCCGGTAAAATTATTCTGCTTAAAAACATTATTATCGCAGCTGGCCTGCACCTTTAGTGCCCAGCCATTTTCCTTAAACCAGGTTTTTTCAATTATCATGCGGCTGCTGCCTTCCATGTGGATGCCAGTCGTATTCTTGTAAAAAGTACAGTTGCTGAGATGGCTGTCAGTAATATCTTTTAAAAGTAAGCCGTAGGAAGAAGGTCCCCAGTTTTCTTCAAAATGGTTCCGGTCCATGGTTACTTTTTTGGAGTACATAACTGCCACGCCTGCTCCGTTGTTCCGGAAGGTATTTCCCTGGTAGTGATCATCGTTGGAAAACATAAAATGCAGCCCGTAGCGTATATTTTTCTGGCTCAGATTTCTTCGAATCTCCGATTGGGTCACAAATTCAAAATAGATACCGTCCCGGTGGCCACGCAGGTCATTGCCCTCGATGGTGGCCTTGCTGCACTTCCACAAGTGAATGGCATTACCAGTCATTTGCTCAGATAACGGGGTGCCTTCAATCCGGTTGTTTTTAACCTGGATGCGGGTGGAGTTGGAAATATGTATGGCAAAATAGGCGTTGCTGACCTGGTTATTGTCAATCAGAATATTTTCACTGTCCACTACTTTGATAGAAGCATAGTCATTGAGTGCAGAGTATCCTGAATTGCGGAAATGAAACCCGGAGATGCGGATATTGGCTCCGCTGACTAGTAGAATCTCATATTTTTTTTCACCATCCAGTACCGGTAAATTCTTTCCAAGTAAGGTGACAGATTTGGTGAGCTGCAGGCTTCCCTCCCTGTACAGGCCTGGGTTTACCAGTATCGTATCGTAATCCTGCGCAAGTTCAAATGCTTTTTTCAGGGTACGCACCTGTTCGTTGGGTCCAACAATTATTTTTCGGGAAAAACCATGAACAGACAACAAGAGGAATGCTATGATTACAGTCCATCTCATCCGGGATCACATTTTGGAAAACAGTTCGTTCCAGGTTAGCAGGGAGCCGGGTTTTTCGCCTTTTGCTTTTTCTGCTGCAGATTTGTCTTTAAAGGCTGCTGCATTGCTGCCCATCGGGCTGCGGAGTTCCGGGCTTTGCCAAAACACAGATTTTTCTACATCAATGAAGTCATTTTCTTTTTCAAAGTTGATCACAACTTTTCGTGCAATCTCCTTTTCCTCCACTGCTCCTGATTTTAGGAAATTTGCTATACAGATGAGGTCATCAAATTTATAAACCTTACTTTTTTTGGTGATCACCTCGCACCCATATTTAGGATCCATGATGGTCATTTTGCACAGGTGGCAGTTATCTTTACCATAATTGAATGGATCGGGCTTTGCGTTACAGGAGGCCAGCAACAGCGACAACGCCACCAGTGGCACCGCAACCTGTGCTGCCCTTGCTTTCTTTTTTATCTTGTATTTGCGGTACCACTCAATAAACCAAACAGAAAATGCCAATGCGCCAGCAGCAATTACAATCATGCCACCCACATCGGGGAATGAATATGCATCAAAATTCAACAGTCTTTTGTGACCCAGGAGCGGAGGCCGATAAGAGAACCCAGGAACCTGGATTGGCGCAGTAGGATCAAGGTCGCTGCCAAAATCTTTTCCCCACCGATAAAAATCATAGAGGGCAAGAAACCCACCTATAGCTGTAAGCACAAGGTAGGTAAAGAGAAATTTACGGTTGCCTGTGATGGCTACCACCATCCCCAGGAGCATAAAGAAACCAACGACGTAAGGCAGAAATTTGAATTCCGGAAACATCGCTTCGGTGATTGGTTTCATTCCGATATAATGGTTCAACCCGTTGATGATTTCCACATCGCCTGACAGGCCATTTACCCAGATATTCATCGTTAATCCTTCGGGATATTGCGGGGCAAAGAGATCTATTCGCCAGGCTGGAAGAAAAAACACTACGATTAATGCTCCGGATGCAAATGCAACCAGGATTCTTGATGTAATACTCAGATTAATTTTCATCAGGCAATTTTTTAAAAACATCCGGGGCTGCTGAGGCCCCGGATGACTAATGAACAAGATCAAAACCTCTAAAACATTCTTTACTGCTTTGCCGGCGGCAGTAAAACGGCATCTATCACATGTACCATGCCATTGGAAGCCTGAACCGATGCAACAATTGTGGCTGATCCGTTCAGGATCACTTTACCGTCCTTCACACTCACAGTTACGTTATCGCCGTTTACCATACCAACGGTTTGGCCATCCTGGAAAAAATCTGCTTTTAGCGATGAAGTAGTGACGTGGTACTGCAGAATATTTTGCAGATCTGCTTTCTTGTCATCCTTCATCAGACCGTCCACAGTACCTTCAGGCAGTTTGTCAAAAGCTGCATTTGTAGGAGCAAAAACTGTAAACGGACCGGCATTGGACAGAGATGTTACCAGTTCGGCCTGCTTGAGGGCAGCTACCAGTGTGCTGTGATCGGCCGATCCAACGGCTACCTTCACCACATCTTTTTGTGATACATCATCCTGTACTGCTTCCTGACCTCCTGTGGTAACGGCTGCGTCGGCTGTACCATTGTCATCAGAAGAATTTTTACCTCCGCCGCATGCAGAAACAAACAGCAAGATTGCAAACAACGAAATACTGAAAAAGGTTTTCATATATTGTTATTTTTTGGTGGCGGAATCTTTTTTCTCAGCAGCAGGCAACTTCCCGGTATGGAATGTCAGAGGCACATTGGATCCTGCTGGACTGATCCGGATATATCCCTGCATTTCCTGGTGCAATGCGGAACAGAAATCGGTGCAATACATGGGGTACACACCAACTTTTTCCGGCTTCCATGCCAGTGTCTGGGTTTCGCCCGGCATGATGAGCAACTCCGCATTATTGGCGCCTTTAATAGCAAAGCCGTGCGGTACATCCCAGTCCTGCTCCAGGTTCGTAACGTGGAAGTACACAATATCACCCAGTTTCACTCCCTCAATATTGTCGGGAGTAAAGTGTGAGCGGATGGAAGTCATATAAACATGTATTTCATTTCCTTTTCTTTCCACTTTGGCGTTATTATCGCCCAGTGCCGCATAAGGGTGTTTGTTTTCCTCAATTTTATAAATCTTGGTGGAATTCTTCTTTATTTTTTCTGCCGGAATTGCCTCTGCATAGTGTGGCTCGCCAATCGTCGGGAAATCAAGCAGCAGTTTCATTTTTTCACCACTAATGTCATAAAGCTGTGCACTCTGGGTAAGTTCCGGACCTGTAGGCAGGTAGCGGTCTTTTGTGATTTTATTATATGCAATCACATATTTACCATGGGGTTTTTTGGTAGGCCCTCCGGGAACACTAAGATGACCAATTGAATAATATGTGGGAACTCTGTCCAGCACTTTCAGATCTTTTACGCTCCACTTTACAATTTCGGATGAAACGAAGAAGGAGGTGTACGCATTACCATTTGCATCAAACTCTGTGTGCAAGGGTCCCAGCCCTGGTTTCTGAACTTCGCCATGTAATACGGCATCGTATTTCAATACCGGTATTCCATCAAACTCGCCGTCAAAATTTTTGGCAGCAATAGCTGCCTGAATTTTGGTAAAGGAAAATACTGGAATTACAGCAGCCAGTTTTCCGCTTCCAACGATATACTCACCTGTAGGATCGGTATCGCAGCCGTGCGGAGACTTGGGGCATGGCATGAAGTAAATCATATCCGGGCAATCTTTCGGATCCAACACCAGCACTTCATTCATCATGGTGGATTTGGCACTGTGTGTAGCTTCATCCCATTCGTTATGGGCATACTTCACTACTTTTTTCACTCCCTTTCCTGCTTTGGCATATTCTTCAGCTTTTTTCCAGTTCACAGCCATAATGAAATCCTTGTCTTTCTGTGATGCATTTACTTCCAGCAGGGTATTTGCTTTTTCGGAGTTATAGCAGCTAAAGAACATCCAGCCACCCGACTTTCCTTTACCGGCACGGGCCAGGTCGTAGTTGACTCCGGGAGTGAGGATCTGGAAAGAAATGTTCATTTTACCAGTTGTCTTATCTACGCCGATAAAGCTTACGGTTCCTTTAAAGTTGTCTTTGTATGTATCAATGGGCACATCCTGCTTATCTCCCAGAGGAACACTGAAACGTGTACCCGCAACAACGTATTCAGAATTTTCAGTAATAAATGGAGATGAGTGGTTGCCGGCACTGTTCGGAATTTCAATAATCTCGGCAGTCTTAAATGTTTTGAGGTCAATTCGGGCAATACGGGGTGTATTGTTGGCATTGCCAAAAGCCCAGCGGCCATCATGCTCGCCGTCAGTAACAGAGAGGGCAATATGGTGCAGGTCGTCCCATGGTAAGATGCCGTGAGAGGTGTTGAGCATTGGCTTGCTCTCTTCGCTGTATCCCCAGCCTTTTTCAGGGTCTACTGAAAAAACAGGAATTACTCTGAACAAACGACCCGATGGTAGCCCATAAACTGACATTTGCCCGCTGAAGCCTCCGGAAACAAAACTGTAGAATTCATCATACTTACCAGGAGCAACATAAACCTTTGAGGCTGCGTTTCCGCTTGCAGCAGAACCCGACCCTTTGGGTTTACAGCTCTGCATCAGTACTGCGGCTGTAGTGATCAGCAGCGCAGGTACTGTGAATTTTAGAAATGTGTGTTTCATATTTATGATTTAGCAGTTAAAATGTGACGTTTTTTGGGCTTTACCCTGCGCTTATTTTTCACCATCGTTGCTGCGCATGAATTCCAGTACTTCCCTTGCCTGGTCTTTTGTGATGTTTTGGTTTGGCATCCGTACCATACACTGCTCTAGCAGTTTTTGTGCTTCCGGGTCAGATTCCAGCATCATATCAACATTAGTGATCATATTGATGATCCATTCCGGTTTGCGGTTTTTGCTCACATTTTTCCAACCCGGGCCAACCAGCTTATCTTCAGTTAGCCGGTGGCACGACTGGCATTTCAGTTCATAAGTAGCCTTTCCGGCTACTACCATTTTCTGGTCGAGCGGGGTGCTCAAGGTGATTTCGCCTTCTTTCACTTCGGTTCCATGAGTTTCAGGCTGTTTGTTGATGATTTCATGTACATCAACAGGCGGGGGGTCTTTTTTCATGCCTTCTTTGCAGGCCATTACAAACAGCCCGCAGGTAATGATAATTGCGCTAATCAGTTTAGAGGTTTTCATGTGTAATTGTTTTAAAGAGAAACAAAATTTTAAACCGCAAAAGTAAAGATTTCAGGTTGTTTGAAGTCTTTCTGTTTTCTCTTTACGGGCACAAAAATAGACCTGCTTCAAGCCGGAGGTTATGACTGTTATCAAAATAATATGTGATACTGGTCACATGCCCTGGTGTATTTCCATTCGGTTGCCTGAATACAGAAAATCAACTGATAAGATGAGTAAAGTCAGAAAGAAAACAGTTTGTGAGCAGGTAATTTGTACCCCAAAATTTTGCAAATGCCATACCCTTGTGGAAGCATGTTTCTGAAACAATACCATATTGAACCATCATCTGTAATAGCAGATATTGTAGCTATGGATTATCGCACTGCAGGGGTATTTCGCCGGTATGAAATTGAATATATGCAGAATTCCCGTAAGCCACTTTCAATGGCCTGCCAGTTGCGGGGGCTAGATACAGAAAAAATCATCAATGAACTGGAAGAGGTATCCCGGCCGGCACCGGTACCAGGTTTGCTGCCATTCAGGCAATGGAATATTGATTTCCTGGCTGACTATATTGTACATGTGCACCACTATTACCTGCGGCAGCAGTTACCGGATATCAAAATGATGCTGCGGGAACTGACTGCCGGCCACCTTGCAGAAGATCCCAGTCTTCAGGAAGTGGAAAAATTATTTCTTCGCCTGTACAGGGATTTATTTCCGCACCTGAAGCATGAAGAAGAAATCATATTTCCATACATTAGGCAAATTGCCCATGCCTTCGAAAGCAAAGAATCCTATGCAAGCCTGCTGGTAAAAACGCTGCGCAAACCCCTGGAGGAAGTCATGAATGCAGAACATGCCAGTGCGGTACGTATCATTCATAAAATTAGGAACCTGACCGCTGATTATTCCTTTGCTCCTCATGCCGATGTTGGCTACAGAGTCACGTATTCCAAGCTGCGGGAACTGGACCATGACCTGATGCAGCACATCCATCTTGAAAATAATATCCTGTTTCCGCGGGCAATAGAAATGGAACAAGTATTATTAAACCGGGCTACCTGAAAGGTTCAGCCGGCCATGTAGCTGCAATTCAATATTTTTGATGTGCTATGAAGCCGGATCTCAACCATCTCACATCTCTATTTGAACATGCTACTGAAGGCATCATTTTGTCCGATAAGGATGGAAGAATTGTGCTGGCAAACCCCACCATTACAAAAATGTTTGGCTATAACCCGGATGAACTGTTGGGCATGTCGGTGGAAATGCTGATTCCAGACAGGTTCAGTCAGCAACATAAAAAACTGAAAACTGATTATTATGATCAGCCGGCCAACCGGGAAATGGGGCAGGGGCGTGACTTGTGGGGCAAAAGCAAAGACGGTACGGAAGTGCCGGTTGAGGTCAGCCTCAGCCATTATCGTAAGGATGGGGATTTATTTGTTGTTGCATTTATCGTGGATATTACAAAAAGAAAACAGATAGAAACAAGTATGCTTCTTCAGAAGCGGGAATTGGAAACTATTACCAATAAAATACGCCAACTGAATGCCAGCCTGGAAATTAAGGTGGAGGAGCGAACCCAAATTCTGCAGGAAGCACTGCAAAAGCTGGAACAATCACAGCAGGAACTGAGTGAAGCGCTGGATAAAGAACGCCAGCTGAATGAAATCAAAAGCCGTTTTGTATCTATGGCCTCGCATGAGTTTCGCACCCCGTTGAGTACCATCCTGTCATCTGCTTCTCTTTTATCAAGGTACAAAGGAGCCGATGAGCAGGATAAAAGGGATAAGCATGTATTGCGGATTAAAAACTCAGTCAACCAGCTCAATGATATTCTGGAAGACTTTCTGTCATTCGGAAAACTGAATGAAGGAAAAGTAGATAAGCTGTATGAAATGGTCAATCTCCGGGAAATCATCAATGATACACTGGATGAAATGCGGGCAATATTAAAACCCGGGCAGTTTTTTGTACTGGATTGTGATGGGAACTGCATTGCATACACGGACCGGAAGTTGTTTCGTAATATCCTGATCAACCTCATTAGCAATGCCAGCAAGTTTTCAGAGGAAGGCCGGAAAATCACCATATCAGGCGGCCATCAGCAGCAACGGGTTGAGGTTTCAGTTGCCGATGAAGGCATTGGGATTTCTACTGAAGACCAGCAACATTTATTCAGCAGTTTTTTCAGGGGAGCCAATGTGACCAATATCCAGGGAACAGGCCTTGGCCTGCACATCGTAAGGCGGTACGTTGATTTGCTGGGTGGCGAGGTCAGGGTCAAAAGCCAGCTTGGAAAGGGAACCGCTATTACGTTTGCGATTCCCGTAAATTTGCCCCGATGAAGACAATCCTGGTTATAGATGACAACCCAGATATCCGCGACAATACTGCTGAAATACTCGAACTGGCAGGGTACCGCACCCTTACTGCCGAAAACGGGAAAGCAGGAGTGGAAAAAGCCTATAAGGAAAAGCCGGATGTCATTGTTTGCGATATTATGATGCCCGACCTTGATGGGTACGGAGTGCTGCATTTGCTGCGCAAAAATGAGACGACTGAAAACATTCCGTTTATCTTCCTCACTGCAAAAACAGAACGTAGCGATTTGCGGAAAGGGATGGAAATGGGCGCCGATGATTACATTACAAAGCCTTTTGAAGATATTGAATTGCTGAATGCAATAGAAGTGCGGCTGAAAAAATCGGCTGTGCTCCAGAATAAATACACCCCATCGCAACAGGGAGTGAGCCAGTTCATCAAGGATGTTAAGGATTCAGGCCTGTTGGGTCAACTGGCCGATGAATATGAAATGGTCACTTTGGGAAAAAAACAATCTCTTTACCAGGAGGGCAAGCGTCCCCGGTTTTTGTACTACCTGAACAAAGGGAAAATAAAAGGTTTTAAAGTGCATGAGGATGGCAAAGAGTATATCACTGACCTCTACAGTGAAGGAGATTTTCTCGGTTTTCCCGCCCTGATTGAGGATAAGAATTACGATGACAGCGCCATGGTGCTGGAAGAGGCAGAGGTGATGCAGATACCCCGCGAAGATTTTCTGCAAATGGTTTTTGGCGATATTGCCATTGCGTCAAAATTCATTCACATCATCACACAAAATGTGAAGAATAAAGAAAACAGGCTGATGAACCTGGCATACAGTTCCCTTCGGAAGAGAGTAGCCAGAGCGCTGGTGGATATACATGAAAAATTCAATACCGATGGACAAAGCAGACCTATTGAAATTTCCCGTGAAGACATCGCTCACTACGTAGGAACGGCCACAGAATCTCTCATCCGCACTTTAAGTGATTTTAAGGCGGAAAAACTGGTAGAGATCAAGGAAGGCAAAATCAATATCAGTAACCTGGAAAAGCTTAAAAACCTGCTCTACTGATCCTTTCAGTTTAATACACAAATAATTCAACCGGCTTTTTTTGTTTCATTGTGCTGCGTCCCCTGGGAATATGGATTTCCAATTCCCCGTTCCGGTACACCGCTGCCGTCATCAGCGTATCAGCATCTTCGGGAAGCCGGTACGTTTCTTCAAATTCCGGAAATCCATTTTCCTCCTCCAGCAAATAATGAAAGGCTTCCTTTTTTGCAGCCGAAATTTTAAGATGGCTGTTGCTGATGGTAACCAATATATCTTTCCGGGAAAAGCCCGGCAGAAGCATATACACCACATACTCCTGCTCATCTTCCCGTACAGAAACAGCCGGGTTCAAACGACCTGTCATACTCCTTGCCCTCGTTTTTTTTCCCAAAGTTTCTTTACCTGCTATTGAACTGAATAATGAATTTTTCATAACAGAGCCATAAGATGAAAAAAACCCCCGCCTTTCAGCTACTGGCGGGGGCTACCCTTCCGGGCACATCCTGCTTAGTTCACAGAAATACTCTTTACTTTTTTAACTTCCTTTACATCCTTTTTCGGGATGACAATGTGCAACTCTCCGTTTAGGTACGAAGCTTCAACTTTCCCTGCCTCACAATTTTCCGGCATGGTAAAACTGCGGCTCCAACTGCTGTAATTGTATTCCCTGCGGTTGTATCTCCCGTTTTTTTCTTCCTTCCTTTCTTCATGCTTTTCCGCACTGATGGTGAGCATGTCGTCCACTACTTCTACTTTGATATCCTTTTTTTCCATTCCCGGGGCAGCCACAGAGAGCCTGAACTCTTTTTCTGTTTCGCTTACGTTCACTGCCGGCACATTCATCACCTTCACAGGGCTAAAAAACTCATCCAGCGGGGCGTTTAAAAATTTTTCGACCCAGCCACTGTCAAACAAAGTTGGCCAGGAAGTTCTGGGTTTGTCAACAGCTTTGTTTTCCATACATTTTATGTTTTAAGGTGAATAATCATGTTCAGTATGGGAAAGGTACATTTCTGAAATAGGCAAAATGACTGACGTGAGTATTAGCAGGAAGTGATTTTAATCAGTTATTCGATTGAGAAAAAAGGATCAGCTCTCCAATTTTTTGTTCCTGCGATAAAAGCCTTCAGGCTGTTGCTGAATTCTTTACAAACTTTTGAGCCTCCTTTTGGGACAAGAGATAATTGTAAAAACATATTTTCCATAGCCATGCAGTAAAATGGACGGGTGAATATTGTGCCAATGAATTTTGTGGTTCTATTAATTATGGCAAAGTGGATATCTCACTGAGAATACAATGAAGCTGAACATCAGTCCATATATTTCTTTCTCTGCTTTGCTACAGCAATGCAAACACAGATATCAGAATTCAAGGTTCTAAAAAAAGGGGGTTTCTCTATTATTCAGGATCCGGCAAAAAATTTGTGAAAATAGGGTATTGTTTCAATGCCTTTGAAATAGTTTTCAATATTAAATTTCTCATTTGGGCTGTGCAGGTTGTCATTATCGAGCCCAAACCCCATAAATACAATCTTTACACCCAGTTCCCTTTCCAGTATCGAGCAGATGGGAATGCTGCCTCCCCCCCGTACAGGAATCGGGGCTTTTCCAAAAGTGGTTTCCATTGCCTTTGAAGCAGCCTGGTATCCCTTGGAATTTATTGGGGTCAGGTAGGGCTCCCCTCCGTGGTGCAGTTCTGCTTTTACTTCCACGCTGGGTGGTGCAATGGATTTAAAATATTTTAATAATAATTCAGTAATCTTAGGCGAAGATTGATTGGGCACGAGGCGGGCCGAAATTTTTGCGTATGCTTTGGATGGCAATACGGTTTTGGCACCCTCACCAGTATATCCACCCCAGATGCCGTTCAGTTCCAGTGTAGGGCGAATACCCGTTCTTTCATAAGTGGTATATCCTTTTTCGCCCCAGAGCTCTTGTACACCCAGTTCCTGTTTGTATTCTTCTTCGTTGTAAGGAGCTTTGTTCAGCAGTTCTCTCTCCTGCGGAGTGGCTTCCAATACATCATCATAAAAACCAGGTATGCGGATATGATTGTTTTCATCGTGGCAGGAGGCAATCATCCGGGCCAGTATGGTGATGGGATTGGCCACAGCCCCTCCGTATGTGCCGCTGTGCAGGTCACGGTTTGCCCCGGTAACTTCTACCTGTATGTAACTCAGCCCACGCATTCCCACGTCGAGAGAAGGGTTTTCCATACTCAGCAGGGCACTGTCGCTGATCAGGATCACATCACAGGTCAGCAGCTCTTTATGAGCGGCCACAAAGGAACCCAGGTTTGGCGAACCCACTTCTTCTTCTCCTTCGATCAGAAATTTGATGTTGGTACTCATCGTGCCGGTCTGGTTCATGATCTCCAGGGCTTTGATGTGCATATAAAACTGCCCCTTGTCATCAGCAGATCCCCTTGCATAAATTTTTCCGTCTTTGATTACAGGGTCAAAAGGGCCGCTATGCCATAATTCCAGCGGCTCTGGTGGCTGCACATCGTAATGCCCATACACCAGCACCGTAGGTTTTGACGGGTCTGTTATTTTTTCACCATATACTACCGGGTGTCCGTTTGTCGGCATCACTTCTGCCTTACTGCACCCGGCTTCCAGCAGGCTTTTCCGGACTGCTTCTGCACATTTCAGCATATCGTCTTTGTGTTCACTTTTCGCACTTACCGATTGAATTCGCAACAGATCGAGCATTTCATTCAGGAAACGGTCTTTATTCTTCTCCTGATATTCTTTCCAGGCTGATGACATAGTTGTATTTTTTAGGAAAGCGAAGATAAGGACTAAAACGCTGAAAAATACCCACTGTCACGCAGTATTGAGCCGGCATAATTTGTACATTCGGGAAAGCAAAATATTTTAAAGACACATGAAAACTTCATCACGTGCCGGGATGGTTTGCCTGCTTGTACTGGCAGCATTCATGCTGGTGGGTAGTACTGATACCTGGGCCGATGCCGGGTTTTCCATACGCAGAAAAACAGCACCCAGTCATCTGCAGTTTGAAGGTACCAGTTCATTGTATCCGTATAAACTGTCGAGAGTTTGGTATCATTTCAAAGCAGAAGACAGCGCCATGCAAAACCCGCTGATTCGCGACAGGGAACCCATCAATGAAAATCATGAGTTCGTCATACAAGATGGCGGGAAGCGGTGGGACGAATCAGAACGATACCTGCATTTTGTGCTCGAAGATGCATCGGGCAGGGTCACCGATAGCTTCACTGTGTTTATGAAAAAACACAACTACCAGATGATCATTTCCGGTGTGAAGGACGGAAAACTGCAATACAAAATGAAACGATCCAAGGCCGTTTATAATTACAGCCTGGCAACAGAAAGCGATTCTGTCGGAGCTCACCGGATCAGCAGGCTGTTGTTTATCGCTTGTTCGGTTGCAGGCTTTGTACTGCTGATTTTATTATTTATCAAAAGAAAAAAACAACAGGTACATTCCTGACCCAAGCCATGTCATTACTGCTGATCATCACCTTGTATTTTGTTTTTAAATTTGTTATCCTGGCAATTTTTTACTTTAAACAACTGAAAAATGCTTTTTATGCCAGTCTTTTCAGTAGTATGACCTTTGCACCACTGATGACCATCCTGTATCACGAAACCACACTTGATTTTTCGACCGTGTATCTTGGTCTGATTGCGATCCATTTTTTTGTAAACTACTACCTGGTGCAGCCAGTCTTGTGGAAAGCCATACTGGCTTCTGCCCTTAGTATAACTGTATCATTTGTAGTTGTTGTTTTAGCTAATTCATAAAACAGAAAATATGAACATCATTCAATTTTTGCTGGACATTCCGCCGGAGCCGCCCGTGTCAAGGGCAATGAAAAGTGGTAACTCGTGGCTGATCTGGGTTGCTGTGGCAGCGCTGGCCGCTATTGCCGGTTACTTTTTCTGGAAGCAGAAACGAAACAAGAAGAATGCAGGATGAATGCGTGGTGGTTTTTCGGACTTACCCTGCTCATCGAAATGCCTGCAGCAGTCCTTGCCTGGCGGGGAAAATGGAAAACGGTTTTGCTACCATGCCTCTTGCTCAATTTGTTTACCTGGCCTCTGCTGCACTACCTGCTGTACAGCACAGACATCCCTCTGCACTGGATGGAGTTGGGTGTGGCGGTCACGGAAAGCGCAGGGTACCGCCTGCTAATGAATAGCAGCTGGTCTTTTTCGTTGCTGGCTGGCTTTGGTATAAACGGGTTGAGCTATGGTGCAGGAATCATTATTCATCACTATTTGATTTAAAAAATGCAGACGGGAAGCAAAAATCAACCTCTTTTCTGGGGGCTGCTGCACGGTATAAATGATATGACTGCAGGGTATCTGCTTGCGGTATATACCTGGCAGCACCAGTACGAAAGCAGCTTCTGGATGGTGAGCCTGTATGCTATCATTGGCTTCGGCGGGCAATTGCCTGCAGGCTTCTGGCTCGATAAGTACAAGAACCTGCCACTTGCATCATTTCTTTCCACAGGGTTCTTATTGCTGGCATTGTCAGTTTCCTTTTTTTCGACCGGAGCCGCCATCATTATTTCAGGACTCGCCTCGGCATTCGTTCATATTACCGGCGGGGTGATCTGTTTACAGGCTTCAAAAGATAAGATGGGTCCGCTGGGGTTATTTACTGCGCCGGGGGTACTGGGGCTTACTGCCGGGGGGTTGCTTGGTGGAAACTGGGCATTGTTACCGGTGTTTTTACTGGCCGCAACTGTGCTGCTGACCATCGGTATTTTTTCCTCTGCATTTCCTGTCTTGCAAAAAACGGAGAAAAAAGAAAGCCCGCTGGATCAGCACGACCGTGTGATGCTGCTCATTTTGCTGCTGATGTGTTTCCGGTCTTTTTTATTTGACGTAGTGAATTATGTTGCTGAAAACTATGAAGACGGGATTTTGTTTATTGGGCTTTCAGCCTTTGGCGGCAAACTGCTTGGCGGCTATGCAGCTGATCGCTTTGGCCCCAAAAAATTTATTTATACCACTTTGGTTGCAGCACTCATCCTGTTTCAGTTTGGAAAAGAAAATCTTTATGCCTTATGTGCAGGGATTGTTTTTTTACAAAGCTCGGTGCCGGTCACACTGCTGATGATGAGCAAAACCCTTCCGGATCATCCGGCCACTGCATCCGCTTTCAGCCTGGGTATCTCACTAATACTGGTAGGGCTGCCCCTGTTTTTGGTCAGCGATAAAAGAATTTTCCATGATTTTCTGACCAGACCCGGTTACAGCACTGTGTTTTTTATTTTATTTTTAGCAACAGGGGTCATGACCACCGGGATCTTCATCCGTAAGTTTTTTTTAAACAAACCGGGATAAGCTTTGAACCATCAGTGTTCACAATTTCAGCATAGTTATAAAAGAGCTATGATTTCCAAATTCTGAAAAATACCGTCAGGCAGGTAGGCTCGATCATTCTGTCTTTCTTAATATTGACTTTTTAAACAATCATATAATGTTACGTTTATTCCTTATACTTTTCATTTTTACCTTTCCGTTAGCTGCTCAGGCCCAGTCTGCCAACTTCAACCTTATTTATCCGCAGACGCTCCGGGTGCCAAAAGAAGCTTTTGAGCAGTTTGACCGTAAGTTATTTTCTCAATGTGCCACAGGCAACTGTAATGAAGGAAACGGGGTTTGGGTGGAAGTGATCGCAGAAGGCTACAGTCTTACTGCGCATAATCCTGATGAAGCCAGAAAGGCAAACCTGATGATCAGGATTACCAGGGGAACATTCGAAGAAGGCGGAAAAATTTGCAGGGGGGAACAAACATTTAAATATGTGCCGATGCAGCGAACCAGCCAAGATGATCAATACCTGCCTTTAAAAACCTGTCAGCGGCTTTGTACTTCTACTGCCGATTTGACAAAGGGGCTATTTACCCGATCTTATCACGGGTATTACACGGATGATGAAGTAATACTTACAGGAATGGCCCGGCGTTTTGGATATAAAAACGTACAGGTAGTTACCCGAAGTGCTGCCATCAATTTTGCTAAAGTGGAATATAGTGATACTGGTGTTATCCGTTCATTCTCGGGTATCGTTGATGAAAATCTACGGCCTGTTTATGGGGTTGGGTATCTGCGCAACGGAACCGTATTTAATGGATTCTTTTTTAATAATCAACCAGGTCCCGGTTATCTGTTTAAAAACGCCACGGCTACCACTGGTGAACCTCGTTCTGGTGCAGAACTGTTGGTTTTTTTACCCGGGCAAAAATTACTCCGGACCTTGTTTACTCAGAAAGCTGCCCGGAGACATTTTGAACTTAAAATTGGCTGGGGGAGCGGGGAACAGGAAAGAGAGGCCGGCATGCCTGGCAATACTTTTTTTACTAACTCACCGGTAAAAGAAACCGGTTTATAACAAACTATAAGAAAAAAACTATGCGGATTCTATTTTCACTACTTATCACAGTATACTGTCTCACAACACAGGCACAACTTGGCGATCCCTTCATGGATGCAAACGGTAAATGGGGGTATAAACTTAAGGACGGAAAAATTTTTGTTGCGGCAACCTACGACCTGGCTCTGCCTTGGAACAGCGCCGGCGTGGCTGCTGTCAATATCGGCAGAAAAGATACCGTAGTGAAGGAGGTGAAGAAAACAATTCCCGGGAAATGGGGATTACTGCATTACTCTTCTGGCCTGGTGATCCCGGCCGAATTTGATGCGATCATCCCTTACAATGATGAATTGTTCCTTTTCAACGGTGGCTGCACGTTAGATGCGAATGGTTTTATGACAGGGGGCGTATGGGGGATCATGGATCGGAAAAAACGCCAGCTGGTGCTGGATCCTAACTATGATTTCATTGGAGATATAGATGTGCAAAACGGTGTCTATGCAGTGTATAAAGGAGGAAAATACCTGTATAATGGCTTCGTGTCTATGCCCGAAAAAAACAGTAAAGGAAAATGGGCATTGGTAAACGGAAAAGGTTTGCCTTTTACCTCTTATGCCTTTCGTGCTATAAAATCTGTCAATTATGCGGGCTTTCTAGTGCAGGATGCGACGACACGTTTGTTCGGTATTTATTCCCGGACGGGTCAAAAAACAATGGACTGTATCTACGATACCATTTACCAGTTTCATTGGAGGGATTCCATTGCAGCCGCCCGTAAAAACGGGAAATGGGGTTTTATCCGCTATGACGGACGGGAAATAATTCCGTTTGCTTACGAGCAGATTGCCGATACGGATTTTGATAAAACCTTTATCATCGCCACCCGTGGCGGAACCACTTACGTAGTGGACAAACAGGGAAGAGAAATGCTGAACCCGCCTGCGTCCATCGATCAGCAGTTCAGTAATGCATTGCGTGCAGCCAACAATTCAAAGGAAAGAGGGGCAGCACTGATCGCCTATGATGATGCCTTAAAAGCGGCCGGTTATTCCGCAGGGCACTGCAGTTACCTCGTGGGACAAAAAATGCAGCAAGTGGTGGACATCGATTTTCATGGTGTGTTTGAATATTTCATGAAGCAAAAAGTACCTGCCAACGGTTTTGTGGGAGCGTTGAGTATTCTCAAAGCTGAACACCGTACTGCCATCAAAGCAATTGCTCAATATACCATTGATGACTATGTTGCACGAGAAAAAGGCCTGGCGCCCCCTGCCTGGCCCTCGGGTGTACCCAAACCCGGTTACGGCTGGGGCAAGACTGTAAGCAGCAACCGGGTGGCCGTTATTACGGCGCCGGTTACCACTACCCCGGCAAAACCTGCAAAGACGAAAAAAGAACTGGAGGAAGAATTTTTGGGTAAGCGTTATTTAGTGGATGTCGCCATCACAGATGGGTCGCCTTACGGACCGAGAAGTAAAGCCATGCTGGCCTTTCCTAAACGGGTAGATAATGAAAACAATATACTCGTGTATTTTCAATACAACCTGCCTGGATCCAACCAGAACTGGACTTTCTATTCGGCAGATGAGTTGCGGCAGTTGCGTACTCCAAAATGCAACTATGTGCCCTGTAGCTATTGTGGCGGCAGCGGGGTACAGACAAGTACATACAGGCATACCAATGATTACAGCTATACCTTGGGCCAGAAACACATTTATACGGCTACTACCACCAGCGACTGTAACAAATGCTGTGGGGGTAAAGTGGTGGTGAAACCCTGCGTAGAATGTGAATGGTAGAGAAAAGCCTATATTCCTTAGTCGGGAGTCTTCTTCGAAGTAAGTGTATTATTTTAAATAGATCTTAGTCATATCAAGACAATCTAAAATTTTTAATCACTTTCTTTTTTCTTATTTGCAATCACCGCCTTTGTCAGCAGCCTCGTCCCAAACCGGTCCTTGATATCATCAACCGCTTTAAAGAGTTGTAATTTCTCTATGTTATTCTCAAACAAACTCATTTGCATTGTGATTGGTATCATATGACTGAAGCGGACACCCAGTAATCGCACAGGTCTGCCTTTCTGATATGATTTGGTGAAGAGGTCTTTTACTTTTGCAATTAACATATCATCCAGTGCGGTATAGTCGACAGTTTCTTGTCTTGATGTTGTTTCAAAATCTGAATATCGTATTTTAACTGTTACACAGCCTGTCATCTTTTCATCATCCCGCAAAGAATAGGCTGTTTTTTCTGTAAGCCGTACCAGTTCTTTATGCAGAAAGTCTAAATCGGTATAGTCTGTATCAAACGTATTTTCATGGCTCATGCTTTTTTGCTCCCAGTCGGTAGCAATTTCTGCACTGCCCCGGCCATGAGCTTTATGCCAGAGAGCTTCACCCCATTTTCCCGCAATCCGTTCCATTATTTCAACAGGTGTTTTGGCAATATCTTCTATGGTGTAAAGTCCAAAACTCTTCAGGTGTTGTTCTGTTTGTTTGCCAACGCCGTTTATTTTTTCAATACCCAAAGGCCACAAAAACTCCAGTTCCTTTCCATGAGGGATTTCTAAAAATCCGTTTGGCTTGGCTTCGTTTGTCGCCATTTTACTAATGAACCGGGCAGAAGAAAGCCCACCTGAAATAGGAAGCCCTGTTTCTTTGCTGATAACATGACGAAGCTCCTGGGCAAACCGGGCCGCACCAAAATATTTATCCATACCGGTTAGGTCTATATAAAATTCATCAACGCTTGCTTTTTCAAACAAGGGTGCTTTTGATGCGATGATGTCAGTAACCCAACGGGAATATTTACTGTATTGTCCGCTACTGGCATGGGTTACAATTGCATGAGGGCAAAGCTGCAAGGCTTTTTTCATCGGCATTGCAGAATGGATACCATATTTTCTGGCTTCGTAACTGCAGGTGGAAACAACTCCCCTTTCATACCCGCCGATGAGTACAGGCTTTCCTTTCAATGTGGGATTGTTGAGTATTTCAACTGATACAAAAAAGGAGTCCAGGTCAAAATGAGCAATATGGTGTCTGTTTTCGTTCAACTCCGTATATTAAAATAAATAGATGTCCAGTAAACCATCAGGCAGCGTCACCAATATTTCTTTATTCTTGTGGTTGACTGTTTTCAGGGTTTTTTCATGTAGCGGGATCAATACTTCTTTGCCTTTTATTTCCAGTCTGCAAAGCAGTTGCTGTGGTTGTTCAATCAGCTCAAGAATCGGGCCCAGGAACTCACCATGGTTGATGATGCTGTACCCAAGGAGGCTGGCAGGTGCAGATTTTGCAGCAAATTTTTTGAAGTCTGATTCTGTGATCCATACTTGCTGTTGTGCAAGCTTCAGTGCTGCTGACCGGTCCATCACTCCTTCCAGCCTGATGTATATTTCGTCGTCCGATTTGATAGTTGCTGATTCTATAAACCAGGGCAAAAAAGAATTCTTCTTGTCTTCAATAAAAAGAGCAGCCAGCCCTTTGAGTGAAGTTTTTTTTCCCAGTGCGTGTTTCAGTACCAGTTCCCCGGTGAGTCCGTGTGCTGCAACAAATTTTCCTATTTTGAAATATTCGGTCATACCCTGCAAAGCAAAAAATAATCTGTGAGAAATTCTGTGATCTTCTCCCAAATAAAAAAATCCTTTCCGGAAAATGGAAAGGATTCAGAACTTTCAGGATGCGGATTGCTTAACTTTCTCCGCCGCCTCTTGTTTCAGGCCTGCGTCCGGGTGCAGTGCGCCTGGTTCTTCTTTGACGGGCGGCATCTTCCTGGCGTTTTTTAACCTGCACGTCATGTTCGGCACTCCACTTGGTGAATTTTTCCATTGCTGTTGCTTCATCAAACAAGCCCAGGCCCACACCACGAAGCAGGTGCTTCAGGTACAGCACTCCTTTAAAACTCAGAATCCGGCGCACCGTGTCGGTAGGGGTGGCACCTTTGTTCAGCCACTCCAGCGCTTTCTGGCGGTCCAGCTGGATGGTAGCTGGTACAGTAAGCGGGTTGTAGGTTCCTAATTTCTGGATAAACTTACCATCACGGGGAGAGCGGGCATCGGCCACTACAATGAAATAAAATGGTCTTTTCTTAGACCCGTGTCTTTGAAGACGGATTTTTGCTGCCATGTTAAATAGACATTTAAAGGCGTTAAAAAAAATTGTTAGACCCGGTTGAAACCGGAAGAGCAAATATAAGGCGAGATGCGGAAAATGCAAGGGGCAATTGTGGAATGCTTTCTTCCTGAGGGTATAAAGCAGGCCATAAAAATCTCATATCTTATTCCCTTAGATTAATATCATTACCGTTTCATGCCTGGGATCATTCGCCCTATTGCACCCATCTTGTTCATGTTTTTCATCATGCCACGCATTTGTTCAAACTGTTTGATAAAATTATTCAGCTCCTGAATGTCTTTACCCGCACCTTGTGCAATTCGTTTTTTTCGGTTTCCGTTAATGAGGTCGGGATCGGCTCTTTCTTCCGGAGTCATGGAATTAATGAATGCTTCAACGCCTTTGAAGGAATCATCATTAATGTCCACATCCTTCATTTTATTGCCAACACCGGGAATCATTCCCAGCATATCCTTCATATTGCCCATCTTCTTCAGCTGCTCAATCTGCATTTTAAAATCGGCAAAGTCAAACTTGTTCTTGCGGATTTTTGCTTCCAGTTTCCGGGCCTGTTCTTCATCAAACTGCTCCTGTGCTTTTTCTACCAGCGAGGTAATATCGCCCATACCCAAAATGCGCTGTGCCATCCGTTCGGGGTAAAAAACGTCCAGCGTATCCATTTTTTCACCGCTGCTGGTAAACTTGATAGGTTTGTTTACCGTGTATTTGATGGAAAGCGCAGCACCCCCCCTGGTATCGCCATCCAGTTTGGTCAATACCACACCTGTAAAATCAAGACGGTCGTTAAAGGCTTTGGCAGTATTCACCGCATCCTGGCCCGTCATGCTGTCCACAACAAATAATATCTCCTGTGGATGTATTGCATTCTTCACATTGGCCACCTCTGTCATCATCGCTTCATCAATGGCCAGGCGGCCGGCAGTATCTATGATGAGTACATTTTTATTCTTGCTCCTCGCTTCTTTCACAGCATTGCGTGCGATGTCAACAGCATCTTGATTTTCCGGCTCTGCATGTACATCCACGCCAATCTGCCCGCCCAGCACCTTCAGTTGTTCCATTGCTGCAGGCCGGTAAATATCGGCTGCCACCAGCATGGGGGAGAGGCCTTTTTTGGTTTTCAGGTAATGAGCCAGCTTTCCGCTGAAGGTGGTTTTTCCGGAACCTTGCAGCCCGGCAATTAATATAACAGCAGGATTTCCTTTGGAATGAAAGGGTGCTTCCTGTCCTCCCATCAAATCCGCCAGTTCATCTTTTACGATTTTCACCATCAGCTGTCCGGGAGATATGGCAGTAAGTACCTTTTCACCCATCGCTTTATCCTTCACTTTATCGGTGAACTCTTTTGCAATCTTGTAATTTACGTCGGCATCTACCAGGGCCCGGCGTATGTCTTTAACGGTGGAAGCAATATTTAAATCAGTGATTCGGGCATGACCTTTCAGGTGCTTGAATGCCGATTCCAGTTTTTCCTGTAAGCTGTTGAACATAGCGAATCAAAATTTCAGGTGATGCCTTGAACTGCATGTATCAACTGTACCAGTACGGACAGCTGCCGGCAGGGGCTCATTTTCGGAAAGGGAGCTTTCTCCAAAATTCAGAGTGGAACCTGCAATAAGTACAAAGTGAATTCACCAGAAACACGGGGGCATAACGGGTGAAATTGTTTGGCTCAGGGTGCCTTTGCACATATGCTGGAATTGCTGCGGCTACAATCATATTGGAGGCAGTTTCTTTTCCGGTGTGCAAAGATAATGCAGTGCAGTATTACATCATGCACCTAAATAAGTTCTGAGCAGCTGACAGCGGTTGGAAGTTTTTAATTTGGTGATTGCCTTGTCTTTAATCTGGCGTACCCTTTCTCTTGTCAGGTTGAACTTATGGCCGATGTCTTCCAGGCTCATAGGATGATCTACGCCAATGCCAAAAAAGAAACAGAGTACTTCTTTTTGCCGTTCGGTTAGGGTTTTCAGGCTGCGGTCAATTTCTGTTTTCAGCGACTGTGTGTGGTAAAGATCGCCGTCTGTTTTTTCTGCATTTGGGTTTTCCAGCACATCAATCAGTGTGCTTTCTTCGCCATCGGACAGGGGGGAGTCCATGCTGACATGGCGTGCATTGATGCCCAGTGTGGCGGCTACTTCTTCCAGGTCCATATCCAGCACTTCGGCCAGTTCTTCGGCCGATGGTTCCCTTTCATATTGTTGTTCCAGCAGTGAATAAGCTTTTTGAATACGGTTGGTCAGGCCTACTTTATTCAGCGGCAGCCGCACAATGCGGGCCTGTTCGGCAAGAGCCTGAAGAATACTTTGGCGGATCCACCACACTGCATAAGAAATAAATTTAAAACCCCTTGTTTCGTCAAAGCGCCGTGCTGCCTTAATGAGGCCAACATTTCCCTCATTGATCAGGTCGGGCAATGAAAGCCCCTGGTTTTGATATTGCTTGGCAACAGAAACCACAAATCGCAGGTTGGCCCTTGTAAGCCGGTCCAGCGCCTGCTGGTCGCCTTGTTTAATCAGAGTGGCAAGTTTCACCTCGTCTTCTGCGGTAAGCAGTTCGACCTTGCCGATTTCCTGAAGATACTTTTCTAAGCTTTGAGATTCACGATTGGTGATTGACTTCGTGATCTTGAGTTGGCGCATGCTCATAGGCTTGGTACTTTAAATGGTGTATTTTAAGGGTTTAAGAGCCAATTTATCATCTGCTTAATGACTCAAAAAATACCCATCCGAATGTCCTTGTGTTCAGAAAGTATTGAACAACAAAGCAATTTATAGCATCCAATCCTTTGTACCAAATAAATTTTTACAAGCTTTTAACGAAAATGTCCGGCTTTTTATTTTATAGAGTCTGTTGTAAACGGAGACATAGAAAAATAAATACCAAAATAGCTTGGAGGAATCATTAATTCTTTATTATTGCAACATACCCGATAAGGGTAATCTTAGAGAATGAGTAAACAATTATACACTTTGGAGTTTCCGGTTCGCTGTTCCCCGGGTATTTTATACGAATTTCTTTCTACCCCGGCAGGCCTTGCCGAATGGTTTGCCGATAAAGTGGATGAAAGAGATAATATTTATTATTTCGGCTGGAACAATTCCTATGAAAAAGCTGAGGTGCTGGAGAAGGAGCAGGATAAATTTATCCGGTACCACTGGCTGACAGCCCCGCAGGAAGAATATTTTGAATTCAGGATCGAAAAGTCAGAAATTACAAACCAGACTATATTGATCATTAAAGATTTTGCAGAAAAGAAAGAGATCAAAGACCAAACCTTATTGTGGGATTACCAGGTCAAAGAACTGTTTCACCGGTTGGGCAATTAATTTGAGGCTTGCATGGCCACCCGCCGCCTACTTCTGAAAAACTTATTTTTGCGGCATTCTTAAGCATAAGCTACGTGTTCAAAAAACTGGATATTCTGATTATCCGGGCCTTTATCGGCCCTTTTATTGCCACGTTCTTCATCACTCTGCTGGTACTGGTTTTGCAGTTTTTCTGGCTGTATATTGACGATTTTGTGGGCAAAGGACTGGAAGTTTCCATCATCTTTGAATATGTATGGTACCTGAGCGCTACCCTGGTGCCCATTGCACTTCCCTTAGCTGTTTTACTGGCCTCACTCATGACCTTTGGCAACCTGGGCGAAAGCCTGGAGCTGGTAGCCATTAAGTCCTCGGGGATTTCGTTGCTGCGTTTTATGCGCCCGGTTTTCCTGATGAGCCTGGCTTTGGCAGCGGTGGCTTTTGTGTTCTCCAATTTCGTGATACCCGTTGCAAATTTGAAACAACGTACCCTGTTATCGGATATCGTATGGTCCAAGCCCGCATTTGATCTGAAAGAGGGTGTTTTTTATGAAAGGATTAATGGATTTGCCATAAAAATCGGGAAAAAGGAATCAAACGACAGCGTCATCCGGGATATTATCATTTATGAACAGGGCAATTCCCTGCAGGATAACTTTATCATCGCCCGCAGTGGCATCATGCGTGTTTCCGAAAACCGCCGGTTTCTTGAATTGAACCTGTACGATGGATGGCGCTATCAGGAGCAGGGTAATGCGTATGACCGTGACCATTCAGATTATATACGCATCCGCTTCCGGGAGTTTAAGAAAAAATTTGACCTCAGCACCCTGGGCTTTACCAACCGTACAGCAGATAGTGTCAATAAAAACAATGAAAAAATGCTGAGCATGCGGCAATTGAAAACAGCACTTGATTCTCTGCAAAAAGATTACAGGCTGGTTGTAAATCAAACACTGGAAGATATTTACAGGCTGTTTCGCTTCAGAAACTATACAGACAGTGCTGCGTTCTGGAAGTCAGGCGATGCTCCCGCCAAACCAGCCCGATTTGATGACCTGCTACCGGATTCGGCAAGAAATAGTGTGAATGAAAATACCAGGAATCAGGCCCGGGCCATTAGCCTCAACCTGGAATCGCTGGGATACTCCATTAATTTCAGAAGTAAAGAAATCAGAAAGCACCGGATTGAATGGCATCGAAAAATAGTTCTTTCCCTTGCCTGCATTGTACTCTTCCTGATTGGAGCCCCCCTGGGTGCCATCATCCGCAAAGGCGGACTGGGAACCCCCCTGTTGTTTGCCATCGCATTTTTTATGGTCTTTTATTTTTCCAGCACTACAGGTGAAAAGATGGCAAAAGAAGGGAAACTGTCTGTGGTGCAGGGTATGTGGCTGGCTACTGCGGTACTCCTACCAATTGGTATTTTCCTTACGATCAAAGCATTGCGTGATTCTCAATTCTTGAGTAAGGAATTTTACTACAGGGCTGCCAGGGGTCTGAAGAATCTTTTCAAACACTGATAATGCCGCTTCAAGGTTAATTCTTTCACTTTCAGCTAATTTTTATTGCAGCAGATTCGGGTTTTTTCCGAAATTTAATTAAAATTCTCCGTCTGTTCATTACAAACTGCCGTTGGCTAATTGTTCGGCAGGGCGATGCTGCGATCGAGTAGCTTGCATCACAGAAAGAGTGACAGCCGGAAATTCAGTCAAATCAAAAACAATTTGCACCCATGCGACAGCTAACAAAAATGATCCTGATTGCTTTTTTTGCAACAGTGTCCCTGAGTGGAATCGGGCAGGATGTACTGAAGGTTGAAAACGGAGCCAGCATCACAGTTCAAAGTGGCGCCGAAATAACCGTACAGGGAAATATTACCCTCGATAACGGGAGCACACTTGTCAACAACGGAACCATCAGGCTGAAAGAAAACGGTGCTTCAGCCGCCAACTGGACCGACAATACCGCATCTGGCTATAATTATGGCAGCGGTAAAGTGATCTTCAACGGAACAACCGGCCATACAGTAATCTCAAAAAACACTTTCGAACGGATTGATGTAGATGCTTCCGGACATGTAACCCTTTCCAGTGATATCAATTGTAATAAGTGGTACCTGGTCAACGGAAGAGTCAATACAGGGAGCTATTATGCCATTGCACTCAGTACCACACAGGCTGCCGTGGAAGCAGATCCTGCCAATACAAATTTTGCCAGCAGCTGGTTTAATGGAAACCTCAGAAGATATCTGGCCACAAACTCAGTGAATAACTATGTGTTCCCGGTTGGAAATGCTACGAATGTAAAACGTGCCGTACTGGACAACCTGACAGCCAGTCCGCTCAATAATTTATCCTATATCAATGCGTCTTTTGGAGCCAAACCCGGAACGGATGCGGGCCTCATCGCCACAGAAAACGGCCAGGCTTATATTTCCGTAAACAGCGGAGGCGTATGGTACCTGACTCCGAATGCAGCGCCAACTTCAGGTGCCTATGATTTGCTCTTGTATTTTAATGGATTTTCCGGGCTAAACGATAACAGCTTTGCAATATTAAAAAGAGACAACTCCTCATCCAACGCGGCCGATTGGGTTTCTCCAACCGGCAGCAGCCTGCCTGCCAATGGCAGCCCGGGCCGGTTGGTTGCGTCAGGATATGCCCGGCGAAATGGAATTCAGACTTTCAGCCAGTTTGGCATCGGCCAGTTTGGAAATGCATTACCCGTAACACTGCTTGACTTTGATGCCAGGCGTCTGACCAAAATAAAAGTATTGGTAGCATGGCAAACGACTACGGAAATAAACAACAAAGGATTTGAAATTGAAAGAAGATTGGATACCGAGCAAATGTTTACCTCCATTGGCTTTGCACCCACACTGGCACCCAACGGCAACAGTGTTTCCCGGATTGATTATTCATTTACTGATGCAAATGGCTATGCCGGTATCAGCTATTACAGACTGAAACAGGTGGACCAGGACGACCGGTTTGTATTTACACATATCAAGGCTGTAAAAGGTATGGGCGAAACGCAGGTGAGTGTATTGTTGTATCCCAACCCGAATCACGGCCAGTTTACCATTCGGCTTGATGGGGTAAACCGAAGTTATGATGCCTTGATCACCGATATGAATGGCAAAACAATCCGCCAGGTGCGCCTCGGCAACAGCAATGAAGTGATGATCTCAGGCCTCAGTGCAGGCGCTTACATCATCCGTATCCCTGATGTGTTTGGTGCCGGAGAATCCTTTGCAGAAAAAGTGCTGGTAATTAAGTAACCCTTGAACTTGTATTCGAAGGCCTCGTCTTGATAAAGCGAGGCCTTTTTTTGTACCTTAGTGAACCCAAAAAATTTTTTAAAAAAATAATCCTGCTGCCGGTGAGCCAACTGTCAGCAATCAAAAAATGTTTATGAAACTGCATCTTTCATTACTGCTTGCCATCATACTGATGGCATGCAACTCAACTCCCGGCAAAAAAGACCGCCGCCAAAAAGACGATACAACCGGAAAGCCTATTCCAACCGAGGTACAGGTATTGAAGCCTGTGAAAGGAACTCCTTCCGACATTCCTGCCGGATTATCCATTAAGGGTACTGTGCAGGAAGTGTGGAAATGGACCGATCAGATGGGAGCGAATCTGCTTGTGACTTCAGTACTGCCTCCGTACGATGATACCCAAAAAAATGAATACGGGGAAGAAGGACAATCAGCATCTTTGCATGCATATCATTTCACCGGCGAAAATGGTGCATACAGCCTGCTCTGGTCGCTGACCGATGGTGAAAAAATATGCCCGTTTGATATTACCTGCGATTTTATCAAAGACGCCGTGACGGTGACCGACCTGGATGCCGACCAGGTAGCCGAAACCACGGTGCAGTACAAACTGGCCTGCCGCAGTGATGTATCGCCATCTGCAAAAAAACTAATCATGCACGAAGGGAAAGACAAATATGCCCTGCGGGGGCTCATGTGGCTAAGTTTAAGCCCCGAACATACCTGTACAGTTACCTATGAAAATGCAAACCTGGAAACTCTGGCCGGTTACAAAAAAACAGATGAAGAATTTGAAAAAACATTCGGCAGGTATGAATCGGAAAAAGATTTTGGCGGGGCGCCAGAAGAATTTATCACGCATGCCCGTTTGCAGTGGATCAAATTTGTAAAAGAAAGTTTTGAATAAAAGCGGAAGCCAGGAAAAGGCCAAACAAAATTTCAGGGTACAGTTGTGGGTAGCGGCCATTTCAGTAGTGCTGCTGCTGGTAAAATTTACTGCCTGGTTTATGACTCACTCCGTAGCCATCCTGACGGATGCGCTGGAGAGCATTGTAAATGTGTCTGCCGGTTTTTTAGGATTATACAGTTTATACATATCTGCAAAACCAAGAGATGAAAATCACCCGTATGGTCATGGCAAAATAGAATTCATCTCTGCATCGGTGGAAGGCACCATGATCGGGGCGGCAGGCGCCATCATTCTCTACAAGGCGATCAAAAATTTTTTTCATCCTGTAGCGTTGCAACAACTCGATTTCGGGCTGCTGCTCGTAGCAATCTCCGCCGTTGTTAATTTTATGACCGGTTTTTTTTGCCTGCGCATCGGGAAACAAAATAAGTCGGCTGCCTTGATTGCCAGTGGCCATCACCTGCAAAGCGATACGATTTCTACGGCAGGCATCCTGGCCGGTCTGGCCCTGCTTTTCCTGACCGGCTACCAATGGATTGATAGCCTGGTAGCCATAGTTTTTGCATTATATATCATTTACACCGGGTACCGGATCATCCGTTCTTCTATTGCCGGCATTATGGATGAAACTGATATACAGTTGCTGGAAAAAATGGTGACCCTATTGAACCAGCAACGCAGGGAAAACTGGATTGATCTGCATAACCTTCGGGTTATTAAGTACGGAAGTGTGCTGCACCTCGACTGCCATCTGACCGTTCCCTGGTATCTGAATGTGCATGAGGCGCACCGGGAAGTGGACGCCCTTGCTTCACAGATTCGCAACGGCTTTGGCAATGCCCTAGAGCTCTTTGTGCATACCGATGGATGCCTTCCCTTTTCTTGCAGGTTGTGTGCAAAAGAATCCTGCCAGGAACGGAAATTTGCTTTTGAAAAACAAGTCAGCTGGACATTGAAAAATGTATCCTTCAATAAAAAACATGAACTGTAAAAAAAATAACTATGATGACAACCGTCACAAAATGGACAAAGGAACATGAATTCATCAGCCACCAGGCTGAGAATGAAATTCATCTTGATGGTTCTATGAAAAATGGCTTCAGCCCAAAAGCCTTGTTGCTGGCAGCTGTGGCAGCCTGCTCGGGTATTGATGTGGTGGACATTCTTGCAAAAATGAGAGTCGACCTGGAAAGCCTGGAAATTGAAACATCAGCCACACAAACGGAGGAGCATCCCAAAGTATTTAATGAAGTAACCCTGTTGTACCGGGTGAAAGCGCCCCGGCAGGATGAAGAGAAAATAATAAAGGCGGTAGATTTGTCTATGGAAAAATACTGTGGCGTGTCTGCCATGCTCAAAAAAAACTCACCTGTACTATATCGTATCGAATTTGTGTGATGCAGGTGGGGGTTTATTTTTACAAGGCCCATTTCTGCAGTTGTCGCAGGGTGGCCTGCAGGTCTTTGGGCAGGGGAGCCTCCAGGTGCAAGGGCTTACCCCAGCTGTCTGTAAATGATAATTGAAAGGCATGAAGCGCCAGCCTCCGGAGCATAGGTTTTTCTTCTTCATCTTTTCCCGATAATTTAAAGCGGTGTTTGAAGGAAGAGAGGAACAGGGGTTTTCCATCGCCATACAATGGATCGCATGCAATCGGGTGCCCGATATGCTTCATGTGTACCCGTATCTGGTGTGTGCGCCCGGTGAAGATGCGAAATTGAATCCATGCATACATACCGTAACAACCGAGTACCTCATACCGGGTCTGCGCTTCTTTGCCAGAACGCTGTATGATCATGCTGCCGTTTTTGGCAGGATGTTCGGCGATTGGGGCATCAATATTGCCTGATTTTTCTGCAGGACGACCCAGCACAAGCCCGAGGTAAATTTTTTTTGTGTGCCGTTCTTCAAACTGCATGGACAAATGTTTATGTGCTGCTTCGGTTTTTGCAAACAGGATCAGCCCGCTGGTTTCTTTATCCAAACGATGCACGGTGAATATCCGGCCATATTTTTCCTGTAATAAAGTTTTAAGTGAAACTTCTTTTCCTTCCCGGTCGGGGATAGATAACACACCCGGCAGCTTATTAATAGCTATGAATTCGTCAGTTTCCATGATCACTTCCTGGGCTTTCATTCCTCATGTTTTTTTTGGCGTTGTAATGAATGCGAGATTACTGCCAGCTTTTAAAACACGGTTCATTAGTTTTGAAAAGGCTGAATGCTTAGAGACAGGATCTCTCCGGCTGTACGTATAATATTCGATGATATCCAATCCGTTTGCTTTCAGAAGATACATCATGGAAGGTATCGTAGGTTCAAACAAATGATCAGGTGTCCTGGACGGATCTTTCCATGAAGACGAAAATTGTTTTTTCAGTTTTGAGCGGTATAAAAAATGCTGGAACCGACGGGCCCATGAAAATTTATTCGGAACATTTATCACTAATATTCCATTTATCGCCAATAAATTTTTTGCTTTTTGCAACCATTCATTCGGATTTGGAACATGCTCCAGCACATGGCTCATGTGTATCAACGAAAACTTTTCTGAATAAGTGAACTTTTCAAATTGCTGAAGATAGACAGTGATGCCCAGGTTATTTTTTACAAAATCAGCCATTTTAGCCGATACATCAATACCCACTACAGTTTTATAGAAAGGCTTTGCAGCATACAAAAAAGTACCCATGCCTGATCCAATGTCCAGGGCATTCGTCTTTTTTCTGTCATACTGCATAATGTGTTCAATCTCTTTTTTGAACATGTTCAATCCTGAGTGTTTTATTTGATCAAAATCTCCGGGCAAAATATTTTCTGCATACTGATAGTAATTTGCATAAGCAGCATCTATGAAATGCTGATCGTATACAGGCCGCGGAGATTGATAAACGAGACGGCATTGACAGCATCGTACATGTGTGTATTGCAATTCACTTCCATATCTTTCATAAAGCCTGAAATTATTTGATTGGCAAAACGGACAGGATACTTTTTCCCATGATGCAGGAATATAAGAAGGTTTGCCCTGACTGGTATTCATAAAAGAAAAATGAAACTTTTATTTTTTGCCGAAATACTTTAGCAACCGCACTTCATTTTCAGTCAAAAAACGCCATTTCCCTCTATCCACATTTTTTTTGGTTAGACCCGCAAACATGACCCGGTCAAGATTTTTTACATCATAACCTAAATGTTCAAAAATGCGGCGCACGATGCGGTTGCGGCCGCTGTGTATTTCCACTCCCAACTGGGTTTTGTCTTTATTGTCGGCATAAGCCAGCACATCCACGGATGCAGGCCCGTCTTCCAGTACAATGCCTTTCAAGATCTGTTCGAAATCTTTTTTCTCTAGTGGTTTGTTCAGTGTCACATGATATAGTTTTTTTACTTCTTTACTGGGATGTGTCAGTTTTTGTGCCAGTTCCCCGTCGTTAGTCAGCAGTAAAACACCGGATGTATTTCTGTCGAGCCGTCCAACCGGATAAATCCGTTCTTTTGTGGCTTTACCGATAATGTCGAGTACCGTTTTTCTCCCCTGAGGGTCGTTTGTAGTGGTAATATAATCTTTGGGTTTGTTCAGCAGTATGTACACAAGATTTTTTCGGAGGATAACCTTTTTCCCATTCACCCGTATATCATCAGTGGCAGAGACTTTAAAGCCCGGTTCGGTTACCAGGGCACCGTTTACTTTTACAATTCCTTTTTTTACCAACCCTGCCGCATCACGCCTTGCTGCCACATCGGCGTGTGCCAGAAATTTATTCAGAGGCATGCTCCCGGAGTTTTGGGTTTTATGAACAACGGATGCAGGCACATTTTGAGGCTGATGCATGACCCTGCTTTCCGCTTTTTTCTTTTCAAAAAATGCTTCTTTTTCTTTCCGGAGTTTCCTTTTTTCCTGCCGGAACTGTTCTTTTATAGCGGCATTACTTTTCCTGCTGGCGAAACGGTTGAAATGCTGTGCAGATTTCTTATTCATAGCTGTGAATGGCAAAGGTACAGCTTTCAGCGGCAGCTTCCGGCAATACAGGCTGCGATCGTATGAACCTGTGCTGGAGGAGAAAATTTACCCATCAGGAAAATTGCAGGGGCTGTTCGTACAGTACACTTATTCACCCAGTGATACATCTTTCACGATTTGGTATTCACATTAGCTGTCAACTATTTTTACCGGAGATCAGGCAGAAAATTTCCTGCAGTCCTGCTTGAATTCCAGCCAGTCAATATTTGATTGATTTGTTCAGATAATTTTTTTGCTCCTTTTTCTGATAAATGATCTGCATCATAGAAATCTGCCGCCACGAAATTTGAATCGCTCAGTAAGTTGAGGTAAATGCAATTGTTATATTTTGAACAAAGCTTCTTCATGGTTTCTATAGTTATTTTCAATTGATCCGGGTTCAAATGCTGCCGGTATGTTTCATACGCAGGAGGCATCAGGAACAATACCCTGACTGCTTTTTCTTTGCAGCATTGGATAACCGATTCTAAAAGTTGCTGGTTTTCTTTGAAAATCTGCTGGTACTTTCCTGAATGGATATGGTCCCTTGTATGTCTTTTGGCTGCAATTGTACCAGTTTTGGCCAGGTCTGTTGCTTTTTTTGATTTGTAATTGGTGCCCCACCCCAATTTTGAAGAGCTGGTATTTGTGTTGCCGGAGCCATAGTATGAAATCAGTCTGTACATGTTTACATTGAATCGGTTGCTGAGAACTTCGGAATATTCTGTAAGTGATTGGGAAGGGCGAAATCCATAGTATATGGTATAATTTTTTGTGCGCCAGGATTCAGAGCCTGCTTCAAGTTTTGAGAAGAGGATTGCATAAGATACCGGGATCACAATATGTTTCAGGCTTTTTAAGTTGCCCAGATATTTTTTCAATATTTTATAGTCATAGTTAAGTGTTTGAGAAATATAGGCTGCATTATATGTTTTTGCAGAAAAATAATCAGGGTTTATGCCATAATAGGAATGTGAACTGCCTAAAATTAAAGTTTCAATTTCTGCTGCATGCCGGTCCAGGTATTGTTTCTTAAGTACATAATCGTTGGGTATTTTTCTCAGTAAAATTTCAATGGCGATAGAAGCAGCCAGGACGGGCAGGGCAAACAATATAATTTTTATGATAAATTTTTTCATTGATCAGAACTGAAAATAAATAAATTGTTGTTCTTTCCCGGCAAACCAGAAAATAATCAGGAGAAGTGTGTAATACAGTGCGAGCCTCACCGGCCTTTTCCATTTAAGCCCTAAATGAGAAATGCCATACTGCCCGTTTCGGCCTTGCCATTCAACAAGCGTAAAAATAAGCACCAGAAGTATAGTAAGCAGTGCTTTTCCTCTTCCGGCAAATACAGGTACTGAAAAAAGCGAGGGAGAAAAGATTTCGGAAATATAACTCAGAGCATGGTCAATCGTATTTGCCCTGAAAAATATCCATGCAAAAACAGTCAGAGCAAACGTGATGAGCATAAGTGAGAGTTCTCTTATGCCCGGCAAGAGCTTATCTGCTGCAATGGGATCCAGGTGATTGCGGTTTGATCTGGTCAATAAAAGCGGCAGAAAATAAACCGCATTCAATGCCCCCCAGACAATAAATGTCCAGTTTGCACCATGCCAAAAACCGCTTACAATAAAAATGATGAACGTATTCCTGACTTTTACCCAGGTGCTGCCCCGGCTGCCTCCCAGCGGGATGTACAGATAATCTCTGAACCAGGTTGAAAGAGAAATATGCCAGCGTCTCCAGAATTCGGCAATGTCTCTTGAAAAATAGGGAAAATTAAAATTCCGCATCAGGTCAAATCCAAAAAGCCGGGAAGTGCCTATGGCAATATCAGAGTATCCTGAAAAATCGCCATAAATCTGGAAAGTAAAGAAAAGCGCTCCTAATACCAATGTGCTTCCGGAATAATCTGCAGAATGATTGAATATCAGGTTCGCATATTCGGCGCAGCTGTCAGCAATCACAATTTTTTTGAACAGGCCCCAGAGCATCTGCCGCATTCCATCCACTGCTTTTGAATAATCAAAGGTTCTTTTTTTGTAAAACTGGGGCAGTAAATGAGTGGCCCGTTCGATCGGCCCTGCCACTAATTGCGGAAAAAAACTCACATAAGCAGAAAAGGCAATAAAATCTTTCGTTGGTTCGATTTTTCGGTTGTACACATCAATGCTGTAACTCATGGTTTGAAACGTGTAAAAGCTGATTCCAACTGGCAGGATGATGTTTAAAGAATCCGCTTGTATTTCTGTTCCAAAAAATGAAAATGCTGCAGCAAAGTTGTCCAGAAAAAAATTGTAGTATTTAAAAAAACCAAGAAGCCCAAGATTTACCACAATGCTGATCCATAATAAAAGCTTTCTTTTTGCCTGGTTCTCCTGTTTGCGAAGCCCGGCACCAACTATGAAATCTACAATCGAACTGAATAAGATCAGGGATAGAAACCTCCAGTCCCACCAGCCATAAAATACATAACTGGCTGCAACAACCAGGAAGTTTTGCAGTTTCAGATTTTTAGCTGCTACAAACCAATAAAGCAAAAACAGCAGGGGTAAAAAAATGGCAAAGTCTATGGAATGAAAAAGCATTGTTGCTGTCTTTTACTATTTTTTGATTACTGGCTGATTATAAATATGGTCTTTTCCAAAAAATAATTTTTCCTCGTGGTAGTAAAATAAACACCAGTTTAATGAGTGATCGAAAATGGTTACATCGTCACCAAAAAACAGCTGGTCGCAGTACTTAATGATCATTTTCCAGGTTGTCAGGAAGGGATAGTCGTTGTAGTTTGGCAAAACATACAGCTCTGTCTGAAACGCCAGCCCCCGGTTGAAGAGCCACTTTTTCAGTGATCGTTTACTTTCATTGGTGCCTGCAAAATCCGAAAATTCTGCTACAGTTTTAAAATTACCTGTTGCAAACGGATTCCATAAATCGCCGATAATGAGATGTGCAGTATTTAAAAAACTGTAGAGAAAGGCACCCGCTTCTTTAGTCAGGAATAAAATTTGTTCCTGGTGACGGACGGGCAGTGTGTCGAACTCATCGGCATTGCCGAACAGGGTAAAATACCGGGGTCTTTCAATGACGAAGCTTTTTATGTTGTGCAGGTCAACCATATTTAGGATTTCAACTGATCAGGACTTGACGGTATCCCCGGGTGTTTTTTTATTCCGGGTTCCCGGCAAAAACCTTACGAATATAGTTTTGACAAAGCAAATTGCACAAACTAACTGAGATGGTTTTGCTTTATAGAAGCGGAGATGTTGTGAAACTGCCTGCCTGGGCTGCAAACCGGGCTTTATGGCCCGGGAGTAATCCAAAGCCTGTAAAATTTTACATCAACAGCCATAATAGGAAACCCATCGGGCAATTCCTGTTTTTCTATTTCAATAAATCCATTTTTTTCATAAAAGCGCTGCGCCGCAATAAATTTTTCTGTGGTTCCTAAATACAATTCCTGAATGTTGCTGGCTTTGGACCAGTTCAATAAATGGGTGAATAAAGCCTGACCCACGCCAAATTCTTTTCCGCGAAATTCTTTGGCTACAAACATTTTCCGCAGCGCAGCTCTGGCATTGCCTATATCCAGCAAAGCAATTGTTCCAATAACTTTATTGGCATACCTGGCAATCCAGAAGTTTCCATTATGTACCTGGTAATATCCAGGTATTGCCAGCAAATCCGGTTGCATTTCTAAATTGATGGGAATACCGAATTCGTCTTTTTGAATTTCCAGGATCAAAGCCGCAACTTCATGTGTACAGGAGTCTGAATATGGAGCAATAGTAAAATTATGCATATGATCTGGTTCTGGAGAATAAATGCATATTGCCGGGCACGGGGAACGATTTGCTGAACAAAGATGCAAATAAAAGTACGGAAAAATGCGGACAACAGAGGGGAGAAATGGAGGATGTAGTGTAACCGGGAAACCGCAAAAAAATGCCTTTGGATACTGGGTTATTCAAAAAAATATTGTTGAATGCTTTTTTTGAAACGTTCTTCTTCCCTCTCTTTCAAATTTCTATATGTAACGATGTTTTTTTTTGTCCGCAGGGTCAGTAAAGATTTCGTCTGCCTGCTAATCTTGTACGCCCTGATTTCATTACGGATGCCCCAAAGTGCTATGCGCCAGGGCATGATTGTTCTCAAAAAAATCCAGTTTTCCACTAAGCAAATTGGTTCATGAAAATTTGTTTCTGAATCTTCAGGTTTCCTGAATTCAATCTTGAATCCTTCTTGCAAACCTCTGAATTTTTGGTTTACATGAAGATTCAATAGTTTCATTTCAGTGATAGTTCCCCCCTAAACGCCTTTTGGCTTAAACTGCCATACAACTGTCTGAACCTTGATTTGTATGATTTAAGGATTAACATGATTTCTAATTGTTGTTAATTCTCCTCTAAAAGATTTCTGACTTAATGAACCGTAGAGGTTTTCTAATTCAGTTAAGCTTTGTTGGTATTGGGTTTTGAGGGCTTCGGTTTTTTCTACGATTTGGGCAAATTGGGTTTGGAGTTCGATTGGGGGAATGATTACTTTATATCTTTCAAAATAATCTGTCGGTACTCGCTTTTGTCCAGCACTACCAGTCATATTCTGCTCCGCCTTTTTCCTAAAACTATCTTGTGTAGTAAGATGGTATAGCCAAGCAGAATTTGAAATACCATCTATTGGTCTTAAAACATGAAATTCAGTTGTTCCAAAACCAATATTATTTTTCACTATTGTCCGACTAAAATATAAGAAACTAAGGTAAAAAAAACAGGGCA
>CAYYMK010000020.1:0-46509 GCA_964473035.1 uncultured Chitinophaga sp.
TTCCCCAACCGGAATGATTCAAGCAATTGCTGCACTGACGATCTGATTTGTTGAATGATTGCCACGAGAGATGGACGATCTGCAAACTCCACATCCTCCTGGCTGAAATCAAGTTCCAGTTCAATCAATGCAGAAAACTGAAGCAACTGTTCCCGCATTTCTTTTAATTTTTTTGAGAAGCCGCCCCGCATGCTGTCTATGGCTGCTTTTTGCGCGGCACGGGTATTGGAAGCAATCAGATCGGCTACTGCTTCTGCCTGTATGAGATCCATCTTACCATTCAGAAAAGCCCGTTGTGTAAACTCTCCGGGACGGGCCAGCCGGGCACCTTTCCGGATGCAGGCATCCATGACACGCTGTACGATATACGGCGATCCATGGGTGCTGATTTCTACAACATCTTCGCCCGTATAGGATGAAGGAGTGCGGAACAACCCCAGCACTACTTCATCCAGCACTTCATTATCATCTTTCAACAATCCAACATGAAGGCTGTGAGAGGGTTTTTCTGAAAGTACCGCAGAGGAAAAAAGGCTTTGTGCAATTTCTATGGCTCTCCCGCCGCTCAGACGTATTACGGCTACGGATGAAACTCCCGGTACGGTAGCCAGTGCCACAATTGTATCGTCCCAACCTGTTAGCCTGTTCATTTTGCACAAAAATAAACCTTTCGATCCTGTGCATCCCGGTGAAACTTTCCCGTTCAGTCATAAAAAAACCCGCCTTGTGCAGGCGGGTTCTAATATTCATTTTGTTGTATTATTCTCCTGTAACCTGGAAGGTGATCGGTTGCTTGCGATATGCTTTCACCTGGCGGCCATTTTGAATGGCGGGTGTCCACTTCGGACCTTTCTTAATGACCCGCATGGCTTCTTCTTCCATTCCATAGCCATGATTTGTGATTGCTCTTACATCGCTGATATTTCCGTCTTTATCCACAACAAACTGTATCACGGTGGTATAGGTACCTTCCGGAGCGCCATTGTCCGATGCTACCTGGGCATTACAGGTTGTTTCCAGATAGCGGCGCCATTTTCCTTCTCCGCCCGGAAAACTGGCTTCAATTTCTACTTTGTCAAAAATTTTGTTTTCATCTTCTTCTTTCTTTTCTTCTACAATTTGCTTTCCTTCATCAATCACAACGGGTGTCACGATATTTTCATCTTTTACACCTTCGACATCCACTTCTGCAATTTTCACTTCCTTCAGTTCTTCCTGTGGCGGGGGTGGTTTTTCCACTTCCTCATCTTTTTTAATGACCGGTGGCGTAAATTGTTTCATTTCCACTTTTGGAGGCTCCTGCTTGGGAGGAGGAGGTGGTGGTGGTGGAGGTGGTTCATTTTTCTTTTCTTCCTGCTTTACATCCTGGATGGTCATTTCAGAGATCTTCAGTTTATTGTCCCTTTTGCTTTTCATGGCGCTGGAAAGAATAGAACCCAGTAAAGCAAGGGCAGCAATAGAGGCGGTGATGACCAGGGCACGGGTGATGCGTTTGTGATAGGTTTTCCGCAGGTCATAAGCGCCATACTCCTTGTTTCTGCCTTCAAATACCAGGTCCAGCAGGTCTGAGGATAATATTTTGTTTGCGTCCATACTAAATTTTTTTATGAGATGCAGATTTATGTCAAATGCATAAATCCGCCCCGGTTATTTTATACCATTTGCGTCTTCCGTAACCTTGATCAGTTTCAGCTCATCTTCAAAAGGTTTCACCAATGCATAACGCTTTACCTGGTTGATGGTCATTTCGTCCAGGATATCCACTGCATTTTTATACAAAGCCTCAGTATTGGGTTTAATAATGACCATGAAGTCAATATCTGCACAGGCTTTTTCCCAGTTGGGATCTCCCTTTTCACGGGCTGATTTTTTTTCTTTTTCACAGAGTTCAGGGTCGGCAGTTGCTGCGTTGAAGCGGCTGATCACATCTTTCTTTTTGTTGATGATAATATCCCGGATACCTTTAAATGTGGTTTGTTTGAAATTGGAAGCGTCGGGTTTCAGTTCTCCTTCATAATAATACACCTGGTCTGCCTTTCCCAGTAAAATGGTGAGGGCCCCGGATTGTTTCACTTCCGTTTGTTTTGTTTTATCTTGTACATCCTTGGGCATGTTCAGGTCCAGGGTGGTGGGCGAACTCATAGTGGCAGTAAACACAAAAAAAGTAATCAGCAGAAATCCAAGATCCACCATGGGTGTCATATCCACACGGGTCGAAAGTTTCTTGGCTTTTTTTACGCCTGGTCCTTTTTTATGTCCGCCGTCGCCACCGCCGGTATCAATACTGGCCATAATAATTCTTTTTTAGTTAATCAATTTGTTTTCTTCAGATACTCCTGTGCCTTGTAGAATTCAGTTCCTGCCGGTACATCATCAAGCGCAGTCACCAGGTTGTATTTGAATTCTTCGTTCTTTTTCAGCGCTGCAACCACTGCCTCAAATGCAGGGTATTTTGCTTTTCCGTCTCCTTTAATCAGAAAATTCAGTTTTTCCCCTGCAAACGCTTTTTTGGCCTCATTAACCCACCAAACCAGTTGATTATTGGCGCTGTCCATTACAGGAATACCGGGTTGCTTCAGGTTCATCTGTTCTTTGGCAGGTGTATTGAGCAGTTGCTTCAGCCCGCCAAAAGGCACGCCCACTAATATGGTATTCCTGAAATTCTGCATTTCGGCTGCGCTTAACCCCAGGTTTTGGCTGGTATTAATGCCCTCAATGATCTTATCGAACTTGGTTTTGTCCTTTTCGGAAAGTACCGTCAGGTATACTTTATCAGTAGAGTCAATCAGGATCATGACTGCATTATTATCAGGTAGTTTTTGTGATAATACGGACCCTGGTGTGGTCACTTCAACGGGCTCGGGTGGCTTAAACTTGGTAGCCATGATAAAAAAGGAAAGAATGAGGAAGGCAATGTCCACAAAGGGAGTCATGTCCGTATCCGTGCTCTTTCGGTGTATCTTAACACTTGGCATGATTAATCAGATTTTCTTTTAGATGATTGATTGATCCGTTTCCATACAACAACAGAATGATTCCCGGTATTATTTGTACAGGGAAGCAAAACTTTGTGTCAGGGTGAAGCCTGATTCATCAATACCATATGTAATAGCATCAATCTTAGTGGTAAATACGTTGTACATAATCAGGGCCACTGCCGATGTACCGATACCCAATGCGGTATTATACAGGGCTTCAGAGATTCCCACCGCAAGTTCAGAAGCAGCACCGCCGCCGCCTTCTTCTCCCAGTGCGGCAAAGGAGCGAATCATCCCCATTACCGTACCGAGCAGGGCCACAAGGGTCCCTACTGATGTAATGGTAGAAAGGAACACCAGGTTTTTCTGAAGCATGGGTAATTCCAGCGCTGTGGCTTCTTCCACTTCTTTTTGAATGGCCATCACTTTCTGATCAGTTGATAGCCCGCCTTCGGTAATCATTTCTTTATAACGGCGCAGGCCTGCTTTCATCACATTGCCTACTGAACCTCTTTGTTTATCGCACTCGGTAAGTGCAGCATCCACATTACGGTTCGCCAGGTGGTACTGCACTTTGCGGATAAAGTCTGAAATGGATCCGCTTCCCAGTGCCCGGCGGATGGTCAAAAATCTTTCAATCGAAAACACCACTACCATTAAAAACATACCGATGAGCAACGGCACAATGATACCACCTTCATAGATACGGTGCATTGCGTCTTTCGGTCCTTTATGGTGTGGCCAAAATCCGCCTCCGCTGGCAGGCTCCTTAAATCCGCCGGGATCTCCCAGCACAAAACGCCAGATGCTGTACCCGGCAATGATACAGATAACCGGAGCAATCCATGAAATGATGTTACTGCTCTTCTTGGGCTGAACAGATGTGGATTTTACTGATGCAGTTGGTTTTACTTCCGCCATGATCTTTGTTTTTAAATTTTGAAATTTTTAAAATTAAAAGTGTTCGGTTGTACAATGCTATGAAAAAAGTTCTAATAAAAATCCCCGGCCACAATTTTTTAGGTCAGGGAGGCGACAAGGTAAGGATTTTTTCAAATGAAACAACTCTCTGAAAGAATAAAATCACAGGAAATTGAGCAGGGGCATTTTTTTATGGACGGCTGGTTTTGAGCCAACTATTCATAACGAAGTGCCTCTATAGGATTTAACCGGGCAGCCTTAAGAGCCGGATACAAGCCGGCTAGTAGTCCAACCAGGCTACAGAGAATAATTCCGTATAAGACCCAATTCCATGGTACCACAAAACCTGTTTTTAAGACCATTGAAAAAACATTGCCGACAAAGACACCGAGTGCAATTCCTGTCAACGCCCCAAGCACACTAATGATCATCGCCTCCAGTAAAAATTGGCGGCTCACTGCTTTTTTTTGACCGCCAATCGCTTTGATGAGGCCTACTTCCCTGGTGCGTTCAGATACCGCTACAAGCATTATGTTCATCAACCCGATTGCTGCGCCGATCAAAGTAATCAAACCGATGACCGTAGCAGACACGGTTAAAAATCGCAGGCTGTTCATTGCTTTTTCTGCGATGCTGTCGCTCCTGTCTATGACAAAATTATTTTCCTCTGTAATATTCATTTTCCGCACGGCCCGAAAAGTACCTTCCGCCTCTCCCATCGCTTCGGCCACCTGCAACAGGTCATTGGTCATAACAGCTATCACAAATGAAAAGCCGGATGGAAAATTCCTGTCCACATTGGTGTAGGTGGCGATCACCATATTGTCGCGGCTGAAACCAAATGAAGAACCCCTGCTTTCCAGCACGCCCAGCACCCGGTAGGGGATATTATTAATACGAACAATTGTATTGAGTGCCTTTTCAGGTTCGCCCCGAAATAAATTTTTTGCCACATCATATCCCAGCAGGCAGGCATTGCGCCCGGACAATACATCCTGTCTGCTCAGATTGCGCCCCTGTAGTACAGAAAACCCGTTTAACTGCACATAATTTTCATCGCCGCCAAACAGCATCACATTCGGACTTGTCTTCCTGTTTTCGAATGAAATAATATTATTGCGGTTTCCGAATATTGAAATGCTTTTGACTGCCGGAAAGTTGTAACGGGCAATGAAATGCTCCGCTTCATCACGGGTAATGATCTTTCCAAGGCTCGATTTCTTTTCTTTCCGGGCTCCTTTTTTTGACAGGGTCATTGCCTGGTTATTATTGCCCCCAATGCGGATATTGCGTTCCTTGTAACGGATGGTAAATGCATTTGCCCCCATGGTAGAGAAGCTTTCGGAAAATTTTTGATTCATTGCTTTGATGGCAGTGATGATACCTACCAGCGCCATAATCCCAAAAGCTATGATAGATACAGTGATGCCTGTACGAAGCCGGTTTCCCCGTATGGTGCGAAATGCCATCAAAAAAATATCCCGGAATTTCATGTGCTGCCCTAAAATTAATGAAGGAAACGGGATGTGCCGGGAAAAATCATCAGAAATAGAACAACCCGAGCAATAACTCCGGGAAGAAGCCAAGTAATACAATGAGCAGCGCCAGCACAAGCAGCGTCCATTTAAAAAATGCTGTTACAGGTGCTAAGGTTCCTGCATCTCCTTCTTTGAAATACATTGCCTGAATGACCCGGAAATAATAATACACACTCACCGCGGCCATCAGTACAGCAAGTACCAGCAGCCAGAAAAAACGACCAGTGGCAAATGTGGCCTGCAGCATGTAAAATTTGGAAAGAAACCCGGCTGTCAGGGGAATGCCGGCAAGCGACAGTAGAAATATGACAAGAGCAAAGGCCAGCAGTGGTTGCTGCCGGGCAAGCCCGTTGAACCCGCTGAAACTCTGGTCTTTCATTTTAGAAAGCACCGAAAATATGCCGATCGTGGCAAAACTATAAGCAGCTACATAGAGCAGCAAACCCTCCTTGGCCCCAGTATTCATTGCCAGTACTGCCAGTAGCATAAAGCCCGCCTGGGATATACTGGAATACGCCAGCATGCGTTTGACACTTTGCTGAAATACAGCAGTCATATTCCCGATAAATAAAGTAGCGGCAGCAATCAGCGCCATCCAGATTTGCCATTGGGGCTGCAACTTTCCAAACGCATCCCCAAACAAACGGATGAATGCAATGAATACGGCTGCCTTCACTATGGTTGCCATAAATGAGGTAAATACCGTGGGTGCCCCATCATACACATCGGGTGTCCAGAAATGAAATGGTGCAAGTGACGCCTTGAACGACATGGAAAATAACAGCAGCAGCAACCCCGCCCAAAGCAGGGCAGAATGACTTGTTTCGGAAACATTTGTCAAAAAACTTCCAGTGGCGCCATAATACAGGGCAACCCCCATCAGCATGAGACCGGTGGAAAAAGTACCCAATAAAAAATACTTTAATGCTGCTTCATTGCTTTTCAGGTTTTTCTTATCGCTTGCCGTTAGTATGTACACCGGTATTGTAATGATTTCGATGCCCAGGAACAGAATGAGCAGGGAGCGGAATGAAGCAATCAGTGTAATCCCGCAAATGACAAAGAATATCAAAGCAAGATAGTCCGGCAGATATTTCCCTACCCGTTCCATATCATCCATAGAAAGTAAAAGGTAGAGCAGGGTGGACAGGATTGCAATAAAAATGAACACCCGTACATACTGGTCAAACTCCAGCATGCCGTTCAACCGGAAGGAGATCAGCACCATGCCATTCAGCTCCAGCAGGGAAGCACCCAGCAGGAGCAGCAAGCCGGTAACAGCCAGGATACGCACAACAGTATTGTTTTTGGTTGCAACACCACTGAACATCATCACTACACCCCAGACTGCTGATAAAATTAATGCGTTCATATTCCTTGGCTACTTTTTCTGCAGATTTAAAATGATAGACTCAAATTCCTTGTTCATCCCTGCTGATACACCGGCGGTCTGATCCAGCATCCATTGCGGATAAATACCAGCAACAAAAATGATGAGTACAATGATTCCCAGCGACAATTTTTCAACCCGGTTGATATCGGTCATCTGTGCCGTAGCTGCAACTGGCTCGCCAAAAAATACCTTTCGGATCATATTCAGCGTATAGATGGCGCCCAGAATAATACCCAGTCCGGCCATGATGATAAACCACACATGGTATTTTGTAGCGGAATTAAAAATTCCGGTGAACATAAGAAACTCGCCTGGAAATGCATTGGTCAGCGGCAGGGCAATATTGGCCAGCGCCACAAGTACCAGCATCAGCGCAAGGGTTGGCGCTTTTTGTGCCAGGCCGCCCAGTTCGGAAATTTTTACAGTACCACATTTTCTTTCGATTACTTCCACCACTATCCACAGCCCGATGATATTGATACCATGGTGAAACATCTGGATCATTACACCCTGCAAGCCTGTTTCGTTCTGGGCAAAAGATGCGGCACACATCAGCCCGATATGAGCAATAGATGAATATGCCACAAGTTTTTTCAGATTATCCTGCCTGATGGCAATCAGGGATGCATAGATTCCTCCCGCCAGCGCAAGCGGTGTAATAAAATCGGCCCATTGAAAAGAAGCGAGCGGTAACACCGGAAACAACCAGCGCAGCATTCCAAAGAGACCCATTTTCACCATCACACCACTGAGAATCATTGTGCCGGCAGTTGGCGCCTGGCTGTAAATTTCCGGCTGCCAGGTATGAAAAGGGAATACCGGCATTTTGATGGCAAAGGCAATAAAAAAAAGCCAGAAGATCCATTGTTGCTGCCGCACAGTAAGCTGAATATTCTGGAAAGCCTCTAATGAAAAATTGGAAAGAGGTGTTTTACTCTGCAGATAAATGATGCCAATCAGCATCAGCAATGACCCCACAAAAGTGTAAATGAAAAATTTAAAGGTCGCTGCAATTCGTTTTTCACCCCCCCATAGTGAGCACAGGAAATACATGGGTATGAGGGCCAGTTCCCAGAAAAAGTAGAATAGCAAAGCATCGGCAGCAAGAAATACGCCCATCATACCTGCCTGTGCCAGCAACATCAGGCCCCAGAACTGGTTGGACCTTTTATGTTCTTTGTTCCAGACCGCTATCATCACTAAAGGATATGCGAGTGCATTCAACAGGCAAAGCAGCTGGCTCATACCGTCCATGCTTAAAGAAAAACTGCTGCGTAGCAGGTTCAGCCATTGACCTTCGAAGTGGTTGTTAATTTCACTCCCCGGCCACAGGTAGGCCGATGCAGCAGTACACAGAGTGATCAGCATACCTGCCAATCCAAGCATTTTAGCCAGCCTTTCCTGCCGGGTAAAAAAAAGCAACAGCCCGGTGAGTAATGGTATTATGATCAATAGTAATGTTATCATATTCCTTGATGCCTCTTCTGTTATTAAGAACCGTTTACATTTTCCTGAAAAAAAACTGCAATAGTAAAATGACGACCATGCTGGCCACCATCAGCAACACATAAAAACCAACCTGCCCTGATTGCATCAGACGAAGCTGACGACTTCCGTAATGAACCATCTTTCCCACGCCATTGACCAATCCGTCAATCACTTTGTTTTCAACCACATTTTTGAGAAAACCCGCCAGCCGGTGCAGGGGTTGTATTATTATTTTTTCATACAACTCATCAACATACCACTTTTGTTCCAGTACTCTTCCTAACCCTGCCGGTTCTTTTGCCCGGTATTGCCTGAATATTATCCAGGCGGCAATGATCATTGCGGCAACCAGAACTGTAGATAATCCCATCAGCATGTATTCTGTGGTATGAGAAACAGCATGCGATCCATGCTGTGCAATGACGGGTGAAAGAAAGGCCGCCAGTCTGTCTCCACCGTGCAGGAACAGTTCCGGGATACCCACAAACCCTCCGATGACGGAAAGAACAGCCAATATCAGCAGGGGAATGGTCATCGCAGCCGGACTTTCATGCAAATGATTTTTTTGAGCCTGAGTTCCTCTGAATGCTCCTGTGAACGTAAGGAACAGCAGCCGGAACATATAGAATGCAGTCAGCAAGGCAGCAAATAATGCAAAGCCATAAAGCAGTGGGCTCTTTATATATGCACTGAGCAAAATCGCATCCTTGGAAAAGAATCCGCTCAACGGCGGAATACCGGCAATTGCAACGCACCCGATCAGGAAAGTGATAAAAGTTATTTTAAGCTTTTGACTCAGTCCTCCCATATTCCGAATATCCTGTTCACCACTCATGGCATGAATGACACTGCCGCTGCCAAGGAACAACAAAGCTTTGAAAAAGGCATGCGTCATTACATGAAAAACAGCCGCCACATAAGCGCCTGTACCCAAAGCAAGAAACATAAAACCTAACTGGCTTACAGTAGAATAGGCTAAAACTTTCTTGATATCATTTTGTTTGAGTGCAATTGTGGCCGCCAGTAAAGCAGTTGCCAAACCCGTATACGCCACAATGTCCATAGTTAGAGGAGCTAATGAATACAATACATTGCTGCGGGCTATCATATAGATACCGGCTGTTACCATTGTTGCAGCATGGATCAGAGCAGAAACCGGTGTAGGACCTGCCATCGCATCTGGTAACCAGGTGTACAATGGGATTTGTGCACTTTTACCAGTAGCACCAATAAAAAGTAAAATGGTGATAACTGTGATATCTGAAGTTCCCAGCTTTGCGAGATTTGACGCTGTAAATACTTCCGAAAAAGAAACAGTACCCAGTTTTGCAATCAGCCAGAAAATGGCGATGAGAAAAGCAAGGTCACCAATGCGGTTCATGATAAAAGCCTTGTTGGCCGCCTTGTTATACGCCGGGTTTTTAAACCAGTAGCCAATGAGCAGGTAAGAACAAAGGCCCACACCCTCCCATCCAATAAAGAGAATGACAAAGTTGGCGCCCATTACCAGCAACAACATGAAGAAAATAAACAGGTTCAAATAGGAAAAGTATCTGCCGAAATGCTCAGGCTTTTCCCCGTGCATATAAGTAGTAGAATATACATGAATCAGGAAACCAACCCCTGTTATAATCAGCAGAAAAATAGATGTGAGCTGGTCAATTTTAAGTGCAAAGGGAATCACAAGTTTACCAACGGAAATAAAATTGAAATAATGGGGTTCAAATGTGGCACCTCCCCTCACCTGGTAAAACACCAAAATGCTGAGTGCAAACGAGGCGAGAATTACAGTGGATCCAATAATTCCGGTTGCTGATTTTGGTAAATGCTTTCTGCCCAAACCGTTGATTAGAAAGCCCAATAAAGGCAGCAGTGGAATCAAATATACTATGTGTAAAGCGTTGCTCATATCAAAACGACCTTATAAAGACCCTGTTGGTGAATGACTCAGGTATGCATTTAGTGTTTTAACCTGTTTAAAAAATTCACATCTACCGAATGAATATTCCGGTACAACATCACTATGATTGCCAGTCCGACTGTTACTTCAGCGGCGGCAACCACCATAATAAAGAAAACAAATAACTGCCCGTCGGTACCTGCCCCGGGCTGTGTAGCCGCAAATTTCAGGTGATGCATTTTCGAAAATGCCACCAGCAGCAAATTCACCGCATTCAGCATCAGTTCAATGCACATGAATATGATAATCGCATTGCGGCGTGTCAGCACCCCCACAATCCCGATGCAGAAAAGGGCAATAGACAGAAATATGTAATAATTGATGGGCATACTAATCTTTTTTACCAATCACCACTGCGCCAACCATGGCGCTTAAAAATAATATACTACTTATTTCAAACGGCACCACATAGGTGCTGAACAGTTCTTTTCCCAGGTTTTGGATCAACCCGATTTCACCATCCATCAACCGGGCCTGTTGCTGTTTCATACCGGTATCTTTCAGGGCAGCTACCAGCACCAGCAACAGACAACCGCCGGCCACTGCCCCGGCAAATTTCATCAGGCGGCTTTTTCGTGGCTCTGTTTCTTTACTCAGGTTCATAAGCATGATCACAAACAGAAACAAGACCATGATTGCACCGGCGTACACAATGATGTTTACAATCGCAAGAAATTGTGCATTGAGGAGTATATAATGACCAGAGACGGCAAAAAATGTCAGAATCAGCCACAGCACACTATGCACCGGGTTCTTACTGGTAATCACCATCAGGGCGCCGAACAGGGCCATCACCGAAAGAAGCCAGAATAATATTTGTGTGATACTCATATCTCAATCCGCACAGGGCGGTTTTCAGTTCCTGGTATTAATTGATCTTTTTTGTTTCCCGGTTTCCCAGGGCCTTCTGATACGCCTCCGGCTCATTGACCGGATGAGGAATCAGTAAATCTTCTTTTTTGTAAATAAATCCTTTTCTGCCATAGTTTGCCGGGGCAAAAGTCTGTGATAAATAGATGGCATCCTTGGGGCAGGCCTCTTCGCACAAACCACAGAAAATGCATCGCAGCATATTGATCTCATATTTTGCTGCATATTTTTCTTCCCGGTACAGATATTCTTCGCCAGGTAACCGCTCGGCCGCTTCCATGCTGATTGCCTCGGCAGGACAGGCTACTGCGCATAACCCGCAAGCCGTGCATCTTTCCCTGCCTTCTTCATCCCGGTTGAGCACATGTAGGCCGCGGAACACTTTGGAAAAGCTTCTTGTTTGTTCCGGATAATTGATCGTCGGCTTTTTCTTAAAAAGGTGCCGGAATGTAATCATCATTCCTTTGAAAATATTCCAGACATAGAGCTTCTCAAGCCATGTCATTGGCTTTCGGTTCACCTGTATCGCCCTGCTTGTCAATTGCATCTTGCCTTACCGCGTTTTAATTTTTCGCAAATATAGATGTATGCAGTCAACTCCGTTCTTAATTCCAGCATTCCATTTACTGCCTGCTTACTGTGTTCCTTTGCCGGTAGCAGTGCATGCATCATTTACTTTTTCAACCATAATACCACCGCTGCTGTAATCACCATATTGGCCAAAGCCAGTGGTATGAGTTTTTTCCACCCCAGGTTCATCAGCTGGTCATAGCGAAACCGGGGAATTGTCCACCGGATCCAGATAAATACAAAAAGGAAGAAAAATATTTTTGCCATCAACGCCACAAATCCAAGTGCGGTCAGCAGGTTGGACGAAAGGCCCCATTTTGTTTCGTCCACAAATGGCAGAATATCATATCCGCCGAAAAACAAGGTGGCCATCACTGCGCTGCTGATAAACATATTGATGTATTCTGCAAAAAGATAAAAGCCCAGTTTCATGGAGGAGTACTCCTGGTGATAGCCGAAATTCAGTTCATTTTCTGCTTCGGGAAGGTCAAATGGAGTGCGGTTGCATTCGGCCAGTGCACAAACAAAAAAGATGAAAAAACCAACCGGCTGCAATACGACATGCCAGATATTGTTTCCGCTTACCTGGTTGGCTACTATTCCACTCATTTGCAGCGTACCAGTAAGCAACAGCACTGCCAGCAGTGAGAGGCCCATTGCCAGTTCATACGAGATCATTTGCGATGCACCACGGATGGCAGCCAGCAAAGAAAACTTATTATTCGAAGCCCAGCCTCCTATCATAATTCCATAGACTCCGAGACTGAGTACTCCAAAAATGTACAGGATCCCAATATTGACATCGGCTACCTGCAACCAGATATCACGGCCGAACAAGTGCAGTTTTCCGCCCCAGGGTATTACTGCACTGGTGAGCAGGGCCATCGTCATAGCCACAGCCGGACCCAGGATAAAAAGAAATTTTGAAGACGCAAGCGGAATGATTTCTTCCTTGAAAAACAATTTACCTCCATCTGCCAGTGGCTGAAAAATACCCCAGGGACCTGCCCGGCTGGGGCCGCGGCGATCCTGAAGCCATGCGGCGACCTTGCGTTCAGCCAGTGTGGTGTACATGGCAATAAAAAATGACAGCCCGATAATACCGAGTATCAGGACTGCTTTTTCAACAATCAGCCACAGGTCTATGTTCAGTACATACATGATCAGCAATTATTGTTCTTTCTTTTTAAATGTTTCACTTGTTGCCGGTCCGGGCAGCGTCGCAATCTCCACACTATTCACATCACTAACATCATGAATATTCATTAATAGTTTTGGGGGTCTTCCACCCATTACTTCCGGCATCGTTTCCTTAGGTATCTGTATTCCGGTATAATGCCCCTGAGAAATGACAGAGTGACGGTTGATTATAGTAGGACCGTCAATGACCCAGTCACTTACCTGCTTCTTTTCAAACCGGCAAGTATTACAAATCCATCCCGGCTTCCCATCATAACTCTGCACCTCTCCCCATTGATCTTTTCGCACTGTGACACGCAGCACGTCATCTCCCCTTTGCCATAGGGTTACTTTGCCGCAACATTGGTCACAATCACGGTGTGCATCCACCGGCCTGGTAAACCAAACCCTGTTTTTAAAGCGGAATGTTTTATCTGTTAAGGCTCCTACCGGACAAACATCAATCATATTCCCACTAAAGTCATTGTCAATTGCCTTAGAAATATACGTTGAAATCTCAGCATGATCGCCCCTGTTCAATACTCCGTGAACCCGGTTGTTGGTAATCTGATCTGCTACATATGTACAACGGTAACAAAGAATACACCTTGTCATGTGTAACTGAATATATGGGCCGATATCTTCTTTTTCAAATGTCCGTTTGGAAAATTCAAACCGGGTGGCTTCTGTGCCATGTTCGTAACTAAGGTCCTGCAAGTGACATTCGCCAGCCTGGTCACAGATAGGACAATCCAGCGGATGGTTCATCAACAAAAATTCTACTACACCGGCCCTTGCATCCAATACTCTTTCACTGGTAATATTTTTTACCACCATACCATCCATTACTGTAGTGCGGCAACTCGCTACCAGTTTTGGCATTGGTCTCGGATCAGCAGCCGAACCAGCTGCCACTTCTACTAAACAGGTTCTGCATTTACCACCGCTTCCCTGCAGCTTGCTGTAATAGCACATGGCAGGAGGTGTCACATCACCCCCAATTTGCCGTGCAGCATTCAGGATAGTTGTACCAGGTTCAACATCTATAGTGATGTTGTCAATGGTAATCTTAAATAATTTTTTCTCTTCAACCATAATTTGTTTCTCACAGCGTACGCAGCGAAGCTGCGGCACAGCGGTTATAATTTATTCGCAATTCGTTTTATTCCGTCTTTCAATTAATATTACATTGAAATTAATTAGCAATCCAAGTTTTAGATTAGTCAATTTCAAATAAGTAAGAACTTGTTTGAAATGCAAATCAGCCAGAACTTCAACACTTTTAAATTCTACAATTAATCATCTAAAATCACATCAGCCCTGAAACCTATATCCATTTTTATTTCTTCATGGATCAAAGGAATCCCTTGTTGTCTTTTAAAAGGTATTCCCATTTTTGCCAATTCAAAACAAAAAAACCTCTTCGTAAACACTTTCAAATAACCCGGGCCCTATTGCTTATGAAATTTAAAGCAAATATCAAGAGCCAAAATTGCTAAATCATTTTCATTCATACTCGTTGCGTTCGTTGCTCCCCGGCGTCCGCTGCGAGAAATTTATTATGCCGGTGTTGCCAGCTTTATCGGATCCGCATAATGTGCCAGTCCATAATTTCTTCTCTGAGCATCATCCGGGTTGGTAACATGCCATTCAAATTCATCACGGAAATGACGAATTGCTGCTGCCACCGGCCATGCTGCTGCATCGCCCAACGGGCAAATCGTATTTCCTTCAATCTTTCGTTGTATATCCCACAGCAAATCAATATCGCTAATCTTCCCTTTGCCCGTTTCCAGGTTCCAGAGAATCTTTTCCATCCAGCCGGTGCCTTCACGGCAGGGTGAGCATTGCCCACAACTTTCGTGACGATAAAATCTTGCCAATGTATAGGTATGACGAACCACACACTGACTGTCATCCATTACAATGAAACCACCTGAACCCATCATCGATCCGGTAGCAAAGCCACCGTCAGCAAGGCTCTCGTAGTTCATGTACCGTGTTTCTCCTTTTGATGTTTTCAGCAAAAGGTTGGCTGGCAAAATAGGCACTGAAGAACCACCTGGAATACAGGCCTTCAGTTTTCTTCCGTTTGCAATACCGCCACAGTACTCCTCACTGTAGATAAACTCTTCTACAGAAATAGTCATATCAATTTCGTAAACACCCGGCTTTTTAATATTGCCGCAGGCAGAGATCAGTTTTGTACCCGTGGATTTGCCTACACCAATTTTGGCGTATTCTTCTCCGCCTTCGTTCACAATCGGAACCACTGCTGCAATTGTCTCCACATTATTCACCACAGTAGGGCAATCCCACAAACCTTTAACGGCAGGGAATGGAGGTTTAATCCGGGGGTTACCTCTTTTTCCTTCTAATGATTCCAGCAGCGCTGTTTCCTCACCGCAGATATACGCACCAGCTCCCCGCTGCACATATATTTCCAGGTCAAAGCCGGTACTTAAAATATTTTTTCCTAACCAACCATTATTTTTTGCTTCTGCAATAGCTTGTTCCAGTATGTCAACTATCCAGGCATACTCGCCACGGATATAGATGTACGAACGGTTAGATCCTAATGCATAAGAAGATGTGATCATTCCCTCGATCAGCAAATGTGGAATGAATTCCATCAAGTAGCGGTCTTTGAAAGTTCCGGGTTCTGATTCATCCGCATTCACCACCAGATAACGGGGTACTCCTTCTGGTTTTGCCAAAAAACTCCACTTCATACCTGTTGGAAATCCAGCACCGCCACGACCACGAAGACCGCTTTTCTTTACTTCATCCGTCACCTGGTCAGGTGTCATTGACTTCAACGCCTTTTCCACACTACGATAACCGCCTTCACGGCGGAACACATCATAATACCTGATGCCTTCAATGTGTGCTTTGTCTAGTAATAATTTTCGTCCCATATTTAGAAAAGCTATCAGCCATTAGCTAATAGCTATAAGCTTTTTACTTTACTGCCTGCCTCGCAAACAACAACCATCTTTTTCCTTTCTTCACCCACACTTCCAGCACTCTCAAATGAAAGTTGCCTTCTTTTCCGTTCAATGCAGCTGTTATATCTGCTACAAACCTTGCATTCGCTACATTCCCATTAATGACCACCTGCAAACTATCCACTTTATAGCCACTATACTTCATATAACCTGTTTCCAGATTTTTGATCAGCTCATGCTTAGTTTCTACCCAGCCATTGCTATGCCCATAACTCAGTACTTTATCTGTTTGTTGGTTGATCGAAGCCGTATTTCCTTTTACCAATGCCTGATGAAACTCTTTTATCGTTGTTACCAGTTTTGTCTCTTCTGTTTGTGCACCGGCTACAACTGCTGTCAATAAAAGAACTATGACTAATAACTTTTTCAAGTATTAGTTTTTAGCTGTTGCAGTACTCCTGCATTCAGCAATGATAGCATCTATCTTTTCTTTGGTCAGATGCTCATTATAATATTTTCCCTGCTGCATCATGGGTGCATAACCACAGGCACCGAGACATTCTACCGTTTTCAGTGTAAAGATGCCGTCCGCCGTTGTTTCACCCGGCTTGATTCCCAGCTTTTCGTAAATGTATTTCACGATATCATCGCTGCCGTTTAGCATACAGGGACCTGTTTGACAAACTTCAAATAGGTATTTACCTACTGGTTTCAGGTTGAACATGCTATAGAAAGTTGCCACTTCATACACTTCAATAGGCTTCAGGTTCAGAACTGATGCCACATAATCCATCGTTTCTGTACTAAGCCAGCCACCAAATTCCTCCTGTGCCAGGTGCAATACCGGTATCAGTGCACTCTTGTGCTTTCCCTGAGGATAGCGGTCAACAATGCCTTGTACCACTTTTAATTTCTCGTCTGAAAAACTCAAACTCATTTTCTTTATTCATTTTAAGCATCCAGCTCTCCGGCAATCAGATTCAAACTACTCATGGTCATAATTGCATCGCTGAGCATGGAGCCCTTTATCAATTCTTCAAAAGCCTGGTAATACACAAAACAGGGTCTGCGGAAATGCAACCGATACGGTGAACGGCCACCATCACTGATCAGGTAAAATCCTAACTCCCCGTTTGCCGCTTCTACCGAGTGATATACCTCTCCTGCTGGTATCTCAGTCTCTCCCATGATGATCTTGAAATGCCAGATCAGGGCTTCCATTTTTGTATATACATCAGCTTTGGGAGGCAGATAATATTCAGGGGCATCGGCATGATATATTTCTGCTTCCGCACCTTTGAACTCTTGTACTTTTTGGTAAGCCTGTTCAATAATGCTCAGGCTTTGCCACATTTCCTGGTTGCGTACCAGCCAGCGGTCATAATTATCCCCGGTGGTTCCAACTGGTATGTGAAATTGAAAATCTTCGTAGCTGGAATAGGGATATTGTACCCGAAGGTCATAATCGACACCAGTGGCACGAAGATTGGGTCCGGTAAAACCGTAATTCAATGCTCTTTCTGCATTTAGGGCTCCAATTCCCATGGTTCTTTCCATAAAAATCCTGTTGCGTTGAAACAGGTTTTCAAATTCTTTCAAAACTGCCGGATATTCTTTCAAAAACTTCTCCAGTTTCCGGAATGCTATATCATTAAAGTTTCTTTCGAAACCACCGATGCGGCCAATATTGGTGGTAAGCCTTGCTCCGCAAACTTCTTCGTAAATTTCGTAAATGAGCTCACGGTACTGCATCACATACAAAAAGCCGGTATAAGCACCTGCATCCACCCCCACAATGGAATTACAAATCAGGTGATCTGAAATTCGTGCCAGCTCCATGATGATGACCCTGAGATAGTCAACCCGCTTGGGGGTTTTTACTCCCAGCAATTTTTCGCAGGTCATGTGCCAACCCATATTATTCAGCGGGGAAGAGCAATAGTTCAGGCGGTCTGTTAGAGTTGTGATTTGCGCCAGCGGGCGGCGTTCAGCCAGTTTTTCAAATGCACGGTGAATATATCCAATCGTTTGCTCTGCCGAAACGATTCGCTCTCCATCCAGTTCCAGCACATTCTGCATCACTCCATGGGTAGCCGGGTGGGTTGGACCCAGATTCAGCGTGGTAGTGGTTTTGCCGATAGAGCCTTCTGGTAATTTAATATGCTGTTCTGTCATTGTTAATTTGAAAATCAACCCAATCAGCAATTTGACAATGATGCATTCATTTTGTCAAATTTTCAAATTGACTTATTAATGAATCATCGCCTTCCAAACATTTCATCGTCTTTATCAATTCTTGTCTGGTCTTCCAGCGGAAATTCTTTTCTCAACGGAAAATAGTCCATTTCCTCCACGTTCAATATCCTTCTCATGTTTGGATGTCCTGTAAAGTTTACCCCGAAAAAATCATAGGTTTCTCTTTCCATCCAGTTGGCTGCAGAAAATAATCCTGTTGCCGTATATACATCCGGTGTTTGGATATCGGTAAAAACTTTAAACCGGAGCCTCACATGATCTTCCAGATTGTGCAGGTGATAAACAACAGCCAATTCCTTACCGGTATTACCCGGAAAATGTGCGCCGGTGAGATCTGTGAGAAAACGAAATTTTAACTGAGCATCATCATATAAGAAATTCAGCACTTTCAGGTTCATTTCTTTGGGCGCTTCAAAAGTCAGCATGCCATAGGGTTCATCAAAAGCACTAACCTGCTCTCCAAATTTCTCAATCAGTCTTTGCTTAATATGTTCGTTCGTTAACGCCATTATTATTGTATTCCGTAGCTTTCAAGTAATGCTTTGTATTGTCCAGTATTTCTTCTTCTGAGGTTTTCTTTACCCACAAGGTCTTGTATCCTGATAACACCATCAATAATCGCTTCCGGTCTTGGAGGACAGCCGGGTACATATACATCCACAGGTATTACCTGATCAATTCCTTGTAATACACTATAAGTATCAAATATGCCGCCGCTGCTGGCGCAGGCGCCTACTGCCAGAACCCAACGGGGCTCTGCCATTTGCAGATACACTTGTTTTAGAACCGGGCCCATTTTCTTGGCAATAGTACCCATTACCATCAATAAATCACATTGCCTGGGCGAGAATCCCACTCTTTCTGAACCAAACCGTGCCAGGTCGTAATGTGATGCCATAGTTGCCATGAATTCAATACCGCAGCAAGAGGTGGCAAAAGGCAAGGGCCATATTGAATTTTTTCTTGCCAGACCAATAACTCGTTCCAGTTTTGTGGCAAAAAAGCCTTCACCCTGGTGTCCTTCGGGCATTTCAGCCATACTAATATCTGGAACCAGTGATTTATTGTGAACGTTATATGCAACCGGACGAGACATGTGATTTCTTAATTTTAGATTGAAGACTTAGTAAGTACAACAGCCCATCGCTGACAGGAGTTCGCTTTATTCTTCAATATTCCATAAACAAATATTCAATAGCTCAGTCTTCCCACTTCAGTGCTCCTTTTTTGATGATATAAATAAAGCCGGCAAGGAAAAAACTGACAAACAGCAATACGGCCCAGAAACCATCCCAGCCCAACCCCTTAAAATTCACAGCATAGGGGTAAAAGAAAATAACTTCTACATCAAACAGAACAAATAGAATGGCAGTCAAAAAATATTTGATCGCCACCGGCTGCCTTGCTTCTCCGTGACTTTCAATCCCACTGGTAAAATTTTGCAGTTTGTCGGAAGTTTTTCTCCTGGGGCCAAGCAAATGAGTCACAAACATTAAAAATGCCACCAGGCCCACTGCAATGGCGATTTGCAGCACCACCGGGAAATAGGAACCTGCAGTTGCATCGGCCGGCATTGTATTTTGAAGCAGGTAAAACATAGCTTTTTTCCGTGCCGGCAAAATTAAGGCAGCAAGAGCAATTTTTTGCATTAATGTTGAAGCCGAATACCTGCAAGTAGACTGAATTTCCCGAAATCAAAAATCCCTGACCAGGTTGGCAGTTTAAAAAAGGATAAACAGGTTGGTAATTAAAAACCGGCCAGGTATATGCCTACCGGTTCCTATTTTTTAAGGATCACAAATGTTCGTTGCTGAATCCGTTGCTGTCAGGTGTTGAGCGTCTTTTTTGGACTGACTGCTTTTATATTTTTACCCGTGCTTCTGGAAGGGGTGCTTCCAGTGGCACTGCCTGGTCTGCTTCCAGGTTTGGGATCCTTGCTTTTTTCTATTGCATCAATATATCCCTGTATGGTTGTGGCGTTTGCCGCATCAGCTGCCTGCCATTTACGGAAAAATTCAAGTGATTTGTCTTTGTTTTTCTGGACGTTTATATAATAAGCAGCCAGAAACCTCACTGAATTGATGTACTGTTTGCGGTATTTGCCTGAATCTTTTTCAGCAAATGCATACAGGTTCAGGGCATCCGGTACGGCAATACTGTCCTTTTTCACAGTATCACTGGCATAGCTGTTATTAAATGCCCACTCATACCCGTATACCTGATCCGGGAAGATTTCAACCATTTTCAAAGCAGCATCTCTCGATTTGCTGTAATTAGTACTGAAATAATGAGCAAGCGTCAGGTCAAAGTAATCGTTGATGGTTGGCTTGGGTTTCAGTTCAATAATTTTTTCTACAATCTTAGCTTCCCAGTCTCTCCATTTTTTTTCTTTGAAATAAGCGGCGGCTTTCTTCAGAAAATCAATTTTATCAGTAGTCGTAGTATCCAGTTCAACTCCCTGTATATAATTATTATATATTTCTTCCGGTGTGCCCCCGGTCTGAGCCATGATATCGGCTGCTAATTTGTGGTCCCGTGAATGGTAATCATCAGGGTTTTTTAATTCAAAAAAGAGCCGGCTGAATTTCTTTGCATTCATATAGTCCCCTTTGTCATAGTATGCTTGTGCCAGCATGCGGTACACCCGTGGTTTGGTTTCTTTACCCTGGCTGGCATAGATCGCTTCGCCCTTGGTGATGGCGCAGTCCAGTTCCTTTTTTACATAGCATAACTGGGCATATAGAAACTGGTCAGGAAGATCAGATTCAGGCAGCTTGCTTTCAATATACTTATTCAGGTACTGCTCAGCCTCGGCAAGTTTAGACCGGTAAAAATGATAATAAAATAATTCGTAGTAAGCAGCAGTAAATTTGGGGTCTTTACTGATTGCCTGGTTCAGGTAATACAGTACCTGCTCCCAGTTGCGCTGCGATTCAAACAACTGTGCCAGTCTCAGATTGGCAACTCCAAAAGCAGGATTTACAGCCAATGCTTTATTATAGGTTTGAAATGCCTGGCCGCCGCCTTCACCTTTTCCGGCCTTACGATAGGCATTGCCTAATTGCAATAATGTTTCTGTGTTCTTTGGATCCTTGACAGATGCATCTTCCAGCAGGCGCACTGCATACCCGAAATCGCCATGCTTTGTATCCACAATAGCCCTGCCAATGGCAGTGGCAATAACAGGATCATCCCCTTTTCTGCCCCTGGTCATGGTAAGTGCAGATTCAAAACGCTGGCGGCCTTCACTGGTTTTATGCTCCAGCAATTCAACATGACCCAGCCCCACTTGAATCAATGGTGCGCCATTTGTGGTTTGCAGCGCTTTTTCATAATGCTGGCGGGCTTCACTCAACCGTGCCGCCATAATGTCGTCTGTTTCAAGCATTGCCTGGCCTTTCCAGTAAATGGCTTCAATATTATTCGGGTTGATTGCAAGAAGCTTATCAAAAACCGACAGTGCGTTTTTATAGCGTTTGGCATACAGGTGGTTCATTCCCTCCTGTACCGTTTGGGCTTGTGTACTGGAACTCATCAGCATGGCCAGGATGAATAATTTCACGGTAGCTTTCTTCATTTCTTTCTTAATTAAAGTTTGTAAATATAATAACTCCTGTCTTTTTTTTACTCTTTCAACCTTGCCGGTCTTATATTAAATGTTTTCAAAGCCGGTACGAGGTATGCCCTCCTGAATATCAATTGTCCAGTTTCTCCACTCATAAAATTTGTAAAGGCTGTACCAAGTCCTTTGTAATTCTCTTTCAGTATGTAAACCAAATCCCGTACCAATGGATATCGCCGCATGTATATATTTGCCTGGTAAGCTTTTACATAAGCACCCGGTTTATCGGCACTTTCCAGTGCAGCCATGCGGACCTTTTTCAAAAAACTCATCTGGGCCAGGTCTTCAGGATTTCCAATCCAGCTGATGCCAATAAAACCTACAACCCCGGTATTTTTCGACACATAATCAATCACTTCTTCACTGCTGCGTGCAGCCATAGCGGCACTTGTAAGTGTGTCAGACTTTAATACTGAATCGATGATGAAACGTACAGTACTGGTTGCTTTGACGCCATCAAAGACCGGAATTAAATTTTTCCTAAACTTTCCGGTCAGAATTTCCCTGATTTCCTGCAGGGTAAACAATGAATCGGGTGCCGAAGGATGTACAATAACCGCAATCGCATCCCTTGCCACCGTCATACTTTTCAGTTGCTTTCTCAATGAATCTGCAATCAATTCCTTTTCTTCCGGGTTTGCAGCCCGGGTGACAATCACCAGGCGTACGGAATCCACCAGCAGATCCTTCAGGCATTCGGCTTCCGGCTTATAAGTAACCAGTATCCGGGCAGGACTGTGCTGCGATTCATAAACCTTTACTTGCTCTTCCAGTATAGGCCGGAAGGATTCATCGGCACTGACATGAATCGTTCCCTTACTCCTGTGGTCGGGTTGTTCGTCCCGCTGTTCATCAAACGATTTGCATGAGTAAACCAGCCACACTGTACCAAAAAAAACACAGAAGTATCGGACAATCATTCACATTGTTTTATGGTCTGAAATAATTTTTTTTATATCCCCTGTATATCCTCCATGCCCCATATACCATACAAAGTCCGCCAAACAGTTTTTCCAGAATATCCGGTTCGCCCAGTCGCTGATTCAACGGGAGCGGCCCCAGTTTTGCACGAAAAAGAAAAAAAGCTCCTAATAAAAAAATCAGGATCCCCATGCCATAATCCATCAGTGACCTCATCTGAGTCACTTGTTTTTTCTTTCTTTTTTCATAATCTTCAAACATAGTATACTATTTATTGACTGTCCTGTTTCCAGAGTCCGAATGCTGAATTCTTTACTGCAACAGGGCGGGCAAATTATTGAAATTTTATGTCACCCACCAGTAAAATTCTGTGCTCTTCTGCCCGGTTTTTTTCATTGCCGTTATGGATCAGATGCAGGCACACGGCAAATCCACAAGGGCTTCAGCCCTGTCGCAGATTGGAAAAGCCGAAACTGCCTGCAGCAGGCTATCTTTGCAACATGAAAATTTTGATGGTTTGCCTTGGAAATATTTGCCGCAGCCCGCTTGCCGAAGGAATTTTACGGAAAAAAATTAAAGAAAAGGGATGGAACTGGAATGTGGAAAGCGCAGGGACCAACAGCTATCACACTGGAGAACCCCCACATCCATTGTCACAAAAAGTAGCTATACTAAACGGAATTGATATCAGCAACCAAAGGGCAAAAAGATTTTCTGCTTCGGCCTTTGAGCAGTATGACAGAATTTATGCACTGGCCCAGGATGTACTGGAAGAAATCCGGCAAACTGCCGGCCAAAAATTTATTCCGGGAAAAATAAACCTATTGATGAATGAATTGCAACCGGGACAAAACAGAGATGTACCCGATCCCTGGTATGGACCAGAGCCCGGTTATCACGAAGCTTTTCAAATGATTAATGCAGCCTGTGATGCCCTTATTGACAACATTCAAAATCAGAAAAACAATATTCAGGCAACACATTCATCCCCTAATAACATTTGACCTATTGCAACACATGAACAAACCAACACTACCACAAGGAACACGGGATTTCGGCCCTGATGTTGTCCGGAAAAGAAATTTTATTTTGAACAGTATTAAGTCAGTGTTTGAGGTGTATGGCTTTCAGCCACTGGAAACACCGGCCATGGAAAATCTTGATACACTAATTGGAAAATACGGTGAAGAAGGCGATAAACTGATTTTTAAAATCCTGAACAACGGACTGGACAATCCGGAAAAAGAAACGCAGGTGCGGGCCGCATTCGAAAACCTGCTGCAGGGTAAAAACAGTAAAAACTTGACAGAACGGGCATTAAAATATGACCTCACCATCCCCTTTGCCCGCTATGTAGCCACACATCATCAACAGCTGACTTTCCCCTTCAAACGCTACCAGGTACAGCCGGTGTGGCGGGCCGACAGACCCCAGAAGGGCCGATACCGGGAATTTTTTCAATGCGATGCAGATGTAGTGGGCAGCCAATCACTGTTGAACGAAGCAGAGCTGATTTTTATATACCACGAGGCGCTGACCCGGCTTGGGATCGTGAATTATGAACTGCGCTTTAACCACCGCAAACTACTTTCTGCACTGGCCGGCATGTGTGGCGGACCTGGTACGATAAAAGATGTTACGATTGCTATTGATAAACTGGATAAACAGGGGCTGGAGAAGGTGAAAGCAGAATTACAGTCCCGGGGGCTTACTGCTGAACAAACAAGGCTGATTGAACGCTACCTCACAATTTCTGGCAGCAATGAAGAAAAATTACAGGCACTTATCCAACTAACCGGCCATACAGAAGAAGGAAAACAGGGCATTGAAGACCTGCAGTACATTCTTCGCTACCTGGATACATTCCCTCACCATGACCGCCCGCCTGCACTGATCCTTGACCCCACACTGGCCCGCGGACTTGATTATTATACCGGAATTATTTTTGAAGTTAAAGCGCCTTCAGAAGTTCAGATCGGCAGCATAGGAGGCGGTGGCCGCTATGACGATCTCACTGGGCTATTTGGCGTACCTGGAATACCTGGAGTTGGTATCTCATTCGGAGTCGACAGGATTTATGATGTTATGGAAGAAATGCAATTGTTCCCGGCAGCGGTGCAAACAGGCTCCCAGGTATTATTCTTTAATATGGGAGAACAGGAAAGCAGGAAAGCATTTGAAACCATGCAGCTACTGCGCAATAATGGCATACGATGCGAACTGTTTCATGAACCTGCCAAACTGGATAAGCAATTCCGATATGCTGAAAAAAAGAAGATTCCCTTCGTGATCATTATTGGGGAAAAAGAGCTAAAGGATCATAGCTGCACCATCAAAACACTGGCAACCGGAGAGCAGGAAACCATTGCTGCCAGCCTGCTGGTCCGTTATCCTTTTGGGTAACCATTTATTTACCGCTTGTATTTGTGGCAGTTGCTTCTGCAGTGGGTGTATGAACCCACTGATTGAATCCAATAAATAGTATCTGCTTCTTTGGTGCCTTCAAGATCCATATCCTGCACCTGTATCCGTACTGCAATGACAGAACCTTCCTCGTTGCGACGAAAAGTAGCCGTACCACCAAAGGCAACCACATCAAACACATCTTTTGTTTCTGTTTTCCTGAACTCAGAATTGCCTGCGGAAGAAGTAGCCATTAACTTCCCCTCCTCTATCAGCAGGCTTATTTCTGAAACCGGGCTACCATCGGCAAACCTGTACTTGCCGGTATATTGTTCCAATGAGTCAGTTTGGGAAAATGCGGGCAGAATGCATGCAGAAAAGAGAAAACTAAACAATAATTTTTTCATATAGGTTTGTTTTTTTTTGAAAAACGCCATCCGGGCCATTTACTCTGGCTGCTGCCGAATGACTCTGTAAAATAACAAATTTTCCCTTCGATAACCTGCGGGCAACAGCAAAACGACTCACCAACATAAATGTTACTCTGCCAGTTCAAAAATCATGGCGGCACCCTGACCTACTCCTACGCAGAGTGTAGCGACACCATACCGGATCCGGCTTCTCTTCATTTCATGCAACAGGGTAGTGGCAATGCGAACACCACTGCACCCCAGCGGATGTCCCAGTGCAATGGCCCCTCCGTTAACATTCAGTATGGCCGGGTCAATTTCCATTTCCCTGATGCAGGCAATTGTTTGTGAAGCAAAAGCTTCATTCAATTCTATCAGACCGATATCAGCCAGCTTCAGCCCGCCCCGATGCATTGATTTCTGAACGGCAGGAACCGGGCCTATTCCCATAATAGCAGGATCGACACCGGCAACAGCCCTTGCTGCGATTCTGGCAAGGGGCTTCAAAGCAAATTTTTTCATTGCTTCCTCCGATGCCAGCAGCATTGCTGCTGCTCCGTCGTTGATCCCGGATGAATTTCCGGCCGTCACCGTTCCATCATTGGCAAACACTGGTTTTAGTGCCGCCAGTTTTTCCATCGAAGTCATGCGGGGATGCTCATCCGTATCAATTATCTTTTTTTCCCTGGCCTCTGTAATATCTAACGGCACCATTTCATCTTTCCATTTACCTGCAGCAAGAGCCATAAAATATTTTTGCTGGGACAATAATGCAAAACCGTCTTGTTCTTCTCTGGTAATTTTCCATTGCTTCGCAATATTTTCAGCTGTTTCCCCCATGGAATAAGGATGATGCAGGTCTGCCAGTTTTTTATTGATAAACCGCCAGCCAATGGTTGAATCAGCAAGATCCTGGGTGCGCCCGAATGCCGCGGTGCTCTTACTGATCACATAAGGAGCCCTGGACATGCTTTCTGCACCGGCTGCCACCACCAGTTCAGCATCGCCGCACTGAATCTGTCTTGATGCATCCATAATGGCCTGCAAGCCTGAAGCGCAAAGCCTGTTTACGGTATTTCCTGCCACAGAAACCGGGAGCCCGGCAAGCAATGCTGCCATCCTGGCTACATTCCGGTTATCTTCTCCTGATTGATTGGCTGCACCTGCGATAACATCCTCAATCATTTCCGGATCTGCAGATGGGTTTCGAACCAACAAAGCCCTGATGACATGGGCCAGTAAATCATCGGGCCTAATGGCAGATAGCGCCCCTCCATACCTGCCCACTGGTGTTCGCACCGCATCAATGACATAAACCGGTTTCATTTTTTTGTTTTGCCGCAAATATCCGGTAATCCGGCCGATTGCCCACTGCATGGTGATTATCTTTGCGCCGATGAACAAAAGGCAGCGTAATATCCGGCATCTGTCATATGCAGAACTGCAGGAGTATTTTGAACAAAACGGAGAAAAAAATTTCAGAGCGCAACAGGTATGGGAATGGCTTTGGAAAAAACATGCTTCTACAATAGATGAAATGACCAACCTGGGCAAAGCGCTTCGTGATCAGTTGCAGGCCTCCTTTACCCTGCCGGCACTGGTCATTGATACCCTGCAACATTCAGCAGATGGAACTATAAAAACCCGCTTCAGAACCCATGATGGCTTCCTGGTGGAAGGTGTTTTGATTCCTGCGGAAGACCGGTACACTGCCTGCGTTTCCTCGCAGATCGGCTGTTCCCTGAGTTGCTCTTTTTGTGCCACAGGTTTTATGGACAGAAAACGTAACCTCCGTTTTGATGAAATATTTGATGAAGCAGCGATCCTGAACAGTCTGTGTGAAAAAACCTTTGGCCGGAAAATAACCAATATTGTATTTATGGGTATGGGCGAACCCTTGCTGAACTACAAAAATCTGCTGCTGGCAGTGGAGCGGGTCAGTGCTGCCGATGGCCTGGCCATGAGTCCCCGGCGGATTACTGTTTCTACAGCTGGTGTGGCAAAAGCCATCCGGCAACTTGGCGATGACCAGGTCAAATTCAAACTGGCTCTTTCCCTGCATGCAGCGAACGATAAGAAGAGAAATGAGATGATGCCTATAAATAAAACGAACAACATTGAAACCCTCATGGAGGCGCTGAACTATTTTTACCGAAAGACCCACAATGCAATTACTTTTGAATACATACTGCTGAAAGATTTTAATGATAGCCTGGCCGATGCAGCAGACCTAATGAAGCTCTACCGCCAAGTGCCGGCAGACCTGGTCAATATCATTGAATACAACCCTGTGTTGCAATCCCAGTTTGACAAAACCGGCCCATCCAAGACCCAGGCCTTTATTCAATTCCTGGAGCAGAACCAGGTAAATGTGCGCCTGCGCAGATCCCGGGGAAAGGACATTGATGCTGCCTGCGGGCAATTGGCCAACAAAGGTTGACCACCGTTTTTGCAGCAAACAAATCCGGCGTCAACTGCCGGCCACAAACCTCTACGAAATTTTTCTGACCCTGCTTTAAACCCCGCCTGTCTGGCGCTGTCCAACAGCGTCCTTATTTTTTTTTAACAACCGGCACAGCGAAGGTTTACAGGAGATGCTGACGTCCAAGAAAAATCAAACCACACTCATTTTCAGTATTTCAAAGAGAGAATTGTTTGAGATCAGATTTTTCGAACCGAAATAACAGACTGAGATTGCAAATGAAAATTCAAAACGAAACACCCCGCTTAGCGGGTGGTCCTATTAAACAATAAAAATGAAACACATGAAAAAAGTCTTAACAGTCCTCACAGCCATAGCATTCCTGGCCGTTACTGCAGACGCACAGGTAATCCCGGACCGCAAGCGGGAACCGTTTTCGCCAGGGAAGCCACACGGCATGATGAAAAATCATCAACCAGGTATGGCATTTCACAACCTGAACCTCACAGATGCACAGAAAGAGCAGGTAAAGAAAGAAAATGAAAATTTTAGAAAAGAGATGAAGGAACTCAGAGAAAACGAAAACCTGACCATTAAGGAATGGAAAAGCCGCATGGAAACTTTGCGCAAAGGCCACCAGTCTAAAATGGAATCGGTGCTGACCACTGATCAGAAGGCGCAAATTGAAAAAATGAAAATGGAACAGAAAGCCATTCACGAAGTGGACGCAAAAGCCCGGATGGAAAAAATGAAAATACGCCTTGGGTTGAGTGATGAGCAAGCCGCTAAAATGGACAAGAACCGGAAAGAGACAGGTGAAAAGCTGAGAAAAATAAGAGAAGACAAGGGCATCAGTGCAGACAAGAAAAGAGAAGCCATGAAAGAACTGGCAGAGAAGCAGAAAGAATTCATGAAATCAATTCTGACAGAAGATCAGCTTAAAAAAATGAAACAGGGTAGAAAACCCGGATCAGGCCATGGCCAACCCGGAAAGCCAGCTAAAAAAGAAATTATCTGATCCTCTTTGAAAGAAACATCACTGATCAAAACCCCGTCACAAGCGGGGTTTTTTTACGCACTGCCTGATATTCAAATTCTTTATCATCATTTTGAAGAACGATGCACTATAAGCAAACAATTTTTCCGGGAATATCCTTCAAAATGTACTTTTTTAAAAAGCAGACAAAGACCAAAGCCTGTGACGTGAAAAATCTGCCAGCCACTTATTATCCTTGCAGAATCCGCTGCATAACTTCTTCTCTCAGGTATTTGCTCACCGGCACCTGGTAGTTTGAAACATGCAGCAGGTTTCCATCCACAGATTGAACAGCGGCTATATTGACGATATAGGATTTATGAGTCTGGACAAATATTTCCCCCGGCAATTGTTCCAGCATTCCCTTCAGCGTAGAGTGAACGATAATTTTTTTTCCGGCAAGATACAGGGCCACATAATTTTCCATAGCCTCCACAAAAAGGATGTCGGAAAAAAATACTTTTTCGAGCCGGCTTTCTGTTTTTACAAAGAAAAATGTTTCTGCTTTCCCTGCACTTTGGCTGAAATAATCATAGGCCTTATTTACGGCTTTCAGGAACCGGTCAAAGGAAATTGGTTTCAACAGATAATCCAGCACATCCAGTTCATACCCCTTGATTGCATATTTTTCATACGCAGTTGTAAAAATTATTTTAGGAGGATGAATACTATTTTTCAGAAAATCAATCCCGGATATATAAGGCATTTCAATATCCAGGAATATTAAGTCCGCATTTTTTTCTTTCCACGCTGTGTTCAGATAAATGGCATCTTCACATAAGGCCACCAGTTCCAGAAAATCTATTTTCTCTACATAGCTCTGTAAGCCTTTTCTTGCGATAGGCTCATCGTCCGAAATGATACATTTAATTTTCATATTCCAGATACTTGGTTTTCAATTATCAATTTAAGATGGGCTTTAAAATTGCAGCCTTCTTTCTTTATGACCAGATCATGTTTTCCCGGATACAGTAATTCCAGCCTTCTCTTCAGATTTTCCAGGCCGATGCCGTTCTGCTTTTCCGGAACCAGCTGGTGCGGTAAAGAATTAATGACCGAAAATTCTATTACATTATTGTGTACAGCAGCATTTATTTCTATATTATAATCACCTCCCGCATATTTAAAAGCATTTTCTACCAAAGGAAGTAAAAGGAGCGGATACACCTGTTGCCCGCTCAATTCAGTGTCAAAATGCGTTTTCAGTTTCAGTCTTTCGGATGTTCTCACTTTCTGTATATCAATAAAATTTTGCAGGTAATGAAGTTCCTGACTGATGGGAACGGTTTGTTGCTGATCGTACAACTGGTAACGCAGCAGTTCTGAAAATTTTTCCACCGTCTTTTTTGCTTCGCTGACGTTTTCATCCATCTGGAAATACACCGTGTTCAATGCATTGAACAAAAAATGAGGATGGTATTGAGCTTTCAGAAACTTCAGCTCTGTCTGTAACTGGTCGTTGCTGATCTTTTCCAGCTGTACTTTCTGGTTTACATAATTTTCCAGGTACTGGTTTCCCCGCACAATGGCGAAATGCAACATTACAAAAAGGGTAGGAATCATATTGGCAATAACATAGTCATTCAGTTGAAGCCCGTCATCAGTTAATGCAATCAACGGAATGATGGTCACATGGATAATCAGGAGGGTAATCAGTAACACCAGCCCGAATTCTTTTAAAATACTGTTCCGGCTGATGATGCCTGATTGTTTTGAATTGAAATACCGGATTAGCCGGCTTACTGTCCGGTAAAAAATGAAACTGATCATCACTACACCGGCAATCTCAATCGCATTGGTTTGCCAGGATCGATCCCAAAATCTTACTCCGGCAGTAGTATCATTCACCAGCCTGATGCTCGTATAGATCATGAATCCGAACAAAACAGGAAAAACATATCGCCAGAAAATTTTCATATTATATGAAAGTTACAAAAATTATACAGCCGGCATTATTTCATCATCTTCGGCAATTCTTCCTAAATGATAGGCGGCCGGTTTTTTTTAGGCTTCATTCCAAATAGTATCCGCATCACATTATATGGTTTTATAAAAATATGGTAGAGGAAAAAGCACAGCACCAAAGTAAGTGCAGCAATAAACAGGTATTTCGCCAGTATTGACTCTTCTGTTTTCACTACATAAAAAGCCAGTAAGACAATGATGGTTTGATGCAGGATATAAAAAGGGTAGATGGCCTGGTTCACATACTGGTGAATACGGATCGGCTGATACAAATATTTTTTTGCATAGCCTACCAGCATCATGATCCAGCTCCAGGCTATCAGCGGATAGATTGTTAAATACAAATACGTAACCGGATTATGTTGCCAGTTATTACCGAGTGTCTGGGAGGGGCGTAAATCATTCCAGCGAAATACATTTATCAGGATCATGGAACCAAATGCAAGCAACATAGAAAACCGCCTGTTCCGCACCATACTTTCCACTAACCGCTGGTTGCACATGATGAGATAACCCAGGATCACAAAAAGGTACCAGTAAATCAGCATGCACCAGTCTCCAACCAACGAATTGGTTGTGGGAAATTTTAAGATTAGCGCTGAATAAGCAACCATACTGGGGAAAATGAGCAGATAAATATTTTTCCCTTTTGCCAGCCAGCTTAGTTTTTGTTCTGTAAAAAATTTTCCTTTCCCGAACAACAACCACTTGAATAATGGCACACTGATCAAATCATAAATAAACAAATAGAGTATAAACCAGAGATGGTGCCAGCTGGTATTGCCTTCGGGGTATGGTGTACCTTTGAAAATTGAAGGGTAAAACTGCCAGAATGAACCGGTGTACCCCTGGTTGACCCTTTCAAGATATATCTGCGGAGGTACAATGATCAGCATGCCAAACAAAAGAGGGATCATCAGGCGAAGGAACCGTTGTTTGATAAAATAACGGCCATTGTATTTCACAAGCATATAATAACTGACCGCACCTGAAATAAAAAATAATAACGGCATGCGAAACCTTGACAGCCAGAAATTAAACTCACTCATCAGATCGCTTCTCTCTTTATTGAACACATGCCAGTTTTCATCCTGCACAAAGGGCATAGCCGAATGAAAGAACAGCACAGCAAGTATAGCGGCAATGCGCAACCAGTCCAGGTATGCCTGCCGGCCAGGTAAAATAGTTAGCATCTTTTTATTTTGCTACAAACCTATACCCGTTGTAGCTGTTTCCGGTGCCGTTTTGACCATTGGACTGATTTAGCGGACGAACAGATCAGCCCTGGATTACCGGAAGGATTAATTTTGCTGTTCAGCCTTAATGAATCTATAGATCATGACAAGACCAAGAGTAAAAATTTGTTGTATCAGCAGCGAGGAAGAAGCAATAATGGCTGTTGCCGGAGGTGCTTCGGCACTGGGCCTGGTCGGGCACATGCCAGGCGGCCCGGGCATCATTCCCGATGATCTTATTAATCGCATTGCAAAATCTGTTCCGCCTCCGGTGGCCACATTTTTGCTCACAAGCGAAACAAAACCAGAACAGATTATTCGTCATTATAGCAGGGCACTTACCAGCACTATACAAATTGTGGATACTGTGGAAACCGAGGCATACGACTTGCTGCGAAAGGAATTGCCTAATGTAAAACTGGTGCAGGTTATACATGTAAGGGATCACAATTCCGTTGCCGAAGCCATAGAAGCAGCCAGGTTTGCGGATGCTATATTGGTGGACAGCGGAAATCCTTCCCTGCCTGTTAAAGAACTGGGTGGCACAGGCCGTACACATAACTGGATTCTGAGCCGTGAAATACGGGAGTCCATCTCAATTCCGCTTTTTCTTGCCGGTGGCCTCAACAGCGAAAATATTCGTCAGGCAATTGAAACCGTACAGCCTTTTGGTGTAGATATCTGCAGCGGTGTAAGAACAGCCGGCAAACTGGATCCTCAAAAATTAAAAAAAATATTCCTTGCAATAGATTACTGACACAAAAAATAACAAGTGTAAATATTCTGCGCCAATCATTTCATCAAGTGGCTCCCTCTTTTTTTATACATTTGTCAAAATTCATACCGGCACCTAGATAACCTCTTGAATGATTTTTATTTCCCGCCGGAATTATTTTTCATGGATATAAGATTGCCCTATTTCCATAAATAGTTTCCAAAAAATGATTACTGTAATAATTCCAACGCTGAATGAAGAAGAAAATATTGGCAACGTGGTCAGTTTTGCCATGAAGCAGGCACATGTTACAGAAGTGATTGTGGTTGATGATAAATCACAGGACAGAACAGTTGTTACCGCACATCACAGCGGTGCGAAGGTGATAACCAGTACGAAACTCGGCAAGGGTGCATCCATGAAGGATGGTGTATTGTGCGCCTCAAATGAAATCATTGTATTCCTGGATGGCGATATTGATCCCTACCCGCATTACACTATAAAATTACTGACTGATCCAATTCTGAATGGAGATGCAGGTTTTGTAAAAGCTTCATTTAACCGGAATGCTGGGCGGGTGACGGAATTAACTGCAAAGCCGCTATTGAGCATATTTTTTCCTGAACTTCTTCGCTTCAACCAGCCACTAAGCGGAATGATTGCAGGAAAAGCCCAATTACTGAAAGAACTTGATTTCAGGGATGATTACGGTGTGGATGTTGGAATTCTTATTGATATGTACCTGAAAAATGTCCGCATGAAAGAAGTAGAAATCGGATATATTGAAAATAAAAGCAAACCCTGGCGTGAACTTGGTAAAATGAGCAAAGAAGTAGCTCAAACCATTATTCTCAAAGCTGCACTATCAAAAAACCCACGCTATAATTTTGAAGAACTGGGTGTGCTGAATGAGATCCGATCACAAATGGAATTTGCACTGGACACTCAGTTTGGTGCACTCAACAAACTGATCGTCTTTGACATGGATAATACACTCCTCCAGGGCCGGTTTATAGATGCTTGTGCCGATCAGTTTGGTTTCAAAAACGAATTAATGAATATCCGCTCATCAGAAACCGATACTACTATTCTAACAAAACGGATTGCTACATTGCTTAGAAAGAAAACAATACACGAACTGATTGAAGTGGCAGATGGCATCCCTATTGTAAAAGGGACCAAAGATGTTGTTTCCGGGTTGAAAAAAAAGGGATATATCACTGGGATCATTTCCGACAGCTACGACTGCATTACCAATCATATAAAGAATAAACTGGGCATGGATTTCTCCCTGTCGAACGAACTGGAATTTTCAAAAAGTATTTGTACCGGCGAAGTGAAAATACCCTCCTTTTTTGTCAATAATGAAAAGAGCCTCTGCAAGCACACCCTTTGCAAAACAAACGCCCTGCTGAATATTCTTGAAAAATATAATCTACAAAAAGAAAACAGCATTGCCATTGGTGACAGTTTAAATGACCTCTGCCTCATCCGGGAGGCGGGTCTTGGTATTGCTTTTTGCTCAAAAGAAGATTTGCTGAACCATTACGCTGATGTTTCTTTCCATAACCCTGATTTTACAGAATTGCTGGCTATTGCGAAATAATCCCGGAACGAGCAGCAAAAAAACTAGCTGAGAAAACAGGAAAAATTATTTTACAAAAAATTAATTACTCATTCTACAATGAAGCCGGCTCCTTTGCGTTAGTCCTCTGTACTCACCGCATATGAAATATTCCTTGCTACTGCTGCTATTTCCCATTTTTGAATCATGCAGCAAAGAAAATCATAAGAACAACCCTGTTGATTACCGGGAAAAAATGAGGGAATTGGTCATCGAAATCAGCAATTATGCGAGAAAAATACGGCCAGGTTTTTACATCATTCCGCAAAATGGAATTGAACTGGTTGTGCAAAACGGAATACCGCATCAAGCTTACCTGAACGCCATTGATGCTGTCGGGCAGGAAGAACTGCTGTACGGCTATGACAATCAAGATGACCATCCCACGCCTCCTGGCATCACCACACAGCGCAACTATTATTTGGCCATTGCTCAAAATGCAGGCAAAAGCATTTTCATTACTGACTATTGCAGCACCCCTCAAAAAACAGATTCATCTTATCTGCTGAATAGCATATACGGCTATACTGCCTTTGTAGCCTGCAACAGGGAATTAAACTGCATTCCATCTCTGCTGCCAGGAGAAAACAATCTGATGATCAGCGAATTGCCCCAGGTAAAAAATTTTCTCTACCTGATTAATCCGGAAAAATTTCGTTCAAAAACTGATTTTATCACAGCCGTAACTGCCACTAATTATGATATGCTCATTATGGATTTATTTTTTCAGGATGACAGTGCATCGGCCTTTACGCCCGAAGAAATCAACCTTCTGAAACAAAAAGCAAACGGGGGCAAAAGATTGCTGATATCCTACCTTTCGGCCGGCGAAGCCGAACATTACAGGTATTACTGGCAGCAAACCTGGGATGCGCACAAGCCTGATTGGCTGGGGGGCGAAAACCCGGATTGGCCGGGCAATTATTTAGTACACTACTGGCAGCAGGGCTGGCAACAACTCATTTATGGGAACAACGATTCCTATCTTAAAAAAATATTAGCCGCAGGATTTGATGGTGTGTACCTGGACCTAATTGATGCATACGAATGTTTTGAAGAGTGAGAAAAGGGGTCATACCCTTTTTACGAGTTGTAGCTTAACAGGATCATCTTCCTGTCCATTGCCGGCATGATGTAGTTCCAATGTATACCGGCCATAAGGCAGATCATTAAGCCCTTCCCAGGTCAAATCTTCTTTTTCGTGCCGTATTTCTTTTTCAATTGTACGGCATATACAGCCTGTATCATCCTTCAGCACCCCACGCAGGCACTCCCCCCCCCGCAATGACACCTGTACATGAAGGGCATCAATAAATACCGATGACTTAATTTTGGCAACCATGGCAATCTTTTAATTGTCTTCGCAGGCAGGACTAAGGGGAGATCAGGCCCCTTTCAAAGGGGATCGAATATAGATAATTTTGTAAACAAAAAATATTTTTTATGGATGAATTAATTGTCATTTCTGCGTTGGTTGGTGACCGCAATTACCGTGTGAAGATCAAACCTGCTGATGAAGAAGTAGTCCGCAAAACCCTGAAATCCATCAATGAAAAAATCCTGGATTTTAAGACCCGTTTTGCCGGCAGAGATATGCAGGATTATATCAGCATGGTTTTACTCTGGTTTGCTACTGAGCAAAACACAGGGATGGCAGCCGGTATTGAAAAAGAAAATATTGCCGCAGAACTTTCAGCACTTGAAAGGATGATTGACAAACACCTGCAGTCATAAATGGCCCTGATGACCAGGGTTAAAAACTACTCTTTTTCCCGTCCATGATTTCGGTAAGTTTAGCTTCCAGATCGGCCCCCCGCAGGTTCTTGGCAATAATGATGCCCTCCGGGTTCAGCAGCAGGTTTTGTGGTATGGCCTTAATCCCATATTGTTTGGCTACTTCATTATCCCAGAATTTCAGATCGCTGACATGGCTCCAGTCCAGCTTATCATCATGAATTGCTTTCATCCATTTTTCTTTCTGACCGGGGCGGTCGAGCGATACGCCCAGAATATGAAATTTTCTGTTTTTATAGGACTGGAACACCTTGACTACATTCGGGTTTTCGGCCCTGCATGGCCCGCACCAGCTGGCCCAAAAATCAATCAGCAGATAGCTGCCCCTAAATGAAGAAAGCGCCACAGGATTGCCCATCGTATCATTTTGTGAAAACTCCATAGCTACCCTTCCGATACCTGTTTTTTTTGCTATTTCGATGTCCTGATGCAACCGGATAGCCGTCGGATATTTTTTATTCCCATCTGAAAGACTGCTGAATAGCGGTTCTGCCTTATCAGGATTGATATCCCAGCCGGTATATTGCTGCAGCGCATAAACAGCAATTGGGGAAGCGGGGTTGTTCCGTACATAAGCTGCATATACTGTCTCCTTTTTCTCCTCATTAATTGCATCTATCTCCTTGTCGGTTTTCTCCATCCCCATTTCATCTTTTGCTTTGTAGAAATCATTATACCTGCTATATAACGGTGTAAGTCGGTCGTCAAAAGGCCGTGCCATATCCTGCAATATGATATATTGCTTATGAGAAGGCGAACCTTTCACTTGCACATGGCTAAAGGAATCCAAAGAAGTCACTTTGATTTTGCCGGGCTGCAAAAAAACCATAGCCACGTCTCTGCCCGAAACCATGCTAATTTTTTTCCCATCACTGCCGGGCAGGTATTTTACCCTGATGCGTCCAGCAGTGGGTTCGCTGAGCTTGCCGGAAAACTGGTACTTGCCCTCCCTAACGTCACAACTGTCAGTTTTCCACTCCCCCTCAGTCCGGTATTGCAGGTACACCCATTCGGGCTGAAAAGCAAGATTTTTAACTTTCCCGGAAATACGGAACGGTTTCCCTTCTTGCTGGGCAAAAGAAATAAACGGGAAGACCAACAGGAAAAAGAAGATTTTTTTCATACTAAAATTTTTACTTGATTTCACGGTTTAGAAAAAAATGTCTGGCAAGAGCCAGAATATTACTTTGCTGATTTGCCCTGCAAGTTTACTAAATAAGGCAACCCGGCTGTAAAAAATATATAAGCGGCCTTTTTTGAATCCCTTAAAGGACTCCAGCCGTACCAGGCCAATTTCCGGTATTTCTTTGATGAAAACTGTTTTGTATCTTCGCTGACACTCCCCCTTTTGGAGGGCTCGTATGTTGAAACAAGTTTAATACCGGCCGAAAGCCGGGCAACACATTATGAAACATTTAAACAAAAACATTCATGGATCCGAATATACTTTCCGTCATCATTGGCGTTGTTGCCCTTATTGTGGGCATCATAGCGGGTAAGCTGATCTTCGCAAAAAAAACAAAAAAGAAAACAGAAGAAGCAGAATTACAATCACAATCCATCATCAGGGAAGCTGAGTTGAGAGCCGAAACCCTCCGGAAGGAGAAAGAACTGGAGGCCAAAGAGAGGTTTGTGCAGCTGAAATCGGCACACGACAAAGAAGTTTTTGAAAAAAACCGGAAAATCAATGAGGCTGAAAACCGTATCCGGCAAAAAGAGCAATCCATCAATCAGAAGGAAGGCAACCTGGAAAAACAAGTAAAAGAGAATGAAGTCATTAAAGAAAATCTGAACAGGCAGATTGAGCTGGTCAATCTGAAACGAAATGAATTGGAAAAACACCAGGAAGAACATATTCGCCGCCTTGAAAAAATTGCCAGCCTATCAGCCGAAGAAGCAAAAGCGCAGTTGGTGGAAAGTCTGAAAAACGAAGCCCATACGCAGGCGCTGGCCCTGCAGCAGGAAATTTTAGAAGACGCCAAACAAAAAGCCGGGAAAGAGGCCCGGAAAATTATTATTCAAACTATACAAAGAACAGCTGCCGAACAGGCAATTGAAAACTCAATCACTGTTTTCAACCTCGAAAGTGACGAGGTGAAGGGCCAAATCATTGGCCGGGAAGGCCGGAATATACGGGCCATAGAAGCAGCCACTGGCGTGGATCTGATTGTGGACGACACCCCGGAAGCCATCATTCTTTCCTCTTTTGATCCACTGCGCCGGGAAATTGCCCGCCTGAGCCTGCAAAGACTGGTAACAGATGGGCGCATTCACCCCGCAAGGATAGAAGAGGTCGTAGAAAAAACAAAGAAACAGATCGAAGAGCAGGTGATGGAATTTGGGGAAAGAACCGTTATTGAACTGGGCATTCATGGCCTTCATAAGGAACTGGTACGTATGGTGGGACGCATGCGATTCCGCTCTTCGTATGGGCAAAACCTGTTGATGCACAGCCGTGAAACAGCCAATCTTTGCGCCATCATGGCTTCTGAGCTTGGTTTAAATGCGAAAATGGCCAAAAGGGCCGGCTTGCTGCACGATATTGGTAAGGTGCCGGATGAGGAAAGTGAGCTGAGCCATGCATTACTTGGCGCCAAGCTTGCAGAAAAATATGGAGAAACACCGGCAGTAGTAAATGCCATAGCCGCTCACCACGATGAGGTGGAGATGCAATTCGTTATTTCGCCCATCATACAGGCCTGTGATGCCATCAGCGGTGCACGGCCAGGTGCACGCAGAGAAATTATGCAGCAATACCTGCAGCGGATCAAAGACCTGGAGTCGCTGGCCATGAGCTATACAGGTGTCGAAAAAGCCTATGCTATCCAGGCAGGCCGGGAATTACGGGTGATTGTGGAAGCAGATAAGGTTAGCGATCAGGAATCAGACAGGCTTTCCTTTGAAATAGCTCAGAAAATCCAGACTGAAATGACCTTCCCCGGGCAGATAAAAGTTACCGTGATCCGGGAAAAAAGGGCAGTTAATGTAGCCCGCTAACTATCTGGTTTGCAGAAAAAAAATTAAAATCGGGGCTCGATTTTCAGGCCTAAAACTTTTACGCTGAAAGGCTGTCGCTTTTCAACTTTTTTACCCTACCTTTGCCTCCCGAAAAATCGGAACTAAATTTCAGGATTATGAATGCCATTAAATACGTACAAGAGCAACTGCACGGCAAAAAAGAATTTCCGGCATTTAAACCCGGCGACAACATTACCGTGAATTATAAAATCATTGAAGGAAATAAGGAGCGTATTCAGTCGTTTCGTGGAGACGTCATTAAAAAACAGGGGAACGGGCACACTGCCACATTTACAGTACGAAAAATATCTGATGGCATAGGTGTTGAACGGGTGTTTCCTTTTTATTCTCCGAACATTGACTCTATCGTATTGAATAAGAAAGGCCATGTACGCAGGGCCAAACTCTTTTACCAGCGTACCCGCAGCGGTAAGAGTGCCCGGATTCGTGAAAAGAGGATGGTTGCGGAAGCATCTGCAGAATAATTTTTTTCTGGTCGCCCAGAATCAGTACCCCGGCCACAAAGCCGGGGTTTTTATTCCTTACCCTGTACGAATAATTCTGTTTTTTTCCGGACTTCTGTATCTTTGGCTCTTAATACGTTCAACATGAAGCCTTATTTGTTAGCATTCGGCACCAACGAGATGATCATTATTGTCATTGTTGTGCTCCTGTTGTTTGGCGGCCGCAAAATTCCCGAGCTGATGCGTGGCCTTGGTAAAGGCGTCCGTGAATTCAATGATGCAAAAAATAATGTAAAGAAAGAGATTGAAGAAAGCTCCAGCGAAGTAAAAAACTCTCCAAATAACTGATCCGGCCATTTTCTTTATATCACATAAAAGCACACATGATTGTTTGAATTTAAGTCTGCCGAACAGTATCAGTCACAACTCCTCAACGGCTCTGTCTCATGCCTCGAAGCTGTGGAGCATTATCTGGAGCAGGAAAAAAAGTATCGGCACCTCAATGCATTTGTTCAGTTGTTTACCCAAGAGGCGTTGCAAAGAGCCCGTGAACTTGATGTGGCCAGGAAGGCAGGAATGCCTATGGGCCGGATGCACGGGGTGGTTGTGGGTATCAAAGATGTATTATGCTTTAAAGGTCACCCGGTAACAGCTGCATCCGGCATACTTCAGAATTTTATTTCACTGTATTCAGCCACAGCGGTGGAACGCCTGATTCAGGAAGAAGCAATTATTCTGGGTACATTGAATTGTGATGAGTTTGCCATGGGCTCTTCCAGCGAAAATTCTTATTATGGAAAAGTACTGAATGCCCTTGACGAAACCAGGGTTCCCGGCGGCTCATCGGGGGGGTCGGCGGTGGCTGTCCAGGCAGGGTTATGTATGATCAGCCTTGGATCTGACACCGGAGGATCTGTGCGGCAACCGGCAGATTTTTGCGGGGTGATCGGGCTGAAGCCAGGCTATGGCCGCATCTCCCGTTATGGGCTTATTGCATATGCCTCTTCTTTTGACCAGATCGGAATTTTTGCAAGATCGGTAAAAGATGCAGCGCTGACCCTGGAAATCATTGCCGGTCACGACGAGCAAGACAGTACCGTATCACAGAAAGAAGTACCATCTTATTTATCATTGCTGGCAGAAAAAAAGAAATTCAGGTTTGCCTGTATAGCCGATGCATTGCAGCATCCCGGTCTCGACCCTGAAATAAGGACTGCTATTGAGGACAGTTGCCATAAGCTGGAGCAGCAGGGACATCGTATCAGTTTCGTTCCGTTTGAATGGTTTGATTACGTCGTTCCGGCCTATTATATCCTTACCACAGCCGAAGCTTCATCCAACCTTTCAAGGTACGATGGGGTGCGTTATGGAACCCGCTCGCCAGATCCAATCTTAAATATTGAAGAGATGTACTGCCGCAGCAGAACAGAAGGTTTTGGCCGGGAAGTAAAAAGACGGATCATGCTGGGCAGTTTTGTGCTGAGTGCCGGATATTACGATGCCTATTTTACCCGTGCTCAAAAAGTGAGGCGGCTGGTCAGCGAAAGACTGCAATCTATATTTCAGGATCATGATTTTATTTTAATGCCCAACTCTCCTTTTACAGCATTTCGCAGTGGCGAAAAAACTGGCGACCCTGTGGCTATGTACCTGGCTGATATTTATACAGTCATTGCCAACCTGGCGGGCCTTCCGGCCATCTCCTTACCATTGTATAGGCACAGCAATGGCATGCCCTTCGGGCTGCAACTGGCAGCCAACAGGTTTGATGAAGTATCTTTGCTGCAGGCCTCCACAATGCTTTGCCCCTAAAATGTACCAGCAGGTGATAACAGATAGATATAATAGAAAAAGGCAGCAACGCCGTTTGATTGCCGGTATACTTATATTACTGGCAGGAAGTTGCCTGTACAGCCAGACACCTGTTCAGCCTGCCGACAGCATTGTGCAAAAATTCCCTTTCCCTGCAGCTACCGTTTCGGTAAATGATCCAAAGCTGGGTTTCAGGAATTTATTTTCTACCGCAGTGACCGGCGATGCCTTGCATGGCGCAAGGCTGAACCCCATGGCCATCCGTTTTGTCAACGATTATATCACAAAAAACCGAAAAGCTTTTACGGAAATGAAAGACTGGGCGGGGCCCTACCTGGATTTTATGGACAAAATTCTGGTACAGCATGGCCTGCCGGGCGAACTGAAATACATTGCCGTGATTGAATCGGGGCTGCGATATAATGCACTATCCCGTACCGGTGCCGTAGGTCCCTGGGCTTTTATGCCCTCTGCCGCCCGGCAATATGGGTTGCGGTCTGACGGTGCGTTGGACGAACGCCTTGACTATTATAAAAGCACACACGCTGCAGCCAGGCTGCTTACTGATTTATACCAAAAATACGGAGACTGGCTATTGGTTATTGCTGCATACAATGGCGGACCTGGTAATGTGGATAAGGCCATCCGGAAAAGCGGAGGCAGCAGAGATTTCTGGACTCTTCAGTACTACCTTCCGAATGAATCAATGAACCATGTAAAAAAATTCATTGGCACACACTATATTTTTGAAGGCGAAGGCGGCATCACCACACTCACAAAAAATGAAACAAAGGAAATGCTGACCGATGCGTCTGCCCGGCTGAAGGAGGAAGAAATCAGCAGTTCCTCCTCCTACAAAATAACCGGACGTTTTCACTCTTCGATTGTCCTGCGATATATTGATATGGATAAAGAAACATTTGATCGCTATAACCCCGGGTTTGACCAAAAAATTGCAATTGACGGCTATTACCAGCTGAGGCTGCCGGTACAAAAGATGAATCTCTTTATTGCCCGGCGATATGAAATACTCGATGAAAGTGTGCACCTGATTTTGAAAAATCAGAACGGCCAGTAGAATGACATATAGCTAATATTTTTCACAAAATTTTTACGCCAAGTACTTCGCAAATGGCTTTAGCTTTCAGTATGCATTCATCCCATTCTTTTTCCGCCTCACTGTAACAGGTAATGCCCGATCCGGTCTGAAATGAAAGGTACCCGGATGCTGCATTGTATAAAACACTCCGGATGACCACATTGAAATCAAAATCGCCAGAGGGGTTCATATATCCAAGAGCTCCGGAAAAAAATCCACGTTTTGCTTTTTCATACTGGTCAATAAGCTGCATCACACGAATTTTTGGAGCCCCCGTCATTGATCCCATTGGAAATGTTGCCCGAATGATATCTGTAAATGATACATCATCCTTCAATGCCCCGCTGACCGTGGACAGCATCTGAAATACCTGCGGAAATTGCTGTATGGTATAAAGTTCCTCTGCCAGCACAGACCCCTTTCTGCAAATCTTCGAAAGATCATTGCGAACAAGATCAACTACCATGATATTTTCTGAGCGATCTTTCCCGCTGTTGAATAATGAAAGACGTGCGGCTTCATCGGCAGCTTTTCCTGTATGGTTTCTGGCGGCAGTGCCCTTCATGGGCTGGCTGATGATCCTGTTTCCTGTTTTTTTTAAGAACCGTTCAGGACTGGCACAAAGCAACCATTGATGATCCATCCTCAGGATGCCTGAAAAAGGATTGGGTGAAAGTTCGCATAATTGCCGGTACACAACTACAGGATCAATCTGAGCATGTTCCGAAAAAAATTCCTGGCAAAAATTAATTTCATAACAATCACCCCTGGCAATATGTTTTTGAAGTGATTCAATAACCTGCAAATATGCTTCACGGGAAAATTTTTGTTGCACCTGTACCCTGGCTCTGCCTGCGCCCTGACAGGCTTGCGGTGCCGATGTGATTTCAATCCATATTTTTTCCGGCCGGGCTGCTACTATCTGCAGTGTATTGCTGGTGCTACAGATCAGGATTTCGGGTTCAAAGAAAAACAGATCAGGAAACCCGGTACAATCAGGATTGTTTGTACAGACAGCACCGGTTTCATTTTTCAAATCGTAGCCCAGGCAGCCAAACAACCAACTTTTTTTTTCGCTGATAAATGCCTGGAGAGCATCCAGCGCATGGCTGTTGCTGATTTTTAGCAGGCGCCGGGCACCTGCTGCCGCAAAAAAATCAGATCCGGGGTATGCTGATGGATACCCATGACTGTCTAATAAACAAAAAGTGCTGAACTGCTGTATCCAGTTCAGCACTTTTAGCCTGTTTTGCCGGGAATCTTTTACAAAATAGCTTCCTGGCTTTTGTTGTGCCGGGGTCAATTGCGTTGCGGAAAAAAATTAATAATCGTCATCTTCATCATCGTCGAATTCTTTATTGCTGAAGAGGTCTTTGAATTCATCGTCCAGTTTAAAATCATCCTCTTCTTCAAGCCCACCCTTCTTGCCCCCGCCTTTCTTCGCTTTTGATTGAGGGAGATCGAATTCTTCAAAATCGGGATCCCAATTTTCTTCTTCTTCAGGTTTTTCCCAATCATCTGGTACGTCTTCTGCATCATCATCGTCGTCGGCTCCTTCACCAGACTCATCTGCAGTTTTCTTTTTGACCACGCCGGCATTTTTTCCAGCGGTGCGGGCAGATTTGAGATTCTCCTCTTCATCATGAAAAAGTTCTTCGTCATCATTCACATCTTCCTCTTTCCGTGATTTTGAGGAAGCCTTTGATGAAGCTTTTTTTTCGGTCCCGGCATCGGATTTACCGGCGGGCTTTTTCCCTTTGTTTGGTTTTACAGCCATAGTCAGTCAGGATTATGATTGTAAAATTTCAGCGAAGTTTTTAAACCTCCAAATTTTTAAAAAAGATTTTTTGTTGTTTTTCACTGTTTGCGGGATTTGTGCATCATTCGGTGACCTTCACAATCTGGTGGCGACCCGGACCATTTGATATAAACTGAATTTTAACCCCCAGGCAAGAATTAATGAATTGCACGTATGTTTTAGTTTTTTTGGGCATTTCCTCGTAGTTTTTTATTCCGGAAATATCTGTTTGCCAGCCTTCCATAGCCTGGTATATTGGTTCCGGCTTAATTTTTTCGAGCTGAAAGGGTATTTCTGCAGTTTTTTCCCCATTTATTTTATAGGCTGTGCAAATTTGCAATTCCGGGAAGGAATCCAGAACATCTGCTTTTGTCATTACAATACGGGTGACGCCGTTGATCATGCAGGCAAACTTTAATGCAGTCAGGTCAATCCATCCGCAACGCCTTGGCCGGCCTGTTGTAGCACCAAACTCATTTCCTTTTTTCCGCAGTTCTTCACCAGTGGTATCGTGCAGTTCTGTGGGAAAGGGCCCGCTGCCAACCCGGGTGCAATACGCTTTTGTAACACCAAACACTTCTTTGATGCGGTGTGGAGCCACACCCAGGCCACTACATACACCTGCCGAGATTGTGGTAGAAGATGTAACATATGGAAAGGTTCCGAAATCAATATCCAGCATACTGCCCTGCGCCCCCTCGGCCAGTACATTTTTTCCTTCCTGAAGCTCGTTGTTAATAAAATATTCACCATTCACAATATTGAGGCTACGCAAATGTTCAGCTGCTTCAAAAAATTCTTCTTCCCATGTACTGATATCTTCCGAAAAATTAAAATTATCGAGCAGACGCTGATGTTTCAGCCTCAATTTTATATATTCTGTAGTGAAATTTTTATCGAGTAAATCGCCGACCCGCAATCCGTTACGGCCGGTTTTGTCCATATAGGCCGGCCCAATCCCTTTCAGGGTAGATCCTATTTTCTGATTTCCTTTTGCCAGTTCAGCCGCTTTATCAAGTGCCCTGTGGGTGGGCAGTATCAAGTGAGCCCGTTCTGAAATATAAAGATTTTGTTTCAAGTTAATGCCAAATGAAGAAACTGTATCACATTCCTTTTTCAGTGTAACAGGATCCAGCACTACGCCGTTTCCAATCAGGTTTTTGACGCCGGAATGAAATACACCGGACGGGATCTGGTGCAGGACCACTTTTTGATCTTCCACATACAGCGTATGCCCCGCATTGGGCCCTCCCTGAAACCTGGCTACCAATTGGTAATCCTTCGCAAAAAAATCAACAATTTTTCCTTTTCCTTCATCGCCCCACTGGAGGCCAAGTATAACATCAACCATAATGAAAAATTTTAAGCCGGTGCTTCCATCAGCAGCCGGGCAAAAATAAGGGTTCCCCTGACGTGCCGCACTGAAAACCTTATACCGGCACAGCAGTTCTTTATTAATAGAGTTTACCTGATCAGCATTACAGTACCCTTTTGTGTAATTCGGCTATTGTTGCCTGTAATTCCTTCAATCATCCATACATAGACTCCGGCCGGCTGGTCAGCACTGTTCAGCCTTCCATCCCATCCTTCATTGAGTTTTGTAGTGGAGAAAACCAGTTGGCCCCATCTGTTATACACCCTGAAATAGCTGTACCCGGAAATTCCAACAGGATGAGGGGTAAAAAGATCGTTTTTGCCATCCCGGTTCGGCGTAAACGCAGTGGGAACATAAATCGCAGGGCCTTTATACACCCTGATGGTTACAAATCCTTCTCCTTTGCATCCATTGGAATCTATAGCAGACACTTTGTATTGTATCACTTGCCCGGCTGAGGCCGAAACAATGGCCACCGGGTCTGCAATAAATGGATTGCTCAACCCGGTTGCCGGTGTCCAGTTGTACAGCACCCCGTTTGAAATGGTACGCAGCCGGATTCGTTCACCGGATGCCACAATAGTGTCAAAGGGAATGGTATGGATTGCCATATCCTTTCTTACATAAATGGCCACCTCGTCACTAAGCAGAGAACGGCATCCTTCTGCATCTGTAACAAACAAAGAATAGGTAAT
>CAYYMK010000021.1:0-44844 GCA_964473035.1 uncultured Chitinophaga sp.
GCTCCCCCTGTTGGACTTGAACCAACGACCCTCTGATTAACAGTCAGATGCTCTAACCAACTGAGCTAAGGAGGATTAAGGGCTGCAAAAATAGGGGATATTTGCGGTTGTTAAAAATACGGGCCCTCTCTTTTTTGATTTCTCTCAGCCGGGAAGCTGATGGTCATCAGCGCAAAAATGTCGCAGCGACATTACCTTACATCTATAAAATGTATATAGTATGAAACTTATGACCAGCCTGGCCGTTATGGCCTCAATCTTCTTTTTGGGCTGCGGACCCACAACACAGATCACCAGCTCCTGGAAGGCCGAAAATATTCAGCCAAAAAAATTTAAAAAAATCATTGTGCTGGGTCTTATCCGGGAAAAAGACCGGACACTGAGGGAAAACATGGAACAACAATTGGCAGCTAACCTGCGTGCCCGGGGATACGAAGCCGTATGCGCCTGCAATGAATATGGCCCAAAGGCTTTTGAAAACATGACCGAAGAAGATGCGATTACAAAACTGAAATCATCCGGTGCCGAGGCCGTGCTTACCATAGTGCTGCTCGATAAAACAAAAGAGCAATTTTATGTACCCGGTCAGGTGCGATACACTCCTTACTATTTATACTACAACCGGCTCTGGGGTTATTCCAGGGTAATGTATGGCAGAATTTATACCGAAGGGTATTACACAGAAGATACCCGTTACTTCTGGGAAACAAACCTGTACGACCTGGAAAAAAATGACCTGCTGTATTCTGCACAAAGCCAGTCGTTCGACCCGGCTTCTTCTGAAAAATTGGGCATCGAATACGGTAAAATCATTATCACCGATATGGTTTCCAAAAAAGTGCTGGAAAATCTGAATACAACAACCAAAAAAGGAATGTAGACAATCAGCATCCCCGTACAAAAGCGATTCTGCACAAAAAATCTGCAATTTTTTTATGGCCCGGCTGAAGCTAATATCCAAGTATGGGTTTCAGCTTTCCCCACAGTTCATTGTCGAACCCGGATACAGCCAGGTGACTGTTGCCTGCCGAATCGCCCATGCGGATGACTACCAGCCCCTGTGAAGGAACTACATAAACCTTCTGGTCGTTTTTTCCTAAAGCAGCAAACATATCTGCCGGAGCATTGGGCGCAATGCTGCCCTGGAATACAAATTGCAATCCCGGCAGCATGTGACTGGCCTTGCCACCGAGCCATGTCAGATAGCCGTAGGAAGGATTCAGACTTTGTGAGCTGTTAATTTGTTCATTAAAATACAAACTGTCGTCAAGAATAGCATTCTGGTTCCATGTGCCTTTATTGAGCAGCAACAAACCAAAACGGGCCATGCTGCGGGCGGTACTATAATAAATATTGTTGTAAGGCCCTGTGCGCAGCCAGAGCCCGTTCATACCTATACGGTTTCTTATTTTTTCCTGGAAATAATTATTGAAGCTGCGGCCGGTTGCACTTTCCAGCACCTGATCCAGCAAGGTATAGGCTGCATTGTGATATGCCCATCGGGTTCCGGCATCTGCGATGTATTGCAGGCAGGATGGCTGGGTACAGTCCGTATCTGGTACGCCATCATCAAGCCCCGAAGTCATGGTAAGCTGGTGCCGGATGCTGATCAGGTTTTCCTTTGCCAGGGGCAGTGAGGTCCAGCCCGTACCAATGTATTGTGATGTTTTGTGCGAAAGGGATAACAACCCTTCTCTTTTTGCAATGCCCACCAGAATAGCAGTCATCGTTTTTCCTGCAGATGCCCAATAATGATTGCTGTCGGCTGTAAAAGTGCCGAAGTACCACTCTACCGCAATTTTTCCATTTTTTAAGATGATAAAGGCCTTGCTGTTTTTTTGCTGCAGGAAACTATTCAGATCGGTGAGCAATGCATCATTCCAGTTCAGCGATGCAGTGCTGCTGGTTTGCCACTCCGTTCCGGTCAGTGGCGGAAAATACAGAGTTTGCACAGGTGGCGGAGGGGGTGGTGGCGGAGGGGGTGGCGGATTGGTTCCTGTGTTTTTTGTACAGGAAATAATCATCAGGATGCCGGCAAATAAAGAAAACAATTCTTTTTTCATAAGCATTTATTTGTGAAAATGTCAGGGCCATATACTTTCGGCAGAATCAGCCTTTTGTATTGTGCTGTTTTATTTGGGCTGAGGAGTAAAATTTGTTTTTTTCAGACGATGGTTCATCGCCTTTGTTTAACGCCGCAGGGCATATATTTAGTTTAAGGCTGCCGGCAAAAAGACTGAATCAGACTGTGATGTTGTGGAAAGAGGCGAATCAAAGTGGATGCACTGCCCAGTTCGAATCCCGGATCATGAAAACCCGGGATCATGCTGCAGCCCATCAATGAAAAAGCGGATCCGGGGGCAGGCTTTGCCGCCATCCAGCAGCCTGCCGGAACCACCCAATGGAAGTGCTGCGCTTCGGTATGGCCGGGGCCGAGGATTATTTTTTCAACTGTGCCGCCAGTTTCGAGGAGACTCAGGTGTAGGGGGCCGCCTCCGTAAAAGTGCCAGCATTCATCTGCATCCAGCCTGTGAAAAGCGGAAAAATCCCCAGTCTCCAGCAAATAATAAATATGCGTGGCAAGAGGCCGGCTATGCACTGTGCTGTCAGGCCCGGCAAATGAAAGTGAGTGCTGGTGGTGCCAGGTTTGCACAAACCAGCCTCCTTCGGGGTGAGGTTGCATGCCATACCGGCAAATGAGATCCTGTACTTCTTTTGTGCAGTTGCGTTTCATAACCGATGTCCGGAAGGGAAAAACCCTGTTTGTGCCGTAAAAATACAGTGTTGTAAAATGCCGTATTACTTGTATTGCAGAATAGGCGGAGATCTGTTTTTTTTGCAGTAACCAATAATCCGCCACCATGAAACTGATGATGTACATCGGAAGCAACCTTGTAGAGGCTGTTCCGCTCAATCCCGGAGACCTGAAAGTTCCCGGGTACCTGGGAAAGTTCAAACGATACCTGAAACAAAAATATGAACTGGTACTCCGCACTTCCGGTATCACTCCAGACTTTCTGGTCTGCAACCCTGATATGCCGCCTGAACGGCAGGTGCAGCCCATTCCCTTATTACAGGAGGAAAAATCATTGCAGCAGCCGGGAAACACAAATCAGCAATAAGGTTCACACAGGCGCTTCTGTATTTCAGCTATTCCGCAATTGCTTTTCCTTCACTTAGTGTTTGAATCAAAGCTTCCAGGTTTTTCCTGTTTTGCTCATCCGGCGCTTGTGCCAGTGCTGCCCGGGCATATTGCAATGCCTTTTTAAAATCGCCCATCGCCGAGTATATACGCATCATGCCTGCATTGGTGGGCCAGGCTCCCTTGTGTGCGTCAAAATTCTTTTGAAATATTTCCTGCGCTTCAGCCAGTTTCTTTTTACGGATCAGCTGGCGGCCATAATTGTGCAGGTCCATTACCGAGGCAATTTCCATCGCAGCTTTCATGGCTTCTGCCGCTTTCAGGTTCTGCCCCGTTTTTTGCAGCAGTTGGCTTTTGGCAAAGAGTGCAGCAAAAGAATTGCGGCCACCCAGCTCCGGGCTGGTAGCAGAGTTGATCCAGTTCAGCGCTTCTTCGTAGTTGGTATTGTTGTTCACACACCATTGGGCAGCAGCTTCCAGGCTGGCGGGATCAAACCCGATAGCACCGCTCATCTGCCGGCGGATGTCTTCCAGTACAGTAGCTTTCAGATCCACTTCCACTTTTATCGGAAAACTCCATCTTTCCCACTCCAGTCTGATCTCCACTGAGTGGTCGTTCTGGTTAGAGAAATTATAGGCCAGCCGCTCCTGCATCACCGGCTGATTCTTTTTTTGAATGGTAGTTACCTGCAGCACATCCAGCTCTTTGCGGTAAAAATAACTGCCCCATGCATCTGTGTTTTGATTAAAGATCAGTACAGAGCTGTCTTCATACACCGCAATAAAAAAAGCATATTTACCCGCAGGCAGTTTTTTGCCGTTGATGTTTACATCGGTAGAAAAAGATATCACCGTACACTCATCGGCACCGGCCCTCCATGGTGATGCCGCCGTTGAGCCATATCCCAGCACGGTGAAGCCAAAATGCACCACGCCGGTACCATATATTTTCCCCTCCCTGCCCTTTACGCCGGGACTGTTATAGTTGATTTTTATTTCTGTTACGCCAACCCTGGTGCCCGTTATACGGGTATAGTTAGTGTTTTGCGGAATGCGCAATGCCTGGCTGTAACCCGGCAGGGCAGCCACTGCCAGCAGCAGGGCGGTTAAAGATCGTAATTGCATGATGCGTTGTTTTCAACAAAGGAACTCTTATTGACGGAGAAAGAAATACCGTTGGTAGAAAAGAGGGAAAATACAGATACCCCGGAGAAGGGTCAGCGTAAACAATGATTTTTCATTATTGTTCATCCCTGCCTGCAGGCTTTGTGGGCAGCCAGACCCCAGACAAATCAATTATATTTCCAACCATTTCAAGTTCCGGCCAAAACATAGTTGTACGGAATGGCTTTATCCCATGCCAGCTCAAAGGAAAGAGAGAAACCGTCTTGTATTTCTTTGTTGTATTGTTTCGGATACCAGTTAACCAGGTTTATTCATAGCCAGCCAGGAACTGGCTTCAAATGATTGCACGGTAATATTGTTCATACCCTGTCAGCCGGCCGGAAATTTTCCTGCCGGTGCTGCATCATGCCTGTTTTCTGCAACCGGGAAAAAACAAGCGGAGCATCAGCTTACGGAACCTGATTTATTATCCGGCTGGTCAGTGAGCAAGGATGGAAGCTTGTATTTATATTATGACGATCAACAACTGCACCTGTATGAAACCGCTACTGGCAGTCTGTTGCATTCTTTTTCGCATCCAGAACTCAGTGCCGCCTGTTTTACACCGGACCACAAAGCTATCATGATGGCAGATGCTGACAGCATGAGGCTGTGCTCAAAGGAGGGAAAGCAATGGAATGCAATGCCACTCAAAAGCTATTACACACAAATGCTGTGCACTCCGGATGGATCCGAATTAATTTGTGCCGGTATCAATGGGTTCGATGTGTTCAGGTGCAGCAATAATTTTCCGGAAAAAAACAATGCACCGGCAACGGAACAAAAAAAGATCATCCTCAAACCGGCGGTGCAGCCAGAGCCTGCGGCAGAAAAGCCTGCTGTTGTAAAAAAACAATTACCCTACCAGGCTTCCGATTTCATCACGCCCAAAGAAAGGGATTCTTTTTTCCTGTATAGCGAAGATGGCAAACTCAGATACTATATTACCTATAAGAAGCAGCCGGGCTCTGTGTTATGGGCCAACCCATATTCGTACATTCAGCATTTTGGGTTCAGTTCAGACAGTAAATACCAGCTCATTTATGTATATACATTGAATCTGACAGAGGATGCTGCCGTGATTGTAACCTCTGCAAAGCTTGGCATTGTGCCGAAAGATCAGATGATTGGCGGTAAAAACATGCTGGCGAAGATTCCGGAGAAAGAAGGACAGTCCGCCATATGGCCAATGAATCTGTTTGAGGTACAGTACAATCTTTCTTCAAAAGTGATTGATCACTCGTACAAGGGTAAAATATCCAAATGCCTTGTGGTAACCAGAACAACGGTACAAAGCGGAGTGTCACATAGTGAAAGCTACTATTACCTGCTGGGTACAGGGCTGATCCAGATAGTTGCAGACGGCATCCCCTTATTCAAAAGGCGCTGAGTCTGACACAGAAGTTGTTTATTTTTTCAGGGACACATCAGCCACCAGCATATAATGATCCGACAAAATTCTCGCTTCTCTTTTAAACTGGTGAATTTTAAAATTCCGGTCGGCAAAAATATAATCAATTCGCAGCGTCGGCGATAGCCTGGAAAAAGTACGACCGATGCCAAAGCCTTTTGATAAAAAAGCATCCTGCATAGGGCCCCTCACTTTTCTGTAAGTATAAGAATTCGGCACATCGTTCAGGTCTGCACATAAAAGGTAGGGATGAGGGCTGTTTCCCATAATTTCACGGGTTACTTCTGCCTGTATGCTCCGCCGGATCAGTCCTTTCCTCAGTTTACCCAGGATCGTTCTGGAGTTGGCCACCATGCTGTCATCTGCATTGCGGATTTTGCGCATGCGGTCATAGTCAAACCGCCCCAGCTGCAGCGATTGCAAATGTGTGTTGTACACCCGTATGGTATCGCCCTGGTATAATAAATCGGCAAACAATAAAACCTCCGGCAGGGTGGGTCGCGGAAATCTTATTTTACCGCTGTCTATGATTGGCAGCCGGGAGAATATAATGGAACTGTAGTAATGATTATCTCCATCCAGGTCGAACGAAAAATAATAATAGGGATAGCCCAGTTCTTGTTGAATCGGGCCGATGTTATCGTAATAGGTGGAATCGGTTGAGGTATGAAACTCCTGCAGGCACAGCACATCAGCATTTTGTTTTTTCAGCAGCTTCAGCATCTCCAGCCGCGCCATACTTCCTTTATTGTTGTTTCGCTTCAGTTCAACAAACCGGGCCACATTCCAGCACACAACCCGAACGTTGTTGCTGTCTTTTTCCTGCTGAAATGTACGGGGGGTATGAAAGGCCAGTGTCACCAGCATGGCTGGCAGGGCAGGCAGCAGGCCCAATCCTGAAATCAGTGCATAACGTGGTTTTAATACAAAAAACCAGAAACCGATAAAGGCAAGGTTCAGCAGCAACAGTGCCGGGAACAGTAACCCCAACAGGCTGACCGGCCACCAACTGCGTGGATGAAGGTATGGGGCAAGGCAGGATAAAATAAAAAAGAAAAGCAGTACTGCGTTACAAATCAGCAGAACCCTTTTTGTAAAAATTCTGAAGCTGGCGGCCATGAACTGCTAAGTTCACAAATAAAATCTAATCGGGTTGTATTTCTTCCCGGCTGGCCATTTGCAACAGCTCTTTTTCCTCATCAGTCAGTGATGAGTATCCCTGCACATGAATTTTTTCCAGCAGCGCATCAATTGTTCCCTGGGTGATGATGTGGTGCTGTGATTCCTGGCGGCCTGCTGCTGTTAAAAAACCGGACTCCTCCCGGGTCTGGTTCCGCCTGACCGGCTGAAAAAGATGGTTGATCCATTCTGCAAAACGAATCATCCATTCGCTCCAGTCGTATCCTCTGCGAAAAAAGAAAATGAAGAGGCCACCGGTTGCGGCTGCTGCTGCATGACTGGCAAGTTTAGCTGTATCGCTAAGAGGTATTGCGGCAAATACAGAAAAAAAATAAAACAGGGTAAGTACCCAAAGTGGTATGCCTCCGGCAATCATGGGAAAGATTCGGTAACCGGGTGAAAGCAGGCTGGTAACAACAGCCACCCCCATTACAGCACAGGAGGCGGCGCCCATCATGGCGCCTTCCTGCAATGAAGGAGAAAAGGCATGAACAAGGCTGTATGCAAGCATGCCGCCCAGGCCTCCATAAATAAAAATCGGAATGATTTTTTTACCACCTGTAAGATCACGCAGAATAAAACCAAAAGACCAGAGCCAGAACAGGCTGGGGAATAAGAGCCAGGCACTGTTGTCTTCAAACAAAAAAATGCCGGTGATCAGGGTCCAGGGCCGGTGCAGCAATTGCGATGGATCTGCATGAAAAGAAAAAAGGGCCAGCACCTGTTTGTTGTACAATTGTACGGCCAGTTCTTTTTCGGGGTAATTGAAATGCCACACAGCTTTCAGGAATGCAAGTCCCAGGAATAAAATCAGGCAGGCTGCAATGAGCAGGAGCAGTGGATTGCTGTTTTTTTCGGACAATACAGGAAAGCGGTAAATTTTTTCTTTTTGTTTCATCCAGTGTCAGTATAACGTACGGCGGTTTTTTTTGTTCCAGAAAATTACAATTAAAAAACCGGTCAATGCGCCGCCCAGGTGCGCAAAGTGAGCAATATTGCTGCCTGTTACATTTCCAAAGCCGCCAAAAAGATCCAGTAAGATATATACAATGACCAGCCATTTGGCTTTGATCGGCACGGGGATCGGAATAATCATCAACTCTGTATTGGGAAACAATGTGCCAAATGCCACAAACACACCCATCACGGCTCCCGAGGCTCCTACTGCAAAGGAGTACCCGCCCATCAGGTATTGCATGATGAGGTGCGCAGCCGCGGCTCCCACACCACAGGCCAGGTAGAAAAACAGAAAGCGTTTATGTCCCCATACATTTTCTAAAATCCTGCCAAACATATACAGGCCAAACATGTTGAAGAGGATATGAAAGAACATGATATTGCCACCGGCATCATAGGAGGCGTGGGCAAACATATGGGTGGCAATCTGGTAGGGTTCAAATAAAGGCGTATCAGCCGGCCATAACCCGATACGGTAGGTAAGCCCCCATTGCTTGTCAAAAATCAACTGCGCCACCCATACCAGTACATTAATAATGATGAGGTTTTTCACTACGGGCGGAAAACGGTCTATGCGGGTAAATCGGAAATTACTCATCTGGCAAAAATACGAGTTAATTAAGGGTTGCCGGTTTACGGCTTTTCAGCAGCTGTAAATCTTTCTTTAAAATATATCCCGTTGTGGTGGTTCCTTTTGAGTTCGTAAAAGAACATTCAATAAAATTTCTGAACTGCCGGAACGAAATAACTTCATCTTCTTTTAGCAGGAATGCTTTGCGTGGCTTTGCCTGCAGCGATGGGCTGTCATAGAAAAAAGTTTTTGCTGCCGACACCCGCCAGCTGCTGCTGTCTGCATTGTAATGCGGTGTATATTTTGTAAGCGGAATATCACCAGCTTCAGATCTTGTAATGATGGTTGTTACATGTGTGTTTTCAGGATCGCCCGACTGAAAGCTTTCTGTGCGTTGTGAATGCAAAAACCAGTTTTTTTGGATGGCATCATACCGGAAATTAACCTGCTCGCCCCAGCGCCAGCTGCTGCCTCCGTAAAATTCAAGGGTGAACTCACCCGGTTTTACGGTCATTCCCTGGTATGGATCGCCCATCATACCGCCGCAGTGTTTGCAGTGCACAAGTTCATTGCTGACCGCCGATGTTGCAAGTGTGCCACTGGTCTGCCTTGTGAGCAGCAGCAAAGGCCTGGTTGCATCCCAGTCAGGACTATCGGCAGGCAGGCTGTCTTCGCCGGCAATTTTTAAGATCAGCAGGTAGTCTGTTTTTTTATCCCGGTTCAGGTCTGCTTTTTTTAAGTCCAATACTTCATAGCCGGGCAGCACAAAAGGTTTCACTTCATCCGGAACGATGGGCTCCTGTGCTGCTGACTGCAAGCATATAAAAAGCAACAACAGAGGCATCCTGGTTTTCATGTGCATTTTTTTTGGTCAGTTTGATTTCAATTTCAGCTGCACCACATTTTCTATATGATGAGTATGGGGAAACATGTCAACCGGCTGCACACGGGTTACCCTATATTTTTCAGCCAGCAGGTTGATGTCTCTTGCCTGGGTTACCGGGTTGCAGCTTACATAAACCAGTACGGGAGCTTCCAGTTGCAGAATCTGCTGCAGCAGCTTACTGTGCATACCCATTCTGGGCGGGTCAGTGATGATCACATCGGGACGTCCATGCGTTGCAAAAAACTCATTGGTGCAAACATCGGTTACATCGCCCGCAAAAAACTGTGCAGATGCAATCTGGTTCATCGCCGCATTTTCTGCCGCATCATGAATGGCTTCTTCTATGACATCCACACCGGTGATCTTTCGGGCACGCCGGCTCATAAAAATTCCGATGCTGCCTGTGCCACAATACAGGTCGTACACATGTTCTGTACCGTTCAACTCTGCAAAATCACTGGCTACCTGGTACAGTTTTTCGGCCTGTTTTGTATTGGTTTGGAAAAATGATTTTGGCCCAATTTTGAATGAAAACTCATCTGCACCTGGCCCGGCCGATAGTTTTTCAATCACATACCCTTTGCCATACCAGGTTACAGGATGGAGGCCATGCAGACTGTCGTTTTTCTTGGGATTGAAGGTGTACAGCAATGTGGTGATGGAAGGTATTCGTTGCAGCAGATATTGCAGCAGTGCTTCCGTTTGATCCGGATGGTCTTCGCCTACAATAATGTTTACCATCACTTCGCCGGTCGTGCAAATGCGCAGCTGCACATTTCGTAAATACCCATGCTGTTGTCGTACATCATAATACGACAGGTTATGCTGTTCTGCAACATCCCTTATGGCTTCCCGGATTTCATTGGATGGTTCGGGCTGTAAATAACAATGAGTGATGTCTACCACTTTGTCAAATAAACCTTTGGCATGAAAGCCTGCTCCTCCACGTCCTGCAGGCGATACAAGAGGCTCCGCTTGTTCTGCTTTTCTCTGCTGAAATTCAGCTTCTGAAATATACCGGAAGGCTCCAAATGTGTATTCCAGTTTATTGCGGTAATAGCGGTCTTCTGATGCACCGAGGATTGGCATAAACTCTGGCAGGGGCACTTTACCGATACGCTGCAGGGCATCCTGCACCTGACGGAATTTGAATTGCAGCTGGTCGTTGTAAGGAACAGATTGCCACTGGCACCCGCCGCAATCGCCAAAATGTGAGCAAAACGGGGTGATGCGGCGTTCAGATAATGTATGCATCTGCAGCGGGTAGCCCTCGGCCCAGTCTTTCTTGTTCTTAAAAAGAAATACATCAGCCACATCGCCGGGTACTGTGCGCTCTACAAATACCACCTTACCATCGTGCCGGGCAACGCAGCGACCTTCGGTGGCATAATCTTCTATCATCAGCTTTTCCAGGATTCTGACTTTTTTCTTTTTTCTTGCCATCGGGCAAAAATAAGCGTAAGGACGGGCAAATACCTGAAAAATGAAGATTACCAAATACCGGGCAACCTTTACGGACACTACCGCTTCTTTCGCCCGTACCTTGTAACTTTACCGACTGATTCATACATATGAAACGGATTTTGTTGATTTGTTTTTTGCTGTTGCCTGCAGCCCTTTTTGCACAAGAGGGATATGAAATTAAGGTAACCCTGAAGCCTTTTCAGAACCAGATGATATACCTGGGGCATTATTTTGGGAAGTCGTATCCCATTATTGATTCTGCCATGCTCAACGAACAGAGCGTGGCCGTTTTTAAATCCAGTCAAAAACTAACAGGAGGTATTTACCTGGTGGGGTATCCCGGTAAAAAAGGTTTTTTTGAAATCCTGATTGACAAGAATCAGAAATTTTCAATCATTGCAGATACCGCTACATTGTCACAAGGCATTCAGTTTGAAAACTCGCCGGGTAATATTTTGTTTAACGGGTACCAGAAAACGATGAATGAAAAAGGCAGACAGATTGAAGAGTTGAAGAAACAAATAAAAATTGCAGCAAACCCGGCCGATTCGGCCACTCTTGCCGCCCGGCTTGCCCAGGCAGATGTCCAGATCAAGCAATTCCGGGAAGATCTGATTCAGCATAACCCCGAAAGCCTGCTGGCCACTTTGCTGACCGCCATGCGGGAACCGGAAATGACGGGCCGGCTGAAGGATCCGAAAACAAAACAGGATTCGCTGGATGCGTATCAATATTACAAAGGCCAGTACTGGCAGGGCGTTCATTTCTGGGACGGACGTTTTGCATTTACTCCTTTCTTTGAAGACAAGCTGGATAAATATTTCAATCAGGTGGTGACACCTCATCCGGACTCTGTAATCAAAGAACTGGATTATATGCTGGGCTTTGCGGCGGCCAGCGAGGAGATGTCGCGGTTCCTGCTCATTAAATTTGTAAACCGCTACCTGAACCAGAAGTATATGTGGGAAGATGCGGTGTTTGTCCACCTGTTTGAGAAATATTTTTCAAATAAGAATTACACATGGCTTACGGACAAAGGGAAAAAGCTCATTACCGACAGAGCGTATAGCCTGATGGCCAACATCACAGGGAACCCGGCTTCCGAAATCATTTTGCCGGATAGCAGCGGGATGCCCGTTTCACTCTATGATCTTGTTGCACCATTTACCATCGTTGTCTTCTGGGATCCGGTGTGCGGACACTGCAAGGAAGTATTGCCCCGGCTCGACTCATTTTACCGAAACAGATGGAAAGCTGCCGGTATGAAAATGGTTGCGGTGGCCAAAGAAACCGATGGCAGCAGGAAAGACTGGCTTCAGGTAGCAGAACAACTTAAATTGCAAGAATGGACGCATGTATATTATGCAAAGTCTGAAGAGAAAAGCAGGATTGATGCAGGCATTCCCGGTTACTCGCAGTTGTACGATGTACAGAGTTTCCCCACCTTATATTTGCTGGATCACGAAAAACGTATTATAGCAAAGAAGCTGACCGTAGATCAGCTGGATGAAATATTAAGCCTGAAATTAAAAAACCGGTAGGCCGGTAAAATGACTTTCTATGAATAAGAAATATTTTTTCCTTCTTTCGTTGGTATTGCTCACAGCTGCGCACAGTATGTGCCAGCCCCTGTTCACATACGGAACATACACCGCAGATGCCGGTGATTTTTTGCGGGCCTACAAAAAAAACAACCCGGTGCCTCCCAAAGATAAAGCAGCTTCCATGCGTGAATACCTGGATTTGTACATACAGTCAAAGCTCAAAGTACAGGAAGCATACGAGAGAAAAATGGACACCCTGCCTTATCTGAAAACGGAGCTGGAAAACTTGCGCACGCAAATTTCTGAAACCTATATGGCCGATCCGGAAGCAGCAGCCCGCATGACAGCGGAAGCTTTTCAGCGGGGTCTGAAGGATATTGAAGCAGCCCATATTTTTATTTCTATCCGCAATGCCGCCGGGTTTATTGATTCGGCAGCCGCATTCATAAAAAAAGATGAAGTACTGCAACGCCTGCTGAAAGGGGAAGAATTTTTACAGGTAGCCCGTCAGCTTTCCGATGAACCGGATGCAGCTGTGCACAGTGGAAAGCTGGGCTTCATTACCGTATTCACCCTTCCTTACGAATTTGAAAATGCATTGTACCAGGCATCGCCAGGGGGTATTTCTTCTTTTGTGCGGTCCAGAAACGGGTTCCACATTTTTAAAAATATCAGTGAAAGAAAAGCTGCCGGAAGAATCAGGCTGCAGCAGATCTTACTGGCCATTCCGCCCGGTTCAGATGAGGATATGAAAAAACAAATTGCTGCCAGGGCCGATTCTTTGTACAAACGCATCATGGCAGGCGACAACTTCAACAGGCTGGCCAGCGACTTCAGCAATGACTACATCAGCGCTGCTACGGGTGGCATGCTTCCCGAAATGGGTGTGGGACAATACGATCCAGTATTTGAAAAAGCAGCATGGGATTTGCCCAAAGATGGTGCCGTTGGCAAGCCATTTCTGACACAGCATGGCTGGCATATCCTGAAGCGGATTTCCAGGAAACCTGCGGGTACCGATGCAAACGACCAGCTATACCTCGAAAAACTGAAAGAAAAAATAATGACGGATGGCCGCTGGAAAAACTCCCGTGATTTTATTTATAAAAAAGTGATTGAGAAAAAAGGATTCAAAATATTTGAATACCGTGATGAAGCCCTCTGGAATATGAGCGACAGTGTGCTGGATGGCAAGCCGATGACTTCTGGCTGGGACATCAAGGCACACACTCCGTTGTTTGCCATCGGCGATTCTGTGTACCATGCCAACCACTGGATTAACTATGCCAATGCGTACCGGTTCAAGCAGGATGGCAGTGGTCCCAAACCATGGGAGCAGGTACGGGAAGAATGGATTGGATTTTCACTTATGGAGTATTATAGAACCCACCTGGAAGAATTCAATGAAGATTTTCGACAGCAGATGAATGAATTCAGGGATGGAAACCTGTTTTTTGAAATCATGCAGCAGGAAGTGTGGAATAAAGCACAGACCGATACAGTTGCGTTGCGGGAGTTGTATGCAATGAACATGAAGAATTATCTCTGGAAGAAAAGTGCAGATGCCGTACTTTTTTTCTGTGCTGATATGAATACCGCCAATGACCTGTATGCGAAAATTAATAAAGACAACGCTTCATGGAAGAAGCTGGCGGCACAGTATTCAGAAAAAGTAATTGCCGATTCGGCCCGCTTTGAATGGGAGCAGATACCCAACCTCTTCAAGGCAATACCTCAAAACGGCCTGCTGACTACGCCCCTGTTGAACAACAACGACAATACAGCATCATTTGCTTATGTGCTGACAGTGTATCATCAGCCATCGCAGCGCAACTTTAATGATGCACGGGGCATGCTGATCAACGATTACCAGGCATTGCTGGAAAAGAGGTGGAATGAGGAACTGAGGAAAAAATATCCGGTACGGATCAATGAAAAAGTACTGGCTGAACTATCCCGATAGCGAACTGTGGTTATGTATCCGATTCATTCAGGTTCGTACACCCATGCCTGTACCAGCATCTTTCATCAAAGCTCTTTAACCACTTTTGCCACTACACCCGGGTTTCCAAGGGTATAATAATGCAGGACCGGAACTCCTGCCTTTTTCAGTTCCCGTGACTGCATCAGCAACCATTCAGATCCTACGAGAGCCACATCCTCTTCCGTTTTACAACGCAAAATTTCATTGCTGAAGTCGGCAGGTATGTCAATATGAAATGTCTTTGGTATTGCGGTAAGCTGTTTGCGGCTGGTAACCGGTTTCAGACCAGGAATAATTGGAACCATGATGCCGGCATCGCGGCAGGATTGAACAAAAGAATGGAACCTGGCATTATCAAAAAACATTTGCGTTACAATATAATCGGCGCCGGCATCCACTTTTTCCTTCAGATGTTTCAAGTCCGTTTGCATATTGGGTGCTTCAAAATGTTTTTCGGGGTATCCGGCTACCCCGATACAAAAACGGGTGCCGTTGTTGCCTTTCAGGTCTTCTTCCAGGTATATGCCGTTGTTCAGGTCGACCACCTGCTTCAGTAAGTCAATAGCATATGAATGACCACCCGGTTCGGGTTCAAAAGTTGTTTCGTTTTTGGCTGCATCACCCCGCAACACCAGTACATTGTCAATACCCAGATAATTCAGGGTAAGCAGTGCATCTTCTGTATCCTGCCGGGAAAAACCACCACAGATCAGGTGCGGTACGGTATCAACATTATAACGGTTCATGATAGACGCACAAATGGCTTCAGTACCCGGACGTTTGCGAATGACTACTTTTTCAAAATTACCGTCCGCTTTTTTCTTAAAAACATGCTCACTCCGGTGATAGGTAACATTGATGAAGGCTGGTTTTAGTTCCATGAGCGGATCCAGGTGCCTGTACAGCGCTTCAATTCCTTTTCCTTTGAGAGGGGGTAAAATTTCAAAAGAAACCAGTGTGCCGCCGGCATTTGCTATGTGTTCCGTGATTTTCATGTAAATGTTTTTTTATTGGCCATAAAGCCCTGCCCGTAATGCGGGATGATACCGCAGCATCATTTCAACTGCCTGCCTGGGTTCCCCATTCGTTTTTTTGTATAGTTTCTGGCAACAGTTATGAACAAAACTAAGCAGGCTCTGATGAAATTCAAATTTTACGGAAGATATTCCTTGTATGCTCATTTTACCACATTGCCTTTCCGGTCAATGACCAGCATTTTGCCGTCTTTCTCCACTGTGGCAGTACCGTTGTCCTTAAACTCCATCATCGTGGGAAAATCTTTTTTTCCCGGAATATCGTACAGGTATGGTATGGCCAGCTCTCCTTTTGTGTTGATGTACCCGTATTTCCGGGTTTTCCCATCAGGTACAGCAGCCAGCCCGTTGGAGAATTTTCCATGTTTAAAATAATCGTTGGCGGAAGAAGTGAAGATCACTTTACCAGTGGTATTAATATAATACACGGAAGGATCCTGAAAATTCCGGACGGCATCATAATTTTTTTTGTAAAAAGCCACTCCTTCACTGAAGTCGGAAGCATTCAGGTATGATGCCCTGATGCCGGGCAGCTCTTTTCCTGACTTGTTGATGTACACCATAAAATTATCTCCGTCCTTATCTGCCTTAGTTACTGCTGCCATCCCTTCGTGAAAATCTCTGACTTCTTCATAGACCAGTGGAATTTTTACTTTCGTTGTACTGTCAATGAAACCCCATTTTTGGTTTTGTTTTACTCCTAGGAGGCCCTCGCTGTATTTTTTATCATATTCGTAGCTGGTTTTTCCAAAATCAAAATGTAAGGGCACATACTTTCTGCTGTACAGGTTGTACGGACGGAACGCAGCATCTTTGCGCTTTTTCAGTAAAATAAACGGCACATATTCAACAGGCCGTCCCGATACGTGAACAGTTTCTGCCTGTACACTGTCTTCCAGCACCTGCCCGGATGATGACATTACCGTTCCGTTATACAGATACGGATTGTTCAGCATAACAATCAGTCGTTGCTGATTATAGACATAAAACCCGGGAGAAATATTTTCTTTCAGTACTCCTTTATGAATATGGTATAATGAAAAATGGAGATCGCTGCTCATACCCCTTGTCCACAGTGTAAGCAAAGTATCGCTGCCGCAGAAATTGAATTCTGTCCCTTCAAAGCGCTGCTTTAATAATTCTTTTCCATTTGAATGGAGCAGCAAATATTTGCTGTATGCTTCCGCCTTTCCCGCTTCTTTGCATAAAAAAACGGTATCATTGATGCGTGTAAAATTTTTGAATGAGGGTTGGGTCAGTTCTTTTCCGGTACTGTCGAGCAAACCATAACCGGAGCAGGTACGCATCGTTTCAGCTTTTTTACCGTAGAAGTAAATTCCGGGTATGGCAGTTTCACTCAGGCAGGCATATTTAGGCGGTACGACTTCTTTACCGGATTGATCCACCAGCCCGTAATTATAAAACTGCTGACTGCCTGCAGGTCTGGAGGATAACTCTGCAGCAATGACCGAGTGGCCATTCCGGAAGGGCTGAATGGATGCGTAGGAAGTTTTACAGACCATCGCACCTTTTTCATTCACCATATTGTACCGGGTTTTTTTACCGGTTTCGTTTTCAAGTGCTACCACCAGCATTCCGCCGGAATAGCTGCCCGTAACCATTTTTATGGTTTCGCTGAGGGTAAACAATGTTTCTCCTTTCAGGCCAATGACTTTAAAATCATTTTCATGGTCCTGTTTTACCGGGGCAAGGCCTCCATTGAACGAAAAAGCTTTTTCATAGATCTGCGGAATGACCAGTTCTCCTTTTGTATTAATGAATCCGGCTTTGCGGCCTTCCTCATCCCACACCAGTGCCAGCCTGTTGCTGAATGCAGAGGCATTGCGATAGGTTTTTTTGAATGTGTTCACCCCTTTCTGATCAATAAAAAAAACTCTTCCGTCTTTCCATGCAAGGGCAAAACCGTCAGAAAAATCGGACACCTGTTCATATACTGTTGGGATGACCAGCTTTCCGGCACTGTTTACAAAACCATATTTTCCGGTTAACCTCACTCTTGCAAGGCCTTCTGAAAATGCAATTGCGGTATCATACACAGTGGGGATCACTACTTCCGAAAGAAAACGATCGCTGAAGCCCCATTTTTTTGAATTGGTTTTTGCGTCTATGCCGGTACAGGGTCTTAGTCCCTGGCTATGCAGCAAAAGAACGCTGAAAGTAAAAACAACGGAAGTAACAGATGTGCGGAATGTTTTCATAATAATCGGGTACAAATGTGATTGAATCATGGATACTGCTGAGGGGCGAAAGGTATGAAAAAGCTGGTTCTCTTCATTTGCATGCCTTCTCCGTCACAAATGACAACCGTATTGTAAGAAAAACAGTGCTTGTTAAATTAGCTTGCCCGGCAGATCCGTTTCGGGGCCGAACGCTTATTTTTGCTTTCATGGCAGTTAGCATTCGCACAGAAAATCTTGTAAAAAAATACGGTAACCGTGTCGTGGTGGACCATGTGTGTATTGAGGTCGGCCAGGGTGAAATTGTAGGCTTGCTGGGGCCAAACGGTGCCGGAAAAACAACTTCATTTTACCAGGTGGTGGGCCTTGTGCGTCCGGATGAGGGAAGGGTTTTCCTTGATGATAAGGATATCACATCAATGCCCATGTATAAAAGAGCGAGGATGGGCATTGGCTATCTTCCCCAGGAGACTTCGGTATTCCGCAAGCTGAGTGTAGAGGATAATATAGCTGCTGTGCTGGAAATGACAAACCTTTCCCGGGCCGAACAGCGCCAGAGAAAGGAATCCCTGATTGAGGAATTTCACCTGCAACTTGTGCGCAAAAACCATGGAGATGTATTGAGCGGCGGAGAAAGGCGCCGTACCGAAATTGCCCGTGCCCTTGCCGTGGACCCTAAATTTATTTTATTGGACGAACCCTTTGCTGGCATAGATCCCATTGCGGTGGAGGATATTCAGTCCATTGTGGCAAAACTGAGATACAAAAATATCGGCATCCTGATTACCGACCATAATGTGGACGAAACCCTCTCCATTTGCGACAGAGCATACCTGCTGATTGAAGGCCGGATATACAAACACGGCACCGCCGAAGAACTGGCTGCTGATGAGGAAGTAAAACGGTTATACCTGGGAAGGAATTTCAAACTGAAGCGAAAAGACTGGCTTCATGAAGAGGCTTCAAAAGCTGCTGCTGCAGACCCGCAGAATTAGTTTTCCTGCTGACGTAATTATTTTTTATTTTGGCGTATCATGAGCCTGCTTTCTCCTGCCATATCATCACTGGCCCGGTCCCGGTACTGGCGCATCAAAGCCTGGAAGGATAACCCGCTGGATGCGCAGCGGGAAGTATTGCAGGAGCTGGTTACAGCGGCACAATACACAGAGTTTGGCAGGAAGTATCATTTTTCAGAACTTTTTAATGTGAGGGATTTTAAGAATGCAGTTCCCATTCACGAATACAATGACCTGAAGCCCTGTATTGAGCGCATCATGAACGGAGAACAGGATATACTTTGGAATACGCCGGTACACTGGTTTGCCAAAAGTAGCGGCACCACCAGCGATAAAAGTAAGTTTATTCCAATCAGTGATGAAAGTTTACAGGATGGACATTACAAGGCATCCAAAGATGTGCTGACATTATATTACCAGTTCAACCCACAGTCGGCCCTGCTGACCGGTAAAGGGCTGGTGGTAGGCGGCAGCCATAGTATAAGCCCCGTTAATGAAGAGGCGCAGTATGGTGATCTGAGTGCAGTGTTGTTGCAGAACTCTCCATTCTGGGGTCATTGGCTCCGCACCCCCGACCTAAGCATTGCCCTGATGGACGAGTGGGAAGAAAAAATTGAACGGCTGGCTCACAGCACCATGAATGAAAATGTAACCTCCCTGTCCGGAGTGCCCACCTGGACCCTGGTCTTGCTTCGGCGAATTTTGAAAATCAAAGGCAAGCAGCATATTTGTGATGTGTGGCCTTCACTGGAAGTATATATGCACGGCGGCGTTTCATTTACGCCGTACAAAGAGCAATTCCAGAAAATCATTGGCAAAAACATACATTACCTGGAAATGTACAATGCCAGTGAAGGCTTCATTGCTGCACAAGAAACACCGGCTGATGATGGCATGCTGTTGTTTACCGATCACGGAATCTTTTTTGAATTCATGCCCGTAACGGAGTTAGGTAAAAAAAATCCGCATACATTAGGGCTGCATCAGGTAGAAGCCGGGAAAAACTATGCTCCTGTCATCAGCACCAATGGCGGCCTGTGGCGCTATCTGCTTGGCGATACCGTTCAGTTTACTTCACTGAATCCATTCCGGATCAAGGTAACAGGCAGGGTCAGGCACTTTATCAATGCGTTTGGTGAAGAGCTGATTGTAGATAACGCTGATTTTGCCATTGCTGCCGCCAGCGAAATGACCGGATCGGTAGTGAATGATTATACAGCGGCGCCCGTTTATTTCTCCGAGCACTCCAACGGGGCACATGAATGGCTTATTGAATTTGAAACTCCGCCCCGCAGCCTGGAGCAGTTTACAGAAGAACTGGACAAAGCCTTAAAAAACATCAACAGTGATTACGAAGCAAAGCGCCACAAAAATATTGCCCTTCGCATGCCGCTGGTACATGCCCTGCCCAAAGGCCTTTTCAATGAATGGCTGCGCCTGAAAGGAAAGCTGGGTGGACAGCATAAGATTCCCCGACTATCCAACGACCGAAAACTTCTTGAAGAGATCCTGCAATTGAATCACACTACAATTGCAGGGTCAAACCAGTACAACAAAACAAAGACCGATGAAATTACTTGATGGTAAAGTAGCTATCGTAACCGGAGCTGCCCGTGGTATTGGCGAGTCTGTGGCGCTGAAATTTGCAGAACATGGCGCACATGTTGCCTTTACCTTTATCAGCGACAGCAGCAAAGAAAAAGCCGGTTCGCTGGAAAAAAAGTTACAATCTTTTGGCAATAAGGCAAAAGCATTCCAAAGTCATGCAGGCGAGTTTATTCAATGTGAAGCACTGGTCAATGATGTACTCCGTGAATTTGGTTCCGTAGATATTTGTGTCAACAATGCCGGTATTTCCAAAGACAATTTACTGCTGCGGATGACACCCGAACAATGGAATGATGTGATACAGATAAACCTGAATAGTGTGTTTTATATGACGAAACAGGTCATCCGCCCGATGATGAAAGCAAGGGCCGGCTCCATTATTAACATGAGTTCAATCATTGGCGAAATGGGCAATGCCGGGCAAAGCAGTTATGCAGCAAGCAAGGCCGGTATCATTGGTTTTACAAAATCAGTGGCCAAAGAATTAGGAAGCCGGAATATCCGCTGCAATGCCATTGCACCAGGTTTTGTAGAAACTGACATGACCAGTTACCTGAAAGAAGGTGAAGCCGCCGAAAAATATAAAGCCGGCATACCGCTGGGCCGTTTTGCCGTAACGGAAGACATTGCAAATGTGGCTTTGTTTCTTGCATCGGATCTTGCATCCTATATCACCGGGCAAACCATCAGCGTCTGCGGCGGGCTGAATATATAACTTGTGAAATGTCCGGGGTCGCTTAATGGTTTGACTGTGCTGCCTGTTCCTTACCAATCAGCTCCATAGCTTTTACGGTTTTGTAATCTGTATTCTGCCGGATATATTCTACGGTAGGCACAACGAGTATTTCGGGCTGAATGCCGCCACTGTTAGCAGGAAAATTACGGTCCATGACAAGCCGGAACAAAGGCAGTCGGAACCGAACCCCGGTTTCCGGAAGATGCACATCCGGGATCAGCCAGGCAGAATTACCAATGGCGCCACCTCCGGTTTCTTCACCTACTACTGTCACATTTTCCTGGCGGATGAGTGCTGCAGCAAACAAAGTGGTAGCGGAAAAAGAATTACCCCCGGTCAGTATATACACTTTACCGTCAAAATGATTTTTCTTTTTTGGCGAAAAGAAATGTCGTTCAAAATATCCAAAATGATAATTGCCGTTGCTTCTTCTTCGGGTGAAGAACCGGATAAAAAGTTTGTTCCAGAAATGGTTTTTGATATAGCGCTGATACCTGCTTCCTGTACGTATGGCATACAATGAATCGGCCAGTTTAAATTTTTTTCGTACCAGGTACCGGGTAAGGCGGGTGGAATTACTCACACTGCCACCCCCGTTGTTCCGTACATCAATAATCAGGTGATTGACCTGGTGCTGCTGCAGCGTATTGAATGAGTTTTTGAAAAAATGCTTTAACCGGTACCCTTTGCTGAAGGTAGCAAGTGTCATCATAGCGGTACGGTTTACCGTATCAATGCGCAACAATCGTACACTGTTCCAGCGCAGTTCCCTTTGCTTTTTCGGAGAGGGCTGTTGCTGCGCAGGGCGAAAGCGGCGGGTCCCTTCCTTGCCTGCGGTATCAGCAGCAGGACGATAGGCCGATATGAGGCGTGAGGCCGGCCGGCCTTTATCATTGATGTATTCAATGTCAAACCGGTCCGGAAAACCAAATACCTGTGTGTACCATGTGCCAAAAGATCCTCTGTTGCTCAGCACCTGGTATTTGTGAGTACGGTTGTTGCCATCGGCAGAGATAAATCCAAACAAACTGTCTGCAATCGTTTTCGCACTGATGTTATTGATAGCGGTAATGATGGTACCGCGGCTCAGGACACTGTCTTTCCGGTTCAGGCTGGCTGTGACCACCATGCTGTCGTTCCACAATTTCATACTCAGCGGAAATATTTTTTGTATGGCCGCTGTGTCATACCAGCGGTTCCATTTTTCAGAAGGGCGGATCGTGGTATGCCCGCAATTGATTTTTGATGCGACATACGAAAGCAGGGTTCTGAACTGTGCTTCGGTCATGGAATCTTTCAGTTGCTGTTGCGCCTGCTCAAAATAAAAATTGATGCGTTCCTGGCTGCTGTGCCAGTATAGTCCCGGGTGATGGTCTTCCAGCAGCTGACGAAAAATGACAAAATCTTTTTTGAGCTGACCGGGCGGGTATTTATAGGCGGGCGAAATGGATTGTTTGCCGGCTGTACAGCCGCCAACAAAAAACACGGTAATTAAAATGATAAAAAAATTTTTCATGCTCTGATTTAATGCCGCTACTGCCTGTCTGAACGCAAAGGATTCCATCCTTGTGCGGTCAGGGTATGTTTATTCCCGCTCCGGGTGATCAGATGTGTGCCTTCTTCAGGGCCGGTCATATACCCGATGACGCTGATTTGTTCATTCAGCACAATTTTATCATGATCTTTTTGTGCAATGGTAAACAGCAGCTCATAATCTTCGCCGCCACTGAGGGCGCAAGCAGTGGGATCCATTTCAAATTTGAAGAGCGCATGCCGTGTACTTTCATGCACAGGAATTTTATCTTCATACAGCAGGCATCCCAGTGTGCTTTGCCGGCAAATATGCAGCAGGTCTGAACTGAGCCCATCGCTTACATCAATCATTGCGGTAGGAACAAGTTCCTGGTCTGCAAAAAATAAAACAATATCTTTTCGGGCTTCGGGTTTCAACAGGCGGCCAATGACATAAGATTCTCCTTCCAGGTCGGGCGGCACAGCGGGGTTTTCCAGGAAGATTTTTTTTTCACGTTCTAAAAAAAGCAGCCCCGTATAGGCGGCTCCCAGGTCGCCGCTGACACAAATCAGGTCGCCTTTTTGGGCGGTACCTCTTTTTACAAACCGATCAGGTGCCACTTCACCGATTGCAGTAACGGAAATAACTAACCCTTTCTGAGAAGAAGTCGTATCGCCGCCCACCAGGTCCACTCCATATTTATCACATGCAGCATAAATACCTTCATAAAACTCATTGACCGCTTCAACGCTGAAGCGGTTGCTGATGCCAATACTCATGAGGATCTGGGTGGGTATGGCATTCATGGCATATACATCACTCAGGTTGACAATGACACTTTTATATCCCAGGTGCTTCAGTGGTGTGTACGCAAGGTCAAAATGCACGCCCTCCAGCAACAGGTCTGTGGTCAAAACGGTCTGCCTGCCAAAATGATCAATAACGGCAGCGTCATCACCAACGCCCAGGATGGAAGAAGCATTTTGTATTTCAATGTTCCTGGTCACATGTTCGATCAGCCCAAATTCGCCAAGCGCTGATATTTCAGTTCTGCTGCTCATAGCTCTTTACGATTATTGATGATGTCTGCCATTTCATCATGAATTTTTCCATTTGTGGCCAATACTTTGTGCTGGTAAACTGAAAATGTTTTTCCCTGATGGTCTGTAACTCTGCCGCCTGCTTCTTCTACAATAAGATAACCGGCAGCGCTGTCCCAGGGTTCCAGTTTGTGTTCATAAAATCCGTCGAACCTGCCGCAGGCTACCCAGCAAAGATCAATTGCAGCTGAACCCAGTCTTCTGACCGGGACAGCTTTGCGTACAAACCGTTCAAAGACTTCCAGCGGCCCGTTGGGTTCAGAAATATACAGGTATGGAAAACCTGTTACAAGACATGCATGAAGGGTTTTGTCCTGTTTGCTGACCTGTATAGGCTGATCATTCAAATATGCGCCCTGTTTTTTTTCGGCAAAAAAAAGTTCGTTCAGGTGCGGGTTATATACAGCGCCCATAACGATTTCTCCATTATGCTCTACGGCAATAGATACACAATTCAGCGGAATGCCGTGGGCAAAATTGACCGTACCATCAATGGGATCAACAATCCATTTATAGCCTGCATCTCCAATAATTTCTCCGCTTTCTTCACCCAGCACCTGGTGACCGGGAAAATGCTTCTGAATGACGCCGATAATTGCCCGCTCGGAGGCATGATCCGCTTCAGTGACCAGGTTATTCACTCCTTCTTTGTTGTGAATGGTAAACTGTTTATTGAAATACCGAAGTACTTCTTCTGCGCCGGCATGAACAGCTTCCAGTAAGGCAGGCTTAAGCATACTCAAAGATACCTACCTGCTGCAAAGGGGAGAAATGTATTCCCGATTTTGCATAAAGCGGTAAAACTTCGTACTTCGTAGTACAGGAAAACCTGAATCATGCAACTATCGGTGATCATAGTAAACTACAATGTCCGGTTTTTCCTGGAACAATGCCTGTATTCGGTGCAGGAAGCCCTGCAAGGTCTTGCAGCAGAAATTATTGTAACAGACAACCATTCGGATGACGGGAGCCGGGAATATTTACCGCATCGCTTTGAAAACGTCCGGTTTATTTTTAACGATCAGAACCTGGGATTTGCAAAAGCCTGCAACCAGGGTCTGGCTGCTTCATCGGGAAAGTATATTCTGTTTTTAAACCCCGACACAATTTTACCCGAAGACGGGTTAAAAAAATGTATTGCCTTCCTGGACGCACATCCGGATGCCGGCGCAGTAGGCGTGAAAATGCTGGATGGCAGCGGCAGGTTTTTAAAAGAATCAAAACGTTCTTTTCCTTCACCCCTTACTTCACTTTACAAACTGTTTGGCCTGTCCCGGCTGTTTCCCCGTTCCAAAATATTTGCCCGGTATCACCTGGGTTATCTCAGCGAAAATGAAACCAATGAGGTACAGGTGCTTGCCGGTGCTTTTATGATGATCAGGCGGGAGGTATTGGAACAGCTGGGAGGTTTTGATGAAAATTTTTTCATGTATGGAGAAGATATAGACTTGAGTTACCGGGTTCAACAGGCCGGGTACAGAAATTATTATTTTGCGGATGTTCAGATCATTCACTTCAAGGGCGAAAGCACACGCCGTGGCAGCATGAACTATGTGCGGATGTTTTATTCTGCCATGAGCCGCTTTGTAAAAAAACATTATGGGGGCAGCAAGGCAGGTTTTTTCCTCCTGATGATGCACGCAGGAATCTGGTTCAGAGCGATACTAACGGCCACAGGAAATTTTATCAGGCGGATTGGTTTACCCCTGATTGATGCAGGAATGATTCTTCTTTCCTTTTGGCTGGTCAAATATTTCTGGAACCAGTTTGTAAAAACAGAAACTCTGTACAATAACCGGTTGCTGTGGATTGCATTTGCTTCTTTGACACTGGTGTTCAGTCTCAGCAACTATTATATAGGGCTGTATGATCGTTGGTATAAATTCTCACGACTGCTGAAAGCATTTGTTGCTGCTACATTTGTGTTGCTGGCTGCTTATTCACTGCTGCCGGAGCAATACCGTTTTTCAAGGGCTATCCTGGTATTTGGTGCCATCCTTTCTTTTGTGCTCATTGGCTTGTTACGATGGATCCTGGTACGGGCAGGAGTGCTCACCAGTTATCGGGAAAAAACGGACAACGCAACCATGCTTGTTGCCGGCACACAGGAGGAACAAGAAGAAGTGCTTGAATTATTAAAGCAATCGGGCATGCAGCAAAAAGTGCTGACCGGTATTGCACCCGATGCCGGGGACGAGGCGGGTACCCCTGTGTTTCCAAAACGCATCAGCAGCCTGCTGCACACAATTCCTGTCAGGGAAATCATTTTTTGCAGGGGATGGTTATCTTATACAGAAATAATCCGTCAGATCACACAAATGCCCAAAACACTCCGTGCAAAAATTCATGCTGCCGGCAGTGGTAGCATAGTGGGCAGCCACGCAAAAAATATATCAGGGGAATCATTTTCTGCAGAAAATGGGTATCGGTTGTCCGATCCGCTGCACCGCCGTCAAAAAAGGTTACTTGATGTCTGTGTTGCAGGTTTAGGCCTTTTTAGTTTTCCCCTGCAGTTTCTACTGGTACAGAAACCCATTCCTTTTTTTGTCAATTGTATCCGCATACTTATTGTGAAAAAAACATGGGTGGGATATGGTTCTGATGCGCCGGGCTTGCCTGTATTGCCGGCTGCTGTCCTGACCGGTGCAGGGTTTCCTGTTTCAGTCGTTGCGAAATTGCAAAGTACAGATGAAAGAAAAACGGTGGATGTGTGGTATGCAAGAAGGTATCATCCGCTGAACGATCTGCGCCTGCTGCTGCGTCATTACCGAAAACTGGGCGGTTGAGTCAGCACTGCATTTTTTACACCACACCACACACAATCATTCAGTATCTTTAGCAAGCTTTATATCATATGGCCACTATCATTGAAATTAAAATACCGAAAGGCATTGCGCAAGCGCTGCGCATTCCTGTGAACGACCCCAGGCGACAGCAGCTGCGAGTATTAAAAAAGCTGATGAAAAAAGCCCGGTTTACAGCATTTGGCCAGCATTATCGTTTTGATGAAGCATTGCTGAACCGTAATCCAGCCCGCCGGTTTCAGGAACTGGTACCTGTGCATGATTACAACAAAATATATAACGAGTGGTGGAAGCAAACACTTGATGGAGTGCCAGATGTGGCCTGGCCCGGAAAAATAAAATATTATGCCCTCAGCTCCGGTACATCCGAGGCCACCAGCAAATACATACCCGTGACAAGGGAGATGCTTCGCAGCAATATGATCAATTACTGGCGACAGTTCATCAACCTGATGCGATTCAGCGATGCAAATAAAAAAGCCATGACAAAAGGCTTTTTAATGATTGGCGGCGCCACCGATCTGAAAAAAGGAAAAGCAGGGTGGTATGCCGGCGACCTGAGCGGCATCCTGGCCAAGAGAAGACCATTCTGGTTTCAGAGTTTTTATAAACCTGGCGGACGAATTGCTGCAATCAGCGACTGGAACCAGAAACTGACCGAGATAGTGGAGCATGCAAAGGATTGGAATATTGGATACATTATAGGTGTTCCTGCATGGTGCCAGATGTGTATGGAAATGGTGATTGAACAGTACAAATTGAACAACATACATGACATCTGGCCCAACCTCAGCTTTTTTGTGCATGGCGGTGTGGCATTTGAGCCATATAAGAAGGGATTTGAAAAACTGCTTGGCAAGCCCATTGTATATATTGAAAACTATCTTTCCAGCGAGGGCTTCATCGGGTATAAAGCAAGAGAGAATGCGAAAGGAATGGCGCTGATCCTGAATAATAATATCTTTTTCGAGTTTATTCCTTTTGATGATAAAAATTTTGATAGTGAAGGAAATCTGTGTGCCAATCCGGAAGCGAAAATGATTCACGAAGTGGAAGAGGGAAGAGAGTATGCCCTGTTGATGAGCACCAATGCCGGCGCCTGGCGCTACCTGATCGGGGACACAATCAAATTTACGGACCTGGAAAAAAAAGAAGTTGTCATTACCGGTCGCACCAGGCATTTTCTCAGCCTCACCGGCGAACACCTCAGTGTGGAAAATATGAACAGGGCTATTGAAATGGCCAGTAATGAATTTAATGTCTGCATACCTGAATACACCGTAGTGGGCTTTCCACACCAGAATTTTTTTGCACACCGCTGGTATATTGCCACCAATGATACAGTGGACCCGGAACTGCTGCGCAGCAGAATTGACGAATACCTGCGGCAACTTAATGATGACTATGCCACAGAAAGAGACAGCGCTTTAAAAGAGGTGTTTCTCGAAGTGCTGCCGGAAGAAAAATTTATGCAGTTTATGGCACAAAAAGGCAAGCTGGGCAGTCAGCATAAATTTCCCAGGGTGATGAAAGGAAAAATGCTGGAAGACTGGAACAGATTTCTGCAAACCGGTGTGGTTTGAGTACAAACAGTCGGGCGCAATGGAAGAATACAACCTGATTTGTCCGATAAACTTCTTTTTTTCGCATGTCTGAAGCTATTCTCAAAGGATTGGGTTTTGGGCTCCTGCTGAGTATTTCAGTAGGGCCGGTGCTGTTTTCTATCATCAAACAAAGCCTGAACAATGGATACCGGGGTGGATTGACTTTTGTGTTTGGTGTTTCTGCCAGCGATATTTTTCTGGTGCTGGCCAGCAGTTTTTTTACAGAACTCTTCAATAACATTAAAGAATTTAAAACGGAAGTAGGCATTGCCGGAAGTTTCTTTCTTGTATCTGTAGGCATTTATTTTCTGTTTTTTAAAAAAGTGAAGATGAACCAGAAGGGTGAGCAGGTATTAAAATTCAGGAAGAGGGATGTTGCGAAAATTTTCCTGTCGGGCTTTTTTATGAACACATTGAATCCGGCCGTACTCATATTCTGGTTAACGGCCACTACTGCGACACTGTACCACACCGCAGGCAACAGGGTGGTCATCTTTACAACCTGCCTTCTTTTTATGCTGGGTACAGATATGCTGAAAGTACTGCTGGCCGGAAAAATCAGGAAGCGGCTGACCCCGCATAACATTCATGTGCTGAACAGGATCAATGGAATTGTTTTAATTATTTTCGGCATTGCATTAACCTGGGGGCTGCTGATCTATGGCAAACGCATCTGAACATACACAACCGCGTATGGCACGCATCCTGCGTCTGGGGTGGAAGTTGCTGAAACGAGTCTTTCTCTGGTTGTTTATTATCCAGTTTGTATACATTATTCTTTTAAAATGGATCGATCCGCCAGTTACGATGACACAACTGGTAAGCTGGGTCAGTGGGCATGGCTTAGCAAGGGATTATATCAGCAGCAGTAATATGTCTTCTGATGCAAAACTTGCTGTCATCGCTTCGGAAGATCAGTTGTTTCCCGATCATAACGGATTCGACTGGAAAAGTATCAGGAAGGCAATGGAGTATAATAAAAAAAAACCAGGTCGCATCCGCGGCGGCAGCACCATCAGCCAGCAGGTAGCAAAAAATGTTTTTCTGTGGCAGGGTCGAAGCTGGATTCGCAAGGGCCTGGAAATGTATTTTACTTTTATGATAGAAGCGCTGTGGGGTAAGAAGCGGATCCTGGAAATGTACCTGAATGTAATTGAAATGGGAGATGGCATTTTTGGAATAGAAGCAGCAGCGCAAATCTATTTCAACAAGCCTGCGAAAAACCTGACCCGCCAGGAGGCGTCAATGATTGCGGCTTGTTTGCCCAACCCTAAACGCTATAAAGTAAAACCCGCATCTTTATGGCTCATGAAAAGAGCAGCTGCGATCCGGCAGCAAATGAATAATCTGCAAACGGATGAGGATATCATCAGGATAACCGGGATCAACCGGCCCTGATGATCTTTTCAACTGCGGCCAGCGCCAGTGTCATTCTTTCAGCAGCGCTGCCGCTGATCTCAACCCATGGAACTTTTTGGTGAACCAGATGATCTTTATACATTTTAAATAACACTTGCCTGGTTTCCGGATCAGGATATTCCCGTAATTCATCCTGCACCCAGGGTAGATCGGGTTGGCACAGCAGGTAAAGGTCATATTTTCTTACAGCAATCTGCTCCAGAATAAAACGGTGGCATTTACCAAATACAAACTCACACCAAACTTTCATCACATACATATCGGTATCAATGAACAAAGGTTTGTTATGATGTGCCATTGCTGCAATCTCATCTTCAAGCGAAAGCTGGCCCCGGGCAATGATAAGCAAATCATCGAAAGAATATTTTGTTCCGTTGGTCAGCAGGTATGCACGGGCAAACTCCGGGCACCACATGGTTTCATAATGTTGTGCCAGTTGTTCACACAATGTACTTTTACCAGCACCTTCGGGCCCGATGGCGACGATTTTTTTAGGCATTTTGATGAGCTCTTTTTTTCCATTCAGATAAACCGGCAACTGCCATGACCAGTAAGACCAGATAATACACACTGGTGAACACATAGTGTTTCACAAAATATAAGGGTATGGAAGCAATGTTCGTTGCAATCCACCAATACCAGCTTTCAACTTTTTTCTTTGTCATCAGCCACATGCCGGTAAAAGCGGTTGCTGAAGCAAAGGCATCCGCCCAGGGAATGGCATCCGGAGCAAATTCCTTTTTCAGGAAGGTCAGCAATAAAAAAATAACAAGGTAAAAGCTGGCAAAGAAAACTGCCTGGTATAACCTCCATTTCCGGTTAGAAAAAGTGATGTGCACAATGTGGTGCTGTTCTTTATCTCTTTTGGCCCATAAGATCCAGCCATAAATACTCATGACTGTGTAATAAAAATTTACAGAAGCTTCACCCAGTAAGTCGCCCTTAAAACTGAGCCAGATATAAATAATCGTATTAATAAGGCCTACAGGATATACAAGAATATTTTCTTTTCTGCTGAACCATACGCTGGCAATCCCTGCAATAACGGCAATAAACTCCGGCAGGCTGGTATGCTGCAATCCTTCAATTAATTGTTGCCAGATTGTGTCCATCTTATCCCAAAAATGGGAAATGATTTTTACATTGCCTGAATAAATACACTGTATGAGTAAAATAAAAGATGCCATTGTGCTGGTAACCGGGGGTACATCGGGTATTGGCAGGCTGATGGGTGAATATTGCCTGGCAGAAGGAGCCCGGCGCCTCATCATCTGGGATATTGATGAAAAAAATACCGATTCCGTGTCTGCTGCGTTGCAGCAAAAGGGATATGATGTGCAAACCCGTATTCTCGATCTGCAGGAAATTGGGCAGATCCGCACTGCAGCCTATGAGCTTTTACAAAAAGAAGGGTCTGTGGACATACTGTTCAATAATGCAGGCGTAATAATTGGAAAAGATTTTCAGGCACATACCCACCGCGATATTGACTTTACCCTAAACGTAAATGTACATGCTCTGATGCATGTGGCGTTAGAGTTTTTGCCATCCATGATCAGCCGCCAAAAAGGCCATATCGTTAATATTGCTTCAGCTGCAGGTATGATGGCAGTGCCCAAAATGTCTGTTTATGTAGCCAGTAAGCATGCGGTACTGGGCTGGAGTGAAAGCCTGAGGCTGGAACTGGAAACTATTTCCAAAAACCTGCATGTAACCACAGTAACACCCTCCTTTATCAGCACCGGCATGTTTGCAGGCGTTCATTCGCCGCTGGTTCCACTGCTAACACCCGAAAGGGCCGCCAGAAAAATTATCCGCGGGGTAAAGCGGAACCGGGTTTTTGTTCGTATGCCCGGTATTGTCTATTTCGTTCCGTTTCTGAAAGGCATTTTACCCCTTCGCTGGTATGATAAGATTGCCGGAAAGTGGTTTGGTTTTTACAAAAGCATGAAAAATTTTACAGGAAGAGATAAACCGGGCGAATCATGATCGGCTGTATTTTTTCAGTGGCCGCAGATACAAAATTCCACGGGATGTCGCAAAACGGGTGGGTACTTGCTGCCATTTATTGTTTCCAAAGCGCCATACCAGGAAATGCAGATGCGGCACCAGCGCATAGCCGGTTTTTCCGCTCAATGCAATGGGCTGTCCTTTTGTAACAGTGTCTCCAATGTTTACAAGGGTTCCTTTATGTTTCAAATGCCAGTATCCGGCACGGGAACCATCGGCGTGCTGAATAATGATATTGTTTCCTTCGGAACGATATTTTCTCTTGAGGCCGCCTTTTCTTCCATCATCTTTTACCCTTACCACCAGCCCCTCCCTGGCTGCAGTGATCGTATCCCCTTTTTTCAAATTAAAATCCAGCGCTGCTCTTTCCTTATGCGTAAACCGGCTGAAGTAACCCTGTATCACACGGTACTTTTTCCCTTCGGGAAAGGGAAGCGCATATAAATAACTGGTATCATCTTTCAATATTCCTTTCTGCAACAGTTTTATTTGGCTGCGTAAGGGGTTATTGCTAACGGAGCAGGAGCTTGTCAGCAAAACAACAACAGCAAAGAGAAACAGGCTATTTTTTGCCAACATTTTCCTTTTCCGCTTTGATCATTGCATCATAATCTATTCCCTCTTCTTTCATCAGTTGAAGTCCGTAGTTCCGCAGGCAGGTAATAACTTCTATGGCTTTTTTCCCCTTTGATGTCAAGCTGTATTCTGTGCGGGGTGGAACTTCAGCATATATCTTTTTGGAAACAAAACCTTCCGCCTCCAGCTCCTTTAATGTTTGTGTAAGCATTTTCTGGCTGATATGGGCAATATCCTGTTGCAACCCGGTATATCGCCTGCTGTTGGTACGGAGCCTCCACAGCACCGGGATCTTCCAGGTACCCCCGAGTTTTTTGAAAACAAAATCCACTGGATTATAGAATCGCTTGTTTCTGATAATAACATCTGGCATATACTAAAAATACACTTTACACACCAAAAAGTTCGTTACAACCTAATTTGTGTCTTACATGGCAGGGCCGTTTCGCTGGTGCAACTTTGCGGTACAAAAATTAATTGATATGTCAATTATTAAGGAAATTGTTCGGTATGTACACTTTCACGGAGCTGCGAATAAAGGAAAAATTCTGATGGTAGCCAGCAGCCCTTCCGTTTCTGCACAAACCGGGTGGCCGATTGGATTTTGGGCTGCAGAACTCACCCATCCACTGCGGGTATTCCAGGAAGCGGGTTACGGGGTGGAACTGGTTTCTACGGATGGCGGAAAACTGGAAATGGATGGCTACAGTAACCCCACTGATACAAGTGGCTATTCCGCACATGATGTGATCTCATTGGGCTTTATGCAACAGCAATGGTTCAATGACCTGCTCTCAAATACAAAGAAATTATCAGAAATAAAACCGGAAGATTATGTGGCTATCTTTCTTGTAGGTGGCCAGGGGCCCATGTACAGCTTCCGGGGCAATAAAGAACTGGAAAAATTGTTTGTTTCATTTTATGAAGCAGGAAAACCCAGTGCGGCGGTTTGTCACAGTACAACATTATTACTGGAAGCAAAGAAATCGAATGCTGAGTTGCTGGTCAAAGGAAAAACATGGACCGGCTTTGCCGATGCAGAAGAAGATTTTGCTGATAAAGCGGTAGGAAGAAAGATTCAGCCCTACCGGATTGAAGAGGAGGCAAGAAAAATTTCAGGCACTACATTCAAAGTGGCTGCGCCCTTTTCCTCTTATGCCATTGCAGACGGTAATTTAGTTACCGGTCAGCAACAAAATAGTGGCGCTGCTGCAGCTGAACTGGTTGTTGAACAATTAAACAAATAACAAATGAATATCGCCATTATAGGAACCGGCAATGTGGGGGGTGCACTGGCTACTAAATGGGCAGAAAAAGGTCACTGCATTTTCCTTGGTGTACATGACAAAAACAATTTCAAAGGAGCGGCATTACTCAGCAATCCCAACACGACTGTGCATCTGGTAAAAGAAGCGGTTCAGCAGGCCGATGTGATTCTCATCGCTACCCCTGCTATGGTTGCTGCAGAAGTAGCCCAATCGCTGGGGGATACCGGCGGCAAGATCATTATTGATGCAATGAATGTGGTTATGGGAAGAGGGCCTGCAGGCTTTACCAATACAACAGATGCCATACTGTCCAATACACAAACAAAGGAGGTGGTGAAATGCTTCAACAGTACCGGGTTTAATAATATGCTTAACCCGGTTTATGGCAATACATCGATTGATGTATTTGTTGCCGGCAATAGTGTTAAAGGAAAAGAAGTGGCTATACAATTAGCCAAAGATGCCGGCTTTGCAGAGTGCTATAATGTAGGAGGTAATGATAAATTCTTCCTGATGGAACAATTTGCTTTCTTCTGGATCAACCTGGCAATGATGCAGGGACTTGGAAGGGAAATCGGCTTTAAACTTCTGAAACGATAACTCCCGTACTGTATGATAACAAAAAAGGTTTTCAATCCTCTGGCTGTTGCACGATACATGAGAATGGAATTGCTCGTTTCTGCTTTGTTATCAGTTGCTGTGTACATACTATACCGTACCGGTCAAATAGAAAAAGTAAGTCTTCCTTTTTCTGTTGCCGCAATTTTAGGCAGTGCACTGGCCATCTTTCTTGCTTTTAGAAATAATAATGCTTACAGCCGCTGGTGGGAAGCAAGAACACAGTGGGGAGGTATTACAAATAACAGCCGCATTTTTGCCCGGCAGATCATTGCCAATGCAGAACATGCAGTGCGTTCAGGTAAGGCACCGGCAGCACTCGTTGCAAATTATAAGAAGGAAATGATTTACCGGCAAATTGCATTTGCTCATGCGCTGCGTTTGCAGTTAAGAGGGAAACCGGTTTCAGAAGAAATTCAACAATTCCTGTCATCTGGTGAATATAAAGAGGTTGTTGCCAAACAAAATCCGGCCAATTATCTGCTGCTTTTGCAGGGCCAGCGAATCAAAGAAGCCATGCTGTCAGAAATTCTGGGTGCTTTTGATAACATCAGCCTTGAACCAACACTGGCCGGTTTCAACAATTTCCAGGGAGGCTGCGAACGCATACGCAATACCCCTCTGCTACGGCAATACCATTTTTTTACCAGGTTATTCCTGCAGGCGTTTATGGTTGTTTTGCCTTTTTCATTGATGGCTGATTTTAGCAAAATGGGTATGCCATGGCTGATGATACCTGTGAGCATATTAATCTCCTTTGTATTTGGAGTAATGGGTAAAGTTGGCGAAGTAAACGAAGATCCTTTTGAAGATCGTATTACCGATGTACCAATGACTACAATCTGTAATACCATAGAACGGGATCTGAAAGAAATGCTGGGCGGGCATATACTTCCGGACAAGATTTATGCCGCAAGCGGATTTCTTCCCTGATACATCAGCCGTACCCTTAATTTTTCATCTTTGTGGCTTAGTTCATAATAAACGGTTACCGGCAATGATTTTTTCTGTGTATATTAGGCTCAGGCCTGCTTCTTATTGCAGCCGGTATGCCAGTAAGTGCCGAAACATATATTCCCGGATCATATTCAGAGAAACAGTTGTTTTGCATGATCTGGAAAGTACAGGAATCATCATTGCCCGCCCGGCAGGAAATTGTTTTGCCAAAAGGTACAGCTGAAATTATTTTTAATCTTTCCGGCAACATCTGCTGTACAAAAAATGGAGGCCATGAAAAAATTGAAATTCCGCCTGTACTGATCAATGGAATCAACATTTCGCCGGTATCAATGGTCAAGCATAGCCATCATTGCTTTCTGGGAATACAGTTGCATGTGTATGCGTTAAAAATGCTTTTCGGCCTGCCTGCCATAGAATTTACCGACCGTGTGCTTGATGCGGAAAATATTTGCCCGGAATTGGGAGAACTTCGCAATCACATTGTTTCCCGTTCCTGTTTTAATGATCAGGCTGCAATTTGTATGCAATGGCTATACAAAAAAATTGCGGAAGCAGCTGCACTCTTTCCCGACAACCGGATGCTGGCATTGTACTATGATGCAGAAATTGCTTCATCCTCGCCCCGGATGTTGAGCAAAAAACTTAATCTCTGCAGCAGGCAATTGCTGCGGCTGTCCCGTGACTGGTTGGGCATCTCTCCGTCAGACTTTATTATGTACAGAAAATACCTGAAATCATTGGCAGCTATTCATACGTCCAATCAATCACTGACTGCGGTGGCTCACGATGCCGGTTTTTACGACCAGTCTCACTTTATCCGGGAATTCCGGTTTTTTACCGGGTTCAGTCCGGGAGAATATAAAAAAATGATGAGCGCCCAGCCCGGCCACCTGTTTCTGCCGCTTACATAATGTCCGTTTCATACAATTTTTAATTTTTCACGAAACGGAAATTTGCATCTAAAAATTACCATGATTTTCCGTTTTTCCTTTATTGAAAAAATTTTGCTTTCTAAGGATATCATCCCTCACCCTTTTGGAGATGCCTCTTTTTCAGTAGGTCTGGGTTTTGCGCTCGGCACGGCTGTAAAACTAAAAATTGCGGACAGTCTTCGAATGGAATTTCAGGATGCAGCTTCTATCGCTTCCGGAGCCGGATGCAGTGTGACCGGTACGACATTGATTCTTGATTGCCTGGATGCGCTGGGATATGTCGTAAAAAAAGAAAACAAATATGCATTCAATAAGAGAGGGTTTGATAGTTTATCGCCCCATTCGCCTCAAAATTTCAGGCACTTTATTCTATTTTGCGACTATCTCTATAAAGGATACCTGCACCTTGATGAAACGATCAGATCCGGAAAGAGATCAGCCGTCATGCTGGATGAAATGTCTCATTATGAATGGGAGTTATTTTCCAGGGCCATGATTGATATTGCACAAACGAATGTAAAAGAAGCGATTTCAAAAATTCCTGTTGCAGCTTCTGCTGCCAGTCTGCTTGACCTGGGCGGGTCGCACGGATTATACAGTATAGAGATTTGCAAAAAACACCCTTCACTTCGTGCACAGGTAATGGATTTTCCACAGGTAAAGCCATACTTTGACGAGTGTGCAGAAAAGCACAAAGCCGGCAACCATCTTCAGTTTTGCCCGGGTAATTTTATGAAAGATGAATTACCGGCAGGCAACGATATCATACTTGCATTTAATGTAATACACGGGCTGAATGATGCCGAAAACGGGCAATTGGCTGAAAAAGTTTTCCGGGCTCTGAATCCTGGAGGTATTTATGTAATTCTGGATCAAATCAAAGGAATTGGTGGATCATCGCAATTGTCGAAAGCCACCACTGCCTATATGGCACTGAACCTGCTGCACCAGGCAGGTGGCCGTACCTATACGGAGCTTGAAGTAAAAGAATTTGCCGCAAAAGCAGGATTCACAAAAACCCGCTTGAAAAAATTGCATGCACCTGGTTTCGGAGTAATTATTTGTCAAAAGTAATATCTTCATTTTTGTTGTTCCTTTCAGGTTTTCAGCATGTTTTTTCCTGATCTGATTAGCTGCATCCGTGCCGGGCCATCATTTCATGAATGCAAATAAAGCTTCGCATCAATTCAATGCATTTATCCGGAACTTAGCGGACATGAACGGACCAGTACCGGGTGTGGATCGTTTTTTGTTGCAAAAAAAACATGGCAAACCGCTGCGTTATGCCATACTGACAAACGATGCAGCCCGTACTCTCAACGGCCTGCATAGCCGGGTTGCCCTGCTGCAGAATGGCTGCCGCCTGCGTAAAATATTTTCCCCGGAACATGGCATCACCGCTCAGGGTGCTGATGGTGTTTTTCAGAAGCACAGCAACGACTCTGCTACCGGACTGCCCGTCATCAGCCTCTATGGAAACAAACTGGCGCCTGATGAAGAAGACATGCAGGATATTGACGCAATACTGTATGATATTCCAGATGTGGGTTGCCGTTTTTATACATACTTGTGGACACTGACACATGTGATGGAAGCCTGCAGCAGGCATCAGAAAAAACTCATCCTGCTCGACAGGCCCAATCCCATTGGTGGAGCAATAGCCAGGGCAGAAGGACCGATTCTCGATGAATTATATTGTTCTTCATTTATCGGAAGATGGGCCATTCCTATCCGGCACAGTTGCAGCACCGGCGAACTGGCCCTTTATTTTGCGACTAAAAAAAATATAGATTTTGAGTTAAATATTGTTCCTGTAAAAAACTGGAGCCGCAGCCTGATAGCAGGCACAGCCCGGTTTCCTTTTTTCCCAACATCACCGGCAATGACCCATGTTTCAGCTGCACTGCTTTATCCCGGCACAGGCTTGCTGGAGGGGATGAATGTAAATGAAGGGAGGGGCACCGAATTTCCTTTCAGGCAGTTTGGCACTCCGTGGGCCGATGGCTCATTGCTGCTGCAATATTTGCAACAAAAAAATCTTCCTGGTATTCGTCTGCATTCATGCAGCTTTACTGCTGCAAGCGGCTTGTACAGAAATGAAGTTTGCCATGGGATACGTTTGGTTGTGGAAGATCCGCAACAGGTGCGCCCGGTTGCAGCCGGCATTACAGTACTGGAAACGCTCATACACCTGTATCCTGGTTTTGTTCAGGAAAGACTGTACAAAACAATTGCCAACCCTTCCGGGAAGGGACACCTGGACAAACTTCTGGGCATCAAAAATGCTTTTGCCTGCATCCAATCGGGCCGCAGTATTGATACAGATGTATCAGCTCAATGGCCGCAGGAGATTCAGCGATTTCTTCTTTACCCAGGGTAAGAGTTGTTTCCTTTTTTTTTCTGCTCTTGTTTGTATTATTGCATTTACCTTTCCTGAAAAATGAAATGCAGGTTCTTGAAATCAGTATTTTGTGTCAGCCTGTTTCTGCAACAAGCAGATGCACAGCAACGGGCATCTGATTTTGGCATTCGTATAGGGGTAATGAAACCAGGCCGGCTGAATGCTATAACCGATGTGCGGGGTGTACGGGTGGGTCATACCACCTTGATCAGAGCAGATTCTGTACGCACCGGTGTTACCGCCATTCTGCCCCACGGCGGAAACCTGTTTCAGCAAAAAGTACCGGCTGCGGTTTATCTTGGAAATGGTTTTGGAAAACTTGCAGGCTACAGCCAGGTAAAAGAACTGGGCAACTTAGAATCGCCGGTTATTCTCACCAATACACTGAATGTTGCTACAGCTATAAATGCCGTTAATTCCTTTACTCTTTCCCAGCAAGGAAATGAAAATGTTCAATCTGTAAATGCAGTGGTGGGCGAAACCAACGATGGGCACCTCAATGATATCCGGGGCAGGCATGTTACAGAAGCTGATGTACTGCATGCAATCAGTGCCGCTACAGCCGGAAAAGTGATTGAAGGAAATGTGGGAGCCGGAACAGGTACGGTTTGTTTTGGTTTTAAAGGAGGAATTGGAACTGCATCCCGTGTGCTGCCGGATAAACTTGGTGGATATACGGTGGGAGTGCTGGTGCAATCCAATTTTGGAGGTGTGCTGACAATAGATGGTGTGCCTGCAGGCGAAGAACTAAAAAAATATTACCTCCGTGATCAATTAAATGATCAGGCCGATGGCAGCTGCATGATCGTGCTGGCAACAAATGCCCCGCTGGATGCCCGCAACCTGGAGCGTCTTGCCAAAAGGGCATTTATGGGCCTTGCCAGAACGGGTGGTATTGCCAGCAACGGGAGCGGTGATTATGTAATCGCTTTTTCGACAGACAGCGCAGTAAGAACCGCCGCCAACGGGCCAGTGTTGCAAACCCAAAGAGTACTGAGCAACGATGCGATGTCGCCTTTGTTCATGGCAGCAATTGAAGCCACTGAAGAAGCCATCATTAATTCATTGCTGGCTGCAGAAACCATGACCGGAAAAAACAAACGCACCGTTGATGCGCTGCCGAAGGAAAAATTGAAAGAGATACTGAAAAAGTTCAACCGGATAAAATAAAAATGATGGCAGTTTTTCTAAACGACAGATTTTTGAATAACGATGAAGCCATGCTGCATGTATCCGACCTTTCCATGCAGCGGGGTTATGCCATATTTGATTTTTTCAGGACAATAAATGGCAATCCGCTCTTCCTGCGGGATCACCTGGATCGTTTTGCTGCTTCCGCTGAAGCCTTGCACTTACCGGTTTGTAAAAGCAGGGATGAACTAACCGATATTCTGCAAGAACTCATCCGGCGTTCAGGCCTTGCTGACGCAGGCCTGCGCATCATGCTGACAGGGGGCTATAGCACGGACAGCTATCATCCCTCTGTTCCCAACCTGGTCATCAGCTGCAACCCGGTCAAAACAGCATCCGCATCAGATTTTGATAAAGGATATGCTGTCTGTACCTATTCACATCAGAGAGAACTGCCTCATGTTAAAAGCATCAACTACCTGACCGCATTGTGGCTGCAGCCACTGCTCAGAGAAAAAGCCGCAGATGATGTGTTGTATTATAACGCAGAAAGTATTACCGAGTTTCCCCGGTCCAATGTATTTATGGTGACTGAGGAAGGCCAGCTGCTGACACCCGCCCGGAATATGCTCAAAGGGATTACCCGTAAAGCCGTATTATCAATTGCTGAAACAATGATGCCCGTTGAGGAAAGAGATATTCCGGTAGAAATGCTGTTAGGCGCCAGCGAAGTTTTTCTGACCAGCACAACAAAAAAAATACTTCCCGTTCTCTCCGTTGACGGCCTGAAAATCGGCAAGGGAAGACCCGGCCCCGTGACCACAAATCTGTATCATACTTTTCTGAAACTGGAAGCAGCCACCGTGTTGCGCTGATGTTCCCATTCACAAACCGGGGATTCCTGGTTGCAGACTTTTTGTGCTTTTGGATACCGCCATTTAAGCCTTTTTCTTTTTACGAAATACAAATGGCAACATTAATAACAGCACTACGCCTGCCGCTATATACCAATACCTTTTCAATAAGACAGAAAATCCTTTAGACTGGTTTTCAGCCGGCTTTTCTTTTTGACGTCCTTCCGGCATCTGCCAGTAAATGCTGTCTTTCGGGATTTTCATCAACACACCTGATGCTTGAAACTGTAAAGTATCTGTGATCACGTAAGGATTCTTATAATCATTGAAATACACTTTTCCTGCAGGTACAAGCAGTGTTTTATTTAAATTTTTCAACGTCACTTCTACTTCACCTTCATAAACGATTAGCCGGCTGCTGTCTTTACTTTGAGAAAATAAAAAACGGGTTCCTTTTTTTACCAGCTTTTCATGAAAGCTTTCGATCACCAGTTTTTTATGATCACTTTTTTCACCATTGAGAAACAACTGCCCGTTTTCTAACAGTATTGTCATCGACTCTCCATCATTATTTGTGATGATCGCCTCGCTACCGGGCAATATCATCAAAACTGTATTCTGATCCGGGCTAATGAGCACAAGGCCATTAGGACCTGTTATCATTTTGGTACCGGCATCCGGGTTGCCTGCCGGGGTAATAAATTTTCCTTTCTGATCCGTAAAGCGGACATCCTTTGATAAAGCTGTCATTCCGTTCGACACATAACTTTCCAGGCTAATGATCATACCTGTTCCGCCGCAGTGTGTGGTTTGGCTAAATAGTTTTGCTACTTTTTTTCCGTTGATCAATACTTCTTCATCACCTCCTGTTATGGTAAATGTATTGGGCCCGGCACAGGCGGCATGTCTTCCTTTATCACCCTCACAGGCAACAGGCAACCCGTTGATGAGCACATTGGGATTACCGGTCATTACGGGACCCACAACAGTAAAAGGATCTGCCATACAACCATGTGCATCAGCGGGACACTTTGCTAAGCTTCCCACTCTTGCATACCGGTTGGCATCCACTGTAAAAACCTTGTATTCTTTGCTGTATTTTTTCCCTTCATGCTCTGCTGTAAGAATGATTTTATTTTCGCCCACTGAATGAAATACCGGCCTGCTGCTGCTTCCTCGTGCAGGTTCAAAACTGGCCGTACCACTCCACTCAATTTGATCGCTCAGGTCCAGCTCTTCGTCATTTTCATCTGTGATCATAAATGACGCACCAAATAGCCAGCCCCTGTCAAAAACTTTCGGACTTTTTCCAAGCGGGAATAATAAATCCGGAACCAACTCTAGGGATTTTAAGGAAAACGTCATGGTGGCTACCTCTTCGCCGTCATACCGCATATAGAATCTGCCTGTAATGAGTTCGCCTTTTTTCTGGCCGGTCACTCTTGTGGAGACAGCCGATTCTGTAAATCTTTTTCCGTCCTGCATAGCCTGGTTTAATGATCCTTCCAGGCTGAGTTCATCGCCCTGCAGGGAGCCTGATATATTTCCAGTAAAAGCAACATAGTCATCCGGCTCTGACCTGGGTCCAAAACGAAGATTTGCCGAAAGCACAGCAACGCCCCCCGCATCAACCTTCATGCGTAATTTATTGACATAGTAAGCCGCATTGAAATCCGGACCCTGAGGAATCAGCGTAACTGTTCCTGTATATTCCTGCTGTTGTGCAAAACCAATGGCAGGAATGAGGGCCAGCAGCAGTAATGTGTTGGTCACTCGTTTCATAAAAAATATTTACATCAATGTACTTCATTTTGCCATCGTACAAAATGATTTAGTTCAGCTTCCCGGATGACATTGTTGCTGTTCTTGCCCGATTCATCAAAAAAATTCAATGCGCAGCATTTGATTGCGTACCCTGTTTACCGGGTAAGCCGGAAGATGAGCACTGCAGCCCTGTTGATCAGTTTGGGATACTCTTTCAGGTTGATTGTTTCGCCGGGCGCATGTGCACCACGGCCCGATGCGCCCAGCCCATCCAGGCAGTTGAGATATGCTGCAACATAAGAAATATCACCGGCTCCCCTTGATCCCGGGTTGCCGGCTTTTACTTCTCCATAACCCAAAGACAGGCTTACGTCATTTACAATTTTTACCAATGCTTCATTGCCCGGAGCAGGTGGCATAGAGGGGATGCCGTCTTCAAATGTGATTTCCGCTTTTGCATTTGGTAAATTACGGCTTACAATTTGCCGCATCTGTTCTCTGGCATTCTCTTTCTGCGGTTCGCCTAAAAAACGCAAATCCCCGATGACAACTGTTTTGGGTGAAATGATATTTGTTTTTCCCGATGCAGATCCTTTTTGCGTGGCTGCGTCATAATTTATTTCTGATCCTCCAAGAATAAGCCCGGGATTAAAGCTGAGATATTGTTCACCACTCATTTTTTCCCTGAACTCATTGATGATTCTTGCCGCTTCGAATACAGAACCAAAGCCGGCACTGCCAAACACAGCAGATGAGTGCGCCTGCTTTGCTTCTACATCTAAACGCCATCCACTTGCACCACGACGTGCGGTGGCTACAATACCCATGCTGCTGGCTGTTTCAAAACCCAGCGCAATGTCATGCTCCCTGGCTCTTGCAATAAAATCTCCCCGGCTCACTGCTCTTGGATGCCCGGCATTTTCTTCATCGCCAGTAAAATATACTGTGATGCTGGCCCCATCCAGTAAACGTTCCTTATGTAAAGCACTCAGAGCAGCAATGATCAGTACATCGCCGCCTTTCATATCATTGACGCCCTGTCCTGTGGCGGTGCTGTCGTTTAGCATTGTAAAAGGGTTGGGCGGCATTTCCGGTTCAAAAACAGTATCAAGATGCCCGATCAGAAATAATTTTTTGCCTTTATTACCCTTGCGGGTAGCCACAAGATGCCCGGCCCTTTTTATGGAATCCGGAACAGATACCCATTCAACTGTGAAGCCCAGTTTCTTCAGTTCTTCCCCATACAGTGCGCCAACTTTCCTCACGCCATCCGTATGAAAAGTACCACTGTTGAGGTTGACCGATTCTTTCAGCAATGATAAGGTGTGAATATAACCGGCTTCAACCTGCCTGCAAATTTGCTGTTCGGTTTTTGAAAGTAACTGTCCTGAAGCAGGGAGGAACAAAGAGATGCTCAAAAGGAATGTGGTCATTTTTTTCATGAGACTTGTGTTGTTGTTATTACAAATTCCTATGGTGTGATGATAATAAACATTCAGCCGGAACGGCTGCTGATTAAACAATCATAAAATTAAGATTCTGCACAGACAGAGAAAAATGTCAAGATCGCAAATTTTGTTATTTCAAATCTTCTTCAGTTTTTTTACTTTCTGTGCAGGCACTTGTATATAACATGCCATTTTTCATAAATGTATAGATAATGTAACTCTCTCCTTCCTTAAAGGGGATTCCACAGCACATATCCAATAAGCATGGAACATTAACAGTAATTTTCTTTCCTTTAATTCTGCCTTTCATTTTTCGTTTTACATTAAATACAACTTCATAGCGAACAAAGTCAGAGTCTATTCGGTTGATAGAATAAACAGTGCCTTTAAAAACAGTTTTTGCACCTTTTTTACCGACTATACTATCGCAGTCGCAAGCATGGGTACTTTTGAGCTGACCCACTAACAGTATTACTAATAATAAAAGTCTTTTCATTGTACCTTGATTTCAATTTTCTGTCCAGTACCTCCTATAACATTTCCTTTTGCATCAAAAAGTTTATTACTACTTGCTCCAGCTTGGACACCAGTTCCAATTCCCTCCGAATATGTCGTTATTTTTATACGGTTAACATCATTCTGGGTAACTTGTCTGCAATCCCTGTTTAAAGGATTTACAATTTTACCATTAACGACTTCGGTAGCTTTCCCATTCACAGTGTATTGACCTTCTACCAAAGATTGAATTGTCGTCATTATTCCGGGCTGACCTTCTACTTTTTGAAAAGAAGCATCATGAGTTCCTATCCCTAACGTATGCCCATATTCATGTGATTGGGAAGTATTACCATCATATATATCCTCTGCAATTAAAAACATAGAATTATCGCCAGCCTGGCCTTTTTCACCAGTTACCTGATTGGGAATATCTCCGGCTACTTGCTTGCTCTCAACTCTGGCAAAATTTACTTGTGGGTCAAAATTTTCTCCGGTGTTATTTTTGGCTAAGAATTGTGCTCTTGCTTCGGACACTACTTCATAAGTGACTACATGATTTACATTCTTGTACTCTTGTCCTTGATATGTAACTGTACCATTTGCAGCAGTCCATTGTTTTTGAATATTATTTGCGGCTATTGAAGCAGTTTTATTATTTGCAGAGCCACCATAAAAATAAATTTTACTGTAAATAGTCATCTTTCCACCCTCAATAACAGGCTCACCTGACATTCCATCAGGGTCTGCGAATAACATAGGATTATTATACGCATAATTATAAGGCGACCATCCTAAAAATTTATCTGCTAATGGGTCTTGTGTGTGCCATCTTCCAATTTGTGGGTCAAAAAATCTTGCGCCAAAATCCAGCCACTCAAGCCCACTTCCATCACTGAACTCTTGTCTCTGTTCTTCTTTACCTCCGAACTTAATCTTATTTGTTGGATTTCCGAATGATAAAGCTTTAGAACTTATCCCCTGCATAACGAGCCCGCCCGGATAGTAATCTGTTCCCATTTTTCACCGCATTCAAATTTTTTCCCTGAACCCT
>CAYYMK010000022.1:0-41784 GCA_964473035.1 uncultured Chitinophaga sp.
TACAGCAATTTCATATTTCCGGTCTTTACCTTCAATCGAGTAAGCCGGGGGAATTACAAAAAAGGCACAAGCGCAGGAGTGATGATCGGGTTTAAAGAGAAATCTTAAATTTGATAGAGGAAATACGCATGACAATCATCCATTTTCAACCCCGGTGGAAGGAAGAATTAGTAGCCAGCAGCAAAGATGGCGTCCTGATTTTTGAACTTACTATGGGTAAATACCATGTTTATTTCCCCGATCAAAAACTCTGGGCCAGCTCAGTGCCGGCATGGGCGCAGGATAAATGGAATCTGTATTATACCGAATGCTGCAAATGGTGCAGCCAGAACCATATCCCCATCAGCATTACCGAAAGAGGATTTGTGTACGAAGAAAAAAATAAACCTTCCCGTTAACAATTATGCGGAAGTGATTTTTGCGGGCTGGAATTTTTTTCCCGGTGTGTTGCCAGTTTCAACGGAGGCGCATCAAAACCGGACACAGCAGTTCCTGCTTCTTTTCGCCCGGCCTGTTGCCACTATTTCTGTTACATTTGCCAACCGGGTCTTATGTCTCAGACTACTTCAAATAAAATCATCATCATAGCCGCACCTTCCGGAGCCGGAAAAACCTCGGTGGTTCGTCACCTGCTGAAAGCACTGCCTGCACAACTGGCCTTTTCCGTGTCGTGTGCAACCCGGGAGCCCCGCAATCATGAACAGCACGGGGTTGATTATTACTTCATCAGCGCCGAAGAATTCAGGCACCGGATCGAAAGAAATGAATTTGCAGAATGGGAAATGGTGTACACCGGTAAATACTACGGTACCCTGAAATCAGAACTGAACCGGATCTGGCATATGCAACAAACACCACTGCTGGATGTAGATGTCAAAGGCGGTATCAATGTGCAGGCCCAATACCCCGGACAAAGCATTTCGCTGTTCATTGAGCCTCCGTCGCTGGAAGATCTTGCAAAAAGGCTGCAGTCAAGAGGTACCGAGAGCCCCGCATCTCTGAAAGCCCGTATCAGCAAGGCCGCTTATGAAATGACATTTAAAAACCGGTTTAACCACATCATCCTGAACGATAAACTGGAAAAGGCCTGTGCCGAAGCTGAACAATTGGTCCGGGATTTTTTAAACATCCTGTAAGGAGTAACTTCGTATCATGGAACCGGCTGCTTCTATCCTCTTATTTCTGCTGCCTCTTTTGTTCATGTTTTTCTTTGCGGGAATGGAAATGGCATTTTTCAGCGCCAACCGCCTTGCACTGGAAGTTGGGAAAAAACAGGGCGGCCGCTCCCACAGGCTGGTTAGCCGGTTCCTGGAATCACCAGTCCGCTTTATCGGAACTACCCTGACGGGTTACCAGGTTTGCCTCGTACTGTTTTCCCTGCAGATCAGCGCCACCCTTCGTCCTGTATGGGACTATGCAGGCCTGCGCCGGGCGGAACTAAGGATGGGCGCCGAAATAGCACTCGCCACATTCATCATCTTAATTGTGGCAGAATTTATTCCCCGGGCAATATTCCGGGCCAGGAGCAATAGACTACTGATCCGCTTTGCCGGTATCTTCAGTTTTTTTTACGGCATTTTTTCCCCGTTGGCAGTTGCATTGGTACTATTTGCTGAGTGGCTGCTGAAATACATTTTCAATATTCGTTTGTCCGGTAAAAGCGAACCACTGAACCGCAGCAGCCTCAAAAACCTGTTTCAGCAGGCGCACACACATCAACGGGAAGATCATAATGCCCAGTTGATGGAAAATGCTCAGGAACTGCCGAAAGTAAAAATCAGGCAATGCCTGGTTCCCAGGAAAGAAATAACCGGTATCAGCAACAGGGCCACGATGACAGAACTGCACCAGAAATTTATAGAAACCAAATTGAGTAAGCTGATCGTATACGGTGAAAATATTGACCATATTACCGGGTATGTGCACCAGCTCGACCTGTTCCGGAAGCCGGCATCTATTGCAGACATGCTGCACCCGATACCCGCTGTACCCGAAAGTATGAGCGCCATAGATTTGATTGGAAAGCTGACAAAAGAAAGAAAAAGCATCGCATGGGTGGTGGATGAATTTGGAGGCACTGCAGGCATCGTGACCATGGAAGACCTGCTGGAAGAATTATTTGGAGACATCCGGGATGAATACGACACAGACGAGTTGCCGGAAAAGAAAATCAATGAAGATGAATTCATTTTCTCCGGAAGGATTGAACTCGACCACCTGGAAGAAAAATACGGATTCAGGTTTGAAGACAGCGATGCGGAAACACTTTCAGGTTATATCATCGCACACCACGAAAAAATACCACGCCAAAAAGAACGGATGATTATTGACGATTTTGAATTTGAGATCATCGCCGTCAGCGATACCAGGATTGAAACCGTGAAGATGAAGAAGCTGAAATAGCGGGTCTTTGGCTGATTGGGCATTACTTAATACATACAACCTGTAGTCAGGCGCAATAGAAAAGAGTTGTGCATACCTGAATCTTTATTGGCAACATTGAAAAATAGCAGAAGCATCATGCTGTCATCAGTCTCTGTTTCATGAACCTGCCAAACAATGAATCAAATCCTCCTTCCCGCTTATCTTTGCCAGCGGAAAACAAATGGCACTACTCGATTTTTTAGGCAAAAGAAAGCAACAAAACAGCGCAGGTGGCGAAATGTCTTTCATTGACCACCTGGAAGAGCTGCGCTGGCATATCATCCGGTCGGTTGTTGCCATACTCATTGGTGCAATAGTGGTATTCATTTTTATCAGGGATATTGTGGATCAGGTACTCTTTGCCCCTACCGATAAAAATTTTATTTCGTATAAATGGTTCTGCAATCTGAGCCATTGGCTGGGACTTGGCGATACGGTATGTGTCACCCCGGTCGATGCCCGTTTTCAAAGCAATACCATGACGGGGCAGTTTATTTCATCCTTTACCATTTCATTTATCGGCGGGCTCATCGTTGCATTCCCATATGTATTCTGGGAGTTCTGGAAGTTTGTGCGTCCTGCTCTGTCTGAAAAAGAAAGAAAAAGAACAAGGGGCATTGTGTTCTGGGTCTCGCTGCTTTTTTTTACTGGTGTATTCTTCGGATATTTTGTGCTTACCCCTTTTATGATCAATTTTTACTTCAGCTATACCCTGAGTGATAAGGTGATGGTGTTGCCCAATTTCTCAGATTACCTGGAAAACCTGATTTACACAACGGTGGGTATTGGTGTCCTGTTCCAGATGCCCCTGCTCATCATGATACTGGCAAAAGTGGGCATCCTTACAGCCCGGTTTTTGCGTAAATACCGCCGCCACGCTATTGTGCTGATCTTAATTGCCGCTGCAATCATCACTCCCACAACCGATCCCTTCAGCCTGGGTATAGTAACCATTCCTCTGTACCTGCTGTACGAAGCCGGGATCCGGATCGCAGCCCGCATCAATAAGAAACAGGATCAACGGACAAAAGAATGGAGCTGATATCCGGGAAAATGTTTTACACAGTGCCTGCTCAGGGTATGCCAGTTTCCATTTAGCTTTGTTGTGCAAACCCTTTTTCACAGTACCTGATTTATTGTTATGTTATTATCATTTGACCTCAGTAAGCCTGTTGCCATTGGTAGCGATCATGCCGGTTTTGATTTTAAGGAAGACCTGATTTCATTTCTTGAAGGAAAAGGTATTGCCTTCACTGATTATGGCACACACAGTAAAGAATCTGCAGATTACCCTGATTTTGCCCACCCGGTGGCCGAAGCGGTGGAAACAGGAAAAGCCTCCCTGGGTATTTTGCTTTGCGGAAGCGCCAACGGAGTAGCCATGACAGCCAATAAACACCAGGGTGTACGGGCTGCTATTTGCTGGGGCGAAGAGCTGGCCAAGCTGGCCCGGCAGCATAATGATGCCAATATCATCTGCATTCCGGCCCGGTTTGTACGGGAAGGAGATGTGGAAAGAATGGTAGCCACTTTCCTGACCACTGCTTTTGAAGGGGGCCGGCATCAACGCAGGGTTGATAAAATTGCCTGCACCTGATGCTACCGGTCATCCTTTTTTATTCCCCGCTTTATTTTGGGTCATTTATATTTACCCGCTTGCTGATTACATCTGCAACCTTGTTTCACCCCAATGGATCAAAGTTGGATGAGCCCCAAAAATTTACCACATGAAAAATAAATTCTCTGTTGTCCTCCTGATTTGTTTGCTACCGCTGGCAGGTATGGCCCAAAAAAAGAATAAAGCCGCTGAAAAAACAGCAGCGGGCATTACCGCCGAAGACATGAAAAAACATCTGTATATCATTGCCGGAAAAGAAATGGAAGGAAGAGACACCCCATCCCCCGGCCTGGAAAAAGCAGCCCGCTATATTGAATCTCATTTTGCCTCACTGGGTCTGACCCCCGGCAATAACGGAAGCTTCCGGCAATACTACCCGCTGTATAAAGACTCGCTGACTGGTTCGGCTCTGAAGGTAAACAACAATGTTTTTGAGCTGAATAAAGATTACCTTCCGCAGCCCGGCATTTTTTCTGCCGAAATGCGTTTTTCTGAAGCCTTGTTTGCAGGCTATGGAATTGCCGATGGCGATATCAGGAATGATTACAAAGACCTGAAAGTGGCCGGCAAGCTTGTGATGATCGCCGACGCCACTCCGGCAGACTATAAATCTTCACAGCCGGGCAGAAATTCACCCGGCAGCATTTTTGGCCGTATTGAAGCCGCCATGAACAGGGGTGCAGCAGCCGTACTGATAATTTCAGGAAGCTTTCCCCGGCGACCCGCAGGCGGAGCAGGTGGCTGGAGTATGAACGGAGGATTCCGGGCTGCACAAATGCCATTTACATTTTCCGTATCTATGGATGTTGCTGCAAAAATTATGGGAGAAGACGGGAAAGATTTGGCCAAAAAAATAAAAGACGGAGGGTTGACAGGCAAAACATACAAGTCATCAATTGAACTTGCTTATTCAAAAGCCATCCTGACCACGCAGGTATCCAATGTACTGGGTCTCATAGAAGGAAGCGACAAGAAGGATGAATACCTGGTTCTCACTGCGCATTATGATCATGTGGGAAAAAGAAACGATACCACCATTTTTTACGGGGCCGATGATGATGGCAGCGGTACCACAGCCATACTGGAGCTGGCCGAGGCATTTGCAAAAGCAAAAGCTGAAGGCAAAGGCCCGCGGCGCAGTATTTTATTTATGACGGTAAGTGGTGAAGAAAAAGGTTTATGGGGCAGCCGTTATTACTCGGAACATCCCGTTTTTCCGCTGGAAAAAACCACGGCGAATTTGAATATTGATATGATTGGCCGCATTGGCACCGAGTATCTCAAAGACAAAGATTCCACCGGCTATGTGTACATTATCGGGGATGATAAGCTCAGTACCGATCTTGCAGCCATCACCGACCAGGTCAACAATACTTATACAAAGATGAAGCTCGACAGAAAATATAACGATCCGAAAGACCCCAACCGTTTTTACTACCGCAGCGACCATTACAATTTTGCTGAAAAAGGGATACCCATTATTTTTTATTTTAACGGCACTCATGCCGACTATCACCGGCCAACCGATACGCCGGATAAAATCAACTACCCGCTGATGGCAAAAAGAGGCCAGCTGGTATTTTATACTGCATGGGAAATGGCCAACCGGGAAGAAATGCTGAAGAGAGATGTGAAGCTGGAGCCGTTGCGGGGATTTTAACAATTATACTGCCACCATAAACCGGCTGATTTATTTACAGCCGGTTTTTTTATGCCCAACCTTTTAAACCCCGCCATACCGTTCCAGTCTGATTTTCTGAAACCGGTTTGCAAATAAAAAATATACATGCAATGAGCGGCAAAATTTTCCAGTAGCAATCATTCAGAAAACAACGAAAATTTTGAAGCCCGTTTCAAGATCCGCCTTGTAAAATGAGGCAACATTAAAAATCAATTAAAACGAACCACATGAAAACGAATCAAATTATGAAATCATTTTTCGTTCTCGCATTGCTCACAACTGTTCTTTCTGCGGGCAACTCCGCACAGGCGCAAAGAAGGTATTACGACAGGCTGGAAGACCGGCGTGACCGGCGTGAAGATGTGCGGGACCGCCGCGAGGATATCCGTGATCGCAGAGAAGATGTAAGAGACCGAAGGGAAGATGTACTCGACAGAATTGAAGATGTTTTTGATGCCATGCATGACGGGGGCCTGCGTGACCGGCTGGAAGACATCCGTGATCGCCGCGAAGATGTCCGTGACCGCAGAGAAGATGTGATGGACCGCAGGGAAGACCGCAGAGACCGCAGAGAAGACATCCGCGACAGGAGAGAAGACCGCTGGGACCGGCGACATTAATCACATAAAACAACCGCAAAGAACCCTTAAATCCTATCCCTTTTGCCTATAAATAACAACTGCAGGTGACCCCTGCAGTTTTTCTTTTTTCAATTCGTGTACATATTTTTTACCAGCCCAGCACCCACGCAAAGACCAGCGGAGCCACAATGCTGGCATCGCTTTCGATTATAAACTTTGGAGTATTTATGTCCAGTTTGCCCCAGGTAATTTTTTCATTTGGCACTGCACCGGAATAGGAACCGTATGATGTGGTAGAATCACTGATTTGGCAGAAATAACTCCAGAACGGTACATCATGCCACTCCAGGTCCTGGTACATCATCGGAACCACACAAATTGGGAAATCGCCAGCAATACCTCCGCCCACCTGGAAAAACCCAACTCCTTTTCCGGATGAATGATTTCTGTACCAGTCCGTTAGCCACACCATGTATTCAATACCGCTTTTTACCGTTGAGGCCTTCAGTTCCCCTTTCACCACATAACTGGCAAAAATATTTCCGGTCGTGCTGTCTTCCCATCCGGGTACCACGATCGGTATATTTTTTTCAGCCGCTGCCAGCACCCAACTGTCTTTTGGGTCTATTTCATAATACTGCTTTAATTCTCCGCTTGCAATCACTTTGTACAAAAATTCATGCGGGAAAAATCTTTCTCCTTTTTCTTCTGCTTCTTTCCATTGCTTCACAAGATGTTTTTGCAAACGGCGAAACGCCTCCTCCTCTGGTATGCAGGTATCCGTTACCCGGTTGTAGTGATTTTCGAGCAACTCCCATTCATCATGTGCTGTCAGGTCGCGGTAGTGAGGGATGCGTTTGTAATGGGAATGTGCTACCAGGTTCATCACATCTTCTTCCAGGTTGGCCCCGGTACAACTGATGATATCCACTTTTCCCCGGCGGATCATTTCAGCAAGTGAAAGGCCCAGTTCGCCAGTGCTCATGGCCCCGGCAAGTGTAATCATCATTTTTCCGCCGGCATTGATATGTGACTCATAACCTTTGGCAGCATCTACCAGTGCAGCCGCATTAAAATGCCGGTAATGATGCCCGATGAATTGTGAGACTGGTCCTTTGTTCATTTTTTGTTGTTGGGGTAAAAAAGGATGATTTTCCGGCTACCGGCCGGCAACAAACTGCGGCAAAAATACTGCTTTAAAACAAAACCCCGCCTGCACTAAGCAGAAACGGGGTTGTTTTACCACACACCAAAACTAATTATATCCTGAAGCAGGAAAAAGGCATTATGATTTCCTGAATTTTTTGTAATGATACCATTTGCGTGAATCTGTTGCTTTCAGAATAAGGCGGCTATCCGCATTTTCAACTGAAATGTAATAAGCCGTACCTTCTTGTGAAGCCACTTCAAAAAGATCTGTAATCCAGAATTCACTGTAATTTTTCTTCAGATCAGCCTGAAGAGACAACGGCAGATCTGCCGGGCTTAAAAAACGGGTCAGCCCAAGCAATTCACCAGTACTGTTGTAATAGGCTGTGAGATAACGGTCGTTGTACACAAACGATGCCTGGATGTACTCTGTATGTACAGTCCATGAAATTTCACGGGCCGCGGCAAATTCTTTCTGAAATGCACCCAGCACCTCGGGAGTTACCTCCGGATCTCTTGCCTGTACACTCATGGCGCTCAGTGCAAGGGACATAATGATCAAAAACTTTTTCATAATTAATTATTTTAGATTACAATAAATTTCTTTGCCTGTATGACGGTACAAAACTATGACAGGTTACAGACCCGATGTATTGAATTTTGACCAACAGCCTCTGCTGTATGATAAATGGAACAGAGTGTTAAGCTATCTTAACAGGAGGCAAAAAAATGTACCGCCTGGCCCGCTCATATGCCGGTTATCCGGCCCGCTCACATGTTTGTGTGATTTTGAAAAAAAATTACTCCGCACACAACAATTATTTAGATATTTGTCTAAATATTGAATTACTAACAGCAGATGAACCCTGTTTTTAAAGCGCTGAATGACCCCACCAGGAGAGCAATACTTCAACTGCTGCAGCAGCGGGATATGACCGCCGGCGAAATAGCAGAGCAGTTTACCATTTCCGGTCCCAGTATATCGCATCACCTGGACCTGCTAAAGCAGGCCAAACTGGTGCGTGCAGAAAAAGAAGGGCAGTTTATTTATTATTCACTCAACACAACCGTAGTAGACGAAATCATCAAATGGCTCCTACAGTTCAAATCAAAAAAGAAATAAAATGAACAAGTATTTTCAGTACACCGTATGGCTGATTATGGCAGTGCCTGTACTTTACCTTGCGATTGTTTGGAACCGGTTGCCGGAACAGGTGACCATGCACTTTGACTGGACCGGCAAACCAGACAGACTGGGCAGTAAAAAGGAATTGCTGACCCTTTGTATTGTGCTCACAGTACTGAATCCTGTTTTGTACCTGTTGCTCTCAAATATCTATCGTATTGATCCAAAAAAATATGCGGCAGAAAACAGGAGCAGGCTGCGCATCCTTGCTTATGGGCTGGTGCTTTTTCTGTCAGCTCTGCTTTGCCTCATTATCTACAGCAGTTCACAGGGAAATATCCGGTTCAACACAGGCCTGGTACTGGCAGGTACCGGGCTATTGTTTGCATTCATCGGGAATTACATCCATAACATCAAACCAAATTATTTTGCCGGATTGCGTCTGCCATGGACGCTGGAAAGCGGGGAGAACTGGAGAAAAACCCATGCATTGGCCGGCAAGCTCTGGTTTGCTGGTGGTTTGTTCCTTGCAGTCGCCTGCCTGTTTCTTGCACCCAATGCTGCATGGATTCTTTTCATTGTCACAATGAGCATCATCACCCTATGGCCCTGTATCTATTCTTACAGGCTGTATCGTGAAAAGAAAAGAAAAACCAGCACGCCATAATACAAACCCCGGCTGTATATTTAGTACTTGAACTACCTGGCCCATGCATACCTGTCCTTTGGTCATCCCGGAATTCTGACCGGGAATATGATCAGCGATTTTGTAAAAGGGAAAAGCAGGTTCCGCTATCCCATAGAAATTCAGCAGGGCATTGAACTGCACAGGGCTATAGACCATTTTACCGACCGGCACGATGCCAACCGTGAGGCAAAATCAGTGTTCCGGCCCCGGTACCGCCTGTATAGCGGCGCAATGGTAGATGTCGTATATGACCACTTTCTGGCAACAGATGAAACTGTTTTCAGTAATGAAAGCCTGTATAACTTTTCCATTTCTGTTTTTACAACAATGGATAAACAGTCGGCCTGGTTTCCCAATCGTTTTGCCGGAATGTATGCTTATATGAAACAGCAAAACTGGTTGTTTAACTATCACAGCCGCTGGGGCATTCAGAAAAGTATTGCCGGCCTGGTCAGACGGGCATTGTATATGAGCGACAGTCAAACAGCTTTCAGCCTTTTTGAAACAAACTACCAACTATTAAAAACCTGTTATCGTCATTTTTGGGGCGAAGCGGAAGCCTTTGCAAAAAACATATTTGACGGTTTTCTCTGAAACAATTTACCTGGGTAAACAATCACCGCCACAAATTGTTAATTTTATGCTCTGTTGAAAATTTCTGTGCCACCGGGAAAAATATGGAACCGGCAAGCTGATCAAAAAACCGGCACTTGATGTTAGGAATGAAATAATTTTTTAAAAATTTACCTTAAAAAACTATATATGAAGAAAGCTCTATTCCTCCTGCTCATTTTTCAGATGATATTCCTTAGCCTGATGGCACAACACAACAGCCTGCCCCAGGTTGATAAATCTCCAATGGATATGAGCTACTACCCAGACCGCTATCCGGTTTTAAAAATCCAGGACAAGGTTACCGAACCGCTGGCAGCTAGGGTTGTGTACAGCCGGCCTCAGAAAGCCGGCAGAACAATATTTGGCGGGCTGGTAAAACAGGGTGAACTCTGGAGGCTGGGTGCCAATGAAGCCACGGAAATTCATTTTTTCAGAACGGTAAAAATCGGGGGCAAAAAAATCAAACCTGGCAGGTATACCCTGTATGCCGTCGTAAATGAGGGCAGCTGGACAATAATTGTGAACCGCGATACGGATATCTGGGGATCTTTCAAATACGACATCCGCAAAGATGTAGTACGCACTGATGTTACGCTTCAGAAAAACGATGCTCCGGTTGAATTTCTTTCAATGATGTTTGAAAAGACTGCCATCGGGTGCAACCTGGTCATTGCCTGGGATATGACCCGGGTGGCGCTTCCCATTGTCTTTTAATCAAATTCTGACCATAGGATCAAGGTTGCCTCTTCGCAATGGTACTCACTATCCTTTATTGCAGCATGCGTAGGTACAAGGATTAATCGGATATTTACATACATGTGCGGTATAGCAGGCATTATACAGGCAAATCCCGAACGATTCCGGCAGGAGCATCTGCAACAAATGACCGCAAGCATTGTCCACCGCGGCCCGGATGCTGAAGGTCATTGGTGCAATAAGAGCAATACCGTGTTGCTTGGCCACCGAAGGCTTTCTGTCATTGATCTCACGGCAGCCGGCTCACAACCTATGCCCTGCCTCGGCCGGTATTACATCATCCATAATGGCGAAATCTATAATTACCGGGAAATAAGAGATGAACTGCTTCAAAAAGGATATCGTTTCCACTCGCAAACAGATACTGAAGTTGTAGCCGCTGCATATGATTGCTGGAAAGAAGACTGCCTGCAAAAGTTTGACGGAATGTTTGCCTTTGCCATATGGGATGCACAATCAAATGAGCTGTTTGCTGCAAGGGACCGTTTGGGCGAAAAACCCTTTTTCTATTGCCTGCACGACAATTGTTTTTTGTTTGCTTCAGAAATGAAAGCACTATGGAAGGTGGGTGTTCCAAAAATTCCCAACAGGAGTATGCTGTTCAATTTTATTACCATCGGGTATACCAGCAACCCCGAACAACCCGGGGAAACATTTTACGAACAAATCTTCAGGCTGCCGGCTGCCACTTATCTCAAATTTTCATTTGTATATTTTTCATTCAGTCTGAAGAAATACTGGAATGCAGACCCGGAAAAGGAATCCGCTCCTCTCAGCAGCCATGATGCCATTGAGCAATTTAGCGGGTTGTTACGAACCTCCGTTGAAAGAAGGCTCCGCAGCGATGTAGCTGTAGGCAGCTCTCTCAGCGGCGGCCCCGACAGTGCTTCTGTGGTAGCCATCATGCACAGCCTTGCTGCCGAAGATCCACCTCAAGCTTTTACAGCTAGTTTCCCTGATTTTGAAAAAGATGAGCTGGCCTATGCAGCACAGGTCACAAAAACATTTGGCCTGCCGCACCATATCAGCAGCGTATCGGGCCATGAACTGCTGCAATACTGGGATAAACTGTGTGCGCACCAGGAAGAGCCATTTGGGTCGGCTGGAATTTTTGCTCAATATAAAGTGTATGAATTGGCATCGCAGCACAACGTAAAAGTTTTGCTCGATGGCCAGGGCGCTGATGAACTGCTGGCAGGATACCCGAAATATTACAAGTGGTACTGGCAGGAGTTGTATCGCCGTGGGAAACTATCATCAAGCGGGGAACGCAAGGCTGCACTAAAACTAGGAATCCGGGAACCATTTACATGGAAAAATAAAATAGCAGCATGGTTTCCTGCTTTTGCCAGTATTGTGATGGAGCGGCAATACCTGTTGCGATCACTCAGGCAAAAAGACCTTGACCCTGCCTTTGTGCAGCAGCACAGTAAAGCAGCATATTACACGCCGCCCGATCACTTTTCGCTCAACGGAGTGCTGCGGTTTAATTGCTTTACATACGGACTCGAAGAATTATTACGCTATGCAGACCGGAATTCAATGGCGCACGGCGTGGAAGTACGGCTTCCTTTTTTATCGCACCAGCTGGTGGAGTTTCTTTTTTCATTACCTGCACATTTTAAAATAAGAAATGGCTGGAATAAGTGGCTGCTCCGTGAAAGCATGACCCGGCATCTCCCGGAAAATATCATCTGGCGAAGAGACAAAACCGGCTTTGAACCCCCGCAGGTTCAATGGATGCAGCTGCCCGAAGTCACAGACGCAATACAGCAAGCCAGAAAAAAACTGGTGGAAGAGAAAATTCTCATGCCATCTGTACAGCAAAAACCGGTCGTCCCGCTTGCCGCTTACGAAGCGAATAATTATGACTGGCGTTACTTTGCAGCCTCCCTGCTTTTTAAATAGCCTGAATTCAGCATCTTTGCATCTCCACGTGAATCATTACGTATTAAAATGCCCATAAACATAGCCCGTTTACAAACCGGAATAATGACAGGGCATACCATGTGGCAAGAAATTAATTCGCTCAATGCGGATCACCAAAAAACAAACACATGAAAGCGGCTACAAAATTTATTCATGCAGGAATGCATCCCGATCCCTCCACCGGTGCCATCATGACTCCGATTTTTCAAACATCTACTTATGTGCAGGAAGCGCCTGCCACACATAAGGGCTACGAATATGCCCGCAGCCAGAATCCCACAAGAACGGCGCTTGAAGAGGCCCTGGCCGTTATTGAACACGGAACATTTGCATTGGCATTCAGTAGTGGTGTGGCAGCTACTGATGCTGTTATTAAATTGCTGAGTTCCGGGGATGAAGTTGTTTGTGCCAACGATATGTATGGCGGCACGTACCGGCTTTTCACCAAAGTTTTTGAACGACTGGGAATCAGTTTCCGGTTTGTGGACACAACCCATCCTGATAACGTGGCCAATGCCATCAGCAATAAAACGAAATTGGTATGGATGGAAACACCCACAAACCCGCTGATGAATGTGTCGGATATTGCGGCCATCGCTGCCATTACCCGATCCCGGAACTGCCTGCTGGTGGTCGATAATACATTTGCTTCTCCTGCCTTACAAAACCCTCTTGACCTGGGTGCCGATATCGTGATGCACTCTGCTACAAAATACCTTGGTGGCCACAGCGATGTGATACAGGGCGCATTAATCATGAACGATGCAGACCTGAGGGAAAAATTATACTTCATTCAGAAAAGTTGTGGCGCCGTACCCGGACCCATGGATTGCTTTCTGGTATTACGTGGCATCAAAACCCTGGGCGTGCGCATGAAAGCACATTGTGAAAATGGAGAAAAAATTGCTCACTGGCTCCGGAATCACCCAAAGTTGGGCAGAGTATTCTGGCCCGGCTTCCAGGATCATCCGGGATATGCCATTGCTCAAAAACAAATGAAAGGATTTGGCGGAATGATTTCATTTGAACTGAAAAATGATAGCGTGGAAGAAGCCAAAAGAGTTTTGTCTGCCACAAAGCTTTTTTCACTTGCAGAAAGCCTGGGCGGCGTGGAATCACTGATCAATCATCCGGCCAGCATGACGCATGCTTCCATACCAAGAGAAGAAAGAATAAAAAATGGTCTATCTGACACGCTGATCAGGTTAAGTGTGGGCATTGAGGATGCCGATGACTTGATAGAAGATCTGGCCCAGGCCATCGGGTAAATAAATCATGCATAAAAAACAGCTCAAAGATTTTCTGGACCAGAAGGCTGATTTTTATAATCAACCTTCATTTATTTCAACAGATCCCATCAGCATACCTCATCTGTTTAAGAAAAAACAGGATATTGAGATTGCCGGTTTTTTTGCTGCCATTTTTGCCTGGGGGAACCGTACTACTATCATCAACAAAACAAAAGAACTGATGCAGCTGATGGATAAGGCTCCTTATGATTTTATCAGAAACCATAATGTAAAGGATCTGAAAAGATTACAGGGATTTCAGCACCGTACATTCAACGACACCGATCTGCTTTATTTTGTTGCATTTTTCAAACAGCATTATAGCAGTCATAAAAGTCTAGAATTGGCCTTCACCCGGCACGGCAATACAACCGAAAAAATGCTGACGGGTTTTCACCATTATTTTTTCTCGTTGGAAGACATACCTGAAAGAACCCGAAAACATATTGCCTCCCCCGAAAGAAACTCAACCTGCAAAAGACTGAATATGTTCCTCCGCTGGATGGTGAGGCGTGATGATAAAGGGGTTGATTTTGGCATCTGGAAAGACATTTCACAGGCACAGCTCATTTGCCCTCTTGATGTACATGTAGCAAGGGTGGCCCGGCAGCTGGGTATTCTGAAAAGAAAACAAAATGACTGGGAGACTGCCTTAGAACTAACTGAATACGTACGAACTTTGGATAAGGATGATCCCGTGAAGTACGATTTTGCCTTATTTGGACTTGGGGCGATAGAGCCAAAATTGGCTTCATTAAACTGATTGTATGCCATGGAAAATAATTCTCTTACCGAAATACTCAACAGGGACCTGGGCCTTGTAGTGTCGCCCAAATTAAGCCTGAAGGAGATACGGACTGCTGTAACCAATCATGTCAATCATCTTATCAATACAGATTTTGAAAAGCTGGTTTCCCTGCTTTACCGCATTGATGTAAGTGAGTCAAAAATGAGAGCCCTCTTACAACATAAACAGGGAGAAGACAGTGCCGGTCATATTGCCAACCTGATTATTGAAAGGCAGTTGCAAAAAATTGAAAGCCGAAAGCAAACCCGGAATCCAAAAGATATACCGGACGATGAAAAATGGTAGGCCGCACACTCCGTTTATTCAAGTGGGTCAACCCCTAATAAAGCCGCATATCTGTCCACTTTATGAAACTGGTAGGCCCTGTTGAACAAACTTTCTGCCGTATAAAAAGTATCAGTAGGAATTTCCGTAGCACCAACAGTCAGTAAACGAAGGTGTCGTTGGCTTTGTACATACCGGTTCGTTTCATTGATTACTTTCGTTAGTTTCAAAATTTCACCTGCAATGTCCAGCAAGTCACTTGTCTGTAGCATATTGATGCCGGGAATATTCAGCTTGCTTAATTGCAGTACACTGTCAAGGCCGGTGATATGAGCAATCTCTTTTACTTTACCCATATCCGGGAAAACAGTGGCAATATCTTTATCGGTTGTATATCGTTCAGCAGCAGGATATTTTTCTTCCAGATCTTTCACAAAAGCTGCATTACCAGCAGCAGGAGCCCCAAAAGTGATGAGCTGGAGGTTCTCTTTTTGTTCAGTGTGCAATTCTTTTTTCAGGTAGCCGGCCATTGGATAGGCAAGGTTACCGCCTAAACTATGACCTGTAATAACCAGGCTGGCGTCACCGGGAATCTTCTGTTCCATGAACTCTTTAATGGTTAATCCTGAAATGTTGTCCCTGAGTTGTAACAGGTTTTGAAAGCCGATCCATGCCCCGTTGCTGATATAGGCACCCCGTACGGTATCTGTATAATTCCATGCACGGATGGTAAAGATGTTAAAATCCTGCACGACAAAATTCTGGAAACCGTCATTGCTGAATTCTATCATGGATCCCCGAATAATCAATGCATATTGAGTTGTTCCTTTTTTTCGAACTATGCAAGCAAAATTTCCGTTCACAGAGCCGGGAACAAACAGGGCTTCAAATGCAGGTACATATTTTGCCAATGCCTCAGCAAAATTTTGCTTATAGATGACCTGGTTCAGCCGTACTGACTCAGCGGCTGAAAGGAACGGCACTTTTTCATGCTCCTTATTCCCGTTTCTGCACGATAGCAGCCATACAGGAAAATAAAACAGAAGCAAAATTGCGTGTCTTCTCATGGACAGATCAAAAATTATGCACAGGAAAGCTCAGTAGCCGTTATTCTTTATTTGAATCTTTTTCAGGAACCGGGGATTTTTTTTCGAACATCAGTTCTTTCACCTTTTCTTTATCCTCTTTTTCTTTTTTCAGATCGAACATAGTGCCAAAAATCCGGTCCCAAACGGTGGAGCTGACTCCAAAACCCATGTGCTCATTTTTATAATGATGCAGGTGATGATTTCTCCATAAAGCTTTCATCCACTTGAAGGGAGGATTCCAGGCATGAATTGCGTAATGCATTGTACCATACACCAGGTAACCGAGCAAAAACCCGGGGAAGAACATAAAGGCATAGCTTCCCATAAGCAGATACATCAGCCCGAATAATGAGGAAGAAATAATAAGACTGGGAACCGGTGGCATAAAAAGTCGCTGCCTGTCCCGTGGATAATGATGGTGGTTGCCGTGCATGGTATAAACAATTCGGGTAGCAGTGGGTGACCTGGGCACCCAGTGAAAAATAAACCGGTGTGCGACATATTCAAAAAGTGTCCAGAAAAACATTCCGGTAAAAAACACCAGTAAGATCGTGCCGGCCGAAAACCGGTATTTCGTTGCTGCAAGATAGATAATATAACTCAGGATGGGGATATACATGCCCCAGATGACCAGCGGATGTGCCTTGGTCAGAGCTTCCAGGACAGGGTTTTTAAACAATCGGGCCTGTCCTTTATTATGTATTTTTTCGAATTGCATCCTGCAAAGATAAGGAGGAGGCTGAGTGACCCGGAAGGTTGTTGTAAAAATTCATAACACCCATGCAAGAGATTTCAATCATCATGAAGCATGTCATCAACCCTTTGAAAATGATATCCTTTTTGTTTCAAAAATTTTATGAATGCAGGCAGTTGATGATAAAACTTTTTCCCCCGGGGTGTATAGCCCAGCTGGTGTGTCCTGATCCAACCGGCAGGCTCATCCTGTTTTTGAAAAGACTGAAAAGGGAGCTACAATAAGATCAGCCATTTTTTCATTGCCACAATTTACAAACAACCTCACTAACTTAGCAAACATTAAGTTTTACAAGGATGAAATTAATCAGCTACCTGAAAGAAGGACATGAACAACTGGGTGTACTGATCAACAAAATGGTTTATGATATGGAAGTGCTGCACCCCGACCTGCCTACTACAATGAGTATGTTCCTGAATTACTGGGACGACAGTTTTCCTATAGCCCAGGCGGGCGAACTGATGCTGCGTGAAGGGACCCGTTCCAGTAACAAATGTGTACCACTCAGTGATGTGTCATTGCTGCCGCCGGTACCGTTTCCTACCTCCTGCAGAGATGGTTATGCATTTCGCCAGCATGTAGAAGCCGCTAGGCGAAACCGTAATGCTGAGATGATCGCAGAGTTTGATCAGTTTCCTGTTTTTTATTTTACCAACCACCACAGCATACAGGGACCCGGTGATATTCGTTGCATGCCCGATCATTTTGAAAAACTGGATTTTGAATTGGAAGCCGCCATTGTCATTTGCAGGCATGGCAGGAATATAAGGGCAGAAGAAGCTGATGCATACATCGGAGGCCTGATGATCATGAATGATTTGAGTGCCAGAAGGCTGCAGATGGAAGAAATGCTTTTGAATCTCGGCCCCGCCAAAGGAAAAGATTTCTCGACCGTTATTGGTCCATGGCTGGTCACACCGGATGAATTGCAGGCTTTTGAAGTTCCAGCAAAACAAAACCATACCGGTAAAAGCTGGAACCTGCGGATGCAATGCCAGATAAACAGTACACTGGTAAGTGACGGTAACCTGGCTGATATGCACTGGACTTTTGCAGAGATCATTGAAAGGGTGTCTTATGGCGCCGACCTGTATCCCGGCGATGTCATCGGTAGCGGTACTGTGGGCACTGGATGTTTCCTGGAGCTAAACGGAACCGGAAAACGGAATGATCCTGATTATACGGAACAATGGTTGCTTCCCGGTGATGTGGTAGAGATGGAAATTGAAGGGCTGGGCATTCTCAGCAATACCATCGTGGCTGATGAGGATGACTGGAGCATCCTGAATAAGAAAAAATAACGCTATGATAAAAAAAGCGGAACTTGTTTTTTTTCTATCATTCCTGACTGTATCCTCTCGTGTAATGAGCCAGAACAAAATCGCCTACAGAATTGATTCATTATTTTCCGCATTCCTGGCAGTGGATATGCCCGGAGGTGCCGTGCTGGTTGCCCGCGGCACGGATGTCATATTCAGCAAAGGTTACGGCCTCGCAGATATACATACAAAAGAACCCATAACCCCGCACACGATATTTAACACAGGTTCTGTGAGCAAAACTGTTGTAAGTAACGCCATTCTAATACTAGAACAAAGAAAACTGCTCAGCCTGGATGATTCCCTGCTTGCATATTTTCCAGGATTTAAAAACAAAGCTATTGCTCAAAAAGTCAGGATCAGGCATTTACTCAGCCATGTGAGCGGACTGCCCGATAACCGGGAAGTTAGCAAAAACCCGATTTTCTATTTAACCGCAGATGATGCACAAAACTGGGCCCCGGTGCAGCAAACAGACAGCCTGCTTTTTGAACCCGGAAGCCGGTACCAATACAGTAATCCTGCTTTCAACGGTCTTGCATTGATTATCGAAAAAGTAACAGGCAATAAATGGCAGGATTTCGTCCGCAAAGAAATTTTTGCCCCTGCTGGAATGACTGAAAGCGATATTACGGATGGCCCACACCCGGAAAAAGGAGTGGCACATGGATACATAAATGAAAACGGTGTGCTCCGGGAGCTGGATTATGGAGAAGAGCCCACATTTTGCGCTGCGGGTAATGGGGGCATCTGGTGCTCGGTCATCGATCTTCACCGCTATTACCTTGCTTTGCAAAAACCGTCATTCCTGAATGCAGAGATCATTGGCAACAGTATGCGGGTTAAAAAATTTGACAACTGGAACAGCGGGAAAGAACCGGCAGTAGGCACCAGTTGGTTTCTGACAAAAACCATCAACGGGCTTACACGAATCGGGCATACAGGCAGCCAGGGCGGTTTCCGTGCCGATTTTGAATTTGTGCCTGATCAGAATATAGTCATTTGCCTCTTATTCAATATTCCTCACGACCTTAATGAGCTGACAAGAAAAATTGAAACAATTTTGCTGGAAGAAAATTTATTGTAAATGATCATTGACCTGAAAAACATAAGGCCTGCTGAAAAACAATATTACCTGCAGCACCTGGTGGCACCCCGCCCCATCTGCCTGGCTTCCACCATAGATCAGTCGGGCCATGTAAATCTGAGCCCATTCAGTTTTTTCAATCTTTTTTCTTCCAATCCGCCCATTGTAATTTTTTCACCTTCTCGCAGGGTTCGTGATAACACACAAAAACACACACTGGAAAATGTACAGGAAGTACCAGAGGTGGTTATTAATATTGTAACTTTTGATATGGTGCAGCAGCAATCGCTGGCCAGTTGTGAATTTCCGGTTGATGTCAATGAGTTCGTCAAGGCCGGATTTACAGAAGTGCCTGCCACACTTGTAAAGCCGCCCATGGTCAAAGAAAGCAAAGCAAAGATGGAATGTAAGGTGCTTGAAGTAAAACCACTGGGTACCGAAGGCGGCGCAGGCAACCTGGTGATTTGCGAAGTGCTGAAAATTCATATTGATGATGCATTACTTGATGATAATAATAAGCTGGACCAGCGAAAAATTCACCATGTGGCAAGGCTTGGCGGCGACTGGTATTGTGAAGTCAACGAGCAGAGTTTGTTTCAGGTTCCCAAACCTAATGCTCAATTGGGGATCGGCATAGATTCATTGCCGGAACATATCCGGCGCAGTACCATCCTCACAGGCAATGATCTTGGCCGGTTGGGTAATATGAGTGAACTGCCCGCCATTGACCCCACCTTTGATGACCCGCACCTGAAGCAAATCATTCAATACTACAGCATGAGTCCTGATGATCTGGAAACAGAACTGCATCGTTATGCACAACAACTGCTGGCAAACGGGGACAGCGCTGCAGCCTGGCAGGTTCTGCTGGCCAATTCCTGATTTTTTTCATTGGTAGTATTTCCTTAACTTTAAGAATCACCCTCCTAAACTGTATTTTTATGAACTACATAAGAATCAGTTCACTAATACTTATTGCAGAAATTACCATCGGTCTTGTTTCCTGTGTATCGCCGAAAAAGTTAAGCACTGCAAAAAGAGATTTGCAAAAAGAAAACAGCACACTCGGTTCATATGAAAATAATCTCCGGGTGCTGGATGAACAGAGGCATAACAAAGAAGCACAAAACGAACTGGCCGATACGGTAAGTGTGCAGGTCAAAAAATTCATTGATCACACTCATAAAGAGATTGACAGCCTGGTTCAACAGAATACGGTACTCATCAATGGCAACCTGGTCAGTAAAGAAGATCTGAACAGGATCATGCAGGCCATTACATCCACCCGGCTATCCTCACAACTGATCAGTAAAAAAATACAATTCCTGGAAGACCTGATTGGTTCCAATATGGTTGTAAAGCTGGACCAGGATGTGTTGTTTGAACCCGGCAGCTACAAGGCCTCTCCGGCCGTGGTTGCCAATATTGGAAAACTCTTTGAGCCCGCCACCAGGGAAATTGACCGCTTTGCCGGCAAATATCCAGATTTTATTTTGTCGTTGGTTATCAGCATCAAGGGCTATGCCGATGCCACTGCAATTCATGAAGGGTCTTCGCTATACAACAGCCTCAAATCCCGTATGAGCATGTCGGCTAAAGAGCCCGACAAACAGGAATTAAACAAAGAGCTGTCGAGAGCCCGGGCAGAAGAGGTAAAAAAGCTATTTGAACAATATGCCCTCAGCCGCAGCGATCAGGGAATTTATGCCCGGAATGTTTTTTACATCTATGAAGGAAAAGGAGAACAGTTTCCGGATCCAAAAATCAGTAACTACAGTGTCAACGACCCAAGGAGGCGTATTGTGTTGCTGTTCTGGAGTATTTTCCCTGACTGAGGCTTCAGCTTTTTTCCTCCCCACGAAGGTCACACATTGTCATTTTGTTGCGCATTACCATTTTGTCCCAAATACCTTTCGCAGCAAATCTGTCGTACGGGCCGCAATATTCTGACGAATGTTTCTTTCTTCTTTTGCAACCAGGTCAAATAATGCATCAACTGCCTTTGCAGTAACATGACCGGGTAAATCGGGATTTATTTTCTTAAATGTTGTAGGAAAATTATTGTATGTGTTCACTACATCTGCATAATATTTTGTGGCATCCAGTTTATCCAGAGAATTTTTGATAACTGGCGAAAATGCAGCAACCAGCTGATCGGTGGTTTTCTCCCGGAAAAAATGGGTAGCGCTGCTGTCCCCATTCCTCACCAGCCCAATCGCATCTGCTATAGTCATGCCTTTAATGGCATCCACAAATATGGGTTTTGCATATCCGGCTGCATCTTCTGCGGCCCTGTTGATCTGCAGAATTGCTTTATCCACCATTTTACCCATGCCAAGATCCCTCAGGGTATTTTCAATTTTTTTTGCATCGGGGGGCATTAAAATTTTATAAAGGGCATCTTTAAAAAATCCATCTTCTTTGTTCAGCTGCAACACGGCTTTCACCAAGCCCTGGCTCAGCGCTTCTTTGATACCACCCACTGCTTCAACCTCGGTGAGACCTCCACCAGGAATGGTCCTTAATACCTCACAGCTGCTCAATACAACGGAAAGGAATAGAGCTGATACTATTTTTTTCATGTGTGTGTGTTTTGCATCATCGCTGCGCCCAGGTACCGAATTTCAAATGTAAATTAGCAGTAAAAAACAATCTGTTTCTGTAATTGATATAAATTTATCTCCGGCAGTTGCATTTCGTTATGGAACCAAAAATGAACCCGCCAGAAACTTTGTCCCGACATATTGTATCATTCTTTTCCCTGCCTGGGTTGCCGCAAGTTTCCGCAAAGTGACGGGTAGACCAAAGGCAGGCGTTTGATGATTTCCTTATGGGGAAGTTGGGTTTTCCCTGCAGCTCTCCTTAAAAAATAGGGATTTCCAGGCAAATTATGGCGTTTTAGGCGGGGCTTCCTTTGTTGTACGGCCGGAAACCGGGGGTGGTTGATTTGGCAGTCTGTATGGGATACCCCAAGCGGAAACCCTTTATTTACAAACTGCTAACCCTCATTTTTTTGTTTGTTCATCCCCCTTTCATCTGCTAATTTTGCCCTACTTTTGAAAAAGTCATTATCTTAACCCTGATTTTCCGGAGGCCTGCCGGTTCCTGCAGATCAGAAACAAATAATTCCCTGTGAACCACAGGGCGCCACCGCCGAAAAGCGACATGAGTAGGCAAACCAAAATAACTGATATGAAAAAAGTACTGTTCCTTGTCATTGCAACAGGATGTTTGTTTTCCTTTAGCAGTATGGCTCAAAAAGCACAGGTGGGCATCAGCTCCGGTGTGAATTTTAGCAATGTGTACGGGCAAATTGGTGGAGCCGATACCCGTGGCGATGTCCGTGCCGGATTTACCGCCGGGTTAGTAGTGGATGCGCCGTTTGGCAAAAAAAAGTTCTTCAGCTTTCAGCCGGCTATTCACTATGTACAAAAAGGCCGCTTTACGACCCGTACTGATGTGGTTCGTGAAGCCGATGCATTGCGCTACACAGACCTTATCTTGAATTTTGTACATTATGCATGGAGCAAATCCAAAACAAAAATTTACTTCGGTCTAGGTCCGCAACTGGGTTTTAACCTTCCTTCCAAGAAAATGCGAATCACCGATGAGGAAAGAAGTGAGATCCGCAGCATCAACTTTGGAAATGAAGCTTCCCATGATTACCGCGGAATTGACTGGGGCGCAAATGCTCTGGCCGGTCTTCGTTTTAAAAACGGCATTACATTTTCTGTGAATTATACATTCGGTCTCCGCAATCTGCTTCCTGAACCACTCCGCAGCGGCGGCAATGATCACCTGAGAAATGGTGCTGCAGGTATCAGGCTGGGTTATTTCTTTAAAAACCCCAAACCTTAAGTGCTGTTATTCCGGCAACAATTAAGCTGCCATGCCAAAAATGCATAGAAAGTATACAGATTAAATAATTGTTCCTGTTCAATTAGCCCTGCTCTCTCAACGAAGCAGGGCTTTTGTTTGGCCGAACCAGTACATTTGCATCTTGCATATGAACCCAATAGAAATACCATAATTCATGAACCCTTCTCAATTATCAGAACAGGAATTGCTCCGGCGGGAAAAACTCGCTGAACTGATCATGATGGGTATTGAGCCTTACCCGGCGCCGCTGTACCCGGTCAACACTGATTCTGAATCAATCAAAAAATCGTTCACCCCGGAAACCAAAGAACGGTTTTCCGATGTTTGCATTGCGGGTCGAATCATGAGTGTACGGGACATGGGAAAAGCAAATTTTGCAGTGATACAGGATGGGCATGGCCGCATACAACTTTATATCAGGCGAGACGATATATGCCCCGATGGTGAACCCGCATTCTATGATATTGTTTGGAAGAAACTGGTTGACATTGGTGATATTATCGGGGTAAAGGGCTTTGTGTTTACCACAAAAACCGGTGAAATTTCTATACATGTAAAGGAGCTGACCATCCTTTGCAAAGCACTACGTCCGCTGCCTATTGTAAAGGAAGCAGAAGGACAGATCTTTGATGCAGTTACAGATCCGGAATTTAAATACCGTCAGAGATATGCCGACCTGATCATCAACCCTGCCGTAAAAGAGACCTTTGTGAAGCGTACCAAAATGATCAACTCCATCCGTGAATTTCTGAACCAGCAAGGAGCATTGGAAGTGGATACCCCTGTGCTGCAAAGCATTCCCGGAGGTGCAGCCGCACGGCCATTTAGTACCCATCATAATGCACTGGATATTCCCCTATACCTTCGCATCGCAAATGAGTTGTATTTGAAAAGACTGATTGTAGGAGGCTTCAACTGGGTTTATGAATTCAGCCGCAACTTCCGTAATGAAGGAATGGACCGGACACACAACCCTGAGTTTACCATCCTGGAATTTTACACGGCATACAAAGACTACTTCTGGATGATGGATACCACAGAACAACTGCTGGAAAAAGCCGCCAGAGACGTATGCGGCACTACTGATGTGGAGGTGGGCGACAAGATCATTTCTTTTAAAGCGCCATTCAAACGCATTAGCATTTTTGATGCTATTCAGGAATATACTGGTATTGATGTGAGCCACATGAATGAAATACAACTGAGAGAGGTTTGCAAACAACTGAATATTCATGCGGAACAAAGTATGGGCAAAGGCAAACTGATTGATGCAATATTCGGAGAAAAATGTGAATCGAATTATATACAACCCACTTTCATCATTGACTATCCAGTGGAAATGAGCCCTCTCACCAAAAAACACAGGAGCAAACCCGGGCTGGTTGAGCGTTTTGAATTAATGATCAACGGAAAAGAAATCGCCAACGCCTATACGGAACTGAATGATCCCATTGATCAGCGGGAACGGTTTGAAGAACAGGCCAGGCTGATGGAACGGGGCGATGATGAAGCAATGTTTATTGATTATGATTTTCTCCGTGCTTTGGAATATGGCATGCCGCCCACATCGGGCATTGGGTTTGGAATTGACAGGCTTTGTATGCTGCTCACCAACCAGGTTTCCATACAGGACGTACTGCTGTTTCCGCAAATGAGACCCGAACATAAACCGGAGCTAAAAGAAGGAACTGAATAACAATCAATGAGCAGATCATGTGATCCTCACTTTCATTACCCTGCAGACAAGATTACTATGACAAAAGAAGAATTGCTGCATGAGCTGAGTCTGGAAACCTTCGTTGCACTGAAACCATCCCCCGTTCATGGCATCGGGGTTTTTGCCATTAGAGATATTCACAGAGGCTGCCGCAACTTGTTTTCCCGTACTACGGCCGGCTGGATCAGCATATCATTTGCAGAAGCGGAGCAGTTACCCCCGCATAGCCGTAACCTGGTAGAAACATACTGCCTGTACGACGATTCACATTATTATGTGCCGGATCATGGCTTCAGCGTCATGGATATTTCATTGTACCTAAACCATTCTTCCGATCCAAATATCATTTCTGTAAATGATGGTGAGCAATTCGAAGCACTACGTGAAATCAAAGAAGGAGAAGAACTGTTTGTGGACTACAGCACATTGGCTGCCGGGCTGGAACAATACACATAAGTTCTGCTTTCATTTTTTTGATACATGATCTTATCCGGCATCTCTGTGGCGCCATAGATACAAACAGGCATATGTACGATATGGAGCCCATGGTGCAGAAATTTTTTGAAGCGCCTCAATCAGAGTCTTTTTTTTCCGGCATTTTAGCCTATACAGTTCTATCATGGATTGCTGCAGACCCAGGTCGTCCTGTGCAAACACGTCTTCCCGGCCCAGGGCAAACATCATAAGCATTTCTGTTGTCCATTTGCCAACACCTTTTATCCGGGTCAGGTAAAGAATTACTTCTTCATTGCTCAGGCCTGCCAGTTTTTTATGGCTGATACCGTGAGTCAGTTCAAACCGGGCCACATTTTGTACATACTGCACTTTGGCATTGCTCAGGCCGATCGACCTTAGTTTTTCGGCGTTTGTTTCAAGCACCTCCAGGGGGGTAGGTTCATTGCCATATAAATCCACAAAGCGCCGGCGAATGACATCGGCCACTTTGGTACTTAGCTGCTGGCTCATGATAGAATAGCACAGGTACAACCATAGGTTTTTCTGCTTCTGTAAACGAAACATCCCATGCTGCCTGATGAGCATTTTCATTATCTGATCTTTTGAAAGATGTACAGCGTAATGCATGATGTAATAGGAATTTTAAAAAAATAAAGCGGGCCTGAAATTTATAATTCATGAAAAAAAATTGACCCAGCCCATGTAATTTTTCCCGGCATCGCAGGAGGAAAAATGCTGCATTGAATATGAGCCTGGTATGGTTCAGTACAATACATCCCAGGCCATTTATTTCTTCATTCCCGGCTGTGTGATTTTAAAGTTCGTTTTTGCCTTTTCATCTTCCACCATTTTCTGAACATCTGCCAGTAGTTTTTGTGCATCGTAAATGATTCCATCTTTGATGGTGTATTTCACCCCGCCTTTTCTGACTACTTCATTTTTTTCGTTCAGAAAAATAGCGCCGGTACCATAGAGGAATTGCAGGTTTTCAAGCGGGTTGGCATCAATGATAACAAGGTCGGCCAGTTTACCCGGCTCAATACTCCCGATGTCCTGATCTGCGCCAAGGGCCTGAGCCCCGTATAATGTGGCTGAACGAATCACTTCCAGCGGGTGAAACCCCGCTTCACGCAGCAACTCCAGTTCTCTTATGTACCCAAAACCGTAGGTCTGGTAAATAAAGCCATTATCGCTGCCTGTGGTAACCCGTCCTCCGCGGTTTTTAAATTCATTTACGAAGGTCATCCAGAGCCGGTAGTTTTCTTTCCACGCCACTTCCTGTTCTGTGCCCCACCCAAACCAATAAGATCCATGAGCCTCATGGCTGGGTTCAAAAAATTTCCAGAGAGAAGGAATCGTGTAGGTTTCATGCCACTCGGCCCTGCGTGCCCGCATCAGGTCACGGTTGGCATCATAAATATTAAACGTAGGGTCTATAGTGAAATCCAGTTGCAGCAGTTCATTCATCACTTTATTCCAGTGTTCGCTGAAGGGGGGGGCAGCCTGTTTCCAGAGTTTTCCGGCTTCTTCAAACCGGTGTTGTTCATTGCTGTAATTATAATGCAGTGGATAGTGCTGTACCGTACGGTCGGTAAAAAGAGCTTCGGGCAATCCATACCAGTGCTCCATAGATGTAAGGCCCGCTCTTGCGCTGTGCAAGACATTCCAGCGGGCCACGTCCATTTGAGCATGATGACAGGCAGATCGTAAACCCATTTTTTTATTTTCCTGAAGGGCAGCTTCCATGATCTGTGGTGCTGCGCCAAAAAACTTGATCCCATCGGAACCCCTGGCTGCATTTTGCCGCACCCATTCCTTTGCCTGTTCGGCCGTGCTGATGGTTTTACCTGCCCCTTGTCCAAATGTAGTATATGCATAAATTCTAGGCGCAGTAATAGTATTAGCTGCACTCCGCTTTTTATGTTCGAGTACCCACTCCAGCCCATTACCGGATCCGGGCTCCCTTATTGTTGTGATACCATGCGCCATCCATAGTTTGAAAACATATTCAGCGCCTGCGCCTTGTGCGGATCCACCAATATGACCATGCAGATCTACAAAGCCAGGCAGCAGGTACATGCCGGTGCAATCAAGCTCTTTTCCTCCTTCTTTTAATTTCGGGCGCCTGTCCGATTTAAGTGGAATACCTGAGCCCACGCCGGCTATTTGTACAATGCGGTTTTTCTCTACCACAATATCCATGGGGCCGGTAGGTGGCGCGCCGGTGCCATTGACCATCATCACACCACGGATGATCAACTGAGGAAAAGGCCCGTCGCCTTCTTTTGAATCCGGCGCTTTGCTGACCTGAGCAATGGCAGCAGGAAAAACGAAAAGAAGAAAAATGAAGTAAAAACGATTTTGCATGATTCATCATTTTATGTACGTCACAGGCCTGTGGCATTTTTTTATTCAACTGAATAGCTGACGGTTCCGTCTTTTTCATCCTTCAGGCGGATGCCGATATCGATCAACCTGTTCCTGATTTTATCAGAAGTGGCGAAGTCTTTGTTATTTTTCGCTTCTTTACGAATATCGATCAGCAGTTGCATCACTCCTTGCAGTTTCGCATTGTCTGATTCACTCACTGATTTCAAGCCTAATATATCTTCGAGATAAACTTTCATTTGCAGTTGTAGCAGTTCAAATGTTTCTATTGCCAATGCTGAAACAGGAATGGTTTTAACTTTCATGGAATTGATCACTGGTACCAGTTCAAACATATTGGCCAACACTTTGGCCGTGCTGAAATCATCATTGATGTGTTCCTGAAACTCAGTGGCCAGCTGCCGTACCCGGGTATCGAGTTCTTCATTGATATGTACAGTATTTCTTTCGTGTTTCAGTTTCTGCAGTGTATCATAAGCATCCCAAAGCCGCTTTAATCCTTTTTCAGCCGCAATCAGTGCTTCATTACCAAAATCCAGTGTACTGCGGTAGTGCGACTGTAAAATGAAAAAACGAATGGTCATAGGATGATAGGCTTTTTGCAATAATGGATGTTTGCCGCTGAACATTTCCGACAGCATAATCTGGTTATTGTAGCTCTTGCCCATTTTCTTTCCGTTGATGGTGATCATATTATTGTGAATCCAGTAACGGACCGGAGTGCTATGATTGCAAATGGTGCTTTGTGCAATTTCACTTTCATGATGAGGAAAAAGAAGATCCATTCCGCCGCCATGAATGTCAAACTGTGGGCCCAGGTATTTTGTAGCCATGGCCGAGCATTCAATATGCCATCCCGGAAAACCAAGACCCCAGGGGCTTTGCCAGCGCATGATATGCTCCGGTGCTGCCTTTTTCCAAAGTGCAAAGTCAGCTGTGTCTCTTTTTTCTTCCTGCCCTTCCAGCTGCCTGGTGGTTTCCAGCAAATCTTCCAGCACCCTTCCGCTAAGTTTGCCATAATCATAACCGGATGCATATTTTTTTACATCAAAATAAACAGAACCATTTACTTCATAGGCATATCCTGCATCCACAATCTTTTTGATCATCTCAATCTGCTCTACGATATGCCCTGTGGCGGTGGGTTCTATGGATGGTTTCAGAGTATTGAACTGCTCCATGGCCCAGTGATACAGGTTTGTGTATTTCTGCACCAGCTCCATGGGTTCCAGCCGTTCCAGCACAGCCTTTTTTGAAATTTTATCTTCCGCTTGTCTTCCTTCTTCTTCAAAATGCCCTGCATCTGTAATATTTCTTACATACCGCACCTTATAACCAAGATGCACCAGATACCGGTATATGACATCAAACGTAATATAGGGCCGGGCATGCCCCAGGTGGCTTTCACCGCTCACGGTGGGTCCGCACACATACATGCCTACATGGCCCGGTGTGATCGAAGTAAACACTTCTTTTTTTCTGCTATACGAGTTATATATTTTCAGCTCTGACATATCTTTTCATTATGGTATTGCCACCGGTGGGCTGAATGCAGGAAACCTCCGGGTTGCCGATGAGCAAAGATGAACAATAAGATTGATAAAAATAATACAGCCATACCGGAATCCGGTATCTTACAATTCACATGCCCCGCAGGGGCAACACAGGCGTATATTAGTAGCATCAGGTGGCATACCTGTAAATATAGGATTTCTTTTTCGTTGCGCTTCTGCTTTACCGGTAGTACGGGTGAATCATCACATACAGCAGCACTCCCGATACAGCTACATAAAACCAAACCGGCCAGGTGATACGGCCCAGTTTTTTGTGCCTTAGAAAATCGCCGGTAAGAGCCCGGTATGCAGAAAATAATATCAATGGTAATATAAGCGCAGCTAATGGTATATGGGTACCCAGTAATATATAATAAAAAATACGACTGCCAGTCAGTCCCGATTTTTCTTCTGCCGTTACAAACCCATCGCCATTACTGTCGCCAAACCGGGTTTCAGCAGCCAGCAAATGATGACAGGTGTAACTCAGCAGAAACAATACCGACATGACCAGGGCAGACATCATCAGGTTTCTGTGCAGTTTGTAGTTTTTCAGTTTCACTGATACAAGTGCGGCAAGCAGAAATATGGACACTGCTGAATTGAGGACGGCATTGATTCTGGCAAAAATATGTACATCAAATGCGAAGCCCGGGTTTAGCCTGACCTGCCCCAGCAGCATGACAACAAAAAACACCAGGGCAGATGCACCAAAGATCAGCCACCTTGCTTTCCTGTCATTTTTCTTCCATATTGCTTTGAGGATCATCTGGATTTTTTACGGATTATATAGAAAAACAAGCCGATCCCAAAAATGGATAAAAGAAAAACAACTGCAAGCAGCTGAAGTTTTCCTGAAAAAAAACTTTTTTTATTAGGGTCTTTTTCCATGGACAGCAACACGAGGTCGCCGGAGAGTTTTGCCAGTGAAACGGAATCGAGCCCATTGTAATAGCCCCGGATATGCCGGTTGCTGTCAATCAGTACAAATTTCTCGCTATGAATAAAATTGCTGTCCGCTCCTTCCCCATCCACCAGACCAAGTTTGATTTCCTGCAGGGAAAAATCATAAATTGCTTTTTTATCACCGGTCAGCAACCACCACTGCTCCGGGTTTATCTGAAACCTGTCGGCCCATTTTTTCAGCTGTGGCACAGAGTCTCTTTCCGGATCAACGCTGAAAGAAATGAAATGTACCTTCTTGTTTGTTTTGTCTCCCGTCTTTTGCCCGTTGTGCAGGGAGGTAGCTATGCGCTTCATATTCCTGGTCATGGTGGGACAAATCGTCGGGCAGCGGGTAAAAAAGAAACTGGCAATCACAATTTTTCCTTTCAAGTGATCCCATGTAACGGTATGCCCATCCTGGTTTTTGAATGAAAAATCTCCCACGGAATGCCAAACAGTATCAACTATTTTTTTATTCTTTTTTACCCGGGTCACTACAGAATCGGGAAAATAATGACGGGGCATGGCAATCGCTTTCTCACTTTGTTTTTTTACCACAAAATAAGCAGCCAATGGCAGCAGCAAGGCCAGGAGTATTGCATATAAGGCAGTTTTATTCACTTCTGATGGCGTTTACGGACTTGTATTAATCAGCATAAACAGTTAACCAGCCAGGCCTTGCCCTGGTTGATCTTTTGTCAAATTTCATGTTTTTTTTTCTTTTTTAAGGCAATTGTATGGTATTGCCTGCAGGCTGTTTTTGCGGATCTTTCGGCATTGTGGATTCCCGGAAATGAGGATCGTAATTATTCCGAAGGTTCCTGTAAGAATTTCCATCCAGTATAAATGCAAGGATAAACCAGATGAACAGAAGCAGCGGGATTACAATGGTCATCACCATATTCCGGATTTCATCGCCCAGGTGCATAAAAACTGATACAATATAGAAAGCCTTGGAGAGCGACAGAATGATGATCACTCCTTTGATCAGCAGGCGACGGAGATCATCGGGGAGGTTTAGTATATACAGAAGCAGCCCAAGGCCCAGTTCTATCACGGTAATGACAGAAAGAATTACCGTAGTCCGTATGACTTTCTTTTTAAACGAATGATCATCGGTATGCTGCGGAATACTGACTTCAGGAAAAGCAGGATGTTGCATCATTGTTGTTTCGATTAATGCCGGCTCAGGTTGAACCAGCGGATTTTTTTAAATCAGGTAAAAACAAAGAAACACAAAAACCCAAACCAGGTCCACAAAATGCCAGTACAACCCGGCTTTTTCAATCATCAGGTAATGCCCCCTTCGTTCAAATACAGATTTTTGTGTCATGACGAGCATAACGGTGTTGATCAATACTCCGGAAAAAACGTGAAAGCCATGAAACCCGGTGATGCCAAAAAAATACCCTCCAAAAGCAACGGGTCCTTTCTCCCGGATGTGTGCATGCGCCACATCAATCATACCTGCCAGCTGTGGTGCTGCCATTTTTTCTAACCCTCCCATCGCTGCCGGGTCTAAGCCAGTTTTTGGAAATTCATTTACCAGGTGCAGCAGTGTTTCCGGAGAACTGGCTATAAGAGCCTTTTGTACTTCTCCGGCATCTGCAAGTGGCCCCCAGGGATTGCTGCCCATTGTTTGCCCGGCCCAGATAATCTGCCCGTTGTCCAGTACCGGGTGCAGCCCGGTAATCAGATGGTGCCATTCCCATGCCTGGCAAGCCAGAAACGCAACACCGCCTGCAATAGTCCAGGCCAGCCATTTGATGACAGCTTTCCTGTCGCCCTTGTGGCCTGCATGCACCGCCAGTACCATTGTAACGGAACTAATGATAAGAATAAAAGTCATGATGCTCACAAAAGCAAGAGGAAGGTTTGCATGGCCTGCACCCGGAAAGGCATTGAATACAACATTGGGGTCCGGCCAGAAATTCTGGCTGAACCGGATGGTGCCGTACGAAATCAGGAAGGCCCCGAATGTAAATGCATCACTCATCAGGAAGTACCACATCATCAGTTTGCCATACTCCATGTTGAAGGGGCTTTTCCCGCCGCTCCACCACCTGGTTTTATGTGCCGTTTGTGTTGCTGACATCGTTATTGCAATTTTTCAAATTCAGAAATATTTTTTACTTTAATTATCCAACCAGCAGGAAAAAAAATAAAATGTACATCCACAACAAGCCTGCAAAATGCCAGTAAGTGCTCATCAGTTCAGCCGGCAGGATCCGATCTTCCCGTTGTACCCCGGCGAACGATTTTATCCACTGCACGACAAGAGCAATAATGCCCCCAATGATATGCAGGGCATGCAACCCGAACGTCACATATAAAAACTGGCCGGCTCCGCTTCCTTTGAATCGCACCTGCTGCTCCCACAACTGCAGAAATCCAAACCACTGTAAAAAGAGAAACACAATTCCGCAAAGAATGGTGCTGCCGGCAAACCAGAGATACCGGTTGATTTTGCCCTGTTTCAAAAATTTTAAACTAAGCTGTATTAAGATGCTGCTTGACAGAATGAGGGCGGTTGACATCCAAAAAAGTGCTGGCACTTTTACAGGTACCCAGGCAGCCTGGTTGCTCTTTACAATATAGGCGCTTGTAAGTCCTGCAAACATCATCAGCATACTGCCCATAGAAACCCATAGCGTAAACTTATGGGGGTGCATTTTTCTTTTGCTCCGTCCTGTAAGCGGTGATTGTTTCATGTCCTGTACCGGCATGTCTGGCGCCATCATATTTTTGTTTTCTTTTTCCTGATTAAATTTTTGCAAGCAACCATGCCAGCATTACAACCGGCAGGTAGATATAACTCCCAAACATTACTTTTCTTGCTGCACCTGTATTCATTGTTCTGTACAACGCAGCACTGCGAACAATCATCAAACAATTGGCAATTACCACCAGTGCCACACTCATCATACCGGCAACTCCGGCTGTGCTGCAAATACCCGTAAAAAAAGGGGCCAGTGTAACCGGTACCAGCAACAGGGAATATAAAACGGTTTGCAGTGCTGTAAACCTTGAAGGACCTTCAGCAGAAGGCAGCAGTTTGAATCCTGCTGCTGTGTAATCCTTATGTGCCACCCAGGCAATAGCCCAGAAATGGGGAAACTGCCAGAAAAACTGGAATGCAAAAACAATCCAGCCACCCAGTGATACCTGATTATCTCCTGCAGCCCACCCGATGAGGCAGGGAAGGGCGCCTGGAACTGCACCTGCCAGCACAGCAATGGAGCTTACTTTCTTGAGCGGAGTATAAATAAAGGCATACAGAAAAAAACTCAATGCTGCCAGCCCGCCTGCAAGCCAGTTAAAACTCAAACCAAGGATCAGCACTCCTGCAATTCCGGTGATGTATGCAAAAATCCACCCTTCCGTTTCTTTCAGCCGGCCCGAAGCTACCGGCCGGCCGGCGGTACGTTTCATCAGAGAGTCTGTATCTCTTTCCAGCACCTGGTTCGCAGCATTTGCGCCACCGGACAGCAGCAAGCCTCCTGTAAAAAGTAATAAGATGACTTTACCTGTATTCACAAAATCAGCAGAGCCCTTTGTTAGTAAAAAGCTCATGACACTACTGAAGGCAACCATGATGCTCAATGATGGCTTCATCAGCATCATGAAATCCTTTGCCGTCTGCCAGTTTTTTCTGGCGGCAGCAGATGTTTCTTTATGTGTCACGGCCTGCATTATGTTGCCTTACCCCTTTTCTTTTTCTGAGTATTTAATGTGGTTTTTCCTCCTTACTTATTGGCTCATTTTGCGGAATGAAATCTTTTCCATCTTTTCCATAATCGTAGGGCCAGCGGTGCACTTCAGGTAGTTCTCCCTCCCAGTTTCCATGGCCGGGTTGTATTGGAGTTGTCCACTCCAGAGTGTTTGCCTGCCAGGGGTTCCTGGTAGTGACCCTTCTTCCTTTAAAGATGGAATAAAAGAAATTAAACACAAACAGTAACTGTGCACAGAAAACAATAATCGTTACGATTGTAATCATTTTGTCCAGGTCGCCAAACTGGTTGAAGGATACCCAACTGCTTTTATCAAAATAACGGCGGGGCATTCCAGCGAGTCCCTGGTAATGCATGGGCCAGAAGATCAGGTAGGCACCCACCAGTGTGACCCAAAAATGTATATAGGCAAGGGTTGGGTTCAGATAGCGTCCAAACATTTTGGGAAACCAATGATACACGCCGGCAAACATCCCAAACATAGAAGCTACCCCCATAACAATATGAAAGTGTGCAACTACAAACATGGTGTCGTGCAGGTGAATATCAATAGTGGAATTGCCGAGAAAAATACCGGTCAGGCCGCCAGAAATAAAAAGGCTCACAAAACCAATTGCAAACAAGGTAGCCGGAGTAAAGCGAATATTTCCCCGCCATAAGGTAGTGAGCCAGTTAAAGACTTTGATTGCAGATGGCACTGCAATGATGAGTGTCAGCAGCACAAACACGGAACCGAGAAAAGGGTTGAGCCCTGATACAAACATGTGGTGAGCCCACACCAGGAAGGCAAGCGAGCAAATGGCAAACATGGAGCCCAGCATTGCCATGTATCCAAAAATGGGTTTTCGGCTGTTGACAGAAAGAATTTCAGATACCATGCCCATTGCCGGCAACAAAATGATATAGACTTCCGGGTGGCCGAGAAACCAGAAGAGATGCTGAAACAATATAGCACTGCCCCCTTCGTTTGGTAATGCCTGACCATTGATCCAGATATCGCTCAGAAAAAAACTGGTACCCAGGTTTCTGTCAAACAATAACAGAATGGCTCCAGACAACAATACAGGAAATGAAAGCACTCCGAGCACTGCAGTAAAAAACATAGCCCAAACCGTGAGTGGCATACGGGTCATGCTCATTCCTTTTGTACGCAAATTCAGAATCGTGGAAATATAATTGAGCCCACCCAGCAATGATGAAATGATAAACAGGGCCATACTCACCAGCCACATATCCATTCCCAGCATTGACCCCTGCGAAGCCTGTCCCAGTGCACTTAAAGGGGGATAGACCGTCCATCCGCTGGCTGCCGGCCCTGTGCTGACAAAAAGGGAAGAAAACATGACGACACTGGCCAAAAAGAAAAACCAGTAAGAAAGCATATTTAAAAATGGAGAAGCCATATCCCTTGCCCCAATTTGCAGGGGAATCAGCAGGTTGGCAAACGTACCGCTGAGGCCGGCCGTAAGCACAAAAAATACCAGTACGGTGCCGTGAATAGTTACCAGTGCATAATAAAATTCAGGCTGTATAATACCCCCTTTGGCCCATTTCCCAAAAAGGGTTTCCAGGAATGGAAAAGACTGATCGGGATAACCCAGCTGCAGCCGGAACAGTACAGAAAATAAACCTCCGATGATGGCCCATACAATACCTGTTATCAAAAACTGTTTCCCAATGATTTTGTGATCCTGGCTGAATATGTATCGTGAAATGAATGATTCTTTATGTGAATGATGGTGGGTGGTACCGGGCAATGGTACTGCGATACTTCCTTGCTGAAAGTGCAATGCTTCGCTCATAGATCTTCGGGTTTATAAATTTCCGGGTTGCCTGCTGAAAAGGATACAGGAGAACCATGTATTAGTTTCGATTGTGAAAATATTATTTTCTGCATTTTCGTTTCTTGCACTTACAGGGCTGTTTTTAAAAAATTACAGGCAACTGACCCGGGCATTTTATGGCTTATTATTTTCCAGGTTCACCGCAACAGGTTTGATAACTGCAGTATCCCCGGGTCCGGCATCTTTCATATCCGGGTTGGCCACCAGGTATTGTGGTTTTTTTCCGGCCAGCCATTTATCAAATTCCTGTTGTGTTTCTACGACAATCATGCCACGCATATTGGTGTGTCCCTTCCCACACATCTGGTCGCAGGCAATTTCAAAAACAAAATCCGGGTTGCCTGTTTCTTTTTTCATTTGTGCTGTGGTTTTTGTTGGCGTAAACCACATTGTGGTGGGTGTGCCTGGTACTGCATCCATTTTCAATCTGAAATGAGGTAATCCCACATCATGAATGACATCTTTGGCGCCAATAATCATTTTTACCGGTTTACCGACCACCAGGTGCATTTCCTGTTCGGTAAAAATATCGTCATGATTTGCAGGATCATCCCACAATTGCCCGGCAGGGTTATTTTTTGCCGGATTGATATTCTTATAATATTTTTTCCCAAAAACCCCGTCTTTGCCCGGATAGCGAAACTCCCATCCAAACTGTTTTCCGGTCACTTCTACCAGCATGGCATCACGGGGCGCTTTACCAGTGATTTTGAACCAGTAAAACAATCCAAAACCCACCAGTACTGCAAGTGTGACTGCCGGTATGGTGGTCCATATTTTTTCCAGTGTATTATTGTGCGGATAGTAATAGGATTTGCGCCGTTCCGACTCCTGGTACTTAAAAGAAAACCAGAAAAGGGCAATTTGCGTAATTAAAAAAACAACAAAAGTAATTGCAAGTGTTATATAAATCATCCGGTCAATGAGCACACCATGGTCGGAAGCCGGGGCGCCCAGAATCTTTCCTTTTAGTTTTTCGTTGCAGTATATCACCCCTGCGAGGCCAGCCACCAGGAAGAACAGGAGCAGAAATGCATTGATGCGGTTATTCTTTTTTCTGGTTTTTTCCCAGCCCTTTAAAATAGCTAAGTATTCCAGTGTTTTGGCCGCCTGAAAAATAATGTAAAACGACAGCGCAAGCACTGCAAGAATCAAAAATGTCTGCATACACAAATGTGTTAAAACCCGTTTATTATCACCCCGGTTGTTTTATGTTTTACGAAAACAATGGGTCCGGATTTAAACATTTTTCTACAATACGCTGATCCGCCAAGAAATCTGTTTATGTATGATGCACAATGCTTTCCTTGAAAAAAGGATGGTTCCGGGATATCAGTGGTGATTTACTGAGTGACCGTCCGGTTACATACATAATCAGGCCTGCAAACCCGAGCGCCACACCAAAATCATACAGAAGCATCGGTACCTTTTCAGGGAATGGCCCGGGAAATACCATCTGGAAGAAATTAAGCCAATGCCCGAATATGATGAGCAATGAAATAAAAGTGATGGTCATATAATTTCTTTTAGCTGCCTTTGTCATTAGTATGAGGAAGGGGGCAAGAAAATTAATGACAAACATCAGCCAGAAGATGCCGCTGTATGGCCCTCCCTGTACACGGGATGCGAAGTAGGTGGTTTCTTCCGGAATGTTGGCGTACCAGATCAGCATAAACTGTGAATACCACAGGTATGTCCAGAAGATGGAGAAGGCAAACATAAACTTACCCAGATCGTGCAGGTGCTCTTCATTGGTAAGTTCCAGGTAGTCTTTATTTTTCAGGTACACCACAAAAAGGGTGATAAGTGCAAGCCCTGCTACCCAGGTGCTGGCAAAAGTGTACCAGCTGTACATGGTACTGTACCAATGTGCATCAATACTCATCAGCCAGAGCCAGGGAATAGAGGACATCACAGTCAGTGCAAATACAAATGCATAAATGGCTGCCCAGACCGTATTTTTCCAGATGTATTTTTTCCCCTCTTCTTTTGTTTTGGCCGGGTTTTTATCTATATCGGTTGAAATTTTCCTGATTTTCCAGCCAAGTACAGACCAGGCAATAATGGTAAATACCGTCCAGCCCGCAAAGAAATTTTTATTTAAAAACCCTTTCTTCCAGGATAAAATTGCATCGTGTTTTACATGTTCCGAATTGGTCCAGTGGTACAGTTCATGATTGCTGCCGAAACAAATGGCAAGCAGTATGACACCGCATATGGCGCCCACTACAGGTACGGATGCAGCGATGGCCTCCGGCACTCTTCTGAACGACATTTGCCAGCCTCCCCATGCCAATGTGGTTGCCACGATAAAAAACATGGCGGCATTCACTACCAGTAAAAAGTACACACTGTTTTGCAGGAGCGAGCCCCAGAAACGGGCTTGCTTATGTGCATCGCTGCTGGAGCCAAAGGCTATATACAAACCTACAATTGAAATCAGGCCAACAGCCATTAGTGCAAAAGCAATGCTGTTGTATCGTTTAGGTACCGTAAAGTTTTCCTTTATTACCATCAGTGTTCTTTTATAGTTGTTTCTTCAATAATATTTTTTACTGCGGGCGGGCAGTGCTGTCAGGCTGTGCAGGCTGGCTGCTGCCCCCTTTTCCTTGCTTTTCTTTAATATAATGAACAATCATCCAGCGTTGTTCAGAACTCAGTTGTGAAGCATATCCTCCCATTGACCGGATGCCATAGGTAATGGAGTGGAACATGGTACCCTGGGCCATAGCGATGTACAGCGGATCAGTGGCCAGATTGGCTGGTTTCGCCACATAAGGACCTTCCCCATTGTTATAGAGCGGGCCATTCCCGTCCAGTTTTTCGCCATGGCAGATACCACAGTAAATCAGGTACAACCTGGCCGCTTCTGTACGTTGTGCTTCTGTAAGCGGGGGCAACGGGTTTGTTGCATTTTTTGAGTTGATATAACCAAGGGAATCATTCCTGAAAGGATATTGTTCCAGCGTATCTTCCTGTGCCACCGTGCCGGGAACCGGCGTTGCACTGTAATGAATTCCTTTTTGTTTCAGGTTTTCCATGCTGGCATAGGTTTCGTAGGCCCGGCTATAGGTCATGTCCGGCATATAGGCACGTCCGGGACTGCGTCTTACTTTTTTGTCACAGCTCATCAGCAGTAATACTGCCATGCCTGCTGTTATGATCCAAATCTGTTTCATTTGTTTGATTCAGTATTATGTAGCACAGAAACATATTTCCGGCAACTTGTTATTTCCGGTGATGGTTCTGTTCTGATTGATTAATTCCCCTGATACACCCCTTCTGTTTTCCGCTCAAATCTTTTTCCCGGTTTGTCGTATCGTCCAAACCACCATCCTGTTTCTTTGAACTGTACCTGTACATCTGTTGCTCCGGTGCTCTCCAGGAAGTTTATCATTTCCTTCTCATTTGACTGCTCAGTACATTCCAGCGCCATCACAAAGGCATCATCGGTAGACCTTAGGTTAAAATGGTCTTTTTTTACAAAAGGTGCCAGTTGGCACAGGTAGCAAAAAGTTAATACCATACCCACGGATGCAAACAACACGGTCAGTTCAAAAATGATGGGAATCCATGCCGGAAGCGAGAAAAATGGTTTGCCACCGAAATTCAGCCTCCAGTCCACAGTAAGAGCCCAGGTGATGAACCCGATGGCAGTGGCTGTACCGATGGCACCGTAAATAAACCCGGCAGTATGCAGGCTGGTGTCCCTTAATCCCATTTCCTTATCGAGGCCATGTATGGGAAACGGAGTAAACACGTCATGAATTTTGTAGCCGGATCCCCGAACTTTCTTTACGGCCGGAAACAGCACATTTTCATCGTGAAAAACCCCTGTTACAAATTTTTTTTCAGCCATATTTTATTATTCTTCTTTGATTGATAGATGTTTTCGTTACTCTTTTTAATGATGATGCCCGTGTTTTTCTGCAAATTCACCAGCTGATTCCTGTTCCAGCGAATCCATTCCTTTTTTGAAATTATTGCCGCTCCGCTTCAGGATATGTTTGATTTCTGCCAGTGCGATAACCGGGAAGAATTTTGAAAACAGGAAATAGCAGGTAAAGAATAAGCCAAAGGTTCCAAGATAAAATCCTACCTCCCAAATAGTAGGTGTATAATAAGTACTCCATGCGCTGGGTAAGTAATCACGGTACACCGATGTAACGATGATTACAAAACGTTCGAACCACATGCCGATATTGACCAGGATAGACATGAAGAAGGTCACCATAAGATTTCGCCTCATTTTCCTGAACCAGAAAATCTGGGGCGATAATACGTTACAACCCATCATGATCCAATAACTCCACCCATAGGGGCTGAGGAGGTTGACCCTGTTTTCCTTAAATGCAAACCACTCATACTGCGCACCGGAATACCAGGCCATGAACAATTCTGTAAGGTAGGCGATGCCCACTATGGAGCCCGTGAGTACAATGACCTTGTTCATGACCTCAATATGTTCTAAGGTGATGTATTCCTGCAAACCCAGCACTTTACGGGTCACCACAAGGAGTGTTTGCACCATAGCGAAACCAGAGAAGATTGCGCCTGCAACAAAATAGGGGGGAAAGATGGTCGTGTGCCAGCCCGGAACAATGGAAGTGGCAAAATCGAAGGATACAATTGTATGCACGGACAATACCAGCGGAGTGCTTAAGCCGGCCAGTACCAGCGACAGCGCCTCGTGCCGCTGCCAGTGCTTGGTGCTTCCCGTCCAGCCAAAAGCGGCCACACCATAAAAAAGTTTTCTCCATTTTTTCTTTGCCCGGTCACGCAGAGTGGCCAGGTCGGGCAATAATCCCGAATACCAGAATAATAACGAAACGGTAAAGTATGTGGAGATGGCAAATACGTCCCACAGCAACGGAGAATTAAAATTGACCCAGAGTGGCCCCCTGGTATTAGGATAAGGAAACACAAAGAACATATTCCACACCCGGCCCATGTGCCATACCGGAAACTGCCCTGCACACATCACCGCAAAGATGGTCATCGCTTCTGCAGCACGGTTGACCCCTGTTCTCCAGCCCTGGCGAAACAGCAGCAGGATGGCGGAGATCAGGGTACCGGCATGACCAATACCAACCCACCAAACGAAGTTGGTTATATCCCATCCCCAACCCACTGTTTTATTCAGGTTCCACTGCCCGGTACCATAAATGACTTCCATCGTAACCGAGAGAATCCCGAATGCCAGCAATGCGGCAGAGATCAAAAAACCGGCCCACCACGATTTAGAAGGTTTGACTTCCACGGGGCGGCAAATGTCTTCGGTTACCTGGTGATAATCCTTGTTGCCTTCCACCAGTGGTGCCCTTACCTGCGATTCGTATCTGATTAATGACATAAACAGTTAAAATAATTCCTGTTAGTAAATTCGAAATAATATCACCGTATCTCTTTTCACTTTTATGATGATCTTAGTGTGTTTCTTCGGGTTTTGTTGCTGCCGGCATGTGTTCTCCCTGATTTGTGTGTCCGCCGTTGTTGCTTGTTTCAGCTGCATGATCACCTGCCCAATGCGGATCTTCTTCATCTGAGTTCCTGATTTTGGCCAGGTACGTAACGTTGGGTAGCACATGCAGCTGCTCCAGCACTGCGTAATTACGCTGCTTGTTATCCTTTCTCACTTTTGCCACGCTGCTTTCTTTATCCTTTGCATTTCCAAAAACAATGGCACCGGTGGGGCAGGCCGACTGGCAAGCCGTACGGGCATCATCTCCCTTTAATACCCTGTTTTCTTTTTTAGCATTCAGTTTCGCCTCCTGCAGGCGCTGTACGCAGAATGAACATTTTTCAATTACACCCCTCGACCGAACCGTTACATCAGGATTCAGAACCATCCGGGTCAGGTCATCGTTCATTTGTTCAATCACTGCATCCAGTTTGCCGACCAGTTGCTGATCACGGTTATCGGTAAAGCAGTCTGCACCGGTATAATCGGCCCAGTTGAACCGGCGCACTTTGTACGGGCAGTTGTTGGCGCAATACCTTGTACCGATGCAGCGGTTGTAAGTCATTTGGTTTAACCCTTCTGAGCTGTGGTTGGTAGCTGCTACCGGGCATACATTTTCACAAGGGGCATTATC
>CAYYMK010000023.1:0-38303 GCA_964473035.1 uncultured Chitinophaga sp.
TTGCATGCAGTCTGGTTTTCTTTCGTATCTTGACTTAATGCAAAAGGGGTGCTTAAATTGTGGAGGTCTGTTGCTGCCAGGGCAGAAATATTGTCCATCATGCGGACAGAAAGCTAATACCCGCAGGCTCACTTTCCAGCAACTCCTGTATGATTTTGCTCAATCCATCATCAGTACTGAAAAAGGCATTCGTAATCTGGTAACTGGGCTTGCCATTCATCCCGGAAAAGTTGCAGCTGAATATGCAGCAGGCAAGAGAAAAAAATATTTTAACCCTTTTACTTTCATGGGGCTCTGTGTTGCCCTGATGATTCTTCTGAATACCATCACCAGGCCCTATACCACAGAATACTATTCTGATCCTGCTGTATTAGCACGAATTCCTGACCCTGCAGTCAAACAACTGTACCTGCAGGCAATGGAAAAAATGAACTATGTTATACGGTTTACAAACAGAAACATGAATACGCTGACCGTTCTTATTTCGCCCTGGTTTGCCTTTTTTCTCTGGATGTTTTTTAAAAAGAGGGAGCGGAATATGGCGGAAATCACAACTGCACATATTCTTTTTTCTGCATTTTCTAATCTGGTCACCGCTATACTGCTCAATCCATTTCTGGGGCGGGCATCCGGAACGAATCTGTATTACCCAGTCCTGGCATTTGTAGTGACAGCGCAAACCCTCTATATTACCTGGGGAATGAAATATTTTCTCCGGGTGCCGGGAACAGCAGGGTTTTTGAGAATCTTTCTTGTATCAGCTCTGGCCGGTCTCGCTGGGTTTTTAATCATTATGGTACTGTATTTTTTTTATGTATATGGCGGCGAAGCCTCAGGGGTTTTAAAATATTTGTGATACAAAATCAAATCCGGAAGATCGTGGTGCACCCTTTCGGGCTGGCTGAAAGCATTTCATTTGCCAGCGCATGCTCTTTCTGCTGGTCTGAGCTACTTTTTATTCAATTCTTCAGAGCGGAACAAAAAAAACATTATCTTAGTTTGGTTTCAAAAAATCAAAATGGCCGACGATAAAAAGTTTGTATTTCTGTCCCGTGACCTGAGCTGGCTGAGTTTCAATCACAGAGTATTAAGAGAAGCAGCTGATCCCGATGTGCCTTTGTACAACAGGATTTCATTCCTCTCTATTTTTTCTTCCAACCTCGATGAATTTTTCAGGGTTCGAATGCCTTCCATATTTGCTTTTACAAGCATTGAGGCAAAAAAAATTTCATTGCGGGATGAGTATCCGAAAGAGCTGATACAAAAAGTTTCAACGCTTGTATGGCAACAGCAGGAAGAGTTTGGCAGTATTCTGTCTGGTCAGATATTACCGGAACTTCAGCGGAATCACATTTGCCTATATTATGGGCAACCGGTCAAAAGTGAACATGCCGAATTCATCCGTGAATATTTTTTATCGAAGGTGCTTTCTTTTTTACAGCCTGTCATTTTGCAAAAAGAAAACCAGGGCTCCATTTTTCTTGAAAACAATGCGTTGTACTTCATTGTTGATGCTGAACCTGCCGATCAGCCGGGCAAACATGTATTCGCTCTCTTAAATATTCCTTCAGCCGATTTGCCAAGGTTTACAGAACTCCCTGAGCTGAACGGTGAACATTATATTCTATTTCTGGATGATGTGATCAGGGAAAATATCAGGGAAATATTTCCATCCTACTTTGTACATGGCCTCTACAGCATCAAACTGACCCGTGATGCAGAATTGAATCTGGAAGATGAATTTACCGGCGATCTGGCAGAGAAAATAGAAAAGCAGCTTGAAAAAAGGGATAAGGGGGGAGCCACCCGGTTGCTGGTTGATAAGAATATGCCTGCCGGCATCCGGGACTTTTTGCTGAGCTATTTTATCCTGGATCCAGAAGAAATGGTGGAGGGTGGCCGATACCATCATCTCAGAGATCTGAGTAATCTGCCTGATCCATCAGGTGGAAAATTAAGCCAGGTTTCATGGCCGGCGGTCCCCCACCCCGGTTTTGATAATCAGCACTCAGTGTTTCAGTCAATTTCTGAAAAGGAAAAACTGCTGCATCTTCCTTATCATTCATACAATACCGTCCTTCGGTTTTTCAATGAAGCTGCCATTGATCCCGGTGTCAAAGAAATTTATGTGACCCTTTACCGGGTGGCAGCCAACTCTCATATCGTCAATGCGCTCATCAGCGCTGCAAGAAACGGGAAAAAAGTGACTGTGTTTGTAGAGCTCAAAGCCCGGTTTGATGAGGCCAATAACCTGAAGTGGAGCAAAAAAATGAAACTGGCAGGCATCAGGATTATCAACAGCATACCCAGGCTAAAGGTGCATGCAAAAGTGGCGCTTATCAGGAGGTTGGAGAATCAGGAAATGAAATTGTATTCATTCCTTGGTACAGGTAACCTGAATGAAACGACCGGAAGATTTTATACAGATCATGTGTTGCTTACGGCCAGGCCCGAATTCGGCCAGGAACTGATGTTGCTGTTTGATTACCTACAGTCGAGGAAACAACCTGCAGAATTTGGTAAAATACCCTTTCAGCACCTTTTGGTATCACAATTTAATATGATGAAAAAGCTGAAAGAACTGATTGACCGTGAAATTGCGTATGCAAAAGAAGGGAAGCCGGCTTCCATTATTATTAAACTCAACAACCTGCAGGAACGCAGCATGATATCCCGGTTGTATAAAGCCAGCCGGGCAGGGGTGCGGGTGCAGTTGATTGTGCGCAGTATTTGCACCCTTGCACCAGGTGTAAAAGGACAAAGTGAAAACATTACCGTTCGCAGAATTGTGGACCGCTATCTTGAACATGCCCGTGTGTTTATTTTTCATAACAATGGCAACCCTGAATATTTCATGGGAAGCGCCGACTGGATGAACCGGAACCTGTATAGCCGGGTGGAAGTTTGTTTTCCGGTTTATGACAAGGTGATGTGCCGGGAAGTGGATGAGATCATCCGGCTGCAACTGATGGATAATAAAAAAGCAGTCCTGCTATCCTGCAGCCCCGGTTCCGGCGACATTGAAAATGTCAGGGTTCTTTCAGAAGGGCAGGAACCCCTGGAAGCTCAGAAAAAAATTTATGAGTATGTGACACAGTTTGCGGGCAAGCAATGAAATTTATTAATAATTAAATGATCCTGACTAATGCAGTTTGAATGGAAAGGGGTTTTCCCGGCTCTTACAACAAAATTTTCTGCTCACGATGAGCTGGATTTACCGCTATTTGAAAAAAACCTGGTAGTGCAGATGCAGGCTGCTGTGCAGGGTATAATTCTTGGGGGCACGCTGGGAGAAGCTAGCGTTTTGACTACTGCAGAAAAAGAAAGACTGGTAAAATTTGCCCTGGAAAAATGTAACAGGCAAATTCCCGTCATTCTGAATATTGCAGAAGGAAGCACTAAAGAAGCAGTAAGGCAGGCGGCTCTTGCCTTTGACTGGGGCGTGCAGGGCCTCATGCTGCTGCCCCCCATGAGGTACAAGAGCGATCATGATGAAACGGTAGCCTGGTTCACCACCATTGCTGCAGCAACTGATCTGCCCGTCATGATTTACAATAACCCGGTGGATTATAAAACAGAAGTCACACTGGATATGTTTGATCAGTTGCAGGCCAGCCCGAATATTACAGCTGTGAAGGAAAGCACAAGGGACGTAACCAATGTGACCCGGATGAAAAACAGGTTTGGTGACAGGTTCAAAATTCTTTGCGGAGTTGATACACTGGCTATGGAAGAACTTTGCCTTGGAGCCGATGGCTGGGTTGCCGGCCTGGTTTGCGCCTTTCCGAAAGAAACCATCGCAATCTATAACCTGATTCAGGAAGGTAAACTTGCAGAAGCCAGAAAAATATACCGATGGTTCATGCCCATGCTTGAGTTGGATATACATCCCAAACTGGTACAATACATTAAACTGGCAGAAGCTGAACTGGGAATCGGCAGTGAATTTGTCAGGCCCCCAAGACAAACACTGAAAGGCGATGAACGGGAACGAATCCTGTTCATCATCAGAAATGGCATTGCTGCCCGGCCAATATTTTAAGGATCCGGCGTTCTTAAGATCGGACGATCACCACAAAAAATAATTCTATGTTCAAGGATGCAACAAAGGACGAAATAGATCAGGTGATGTATGACGCATGGGCTGCTTTTCATCAATACCGAAAATACCCGTTGCGCCACAGAGCTGCATTGTTGCATGCCATTGCTCAGGCTATTGAAGGTCTTGGAGATGAACTGATTCGGGTGGCAGCCCGTGAAACCAACCTGCCGGAGGCCCGTCTAAAAAATGAGCGAACCAGAACGATGTACCAGCTTACAACTTATGCCCATGCCTGTGAGCAAGGTTATTGGATGGATGTAAGTATTGACAACGCTAACCCGGCCCTTCAGCCGCCCCGCCCGGAACTGCGTAAAATGATGGTGCCTTTGGGGCCTGTACTAGTGTTTGGCGCAGCCAATTTTCCTTTTGCATATTCCACAGCCGGAGGCGACACTGCTTCGGCACTGGCAGCAGGTTGCCCTGTAATTGTTAAAGCCCATCCTGCCCATCCGCAAACAAGTGAATTGATGGCAGGAGCCTTGCATCATGCCGTTGCAGAATCAGGAATGCCGGCTGCTGTTTTCACACATCTGCATGGAGTTTCTCATGAAGTAGGAAGGGTATTGGTAGAGCATCCCCTTGTACGGGCGATAGGCTTTACTGGATCCTTTGCCGGGGGCAAGCAGATATTTGACTGGGCTTGTCAGAGAAAAGTGCCAATTCCCGTTTTTGCTGAAATGAGTAGTGTGAATCCTGTTTTCCTGCTTTCAGAAAAAATGAAAGAAGATGCAGCTGCTATTGCAAAAATGATTGCAGGTTCTATCAGCCTGGGTGTGGGGCAGTTTTGTACAAATCCCGGTTTACTGGTAGGCCTTGAAGAGGATCTGGATGAATTCACAGCAGCACTATCTTCAGAAATCAGTAAAGTGCTGCCTGCGCCCATGCTGCATGCTGGTATTTATAAAAATTACCAGGAAAAAAAAGAATTTGTACTCTCTCAGAAAGGAGTGAACTCCATCGTCGCCGCTGATGCTGTGGAAGGATTGGGTGCTGCAGCAATTGCCACAACAAAAGGGGAGAATTTCATCAAAAATCCGACATTACAGCAGGAAGTATTTGGGCCATTTTCCCTCATCGTGAGATGCAGGGATAAAAACGAAATGCTGCAGGTGGCCCGCTGCATGGAAGGGCAGCTCACCGTTTCACTGATGGCAACCCGGGCAGATATTTTGCAGCATCCAGAACTAATGGATACGGTTACTGATCTCTGTGGCCGGCTGATCTTTAATGCAGTACCAACCGGGGTAGAAGTTTGCAAGAGCATGCAGCATGGAGGGCCTTACCCGGCTACCACTGATTCCCGATTTGGTGCTGTTGGGCCCGATGCGATAAAACGGTTTGTAAGACCCCTTTCATTTCAAAACTGGCCAGAGGAATTATTGCCCGATCATTTAAAGAACTCAAACCCGGAAGGGTTGCCCAGAACTGTGGATCAGGTGTTTATTTTACCTTGATTTTCATCTAACAGGGAATCTCCTTTCGTTCATACCGGGCCATTAAAAAAAAGAAGCTGATTATTTGACTAAAGAATTTTAAACTTCTACCTTTGTCGCCCCAATTAGTTCTTTAGAAATATCCGCACCGGCGGAGCATGAAGATTTTGGGAGTTCCTGCGGTAACCACAGGAACGCTTGAACCAATAAATCATAAGAAAATGGCAAAAGAAATCAGCGGCTTTGTAAAGCTGCAATGTAAAGGCGGCCAGGCAAATCCGGCCCCGCCCATTGGCCCGGCACTGGGTTCCAAGGGTATCAACATCATGGAGTTCTGCAAACAGTTCAATGCAAGAACGCAGGACAAAATGGGAAAAGTGCTTCCTGTATTAATCACAGTTTATTCGGACAAGAGTTTTGATTTCATCATCAAAACACCCCCTGCTGCTGTTCAGTTGATGGAAGCGGCAAAAATCCAGAAAGGTTCCAAAGAAAGCAACCGCAACAAAGTGGGCAAGGTAAATTGGGATCAGGTAGAGGCAATTGCTAAAGATAAGATGCCCGACCTGAACTGCTTTACCGTAGAAAGCGCCATGAAAATGGTAGCCGGTACTGCCCGCAGCCTGGGCATTACGATTGACGGAAAAGCCCCTTGGGAAAATTAATCACCCTGAAGGGAGATTTCAACACTCTTAAACGAATTAACTATGTCATTTATCAGTAAGAAAAGAAAAGTTGCAGATTCAAAAGTGGATCGCAGCAAAGCATATAGCCTGAAGGAGGCATCATTTCTGGTCAAAGAAATTAACACTTGCAAGTTTGACGCATCGGTTGACCTGCATATTCGACTGGGCGTAGATCCCAAAAAAGCTGATCAGGCGATTCGTGGCACTGTAACGCTGCCTCACGGTACCGGTAAAACAAAAAAAGTACTGGTGTTGTGTACACCGGATAAAGAAGCAGAAGCAAAAGCAGCCGGCGCCGATTACGCTGGTCTGGAAGAATTCATTACAAAGATTGAAGGTGGCTGGGTAGATGTGGATGTTATTATTGCAACACCTTCTGTAATGCCTAAGATTGGTAAACTGGGTAAGGTGCTGGGCCCCCGTAATTTGATGCCAAATCCTAAAACAGGAACAGTTTCCAATGATGTGGCAGGAGCCGTAAATGAAGTAAAGGGTGGCAAAATTGCCTTTAAGGTGGATAAAGCTGGTATCATTCATGCTTCAATCGGACGGGTCAGCTTTCCCCCGGAAAAAATTGCAGAAAACAGTCAGGAATTGCTGAATGCGATTATCAAAGCAAAGCCATCCAGTTCCAAAGGCATATACCTGAAGGGGATTAGCATGGCAAGTTCTATGAGTCCGGGAATCCTGATTGATTCGAAAGCTTTTGTACATTAAGCCGGAACAGGAATTTGTACAGTAAAATAAATTAACAGAACAGTCAAACTTTAAATAATATGACGAAAGATCAAAAAAATGAAGTGATTGAATTGCTGAAAGGCAAATTCTCTCAATACAATAACTTCTATGTGGCCGATACAGAATCGCTGACTGTTGAGCAGGTAGGCAAATTGCGCCGCGCCTGTTTCAGCAAACAAGTGGAAATGAAAGTGGCCAAAAACACACTGATCAGGAAGGCTCTTGAATCATTAGACAATGAAAAATATGCAGGTATGTATGATTCGCTGCATAAAGTAACTGCCCTTATGTTTTCTGAGAATCCGAAAGAACCTGCACTGATCATCAGTTCTTTCCGTAAAGAAAGTAATGATGAAAAACCGGTACTGAAAGCTGCATTTATCAATGGTGATTTATATATGGGTGATCACAACCTGAAAGCGCTGACCCAAATCAAGACCAGGGATGAGTTGATCGGTGAAGTGATTGGCCTGTTGCAGTCGCCTGCCAGAAGGGTATTGGCGGCATTATTGCATCATCACGAACAAAAAGCTGGCGAATCAGCAGAGTAAAGAAATTTGTATTGCTTCGCAATAAAAATAACCACCCAGGCCTGAGGGTCAATAAAGGCAAATTTTTTTAAAACCAGCCGTCGGAGCTAAAACAAGCAGTGAAGACGGTAAAAATTTAAATCAAATGGCAGACGTAAAAGCATTAGCAGAAAGCCTGGTAGGCTTAACAGTAAAAGAAGTACAGGAACTTGCTGATTTCCTGAAATCAGAGTACGGCATCGAGCCTGCTGCAGCTGCAGTAGTCGTTGCCGCCGGCGATGGCGGTGGCGCAGCTGTTGAAGAAAAAACGGCATTTAACGTAGTACTGAAAAGCGGTGGCGCTTCAAAACTGAATGTGGTGAAGATTGTAAAAGACCTGACAGGTCTTGGACTGAAAGAAGCCAAAGACCTGGTAGACGGTGCACCAAAAAATGTAAAAGAAGGAGTATCAAAAGCAGAAGCTGAAGAAATTGCAGCCAAGCTGAAAGAAGCCGGCGCTGATGTGGAAATTGCATAAGGAACCTGAACCATTCGAAGAAGCACTTTTCTTCGGCGTTTAAAAAAATCAATACCCCCTGTATGATGGGGGTATTTTATTGTACGGATATATAGGGGCTTATTTTTTGATACAGATCTTCCGTGATTGCCATCAGCTTCTTTAAGTCTTCCTGTTTGGTAAATGTTCCATGTTCGGTTCGGTACGCCACAATTGTTTGGGCAATTGAATACCGAATATATGGATGAGCCTTCAGTTCCTCAACTGTAGCCGTATTCAGGTTTATTTTCCGCAATGAAATATGTTCCAGTTTCAGATATTTTTTTATTTTCTGGAATGTGGAATCAGGCAGTCCATAGGTTTCCGCTACCTGGCTAATGGAATAGAAACCTCCCAGTTTTTCCCTGAAGTTGATGATCCGGGCAGAGAGTTTGGTGCCAATTCCGGGCAGGGCAATCCAGGCGGAACTATCGGCCGTGTTAATGTCAATAGCAACCAAAGCCGGCCTTTGATAGCCCTTTTCAGGGTAGGGCGGGAAAGGTGGATCCTTCTGGTCTGTCGGAGTTACATCGGTGCTGGAAATTTTTATATAGAGTGCTATCCTTTCATATTCGGTTTCCCTCAGCCCGTAAATTTTTTTCAAATCTCCTGGCTTTCTGAATCGTCCTCCTTTGGAAATATAATTCAGAATAGTGCGAATGGTCTTTTCCCGGATTCCTAGTTTTTTCCAGCCTTCGGCAGGTAGGTTGTTGGGGTCAAAGTAAAAAAGTGTAATGCTGTTCCTGCCACTTTTAGTGGAAGCCGGATCATAATGATAAAAGCCGGAAGATTCATCTTGCCGGGAGGCTGCCACATGTATGGAATCCCGAATCTCCAGTTGGCGTAGTGAAGCAATCCATGTACTATCCGTTTTCTGCTGCAGATCCCTGGGCCGGGAATGGAACAATAACGGAACCAGCAGCGCAACAGTGATGCAGGAAAGAAGCAACAGGATGCCAACCCGGTCGCTTCGGGTGAAGTTGAAATAATCCTGAAAAACCTTCGGTTTTTTCATATTATGAAATAGTAAAATAATGAAAGAGTTTCAATCTGCCAAGCCCGGCCGATCATGCTTTTGGCCAGATTCTTGATGCCAAACTTTTCTTGGTCAGAAGTATTAAATCCTTAATTTTGCCATCCTTTATTTTGGCCAAAAACACATTTGACACCCCAGATCATGTCTAAGTAATTGAATTACACAGGTTTTCATGCATCCTGCCATGAGTGCCTGAATGTGATTTGTGTGTCATTTTCTAACAAAAAGAATAATACACATATATGTCCCCCACAAAATTTCAGCAAAGGATCGATTTCGGAAAAATTAAACACCTTGCGGATGCCCCGGACCTGCTCGAAGTGCAGATCCAGTCATTCAAGGAATTCTTTCAGTTAGAAACCACACCCGACAAGAGAAATATCGAAGGTTTGTTCAGGGTGTTCAAGGAAAACTTCCCGATTACAGACACCCGGAATATTTTCGTACTTGAGTTTCTGGATTATTTTATTGACCCGCCCCGTTACAGTATTGAAGAATGTATGGAAAGGGGGCTTACTTATGCGGTACCTCTGAAAGCCAAGCTGCGTCTGAGTTGTAATGATGAAGAGCATGTGGACTTCCAGACAATTGTGCAGGACGTATTTCTGGGCAATATTCCCTATATGACCCCCCGCGGCACTTTTGTGATCAACGGTGCCGAAAGAGTTGTGGTTTCTCAGTTGCATCGTTCACCGGGAGTATTTTTTGGCCAGTCGGTTCACCCGAACGGAACCAAAATTTATTCTGCCCGGGTTATCCCTTTCAAAGGCGCCTGGATGGAGTTTGCCACAGATATTAACAATGTAATGTATGCTTATATAGACCGGAAGAAGAAATTTCCGGTTACCACGCTGTTGCGTTCTATTGGCTACGAAACAGACAAGGACATCCTGGAACTTTTTGGTATGGCCGATGAGGTAAAAGTGGATAAAAAATCACTTGGTAAATACGCAGGGAAAAGGCTGGCCGCACGGGTTCTGAAAACATGGGTTGAAGATTTTGTGGATGAAGATACCGGCGAAGTAGTTTCCATTGAGCGAAATGAAATTGTACTGGAACGGGATACTGTACTGGACGAAGACGCCATCAGCACCATTGCGGAAATGGATGTGAAAAGCATTTTTATTCAGCGGGAGGATGTCGGGGGCGATTATGCGATTATTTACAATACCCTCAATAAGGATACCTCCAACAGCGAACTGGAAGCTGTGCAGTTTATTTACCGCCAGTTACGTGGCGCCGATGCCCCCGATAATGAAACTGCCCGAGGGATTATTGACAAATTGTTCTTCAGTGATAAGCGATACGACCTCGGAGAAGTAGGCCGATACAAAATCAACCGTAAACTGAGCATTGACCTGCCAATTGAAAAAAAGACACTGACAAAAGAAGATATTATTTTAATCATCAAATATCTGGTAAAACTGACCAATGGTAAGGCAGAAATTGATGACATTGACCACCTGAGCAACCGCCGGGTTCGCACCGTAGGCGAGCAGTTGTATGCGCAGTTTGGTGTTGGCCTTGCCCGTATGGCAAGAACGATTCGTGAACGAATGAATGTCCGGGATAATGAAGTATTCACACCAGTTGATCTCATCAATGCCAGAACACTTTCTTCAGTCATCAATTCCTTTTTTGGAACCTCACAACTTTCGCAGTTTCTGGACCAGACCAACCCGTTGAGTGAGATCACCCATAAACGCAGGATTTCCGCACTGGGGCCCGGAGGTTTAAGCCGGGAACGGGCCGGTTTCGAAGTGCGTGACGTTCATTACTCTCATTATGGGCGTCTATGTACAATTGAAACACCTGAGGGACCCAATATCGGATTGATTTCCACTCTTTGTGTGCATGCCAAGATCAATGATATGGGCTTTATCGAAACTCCATACCGCAGGGTAGAGAACGGTAAAGTGGATATGAAAAAACTGTCATTTCTCAGCGCAGAAGAAGAAGACCTTGCAAAAATTGCGCAGGCAAACTCCTCATTAAATGAAAGAGGGGAGTTTGTGGAAAACAAAATTGTAAGCCGTCAGACCGGCGATTTCCCTATTCTCGATAAAGAAGAAGTAGAGTTTATGGATGTGGCTCCCAACCAGATTGTTGGACTCAGCGCTTCGTTGATCCCCTTTCTGGAGCATGATGATGCCAACCGGGCACTGATGGGCTCAAACATGCAACGGCAGGCGGTTCCCCTCATCCGACCCGACATACCCGTCGTGGGTACTGGTCTGGAAGGAAAAGCTGCCCGTGATGCAAGGATCCAGATCCACTCTGATGGCGATGGCTTCATAGAATATGTTGATGCCAATGAAATTCATGTGCGGTACAGCCGGGATGAGGATGAAAAGCTTGTGAGCTTTGAAGATGATCTCAGGGTGTACAGGCTTACAAAGTTTATCAAAACAAACCAGGAAACCTGCATCAACCTGAAGCCGGCTGTGAAAAAAGGCCAAAAAGTGAAGAGGGGAGATTTTCTTACAGAAGGATACGCCACTAAAGACGGCGAACTGGCACTCGGAAAAAACCTGAAGGTGGCATTCATGCCCTGGAAAGGCTACAATTTTGAAGATGCCATTGTGATCAGCGAACGGGTGGTGAAAGAGGATATGTTTACTTCGGTTCATATTTCAGAATATGAACTGGAAGTAAGGGATACAAAACTGGGTGAAGAAGAACTGACACCCGATATTCCCAATGTTTCGGAAGAAGCTACGAAAGATCTGGATGAAAACGGGATTGTACGGATCGGGGCACAGGTCAGAGAGGGAGATATTTTAATAGGTAAAATAACACCGAAAGGGGAAAGTGATCCCACACCGGAAGAAAAACTGCTCAGAGCCATCTTTGGTGATAAAGCAGGCGATGCAAAAGACGCATCCCTGAAAGCTCCAAACGGTGTCGAAGGCGTTGTGATCGGAAAAAAACTTTTTCAGCGGGCCAAGAAAGATAAGAATGCCAAGGTACGGGAAAAAGCAGCTATGGAAAAGCTGGAAAGGACACATGAAAAAAATGAAACAGACCTCAGGGAAGTGCTGCTCAGTAAACTGACTACCCTGCTGAAAGACCAGGTGTCGGCCGGTGTGAGCAATAACTTTGGCGAAATGCAGGTCGGCAAAGGCTCAAAATTCAATGAAAAAAATCTTCGCGGACTGGAATTTGCCAATATCAATCCGCTTGGATGGACCGGGAATAAAAAAATAGATGACCAGATCAATACACTGCTGCACAATTACAATATAAAGTTCAATGAAGAACTGGGTCGTTACAAAAGAGAGAAATTCAATATTTCTATCGGCGATGAATTACCCGCAGGTGTTTTGAAACTTGCCAAAGTGTACCTGGCCGTGAAGAGAAAACTTAAAGTGGGAGATAAAATGGCAGGCCGGCACGGGAACAAGGGAATCGTTGCAAAAATTGTACGCCAGGAGGATATGCCATTCCTGGAGGACGGCACGCCGGTTGACGTAGTGCTGAATCCGTTGGGTGTGCCAAGCCGTATGAACCTTGGCCAGATTTATGAAACAATTCTGGGATGGACAGGAGAAAGACTTGGATTAAAATTCGCCACACCAATTTTTGATGGAGCCTCCGTAGATGAAATCGCCGGCTATTGCAAGCAGTCTGATATTCCCATGTATGGACATACCTACCTCTATGATGGTGAAACCGGAGATCGTTTCCATCAGAAAGCAACAGTGGGAATCATCTATGTCATCAAACTGCATCATATGGTTGATGATAAAATGCATGCCCGTTCCATTGGGCCATACAGCCTGATTACCCAGCAACCACTGGGAGGGAAAGCGCAATTCGGCGGACAACGTTTCGGGGAAATGGAAGTGTGGGCGCTGGAAGCATATGGAGCATCCAACATACTGCAGGAACTGCTTACCATTAAGTCGGATGATATCATTGGCCGTTCCAAAACATACGAGGCAATTGTGAAAGGTGACAATGTGCCAAGGGCAGGCGTACCAGAGTCGTTCAATGTACTGGTGCATGAACTGAGAGGACTGGGCCTTGACCTGAAGTTTGAATAAGACCTTTTTTAACCGGATAGCAACGCATTAATTCTAACAATCTTAAATCGTAAATACGATTATGGCAATCAAAAAAGAAAACCGTCCAAAAGCAGGATTTTCAAAAATTACCATCGGACTGGCTTCCCCGGATACGATACTGGAAAAAAGCTATGGTGAAATATTAAAACCTGAAACAATTAATTACCGTACGTACAAACCGGAACGAGATGGTTTGTTTTGCGAAAGGATTTTTGGCCCTGTAAAAGATTATGAATGTGCCTGTGGAAAATATAAAAGAATCCGGTATAAGGGTATTGTGTGCGACCGCTGCGGGGTTGAGGTGACTGAGAAAAAAGTACGCCGGGAAAGAATGGGACATATCAAACTGGTTGTTCCGGTAGTTCACATCTGGTATTTTAAATCACTGCCTAATAAAATTGGTTATCTTCTCGGATTCAGTTCTAAAAAACTGGAGACACTAGTATATTACGAAAGATTTGTAGTCATTCAACCTGGTATCCGCTCTGAAAAAGGACAAAATACCGGTGATTTACTGACCGAAGAAGAGTACCTGGATATCATGGACAGCCTGCCAAAAGAAAACCAATACTTGCCCGATGATGATCCAAACAAGTTTATTGCGAAAATGGGCGCCGAAGCAGTTCATGACATGCTGGCCCGCATTGACCTGGACCAGTTGTCATTTGATTTGCGTAATGCAGCTGCTCACGAAACTTCTCAGCAGCGTAAAGCAGATGCATTGAAGCGACTCAGTGTTGTGGAGGCCTTCCGGGATGCTAATGAAAGAATTACAAACAGGCCCGAATGGATGGTTATGCAGTATATACCTGTTATTCCGCCGGAGCTTCGTCCCCTGGTTCCCCTGGATGGAGGCCGTTTTGCATCATCCGATCTGAACGACCTGTACCGCCGTGTTATTATCCGCAACAACCGACTTAAAAGATTGCTGGAAATCAAAGCACCTGAAGTCATCCTGCGCAATGAGAAAAGAATGTTGCAGGAAGCTGTGGATTCTCTCTTTGACAATAGCCGGAAATCAAATGCTGTAAAGGCAGAGGGGGGCAGGGCATTAAAATCGCTTAGTGATGTACTCAAGGGAAAACAAGGCCGTTTCCGCCAAAACCTTCTGGGTAAAAGGGTGGATTATTCCGGCCGGTCTGTAATTGTGGTAGGACCTGAACTGAAATTGCATGAATGTGGGTTGCCAAAAGATATGGCAGCGGAATTGTTCAAGCCGTTTATCATCCGCAAACTGATTGAAAGAGGGATCGTGAAAACTGTAAAATCTGCACGGAAACTTGTGGACAAAAAAGAAGCAGTTGTTTGGGATATCCTGGAAAACATCCTGAAAGGTCACCCGGTTCTCCTGAACCGTGCCCCAACCTTGCATCGCTTATCCATCCAGTCATTTCAACCAAAACTCATTGAAGGGAAAGCCATTCAGCTACATCCGCTGGTGTGTTCCTCTTTCAATGCAGACTTCGATGGTGACCAGATGGCCGTGCATGTACCACTGAGTCACCCTGCAATTCTGGAAGCACAGTTGCTGATGCTGGCTTCGCACAACATTCTGAACCCTCAGAACGGAACACCCATTACCCTGCCTTCGCAGGACATGGTACTGGGTCTGTATTACCTGACCAAGTCAAAGAAATCAACAGAAAAAGAATCTGTAAGAGGAGAAGGGAAAATCTTTTACTCAACAGAAGAAGTGATCATAGCCTATAATGAAAAAGTGGTAGATCTGCATGCCGAAATAAAAGTGAAGGCAAATATCCGGAATGCAGACGGGCTGCTGGAACATAAACTCATTCAAACCAGTGTCGGACGTGTGATCTTCAACCAACATGTACCAGCAGAAGTTGGATTTGTCAATGCCGTACTTACCAAAAAAAATCTGCGGGAAATCATCGGCGACATCATTAAAATTACCAATGTTCCCAAAACTGCAAAGTTCCTTGACGACATTAAGCAACTTGGTTTCCGCACTGCCTTCCAGGGTGGTTTGTCATTCAACATTAATGACCTGATCATTCCTGAAATTAAGGAAAGCCTCCTGGATGATGCAAAAATCGAAGTGGACGATGTATGGGAAAGCTATAACCAGGGTATTATCACAAACAATGAACGTTACAACCAGATCGTGGACATCTGGAGTCGTGTGGATACCCGCATTACGGAAACTCTCATCAGGGAGCTCAGTTCAGACAAACAGGGCTTCAATTCTGTGTACATGATGCTTGATTCAGGTGCAAGGGGTTCGAAGCAGCAAATCAAACAGCTGGCTGGCATCAGGGGTCTTATGGCCAAGCCAAGAAAATCTGGTTCTACCGGTTCGGAAATTATTGAAAACCCGATTTTGTCAAATTTCAAAGACGGGTTGAATGTGTTGGACTATTTTATCTCCACACACGGCGCTCGTAAGGGTTTGGCCGATACCGCATTGAAAACAGCTGATGCGGGTTACCTGACCCGGCGTTTAGTGGATGTGGCACAGGATATGGTGATCACGGAAGAAGACTGCGGCACACTCAGAGGTATTGCGACATCTGCATTAAAGGATAACGAAGATGTCATTGAGCCGTTGAGCGACAGGCTTGCAGGCCGTACGTCACTTCATGATGTGTACGACCCGATTTCTGATCAGATGATTGTTGCTGCCGGCGATGAAATTACAATTGATCTGGCCCGGAAAATTGAGGATGCAGGAATCGAAACAGTAGAGATACGTTCAGTACTTACCTGCGAAAGCAAGAGGGGCGTTTGTGTAAAATGCTATGGCAAAAATCTGGCATCCGGGGCCATCGCACAAAAAGGTGATGCGGTTGGTATCATTGCAGCACAGTCTATTGGGGAACCTGGAACACAGTTGACTCTGCGTACATTCCACGTGGGTGGCGCTGCAGCATCCTCATCTGTTGAATCTACACTGACTGCCAAGTTTGACGGAACTGTTCAGTTTGACGGACTCCGTACTGTTTCAATTGAAAATAATGATGGTGAAAAAACTCAGGTGGTAATAGGGCGTACCGGTGAAATGCGGATCATTGACACAAAAAATGACCGCCTGTTGATTACCAACAATATTCCCTACGGTTCAACACTGCTTGTAAGAGAAGGCCAGAAAATAAACAAGAATGATATTATCTGTACATGGGATCCTTATAATAATGTCATTCTTGCAGAACTGGAAGGCAGCATCAAATTTGAAAACGTACTGGAAGGCATTACCTTCCGCGAAGAAGCAGATGAACAAACCGGCCATAGAGAAAAAGTGGTAATTGAAACCAGGGACAAAACCCGGATTCCTGCCATTATTGTGGAAGGGAAGGAAAAGAGAACTTACAACCTGCCTACCGGAAGCCATATCATAATGGAAGAAGGCAACAAGGTTAAAGCCGGACAGGTCATTGTGAAAATCCCAAGGGTACTGGGAAAGCTGAAAGATATCACCGGAGGTCTTCCCCGTGTTACCGAATTGTTTGAAGCCCGTAACCCCAGCAATCCTGCTGTAGTTTCTGAAATAGACGGTGTAGTGATCATGGGTGCCATTAAAAGAGGAAACCGGGAAATCATCATTGAGGCAAAAGATGGCATACAGAAGAAATATCTGGTTCCGCTTACCCGGCAGATTTTGGCACAGGATGGCGATTTTGTAAAAGCAGGTTCGCCCCTGAGCGATGGGCAAATAGCTCCCTATGATATACTTGCCATCAAAGGCCCCTTTGCCGTACAGGAATATGTGGTCAATGAAATTCAGGAAGTGTACCGATTGCAGGGTGTGCGAATCAACGACAAACATATTGAGGTCATTGTACGCCAGATGATGCGTAAGGTGAATATCGTAGATCCGGGAGATACAAGATTCCTGGAAGATGACCTGGTTGACAAGTTTGAGTTTGTATACGAAAACGATTATATTTTTGATAAGAAAGTAGTCACTGATATAGGCGACAGTACAAAACTCCGCGCCGGTCAGATCGTAAACCTCCGTGAAGTGAGGGAAGAAAACTCTGTATTGCGTAGGGCTGATAAAAAGCCTGTCGAATACCGAGATGCAAAATCTGCTACCTCATCACCAACCTTGCTGGGAATTACAAAAGCATCACTAGGTGTACAGAGCTGGATTTCCGCAGCTTCTTTCCAGGAAACAACCAAGGTGCTTTCTTCTGCGGCCATTAACGGAAAAACGGATGATATGCTGGGTCTGAAAGAAAATGTAATTACAGGTCACTCCATACCTGCCGGTACAGGGCTCCGGGATTTTGACAGAATGATTGTGGGTAGTAAGGAAGAATATGAATTATTGCAAACCACCCGTGAAGCAATGAGCTTTGATGAAGAGGAATAAAGCCAATACCATTGTATGATCGGAATCTGAATTGATCAAGGAGTGGAATGTTCTGCTCCTTTTTTTTAAAAAAAAGCAGGCTTACTGATTTTGGTTCGTGCAAAATGCCTGTTAACTGTTTCATAAAGTGCCACGAAATAGTATATTTGGCGCTTGAATCATTCTTAATTTGCGGAGTAAGTATGAAAAACGGGTTGCTGATATGGAATGCTATTTTAACACTTGCTACAGGATACCTCTTGTACCTTCAGTTGTTTTCAGGCCAGGCAAAAGGGAATTTGCGCCAGCTGGAAGTACTGGACAGCCTGCAGGCAAATCCCGATTTCCGGATGGCTTATTTTGAAATGGATTCAGTGGCCTCAGGTTCAGAAGAAGTGAAATCCCTTAAATCGGAACTGACGAAAAAAGAAGGTGATATAGATGCAGAGCTCTCAAGAATGGAAGCAAATATGCAGCAGAAGTTGCTCTATTACCAGGGTTTGGAACGTGAAGGGAAACTGACCCAGGAACAGGCACAATCGGCCTCTGCAGAAATTGGCAAATTGAATGAAGACCTGAAAGCCAGAAAGCAACAGCTCGAGCAGGAATACAGCGACCTGATGGTACGCCGGCAGAATGAAATTAAATCGAAAATTGAAAATTACCTGAAAGAATACAATAAGACCAAAAATTTCTCTTATATCGTTTCGTACGAACAGGGCCTTTTTTATTTCAGGGATACCGCTTTCAATATTACTGCAGATCTGATCAAGGGGCTTAACAGTACCTATAAACCTGCCAAAAAATAAGTAAACCTCTTTGGCTGTTTCTTCTTTCATTATTTCTCTGGTTTGGCCAATTTGTCTTTATTTTTGAATATGGTTGATTTTCAGAAACTATTCTCCGGGTTCCAAAAGTTAAAAGCAGGAGTGCTGGGGGACGTCATGCTCGATAAATATCTTTGGGGCCACGTAGAGCGGATTTCGCCGGAAGCTCCGGTGCCAGTTGTCTCGCTGGAAAAAAAGGAAAACAGGGCAGGCGGGGCAGGTAATGTCGCCCTGAATTGCCGCTCTCTCGGAGCCAGTGTTAGTATCCTGTCCGTAACCGGCGATGATGATGACGCAACGATACTTGACAATCTCTTTAAAAAGTATCGGGTAAACACCCGGTATATGCTTAAGAGTAAACAAAGAAAAACAACCAATAAAACCCGCATCATCAGCCGCAACCAGCAAATGCTCCGTGTAGATGATGAAAGTATCACTTCGCTCGAACCTGAAATCGAGCAGGCTTTCATCAAAAAAATTGCAGAATATATCAGGACCGAAAAACCATCCCTGATGATTATTGAAGATTACAACAAAGGAGTGCTTACGGAAAGAGTCATTGAAAAAACTATGTCCCTGTGCCGGAGACACAATGTGATGACTGCTGTTGACCCGAAACGAAAAAATTTCTTCAGCTATAAAGAAGCAGATATTTTCAAGCCAAACCTGAAAGAAGTAAAAGAAGCACTCAATCTTCTTTCAGATGATGTGACCCTTTCTGCTATGGAAAGCATTCATGCTGCCCTTTCAAAGAACCTTCATCATGCGGTTTCGCTGATCACCTTGTCGGAAAAAGGAATATTTTATCAGCAAGGGAAAAAGGCTGCCATTGTCCCTTCTCACTTTCGGAATATTGCCGATGTTTCAGGCGCCGGCGATACAGTTATTGCAGTAGCGAGTCTTGTTTTTGCTGCCACACGTAACCTTCATCTCATGGCCGAAGTAGCCAATATTGCCGGAGGCCTGGTTTGTGAAGAAGCCGGAACAATACCGGTCAGTGGAGAAAAATTACTGCTGGAGTGTGAACTGCTGCTTTCATGAATTTTTTCTGTCAGCCGACAAGGCTTTTTGCAGCAGGTTTCCAAAGTCAAGGTACAGCTCTACAAAAATTTTTGCAAGTGCAAAAACCAGGATAAACACAGCTCCTGCTCCAAAACTCAGGAACATGCTACCCAGGATCACCGTAAATTGTTGGACCAGGATTCTTCCATAAGGCTGAAACATCAGGAACATCATCGGGACGGTTTGATACTCTCTGCGTACCATGAATGGAATAAAATCCCTCAGGGCATAACTGATGATAAAACCAGCCAGCATATAAGCCATGTCTGAATGGATGAACTGCCACCAGTGAAAAAAGAAAAACAAAGGGCCTTTGGAATTGCCTGCGATACCTGAAACATGTGAAAATATGCCAGTCTGTACAGCTGCAAAAATTCCAAAATGCATGATAAAGAAAAAAATAAAGAATAAACCGATGACCGGTTTACGGCCCCCATTGGCATACCACATATCTTTTTTCCCTGACAGGGTTGCAACAAGCAGCTTCAGAACAGTAAAGATTCCTATAATTAAAGTTTCCAGTGCATAGACAATAAAAACTTCTCTGGCATCCCAGCCTGCAAACCATACACCTAGTACCGGCAGCAGGTTTGGGAGAATAATCAGCCAGTCGTAGTACCCTGGTTTATTCAGTTGAAAAGGTTGTTTCTGCATGAGAGTGGCGCCTAAATTAACTAAATTCGCTGTACAAATAAAGAGGCAGAACAACGATGATGTATAAAATATTAGTACACGGTGGAGCCGGCACAATCAGAAAATCGGATATGACGGAGGATTTGGAAGCGGCTTATTGTAACGGGCTCTCGGATGCAGTGGAAGCGGGGTTTTCCGTTCTGACGAAAAACGGTTCTGCCATTCAGTCTGTGCTGGCAGCAGTTACCTCTCTTGAAGATAACATTCTGTTCAATGCTGGCAGGGGTTCTGTTTTTGGCTACGATGGTAGCCATGAGATGGATGCTTCTGTAATGGATGGAAGCACAAGAATGGCTGGTGCTGTATCATCAGTCCGGTTTATTAAGAACCCGGTTTTGCTGGCGCATACCATCATGACGAAAAGCGATCATGTATTTCTGAACGGAGAAGGGGCGCTTGCCTTTGCAAAGCAACAAGGCTTGAGGATTGAACCGGAGGAATATTTTTTTTCACCATTCAGGCATACACAATGGCAGCAATTACAGCTCAGCGGTGGTACAGCTCTGGATCATCATGTGGCATCCGCAGGTCAATCCCCTTTGCCATATACTGTTGTGGATAAAAAATTTGGAACGGTTGGGGCCGTAGCACTGGACAGTATGGGAAATATTGCCGCTGCCACCAGTACCGGTGGCATAACAAACAAGCGCTGGGGAAGAGTGGGGGATAGTCCGGTTATTGGGGCTGGCACATATGCACATAATGAAACCTGTGCGATTAGTTGCACCGGATATGGAGAAGCATTTATCCGTGCTGTGGCTGCCTACGATGTGAGCTGCCTGATGGAATACAAAGGGCTGAGTTTACAGGAAGCAATGAATATTGTGGTCTTTGAGAAACTGCCGCCCCTGGATGGTGAAGGCGGAATGATAGGTGTGGATGCAAAAGGGAATTCGGCCATGCTGTTTAACAGTGAAGGCATGTACAGGGGTTCCATGGGCAGCGACCAGTCAAAGATTTTATCTGTTTATAAAGAGTCAGAATGAAAAAATATGCTGTGATTGTTGCAGGGGGCTCTGGAACCCGGATGGGCGCTGCTGTTCCAAAACAGTTTCTGTTGCTCAGGGGTAAACCTGTATTGTATTATGCTGTAAAAACATTTTTACAGTCATTTGAAGATCTGCAGGTAATACTGGTTCTTCCGGAAGCATACATGGAAAGGGGAAAGGAACTTGCCGATGCGTATTTTGAAAGAGACAGGATATTGTTTGCCCGGGGGGGTGATACAAGGTTTCAATCAGTAAAGAAAGGTCTTGAGCTGGTGCAGGAAGAATCTGTTGTATTTGTACATGATGCAGCACGATGTATGCTGTCTGCAGCATTAATTTACCGGTGTTACGAAAATGCCCTGAAAACAGGCTCCGCAGTGCCGGTCATTGCATGCAGGGATAGTATCAGGCTGCTGACAGATGAAGGTCATCGTGCACTGGAGCGAACCCGGGTAATGCTGGTGCAGACTCCGCAGGTATTTCACAGTAAAATTTTGTTGCCGGCATTTCAAATAGATGATAAGGAATATTTTACAGATGAAGCCTCCGTGGCCGAGGCTTACGGCATCAAGGTTTCTTTGGTTCCGGGTGATGAAGCAAATATTAAAATAACGAATCCACAGGATCTGGTACTGGCAGAATATTTTTTGAGTGACAATTCTAATGATCGGTAAAAAAATGGGTCAGATTACCGCAACCATTTCAAAAAAAATGGCAACCGGTTTTGTCTTAAAGCCGGATAAGGTTCAGGTTGTGCGCCAAAACCGCGGTAAAAATTTGCCAGGCCGGGTATATCGGAACCCTCAAAGTCGAGCAAAATATTTTTTCCCGCATGCATCCGGATAAATTCATCAATTAATGCGGCAGAGGCGCCTGTATATCTGCCGGAATGACTGTTGCCTACAAGGATGTAATAAGCCCGCTGATGCGAAAAGAAGAAAACACAGGAGGCAAGTAATTCACCGGATCCGGACATAATACCATAGGTGGCTGCCATATTTTTTTCTTTCAGTACTGCATAAAGTTTTCTGAACCGGTGCAGGTTATCTTTTATTGCAGCGCCACTTTTTTTCATGTGCGCTGTAGCAAGCCGGATCAGCTTTTCTACTTCCACATCCTTTTGAAAATAAAAATCCTGTTGCTGGGCTTTCCGGAAATTTCTCTTTGTATTGTTGTTGTATCTGCCGGAAATTTCTTCGTACCGGTCTTCCAGCCGCAACACATAGTTGCTACGTAGCATAAGAGGGATGCCATTCAGGTCAAATCTGTTTTTGCTGTTCAGTGATATTTCAACCAGACGAAATCTTGCCGGAATTGCATGGATGAACTGGCTGCAAAGATCAGCGGTCAATGTATTACCAAACAATCCCAGTTGGGCAGTGAGAAAAGGTTGATACAGGTAATGGATACCCCATTTTTTTTTCCAGGTCACTGGCATCACTGCTTCATAATCATTTAGCACCAGCGCATCCCAGTTTCGGGCCATACAATCCAGGTAAAAAGAATAGGCGTAAATAAGTCCGTTTTCGGCCTGCCTGATACAGTTATCCCATTTTTGCTTGTCAATTCCGGCATGTGAAATATATTGAATGCCTGCATTCATCAAAACCCGGTGTTGAAGTTGAATTTTTTCAAACTGTGCCCTGTGATGTCAATGGAAAAAGATATTTTTTTCCAAAATCTTTCTTTTTTGGGAAAGATAGAAGTATAATAATCTCTGAATACAGGGCTGAAAATTAAGGGAATGTAAATATTAATGATTTCTTTCAGCAGGGGAATCTGCAGGCCCGCATCAAATAATAATTTGTCAGCATTGGTTTCCTGTTTCCAGGCGCCGGCATAGGTTCCGATATTAAGAAAAATCTTCAAGGGAATTTTTAGAGGTAATATCGATAAAGGATTCAGTGCTGCCGGAATACCTGAACTGAAGTTGAGGGCAATCAGCCAATCATCAGTTTTGCCCGCTTCACTTGCAAGCAGATTTGTTCTCGTTTTAAAAGCCCCGTCACGGGTCATGATCTGCTGACTGGCGAGACCCTCAAATTTATTTCGGCCGATAAAGAAATCATTGTAGGTATAGTCTTCAGTTCCATCGGGTCCGGTCATATTCAGATGATAGCGGCTGGTAGAAAACCTGGCGGCCGAAGTTTTGGCATTCCGATAAAAAAATTTTCCTGCAAAAATCCTAGTACTGAGCCCGCTGCCTTTCGGGTAGTTGAAAAAATAATTTCCGGTAAACCCGGTACGGATAAAATTTTTCCCTGCCTCAATGTTTAGTTCTCCACGCCAGGGGTACAGTGCCCTGTTATTTTCAGCAACGAGCCGTAATTGATGAAGGCTTCGGGTATCGGTATGTTTCCTGTATTGTGTGGTAATGCTGGTATCCGTGCCGGAAATAACGGTGTCTTTATAAAAACGAAGCTGATCTTCCCCGATAAAAAAGAACTGATAACGGGCAAAACGTGTGATGCTGCTCCTTGGATTCTTCTCTTTCAGCAGGAATTTAATGGCTGGCGCAATCTTGTAATAGGACAACATCGTTTTTTTGCCAGCTGCATCTTTATATTCATCAGTAGTAAAACGGCTGCTCATCAGTGAAAGGTCTATTTTTCTGAAAAACTGATCCGGGTAAAAACTCCTGGAAAGATAACCGGTCCCTTGCAGCGAAGAGGATCCAGTGCCAAAAAGCGGAGCCACAATAAATTTAAAAGCAGGTGGAGGTAGAGTGAGATTAGTGATGGCAAGGCCTGCCAGCAATTTATCATAACTGTTGTACCAGAGAACCGGGCTGAACAGAAACATGTTTTTGGCAGGCTCACTGAGATATTTCATTAATGCTTTCCGTTGAAAAATGAATGCAGCAATGGTGCCCGTCTTTTGCTGGTTGGGCAACAATCCTTTTAGATGTAGCAGGCTGAAAATGGAATCGGTATTTTGTCCAGAAGACTGTTCAATGGATTTTTTAAAATCATCAGGCCGGGGGTGTTTGAATTTCCAGGACTGGTAATAATGCATCATAGCTTTATGAAAGACCCCAGAGCCAAGCCGGGTTTCCAGGTAATGCATCCAGGTGGCAGTTTTATAGTAGGCCGACATAGAATAGTTGATGGAGGAAAATTTTTCAGTGTGGGTGGCAGCGGGCTGATCCAGTTTTTCGGCAGCAAGAGTTTCAAAAATTATGCGTTCCAGGTCGGGTGTTTTCTTGTAGTATTTTTCTTCATACAGCTTTTCGTAATAACTATTCATACCCTCATCCATCCATGGATGTGTTCTTTCATCACTGGCAAGAATGCCGTAAAACCAATTATGCCCAATTTCATGTGCTATGGTAAGATCCAGCGCCCTGGGATTGGCACCTGTCGAGATAACAGTAATACCCGGGTATTCCATCCCTCCTCCAAAACTTTCAGGGCCTTCCACAATACTCAGTGTTTGCCAGGGATATTCTCCCAGCAGGTCTGAATAATGCCGAATGGCACGTTTGGCCCAGGGCAATGCCTGCTGCCAGCCCGGATCGGAGGGGTGAACAGAAAAAACTGAAACCGTCATCATTTTGCCTGAGGGGAGTTGAAGGCTGTCCTGTTTTACATTGAATCGTTTGTCTGCAAACCAGGCAAAATCATGTACAGAATCCTGTAAAAAAATCAATGTCTTGCTGTCGGATGCAGAAGTGGGAAACGACTGTTTCTCTTTCTGCTTGCCTGTGAGTTTTCCGGCTGTTTTTTCCGGTACCCATGCAAACTGAAACCGACCCAGCATCCAGGTTTTTTCATTTTCATTTTGCAACTGTCCGGTGGCAGCCACTACATAATTGGAAGGAACTGTAATCCGTACATCATAACTACCAAAGTCACTGTAAAACTCTCCCTGGTCCAGGTAGGGCATAGGATGCCACCCTTCTTGGTCATATACCGCAGGTTTGGGATACCACTGTGTGGCCTGGTAGCTTTGCCCGTCGTGGCCGCCCCGAGAAAAATTGCAAGGCATTTTAATATGGAAAGGCGTGGTGATTGTTACCGTTTCACCCGGTGCAAGGGGAGCGGGCAGCACCAGCTTTGCAATATCAATATGCTGCGGGTGATCTTCCAGCATGGATGTGATGTTATTTACTTTAAAGTCGAGCTTATTGATATATCCGCGGGATTCGTTGTCTGAAAAATAAAATTCTGTTTGCCCGTTCTCCAGTAATTGTTCGCAAAAAGCTGTTTTATCATTTTTATAGGCGTTGGGCCACAAATGAAACCAGATAAACCTGAGAGTATCGGGGGATTGATTCAGGTATTGAATTCTTGCAAAACCATCCAGGCTATGGTCTTGATCATTAAGGGTTACATCAATGCGGTAGTTCACCTGTTGCTGCCAGGCAGGTATCTGGCTTTGTACAGCAGTTCCTGCACAGACAGCCAATATGAAGAAGATTTTTTTTTTCAACGGGGATATAAGTTTACCAAAAATAACAATAACCTGTAAATTATCAACCGGGGCCTGTTACTTGCCTTTTCCTTTAAAAATAATCCGCAGAGTATGGATCAGAATTTTGAAATCCAGTGCTAAAGAGATATTTTCCAGGTACAACAGATCAAATTTGCTGCGTTCAATCATTTCATCCACATTTTCGGCGTATCCAAACTGCACCATGCCCCAGCTGGTGAGCCCGGGTTTTACTTTCAGCAGGTATTTGTAGTAAGGATATTTTGCTATCACCTGGTCAATATAATAACGGCGTTCAGGCCTTGGCCCCACCAGGCTCATGTCGCCACGAATGATATTCCAGAGTTGCGGCAGTTCGTCAATCCTCCATTTGCGCATGATGCGTCCCCAGCGGGTGATGCGGGTATCATTTTTTGAAGACAGAGCAGGGCCATGGGCTTCCGCATTTGCTGTCATGGAACGAAACTTATACATTCGGAAAGGTTTTCCTTTGTACCCAATTCGTTCCTGTGTGTACAAAATTGAGCCGGCAGAAGAAAACCTGACCCTGACTGCCGCAATTAGTATGAGCGGAAATAGCAGCACAAAAGCAAGCACAGAAATTACAATGTCAAGCAGTCGTTTGATATTCTGCTGCCATTGGGGCATCAGCCCTGTATGCAAGTCAATAAGGGCGGCCCCCATAACATTACTGGTGCGTACAGATCCTGAAAGTATATCGAGTGAGTCAGGTTGAATTTTTATTTCAACATCTTTTTCACTGAGGCGGTTGATGATGTCTTCAAGGAGGACATGGTCATTCTTGTTCATTGCCAGCACAACAAGCTGTATTTTTTCCCTGTCAATCATGGTCTCCAGTTGCCCGGCCTGTCCAAAAAGCGGCAAATGCCTGAAGGCTACGTTGCCATTTTTTTCAGTTGTGACATAACCACAATAATGATAGCCTTCTTCTTTCAGTTGGCCGGCTGTTTCGCGGAAAATACGCTGCGCCTGTTCCGCACTGCCGACCAGCAGGGTATTGAATTTTACTTTTTGTGTGCGAAGTTGTTTTTTTAGAATGGTCAGAAAAATAAGCCTGCCAGAAAGAGTGCATACGAAATGAAACAGGAGCAATACCAGGAATGCAGTACTGTAGTATGTGTAATCATTTTCTGTATCGTCAAGCAGTAAGGTAAAAAACAGCACGATGCAACCAATGATACTATGGATCATAGTTGCTGTAAGTTCCATCAGCCTTGATTTTCTGTAAAGAGAATGATAAGTCCCGGAAAGGCTGTACAATATAACCCAGGAAAGGGGGATCATGATTATTCCTGCCAGGAATCGTTGATCAATTGCCAGTTGCCCACCTTCGGTAACCGGTTGGTTGAGGAGCCACCGGCGGAAGAAAAAGAAACAGAACCATGCAAGGGCAGCAGTTACGAAGTCCAGGAGGACATACCAGCCGGCTGCTATTTTGCGGTCAGCGGTCATGGGCGTGTGACAATGTTGTTGCCGATTTTTTCCACAATTTTGTGCGCCACATCCATCGCCATTAATCCATCCATTTCAGAAACCGGGGGCTTTGTGTTTTGGAGAACAGCCTGTGTAAATGCCAGCAGTTCCTCTTTAATGGCGTTCACTTCAGGGATAGCCGGGTTGGCAATTGTGATGGTTTTTTTGCCATGTATTGTTTCCATATCGAATGAAAAAGAATGGGTGTCCTGGGGTTCTTTGAGCCTGATGATTTCAGTTTTCTTATTCAGGAAATCTACCCCGATGTATGCATCCTTTTGAAAGAGTCTCATTTTTCTCATTTTTTTCATAGAAATGCGGCTGCTCGTCAGGTTTGCAACACAGCCGTTGTGAAACTCAAGGCGCACATTTGCAATATCAGGTGAATCGGTAAGAACTGCCACTCCGCTGGCTGAAATAGATTTCACATCGCTTTTTACCAGGCTCAGTATAATATCAATATCATGGATCATTAAATCCAGAATGACGCTGACTTCAGTGCCACGGGGATTAAACTGGGCGAGTCGATGCACTTCAATAAACATGGGGTTCAGTTCCATGTCCTTTATGGCCAGAAAGGCCGGATTAAATCTTTCGACATGGCCCACCTGAAGTTTGATGCCTGATTCGGCAGCCAGTTTTACGAGTTGCCTCGCTTCGTCCATTGTGTTGGTGAGTGGTTTCTCAACAAATACATGCCGTCCTTTCCTGATGGCTTTTTCGCACAGTTCAAAATGATTAGGAGTGGGGGCCACAATATCAACGGCATCACTTTCCAGGATTAGTTGATCAGTATCTGTAAATCGGCGTAGTCCGTATGTTCCGGCTACTTCAGATGCTGTTTTTTCGTCCGGGTCGTAGAAGCCGGTAAGTTGCACTTCCGGGATCTCTTTCCAGTTATTCAAATGAAATTTTCCCAGGTGACCAACACCAAAAACGCCAACTTTAAGCATGCTTCGGATTTGGCTTCAAAGATAATAAATGAAAAGAGCCTTTTTAGGGCTAATTATCTGATAGCTGAGGCTTACAGCAATTCAGATTTCCCGATATATGAGGGGTGATAGATAAACAGGCATGAACCCTCACAGATGCTATTGATCAGAGGGTAGGTTTGTTGTACAGGTATTGCAGGGCACCCCTGGCTTCTGCCAATGTATCCCTGTGATTGAATATATTGTTCGTTTACGTAGCTGGCTCCATGCACTACAATAGCCCGATCCATGGCACGGTCATTGATGCCTGGCTCCAATCCTTCCAGTTTGAGCGAGTAGCCATTTTTCCCGTTATAGGTTTCGGCAGTTCTGTAAAACCCCGGGCTGCTTTGATTGGAGGCAGGCTTATTAGAGAATGAAACTGCGGTCTCCCTTCCTGAATTTCTGCCATGAGCCACCAATGTATGAAACAGGATTTTATGATTGCGGATATCCAATACAAATAATCTTTTCTGGCTGCTGGGCAGCGTAAAGTCAATAATCGTAATCACGGAATCATTCAGTAGCTGGCCTGCATTCAGAAGTTTTTTGAATCCCTTCCGGGCATTTTCGAAAGCTTCTTTACTGAGACCCCTGATACGCAACTGCATGCTATCGTACAAATTTGTGGAGGGGGGGCTGGGTGTTGTAGTGACCGAAGGAAGGCTATGATAGATTCCTTTACTTCGGAACCTGTATGCTCCGGATGCAGATTTTGCCAGGGTAAAAGGCAAACTCAGCAGGCCAATAATCAGTGAAGACAGGAAAAAAAATACTGACCTTGTTTTTTTATTCTGATGCAGCACGATGACTAAGTTTAAATAGTCCGAAAAAATGAAACACAGGGCGTGGGATAATTCGGATAAGCGGTGTGGGTTTTGGACCGGGCCGGATTAATTGATCCTGGCTTTGCAAAGGTACCAGAATTATCTTGTTCAAAAATCACTCCAGTTTGGCAATTCACTATAAAAGAAGCGCTATCCCCATTTTTTAACAAATTGGTTCAGGCTCATTGAGATTGCCCGGCAGGCATCACAACAGTCAGGGTGCAGCCATTGCCCGGTGCGGACTCATAATGAATATTTCCGCCAAATGACCTTGCCCTTCTTCGCATATTTTCAAACCCGATCCCTTTCATTTTTTGTGTGGCATCAAAGCCCTTTCCGTTGTCCTGGATCTTCATAATGATGCTGCCCGACTCAAACCTGATCTGAACGGTGGCCTTATTTGCTTCCGAATGTTTTAAAATATTGTTCATCTGCTCCTGTAATATGCGGTACAGGCTTACTTGCACATCTTCCGTTAACTGATCGCCGGAAATTTGGTCTGCATCCAGTGTGATGTTAAATTTTTTCTGCGCATTCATACTGTTGATAAGTGACTGCATCGCATCATGTAATGTCACATCTTCAAATGAAGCAGGGGCCAGCTGGTGAGAGAGTTTTCTGATTTCAGCAATAGCAGTGCTGACGTATTCTTTGCTTTGTTCAATATCCTTAAGAGACGGTTTTTCTTTTCGTTGCTTGTCTTCCGCCATGCTCATATATAACATGGATACAGACAGAATCTGGTTTACATTATCGTGCAGTTCCATGCCTAATTGGCGGCGTTCATTTTCCTGGGCGTTTACGATAGCTTTGGAAATCCCCTGTTCTTCTTCCTGTTGGCGGGTTACATTCTGCATGGCGCCAATCATCCTGATGGGTTGTCCCTGTGTGTCATAGATTACAAAGGCCCGGTCGTAAATATATTTATAGGACCCATCGGCGCATTTGTACCGGTATTCCAGTTCGATTGTAGATTCCCGGTTTTCAAAAAGCTGGTTTAGCTTAAGCTCCACATCAGCACAATCATCCGGGTGTATATTGCCTTTCCACCAGTCAACAGCATCTGTGACGTTTGATTTTTCATAGCCAAACATTGTGTTGATTCCATCATTGTATAGAATTCTTTTTTTCGGGATATCCCAATCCCAGATGGTATCGCTGGTGGCTTTTGCAAGAATTTCATATCTCTCCAGCGCTTTTTGTGTTTCGAGTACCAGGAGTTTGTAAGCAGTAATATCCAGGTTGATTCCTATCATTTTAACCGGGTTGTTATTTTCATCAACTAAAAATGCACCGATGGATCTAACATAACGGGTTACTCCATCGGGCCTGATGATCCGGAAGCTGCTGTTCAGTTCTTTTTTCTGATTTTTAGCCTCTTCCAATTTGCTGGTCAGTATGGGTAAGTCTTCCGGGTGTATCAATTGGAGCAAGTCATTGCCTTTTCCGGAAAACTGATTGCCTTTCAATCCGTAAATTTCTTCCATCTGCCGGTCAATGATCATCAGGTCGCTGGAGATGTCGAGTTCCCAGATGCCAATCTTACCTGCACTGGTAGCCATAGACAACCTTCTCGATATATCCTGAATTTCACTTTCTGCATGTTTTCGCTCTGTGATATCCCGCACGATTGCCAGCAACCTGCCATCGGGGAGAAGCCTCGGGTTTGCTTCCACATCAACAGTGCTGCCGTCTTTTTTCCTTAGTATCCGGTAAAAAAATTCCTGTTCGCCCCGTAATACTTTTTCCATTTTTTCGGGGTTCAAAATGATAGGCCCATCGGCCAGCAACTGTTGCATACTCAGCAGGCTGAATTCTTCTTTTGTGTAACCAAGATTCTGGTGTGCGGCCTTGTTGAATTCATATATTTTTCCGTCAAGTGAGTAGGTGATGATTCCATCAGAAGCCTGGTCAATCAGTGATTTGTACTTCTCTTCAGCAGTTTGGATCTGAATTTCCCTGTTCCTGTCTTCTGTAAAGTCCAGCAACATGTTGATTGCGCCGGCCAGATTCCCTTTTTCGTCAAACAATGGGGTTGGATGTGGAATAATAAATCGCATTGAACCATCCTTCTTCTGAATCATAATTTGTTCTCCTCTCACAGCTTGTTTTGTTCGTAATGTCTGGTAGAGCGGACATTCATCCTGATCCATTTTGCATCCCATACAGTCGTGCAGGTTCAGAAAGCTGCACCACCAGGGATTACTGGTATCAGGTATTTGCCCCCACAATTCCAGGGCTGCTTTATTGTAATATTTCAAATTTCCATCTGCATCTACTGTATAGATCGGGTGCGGAATATTTTCCATGATATCCCGAAAGTATTTTTCCTGGTGTTGCAGTTTTTTTTCAGCCAATTTTTTTTCGGTAATATCGCTAAATACCAACAGGGCGCCCGACATCTTATGGTCTGCTGTAAACAAGGGTACTCCGCTGTTTCGTATGATGATTTCCTTACCTGCTTTTGTGGTGAGAATCGTATTGTTTTCCATCAGCACGGGCTTTTCATCCAGAATGACCCGGGTTACAATGTCTTTTAAAGGCTGCCCGGAAGATTCTGTTTTCACGGTATATACTTTCTTGACCGGCTCCTGCAAGGTTTCCTGCAGCGCCCATCCGGTGATCTTCTCAGCAGCGGGGTTCATGTAGGCAACATTTCCGGCAGGATCAGTTGTAATCACACCTTCCGTCATGCTTGACAGTGTAGAATAGAGGTATTCATTCTGTTCCTGCAAGCTTTTTTTGAGCAGGTCGTTTGCCTTGTTTTGTTTTGACAAATGATAGAATGCCAAAGAGGTGAGGGCCATGCACAGCAGGATGCTGATGATTGCCATGTTGCTTAATATCCTGTTGTTTCTTACGTGTGCAGTTTTCGTTTCTGCAAGAAATTCTTCATAATTTCGGATGATATGATTACTGACAGATGCAATCGAATCGGCCAGGGCTTCTCCACGGCCTCCAATAAATAACAGGCGGGCTGCATCCACGTCAAGCAATGAAAGTTCTTTTATTTTTTGCATGTACACCACTTTTTGGTGTACCAGGGAGTCCAATACGATGAACAAGCTCCCATTTCTCTCAATCATCATCTGGTCGTTGGCATAATAATGCCGGTAATCAGTAGAAAGGATGGAGTCTTCCATCTGGTTGTACCCCGGGAGCAGTCTGCTGTCACCTGAAAAACAAAATCCACGGATAGCCGATTCGGCAGCACGTATAAAATAATTTAGATTTTCCAGTGCTGATTTGTCCTGCACATACATTTCCTGCCGTACCGCTTCCGTGCCAATTTCTTTTCTTTTCAGCAGCAGCATACCAATTGCTGCAACCAGCAGCAACATTGAAAGAGCAAAGAACACCCTGAAAGAAGTTCTTTTTCTATACCATGCTTCACTTTTCTCTTTACGTTCCATCATAAAATAGTTGTTCAATTTAATGTGCTTTGTTTTGGGGGGCAGATAGCTTTTTTTTCTGATTAATGATGACTGGAATTTTTTCAAATTCTGTGTATTTGTCAAGCAGATAATCAGCCCCTTCTTCGGTCAGCTTTTTAAAAATCATTTCGTCAAGGTGGGTGTAGAGTAGTATGACCGTTGTATTCTTGTTTTTTATTTTGAGATTTTTCAGCATTTCCAGGCAGTACAGTCCCGGGTATTTCAGGTCCATCAGCAGGGCGTCTGGTGCTTTCTCCTGAAAGAGATCCTGTGCTTCTTCACAATTTCTTGCATGGAGAAAAAAAGGTTCCACTACTGACTCCCGGATCAGTTCAATTAGTCTTTCCGCAATTTCGGTGGATGCTTCTATTATTCCTATGGTCATAAACTCAGTTTTCGTGTGCAAATCACACAAAAACATCCCAATCCGGAAATAGTAATTGAAAGCAGATTGGCTGTTAAGAATACCCTTAGGGTTATAGTAGTAGTTCTACTGATTGATCTGGCTCAACTTATTGCAAATCTATTATTGGCCAATATCGGTGATGATATGGTGTACAATGGCGTAGCGGGTTAGTTCGGCATTGGTGGAGAGTTGCAATTTTTCCAATATTCTGCTCCGGTGAGTGCTAACCGTTGTCATGGCCAGGGAAAGTGTTTCTGCAATTTGTGTGATGGTTTTCCCAAGCGCAAGCATCTTAAAAATTTCAAATTCCCTGTTTGTGAGCCGTTCATGAGGTTTTTCGTTGTTTTTGTATTCCAGAATTTTCTCTGCTATTTCCGGGGTGATGTATTTCCGGCCTAGGCTGATGCGTTCAATTGCATTGATCAGTTCTTCCGGGGCCGAATTTTTGTTCAGGTAGCCGGATGCTCCTGCCTTTAATGCACGGATGGCATAGAGATCATCAGGGTAAATGCTAAGTATGATGACCGGTAAATCAGGCTTGCTGAGTTTGATCTGCTCAAGGGCTTCCAGGCCACTGCGGCCGGGCATATCCAGGTCTGAAATCACCAGGTCCCAGGGGTGACGCAGCACTTCATTGACCAGGCTTTCGCCGTCGCCCACTTCCATAATTTCTGCCGCAGGAAATTCATCTTTCAGAATTTGCAGCAGTCCCAGCCGTATATACTGGTGGTCATCGGCTACTATTATTCTGTTAATATTCATAATATGAAGTGAGACTGCGCATGCTGATCAGTTCACCTAAAAATGTCCAATACGAATATAACAAGTTTCTTTTGCATGAAATGCACAAGGGTGGATTTATTTTGCCGGCACAATGTTTTATCCTTTCTTCCTGAATAATTTTTCTTTAGCGGAAACTGGTTCATACAAACCGGCGACTGAAGTAAATTCAATACTTTCCTTGGTACCCAGGGCAAGGTACCCCAAAGGGGCCAGGCTTTTGGTCAGCAGTTGCAGCACTTTATCCTGCAGGTACCGGTTGAAGTAAATCATTACGTTTCTGCAGAAAATGATATTGAACTCATTAAAACTTTCATCTGTAACCAGGTTGTGGTGTGAAAAGACAATTCTTTTTTTAAAGCTGTCGGGAAAACAGAACTGCCCGTTCTTCCATTCAAAATTATCTTCAAAAGCATGTTTGCCCCCGGAAGCCAGATAGTTTTCTTTGGATTTGTCGAATTGCTCAGCAGGGTACAACCCGTTCATCGCTGTGGAAAGTGCCTGCTGGCTGATATCTGTGGCATAGAGCAGCGACCTGTTGAGCAGTCCGGCTTCTTTCAGCAAAATGGCAGTGCTGTACACCTCTTCCCCTGTTGCACAGCCCGCATGCCAGATACGGATGACAGGATAGGTTTGCATCTGTGGGATCACCTGCTGCCGCAATGCTGCATAGAAAGAAGGGTCGCGGAACATTTCTGTTACATTCACAGTTATTTCTTCCAGAAAAAAATTAAAAAATTCTGCATCTTTTTGAAGCAATTGCAAGAGACTGGAAAAGTCCATCTGGTTCAGAAGCAGGATGCGGGACACCCTGCGGTTGAAGGAGGCTGAGGCATAACCCGAAAAATCGTAACCATATATCTGGCTGACAAGATGAATCAGAGTTTCACTTTCACGCTGGCTGATATATTCGTTTTCTTCACTCACGGGGAGAATCCCTTACATACAAATTTGCCTGATCGAGTATAATAATGTTTCGAAAACAACGGGTTTTTCAATATATGCCCGTGCGCCGGAGCTGAGTAATTTTTCTTTTTCTTTTGGTACAATACGGGCTGTTACAATGATGACCGGAATATGCCGTGTTGCTTCATCTTCCTGGAGTATTTCCAGCGTTTTATACCCGTCAAACTCAGGCATCATCAAATCCAGCAAAATCAGGTCAATGGGAGGGTTTTCTTTCACTCTTTTCAGGCACTCCAGGCCATTGACAGCCACAAATAGATTGGGGTGCATCTGCCGGAGCACAGCAGAAATGGCAAAGACATTATTCGAGTCATCATCAACAATCAATATATTTTTCCCCTGTATCATTTTTTATTTGTATAACCAAATACGCAGCAAGGCAAATAACTGTTCTGCATCAACAGGTTTTGAAATGTAATCCGAAGCTCCTGCACGTATGCACTTCTCACGGTCGCCAGGCATGGCTTTTGCTGTCAGGGCAATAACAGGTAATTTTTCCCATTCTTTAAAGCTGCGCAGTTCTTTTATAGTGCTGTATCCATCAAGGTCAGGCATCATGATGTCCATCAATACAAGATCAATGGAGCTGTTGTCCTTCAGAGCCTGCAATGCTTCCCTTCCGTTTATTGCTGTGATTACATTCATTTTATTCGATTCGAGCAATTTTGTGAGGGAGTAAATATTGCGCACATCATCATCAACCACAAGAATGTTTTTATTGACCAGGGCTTCATCTTTTTTATACAAGGCCCGGCCCGGTTCTTTAGAGGCCGGGCGACTGAACAACATCTTTAGTTCCTCCTTTAATCTTTGATAACTATTGGCTGTTTTAATAATAATGCGCTCTGCAAATCGCTTTATTTTTTGTTCCTCTGCTGCCGAAATGCTCAGCCCGGTATAAACAAGGATCGGGATATGGCTCAATGCGGGAGTTTCCCTGATCTTTTCCATTACCTGATACCCGTTTTCATCGGGCAGCCCCATATCCAGAATGATGCAGTTTACATCGTTTGTTTCCAGCAGCGCATATGCATCTTTGGCGCTGCGTGCAGCAATGCCGGCAATAAACTCTGTTTCAAGAAAGCGTTGCAGTGCCAGCAGATGGTTTTCATTGTCTTCAATAATCAGTACACGGTTATGCTGCTTTTTAATATCCTTGCCGGCTCCGGCAGGAGCGGCTGAGCCCTTATATATGCTCAGAGGATATGCCTCATGCGTGCCGGCGGAACCGGAAGAAACAAACATGCTGCTGTCTGCAGGAGTAAACAAGGTAAACACGCTGCCTTTTCCTGCTTCACTTTCGCAGGTAATATCGCCACCCAGCAGCAAAGCCAGTTTTTTACTGATAGAAAGACCAAGTCCGGTACCACCGTATTTACGGCGAACGGACCCATCGCCCTGCCAGAACGCATCAAAAACCCTTTCTTGTTTTTCTGGGTCAATTCCAATTCCTGTATCCTTAATCTGGAAGCGGATCATGGGTACGGGTGGAAGGCCGGTTTGTACAGCCTCTTCAACCGTCATGTGGCCAACAGTTATGCTTACGCTTCCTTTTTCTGTAAATTTGAAGGCATTGGAAACAATATTCTTCAGGATCTGGTCAACACGGAAGGCATCCGTAATGATTACATTAGGTATCTCATTTTGAGGTGAACAGGAGTATGCAATGCCTTTTTGCCTGGCAAGGGCCATAAAGGTATTATCCAGGCTCTTGCAGATGTCTTCGATGCTGGCTTTTTCCAGGTGTACTTCGATGCGGCCAGATTCAATTTTTGTGATATCAAGGATGTCATTGATCAGTTCCAGCAGGTTGTTGCCCGACTGGTGAATGATGCTGGCGTATTCAGTTTGCTCTTCGGTCAGGTTTTTTCCGGGGTTGTCGGTCAGTAACCTGCTCAGCAGCATGATGGAATTCAGCGGTGTGCGCAGTTCATGGCTCATGTTGGCGAGAAATTCTGATTTGTACTGGCTGATCTGCTCCAGTTCTTTTGCCTTCTGCTCCAGCATAAAACTTTTTTCTTCCAGTTCTTTATTATTTACCATCAGCTCTTCCTGCTGGCTTCTCAATTCTTCTTCAGACGCAAGCAATTTTTGGGTCTGCTGATGCAGTTCTTCCTGCTGGGCGCTCAGTTCTTCTGTTTGTGCCTGCGACTCTTCCAGTAGTTCCTGGATGATCTGGCGGCTTTTAGCTGTGTTCATTGCGATGGCAACAATTTCGGATGCCTGCTGCAGAAACCGAATTTTCAGTTCAGAGAATTCCTGAAGCGATGCCAGTTCAGTCACGGCGATCAAAGCATCTTTGTATTGAAGAGGAACAACCACCGTGTAGCAATTTCCTGTTTCTCCAAGCGCAGAGCGTATTTTCAGGTAATCATGAGGGGCGTGCTGCAGCTGGCAGATCCTGCGTTCTTTTATAGCCTGGCCTGCCATTCCGTGGCCAGCCCGGATTTGAGGAGGAACTTCTTCAGCCTGCAGGGCATAGCCATTACAAAATTGAAGCGAATCCTGTTCTGCGGCATATGTATATAGCACAGCCGCCCGGGCATCAAGCAGATGTGCCAGCGATGTCAGGGATTTTTCAGCAGTTTCTGCAATGGTAAGGTTGCCCTGTAACGATGTGTTGAGTATTGAAAGGGATTGCTGCATCCAGAGTTCCTGTTCGTTTTTCCGGGCAAACTTTCTCAGGTTTTCTGTCATTTGATGAAGGGCATTTCCCAATTCGTCGGTTTCGCCCTTGCTAATGAAGTTGCTGCTGTAATCGCCTGCGCCTACCCGTGCTGCATGTTTTTTGATGGTTTCAAAGTAGGAGATCAGCTGGTTGGCGCTGCGGGAAAGGTCGCCTATCTCATCTTTTGCAGCAGCAGCTACCGGTGCTGAATGCTCGCCCTTGCTTATTTTCCTGAAAGTATCTGATAGGGTATTAATTGGTCTTGCGATGCTTCGGGAAAGCAAGTGTGCAACCATCAAGGCAGCCAGAAGTAGAATTGCTGTCGACAAAAGGATGCGTCTTCGCATTTGACGCACTGGTAAAAAGGCTTCACTGGTATCTTGTTTGATGACAACCCCCCAGCCATATTCCGGAACGGGCTTCCATACAGCCAGTACCTGTTTATTTCTGTAATCAGTAACCCTTGCCTGGCCATGCTGTCCGGCCAGTGCCTTATAAACAGGTAGTTCTGGGTTTTTAAACATTGCTAGCGGAAGCGCTTCAGCAAAACGTGTGGGAAGGATTTGCATAATGGCTGTATCCCTTTTTTGTACCAGGATCATTTCTCCGGTGTTGCCCATGCCCTCAAAGTCAAAACAAATTTCTTTTAATGTTTCAACACTTAACTTCAGCACCACTACGCCTGCAAATTCATTTGTGACATGATTCCTGATTTCTGAAAATATCATCAGGCTGTTTGTGCCTGAAAGTGAATCAAACTGGTAGCCGGTGAAAATTGTTTTCTCTTTTTAAATGTTTTCATGATAACCGGTGGGAGGGCGTATGCCAATAATGTTTCTTTGTGTATTGGCAATAATTGCTCCGCTTCGGTCACGGATACCGATATACAGGACATCGGATTTCTTCTCGCTTTGCATTCGCTCCAGCATAAAATCAATATGCTGCTGGAGCGAAGAAATAAGTGTTGCATTATTATTTCCTTCAGAGCTTAACTGCCTTGCCAGGTAAGTATTGGCAATAAGTGATGCCTGTTCTTTTCGCAACCTGATGACATGCTGCATGCTGGTAATGCGTGAATTCAATGCAGCTTTCATGCCATCATACGCCTGTGATTCCAGTGCTTTTCTGCTGTTAAAATAGCTAAACAGGCCAACGATCAGCACAGCAGCAGTAGCGTTCCCTAGAAATAACAAGTTGAATTTTTGTTTGATGCTCATTACAAAAATAATTTCCCTGCTTACCGGTATTCAGTAAACAGGGCTGTGTTATATTTCAGTTGTAAGTGGTATAGTGATAACGATCCTTGTTCCTTTGCC
>CAYYMK010000024.1:0-33916 GCA_964473035.1 uncultured Chitinophaga sp.
AAAAAATTCAGCAGGTTGCCACAATTTCTGCCAACAATGATGAAACAGTGGGTAAGCTGATTGCGGAGGCATTTGGCAAAGTGGGGAAAGAAGGTGTCATCACTGTGGAAGAAGCCAAAGGAACGGACACTACGGTTGACGTGGTAGAAGGAATGCAGTTTGACAGGGGATATATTTCTCCCTACTTCGTTACCAATTCCGAGAAAATGGAAGCAGAATTGCAGAGTCCTTACATCCTCATTTACGATAAAAAGATTTCTGCCATGAAGGATGTACTGCATATTCTCGAAAAAGTGGCACAGTCGGGCCGTCCGTTACTGATCATTGCCGAAGATTTAGAAGGAGAAGCTCTTGCCACACTGGTAGTGAACAAGCTGCGCGGCACTTTAAAAGTAGCTGCGGTGAAAGCTCCCGGTTTTGGCGACCGCAGGAAGGAAATGCTGCAGGATATTGCAGTACTCACAGCCGGCACGGTCATCAGTGAAGAGCAGGGGTACAAACTGGAAAATGCCGATTTAACTTATCTCGGCCAGGCTGCCAGCGTTACGATTGATAAAGACAATACTACCGTTGTAGGCGGAAAGGGAAAGAAAGACTCAATTACGGCCCGTATCAACCAGATCAAAGCGCAGATTGAAACCACAACATCCGATTATGATAAAGAAAAACTGCAGGAGCGTCTTGCCAAGCTGAGCGGTGGTGTGGCTGTACTGTATGTTGGCGCTGCTACCGAAGTGGAAATGAAAGAAAAGAAAGATCGTGTGGATGATGCATTACATGCAACAAGGGCTGCTGTGGAAGAGGGTATTGTACCTGGTGGTGGTGTTGCGTACCTGCGTGCAATTGAAAGCCTGGATGTAAAAGTCCGCGGGCAGCTGGAAGATGAACAAACCGGTATGGCTATTGTACGCCGTGCACTGGAAGAGCCCCTTCGCCAGATTGTTGAAAATGCAGGTATTGAAGGCTCCATTGTTGTGCAAAAAGTAAGAGAAGGGAAAGGAGATTATGGATACAATGCCAGAACGGATGAGTATGAGAACCTGTTGAAGGCCGGAGTGATTGATCCGACCAAGGTGACTAGAATTGCATTGGAAAATGCTGCTTCTATTGCAGGTATGCTGCTCACCACAGAATGCGTGGTTGCGGATAAACCTAAAAAAGAAGAGCCGCATGCACATCCAGCACCCGGTATGGGCGGCATGGATTATTAATACAGAAGTTTGTTTATAGATCTGTTTTGTACCCCATCGCTTCATGCGGTGGGGTTTTTTGTACACAACAGAGGTCAGATTTTTTTTAGTGCCAAAACCAAATGCTCATACGATCCGGATGAAACCTGAAATTGAAATAAAAAAAGTGACCATAGAAGAGCTGCAAGTGCTGCAGGACATCAGCAGGCAAACATTTTCTGAAACATTTTCGGCCACGAATACGGAAGCAGATATGCAGCAATACCTGGATGAATCTTTTTCTGCAGGGAAACTGGCAGCTGAGCTCAGTAACCCGGATTCTGAATTTTTCTTTGCATGGGCAGGAGGCTCCGTTATTGGATATATAAAATTGAATTTTGATTCTGCACAAACAGAAATAAAAGACAGCAGGGGCATGGAGATTGAACGAATTTATGTGGGCAGAAAATTCCAGGGCATGCATGCCGGCCAGGTTCTTTTTAAAAAATCGCTGGAACGGGCAAAGGATAGCAAGCTGGCCTATATATGGCTTGGGGTCTGGGAAAAAAATGAACGGGCAATTGCTTTTTATAAAAAGAACGGTTTCCGGGTATTTGGAACGCACCTTTTCAGGCTGGGTCAGGATGAACAAACCGACCTGATGATGAAACTGCAGCTGGCTGATTAAAGCGGGCAGCCCGTTTTTAGGAGCAGGAATGAATGAGGAAAGCATCAATTCCCATTTTACGGTTCAGACAGATTGCATTAATTTTATCGTTCGTTTTTCCAATCAGCAATTTCTATTATTACACTTAAATGTCTGACATGATTCAAAAATGTACACTTGCCATTTTTACATTCATCTCACTAAGCCTGGCAGCACAGGAAAACTCTTACTGGTCAAAAGTGAATGAGGCTACAATGAACCAGGATGTTTTTGCAATTTCCGGAACCAAACGCCCGCTACAGTACCATTTGTTTCGCATGGAAGCCGCTTTATTTTCTGCGTCTCTTTCCACCGCAGCTTCAGAAACAGTAATTCCTGCTGCTCAGTCGTCCTGCATCATCCGTTTCCCGGATGCTACCGGCGCATTGCAATCATTCCGTGTGGTCAGCGCTCCCTGTTTTTCGCCGGAGCTTGCTGCAAAATATCCAGGCATACAATCGTATGCCGGAAAGGGCATTGAAGATCCCTCTGCAACTATCCGTTTTTCCTATTCTGAATTCGGGTTGCATGCTACAATGATGAGTGCCGGAAAACCCACTGTATATATTGACAGGCTGACCGGTGCATATTATCGTGTCGTAAGGAGAACGGATATCATGGGCAGTGGAGATAAATTTGAATGTCTGACCGAACTGGCAGATATCCCTGTGCCCGACGCAGGCCAGGGTATGGAGAATGTAACGGATGGAAAATTGAGGATATATAGGCTTGCCATGTTATCGGGCGGAGAATTTTCACTTCATTTCATTCCGCCCGGCGGATTTCCTACCAGGGCCGATAGCATCAACGCCGTACTGGCAGCGCTGAATACACACATGACAAGGGCCAATGCGGTGTATGAAAGAGATGTGGCTATCCGAATGCTGCTGGTACCCAATAACGACCTGATCATCTACCTGAACCCTGCAACGGATCCTATCAGCAATCCTAATTCGCCCAGCGGATCTGCAATGCAAACCGCCATTGATGGAGCCATTGGCAGCGCAAATTATGATATCGGACATACGGTGAGCAAAGGGTCTAATAATGGAAATGCAGGCTGTATAGGCTGTGTATGTACTTCCGGAATGAAAGCAAGAGGATGGACAGTTTATTCGGATCCTTCTCAAACTGAATATTATGTCATTGATTACCTGACGCATGAAATGGGACACCAGTTTGGCGCCAATCATACCTTCTCATTTAATACTGAAGGAACGGGAGTGAACATAGAACCCGGAAGCGGTGTAACCATTATGGGCTACGCAGGTATAGTGGCAGGCCAGAATGTGGCCATGCACAGCATTGAAATTTTTTCGGTGAAGAGCATCGAGCAAATGTCAAACTATATCCTGAACGGAGGTGGGTCGGGCTGCGATCAGGAAGTGGTAACAGGCAATAACCCGCCTTCAGCCAATGCTGGTTCTGATTATTCCATTCCGCACTCTACACCGTTTAAACTTACAGGTACCTCCACCGACCCGGATCCGGGCGATGTGTTGAAATATAACTGGGAGCAGATTGACAACCGTTCCGGTGCCAATCCTTCTATTCCTTCTCCCAGCGCTACCGATGGGCCTATGTTCAGAACCTACCTCGATTATGCAGTGCCGGAACGGACCTTCCCGGAACTGCAGTATATTTTAACCGGTGCAAATGGTTTTACATGGGAAGTGCTGCCTGCAGTGACCCGGCCATTGAACTTCCGGTTTATCTCTAAAGACAATCATCCGGGAGGAGGAGCCACACAGTCAGACAATATGGTGGTCAATGTGATTGGATCTGCCGGACCATTTGCTGTAACATCGCCCAACAGTGCAGTGTCCTGGGTTGCCGGCTCTCAATACCCCATTACATGGAGTGTGAATGGAAGCAATAATGCACCGGTCAATTGTGCGAATGTGAAAATTTCTTTATCCACCGATGGAGGGTTTACTTTTCCCACAGTACTTGCAGCCAGCACTGCGAACGATGGCAGCGAAAACGTAACGTTTCCCTGTGTGAATACTACTTTAGCAAGAATAAAAGTGGAAGCAGTTGGTAATATTTTCTTCGATATTTCAAACAGCAATTTTAATATTCAGCCAGGCTTTGATTTTACATCACCGGCACCTGTGCTGTCGGGTTGCCCGCTGCCAGCCAGTATGTCTGTTACGCTGGGTACTCTTGCATCCTGTGGTTTTTCTAATTCCATCAGTCTGGGAGCCACAGGTGCGCCTCCCGGAACGAATGTAACTTTCTCAACCAATCCTGTATTGCCCGGTAATTCTACAATTGTTACCCTGAACGGAACCAATACATTGTCGCCCGGAACTTATGTCATCAGCATCATTGGTACAGCAAGTGGTACTCCTATCCGTACCCGGGAGCTTTCTTTTATCATCAGTGCTTCTGTACCGCCAACAATCACTTCGCAGCCCACGGCACAAACGGTATGTGCGGGCGGCAATGCCGTATTCAGTGTCACTGCTACGGATGCGTCGGGTTATCAATGGCAGGTCAGTACTGGCGGAGGTCCCTTTACCGATATATCAGGTGCCACTGCTGCATCCTATACAATTACCGGTGTCACCTCCGGCCTGAACGGAAACCAGTACAGGGTTGTGGTCAGTTCATTATGCACTTCATCGGTGACTTCGGAGGCTGTGATCCTGACAGTTGTAAACCCGGTCAGCATCACTGCCCATCCGGTTGCCAGTGAAATCTGTTCTGGCAACAATACAAGTTTTAGTGTAACAGGAAGCAGCAGCCAGACCATACAGTATCAATGGCAGGTGAGCACCGGTGGTGGTCCGTTTACTGATATTTCTGGAGCAAACAGTTCCTTGCTGAATATTACCAATGCATCAACATCACTGAGCGGAACACAATACCGCTGCCGGTTGTCCAATACAACCTGTTCAGCCCCTGTATATTCAAATGCAGCATTGTTAACGGTAAGGCAATTACCGGCCGTAACGCTCAGTGCAGCGCCTTTCACAGCCCTGTTGCCCGGTCAGATCACAACGCTGACTGCTACTCCTTCAGCCTCGACAGGAGGAACATTATCCACCGCATGGTTGCTGAATGGTGCAGTCATAAGCAATAGTGGCAATACCCGGACCGTGAATGTAGAACAGACCGGTACATATAAAGTGACCATTCTGGAAAGCTTTACTGGTGGCATTACCTGCATCAACCAGTCGGCTGATTTGCTGATCACGGCTACGGAAAGTGCTCAACTGTTTATTTTCCCAAGCCCGAATGACGGCAGGTTTACTGTTTCTTATTTCAATAATGACGGAACGACAACACAGCGCCGTATTGTGATCAGCGATTCCAAAGGAGCATTGGTATATGATAAAATGTTCGCTGTTTCGGGCCCTTATACTTTACTGCCCGTACATCTGCCACAGGCAAGCAGGGGTATTTATTATGTGCAGATAGGAGATGCCAGCGGGCAGAAACTGGCAACCGGAAAAGTACATATCCGGTAAATCTGATTTGTGCTTCTTTTTATCAAGGCCCGGGATATCGGAAGGTATCCCGGGTTTTTATTTAAAACACTGTAGCAGGGCAGCAGAATTGAATTACCTTTGCAGCCCGTTTTAAAAAAGCCGGGAATTTCAAAAACAAACAGCATGATCAGTGTAAGAGACCTGAAACTCGCCTATGGTAAAAGGGTATTATTTGAAGAGGTGAACCTGAACTTCACGAAAGGCAACTGCTATGGGGTCATTGGTGCCAACGGGGCCGGGAAAAGCACTTTGCTTAAAATCCTGAGCGGAGCAATTGAGCCGAACAAGGGCACTGTTGAAATTACCCCGGGAGAACGTATGGCGGTATTGAAGCAAAACCAGTTTGAGTTTGATGAATTTCCCGTATTGCACACTGTATTGATGGGACATGCACGGCTTTGGGCTGTAACCCGTGAGCGAGAGGAAATTTACACCCTCGCTGATTTTTCAGAAGAAGATGGCATGCGGGCTGCCGTTCTGGAAGCTGAGTATGGGGAGATGGGAGGATACACATCCGAGAGTGATGCGGCGACACTGCTGAGTGAACTGGGTGTAACAGAAGTTTTTCATAATATGATGATGAAGGATATTCCTTCAAACCTGAAAGTAAGGGTGCTTCTGGCTCAGGCTTTATTTGGCAACCCTGATATTTTATTGCTGGATGAACCAACAAACGGACTGGATATTGAAACCATTGGCTGGCTGGAAAATTTTCTGGCCGATTATGAGAATGTGGTGCTGGTGGTGAGCCACGATCGTCACTTCCTGGATACAGTATGCACCCATGTGGCAGATGTGGATCGCCAAAAGATAAAAATCTTCAGTGGTAATTATACTTTCTGGTACGAATCATCGCAACTGATGGCAAGACAGATCAGTGATAAAAATAAAAAGGTGGAAGACAAGCGGCAGGCTTTGATTGACTTCATTGCACGGTTCAGCGCCAATGCCAGTAAGAGCAGGCAGGCAACTGCACGAAAGAAGGCACTGGAAAAACTGACCATTGAACAGATAGAGCCCAGTTACAGAAAATATCCAGGAATCATTTTTCAGCCGCTGCGTGAAGCAGGCAACCAGATACTGCATGTAGAAAATCTGAAACAAACTGTGGAAGAACGTTGCTTATTCAGCAAGGTTTCTTTTACCGTAAACAAAGGAGATAAAATTGCCCTGTTGAGCCGCGATCCGCTTGCTGTCACTTCTTTTTTTGAAATCATTACAGCCCGTTCGACTGCGGCCAGCGGATCCTATGAATGGGGCAGCACCGTTACCACGGCATACCTGCCCCAGGAGAACAGCGAATACTTCAGCGATAACCTGAACCTCATGGACTGGCTGCGGCAGTATGTTCCGGATCATGTTAAAGATGCAGATGAACCTTTCCTGCGGGGATTCCTGGGAAAAATGCTATTCAGCGGCGATGATGTACTGAAGATGACCCGTGTGCTGAGTGGTGGTGAAAAAGTACGATGTATGATCAGCAGGATGATGCTGCAAAATCCAAATGTGATCCTGCTGGATCAGCCCACCAACCACCTCGATCTGGAAAGTATTCAAAGCTTCAATGAACAATGTTCCGTATATAAAGGAATTGTTTTACTTAGCAGTCACGACCATACATTTATGCAAACGGTGGCCAACAGGGTGATTGAACTGACTCCGGCAGGGGTCATTGACCGGCTCATGTCGTTTGATGAATATCTTACCGACCAGCGGGTCAATGCGCTGCGGGAAGAGATGTACCAGGTATAAGAGGATTATTTCCGGTCAGGAAAAAATGCAGCCCGGATATTGACCGGAATCTTATTGTTTTGTACATTAGCCTTGCACATCAGGCATGCAATTGAATGGACTACGGAAAATCCATTTCCTGCAGTGCCCGTTAATCTGTCCGGGAAAAACAGGTATCCCGCCGGATAGTATCCCGAATTGAGGGATTCGGGCTGAAGCCAAACGAAATTGAACATGGTCCCGGCCACACACATTGGCCGGGACATTTTATATCTATACATTCCTTATCTTCCTTTTTTCAATCAATGTCTGCATCACAAGGGAAGGTATCAAAAATCGGGTTCTGGTCTGCAACAGCCATTATTGCAGGCAGCATCATCGGCTCAGGTGTGTTTATGAAGCCGTCCAGTATGGCTGCCCAGCTTGGCTCACCGGTGTGGTTGACGCTGGTATGGATCATAGCAGGCCTTTTTTCTCTGGCTGGTGCATTGATTTATGCAGAACTGGGTGCTATGTTTCCTGAAACAGGAGGGCTGTATGTATATTTCAGGAAGATGTTTGGAAATTTTGTTGCCTTTTTATATGGGTGGGCTGCCTATTCCGTCATTAATACCGCAGCGATTGCTGCAATTTCATTTGTGTGTGCGCAGTATGCAGATTATTTTTTGCATCTGCCCAGCTTTGATGCGCAAACAGAACTCTCTGTTGCCTGGCACCTGCCGTTTATAGGTGATTTGTATCCCCTGAAAAATTTTGGGGTGAAGATGCTTGCGGTGTTTTTGATCCTGCTGTTTACCCTGCTTAATTATCGTAGTACGAAAGCAGGAAGTTCATTCCAGGTCATTTCCACAGTATTAAAAATTGCAGTGATTGGATTGCTTGTTGCGGGAATTTTTTTTTCCGGCCAGGGTTCTGCGCAGCATTTTTTTGAGGCAGAAAACCCTTCACAGGGTAATAGCTTGCTGCGGGGTATAATTACCGCAATGACAGGGGCTTTCTTTGCCTATGATGGGTGGATTAATATTACTTCGATGGCTGGGGAAGTACAACAGCCGCAAAGGAATATTCCACGAAGCCTGTTTACCGGCGTTCTTACCTGCATAGTGGTTTATGTGCTGGTGAACCAGGCATACCTGTATGTGCTGCCGGTAGAAAAAATCGCATCATCGGGCCTGGTAGCTGCCGATGCCATAGGTGTGGCACTGGGCAGAACCGGTGAGTCTATGATTGCTGTCATGATTGTATTAAGCACACTGGGCGCCATTAATGGAAATATTATGGCCACCAGCCGGATTACTTATGCAATGGGTAAAGACAAGGTCTTTGCAGCCTGTACCGGAGCCGAACATAAAAAATTCCGGACTCCGGGCAATGCACTTTGGCTGCATGCAGTATGGACCTGTGCGTTTATCATCACCGGATCGTTTGACATGCTGGCTGATATGTTTGTGTTCATTACCTGGATTGCATACGGGGCAGGGGCTACTGGCATTTTTTTATTCCGGAAAAGAAAACCAGCACAGGAGCGGCCGTACAAAATATGGGGGCATCCTGTTGTTACGATTTTGTTTATCGGATTTTCAGTTTTTTACCTGGTGATCACATTGTACAGCGACATCAGTAATTACATATACAACCGGCAACCCGTGATCAATTCACTCCTGGGTCTTTCAATAACAGCCCTGGGAATTCCTGTTTATTTTTTTTACAGGAAAAAGTACAGGAGCCATCCTATAGCATCTTCCGGATGATTTTACCCAGCATCAGTAATCCATAATCCATATCATCATTCCAGGGCTTGCCAAAACTGATACGGATAAAATTAGTGTAGTTACAACTGGCAGAAAATATTTTTCCCGGCACTACGGAAATACCCTGCTTCATTGCCTCGGCCCGCAACCGGAAGGAATTTATTTTTTTATTCAGTTGTACCCAGAGCACATATCCGCCTTGCGGACGGGAAACCTTTGTATCGTCCGGGAAGTATTCAATAATCGCCTGCATGTATCTGAGGCACTGGGTGTGCAGGGCTTTTCGGAGTTTTTTCAGATGGTATTCGAAGCGGCCATGCTGTAAAAAATCAGCCATTGCTGCCTGCGTGAGGGTGGGGCAACTGATGCTGTTGATGCGTTTGATTTGCTTCACTTCATCCAGAAACCTGCCTGGAATTGCCCACCCGGTGCGGTACCCCGGCGCAAGCGATTTGGACAGGGAGGAGCAATACATCACCCATCCTTTTGTATCATAATATTTGCAGGGCCGTGGCCGGGTACGCCCAAAATAAAGTTCTCCATAAATATCATCTTCAATAAGTGGCACACGTTGATGAGTAATTAACTCCACCAGTTTCTGTTTGTTTTCTTCCGGCATACATCCACCTGAGGGATTACTGAAATTGGCATTGATGACGCATGCTTTAACCGGAAATTCATTCAGCGCATTGCGGAGCCGGCCCAAATCAATTCCGGTCACAGGAGATGCGGAAATTTCTACCACCTTTAACCCAAGATTTTCTATGGCCTGGTAAATTCCAAAATAACCCGGTGACTCCACGGCAACCATATCGCCGGGCCTGGTAACGGCCTGCAGGCATAAGGATATCGCTTCAAGGCACCCGGCTGTCACCAACACTTCTTCCTCTTTCACTTTTCCACCCCAGTGAAAAGCGAGCCTGGCAATTTGTTTGCGAAGTTCCGGTTGGCCCTGTGTGTCTTCATAGCTGATGCAATGATCTGAATAATGACGAACGGCATGAATGACTGATTTATTCAGCTTGGCCACAGGCAGTAATGAAACGTCTGGTACGGCAAGGGCAAAGTTGATCACCCTTTCGTTCTGCACCGCAATATCGCCGTAAATTGATGCGATCATTTCTTTCACACTCACATCATGCGATAAAATACCGGGCTGCAGCACACGGGGCAATGCACGGTATTTTGTCTGGCTGAACCGGACATAGTATCCCGATTTTGGTCTGGCCTCAATAAGCCCCTTTCCCTCAAGATGATAATAAGCCTGGAATGCAGTACCCATACTGATACCGTATTCCTCACTCAAAACCCTGACTGATGGAAGCTTATCCCCGATTTTCAAGACAGAGTCATTGATCATTTTCTCCAGTCCGCCGGCAATCTGCAAGTACAGGTGATCAGCGGTGGTTTCTGTGTTGGTGCGCATAACATAATTTTTATTACCCTAGGAAATTCTTTGACGTTTGCCAGACTACCATAAATCTGATCTAGTCAAAAATACAAAAACTGAATCTGTTTTATCAAACCTATCTGGCTGATTTTTGCTGTATATTTTATGAGTGGCTTCCAGGTGAAAAATAGCCATCGGCGGCATTTCTGATCGTATCAGGAACAGCGTCCGTCATCAATGATAAATTAATTCAAAAAACAACGATATGGAATTAGAAACGGAAATCCCGGTTCAGAAAACAACCCATTCAAGGATCAGGGAAGTGGATTTTGCACAACTGGAATTTGGTAAATATGTATCAGATCATATGCTGGTTTGTGATTACGATCATGGCACATGGGGTACTGCTTCTGTTGTTCCTTATGCCGACCTGCCAATGGATCCCGCAACCCTTGCCCTTCATTACGGACAAACGGTGTTTGAGGGCATGAAAGCTTTTCGCATGCTGGATGGGAGGATCAATATATTCAGAATGGAAAAGCATTACGAACGCTTTGCCCGCAGCCTTCAGCGCATGTGTATGGCAGTGCCTCCGGCTGATTTATTTATTGATGGACTCTCCAAACTGGTTCAGACAGATGAGGCATGGGTACCTTCCGGTGCCGGAACTTCCCTGTACCTGCGCCCTTTTATATATGCCAGTGAGGCAAGGTTTGGTGTAAAAATTTCCAGTCGCTTCCGGTTTATCATTTTTACCGGGCCGGTGGCCGAGTTGTATAATAACCCAATCCGTGTAAAAGTGGAAACAGACTATATACGGGCAGCCCGCGGCGGAACTGGCTTTGCCAAATGCGGCGGAAATTACGGAGCTGCTTTTTATCCGACACAGATAGCAAGAGAGCAGGGATATGATCAGGTATTGTGGACCGACAGCAAAGACCATTTATTTATTGAAGAATCCGGAATGATGAATGTGATGTTTGTTATCAATGGCACATTGGTGACTCCCCCGCTATCAGATTCCATTCTGGATGGTGTTACCAGGGACAGCATTCTGACCCTGGCAGCAGAAATGGGTTACCCGGCTGAAGTAAAACCTGTATCCATAAAGGAACTGATCACTGCATTTAAGGAAAATCACATCCAGGAAGCATTTGGCGCCGGAACAGCTGCGGTTGTAGCGCCGATCGGCAGCATACAAATAGAGGGGACCGATTATCAGTTGCCTCCATATAATGAAAAAAGCATACAGCAGATCATTAAAAAAAGGCTGCAGGATATCCGTACCGGTGCAGTTCCGGATGTACATCAATGGAATCATATTTTGTAAAATTTCTATCGGCGATTTGTGTAACAGAACTGTGCACTGTTCTGGTTATGCTACATTTGCCCTAATTCTTTTCAGATGCGATACATGAAATGGTTTGGGGTAGCAGCTGCATTGCTGCTTATCATATCCTGCTTTATTCCCTGGGTATTTGTTGAGTCAAAAAACCTGCATATTAGTGGGGTGGATGCTTCCGGTACAAATTTTGGGAAGCCAGGTTATCTCCATTTCATTTTTGCAGCGTTCTTCTTTTTTTTTCACTTGCTGCCCAGGCTATGGGCCAAAAGAGTCAACCTCTCAGTGGTGGCATTGAATCTTGCATGGGCCATCCGAAATTTTTTTGTCATCAGTGCATGCCAGGCAGGCGAATGCCCGGAAAAAAAAGCAGGGTTGATCCTTTCACTGGCCGCATCGTTGTGCATTTTCATTGCTGCGCTTTTCCCAGATCTGAAAAAAGAAATTAGACCTGCTGCAGCAACAGGCAGCCCGCAATAACCAGCACGGGTCTTTGGTGGTATGCGTTATCTTTGTGAGCTAAAATTCTGTGATGTCACCTAAAACTGCACCAATAGATCTTTCTGACAGTTTTGAAAGAATTCCTGTTCGCATTTTCAATCATTTAAAAGAAGGTTCCCTGTATGCAGTTCGCCAAATTGCATCGCTGATCAGGGAAAAGCAGAAGAAAAAAGAAAAAATAGTGCTGGGGCTGGCTACCGGTTCCACTCCCAAAACAATCTATGCGGAACTGGTGCGCATGCACCGGGAAGAAAAACTCAGCTTCAGAAATGTCATCTGTTTTAACCTGGATGAATATTATCCCATCCAAAAGAATGCTTTGCAGAGTTATAATCGCTTTATGCGTGTCAATCTTTTTGATCACATTGACATTTTGCCGGAACATATTCATATTCCCGACGGGGAAATACCCAAAGATGAAATTAAAGCATATTGTCGCAGGTATGAGCAACAGATACTGGATGCCGGCGGCATTGATGTACAGGTACTGGGTATTGGAAACAACGGACATATTGGCTTCAATGAACCGGGATCAGGCATCTATTCCCGTACCCGCCTGATCACCCTCGACAATTCTACCCGGATTGCCAACAGCTATGAATTCGCCAACATTTCAGAAGTGCCGCGGCTTGCTTTGACAATGGGCATCGACACAATACTGAAAGCAAAAAAAATCATCCTGCTGGCATGGGGTAGTGCAAAGGCTGCCGTAGTAAAAAAAGCAGTTGAAGAAGACGATGGCGAACATGTTCCTGCCTCATTGTTGCAGAATCATGAAAATGCAGAATTTATTGTGGATACTGCTGCGGCTGCTGAACTGACCCGCTTCAAATCGCCCTGGCTTACGGGTGATTGCGACTGGACCCCTGCAATGATGAAAAAGGCGGTTGTAAACATGGCTTTGCGGCTGAAGAAGCCAGTACTCAGCCTCACGAACAGCGATTACAATGAATATGGCCTCAGTGATCTTTTGGTTGAAAAGGGGGATGCTTATGAAATTAACCTGCAGGTTTTTTATATGCTTCGGGATTCCATAACAGGCTGGCCGGGCGGCAAACCTAATTCGATCATCCCGGGACATCCGGAACGGCCCACACCTCATCCTAAAAGGGTGATCATCTTTTCACCCCATCCGGATGACGATATCATCAGTATGGGCGGATCTTTTCAGCGCCTGCGAGATCAGCAGCATGAAGTACATGTAGCATATCAGACCAGTGGTAATATTGCGGTTACCGATGAATTTGTAACCCGGTTTCTCGATTTTGCCGTTGGCTTTGAAAAAATTGCAGGAATTGATACAGAGAAATCAGGAAAAATATTAAAGGATGCCCGCCGCTTTCTGGCAAGAAAAAAATCAAACCAGGTTGATCCTCCCGTCATTCGTTCCATCAAAGGACTGATCAGGCAGTGTGAAGCAAGAGCTGCCTGCAGGTACGTGGGTATCCCGGAAGAGCATATTCATTTTCAAAATCTGCCATTTTATGAAACAGGTACGATTGAAAAAAAACCTGCCGGAGATAAAGATATCCAGATCACAATGGATCTTCTCAGGAAAATAAAACCCCATCAGATTTTTTGTGCCGGCGATTTTGCCGATCCACATGGCACTCACATTGTTTGTTTCCAGGTTGTAGAAGAAGCACTGAAAAGATTGAAAGCTGCAGGGGAAGACTGGATTCAGGACTGCTGGTTGTGGCTATACAAAGGAGCCTGGCAGGAGTGGAATATTGAAGAGATTGAAATGGCGATTCCTATGAGCCCGGACCAGGTTCTGAAGAAGCGGTATGGGATTTTTATTCATCAGTCGCAAAAAGATATGGTGCCTTTTCAGGGAAGCGATTCAAGAGAGTTCTGGCAGCGGGCTGAAGAACGAAATGCCGCCACTGCACAACTCTATGCCGACCTGGGACTGACCCATTATGCAGCGATGGAGGCTTTCGTACGCTGGCATTATTGAACTTTGGTTACCATTCTGTAAACCTGTATCTTTAAAAAAATGAAACATTATGGCATTCTTTAAATCAAGCAATCCTGTGATGCAGGAAAAAACGTACAAGGGTACCATTCTTGAAGGAGTTCATACCGGTGATGAAATGACGATGAAGGGCACCATGAATAAATTTGGGGTGCTGGTAATGCTGATGATCGGCTCCACTTTGCTGGCATGGACCCAGTATTACAAGGGAAGCGATCCCAAGCCGCTGATGTACATCGGTGTGTTTGGAGGTCTGGTACTGGCAATTGTCATGGCAATTAAAGTAAAATGGGCTTCAGTGCTTGCGCCTGCCTATGCCGTACTGGAAGGTTTATTTGTTGGTTCCATTTCGGCAATGTACAACCATGTTTATCCCGGGCTTCCGGTTCAGGCTGTTGCGCTGACGCTGCTGGTAACATTGCTCATGTTCCTGGTGTATCGTTACCGGATCATTCGTGTTACAAATAAGTTGAGGATGGTGATCGTAGTTGCCACAGCTGCCGTAGCATTGTTTTACATGGTGCAGTGGCTGAGTTATGCTTTCACAGGTTCTGCCATTGCGTATTCATTTACCAATTCCAATACTCCGCTCAGCATCGGGTTCAGCATTCTGATGGTAGGGCTTGCTTCCTTCAACCTGCTGTTGAATTTTGATATGGTAGAAAAAGGAATCGAAATGAAAGCACCCCGTTACATGGAGTGGTATAGCGCATTTGGACTGCTGGTTACTATTGTATGGCTGTACCTGGAAATACTACGTTTGTTATCAAAAATTCAAAGGGATTAATAGAGATCGTTGTTTCATCCGGGAGGACTGTTTAGGAAGAACAGCCCTTTTTCATTTTCATGCCTTTCGAAAAGTTACTTTGAACCGGCACAAGATTTTATACAGAAACTGCCTGCACCAGACAACGAACTATTCCTTCAATTATACACCGTGCCTTTTAAGCCCTAATTTCTTCTCCTTAGAGAAAAAAAGAATACGGCATAAAAAAAGCTTCACAGAAAAATGTGAAGCTGAATGGTGATCCCGTCAGGATTCAAACCTGAAACCTTCTGATCCGTAGTCAGATGCTCTATTCAATTGAGCTACGGGACCATCGAACAGGGCTGCAAATATAAAGCAAAACAACCAGCGAAAAAAGCAGATATATTAGCGGTTTCTCCAGCCCGGTACATGCCGGTCCATTAATTCCTGGAATGACTTTTCTTTTTTCAGATCCTCCAGGTCAGGGTCATCCAGCAGTGATTCAAAATTTTTAAAGCCCCTTTCAATCCCTTTTTGTAGAAATTCAACCGCCTGAACGGGCTGATTAGCGAGGGCATAGCTGCTGGCAAGTTCAATGCAGGCTTTGTTTTTATTCTGGTCATTGTGGACCGCCTTCGTCAGGTAATAGATGGCCTGGTTGTATTGCCCGAGGCTGTGATATAATAATCCCAGGTTATGAGCAGGTGCGTAGGCATTGCTGTCAAGACGGTAGGCCTGCTGCAGGTACAGCATAGCAGAATCATACATTTCAATATGCAGGTACGACTGCCCTGCATTGCTCCATGCAGCTGTAAAGCCAGGATCGGCCCCTGCAGCTTTTTTGAAATAAATCACAGCGCTATCATAAACTTTCATGTCCTCATAAAAATTTCCGATTGCAAACCACTGCTGCTGCGGAGGGTCATTTTTCCTCATGATCTGTTTCCGGAAATAATACCCTGCGGAATCGTATTTTTTTGTTTGCCTGAAGACCACGGCAAGATTGGCCCAGATTACCGGATTTTCAGGGTCATGGCGGTAAGCCTGTTGCATATAAATCCGTGCAGAGTCATACAACTTTATTCCCTGGAGAGCCAGCCCCATATTACTCAGTGAGCGGGCATTGGCAGGATCTTTTTGCAGCGCTCTGCGGAAATATTTTCGGGCTGAGTCGTGTCGGTTCATTTGAAGAAATGCAAGGCCAATATCATTGAGAAATGATTCGCTGTCCGGCGCGGCGGAAGAAATACCCTGCAGCAGGCTGGTAATGGAATCGGTTTGGTTCAGTTGCCGGAATATCTTCATCAGATTGCCTGAAGCAGGTTTGTAACCGGGTTTTACTTCAAGAGCTTTACGGAAATATTTTTTTGCTGTGTCGTAATTTTTTTCTTCTGCATAGAGCACTCCCAGGTTATTCAGTGTTACCGGGTTGCCAGGATCCATGAGGATGGCCTGGTTGAAAAAATAGGAAGCTGAGTCCTGTTGTTTCAGTTCTTTGAATACAATGCCCGTTTGCATCAGTGCAAATGCTGAATAGGGATTAATAGACAAAGCTTTGCGGTAATAAATTTTTGCTGAATCATATTGTTTGAGTGCAAAGCATGCACGGCCAATCTGGTTCAGCGCATCTTCATAATTAGGATCCAGCATGGAGGCTGCGAGATAGTATGTTTTTGCAGAGTCATATTGTTTCAGGTCACGGTAAAAATTTCCGATATAGCTGTTCACAAATGATTTGTCCTGGTAATTGGCAAATGCCCGGGAATAATAAATGCGGGCTGAGTCGAACATACCCTGTTCCACAAAAGATTTGCTGAGGCCTTTATATGCGTTGATAAATTTTGCATCGGCGGCAATACTGCGTTTGAAAAAAGCTGCGGCTCTTTGAAAATCTTTCCGGTCCAGGCTGATCCATCCGATATTATTGCTGGCGTACACATTCCCAGGTTCTATCTGAAGTGCCTTTTCATAATACGCAGTGGCCGAATCGCCACGGGAGAGGGAATAATAATAATGTCCCAGGTCCACGTAAGCATCTGCATTGCCCGGGTTCAGTTCAATAGCTTTGCGGTAATACTTGATTGCTGAATCAGGCTTGTGCAATGTTTTGTAACAAAATGCTAGCGTTACATACGGGTATCGCCAGCGGGGCGCTGTAGCAATGGCTTTGCCGGCATAAAAGACGGCACTATCGTGCTGGTTGTTTTCCAGGTGCAGAGAAGCGAGTGTTTGAAGTACATAGGAAGCGTTTTTTTCAGATGCATAGGCGGCCCAGCCGTACTGGAATGCTTTGTTAATGTCCATTTTTTGACGCCCTTTTCCAAAAAAGCCCCTTGCTTTAAAAAAATACATGCGGCCCATCAGTGATTTTGCAAATGCAGGGTCATCTTCCCGGATGATATCAATTGCTTTTTCCATCATGGCACCCACTTCATAAAATTCCTGGCGGGCTACTTTTTCCATACGTTCCAGGCTGGCATCCATGTCATCTGCATTTTCTTCTTCATCAATCTGTGCTCTTAGTTTCTGGATAGATGCCGGATCTTTGCAATCGAGATAGAGGTTGATCTTGTTTTGTGCCACATTGAGGTATTCAACGGTCAGTGTGGATTGTGCATCTATCGTATAGGAATTACCGGGATGATTTTTCATCATCCATTCATAATAATATTCTGCCGAGTTTTTACCGGTCAGTCTGTTTTCCCGGATGGCTGTGTGAAAATGAGTATAGGCCTCCTGCAGCAGTGTGTCTTTCACCAGGGCTTTCCGGCTTCGTATATTACCGTAAAAAGAATTGCCGGTTCCCTTCGGTCTGTTTTGCAACCATTTTTTCAGGTATTCAGGGTCCACAATGCTGACTACTTTCTGGCTGTGTTCCGTGCAGCAGAAAAAAGGATCCTGTTTTCTTTTAAAACGCTGCTGGGCTACATTAGGTACATTTTTCTGAACATACTTCTGTATTTCTTCTACAGTAACTTTCTGATCCGTTTCTCCTTCCGCATCTGCCATACCATTGAGGCCATCCACAAGATACCAGGTAAAGAGCCCATGGCCTGTTCCAATGCTGGCATCTTCCAGTGACTCCTGTCCGGCCCCGGTGGCCAGCATGATAATTTCACCAGCTCTTTTTTCTGAGATGGCCGAATTAAAAAAACTTTGGCCTTCTGCACCACCGGGCAGTTCGTTGGATCTGCAGGCATCCATGATCAGGAATACTTCAGCTCCCTTGGCAGCTTCTTTCTGGATTTTAATTTTTACATTATACATCTGCACAGCACCGCTAACCAGGTAGTTATTCTTATCGCCGGCAGGATTACAATCGTATGCCAGGTAAAAAAACTGGTCTTCATCAATGGCATCGCCATGCCCGGCCAGGTATATAAAAAGCCGGTCACCCTTTTGCAGGCTCTTTATCTTCAGCCACTGGAAACCTTTGGAGTAGAAATTGGCCAGGGTGGCCTGTTCGTTCAGCAACATGTAAATATTGTCGTCGGGTATGTTTCCACCGGCAGGAGATTTCAGAAAATCCCGGAACATCAGTGCATCTTTATCGGCAAAGTCAAGGGGCCGCACATACTTATAGGTAGAAATACCCATTATCATTGCAAATGTTTGCGGCCCTTTGATGGTGCTGTCTCTTGGCTTGGGAGGCTGCACCTGGGCATATGCAGTTCCGGTACCCCAAATAAGGAACAGTAACCAGCATGCTATGAGAATGAAAAATCGCATAATTTTAAACCCCTAATTTACGCATTTACAAAACAATGGCCTTATGCTGATTGCCACGCAATGCCAAACAGTTGCAGCCGGAACTTTTAAAATAAACTAAATCATTGCCATGCACCCACCGGAAGAGCACAACCCGCAGAAAAAGTCAAAAAAACCGATGTACAAACATATCGGCCATCATGCCAGGCGGGTACATATTCCACTGACAAAATACCTGACGGAGAAAGACACCCTCTTTGCAACCTTGTGGGTATTTGTGTTCATCATTGTGCTTGGCAGTATTCCGCTGAACCTGGGCATACTGAACCCGGTCAAACTGGGGCTCAAAGATTTTGATTTTAATGACATTAGTTATGCAAAACTGGGAAAGGCGCAACATACACCGATTGACTCGAATATTGTGGTGGTCAATATCGGGCAGGCCGACCGGGAGGGCATCGCAGCCCTGATTACAAAGACAGCCAGTTTTGGCCCGGCAGTTATGGGGCTGGATGTTACTTTTTCCGGGGCAAGAGATCCTTACAAGGATTCCATGCTGCGGGAAGCCATCCGGCAAAACAGGAACCTGGTGCTGGCAGTAAAATATGTGACCGATACCTCCGATAAACTGATCGCATCGGAGAATTATTTTCTGACAGACTCAACGCACTTCGGGTATGTAAATTTCCCAAATGATGATAAAGAAACGGTGCGGACCTATTTTCCTTTTAAGGGAGATGAAAAAGATAAAAAAATCGTGTTGCCTTCGTTTTCATCCACCCTCACCAAGCTCTTTGATCCATCGGCATACGAAAAAATAAAGAAGAAGATTGACAAAAAGGTGATCATCAATTATACTCGTGCCGTCACTGAAAACAGGAAACAATACCTGGTGCTGGAACCTGATCAATTGATGAGCGATGCGGTAGATACTGCTGCCATCCGAGGCAAAATTGCGTTATTGGCTTACGTAAATACCAGTCCCTATGATATTGAGGATAAGAAATTTACCCCGATGAATGAAAAATTTGCCGGGAAATCAACACCCGACATGAACGGAATTTTTGTGCATGCCAATATTCTTTCGATGCTGATGGAAAAGAACTATATAAAAAAAGTACCTTTGTGGGGAAATTTGCTGATCGCCATCCTGGTATGCTGGCTGCATATGTCGTTCTTTGTTCATTATTACCTGGAGAGCCACATCTGGTTTCACCTGGCTGCGAAGATCGCACAGGTACTGTCGGCCATTTTCTTTGTATGGCTGGGTATTTACCTGTTCGACAGGTACCGCCTGAAAGTGGATATGAAAATCAGTCTTGTGACCATCGTAATGGCAGTGGATGTTATTTATTTCTATGAAGCCTGGGCTGTATGGATGCACAAGAAATTCCAATATAAAACCGTTTTTAAACCGCATCATCATTAAAACCTTTAACCTGATATTCATCAATCGAACCCTAAACCAAGTACAATGAAACAAATTCAATTACTTCTTATTGCCTGTCTGTTGACCGTTGCTGCTACAGCACAAAACCAGTTTTTACTGTATAGCTTCAAAGGCAATGTAACGGTGAAAGAAGGAACGACCGACGGAAAAGCAAAAGTAGGCAAATTGCTCACCGGCAGCGCCACTGTATCGATTCCTGCCGGAAGTTCGGCCACCCTGATCTGCAATGAAGCAGCCATGTTTACCCTCAGTAAACCTGGAAAATATGCACTGTCTGTTTTTGGTGATTCCTGTAAAGTCTCCAATTCAAATGTCAGCGCCAATTACGTAAAATATGTATGGGCCCAGATGACACAGTCGTCCGGATCACCGGGCAGCAACCGAAAAGCCTACATGAATACCGTTGGTGCAGTTAGCCGTTCGGTCAATAATATCTGGGTGGATCCCCGGCTTGATACTGTGAATTATTCAGAGGGAGAATTTCCGCTTTCCTGGAAATCTTACGCAGAAGCCAAAGAATTTGACTTTATGCTGTTCAACCCGGATAATATCGCCGAGCCATTTTACACAACCACTGTCAGCAAACTCAAGATTCAAATTCCCTCATTCAGCAGCCGCCTGAAGCCGGGCAATACTTATTACTGGATTGCGGCAGTAAAAGGCGAAGAAAATGAAGAACGGAAGGTTTTTAACTATGTGACCAAAGAGACTTTTGAAGCATTGCTTCAGAAAATAAAAAGCCAGAATGCCGCATTTGAAGGTCCCGCCGAAGAAGCCTACCGGATTGCTTTCATGCTGGAAGATGCACATTTCCTTTCAGAAGCGCTGCAATATTATTCAAAAGCAGCCACCCTCGACAGTGCAAATGTGCTCTACCGGTCTACCCTGATGTCGTTCAGGAAAGACTACGAGATTAAATAACTGATTATCTCATACCCCTGAAGCCGCCAGAAACAGGCGGCTCTTTTTATGCTGAAACGGGAAGGCAGATAACGCTACATTCAGTAGTTTTACCCGGTTTTCAAAAATAAACTTATGGTTAAAAAAATGCTGATCATCCTTCTCATCCCGGTGCTGGCAGCTCAGGGGCAGATGAAGGCAGAAGATGTAAAAAGCTTTACATTAAAAAACGGGATGAAGTTCCTGGTAATTGAAGACAATTCAATTCCCAACGCCAACATGTACCTGTTTTACAAAGTGGGCAGCCGGAACGAGTACCAGGGCATTACCGGCTTATCCCATTTTTTTGAACACATGATGTTCAATGGGGCCAAAAAGTACGGACCGAAACAATTTGACCAGGTGATGGAGTATAACGGTGGCGCCAACAACGCTTACACAACTGAGGATGTGACCGTGTACAGCAACTGGTTTCCGGCATCTGCAACAGAAGTCATTTTTGATCTTGAGTCGGACCGTATCGCCAGTTTGAGTATTGATCCTGCTATGGTAGAAAGTGAACGGGGAGTGGTGCTGAGTGAAAGAAGCACAGGTCTCGAAAATTCACCCTGGCGACTACTCTTCCAGTCGGTGCAGGGGATGGCGTTCCAGGAGCATCCCTATCATTGGCCGGTCATTGGCTTCGAGGATGATATGAAAAACTGGAAACAGTCCGATCTGGAGCGGTATTTCAAAACTTATTATGCACCGAATAACTGTGTGCTGGTAATTTCGGGCCAGGTGAAATTTGAGGAGGTGCAGAGGCTTGCCAAAATTTATTTGGAGCCGATAACGGCACAGCCAGAACCCCCGGTTGTACATATTAAGGAGCCTCCGCAAACCGGTGAGCGCAGGATTATGGTACAAAAGGACGTGGCAACGCCCTATCTTACCATAGGCTGGCATGTACCGGAAGCCCGGCACGAAGATTATTATGCACTCACATTACTTTCGGATATCCTGGCCAGCGGTCAATCATCACGCCTGCATAGTGCATTGGTAGATGCACAGCAACTGGCCTCCCAGGTTTTTGTAAATTTTGGGGCCAGTTTTGATCCGACACTCTTTATGATTTGTGCTGTGACCGCAAAAAATAAAACCGTACAGGAACTGGAACAGGCGATTTATACTCAGTTGGATAAAATTAGACAGGAAGGAATAACTGAAACTGAATTGCAAAAGGTGAAAAATCAGAAGCTGATGGAATTTTACTCTCAAGTGGAAACGATCAACGGGAAATCAAACAATATCGGAACCTATGAAGTGTTTTTCGGAGATTACAGAAAGATGTTTGATGCTCCTGCTGCTTTCAGTAAGGTAACTGCGGCTGATGTCAGGAAGATGGCAGAAAAATATTTTACAAAAGCAAATCGTACGGCAGGCATTCTGCAGGCCGATACAGAACAGTAACAACAAATAATGATGGCAAATTGTCCTTTTGAAAGCGATTGCCGTAATGAAAAAAATATATTTATGAAAAGGTTTATTGCACTCCTGTTTTTCATTGCCCTGTATACGGCGGCTCTTCACGCACAATCGTACCAGCTGCCGGCCTACCAGAAAATGAAGTTAAAAAACGGGCTTACGGTGTACCTCATGGAGCAGCATGAAGTGCCGGTCATTAGTGTATCTGTCATTGTACCGGGTGGTGCAATTTATGATGAGGAAAAGGCAGGTCTTTCTTCCCTGACCTCGCTGGCGCTGAAGCATGGCACCACAAATTTTACAAAACAACAAATTGATGAAGAACTGGATTTCCTCGGGGCTTCGGTCAGCACCTATGCATCCAAAGAGTCAGCAGGTCTATCTGCCAGGATGGCCTCCAGAGACAAGGAAAAAGTGATGAGCCTGCTTTGTGATATTTTGCTGGAGCCAAAGTTTGATGAAGCTGAATTTGAAAAAGAGAAAAAGAGAGTGCTGCTGTCGCTGGAACAGCAAAAAGAAAGCCCACGTTCTGTTATCGGCTCTTACTTCGACAAGTTTCTGTACGGAAATCATGCATACGGAAACAGCATTCAGGGTGTGCCAACCACAGTTGCGCCGCTTACCACTGCAGATGCCCGCAGGTTTTACACTGAAAATTATATTCCCGGAGGGTCGGTGCTGGCCGTAGCCGGCGATTTTTCAATGGCTGAAATGAAAGAAATGATCAGTCGAATGTTTTCAGGCTGGAAGAAATCAGGCGCATCAGGGGTTAGCCCTGCTTCAAGGCCCATCAGCACTCCATCGGGGCAGCGGGTGTTGCTGGTGAATAAAGATGATGCAAGGGAAACCACTTTTTACATTGGTGCGCCCGGAATCAGCCGCAATAACCCCGATTTTGTGGCTATTGAAGTCATTAATACATTGTTTGGCGGCCGGTTTACCTCCATGCTCAACGATGAACTGCGTGTCAATACGGGGCTTACTTATGGGGCAAGCAGCCGGTTTACTGCGCTGAAAAACGGAGGCAGTTTTGTGATTTCAACTTTTACCGCAGGCCCCACAACCCGTCAGGCAATTGACAAAGCGCTGGAAGTACTGAACAAGCTCCATACACAGGGGATTGATGAAAAGGCGCTGACCTCGGCCCGCAATTATGTAAAAGGACAGTATCCGCCCCGGTATGAAACAGCAGGCCAGTTGTCCAGCCTGATGACACAGATGTTCTGGTACGGATTTGACGAATCGTTCATCAATAATTTTGAAAGGAACGTGGACGGACTTAGCCTTGCAAAAGCAAAAGAGATCATAGCAAAGTATTTTCCAAAAGATAAACTGCAGTTGGTATTAGTGGGCAAATCGGCCGATATCCGGAAGATTGCTGAAGGTTACGGACCGGTTACAGAAGTGCAGATTACGGATGAGCCCAAAAAGGGTTTCTGATCCGGTTGAGCCAGCCTGAGCAGTTGTATCTCCGCCCGAAAAAATTGAAGACCGGGTTCATATTTTTGGCAGCAAATATCAGCCTTTGGCGCAGCAGTTATGAAAATCCAGATTTGGAGCATAGGAAAAAATCATGAGCCATGGGTAAAGCCAGGGGTAGAGGAATTCACAAAAAGAATATCCAGGTACTTCAGGGTGGAGTGGAATCTGATACCCGTTCCGAAGCATACAGCCATGCTTGGGGAGTCCGACCTGAAAAAAAGAGAGGCTGAAACAATTTTGGGATTCCTGCAGCAAAGTGATTTTCTAGTTGCACTCGACGGAAATGGCACGCAAATGAGCAGTGAACAAACAGCGGGATTTCTTCAGAAGAGAGCGAATGAGGGTGTTAAAAACCTGGTGTTCCTGATAGGGGGTGCATACGGAATCGGGGATGCGGTTCTGAATAGGGCTGAATTCACATGGAGCCTTTCCCGCCTTGTGTTTCCGCACCAACTGGTTCGTGTCATTCTTGCAGAGCAACTTTACCGGGCTTGTACCATTCTTCAAAACGAAAAATACCATCACGGCCGACCAAATTGAATCCACAATATGCAACTCTCCATCACCCTGATTATTATCATCGTAACAGCCATTGTTTCTTTTTCTGCTTTCAGTAACAGGCAAATGATGGAGCAAATGATATTTCATCCGCCATCTGTACGGCGTGGACAGTGGTACCGTTTATTCAGCTGTGGACTGATCCATGCCGATGCAGGCCACCTGATTTTCAACCTGCTTGCGCTGTATCTTTTTGGGCATGGTTCAAGGGTTGAAACAATGAGCGGGGTTTTTCAAACCGGTGTCGAGTTTCGTTTCATAGATATTTTTGGCGAAAGCGGTAAATACATTTATTTCCTGATGTACGTTTTGGCACTTGCCGCATCCCTGTTCCCAACTTATCAGAAGCAGGTTCGCAATTACAATTATCGTTCATTGGGTGCTTCCGGGGCGGTATCGGCTGTGGTTTTTGCAGGCATTTTATTCAACCCATTGATGGGAATCGGGTTATTTTTTATTCCGGTCTTTGTTGCCGGGTTTATTTTCGGCATATTGTACCTGGTTATTTCAAACTGGCTCGACCGCAGAGGGCAGGGGCATATTAATCATTCGGCGCACATATTCGGGGCATTATTTGGTGTGCTGTTTACCATCGTTGCCTGCCAGGCTTTTTCGCAGTACCCGGTATTGCAAAATTTTGTAGAACAGATTCGCCAGGCCAGCCCTGCCGATTTTATCCGCGTCGGATATTAATATAGTGAAAGCCTCAGTGTTTGTTTTGTAGTAGCGGTGATTTTAAACCGTTCATCTATCCGGTGGCCCAGCACCCAGCAGATGCGATGGGCTGATTCCAGCACCCAGATTTTTTCTTTTTCAGTTTTTGATAACCGGTGGTCAAGCAGGAAACGGGCCACTTTCTTTTTCTTTTTTTTCATCCCCAATGGGTAAAAATAATCACCGGGTTTCCATTTACGCAACAATAACGGATAGCTGATCTCTGCAACATCCAGTGAGGCTGTATCCGTAGCATGAGAAATGACGCCTCCGTTCATTTTTTCTGCACGCAGCAACCCATTTTCATAAAGTACCTCATTGTCTTCCGGCCCAATCAGGATAAAGCCGGATGTTTCAGTTTGCACCGGTGCGATGATGAACCAATACCGGTGCCTGATGATGCGCCATGGAAGCCGGGGCGAATCAATGAAACTACTGTTCTCACTTTGCGCCAGTCGCAGCATTTCATCCACCTGTTTTTCTGAAAAACCAAATGTTGCAATAAGTTCAAACACAAGTGCACGGTTGCCAAAACCAAGCAACTGCCGGATGGGAATATGCCATTCATTTCCTTTTTGCTTCAACAGTTTCTTTTTAATTCCTGAGACGGCTAACTTGTATAAATTTTCAATTTCGGTAAATCTCTTTATGTTGTCCTGCAGGTTATCAGTCAGTTGCGGATAAACTTTTCGAATGGCAGGCATTATTTCATTCCGGAAATAATTACGTGTGTAGCGGGACGAAAGATTTGATGAGTCTTCCACATAAGCCAGGTTTTTCTGACGGGCAAAAGCACTTAGTTGTTCCCGGGAAAAGGGAAGGAGGGGTCTGCGGATGAAATCATTTTTTACAGGGATGCCTGTCAGCCCATGCAGGCCGGTACCCCGGCAAAAATTCATTAGTACAGTTTCAGCATTGTCGTCTGCATGATGGGCCGTTAATAAAAAATGCAAGGGTGGCTGAACTGCCTGCTTCATCAATTCCGCAAACCAGCTATAGCGTAAATCCCTGGCTGCTTCCTGAACAGAGCAAGCATGTGTGGCAGCATATTCTTTGGTATCAAAACGCCTGATGTAAACCGGCACACTGTACTTTTCACCCAGTGTACGGACAAAGTGTTCATCACGCATGCTTTCTTCTCCGCGCAGTTGAAAATTACAATGTGCCATACTGAAAATATAGCCGGTTCTGTGAACCAGTTCGCACAGAACCACAGAATCGAGTCCGCCGCTTACGGCAAGCAGTAAGGGGAACCGGCCAGCTTCCTGCGGCGACGGCAAAAGCTGGGTTCGGCGAATGTGTTCATTAAATTGTTCCGGCAGGTTCATTTTAAAAAGTTAACTCTTCCCAGGCACCTCTCAATTCGCCCAGTGTGTGCTGGTCACCAGCTTTTCCTGCTTCCTTCATCCCTGTTTCATAAATAACGATGGCCGTACCGGGATCGCCGGTTCTTTCCAGCAGTTTGCCCAGGTGGTAATACGATCCGATATAACCCGGTTCTCTTTGAAGGATTTCTTCAAATAAGAGACGGGCCTCATCGTCATTTCCCAGTTTGATGTACTCCAGTGCCAGTGCATGTTGCAAAAAACTGTCGCCCGGGTGCTGTTGCAATAGCTCTTTTATTTTTGGAATCCTGTCCACATTAAAAAATTGAAAAAAAGTTGGTCGTTTATTTCTGATCTCCCCCTATCTTTGCATTGGTTGCATAAACAACTATCCGCTACTCACCCTGATTTTTTGTGATGAGCTGCCGGAAAGTTGCCCATCATTCAGTGCATATTGTATGAGCTTTTTCAAACATTAAAAACCAGTACATGAAAATTTTAGTTTGTATCAGCAAAACGCCTGACACCACGGCAAAAATAGCCTTCACTGATAACAACACGAAATTCGATACTTCAGGGGTACAGTGGATCATCAATCCCTACGATGAATGGTACGCCCTGGTGCGGGCCATTGAACTAAAGGAGGCCGATCCATCTGTGATCATCCACCTTGTGACTGTGGCTACTGCTGACGCCGACCCGGTGATCCGCAAAGCGCTGGCTCTTGGCGGTGATGAGGCACTTCGGGTCAATGCCGACAGCAGCGACAGTTATTATATCGCTTCACAACTTGCAGAAGTAGCCCGCCAAAATAAGTATGATCTCATTTTCACCGGAAAAGAAACGATTGATTACAATGGTTCATCTATTGGCGGCATGTTGGCCGAACTGCTGGATATGCCTTTTGTGTCTCTCGCTACAAAGTTTGAGATCAGCAACGGCCAGGCAACCATCACCCGTGAAACGGAGGGGGGAGAAGAAACATGCACGGTGCAAACACCTGTGCTGGTCAGCTGCCAGAAAGGGATGGCCGAACAAAGAATTCCCAATATGAAGGGGATCATGGGCGCCCGTTCAAAACCCCTGAAAGTGCTGGAGCCAGTAGCTGCAGAAGTGCTGACCTCTGTTCTGGCATTTGAACTGCCTGCAGCAAAAGCCGGTGTAAAGATGATAGATGCCGAACAGGCAGAGGAACTGGTACGGCTGCTGCATGAAGAAGCAAAAGCCATATAAAAATAACTGAAAAAAATCTGGCCTGAATTTTTCACCACAGGCCTCAACAAAAAAAAATAAACCATGAGTGTTCTGATTTATATTGATACAGCTGACGGCCTTGTAAAAAAATCTTCATTGGAGGCACTAAGTTATGGCGCCGCTGTTGCCGCTTCACTTGGCGTACCTGCAGAAGGAGTTGTGGCAGGTTCTGTTTCTCAGGACCTGCCTGAACTGGGCCGGTACGGGGTCAGTAAAATTCATCATGCTGCTGACGCAGCAACTGCAGATGCGGCACAACTTGCTGCGGTAGTGGCTGAGGCAGCCCGTGTAGCTGGGGCAAAGGTCATTGTATTTTCCAACAACACATCGGGCAAGGCTGTGGCACCACGCCTGTCTGCAAAATTGAAGGCAGGCCTGGTTTCAGGTGCGGTATCACTACCCGAAACTGTTTCAGGGTTTGTCGTTAAGAAATCAGTTTTTTCTGGTAAGGCTTTTGCACGCATACAGGTCAGCACAGATATTAAAATTATTACACTCAACTCCAATGCGTACCAGGCCAAAGCCGGCGACGGCAGTGCTGACGTGCTGCCACTGCCTGTTTCTCTTCCTGAATCAAGAATTGCAGTCACAGCTGTTCAGAAAACGGGTGCTGCCATTTCTCTCACAGAGGCAGAAATTGTGGTCAGTGCCGGCCGCGGAATGAAAGGTCCTGAAAACTGGGGTATGATAGAAGAGCTTGCGCAATTGTTACATGCTGCCACTGCTTGCAGCAGGCCTGTGTCTGATGCACATTGGCGTCCGCACAGCGAGCATGTGGGACAAACCGGTATAGCCATAGCGCCCAACCTCTACATTGCAGTAGGTATTTCGGGAGCCATTCAACACCTGGCAGGTGTCAACAGGAGCAAGATCATTGTGGTCATCAATAAAGATCCGGAAGCACCTTTCTTCAAAGCAGCTGATTATGGTATTGTTGGTGATGCGTTTGAAGTCGTACCCAAACTGATTGCTGCCGTAAAAAAACTCAGGGCCGGAGCCTGATTTTTCCCATTTTTCAATATATAAAGGAGTTACTTCTTGGGTTTCTGGGTAATAATTGTCAATTTTAGAACCTGAAATTCCCGGAATGAAATACTGTTTTGTATTACTGCTGATGGTACTGGTCACCTTCACTTCAATGGCACAGAAAAAAAAGAAGGATGACAAAAAAGACAAGAAAGCGCCGCCGCCTGTGGAGTATATATCGGCAGGCGATCCCACGCCAAAGGCGGATACGGCAACAAAATTCACCGGGGTCATTAAGTACCGGATCACCACCGATGATCCGGCAGAACGGGATTCAATGTTTATTGTTTTCGGTGAAGACAAGATCGGAATTACCATGTTCCTGCCCGGCGCCCGTGCCGACCAGGTAATTGAAAGCAATATGATCGCCAGGTTTTATGACAGCAGTCTGCTGACACTGGATCCGCGCAACCGCAGTTACCGGTCCGAAAAATTATCGGCACGAAATGCAGGTACTTCATTTTCTCTGGCCAACTTTAAAAAAACAAAAGCCATACTGAGTGTCACATGTCATGAGTACAGCGGCGAAATGGCACTGGACGACGGCGAAATTTTTGAAGCTGCATGCCTGGTCAGCAGGCAGCATTCTTTTTTAGCGGCTGCCGACTTTAATTTTTTCAATATACAGCCTGTGGTGCATGGGTACAATATCGTGCTGGGCTGGCGCACTAAAACAGCAGATAATGAGAATACCTATATCATTGCATACAAAATAGAACGGGGCAATACAGAAAGTTATTTTGATCTGACTGGTTATACGGGGCAATAATATAAAGCCCATATCAATAGGGCTCCGGTTCGTTTTTCTATTTAAACGCAAATGCTGTAGTTTCGTGCCAACATCATGAAGAAGATAGAACTGGAACTCATTGCCCTGTCGCATAGCATCACCCAGACTCATTCTTATGCGGTGGTGCTGGGCGAATTGAACGGATCCCGCCGGTTGCCGATTGTGATCGGAGCGTTTGAGGCGCAGGCAATAGCGATTTCATTGGAAAAAATGGCGCATGGCCGCCCGCTGACACACGACCTGATGAAAAATTTTATGAACTCATTTGGAATTGAACTACATGAAATTATTATTTCAGATCTGCAGGAAGGTGTCTTCTATTCCAAACTGGTTTGTTCATCAGACCGTGATACGCTTGAAATAGATTCCCGCACCTCCGATGCCATTGCCCTGGCAGTGCGTTTCGGGTGCCCGATTTACACGTATGAAAATATTCTGGAAAGTGCCGGCGTGCAGATGGATGAAAGCACTGAAAGTGGCAGCAAAAAGAAAAAACAGCGGCATGAAGCCATAGTGGAAGAGAAAGGCTATACCGGCAGGGAAGACCTGAAGACTATGACACTGGAGGAACTGCAGACCCTGCTGAATGAAGTGCTGGAAAACGAAGATTATATTCGTGCCATTTCCATACGGGACGAAATTAACAGCCGAAAGAAAGGGAAATAATTTTTCTTTTTTTTACGGTAGTTTTCATAAACTCTGAATATTCTGACATTATTAATCCTCATCCGTGATTGTATTTCCCAACTGTAAAATCAACTTAGGCTTACATGTATTGCGCAAACGAAGCGACTGTTATCATGATATAGAAACTGTTTTTTTCCCGGTTCCCTATCATGATGTGCTGGAAATTGTACCTCTTCCCAGGCATGAAAGAACTTCTTCCTTTCCTTTGCAGGTCAGTGGTATTGAAGTGCCAGGAAGCCCGGCCAATAACCTTTGTGTCCGGGCATACAAAATGTTGAAAAAAGAATTTCCTTCCCTGCCCAAAATAAAAATGCACCTGCACAAACGTATTCCCTCCGGGGCAGGACTAGGCGGTGGCAGTTCCAATGGCGCCTTTGCACTGCAACTGCTCAACCAGCTATTTAAACTGGATATAGGAACTGGGAAAATGCTGCAACTGGCAGCCGAACTGGGAAGCGACTGTCCTTTTTTTATTCTAAACCGGCCTTGCCTGGCAACAGGCAGAGGGGAAGTGCTGCAGGAAGTTCGGATAGATCTATCTTCATATAAATTTATCATCGTCAATCCCAGGATTCATATTGATACAGGAATGGCTTTTGCCAATATTACTCCGGCTGAGCCGGAAAAATCAATCATAGAAATCATCAGCCTGCCGCCACAAGAATGGAGAAATAAACTGATTAATGATTTTGAGAAACCCGTTTTTACACGGTACCCGGAGATCGCAGTCATCAAACAGCAGTTATATGATGCCGGCGCCATCTTTGCATCTATGAGTGGCAGTGGCAGTACTGTATATGGTATTTTTCCTAAAGATCTTTCCATAAAGCCTCAGTTTCCACCGGGGTATTTTGTCAAACAACTTTCCGGGCGGGCTTGAATTGGCTTCTATGCTGTATCTTGCAAAAAAATCTTGTGCGTCACAGGCCTTCCTATACATTTCTGCAGCATAACCTCGATTTGCTGAATCACTAATGATGCCCCGTCATGCGGGCCGGTTTCTCATTCTTTTCTACAATCTAAATTATTTTTTATGAACAGCAGTTCACGTACGGACTATTTTATACAACTGGAAGAACAATACAGTGCCCACAACTATCATCCGCTGCCTGTGGTGCTCAGCAGGGGCGAAGGGGTTCATGTGTGGGACGTAGAGGGAAAACAATATGTTGATTTTCTCAGCGGGTATTCGGCCATCAACCAGGGCCATTGTCATCCCCGCATTGTAGCGGCCTTTTTGGAACAGGCACGAAAACTAACGCTGACAAGCAGGGCCTTTTACAATGACAAGCTGGGGGAATATGCCGGATTTATTTGCCGGTATTTTGGATATCATAAAGTGCTTCCGGTAAATACGGGAGTGGAAGCGGTAGAAACAGCAATCAAGCTGTGCCGTAAATGGGCCTATGAAAAAAAAGGAATTGCAGATGGTAAGGCCATCATTGTGGTGTGCGAAGGTAATTTTCATGGTCGCACCAGTACGGTCATTTCTTTTAGCAGTGATCCGGTTGCGAGAGAACATTTCGGGCCGTACATGCCGGGTTTTTTGCGCATTCCATACAATGATCCGGATGCGCTGGAGCAGGCGCTGCATCAACATGATGTGGCAGGTTTTCTGGTGGAACCCATACAAGGCGAGGCCGGAGTGCTGGTGCCGGATGAGGGATATCTGAAAAAAGCAGCTGAGCTTTGCAGGCAGCATCAGGTGCTGCTCATTGCCGATGAAATACAGACCGGCATTGCCCGCACCGGTAAATTGCTGGCTTGTGATCATGAACAGGTGCGGCCCGATATACTGGTATTGGGCAAAGCATTGAGCGGAGGAATGATGCCGGTGAGCGCCGTACTGGCCGATGATGAGATCATGTTATGTATCAAACCCGGTGAACATGGCAGTACGTTTGGCGGAAACCCGCTTGCCTGCGCAGTTGCGATTGCATCCCTGCAGGTAGTACAGAAAGAGCAGATGGCTGAAAATGCCTCGGCCATGGGTCAACTGTTGCGAAATGGGTTGCTTCGGTTAGATTCGCCACATATAAAAACCGTGCGAGGCAAGGGCCTCCTGAATGCTATCGTGATTTCTCATCCAAAACCCGATGCTGCATGGAAGCTTTGTCTTGCAATGATGAAAAATGGTTTGCTGGCTAAACCCACGCAGTCTGATAAAATAAGACTGGCTCCTCCACTGCTGATCAACGCGGCTCAGATAGAGGAAGCACTTACCATCATTCAAAAAAGTCTTTCGGAGTTGGATCATGGCTGAATAGCGGAACAAAAATCAAAAACCGGGAGGGAAAACCCCTGCCCGGTTCTGTTGTCCGTCCCTGGTAATAATGTACATGGATGGATGATGATCGGATCCTGAGTCAACGTCCGGTAACCATTATTTTATATTGCTGTTGCAAAGCAGTTTCTTTATTGATCACTCTGATTGTGTACATGCCTGCATTCAGATTACTAACTTGCAGGCTGTTGCTGTTGTAGCTGTTCCATTGTTTCACTGTGCGCCCGGTCATATCGAAAAGAACAATATCACGGGCAACGGCACCTGCGAAAACAACATTTACAATTCCGTTTACTGCTGGGTTGGGAAACACTGTAATCTGATCAGTATTCGTTTCACTGCTGCGAATGGCCCTTACTTCACTGTACTTTGAAACTCCGTCAAAATCTTCCTGGCGAATGCGGTACTGGCTGATGCCCTCTGCATGGTTGATGTCGTTGTACTGGTATTGCAGCCTGCTGTTGCTGTTGCCCTCAAGGGCCTGTGTGGGAACAAAGGCAATGGTTTCCCATACACCGGTTGTATTGCGCTCCACATAAAAACCTTTGTTGTTCATTTCAGTGGCTGTTTCCCAGCGGGCTGTTACCTGCCACTGGCTGCGGCTGAGGCTGAACGATGCAAAAACAACTGGCAGCGGGGCGCCACCTATTGAACGAATGGTAGGAGCGCAGGCAGAATTTGTATTACAGTTGCTGCCGGTATAGGGTGAGATGGTAACCACCAGGTTACCAATATTGCAAACGGAAAACTGAGTTGATGTATAATTCCTTTGAACCCCTTGCTGACCAGCAGCATTGACACAAACATTCAGTACTTCTGTGTTTCCGTCCATTGCCACAACTTTAATGGTTTTGTTACCGTTGGTAGGGTTGATAAAATCAAAGCTGACATTGCGCAGGCAACTATTGTTTACATCAGAAATAATGCGGAATGTATTTTGCACAATAACAGGGCAAGCACTTTGTGCAACTAATTTTTCTGTTGAGCTAAGGAGTACAGACAGTAATGCTAAGACTAATGCTTTTTTCATGGTACGGTTGTTTTCGGTAGTTACGGATTCTTCGGGTTTTTACGGAACTTTTCAGGTACTTTTCCGTAAATGCATAGCAAAAATATCATGTAGTTTTCGATCCTGCAAGCCCTTCTACGAAGTGTTTTTTCCTTTTTACTGATTAACCTTTAGGGTGCATTAGTAGATTACTTATAAATCTATACTGGGGTCTATGAGATTATTTAATTTTTGTTTGAGGAGAATACGTAAGAATACGATTGAATGGAAAGGGATTGAAGATTGGAGAAGTTGAATGGTTGCCGGCAGGATGATTTTTTGAGTGATTCCGGGGAAAAAAAATCCGCCTCCTTGCGGAGACGGATTTATATGGTCTTTCGTTTTTTCTTTTGATTGGGTTACTGCTTCACAAATTTACCCATCACCTTGTCGCAGCCATCGCTGCAAACCAA
>CAYYMK010000024.1:34016-37950 GCA_964473035.1 uncultured Chitinophaga sp.
GTTACTGCTTCACAAATTTACCCATCACCTTGTCGCAGCCATCGCTGCAAACCAAACGCAGCAGGTAGCTGCCCTGGGCCAGGCTATGCACATCAAGCTGTACGGTGTTGCTTCCGGTTTCAAGGTTCACAGGCTTGCGTTGCAAGGTACGGCCGGCCATGTCTGTTACCAGCACTGTGGCTGCAGTACGGTTGGGCGCCGAAAGAAGAATGTTCAGCTGGCTTTGTGCCGGGTTGGGGAAGAGTCCGTCAATGGCCAGTACGGAAGGTTTATTTCCCTTGATCAGTACAATGTTGCTGAGCTTACTGCGTCCGTCTATATCTTCCTGGCGCAGGCGATAATACTGCCTGTCGCCTGCCGGTGCATAGTCAGTAAAGTTGTACTGTAGCTGGTCGCTGCTGTTGCCTCCCGGTGCCAAACTGTTCACAAATCCGATGGAAGCATAGTTGATCCCATCTGCTGAACGCTGCACTTCAAAGCCACGGTTGTTGAGTTCTGTGCCTGTGGTCCACTTCAACTGGTTGCGGCTGCCGTCTTTGTAGCCGGAGAAGCTGAGCAGGCTGGCAGGCAGCGGGCCGTAAGGGCCACTATGAATAAAGAAGCCTGAGAACCCTGTTACATTAAAGCTGATCTCCCAGTAGTTTCCGTTCCATACAATATCGCCATCAGCAGGGTTGATGTATGTTACAACACCAGGCGTGTAGGTGCCGGGCAATGTTCCGTTGCCGCTGTACTTGGTTACCCGAAGAGCGGCAATACCAGCTGCATCTCCGGATCCGGTTGGCAGATCGGGGAGGGAACCATTGGCCAGATTGAATGCATCAAACTCAGCCTGGTACACAAACAGTGTGATGCGTGCCGTGGCCGTTGTTTGATTATTTGCGGGCGTCATATCAAAGTGTCGTTGTACATAAGGCTCTCCGTTGTGTGAAAGGACTGAACTTTCGATTGTAACACAGGTGTTGACCAGTCCGCTCACCGGTACCCCGCCGTTTGGTGTTATTTTGGCAATAGGCTGGCAGGATGCGTCGTAGAAAATACCATGACCGCCTGCGGTTGTATTGGAACACACCTGTCCGCCGCCTGCGGTGGCAGCCAGTGTGGTAACCGGCGAAATGGTTACCTCATCAGCTCCAATATCGGGATTGCTGCCATCCCTGCTGTCGTTATCGTAGTCTGTAGTGATGCCTGTTATCGGAGTACCTGCGCCATTCAACTGGCAGTTGTTGCCGCTGCTGCTGTTCAGGTGCAGATCAGTGGCGGAAACAAAGACAGGGGCTGCATCACGGGAACTTGCATCCTGTACGGTTGCGGTTTGCCATGCAGCAAGAGTGGAATAGAATGTACCACCAGAGCCTCCCACACAACCAATTCTAGCCTGCGTATTGCTTCCCAAATTATAGAAGTTGTTGTAATCTGAACTTCCTGTACCCCAGCTATAAGATGACGGAATATTAATACATGCACTTAGCAGTGATGGAGCACTACTGGATGTCAGGTCCATGTAAACAATATTGTTCTTGATAACCGGATTGGTTACGGCAGTACCTGAACTAATGGACAATCCGAAATTGCTTACGGAAGGTGTTGTTGCACCCGCATCCGGATCGGTATCTCCGGTCATATATATGGTATTATACACCACTTTATCTCCATTTGCAGCCGACAAACCGATACCGATTGACTGGTCTCCTGTCGTACCGTTTGTTTTGATGTTGTAGATAAAGTTATTTGCGACAGTGTTATTGGTTGCATTTATGCCGTCTGCCGCACCAACAGCTATTCCTGCAGCGGAGTAAGTTCTTTCTTCTATAATATCATGTATAGTATTCCTGGAAATATTGGCATTCTTTACAAATACAGCAGTCGGTGCCCAGAATGCATCGTTGCCTAAAGAGATGCCTACCCTGTCGAAACCACTGGTAGTATTTGCATATTCACCCCCTACAAATCTTACTTCATTTCGGGTAATTTGTATTCCGTCTTCCTCTCTTACCACGATTCCGCCTCTCCCAATTTCGTCAGCACCGAAAGAAGATGGACCCACTATATTTTGGGTAATCACATTTCCGGTATTGGGATTTGTTGAGCTTCCACCACGAATATAAATGCCATACCTGGCTTTGGTAATAGTATTGCCCTGTATGGTATTGTTGTCATTATCATCACCAGCTGTAATTGAGGAATGGGTTCCGCTTAATGTTGAACCTGCAATGATAAGGCCATAAGTACTGGTAGTGGCCGCATTTTGAGAAACGCCTGCTTTCAATGAACAATTCTTAATAGTATTATTATTAGCACCCAGGCCAGTTCCACTGCTTGACAACCATATAACGGCCGTACCTGCTGTAGTGGATGTGTTTTCAATACTGAGAGAAGCTCCGCCTGAATTCAAACCATCAATCGTTACATACTTTGCACCGTTGAGTTTAAGCAGAGCGGATGCTGTTGCCCCTGATGTTCCGGAAATAGAAACTGCAGTGCCGCTGGCCGGCCTGATGGTAAGCGAATTGGTAGCGCTGGCATCAGCATTGGCATTGATCACAATCGGGAATGTTTCACCCGATCCTGTGGGGGCTGTAGTGTATCCTGCATCCAGCAGTTCAAATACAACCGGCCCGGTGAGGCAGGATGTATTATAGGCTGCCACAGCGGCAGTCAGTGTGGTATAAGTTCCGGAAGTACCAACAGTATAGGTTCCGGGTGCAAGTGTTGTCTGTATTGTATAGCTGCCAGGTGTAGTTGGTGCTGTAGATGCCGCCGGAGGATTGATAGAAAATCCTCCTGCACCAGCCGAAGGGTAAGCCGATACATTGGGCGTTCCGGCATTATCCTGCGCCACTATATAATATTGTACCACATCAGTAGCCACTACACCAGCACCAAATGTAAAGTCATAATTATTACCGCTTACATAGGTTCCCGTTGCTGCATTCCATGAGCCTGCATTGATTCTCCAGTACAACACCGGCAGCCCGATACCCGATGTGGGTACGCCACTGACATCTGTAATGCTTGCAGTCAGTGTACGGGCCGATGTGGCACAGGTATTTGACAGGGCAGTGTACGTAATAGTAGGCCCGGCAAAATCACCTGCTGACTCATAAGCACCGATGGTAGGTGTGGTTCCACTGCGTGATGCTCCTGTATAATCAATCGTCACAGTGCCGATAGGCGTAGCCGCAGCCAGCAATGGCGACCCTGACAAGGGAACGAGATTGGTATTGCTGTTAAACTGCGGGTCTGCAGAAATACTGTTTACATCCTGCGCAGTGGCTGTTTGCCATGCTGCAAGATTTGCCTGGTCGGTTCCCAGGAAGCCCAGCATACCCTGTGCGCCGGAAACATAGTAATCATTATAATTCATTGTCGTGAAAGCAGTATTGGCCGCAGCAGAATACACAGCGTACGCTTTTGAACCGCTTCCGGTACCACCGCCGGTATTTTCCATGCTGTTTACAAAAACATTATTGCGAATATCCAGTGCTGAGGCTCCGCTTCCTACATACAATGCTGTGGTAATACAGGCAGTGGCTGAACGGCTGTAACTATCGTACATGTTCACACTATTGTAATACAGGTTGATGCCGCCTGCCGTTGTAGTTAATGTACTGCTATTGCCGATAACGCCAATCATGATGCCTGCTGAGGAAGAACCACCAAATGAGGACCAGTTATCCCCCGCCACTCCATATATCACATTGTTTGAAATAGTTATGTTACTGCTGGCTGAACCTGTACCTACGGTAATCCCTCGACCGCCATAGCCAGTGGTTCCTGTATATTTTACCCGGGTAATTTTGTTCCGGCTTACCGTTGTATTGCTGACCCCTGTTTCAAGAGAAATACCGACCGGCGCATTGTTTACACTTTGCTGAATATCCAGTGTATTCTGGCTGATGGTTGCATTGAGTGCATTACCCACCTTTATGCC
>CAYYMK010000025.1:0-36997 GCA_964473035.1 uncultured Chitinophaga sp.
ATTTTTTTTAGCAAATCAGGCCCGGAACCCTGGGGCAATCTTTCAGAAATAAAAGCGTACAATCGCAGCATCATTTTTTTTAAACGTTTATTTGCAGTATGATTTTATCGGTACAGGATTTTCAAAAACCATTTTTTATTGGTATTGCCGGTAGCGGAATGAGCGCCCTTGCCCAATATCTGCAAGGCAGCGGAAAAACTGTTTCGGGTAGCGACCGGTTCTTTGCTGCAGGGTCATATAATGAGGTTCAGGAAAAACTGGAAGCAGAAGGGATCCGTTGCTTTGCGCAGGATGGCAGCGGATTGCAGCCTGATACTGATCTTGTGGTGATTTCTTCTGCTGTAGAAGAAACAGTACCCGAATTACAAATGGCCAGGCAACGTTCTATTCCAATACTCAAACGATCAGAACTATTAGCCCTTATCGCTGCAAGTAAAAAAACAGTAGCGGTGGCAGGCACCAGCGGAAAGAGTACAACCAGTGCCATGTTGTATGAAATACTGGAGCATGCTGATTTGCAACCGGGCATCATCAGCGGTGCAGGTCTTGTGAGCTTGATCCGCAAGGGAAAAATTGGAAATGCACAGGTGGGCACAGGGGAGTGGCTGGTCATTGAAGCCGATGAAAGCGATGGATCGCTGGTGCAGTACAAACCGGAAGCGGGGCTGCTGTTGAATATTGACAAAGATCATAAAGAGCTTGATGAACTTCTGGAAATTTTCGAAGTTTTCCGGAGAAACTGCCAAACATTGTCAGTCAACCTATCACATCCGCTGGCATCCCGGTTTTCAAAAAATAGGCAGTACGATTTTTCCCTTGAACCCGGCAGCCATGCAGGGTATATTGCCGGCAACTTCAGTCAGGAAGGATGGAATATTAGTTTTACAATTAATGCTGTTCCATTTTTCCTGAACATAACCGGAAAGCACAATATGGAGAATGCACTCGCTGCTGCGGCAATGGCACATATCATTGGAGTACCGCTGCAAACCAGTGCCGCTGCGCTGAAGAACTACGGCGGCATATACCGGAGGCAGCAGGTGATTGGGAATAAGAATGGGGTATGGCTTGTGGATGATTATGCTCACAATCCCGTAAAATGTGCTGCAGCGATCAGGGCTTGTCAACCCGTGGCGCCAAAACTTGTTGCATGGTTTCAGCCACATGGCTACGGGCCCACCCGGTTTTTGAGGGCAGAATTTGTAAAGGAACTTGCTGCTGCATTGAGGCCAGGTGACGAAATATGGATGAGTGAAATTTTTTATGCGGGGGGAACTGCAGTAAAAAATATTTCTTCGGCCGATCTGGTGGCTGATCTGCGGGCACAGGGATGCGCTGCCTATTTTATTGCGAATAGGGAAGAATTGGTTGCAGCAGTACGCCCGCACCTTACAGGTCATTGTGTATTGTTGCTTATGGGTGCAAGGGATCCTTCGCTGGAAGGATTTGCATGGCAGGTTTGGGAGCTGTTGTAGCAGATCAGGAGTAAGAATAGCTGCTTTCCGGAACAGCATTGTGTGTTGCAGTAGTAAGAGGAAGCAGCAGGTACCAGCAAAGGGCCATCAATAATCCTGTGCTGGTATTGTTTCCGGGGTTCTCCGCAATGTGCATATGCTGTTCAATACAGTTATTGTCCAGTGCGCATGATATCGGGGTTGCTGGGTCTGTTTCCTTGAATAAAATCAATTCTGCAGCAGGAGCAGTGCGGGTACGGTAAAAAAGACGTGTGCTTCCAATCAGGATGAAATCTTTTTTATTCTCCTTGCCTAGTTCTCCCAGCTTCACACCGTATTCATTCCGGATCACAGTTTTTTTTCTGCGAAAGCCTTCTTTCCGGATTAGAAAAATTCTTTTCTCGTTATTGCATTCAATTCTGGCAGAATTTGAAAATGGATTACAGACAAGTGTCAGTTCTTTTTTTTCGCCATTCATCAGGTAATAAACTTCCTGTTCAGGTGTTGATTTGATGGTTTCCCAGCGCATAAATAAAGAGTTTTGGTGATGCTGATTGGGTTAAAAGGTACACTGTAGCTTTCAGGTTACAATAGCGCAACAAAAAATTAATGATAATTTCATACAGAGGAAATATTTTTACAGCAGGTACATTTTCAAATCTCCTGGGTTGAAATCATAAACAATTAATTCTCAATGGAAAGTAAACTTACAGATCAGGAAAATAGTTTTTTGCAACGAGCCATAGAACTATCGGAAGAAGGAATGGCCGGGGGGCATGGCGGACCTTTTGGCTGTATCGTTGTGAAGGATGGAAGCATAATTGGCGAGGGCTACAACCGGGTACTATCCAGCAATGATCCTACTGCACATGCCGAAATTGTAGCTATACGGATGGCCTGTACCGGATTACAGAGCTTTCAACTGGAAGGTTGCGATATTTATACCAGTTGCGAACCCTGCCCTATGTGCCTGGGAGCTATTTATTGGGCAAGGCCTGCACGGGTCATTTATGCAAACACAAGAGAGGAAGCAGCTGCGATTGAGTTTGATGACGATTTTATTTACCATGAAATTTCAGCCTCCATGATGGAACGAAAAATTCCTTTTTTGCATGTGCCGCATCCGGTGGCAAAAGAAATTTTCGGAAAATGGGCACGTTGGGAAGGGAAGAAGCAATACTGATTATTTTTTCAACAGCCGGGTGACCACGATGTAGGAGAGTACAATCAGCAAAAGCAGAATCAGGATAGAGATATAAAGCCAGGGCTGTGCCTTTAGCTGAAGTTTGTCCCTTCTCTTCTTTCGCCTGGCAGTTTTCTTTTTCAGATCACGATTCAGCATTTCCACCATGTATTGCAACTGCTGCTTGTCTTTTACCTGCTGCAATCCTTCCAGCGCATCTTCTTCAAAGTCGCCCTGCAGCATCTTTTTTTCGATATCATGCTTTTCCGGGCCAGTTAATTTTCCCTGCAGGTATTGCAATAGTTTTTCCTGGTCAATTCCGGTGGACAAGTGGGATAATATGTCTTTCAGGCTGTCAGCCATTTTTCTTATGATTTTCCCGTTCTTCCAGTTTTTTTTGGATGAGTAGTTTCAGGTTCCGCTTTCCGTTTTGAATATAGCTTTTCACCTGTAGCATGCTGTACCCGGTGGTTTGGCTAACTTCATGATAGCTTTTCTTCTGAAGATAAAACAAAGTTACACATTGTTGCTGCTCCTCGTTGAGTTCCTGCAGTGAAGCCTGCATCAAATCCAGTGTCAGGTCTTTGTGCCAGAGTTCTGACCGCTCCTGCAATTCATCTGCTGCCGCAATAATGCCGTCATTGACTTCAATGGTATGCTTTCCATGCTTTTCACGGATTTTCATGAGGCAGTGATTCTTACATACCATATATAGCCATGATTTGAAATAATCAACTTTGTATTTTCGGAGTTCCTGGATGGTTTTCAGAAATACCTGCTGCACGGCATCTTTGGCTTCATCTTCATTCTTCAAATATTTCATGCATACGCCAAGAAGCAGGAGCGTATAACGCTGCAACAGAATTCCCAGCCATTCATTGTTATGATCGCTGTAAAAGTGCGACAGGATTTCCTGGTCGCTCAGATGCTGGTTGTGGCCTGTTTTCACTGATTAATGAAGCAGAATGTCAGTTCTAAGATGCATAATCAGGGGCAATGAACAAAATTTTTATATTTTTCTGTTTCTTTTTTATGATGCCCGGGGGCCAAAGCGGTTGAAATAGTATTTTCGGCAAAAGAATGATCTATGGCTTTTGCAGTAGTAGCTGTGCCGGCGGCGCCGGTACGAAGAAAACCGGGACACCGCAAGGAGATGGTAAACCAGTTGCTGTTTGGCGAATGTGTGCTCCTGCAAAAACAACGGGGAAAAGATTGGGTAAAAGTGAAAAGTCTGCACGACGGGTACGAAGGCTGGATGACCCTCAGCCAACTGAAAGAAGTAAGCAGAGACTTTGCTGAAACCAGGCACCCTGTTGTCACAACTGAACTGGCGGGGGCTATTGTGATGAATGGCGTAAAAATGAATGTGCCTGCTGTGTCCACGTTACCATATTTTGAAGATGGGAAGGGGAAGCTGGGTGACCATGAGTATAGTTACAGTGGCTTTTTCAGAAGCACATTGCATGCGGAGCCTGATGGCGATTTATTGCAGCACATGGTGCGGGCATGGCTGAACACTCCTTATCAGTGGGGTGGCCGAACAGCATTTGGGATTGACTGCAGCGGGTTTGTTCAGGTTATTTTTAAAAGTTTGGGCATCTGGCTGCCCCGCGATGCCTGGCAACAGGCGCAGCAGGGAAAAGCAGTTAAAAAAATTCAGGATGCATTACCCGGCGATCTTGCATTTTTTGACCAGAAAGAGGAAATTGTACATGTAGGTATTTTACTTGGAGCAGACCGGATCATTCATGCTTCAGGCAAAGTAAGGATTGATACAATTACAAAGAAAGGCATTATTCATTCTGAAACAGGGAAGAAATCGGCCAGTCTTAAAGCCGTTCGGCGCATATTTCAGGAATAGGTTAACTGAAAAGCCCTTTGACCCATTTCAGCAGGGTTGTATCCCAGCTCAGCATTTTTATTGCTGTATAAAATAATACGACTGCAAATATTTTTTTCAAAACTGCCTGATCCAGCGATAAAGCCAGCTTGCTTCCCAGAAATCCGCCGGCCAGAAATCCTGCAGCCAGCACGACAACTACCTGCAATTGTACCGGCGTTCCTATTTTCTGGCATTGCTGGTAATAATAAACTGAAGCAAGAATGACAACCGGCAGTGTCAGTACAGAAAGAGAAGTGCCCTGCGCCTGGTGCTGAGTGTAATTCATAAAAAAAATCAATGCAGGAACCATAATAATACCGCCGCCAATACCCACCAGGCCGCTGAGTGTACCTGCGGCCAGGCCTATCGTCAGTGCTGTAAAGACTGTTTGAGTGTCCATTCTTTTTTTTTGAAGTGATTGCATGTGTCAATGATTTCGAAATTCAGATTTATACTTTGCGATTGCTCCCGAAATAATCTGGCAGGCCTGGTTCGGGTTCTGAAATTGGTCAATTTCCACAATTTTATTCTCCAGCACTTTGTACTGCTCAAAAAAGTTTTTAAGCTCCAGCAGAAAATGAGGTGGCAGATCATTCATATTGCGGTATTGGTTTACCGATGGATCATGGCTGGCAACAGAAATGATCTTGTCATCTGTTTGCCCCTGATCAATCATTTGCATATTTCCGATGATGCTGGCTTCAACCAGGCAAAGTGGCTGCAATGATTGAGAACAGATCACAAGTATATCCAGCGGGTCGCCGTCATCGCCAAGTGTTTGAGGAATAAAACCATAATTGACCGGATAATGAAAAGAAGAATAAATGACCCTGTCCAGCCGCAACAGCCCGGTTTCTTTATCTACTTCATATTTACTTCTTGAGCCTTTCGGAATTTCAATCAACGCATTGACAGCAGATGGTGCCTTCTCGCCAAAAGATGCGCCATGCCAGGGATGATGAATAGTCAGCATAAGAATGAATCACTATTAAAGTTCCGGAATTTTCGGTGAAAGTCGGAATTCATTGAACGGAAAGTTACCAGCCTGCAAGCTTTACAATCCTGATACCGGCAATAGTGGCCAGCAGACCAAGCAATACGGAGCCTGTTATATACAGGAAAAACAAACTGAATTTTGCCTCCCGAAGCAAGCCGGCACTTTCAAGTGTAAAAGCGGAAAATGTGGTGAACCCTCCGCAAAGCCCGGTCATCAGAAAAAATCTCCAGGATTCTGTCAGCCACCCACTGCGGGCAGCAGCACCCCATAACAAACCTATCAGCAGGCAACCGCTAAGATTCACCACAAAGGTGCTCCAAGGAAACCCGCCTGTAAAATTTGGCGTGATCCATTTGTAACAGAGGTAGCGGGCAATACTTCCGGTGGCGCCTCCCAATCCTACAAGCAATATGTTTTTTATCATGGCAAAGAGTCCTGTACCGGTGCGGGTACTGCTTTATTTTCAGCCGACTGGTCATAAAGATATTTCAGGTCTATCTGCCAGCGGCCTTCTTTTTTTATCACCCGCAGGGTATCATGGTCATTTTTAAAAGAATTGGAAAAAATAATGATACTGATTGAATCGGGCACCGGATCCTGTATTTCATGAATGACAATGGAGGCTGCTTTGTAACCATCTTTTGTTGCTTGTCCGGTTTTGCTGAAGGATCTTTCTGCAATATCCAGGTAGTTGTTATTTATGGAGTCGGCCAGCAACAGTGACCGGGCCTCGTTAAAATTACCATCCAGTGCATAGCGAATGAATGTGGTTGCAGCATCGAGGCTGTTTTCGGGATTATCATTTTTGGTGTTCCTGTTGTTGCAGGAAACAGACTGCATGGCTACATAAAGAAGCACGGCAAATGGGCATAGTAATTTTTTTGCATTCATTGCTGCAAAGTAAGAAAATTGCGGTTTTATTGGTCGGGTTGTTTTTTCCCTTTTGAAAAGTCAGGCCGGGAAGCATCCTGCGGATTTTCTTTTTCATATTCCCGGGTGTAAGCCCGGAGAATATGTTTGACCAGCCTGTGCCTTACCACATCTTCTTCATCCAGCTCAATGTGTGCAATGCCGTCAATGTTATTCAGGATCCTTACTGCGGTTGCCAGGCCGCTTCGCTGGTTTCGTGGAAGGTCAACCTGTGTTAAGTCGCCGGTAATAATGGCTTTGGCATTTGCGCCAATCCTCGTCAGGAACATTTTTAATTGGAGATCCGTGGCATTCTGTGCTTCATCCAGGATAATAAAGGCATTGTCGAGCGTACGCCCCCGCATATAGGCAAGCGGAGCGATTTCAATTGTGCGGGTGGTCATGTAATAACCCAGTTTGTCAGCCGGGATCATATCATCCAGCGCATCATAGAGCGGGCGCAGGTAGGGATCAATTTTTTCTTTCAGGTCGCCAGGCAAAAAACCGAGGCTTTCACCTGCTTCCACAGCAGGCCTGGTGAGGATGATCTTTTTTACCTGTTTGTTTTTTAATGCCCGTACAGCAATTGCTACAGCCGTGTACGTTTTACCGGTGCCTGCCGGCCCGATGGCAAAAACAATATCGTTTTTTTCGGCTTCCTGAACCAGCCTTTTCTGATTTTGTGTACGGGCCCTGACAGATTTTCCGTTGGGGCCGAATACCAGTACTTCAGCAGGATTTTTTTCCTGGAAATGATCAATGGTTTCTGCATCATCGCCGCCAATTACCTGTTCAAAATAATTCTGGCTCATGTGCCCGTTGCGCTCCAGGTAGGAGATGATGAGCTCTATTTTTTCCCGTGCCACTTCAATTTGTTCAGGAGCACCGCTCAGCTTCAGCTGTGTGCCCCTGGAGAGAATTTTCAACAGGGGGAATTTCTTTTTCAGGATGTCGAGCTTTCCGTTGTTGACGCCAAAAAATTCAATAGGATTTACGGTTTCCAGGTTGATAATCGTGTCTGTCAATGCACTTCGGTTTAGAGGTTACAAAACCGGCATAGGGCGGTACCGGATTTCTCTGCGTCCCCCGGTTGTTGCCGGAAGCCGGCCCTTCGTTTCAATATTACTTCCAGTTTTGGTCTTATCCTAAAGTTACTTATTCACAGATGTTAATACAAATAATGAAGCTAAAAATTTTGTTGGTAATTTTTTCCCTATACAGAATGATTATAAATAAGCAAGGAGTGCATAGCAACCATCGTTCTTTCTTCCTTTCAAGTTGTATTTTTGCAACATGCCCGACGGAAGTACACCCATTCAAAGAAGCCCGCAGCTAGCACCATTGAGCCGTGAACACCACGACGGGTTGCTTTTTGGCTGGAAAATAAAACAGGGGCTCAGTTACCAAACCGCCGCAGAACGGATCATAAAATATGCGGCCTGGTACTGGCAGCAGCATCTCAAACCCCATTTTTTTCAGGAAGAACAACTATTACTTCCCCTGTTCCGGCCAGATGAACCTTTGCTGGTACGCATGAAAAAAGAGCATGAACAAATCAGGGAACTGATTCTTAGCCTGGACACTGAAGCGGATGAAGGGTCACTGGTTGCACTGGCCGGTTTGCTGACACGGCATATCCGTTTCGAAGAGCGGGAATTATTTCCTTTTGCGGAAAAAAATCTTACGACCGGGCAGTTGGATGCTTTGTATCATAAAATGAAAGATTACCCTGTTTGTTCTGACGACGGAAAGGAAGAATGGCCCGATGAGTTCTGGCTGAAACCGAAAGAATAGTTTGCAATAACCAGGTGTCCGCTGCCGGTGCGATTTTTTCCTTACAGGCTGAAAGGGTTAAAGAATTCGCAAAATAGCTTCGGTAAAGCGCAGGCTGAGCAAATAAGTGCAATTTTTGCTGCATAGTATGATGTACAGATGATTCAAAGACTTCTACTTCTATTGGTTTCTTGCTGTTTGTCCCTGCTTTCTCAAAGCCAGTTGTATAAAATTTCCGGTGTCATCCTGGATGAAAATAAAGAACGGCTTCCCCTCGCCAGTGTGGAAGTTAAAGAGTTACGTAAGGGAACCATTAGCCGCGATGACGGCACATATGAATTTTATCTGGAGCGGGGTAGGTACACATTGCTGGTCAGCATGATCGGGTATAAAACAAAGCTCAGCACTTTCTTTATCAATAATGAAGATATTACAGAACACATTACAATGGAAAGAGATGACTCTGCAAGCATGGCAGCTGTGGTTATTAAAGCAAAACTCCGTGACCGGGCCGAAGAACTGATCCGCAATGCCATCCGGGCCAAAGAAAAAGTACTAAGCGCTATTGGCCATTTTTCGTGCAAGGCATATATACGGGCTTTTCAACATGATTCTGCACATGCAGAAAAAAAACCAGAACACAGAGCTGAATTAAAAGCTGATTTTTCTGATATGTCCATGACGGAAGTTTTCCTGAAAGTGGATCGTAACAGCAACGGGCAGATCAGGGAGGAACGTCTGGCCGTGAACAAGAGGGGAAGCACGGAGCATTTGTTTTATCTCACTGCAACTGACGGTGATTTTTTCATTTATGACAACCTGATCAAAGCTCCTCCCGTATCCAAAATTCCTTTTGTATCACCACTTAGTTACAGCGGCCTGCTGGCTTACAGGTTTAAAACCATCAAAATTGACCGAACTGTAAAGCCAAAAGTGTACAGCATATCCATCAGGCCGCGTCAGTTGAGCAATGCCACTATTGAAGGCGAAATAAGAATACAGGACAGCAGCTGGAATGTGCTGAGTGCCGATTTCCGCTTGCCGGCTGCACATATGCCTGAATATGATTACATGGAAGTCAGGCAGCAATACGAACCGCTTGGCGACAGTGCAAGGGTACTGACCAGGCAACAGTTTATTTATTACATCAAAACAAAAAAAGGAAAGATCCTGGGCGAAACCACTGTATTTTTTTCTGATTATGAACTCAAAAAAAATTTTAAAAAAGGACATTTTGGCACTGAGGTCAGCTCCACTGCCATGCAGGCCTATGAAAAAGATTCTCTATTCTGGCATTCCATACGGCTGGACCCTTTGCCAAAGCAACAGGCATTGTATTTACAATACCAGGATAGTATGGCAAAGCTGATGAAAAGCGAAGCTTATCTTGATTCGATGGATAGGGTACTGAATAAAATCACCTGGAAGAAGGCGCTCATATTCGGGCAGATATTTAATAACCATCGCAAAGAACGGATGTGGATACTGCCACCCATCACCACTATGATACAGCCAGTGGCTTTTGGAGGCGCAAGACTGAAACTGGCAGCTGCGTTTAGAAAAACATATGCCAGCAGAAAAACATTTTCATGGGATGCAGATCTCAGTTATGGGTTCCGGAACCACGACGTAAATGGCATGGTGGGTGTGCAACGCAGGTACAATCCGTTTCATAACGGCAAGATCACGGCTGAAGCAGGCAGAAATTTTGAATTCATCTATGCGGGGGATGCATGGGTGAATGTGCTGAAGCGAAGTAATATATACCTGAACAATGCGCTGAAAGTATCCCATGAACTGGAAATCCTGAATGGGGTGACACTGATGAATGAAATGGAAGTGGCATTCAGAAGATCTGTGGCCGACTATAAAGTGGGCAACAATGCCGATAGCATTTTTGGTATCCCCAATGAGCCGCCTGTGGACTTTGAGCCCTACAATGCTACCTATAACCAGGTGAAATTATATATCACGCCAAGAATGAGATATATCCGTGAACCGAGAGAAAAAATCAGGCTGGGATCCCGGTGGCCCACATTTTATGTCATATGGCAAAAAGGGATCAGTGGACTTTTCAAAAGTGAAATAGATTTTGATTACCTGGAGTTTGGTATCCAGCAGAATATTTCATTTGGTGTGGCGGGCAATACAAATTATCGTTTTAAATCAGGAGATTTTCTGAATACTCGTGATTTACGCATCATTGATTACCGATTTATGAGGCAAGGAGACCCGTTGGTTTTCAATAATCCTGAAAAGGCCTTCCAGGCACTGGACTCCACCTTCCCGGTATTTGAAAAGTATTATCAGGGAAACCTTGTCCATGAATTCAACGGAGCACTGATTAATAAAATTCCTTTTTTAAAGAAGCTGAAGCTGCAGGAGATTGCAGGAGGCGGCCTCCTGATTGCCCTTGAGAAAGACCTGAGGTATGCTGAATTTTTTGCGGGTATTGAGCGGGTTTTTAAATGGCCCTTCAATCCTTTAACCCGCCTGAAACTGGGTGTGTATGTGGTGACATCAGTCGCCAACAAATTCAATAACCCGCTGCAATTTAAAATCGGGCTTACCACCTGGGACAGGTTCAGAAACAGGTGGAGGTGATGTAGCAGTGCATCAGGAATCACAACAGCAGGAAGAGCATCACCAATCAGTACCACTTATTTTTTTAAGCCAGTAAGGATATTCCCTTATTCTTCTACGAGTGTATATAATGAGTGAATAATAAGAATCAGGCAGTTTCGTTTCATGAGTATCCAATTGAAATCCAACTCGTCAGTTGCGGGTCAATATCCTTGTTATGAAAAACCGGGCACTGCTAACGTTATTTTCCCTGTTATTTTCTTTTGCAATTGCTGCGCAAAAGGACACCTGTAAGGTGGGCCTGTATGTGAATTGCCTGTATGATTTTGATATGGCAGGCAAAAGTTTTATGTCTGATTTCTGGATGTGGATGAACTATAAAAACGATAGCCTGGAGATGAGTGATGCAATTGAAATTCCAAACAGTAAGGCTATTGAATTCAGCCATTTCAGCGTGGAAAAAAAAGGAGACATCAACTGGGCAACACAGAAATGCAAAGCGCAGATGATTCATCAATGGGATGTGTCTAAATTTCCATTTGATGTGCAGCGCTTAAGAATTGAACTGGAAGATGCCAAATACGATACGTCGCAAGTTGTATATGTAGCAGATACTGCCAATTCAAAAATTGATTGTTCATTCGATTCAAAAGAATGGCAAATGCTATCACTAACCGTGACTTCCGGTGCAAGAAGTTATATGACTACTTATGGTAACCCTGAACTTGCAGGCAGCAGCAGTTACCCTAGAGTAGTGGCTGAATTTGTGATCAAGCGGCACAACTCCTGGCTGATGCTGTTTAAACTACTCACCGGCGCTTACGTGGCATTTCTTATTTCATGTTTTGTGTTTTTTATATCGTCAGAAAACCAGGATTCAAGATTCGGCCTCTGCGTGGGTGGCTTGTTTGCGGCCATTGGTAATAAATATATTGTGGAGTCAACCGTTCCGTCTTCCACGATAAATACACTGATGGATGATGTGCATAACCTGACATTTACGTTTATCCTGATCATTGTTGCGATCATCATTCTTTCACTTTCGCTCTTTAATTCAGGCAATGAAAGAAAAATACGCTTGTCGCTGAAACTTGATAAATGGACATTCTGGACGCTACTGGTCTTATATACCCTGGTAAATGTCGTCCTGATATGGCGTGCAGCCCATTAGGATAAAATTAATGAAAAGTACCTGAGGTAAGGATTTTTCACCGGCTGTCCTGACGCAGGGGGAATGAATGAACAGAAGTAAGAAGGTAATGCCACATGCTTTTACGTGAATGTAAAAAAAGTGTTTGCGGATTGGAGATAGATTTAAAGATACTTTTTTGAAGAATGTATCAGTATCAGGGAGCCAGGCCCATTTTTTCTTTTAATGATGCCGGCAGTGCCTCTTTGTGCAGCATCAAAATCACCGTATTCATCCTGAAGTAATTTTCATCCATATACAGGAAGCCTTTGAAATGGCTCAGCCAGGTACCCCATGAATTTTTCAAATAATACCATTTCCTGTTTGTTTCATCTTTCCCGGTACCGGTAATATGCATCATATGATCTCTTTCTGTGGTTTCATTTTTATAATTTTGTACCCGGATATCCTCAATATTGTTGGAAAACTGGGACGAGGCTGCATACCCAGATATCGAATTGAAAAAATGATTGGTTACATCGCCTTCCCAGCCCACCGACCAGCCTTTTGCAAGAGCGGTGTCCACAAGGGTTGCAAAATCTTCCAGAGGAATGTTATATAAACTATCGCCCGCCCAGTTAAACTTATCATTGAGCAAACATTTTGTGTAATAGGGTAAATTGGCAAAAGACATCAGTTCAACATAATCAATGTATGATGGTACCATTTCTTCTGCAAATGTTTTTGGCGTAAAGAATTTTTCACGATAATAAAATCCGGAGGGAACTTTGCCAAGGTAAAAATCCAGAGTGTCATTGATTTGTGTCAGGTCATCGCCTGCAAGACAGAATTTGCCTTTTGACAGCAGCAGGCTGAAAAAATTCTTCAGTGCACTATCCAGCAATGCATGGTCATGCTGCAATTCGCCCCCTGGCCTTCCGTTGTATGCTTCTTCCGGCACCATGCCATAGCGGTTGACCACACGGATCACATCATGAAACTGTCCACCACCTGCACAGTAGGTTTTTCCTTTGCTGGCCAGGTAGGCATTCACTTTATCAAGATAGGCATACCGGGCAATGAACATTTCAGAAAGATTGAGTTCCTTGTTCTTTTCCTTTAGAATTTCACTTTCGAAAAGGGAATTGGTACCAAATACCCAGCAGGTCGGGCTGTTGGCCTGGTCTTTTACCGGAGTACAACGTACAGAATCTGTGAACCGGATGGAAAACAAGTCAGGATTCGAAGCAGGTTGGGCCTGCAAATGCAGGAATGAAAATAGCAAAATGAAAAGAAAAGAAGCTGCTCTCATGTTGATTTTTAAAACTGAAAACTAACGAAAGGCAAGTTTAAAAGAGGTGCAAGATCGGGGGATTAACGGATATTTAAAGATTTTCTTCATAAACAGAGATGTTTGAAACCGGTTACAAAAACGCATCAATGGAGCAATCGGCTTTTGTGGCAGCCCAAAAGAAAAAGATGTTAGATCATTCAGGCAATGCATTTATGGCTTACAAGCATCAACCTGCCCACCACAAAAATTACAGGAAGTATTTCTTATTCCAAACAAATATTGTATAAAAATAACACGGGATCCGGCAAGTTATTAAACCCCGATTATGAGATGAAATGGTCCGACTTCAATGATTATGGATTTGATAAAAATACCAAGAATCTTAAAGTTTGGATTTCATTGAAAATAAATAACGTTGTTGGGGCGTTTTCATTTCTATCACTTGAATAGGTGTGTACCGGATGGCCTCTGGTTAATGCCCTGAAGAAATCCCTGACATAAATACAGTGTGTATTACTATGCAAGTCGTGATCACCATCGGGCGACAATCTTCAGGTTTACCAGCCTTGGCGTAAGCCGGTTGGGCAACAGGTAAGTGGTGTTCGAAAAATCTTTTACCAGGAGGTATGAAATTGTATTGGCCCGGTCAATTATATTAAATACTTCAAGGCTGATCCAGATGTGGTCAAAATTCCGGAAAGGAGAGTGGCTGCGCCGCCTGCTGCGAATCTCATCCAATAGCAGGGCACTGAAACCAATATCAGCCCGGATATACGGGTTGATAAATGCTGCGTTTCGGTACCTGACCGATCCTGGGATATTATACGGCAGATTGCTGCCATACAATAGATTCAAATACACTTTAAAATTCTTGTTTGTTGAAAGGTAATCCTGGAAATACATGCCAAAACTGATGCGCCGGTCGGTGGGCCTTCGCAGATAGCCATTCTGGGTGGTGGAGCTGTCAATCGGCTGGTTCAGCGAGTCAAGTGTATATATTTTGTAAAAATCATTTTCAATATCTTCCATTGTTTTCATGATACCCAGGCTGATCCAGCTTTCTGCATCCGGCACAAGTTCGCCGTGCAAGCGCATTTCCAACCCTGCGGCATAAGCCTGTGCATTGTTTTCACCAAAATAACGGAGGCGTACATTATCGATATCATAAGGCACCACCCTTGTCATGTATTTGTAATACATTTCTGTGGTCCACCTCATGGGCCGGTTGTTGATCCCAATAAAGTTGTAATCGAATCCGGCCACAGCCTGCCAGCTGCGTTGTGATTTTAATTGGTTGTTGAGAGACCCGTCGTAACGCCTGAGTTCACGGTAAAAAGGGGGCTGATGATATGCACCAAGAGCCGCTCGAAAAATGATATCTTTTTTGCCCGCCGGTTTCCAGCTGGCACCTATGCGGGGAGAAACAAGCAGTTCATTGTTGAAGGAGTTGTAGTTGAAGCGAACGCCGGCAAACAATGTTACAGATCTTACAGAGTCTCCCAGCAATATATTATCCTGCAGATAGCCGGAAAATTTGTTTATTGTAAGACTGGCATTTGTTTTCAGCACTTTGCCCAGCCGGAGCATATCAGGCTGGTATGGTAATGCATAGCCAGCAGAATCCTGAAATTCCCATTCATTCAGTTGGTCTGCAATGGATGTCTTGTCGAGTCCAAGTCCCCACTGAAAAGCATGCTTGCCTCTGTCGTAATTTCCTTTGTGCGACATGTTCCAGTTTTCAATGTTCAGTTCGTTTCTTGCCCAGTTTTGAAAAATTCCTGCACCCAGCGGGTTTACTATAACGCCATAGGTTGGGTTGCGCTTATCGAAATCTCTTTCGCCAAAGAGATAGGCTCCGGTGATGTCTAAATTTTCGCTTTCGTCATTTTCAAAGCGGGATAGCATCCATTTCAGCCGAAATTTTTTATGAACCTGGTTGACGAGGGAAAAGCCAATCATGTTGGTCTGGTACTGGTCCTTTTCCCTTCCTTCAAAATAAATGTCCATTCCAAGTGTGGCGCTGAAGAATGGAGAAAAAACAGATGATGTGAGCTGGCTGCTTTGCGGTATCAGGGTGAATTTTGTTTGCGAAATATTGCTGAGCAACTCGGCCTGCCATTTTGGACTGATCTGGTAGCTGAGCAATGCCTGGAAATCGGCCGAAGAGGGAACATAATTTCCCTTCGTATCCTGCCGGCTTAATAAATTTCGGTTGCTGCGGTTCCGAACGCCCAACAAGTATGAAAATTTATTTTTCTGCCCAGCGCCTTCCAGTTGCAGGCCCTGTTCCAGGATGCTGAGAAAAACGGAACCGCCTGCTTTTTTTGGTTTTTTATAGCGGATGTCCAGCACACTGCTCAGCTTATCGCCATACCTGGCCTGGAATCCACCATTGTAAAAGCTGATATGTTGCACCATTTCGGGATTGATAAAGCTCAGCCCTTCCTGCTGTCCGCTGCGAATGAGATAGGGGCGAAAGATTTCAAAATCGTTTACATAAATAAGGTTCTCATCATAACTGCCACCCCGCACCGAATACTGAGAGGTTAATTCGTTATTGCTCCCCACAAAAATTTTAATCAGGCTTTCTACACCGGTAACGGCGGATGGCATGTTTAGAATGGTCTTGGGATTTGCTTTAATCAGGCCGGCCTCTCTGCGGTCACGCTGATCAGTGATGATCACTTCTTCCAGCGTTTTTTCGCCACGTTGCAGGCGCAGGGTTATGGTTTCTTCTTCCTGAACATTTAATAAAAAATTTTTTTGTTCCGGGTTGTGCCCTGCATGGGTAAAGATCAGCGCAAAAGCTTTATCAGCAGGAACATTGATACGGAAATAGCCGCTGTCATTGGTGGTAGTACCTTTTGTCTGGCCCAGAATGATGATGGATACTCCTGAAACAGGCTTTTCATTTTCATCTACAACCACGCCTGAAACAAATGCCGTTTTTGCAGCACGTCCGGCAGGAGGGTTTTGTGCGTACGCAAAAACATTGAGTAAAAGGAAAAAGGCAAACAGTTGTATCTGTCGGTTGCGTCTTTTCATAAGAGATAATATGCCAAGATACGAATTGTTTGAAGTGGCACAGAATATTTTGGAGACGGTGTCTTAACAGTTTTTCAGGGCGTTGATGGTGGCTTTTGGATCGGGTGAACCGAAGACTGTATTGCCGGCCACCAGCACATCGGCGCCCGCGGCTACAACAGAGGGGGCATTTTCAAGCGTAATACCCCCGTCTACTTCAATGTGCAGATTCAGACCCCGCTCGTCAGACATTTTCCGGAGTTGTTTTATTTTTTCGGTTGTATGCAGAATGAATTTCTGACCACCAAAGCCCGGATTCACACTCATCAGACAAACAAGGTCAATATCCTGAAGTATGTCTGCCAGTAACGATACGGGGGTGTGCGGGTTTACTGCCACACCGGCTTTCATACCCAGCGATTTGATCTGCTGGATGTTCCGGTGCAGGTGCCGGCAGGCTTCCACATGAACGGTAAGTATATCTGCACCGGCATTTTTAAATTGCCCGGCATATTGTTCTGGTTCTTCAATCATCAGGTGAACATCGCAAACTTTTTTTGTTGCCTTCCTGAAAAACCCGATAAGCATAGGGCCAAAACTAATATTGGGAACAAAACGTCCATCCATTACATCTAAGTGGTACCAGTCGGCACAGCTTTCATTCAGCATGTTGCAATCTGCTTCCAGGTTCAGAAAGTTGGCAGAAAGGAGTGAAGGGGCAATGATGGGCATGTGAGTTACATTTGGTATGCAAGATAATACGGATACAGATTAAATCGGCTAATTAGTTAGTTTAGAGCGGGCTTCAAACTCAATAAAAACCATTCGATATCCGGGACATTTTCATCCCAAATGTGCCAACTCACTATTTTCCCAGTCTCTTCATTGCTGCTTCTGCTTCTGTAAAACTCTTATCCAGTTCCCAGGCCCTTCGATAATTCAAGGCAGCATTTTCCCTATCGCCGGTTTCTTCCTGGCAACGTGCAGCCCAGTAATAGGCATCTGCAAAGTCGGGAGAAATGGAGAGGGCCAGCCGGAATACTTCAAGTGCCTCTGTATATTTCTTCATCTCAAAATAGAGGCTCCCTTTTTCAATATATCCTTCCAGCAGGTAGTAGTCGTGTTTGACTGCCGCGTCAAAACTTGCCAATGCTTTTTGTTTCTCGTTGGTATTAGCAAAATAGATCCCTTTGAAGTAATAAGGTTCTCCATGTAGTCCGGCTGAGTCTGCCCTGATCAGCGAGTCGCAGAGGGCAAGAACTTTTGGGTTTTTACTTTCTGCATAACGAAGGGCCAGGATGTAATTCAGTTCTGTATCGTAGGGGGTTAGTTGATAGGCCTGCTCCAGTAGTTGCGTGGCTGCATGCACATTTGCTGTTTTGTCCAGCAGGATGGCTTTCAGCTTTAGCACATCAACTGACTGGGGGTACCATTGCAGCATGGTATCGCAGAGGTCAAGAGCCTGTTGCCAGTTTTCTTTTTCTGTGTATGCTCTTGCCAGGTTCAGAGTCAGTAAAAAGCTATGGGGCAGCTCTTGCAGGGCATGCTGCAAAAACTGGATGGCAGAATCTGCTTTTTTTTCCAGAAGGAGTGTGCCGATGCCAAGGGCATATTGTTCATCTTTCTTCAGTTGCCAGGCATTCCGGAAATCGTCGAGAGCAGGCTCCGGAAAATTGTTGCTGTTCAGCAGTACCGCCCTCCGGAACAATAAAACATGGTTTTGTGGATCTTTGTGAATACTGTCGCTCAGTGCAGAAAAGGGTTGGTTTTCCAGTATATCCTGGTAGGGAGATGCCTGACCTCCCTGCCTGCATGCAGCAAACCCAATGAGGCAGCAAAACCCTGCATACAGTATTTTCGTCCTTCGAATGATCATGATCAGGCAAAATTAATGAGGTATGACAATCTGCTGACAAACTTGGAATATTGCAAAAATAAATTTGCAGCTTCTGAATTATTATAGAATGAAAAAAATTACATCTTTCTTACCAATTATCCTGATGCTGGCGGCCAGTTGCAAAAATGCAGCTCCGGTTACGGGAAGTCTTTCTCCTGTTTCGGATTCACTGAAATACCCGGATGAAACACATTTCCGTAATATTCAGCAGCTCACATTTGGGGGGGATAATGCAGAAGCTTACTGGAGTTTTGACGGAAGTATGCTGGTATTTCAGCGCACCAGTATAAAAGATGGCATACCTTGCGATCAGATTTTTGCAGGCAAGGTACCCAAAAAAGGAAAACCCTTCAGGTATCGAATGCTGAGCACCGGCAAGGGACGAACCACCTGCGCATTTTTTAGTAAGGACGGCAAACACATCATCTATGCCTCTACGCATCTGGGGTCCGATAGCTGTCCTCCGGTGCCGGACCGGAAGAAATATGGCAACAGGTACATCTGGCCCTTGTACAGCAGTTTTGATATATTCATGGCTGATCTCAATGGGAATATAGTCAGGCGGCTGACTAATTCAGATAGTTATGATGCAGAAGCTACCCTGTCTCCCGATGGCAAAAAGATGATCTACACCAGTACCAAAGACGGAGACCTGGAACTTTATATTATGGAGCTGGAAACCAGGAAAGAGCAGCGCATCACACATACTCCCGGATATGATGGCGGAGCATGGTTCAGCCCCGATGGCAGTAAAATAATCTGGCGGGCCAGCCGGCCCAGGTCCGCCGCAGAGCTTCAGGAATACAAAGAACTACTGGCCGAACAGATGGTGGCACCCACCAATATGGAAGTTTGGGTTGCAAATGCAGACGGCAGCCAGGCAAGGCAGGTAACCTCGTTCGGACAGGCCAATTGGGCACCGGCATTTATGCCTGATAGCAGGCGCATTATTTTTGCAAGTAACCATGAATATAAGCGGGGCTTCCCTTTCAATCTTTATACCATTAATGAGGATGGCAGCGGCCTGAAAAAAATTAGCCGTGACAAGGGATTTGATGCATTCCCGATGTTTTCGCCCGATGGAAAGAAGATTGTTTTTTGCAGCAACAGAAATAATGGCGGCACCCGAGATACAAATATTTTTATTGCAGACTGGGTGGAGTAAACAGATTTGCTGATTTCCGCAATAAGCTTATAGATTTGCCACAAAACAGCAGCTATGTACAACGGGATGCTTCATTTACACAATTTTTTGCGTTGGGTTTTTATTCTGCTCCTGCTTGTTGCACTCTATAAAAACTTTGCTGCCAAAGGGGGGCCTTATAGCCCATTGCAAAAAAGACTGGCTCTTTTTCTTTTGATCTGCGCAGACCTGATGTTGCTGGTAGGCCTATACCAGTGGATTGCCGGGCCACTGGGGCTGAAGAACATACAAGCGCTGGGTTTTAAAGAAGTGATGGGCAATGCTGTGTACAGGTTTTATGCAATTGAACATACGACCGGTATGCTTTTGGCTATTTTTCTGATCCATCTTGCTTATTCTTATTGTAAAAAAGACCGGCCCGACAGGCAGAAGCAAAGAAGGTCTTTGCTTTATTACATGATGGCATTTCTCATCATCCTGATATCGGTACCCTGGCCGTTCCGCGAGGTAGGTACTGGCAGATCCTGGTTTCCTGGTATGTAATCAGCGATTGCCCAATTCAATGACTTCGCATTTTTTGATCTCTGAACCGTCAATTGCAAAGCGGACAATTGTGCTCGTCTTCTGCCATCCCTGTGTGCCCGCTGCGCCGGGATTCATATAAAGGCAGTCTATTTTATCATCATACATAATTTTCAAAATATGTGAATGGCCGCAGATCAGTAATTGAGGTTGATGTATTGCCAGTTCCCTTTTTGTTTCAGGGTTATATCGCGGTGGTGAGCCGCAGATATGCCGGATCATCACTTTCACATCTTCGCACATAAATACCAATTGTTCAGGAAAGAAGATACGAATTTCATGCCCGTCAATATTACCATACACCCCTTTTAATTTTTTTATCCCGTTCAATTTGTCAGCTACTTTTTCGCCAAAATCGCCAGCATGCCAGATTTCATCACAGTTCAAAAAATGCTCCAGGATTTTTTCATCAAGGTAGCCGTGTGTATCTGATATCAGTCCGACCTTAGTCAAAAGAAATGTTTTACATTTGATCAGCAAATTACGGCAAATGCCATTCCATCGGAATTTTACATATTATATTGACAAAAGAAAGTGGAAATATATTTTTCTGTTGGCCACTCTCGAACTTTCCATTTGAGTCCGGGTTAAATGATAGCCTGTGCTTTAATCAGGCAATTCAACATCTGCATTCTCTAATCTAAAATCTGAATAATGCCACATTATTATACACTCGGAAACATTCCGCATAAACGCCATACGCAATTTCACAAACCGGACGGAACATTATACAGTGAGCAATTATTTTCCACTGAGGGATTCAGTGATGAATATGCCTTATTGTATCACTGTCATCCGCCTACCCAGATCATCAAAACAGAACCGCAGGTGGATGTAAGTCCGCACATTGCTGAGGAAAAAATGCTTCGTCACCGGTGTTTCGAAGGATTTCATATAAATCCCGATGGAGACTTTTTACAAAGCAGGATACCTGTGCTGGTCAATAGTGATTGTCATATTGTATTGGCAGCACCCCAGCGTGGTACCAACGATTATTTCTACAAGAACACCGATGCCGATGAAATGATCTTTGTGCATGAAGGAAGCGGGATAGTCACAACGCAGTATGGACAGTTACCCTTCAGTTACGGCGATTACATTATTTTGCCAAGAGGAACTATTTACCAGATAGAATTTACGGATGATAAAAACAGGTTGTTTATTGTCGAATCATTCTCGCCACTGCGGTTTCCCAAAAGGTACATGAGTAAGTATGGTCAGCTGATGGAGCATTCACCCTTTTGTGAAAGGGATATCCGGCCTCCGCAAACCCTTCAAACATTTGATCAGAAAGGAGATTTCATAATCAAGGCCAAAAAGAAAGGAATGTTATATGGTCTGCATTATGGTACTCATCCTTTCGATGTAATAGGCTGGGATGGCTGTTGCTACCCGTATATCTTTTCTATTCATGATTTTGAACCCATAACAGGAAGGGTGCATATGCCTCCGCCCGTTCATCAGACCTTTGAAACGAACAGTTTTGTAGTTTGTTCATTTGTGCCAAGGCTGTACGATTATCACCCCAATGCCATCCCTGCACCATACAACCACAGCAATATAGACAGTGATGAAGTATTGTATTATGTAGATGGTGATTTTATGAGCCGAAAGCATGTTACAAGAGGGATGATCACATTACATCCTGCCGGTATTCCGCATGGCCCGCACCCCGGTGCAGTAGAAAAAAGCATTGGCGCCAAAGAAACCAGGGAACTGGCGGTAATGGTAGATACAATCAAGCCGCTAATGCTAACTAAGCAGGCGCAGGAGATAGAAGACAAACAGTATGTTATGAGCTGGGCAGAATGAACAGACGGTCAGTTGTCTGTATTACAAGTTGATTAACAACGCTTAAAGGAATTACTGGGTCGCGGGGGAAATTTTTTTTAATAAAATTTCCCGGGTTAATTAATTTTTCTATCTTTGTTAACCAAATGGTTAAAGCACATGGTTAATATAAAAAAAGATCAGACCACAGAGCAGGCAATTCTGGATGCTGCAAAACTTGTGTTTGTCCGGAAGGGAATGGCCGGGGCAAGGATGCAGGATATTGCGGACGAAGCGGGGATCAACAAAGCAATGCTGCATTATTATTTCAGGAATAAGGAAAAATTGTTTGAAGTGATTTTTATGCAGGCTGCCGCAAAGCTCTTTCCAAAAATCAATGAAGTGTTCAATGCAGACCTGCCTTTGTTTGAAAAAATTGAGCGGTTCTGTGACGAATATATCAGCATGGTACTGGAAAATCCCTACCTGCCCTTGTTTGTGTTAAATGAAATCAACAGGGATCCGGTGTATTTCCTGCAAAAAATTTCATCCGGGAAGGCCGGTGTAAGACCTGAAAAATTTGTTGAGCAAATAGCGGCAGAAATAAAGAAAGGCACTATCAAAAAAGTAAATCCTATGCATGTGCTGATGCACCTGCTTTCTATGACCATCTTCCCTTTTGTGGCAAAGCCCATGTTTCAGAAAAATATGGGTATGAGTGAAGCTGGTTTCCTAGCCATGATGGAAGAACGGAAAAAGGAAATTCCAGGGTTTCTCATTGATGCCCTGAAAAAATAATGTTGAATCCTTCATGATATCAGCAGAGCCTGCAAATATCATGGCGGATGTTCCTGCTTATCTGCGGGTTTGATGAAACAAAGAAAGTAACACACATGAAAAAGAAATTACTCATCGTTTTTATCCTCATGCCTCTAATCGGAATTGCCCAGCCTCTGCAGGAGCTTAGCCTGGCGCAGGCTTATGACCTGGCAAAGAACAATTACCCGGCTGTAAAAAACAAAGACCTGGTAAAGCAAACGGCTGAGATCAGCATCTCCAATCTGCAAAAAGGCTTTTTGCCCCAGGTATCGCTGGGCGGGCAGCTTTCTTATCAATCAGACGTACCAGGGCTACCCATTACAATTCCAGGTGTCAGTCTTGAGCCCGCAGCGAAAGATCAGTACAGGCTAATGGCCGATGTGCAGCAACTGATTTATGATGGTGGCCTGTTACGTGAACAAAAAAACCTTACACGTTTGCATGCAGTTGCGGAAGATCAAAAAACAGAAGTAGAATTGTATAAGCTGAAAGACCGAATCAATCAATTGTTCCTGGGATTACTGCTTATGGATGAACAATTGAAGCAGTCGGAGTTGCTGAAAAAAGATATCCTTACCGGGCTCAAAAAAACTGAAGCACAGGTGCAACAAGGGGTTGCTTTCCGGTCGGCAGTCAATATGCTGGAGGCAGAACTGCTGCGTGCCGATCAGCGGTCCGCAGAAATCAGGGCTACCCGCAGCGGATTGCTGCATGTGCTCTTTCTTTTTACAGGCCGGGAACTTTCAGAAGGCATTCAGTTGCACAAACCTGTTGCCGCCTCAGAGCTAGCAGGTGAAATTGTAAGGCCCGAAATAAAACTCTATCAGGACCAGCAAAAACTGGCAGGGCATCAGGAGCGGTTGATCTTTGCAAGGAGCCTTCCAAAAGCAAGTCTCTTTCTGCAGGCCGGGTATGGAAAACCAGGACTGAACATGCTGCTCAATGAATTTGACTTCTTTTATACCGGAGGCATTCGTTTCAATTGGTCACTAAACAACCTTTATACAAAAAAGAAAGAAAAAGAACAGGTTGCTGTGCAGCAAAAGATGCTGGAAGTACAAAAAGATGTTTTCCTGCTTCAGACAAAGGCACAGTTACAACAACAGCAATCAGAAATAGAAAAATTTCAGCAATTGATACAGCAGGATCAGAAAATCATTGCACTGCGAAATTCTGTCGCAGAGGCTGCAAATGCACAGCTTGAGAACGGAGTGATCACCGCAAGTGATTTCATGAAAGAAGTGAATGCAGAAGACCTCGCAAGGCAGGCGCTTATCCTGCATCAGATCCAGTTGCTGCAGGCAAAAATTCAGTATCAAACCATTTTGGGAAAACAATAAAATCATTCAGACATGAACATCAACAAAAAAACCATTCCGGCAGCTATGGCGCTTTTTCTTTTTTCCTGTAAAAGCGGTACCGAATCATTTGATGCCAGCGGCAGTTTTGAAGCCAATGAAGTTATTGTTTCCTCAGAGCTATCAGGAAAAATTCTGCAGCTCCGGGCAGAAGAAGGACAAATATTACTTCGTGACAGTATCGCAGGTACGATTGATGCATCGAATATTGCTCTGCAGAAAGAGCAGGCAGAGGCCAACATTCAGGCGCTGAATGAAAAGACAGCCGATGTGGCACCGCAGGTCAAACTTCTGGAAAACCAGCTGGCGGTGCAGCAAGCGCAGTTGAATTACCTGCAGCACGAGCAGGGTAGGATACAAAACCTCCTGAAGCAGGATGCTGCAACCGGTAAACAACTGGATGATATTACATCGCAGGTAGATGTGGCACGAAAAAATCTTGCTGTAATACAGCAGCAAATTCAGGTGCAGAAAAGTGCAACAGCCACTCAAAACCGTGGAATCCTCAGCGAAGCAAAGCCCCTGCAGAAAAGAGTAGCTCAGCTGCAGGATCAGCTCAGCAGGGCCCGAATCATAAACCCGGTAAGTGGAACGGTAATTACAAAATATGCAGAAGAAGGAGAATTTACATCACCCGGAAAGCCATTGTACAAAATTGCTGACCTCTCCGTGCTGACACTAAGGGCATACATCACAGGGGAACAATTACCGTTGCTGAAACTGGGCCAGCAGGTAAAAGTGCTGACGGATGACGGTCATAAACATTTCAAAGAACAAAGCGGCACCATCTCATGGATTTCTGACAAAGCAGAATTTACACCCAAAACCATTCAGACAAAAGAAGAACGTGCCAGCCAGGTTTATGCCGTTAAAATAAAGGTGAAGAATGACGGGTACCTTAAAATCGGCATGTATGCCGAAGTAAAATTTAACTAAACAGCATGTCAGCCGTAACCGTACAGGATCTCAGTAAAAAATATGGAGGCAAAAAGAAATCAGTTACTGCACTTCGCTCCGTAAGCTTTGAAGCGGAAAAAGGGGAGTTGTTCGGAATCATCGGGCCTGATGGAGCCGGAAAAACATCTCTGTTCCGGATGCTCACCACCTTGTTGCTGCCTGATGGTGGCTATGCTCAGGTTGACGGGTTTGATGTGGTAAAAGATTACAAAGAAATTCGCCGAAGGGTTGGTTATATGCCCGGAAGATTTTCTCTGTACCAGGACCTGACTGTAGAAGAAAATCTGTCATTTTTTGCAACGATTTTTAATACAACGATCCGTGAGAATTATGATTTGGTGAAAGACATCTACACACAAATTGAACCGTTCAAAAACAGAAAAGCGGGAAAGCTGTCAGGGGGTATGAAACAAAAACTTGCATTGAGTTGTGCCCTGATTCACCACCCCTCCGTATTGTTCCTGGATGAACCTACTACGGGGGTTGATGCCGTTTCTCGGAAAGAATTCTGGGATATGTTAAAGCGGTTGAAAGAAAAAGACATTACCATTCTGGTGTCAACGCCCTATATGGATGAAGCAAGCCAATGCGATCGTGTGGCTTTGATTCAAACCGGGCGAATCTTATCGATTGACAGCCCGAAAGGAATTGTACGCAGTTTTGGAAAAAAAATTCTGTCTGTGAAAGCAAAAAATATGCTTGGGCTGCTCGGGCATCTGCAGCAAAATGAATGGGTGGAAGATGCATACCCCTTTGGAGAATACCATCATGCGGTAATGAAGAAAGGCGGCACAGAAGAACTGACCGCTTCTCTTGCAGGAAAAGCAGCTGGGCTGGAAGTGCTGGATACAGAACCGGGAATTGAAGATTGTTTTATGTCATTAATGAAAAAAAACACATGAATACTGAAAAAGTAATCATAGCAGAAAAACTGACGAGGCGTTTTGGTGATTTTACCGCCGTTGATTCTATTTCATTTGATGTATACAAAGGCGAAATCTTTGGCTTTTTAGGAGCCAATGGCGCAGGAAAAACCACTGCCATGCGGATGCTTTCAGGGTTGTCCCTTCCTACCTCCGGGAAAGCAATAGTAGCAGGCTTTGATATTTATAAGGAGACGGAGAAGATAAAAAGGAGTATTGGATATATGAGCCAGAAGTTCTCCTTATATGAAGACCTGACAATTCGGGAAAACATCCGTTTCTATGCAGGCATCTATGGGAAAAGGAACCGGTTCATTAAAGAAAAAACAGAGAAGGTGCTGGCTCAGTTGCAGCTCACTTCTGAGGCGGATCAGCTGGTGCGTTCATTGCCACTTGGGTGGAAACAAAAACTGGCTTTCTCCGTTGCAATTTTTCATGAGCCAAGACTGGTTTTTCTGGATGAGCCCACCGGCGGTGTGGATCCGGTGACCCGCAGAGAATTCTGGCGCATGATTTATGAGGCAGCAGCTGCAGGAATCACAGTGTTTGTAACGACACATTATATGGACGAAGCTGAATATTGCGACAGGGTCAGCATCATGGTGGACGGGCGAATTGAAGCGCTGGATACACCGCACCAGCTGAAAAAGACCTTTGCTGCATCCTCTATGGACGATGTGTTTTTAAAGCTGGCCCGAAAAGCCAAAAGGCAGGCAGATATCATATGAAGCAGTTTCTATCATTTGTAAAAAAAGAATTCTATCACATTTTCCGTGACCTGCGGACTATGTTTATTCTGCTGGCAATGCCCGTTGCCCAGATCATCATTTTTGGATTTGCCCTGACCAATGAAGTGAAGAATTCCAGAATTGTGGTTTGGGATCAGTCGGCAGACGAAGCAACTGCCTCGCTGATCAGCCAGATCAATGCCAGTAAATATTTTGAAATCGAAAAAGTCGTACACTCTGAAAGAGAAATTGAAGAAAATTTTCGGACGGGCAGGGTCAGGCTGGCTTTGGTATTGCCGCCCAAATTCAGCGAAGATCTCCGGCATTTTAATAAAAGCCGGTTACAGCTGATTGCAGATGCTTCAGACCCCAATGTGGCCAGCACCCTTACCCACTACATGTCGGCCATTGTACAGGATTTTCAGAACCGCTTTACAGAGGAAAAAAAACTGCCTTATACCATCAGCACTGAAGTGAAAATGCTCTATAATCCTGAACTGAGAGGTGCATACAATTTTGTACCCGGAGTCATGGCAATGGTACTGCTGCTGGTGTGTACCCTGATGACGGCCATCACTATCGTACGGGAAAAAGAAATGGGTACGATGGAAGTCTTGCTGGTATCGCCCATGAAGCCATTCCGTATTGTATTAGCCAAGGCCATTCCTTACCTTCTGCTTTCCACCATCAATATCGCCAGTATCCTGCTACTGAGTGTCTATGTACTTGACGTGCCTGTGCAGGGAAGCCTGGTATTACTTGTTGGTGAAAGCTTGTTGTTTATCCTGGTTTCACTTGCACTTGGATTGCTGATTTCTGCTGCTTCAGAATCTCAACAAATGGCGATGTTCATTGCACTGGTGGGCCTTTTTTTACCCACCGTGATGCTGAGTGGTTTTATGTTCCCGATTGAAAATATGCCACTGCCACTCAGAATTATTTCCAATGCGGTGCCGGCCAAATGGTATTACAGCCTGGTGAATTCGGTTATGATCAAAGGAGCAGGATTCAGCAGTGTATGGAAGGAAACACTGGTACTGGCAGGGATGCTGCTGCTTTTCCTGGGGCTTTCCATCAAAAAATTTAAAATCAGGCTGGCATGAGGACACTTCGTTTTTTACTACAAAAAGAATTCCGGCAAATTTTCCGGGATCCCTCCATTCTGCGCCTGATTTTCATTATGCCCGTTATACAACTTGTCCTGTTACCCTGGGCAGCTGACTATGAAATTAAAAATATCAAACTGGCCGTTATTGATCATGATCACTCCTCCTATTCAAGGAGCCTGCAGCAGAAGCTGACAGCCTCAGGTTATTTTCTGCTGTCGGAATATTCCGGTTCTTTTCAGCAGGCCATGCAGCAAATTGAACAGAATAAAGCAGACCTGGTACTGGAAATACCCGCAGCATTTGAAAAGAACCTGGTCAAAGAAAACGAAGCAAAGCTCTTTATGGCGGTCAATGCCATCAATGGGATAAAAGCCGGATTGGGCAGTTCCTACCTGCAACGGATCATTCAGGAATACAATCAGGAAATAAGGAATGAATGGATCCAGTATCCCCGTTTCAGCCCCGAACCGGTGGTGGAAATAACTTTTTCAAACTGGTACAACCCGCAAATGAACTACAAGGTATTCATGGTGCCGGGTATCCTGGTTTTACTGCTCACAATGGTAGGAGCCAATCTTACGGCTATTAACATAGTTAGGGAAAAAGAGATTGGAACCATTGAGCAGATTAATGTAACCCCGGTTAAAAAAATTCATTTCATACTTGGCAAACTCATTCCGTTCTGGGTATTGGGCTTGTTTGTCTTTACGCTTGGATTCGGCATCGCCAGATTTTTTTATGGCATCATCCCGGTTGGGAGCATGCTGACTGTATATCTGTTTGCCTCCATTTATCTGCTTGCAATACTGGGTTTAGGATTGCTCATTTCCACATATTCAGAAAGCCAGCAGCAGGCGATGCTCATTTCTTTTTTCCTGTTGATGATTTTTGTACTCATGAGTGGCCTTTACACGTCAATTGACAGTATGCCTGCATGGGCAAAAGCCATTACAAAAGCCAATCCGGTCACTTATTTTATTGACGTGGTACGTCTGGTGGTGCTGAAAGGGAGCGGTCTGGCAGACATCAGGAATCATTTGTTCATTACAACTGGCTTCGTCATCCTGCTCAATGGGTGGGCCATTCTGAATTACAGAAAAAGAAGCTAATTTCTTGATACTGTTGGCTTAATTTGTGCCAAAACGCCTCATGGAATTTGAAAGTACTGCATGAATTAAGGCATAAATCATTTTTTATCAAATAGTTAGAAAACAGTTCTATCCTTTTTTTTGAAGAGAGTCAAAAACCGGGCATCATTTTTCATTTTCTGCACTGATACTCTTACCTTTGCCCGCCCGGAGAAAAGGCAAATTCGGATTTTTTCTGGATGCAGCATTACCCGGAGCGACTGTAAGAATTTATGTCAAAACAACCACTAATCAGGCAGGATGGTGTGATACTGGAAGCCCTGTCCAATGCCATGTTCAGGGTTAAGCTGGAAAACGGGCATGAAATCCTTGCAACCATTTCAGGTAAAATGAGGATGAACTATATCCGGATTTTGCCCGGAGACAAAGTGGGAGTGGAGTTATCACCCTACGACCTGACAAGAGGGAGAATTAATTTCAGGTATAAATAAACAGGCGTCTTAAAAAAGTAATAAAATGAAAGTGAGAGCATCCATAAAAAAGCGTAGCGCCGATTGCAAAATCGTTCGTCGCAAAGGAAAGCTATTTGTGATTAACAAAAAGAACCCCCGCTTCAAGCAGCGTCAGGGATAATTATTGAATTTTAAAACCCGTAAATCTAAAAAAATAGTATGGCTCGTATTGCCGGTGTTGATTTACCAAAAAACAAAAGGGGCGAAATAGGTCTGACCTACATTTTCGGCATTGGTCCTTCTACTGCCCGCTATATTCTCGACAAAAACAATATTGACCGGAACAAGAAAGTAAATGACTGGAATGATGATGAGCTGAATGCCATCCGTAATGTGATTACCGAAGAGCTGAAAGTAGAAGGTGCTTTGCGCAGCGAAGTGCAGATGAACATCAAGCGCCTGCTCGATATTGCCTGCTATCGTGGGCTTCGGCACCGGAAAGGTTTGCCTGTACGGGGACAGCGCACAAAAACCAACAGTCGTACCCGGAAAGGGAAAAGAAAAACGGTTGCAGGTAAAAAGAAAGCGCCGAAGAAATAAAAAGGAATCGGCAGGTATCTGGTTGGCCGTACTATATTAGACCTGTATTATTCTGTATCAGCGCCGGATTGCATCACAGGTCGGCAGGAGGGTTGATACAGGCTGCTTCAGCTGAAAACCGAAGCAGGGAAAAAATAAAGAATACCTCAGAACTGAATTATGGCAAAAGCACAACAGCAGCTCAGCGCCAAAGCAGCTGCAAAAAAAAGAGTCGTGAAGGTGGATCATTATGGCGATGCCCATATTTCTGCCACTTTCAACAACATCATCATCAGCCTGACGAATAAAACGGGTCAGGTTATTTCCTGGAGCAGTGCCGGTAAAATGGGCTTCAAAGGCTCCAAAAAGAATACACCCTATGCGGCGCAGACTGCAGCATCCGATGCAGCCAAAACTGCGTTTGATGCAGGTCTGAAAAAAGTGGATGTGTATGTAAAAGGGCCCGGGTCAGGCCGGGAAAGCGCCATCCGGGCATTATCACAATCAGGGATTGAAATTGTGATGATCAAAGACGTAACTCCGCTGCCGCACAATGGCTGCCGCCCGCCAAAGAAAAGAAGAGTATAATAGCCAGGCCCCTGAGGGGAGCCGGGCAAGACATATTGAATCGCCAGGATTCATTCATTTGAAAAAAGGTGACTGATTAATTTTTACCGCTTTCAACGATCAGCGCACCGGTTTTTAAAAAGCGGAAATGAATAAAAACTATGGCAAGGTACACTGGTCCAAAGACCAAAATTTCCCGCATTTTCGGGGAGCCCATCCTGGGTAATGGCAAATGGCTTTCAAAAAATAGCAACCCGCCGGGTATGCACGGCGACAAGCGCAAGCGTAAAACCCTTGGGGAATATGCCTTGCAGTTGCGTGAAAAACAAAAAGCCAAGTACACATACGGCATCCTGGAAAAGCAATTCCGTAAAACATTTGAAGAAGCGGCACGCCGCCGTGGTGTGACAGGTGAAAACCTGATTAAACTCTGTGAAGCCCGCCTGGATAATACAATCTTCCGGATGGGGATTGCACCCAGCCGCCCCGCTGCCCGTCAGCTGGTCAGCCACAAACATATTGAAGTGAACGGAGACGTGGTCAATGTTCCATCATTCCAGCTGAAACCAGGCGATGTAATTACCATTAAAGAAAACAGTAAAGCCAAAAGTTCTATTACCAGCATGCTGAGGCCAAAGAACCCCAAATTCAGCTGGCTCGACTGGAGTGAAACTGAGATGAAAGGCACCTTCATCACTTACCCGGAAAGGGAAAGTGTACCAGAGAATATTAAGGAACAACTGATCGTGGAATTATATAGTAAGTAAGATGAAGAATCAATAGTTCATTGTACACTCTTTTTTGATAAAATCTTAAATCTAAAATTTCAATATGGCAATACTTAATTTCCAAAAGCCCGATAAAATCATTCTGCAGAAAGCAACTGATTTTGAAGCCCAGTTTGAATTTCGCCCGCTGGAGCCGGGATATGCTGTTACCATCGGAAATGCCCTGCGCAGGGTGTTACTCAGTTCGCTGGAGGGGTATGCTATTATAGGTATAAAAATAGAAGGTGTGGATCATGAATTTGCCACACTGAAAGGCATCACCGAAGACGTAGTGGAAATTTTGCTGAACCTGAAACAGGTTCGGTTTAAGAGAATTGTGGATCAGGATACAGTGAATGAAAAAGTGACCCTTTCTATCCGCAATAAAACTGAATTTACCGCAGGAATGATTGGAGAAGCCACTCAGTCTTACCAGATCATGAATCCTGACCTGCTGATTTGCACCCTCGATTCTTCTGCCCGGATGGAAGTGGAACTGACCATTGGGAAAGGAAGGGGCTATGTACCGGCCGAAGACAATAAACCCAAAGATGCGCCTATGGGTTATATCCCTGTTGACGCTATTTTTACTCCGATTAAAAATGTAAAGTACCAGATTGAAAATACCCGTGTAGAACAAAGAACTGATTTTGAAAAGCTGGTCATGGATGTTTCGACCGACGGAACGATTCATCCGGAAGAAGCCGTGAAGCAGGCATCACGCATCCTGATTCAGCATCTCATGATCATCACAGACGAGAATATAACGTTCGACAATAAAGAAGAGAAAAAAGAAGACCTGGTAGATGAACAAACCCTGCAACTGCGCAAAGTGCTGAAAACACCCCTGGAAGATCTTGATCTTTCCGTACGGGCCTTTAACTGCCTGAAAGCAGCCAAGATCAATTCACTAAGCGAACTGGTGCAATATGAGCAGGAAGACCTGATGAAATTCCGCAACTTCGGCCAGAAATCTCTGGCAGAAATTGAACAAGTGCTTACTGAAAGAGGCCTGCACTTTGGAATGGACCTGCCAAAACTGGGAATTGACGTCAGCGAAAACTGATACAGACCATTCATTTGAAAAGACTGGACTGAATTTCATTCAATAACCGCTGTACCGGTTTTCCGATATAGCAAACACTGCAAGTCCTGACACGGTGCAGTGTATTAAAACTCAAAAGTCATGCGTCACGGAGACAAAATTAAAAACCTGAGCCGTACCAAAGCACACAGAGATGCCCTGCTCAGTAACCTGGCCTGCCAGCTCATTCAGCACAAGAGAATTGTGACGACCCTGGCCAAAGCAAAAGCATTGCGGGTTTATGTGGAACCGCTCATTACAAAAGGAAAAGATAACAGCACACATCAGCGTCGTGTCGTATTTGGTTACCTGCAGGATAAAGAAGCCATCAAAGAACTGTTTGGTGCTGTAGCTGAAAAAGTAGCTGGCCGCCCCGGTGGATATACCAGGATTATTAAGCTGGGTTTTCGCCCGGGCGATAATGCTGAAAAAGCAATGATCGAGCTGGTTGACTTTAACGAAATTTACGGCAAAGGCAAAGGCGAAGCACAAGCCCCGGCCAAAAAGACACGCCGTGCCGGAGGAAAAAAGAAAGCAGCTGAAGAAAGTGCCGGCCCTGCTGCTGACAATACATCTGAGAGCTGATGCAACCAAAATGTACCATTTAAAGCCCCGCTTGGCGGGGTTTTTTTTTGTGAAAAACTAACAGCCGGAATTCCTGGGCATTCACTTTCTTTGCAAAACATTTTTCATTATGCCCGAAAAATCAATCCCTGCGGTTTTATTGCTCGCTGATGGCACCCTGGTACAAGGCCGGGCTTATGGAGCTATAGGCACTACGACCGGCGAAATATGTTTCAATACAGGGATGACCGGTTACCAGGAAGTTTTTACTGATCCCAGCTATTTTGGACAGATTCTGATCATGAACAATGCACACATAGGAAACTATGGCGTAAAGGATACTGATGTAGAATCGGATGGAGTGAAGATCAGCGGATTGATCGGCAGAAATCTGGAAGAACAATACAGCCGTATCTTATCCGTCGGATCTTTACAGGATTACCTGAAAGAAAACAAAATCGTATCAATTGCAGGAGTGGATACAAGGGCATTGGTTGCGCATATTCGCACCAAAGGTGCGATGAACTGCATTATTTCATCAGAAACTACAGATACAGGGGTACTGGAAAAAAAACTGGCCGAAACCCCCGAAATGAAAGGACAGGAACTGGCGAGTAAGGTGAGCACAACCCGCACTTACGAACTGGGAAATAAGACTGCGGCCATCCGCATTGCCGTGATGGATTACGGGGTAAAAAAAAATATTCTGCAATGCCTGGTAGAGCGAGGCGCTTTTGTAAAAGTATTTCCTGCCAAAACCCCGCTGGAAGAAGTGAAACAGTTTCAGCCGCATGGCTATTTTATTTCCAATGGACCCGGCGATCCTGCACCAATGGATTATGCTATTCGTACAGTGAAACAGATTCTGAAAGACGAAAAACCATTGTTTGGCATTTGCCTCGGACATCAGTTACTTGCCCTGGCAAATGATATTCCAACTTTTAAAATGCACCATGGTCACCGCGGCCTCAACCACCCGGTCAAAAACCTGCTGACCGGAACATCAGAAATTACCACACAAAACCACGGTTTTGGTGTGGACCCTGAAGCAGTAAAAAAAGCAAGCCACATAGAAGTAACGCATGTGAATCTGAACGACCAAAGTATTGAAGGTATACGGGTAAAAGGAAAGCCAGCATTTTCTGTTCAATACCATCCCGAAGCCACACCAGGCCCGCATGATTCTAGATACTTGTTTGATGAATTTATTTCATTGATTCAAACAAATGCACATTAAAGGCTGCCTCATCTTTTAGTGAATGTTCAGCACTCTCTACCCTGGTTTTTTTCCCCCGAAATGCCCGATTGAATATTTTTTTGTCAGGCTCTGATTATTACTTGCAATTGATAAATTGTTTCCAATCATGTGATTCATGTGCTATATTAGTGTTATGAAAATCGCTATCATCAATGGCCCAAACCTGAACCTGCTGGGTATAAGAGAACCCGGTTTGTACGGCTATATATCATTTGAACAATTTTTTGAATCTCTGAAGCAGAAATATGCCCATGTGGAGTTCAGTTATTTTCAAAGCAATGTGGAAGGTGAACTGATCAACGAGCTGCAGCATAAAGGATTTGATCATGATGGCATTATTCTGAACCCGGGTGGCTATACCCATACTTCTGTTGCTTTGGGAGATGCGGTTGCAGCCATCAGTGCCCCGGTAGTGGAAGTACATATTTCGAATGTACATGCCAGGGAAGAATTCCGGAAATTGTCTTTTGTGAGCGCCAAAGCAGCCGGTAGCATTACGGGATTGGGTCTTGCCGGTTATGAATTGGCGGTTGCATGGTTTCTTACAAAAACCAAATGAGCTGATTCCTCTCATGCGACCCTGTAAGCCGCATCATATTTCAATAAGCGTTGCGGAGTAGCTTTGCAGCAGAAAAATCAACCAGGTGAATAGTCAGTATCAATCAGCCGCAGAAGCATTATCGGTAATCCGGCCGGGACAGCGGGTCTTTGTGCAGGGCAGCGCCCAGACTCCTCTTTTCCTGATGCGTGAATTATGTAAAAGAGCACCCGAACTGAAAGATGTAGAGCTCACATTTATCACAGTACATGGGGATATTGTTGCAGACAGGCCCGAATATGCAGAATCATTTCACATCAACTGCATGTTTGTATCGCAGTCTGTGCGGGAGGCTGTTCGGGAAGGCAGGGCCGATTATATCCCGGTTTTTCTGAGCGACATCCCGGACCTTTTTCGCCGGGAAATGAAAATTGATGTTGCGCTGGTACAGGTTTCATCACCTGATAAGCATGGTTACTGCTCTCTGGGTGTGTCGGTAGATATTGCCCGGAGTGCTGTCAATACAGCTTCCTTGCTGATTGCACAGGTCAATCCCCGGGTGCCACGTACCCATGGAGACAGCCTGGTACACATCAACCGGTTTACGTCAATGGTCTGGCAAGAAGAGGAACTCCCCGAAGTGGATTACCGTGCGAAAGTGGGCTCCGAAGAATTGAAGATCGGCCGGCTGATTGCCGGAATGATTGAAGATGGAAGCACTCTACAGATGGGCATCGGCACCATACCCGATGCAGTGCTGCAATCCTTGCAGCATCATAAAAACCTGGGGGTGCATACAGAAATGTGCAGTGATGGGATTATTGAGCTTGTGGATCAGGACGTCATCAATAACTCCTGCAAAAAAATACACCCTTACAAAACAGTAACCGGGTTTGCTGTTGGCACGCGGCGATTATATGATTATGTAGATGATAACCCCGCTTTTTTCTTCCTGGATATTGATTATGTAAACGACCCGCATGTCATTCGCCGCAATCCGAAAGTGGTTGCCATTAACAGTGCCATCGAGGTTGACCTCACCGGTCAGGTTTGTGCCGACTCCATCGGCACCCTGCAATACAGTGGCATTGGCGGGCAAATGGATTTTATGCGTGGAGCCGCACTCAGTGAAGGCGGCAAACCCATCATTGCGCTTACCAGCCGTACCGCAAAAGGCATCAACCGGATCGTTCCTTTCCTGAAGAATGGCGCAGGAGTGGTTACCACCAGGGGGCATATCCATTATGTGGTTACAGAATATGGCTGCGCCTTCCTGTTTGGTAAAAATTTGAGGCAAAGGGCAAAGGCATTAATTGAAATTGCCCACCCTGAAGACCGTGAAATGCTCGAAAGAGCCAGCTTTGAGCGATTCCGTAATTTTTAAAGCGGGGATTCTTCTTGTTTTCTCTCCAATCAATTATCTTTATCGGGCATCATTCCTCACAAAACCAAAACGTATGCGTAAGATTTTATTTTCCCTGCTGCTGTTGCTGAGCATCAGTGTTGCAGCCCAGAAATTATCTCCGGTTCAGATTGCGGAAAGAAATAAGCCCGGTACCGTTATGATCCTGGCTACATTTAAAGGAACGGTTTCCGTCATCCAGCCGGTCATTGATGAGGCGGCAGCTCAACAACTGGCTCTGCAGGTGCGGGGTGATCTTGAAACCGCAGGAACATTCACAACCGATCTTTTTTGGACCACCTACATAAAGGCCTTTTGCCAGGATATTAATAAATACATGATGAAAGGCACTGAACGTATGAGCAAAGAGCTCAACACAACAATGGTGGGTTCTGGGTTTATAGTAACGCCTGACGGGTATGTAATAACGAATGCCCATGTGGTGGACGAAAATGATGAAAGCACCAAACAAAGTTTTGCAGAGCAGGCTTTCCAGGAAATTATGGCGGATGATGCAAAGACGCTGGAAAAGGAAATGGGAAGAAAGCTAAATGAAGAAGAAGCCTCCGCCCTTGTACAGGCCAATAGCTGGTATTTTTCTCAAACGATGGAAGTGGGTAAGATTATTAAAGAATTTAGTGTGGTTATTGGTATTTCCGGAAAAGGAGGCAAAATAGAACCGATGAATATACCGGCCACACTAGTGACCAAAGGCGCTGCCATACCCGGTAAGGATGTGGCCATTCTGAAGCTTACAAAAAAACATGAATACCCGACAATACGGGTGGGCGATGATAAGGAAATGAAAGTGGGTGACCAGGTATTTGCACTGGGCTATCCGGCCGTGGCCACATTTCACCCGCTGATTTCGGAAGAATCTATTTCGGAGGCCACGCTAACCAGGGGTCTGGTGAGTGCCAAAAAAAATATGAAAGACGGATGGGAAGTATTACAGACAGATGCTTCCATCACACATGGAAACAGCGGCGGGCCTGTAATGAATGAATATGGAGAAGTAATCGGCCTGGCCACTTTTGGCAGTATAGACTATCAGCGGAATAATGCAGAAGTACAGGGAATGAATTTCATAGTACCGGTCACCATTGTAAATGAGTTTATCCGGAAGGCAAGAATTGACCCCGGCATGAGCGACATTTCTCTCACTTTCGAAGAGGCTCTTGAT
>CAYYMK010000026.1:0-162 GCA_964473035.1 uncultured Chitinophaga sp.
TCATGTGCGGAGACCGAGGGATTCGAACCCTCGATACCCTTTAGGGGTATACACAGTTTCTCCCGGCTATAGCCGGGACCTCTTCAACCACTCAGGTCTTGCCAGTCCTTCTTTTCCCTGACTATCTCTTCAATATATTTTCTGCTCTTTTTATTCTTGATC
>CAYYMK010000026.1:262-34471 GCA_964473035.1 uncultured Chitinophaga sp.
TCATGTGCGGAGACCGAGGGATTCGAACCCTCGATACCCTTTAGGGGTATACACACTTTCCAGGCGTGCCTCTTCAACCACTCGAGCAGGTCTCCTAAAAGAGTGCAAAAATACTGGTTCAGCACTTAGACCCCGAATAATTTTTCAGCATTCGAAGTCGTTTTGTTTGCCAATTCTGCTATACTGCAACCCTTCAACCCCGCCAGCTTTTTCACCACATGTGTGAGATATGAAGGCTCATTTCGCCTGCCCCGGTGCGGTACCGGTGCCAGGTAAGGGGCATCTGTCTCCAGCACTACAACATCCAGCGGCACTTCTTTCATCACTGCATCCAACCCCGAATTTTTAAAAGTAACAACTCCTCCTATGCCCAGGAAAAAACCAAGATCAGCCGCCCGCTGTGCCTGCGTTGCGGTGCCTGAAAAACAATGTAAGACACCTCTTAGTTTTCCCTCCTGATGCTCAGCTACCACCTCAAGGCATTCGTCAACTGCGTTTCTTGAATGAATCACCACGGGAATATTAAAATGCAAAGCCCACTCTATCTGCTCATGAAAGGCCTGGTACTGCTCAGCCGTGTAAGTTTTATCCCAATAAAAATCAAGACCCATTTCTCCCACGGCACAAAATGTCCTATTTTCCAAGTGCTGCCTTGCAATTTTCAATTCCTCTTTGTAATCCTGCTTCACACTGCATGGGTGCAGCCCCATCATAGCAATACAGGTTTCAGGATAGCTGCTTTCCAGGTTCAACATCGCTTCATGGGTACTTGTATCAATGGCAGGCATCAATATTCTGCCAATACCCTCTGTTAAGGCCCGGTTCAGCAAGGCAACCCTGTCGGCATCAAATTCTGGCAGGTATAAATGCGCATGAGTATCTATCAGGTTCATTTTCAACAGTCTCTTGGCTGCAAAACTCAGAAAAATCTTTAAGATTCTTTTAAACGATTGCCAATAAACCTCATCTTAGTACCGTTCAATGTAAAACTGACTAAAACCCTGGTTATGAAAAGATGTCATCTTCTTTTGCAAACCCCCATTTTTATCCTTCTTTCCAGCCTTTTTTTCCTGATCTCCTGTAGCAGGGAAACCAGTAATTCGGGAACTGATGCACAGGAGGAGGAAGTATCCAAAGTTTCTGCCGAAGCGGATGCAGAAGCAGAATCTGTATTCAACGAATTTTTTGACGATGCAATGGGCGTTAATAATGACGTGGGTATTTCCGGATCCGGGATTTTTTATGGCCGACCAGACAGCCTGACCCCAATGCCCCGTTGCTTTACAGTAACTATTACCCATCCCAATAATACAGCTTTTCCTGCAAGAGTTGTGATTGATTTTGGCAGCATTGGCTGCCCCGGACCCGATGGCCGCGTACGAAAAGGGAAAATTATCATTGAATATACAAACAGGCTCACCATTCCGGGAGCTGTTGCCACAACCAGCTTCGACCAGTTTTTTGTGGATGCAATAAAAGTGGAAGGAGTGCATAAAATCTCCAACATTTCGCCCCCCACAGTACCTCCCACACCGCAACCCCGGATTTACAAAGTGGAAGTCATAAACGGTAAACTGACCCGCCCCAACAGTGATTTTCTGCAGTGGAACAGTACCCGGACTCTGACCCAAATTGATGGCTTCAACAGTCCTGATTTTCCAAAAGACGATGTTTTCAAAATAGAAGGAAATGGTCATGGCAAAATCAAAAAGGGGAACTTGCTGGTACTCTGGGAATCAGTTATTACTGAACCGCTTATAAGAAGAATGACATGCCGCTGGATTGTGAGAGGCCGGGTAAGAAGCATAAGAGCCAACCTGCCGAACCCATCGACAAATCCCTGGGTTGCAATTCTTGATTTCGGAACCGGCAATTGTGACAACCAGGCTACTATGACTATTAATGGGATTACCCGTCAAATTACTTTGCCGTAATTAAAAAATTATTATACCTTTAAACCAGTTTTCATAGGGTACGGATTAAAAACGGGCCAGGGTTTCTACCCAGGCCCTAACTTTTTTCTGTAAGCCCAGCCCTTTCAGCCCCCAATTTTTTCAAACTCATATCCCTTTTTTGTAAACTCTTCCAACAATGCAGGTAAGATGAAGCTCATTCTGTCCCACGCCTTTTCACTGTCGTGCAGTACCAAAATATCACCCGGCTTCAGTTTTCGAATAATTCGTCCATAACAGCGCTCAGGACTGATGGACGCATCCCAGTCTCCGGCCAAAACAGACCACATCACAACCTGCATGCCCATTTCACCCCTGATCATCCGAAGTTGCTTTCTTTTCATACGACCATAAGGAGGCCGGAAAAGCTGACTGTCGATATAGTTTGCTGCTTGCAGAATGTCGTTCTGGTATTCCTGTCTCGATGTTTTCCATCCATTCAGATGGTGCTGGGTATGGTTGCCCACTGCATGCCCTTCGGCCAGGATACGCTGGTACAGGTCCGGATGATTTGAGACATTTTGCCCAATGCAAAAAAAAGTTGCTTTTGCGTTATATTTTTTTAACTGATCCAGGATAAATGCGGTGCATTCCGGATTTGGACCGTCATCAAAGCTCAGGTACAATTTTTTTCCGGGAGCTTGTACAGACCAGGTACATCCCGGGTACAGTGCTTGCAGCCACCAGGGCGCCCGGATCAGGTAATGATCGTTCCGGAGAAAACGAACTCCTGCATTTTTATTAGCCTTACTGTAATGAGGTGCAATAAAAGTCATACGGGCAAATATACTCAATTGACTTGGGCAGCCCTGCCGGGAAAACTATCTTTGCCCTATGTCACAAAAAGTCCGAGTACGTTTTGCACCTTCACCCACAGGTGGCCTGCACCTGGGCGGCGTTCGAACCGTATTATACAATTACCTCTTCGCCAAAAAACACGGCGGCGATTTTATTGTACGAATTGAAGACACCGACCAGAGCCGATTTGTACCCGGCGCCGAACAATATATTTTTGATGCACTGGAATGGTGCGGGCTGCAACCGGATGAAAGTGTGCTGCACGGCGGTAATTTTGGTCCATACAGGCAAAGCGAAAGAAAAGAAACGTACCGGCAATATGCCGAAAAACTACTGCAGGCAGGCCATGCATATATTGCATTTGACACACCTGAGGAATTGGCAAAAATGCGGCAGGAAAACAGAACGGAACAAAACCCGTCACCCCAATATGATCATACCATCCGTATGATGATGCGAAACTCTCTGAGTTTACCCCGGGAGGAAACAAAAAAATTACTGGACACGGGAACCCGCCATGTGCTTCGTATCAAAATGCCGGAAAACGAAACCGTTACTTTCACCGATATGATACGGGGTGAAGTGAGTTTTGATACATCAATCGTTGATGATAAAGTGCTGCTGAAAGCCGATGGCATGCCTACATACCATCTTGCAGTGGTGGTAGATGATTACCTGATGCAGATCAGCCATGCTTTTCGTGGCGAAGAGTGGCTGCCCAGTGCGCCCGTTCACATTCTGCTCTGGAAATATTTATTCGGGCTGGAGCATATGCCTCAATGGGCCCATTTTCCACTGATACTCGGCCCGCATGGCAAACTAAGTAAAAGGGATGGCGCCAAATATGGGTTCCCGGTATTTGCCATGAACTGGACCGATCCGAAAACTGGTGAGCAAACAGAAGGATTCCGGGAAAAAGGATTTTTACCAGATGCTTTTATCAACCTGCTCGCCCTGCTGGGCTGGAACGACGGAACCGAACAGGAAATTTTTTCAAAGGAAGAACTCATTGAAAAATTTTCAATGGAACGGGTACACAGCTCCGGCGCCAAATTTGATTATGAAAAAGCAAAATGGTTCAACCATGAATGGATCAAAAGAAGCGGTGCTTCTGTATTAAATGAGATGGTGGCCGCAACAATTGCCGAAAAAGGAATACAGGTTCCCGATAAATCCTTGCTCAGTAAAATCATTACATTGGTGAAAGACCGCTGTGCATTGATCACTGATTTTGTGCCACAGACGTCTTTTTTCTTTGCTGCACCTCAGCAATTAGATGCCAGCGCAGTAACTCAAAAGTGGAATGAGGCAAAAAAACTTTTCTTTGCGGAGCTTATCCGAAACTATGAACTGATTCCGGAATGGGACAGCAACAGCCTGGAAAAAAGTTTTAAAGAAATTGCAGCCGTTAACGACTTAAAACCTGGTGAACTGATGCTGCCACTCCGTATTATGCTGGTCGGCGGCAAGGTTGGCCCGGGTGTATTTGAAATCGCTGAAATTCTAGGTAAGCATGAAACGATAAGTCGGATCCATTTTGCGCTGGCCTCTTTTTAGCCCGATTATCTGATCCGTGGTGCAACAAGGACTAAATTTCTGTCATGTTGCAATTGCGTAATTGTGCATTCCTAAATCCATGAATGTTGACAGAGATATCATTATTTACTGAAGTGCATTAGTTTAAAAATAACAAGTTGTATCAAGAAACGTATTTTTGAAAAAAAACCGGTATGAGTAAAGTTGAACATTTTAGCACAACTGCATCTGCCGCAACGAGACCTATCCGGGTATTGGTTGCGAAGGTCGGCCTCGATGGTCACGACCGTGGCGCCAAAGTTATTGCTACCGCCCTAAGAGATGCAGGCATGGAAGTCATTTATACTGGTCTGCGCCAAACCCCGGAGATGGTAGTGAATGCCGCCCTGCAGGAAGATGTGGATGCCATCGGTATCAGTATTCTTTCGGGCGCACACATGACGGTGTTTCCAAAAATAATTGCCCTGATGAAAGAAAAAGGATTGAATGATGTATTACTCACAGGCGGTGGCATCATTCCTGATGATGATATGCAAAAACTAAATGAGCTGGGTGTTGGAAAATTATTTCCTCCCGGCACCGCTACTTCTGAAATAGCCGGTTATATTAAAGACTGGGTAAAAGAAAACAGGAGTTACTGATAATTTGAATTAAATATCCAAAAAAGAACAGCATACTCACACAACTACAACAGTTGACCAATCCTGCGGCAGGCAACGGATTTGAAGCACCTGACCCACGGCGGGAATATCCTTTTTATTCATCAATGTTTGAATATGCTGGTAAGAAATACCGCCCTGCATCTTCAGCATTACCCAGAAACGCATCTGCACAAAATCATTCATTTCACTTTCTTCCTGCACCATATCCAGTATTTGTGCAGTAGCAGGAATACCAGTACGGAGCAGGAAACGCTGCTGCTGCAGTTGCTCATAAATTTGCCGGCGGCGATTATTTCTCCACAGAATACCAATATTTTTAAAAATATTCTTCATGTTGCAAAGCCTTTCCCGGCTAGATCTTCTTGTTACTGCAAAAATGAAAACTACGCCACCGATAAAAAAATAAATCCTCCCCAAAGATGCGGATGGTAAAGTGAAGCGTAGAAAATTACATTTGAATTGTACACTAAAGTTGTACTATAAGCCGGATGAAAGCCATTACCACTGAAATTTGCCTTATACTAACCAGGATAGCCCCTTTGCAAACTTCACAAAACCAGTTTCCGGCATCAGATATAGCTTTGAATGGAAACCATTTTAGTATGCCTGTAAAAAAATGTCTGACGTTATGATACAAATATTAAAACCCTAAGCAATTATACTTTTGTTAGAATATTAGAAAAATTTTTTCTCATTTATAATCCTAAATATTATTAAAATGAATCAAAATTGGATAAAAACAGGTGCCTGGTGTGGAGTGGCAGCAGTTGTATGCTATCTGACAGCAGCTTTCGCACCATTGCCACAAACCGCATCAATCATACTTGCATTTCATTTTGGGATATTGCTGGCAGTATCCTTTATCGGCCTTTCATTTTACCTGAGTGGTGATCAACAACCCTCTACTGTTACTGTACTTATGAAATATTCCGGAATAATTGCCGGAGCTGTTGTTACAACGATGCTGACAGTGCAACAGTCATTTTTTATCAGCTATCAAAATATTCAGGCAACAACTGATGCTGCTGAAAAATTGTCTATCAAACAAACGCATCTGTTTGAATTGATGAATACGGTGCATCTTGGTCTGGATGTATGTTGGGATCTCTTTATCAGCTGGACTGGTCTGCTGCTGGGTATTGCCATGCTCCGATCCCGCAAATTTTGGAAGATCACTGCCTGGTTTTTTATTACAATTCATGCATCTTTGCTTGCGCTAAATCTGGCAACTTTTCCGGTTCCGCCTGGCGATGCAGGACTGATAGACCTTGGCCCGTTTATCGGACTGTCATACCTGGTCCTGAATGCTTACATTCTGTTGAAAAAAAAGAAAAGAATGGCATCTCCGAATGTACTCTTCCGGGAAACAGCCTGATATCACCAAATTGACAACCCGGACCATTAACGTATTAATAAATAATTCCAGGCCCTGAATCGTTCATGCAATTTTTATTAAGGCGCTGCCCAAAATCATACTAAAAAATGATTTCAGTATGCACCGGGGGAAATACACTCTGCCCGGCCCCCAAATTAGTTATTGACGCTGTTTCAGGCATTTGATGAGGAATAATAAAGTTGCAATTTTCAAAAACTCAATGAACCGGCCCGATGCTCACCTGTTCATCCACTTCTTAAAAGCAGGCGCCTTCTCCCTGCTTATATCTATTTCAAACTTTTGGTTTGGTTCCTTAAGTCTAACAAGAATTTTTGAGTTTTCAATTGATTTCACTGATTGAATGGCATCAATATTAATAATAAACTGCCGGTTGGCCCGGTAAAACTGGTCGGGGTCTAAAATTTCCTCCACATCATCCAGGGTATCCTCATCTACCAGGTATCGTTCGCCGTTAAACAGGTATAAATAATTCAACACATCTTTGGTAAAAAAGGCTGTTTCCTTTACTTGCACCGGCATCCACTGGTTCCCGCTATGTACAAGAAATCTTTCCTTATAGCGTGGAAACTGGCTTTTACTCACGCCAAGCGACCGTACCAGCTCGGTGATATCTGCCGTTGTGTGCCTTTTGTTCTCAATGATAGAGATGCATTTATCAATAGCTCTTTTCAGCTCCGCTTCATCCACAGGTTTCAACAGGTAGTCAACCCCATTTACCTTAAATGCCCTGATGGCATACTCATCGTAGGCAGTGGTAAATACAATGGGGCATCCCAGGCTGAACTGCTCCAGCAGGTCAAAGCTCACACCGTCACCCAGTTGAATATCCATAAAAAGAATATCGGGTTCCGGGTGTGATTGAAACCACTTGCGGGCCACTTTCAGGCTGGGCAGCACATCAATGATATCAATACTGCTATCCACCTGCTTTATTTTATTTTGCAGGGTACGGGCAATGATTTCCTCATCTTCAATAATTAATGCTTTCATATCAATGGAATTTTTATCTGGTAAATCTTTTCTGTTTCCTCAATCAGTATCGGTTTTGAGGTCAGGTACCTGTATAGTTTATGCAAATTTGCCAGGCCCTGCTGGTTAGATGTTTCTACCATCCGCTTTTTTTGCAGATTGTTCCGGATTATTAGATATTCATTCTCCGTTTCGATATCTATGATAAGCGGCGAATCCACATCCACAATATTGTGCTTGATGGCATTTTCCACCATATTCTGAAGGGTGACCGGGGCAATTTTGCGATCAAGCATTTCATCCCCTACCCTGAAGTGAAACTGCAAACCCTTTCCAAACCTCGTTTGCTGAAGATGGATATACCATTTCACAAATTCAATTTCTTCCTTCAGCAACACCGTTTCACTTTCCCGGTTTTTCAGAATGTACCTGTATATTTTTGACATCTGGTTCAGAAAATCAGCCGCCATTTTCTGGTCCGCTTCTATTAAACCGGAGAGTGACGTAAGTGAGTTAAACAGGAAATGAGGATTCAGGTGCTGCTTCAGGTTTTCAAACTGCACCAGTGTTTTTTCTTTTTCAAGAGTCTGTGCTTTTGTTTCCAGGTTCAGAATCTGTTTTTGCTTATTCAGCCGGAAGCGGTAAGATAAAATAATTATACAGGTAAGAATTCCGCCAATGATGCTCCAGAACCACCATGCTCTGTAAAATGGGGTACTGATCCTAAGTGTGATCTTCCTTTCAGGTGTTTCCCATAATTTATTTTTTGAAACTACTTTTAACCTGAAAACATACCTGCCCGGCCGTAAATTGCTGTAGATTGCTTTGCCTGTTGTAGTAGATGTAACCCAGTCCCTGTCAAATCCATCAAGCCGGTACTCAATTGTATAGGGAAAAACTTCCGCATTTATTAGTGATCCAAAACTGAATTCCAGTGAGTTTTCATCCGGCTTCAAGCTTAAACTTTCTTCAGAATGCAACAATTTCTCCTTACCTGCAATTTTGATCATACTTAAAACCGGTTGCTTTATTTCCGGTTTCAGCTCAAGCCGGTCCGGTATAAACCGGATCATATCCCTGTTAAATGTGATGATGATGGAACCATCCCCTGAAAGAGCAATGTAATTATTGAAATCCATTGTGTTTTCATAGAAGGGTAACCGGAATGAACTGACGCTTGTGGCCCCGGGTTTCAGTATTGAAAACCGGTTATACGCTGCCATCCATACCCTGCCCTGCCTGTCCACTTCCAGATTTTTCATAAAAGGATATACTCCATCTGCCTGTGAAAAGAGTTTCATCTGGCCTGTTTTCAAATCATATTGGCTCAAACCAGTACCATATGTTCCAATCCAAAGGTTCTCCTGGTTATCTGCCTCAATATCTATTACATAACCTGTCTGTTGCCCCGGTTTATCTTTTACATAGTAATCAAAAATCACCTCGTCTTTCTCATTAATGCTGGCCAGCCAGCCAAATGCAGGAATAAACCATCCCCTCTGCTTTTTATCGAAATAAATCCACCCGTATTCAGCTTTTTGACCATCCGGCAAAACTGAATCCGGAAGCTGAATAAGTTTTGCCTGGTTGGTTTTTTTATTCCATTTAATATAACCCTTCCGGGTAGAAAACCAGATGTGATCGTGCTGCTGTATCACGGTGGAATAAGGAAGAAAAGGAATCCTGTCAAATTTCATTTCAAAGGGTAAAGCTTTCTTTTCTTTTTTATGAAGTTTCCAAACACCTGTGTATGTACAGGCATACGGCTCTCCGTCAATAAACCGTATTCCGTAAACTGGCCCCGGCAACTGCCCCGCCCTGTTTTTTACTGCTTTTGAAAAATCATAAAAGAAATATTTACCTGTTTCCGGAAAATAATGAACCACAGAAGGTTTTTTTTCAGAAGCGATCCACCAGCTGTTATCGCCCGGGTCTATTGTAAATGCGCCAAATTTATCAGCAGTAAATTCTTTTATTTTATCCGCTACCGGATAAATGCTGTATGCATTTTTTGAATAATTACATCTCGAAATTCCACCGGCCGTAGCCAGCCATACATTATTATCCTCATCCTCCCAAGCATTCCAAAATGAATCGCCGGCTATGGACAGGGGGTTACTGTTGTTATGTGCTACAGGTATTACTTTGCCTTTCCGGTAATCAATAACCAATATTTTGTAATTCCATGTACTTATCCAAAGCATATGATTATTATCTTCAAAAACTGTCTGCCCGATTGCGCCGGGTATATGCAATTCAATACTTATCCGGTGCAGAATTTTATGTGTGGCAGGTTCAAAGGCTATAAGCTCATGCGTAACATTGTCGAAAAACCAGAAATAGCCCCAGCGTGTAGATGACAGGGCTGCCGTGCTATGACTGGTAAACAGGGAATCGGCTGTTACATTTTTAAAACTGTAAAATTTATTTTCTGTTGTATTGAAAAAATGCAGGCCTGAACGTGTAGCCAGCCATAATCCCCTTCCTGATGGGTCTGCTACCAGGCCATTTTGCCTGATACCAAAATAACCCAGCGAATCCTTTATTAGCGTTAATGGGGTTGTCTCATCAAAACGGTTCTCCGTTCTATTCAGCTTCAGCAAAGACCATTCACCGGCAGCCCATATATCTCCGCTTTTATCGCAAATAATATTTTTTACCTGCCTTGCATAGTCAACTGCCGGTGGATAATAATTTTCGAATTTATTTATGGCCGGCCGGAAACAAAATATACCTCTTGAAGTTGCCCCCCATACATTTCCGGATTTGTCTTCGCATAAATCGTAGATGGAATAGCTGATAAGTGAAAGGCTGTCCTGCCAGGCTTTCAACTGATGAAAATTAGCGCCATCGTACCTGTTCAGCCCATTGTGTGTCCCCACCCATAATATACCCCGGCTGTCCCTTAATAAACTATTACAAAAATTAAAACTTAATCCATCCCGTTCACTAAGATTATGAAAAATCAGATCCGCCTGCTGTGCCCGTGCAGTTAAAGCAGCTGCCAGCAAAATCAATATTAATTTTATCCTTTTCACCCTTTTCTTTATTCAGGAAGTTCACTCTAAAATATCTGTTATTCGATTATCCCCCAAAAAACAGTCTACCCACCGGTAAAACCATGTTTGAATCGTGGCTTTTCAGGTTTGAAGTGTAGCGAACCCTTAACCGGGTTTTCAATTCTCTATTTTCAGTATCTCATAACGCACCTGGTCAGACTGCTGACTTCAGGAAATCTTATGCCGGTTCAAATGCTTTTTCCCACGTTTTAACAGGAAAAACATACCGTCATTGCAGTTATATTTTTTTTCAGTCAGAAGAGAAGCAAATTTTGTCTTTAAATTAAAACATTATAATCATGAAAAAGATTTTATTACCCCTCGCAGTGGTTATTGCTTTTACTTCATGTAAAAAAGAAAGCATAAATCAGAATACCGTCAGCAAGAAACTGACCAAACTAGTTTCCGTGTACAACGGCGGATCTCCTGAAACGGAAACTTACAGCTATGATGCGCAAGGCCGGTTTACTCAAATCGTTTCTGATGATGATACGGAGTTTTTTGTTTATAACTCGGGCACATCCTTTACTGTAACCAGAAGAAAAAACAGTGATAATAGTTTTTTGCTTACCATGGAATGTACCCAGGATGCAAATGGACGTGTTACAAAAATCCTTTTTAAAAATGCAGGAGGAACAGTAACCAACAGTTATGAATATACCTATAACGCAGAAGGTTATATCACACAGGAAAAATATGACAATCTTGGCGCCAACCCTTGGAGTTATATCAGAGAGTTCTTTTTTACAGATGGGAATGTGACATCCTACAAAAAGTATGACAATGGCATACTTGTATCAACAGGTGAATATACTTATGACCTAAATAAAACCAATAAACATCAATGGAACTATTGCGGCAACTGGCCCTCAACAGCCTTGTTTGGTAAAGGATCAAAAAAAATATCTACAGGTGTTCAGGTTAAAAACACAAGCAATGTGGTAACATGGCAATCAACAACAACCTGGCAACTGGATGCAGATGGTTACCCAACCTCCTCAACCTCAAACTATCCTTTATCGGGCAACCAGGGAACTGACACTTATACTTACCAATAAGAAACCTGAACCCTTATATCCTGAAAGCCACTTTTTTTAGGTGGCTTTTTTTCCGGAAGCAGATACCTCCTATACTTTTTAAATTCAGAATAGAATGAAAAAATTAATTACCCTTTTGCCGGTTATTGTTGTTCTGTTTGCAGTAAATAATAGCTGCGCACAAGGTATAATCAATACACTTGGTTCGGGCGGCACTTTTAGTGTAAAAGGTAATTCGTCAACTTGTAGGATTTTTTGGGGGGGGACTTACAAATTGTGAAACATAAACCGATCAGGCCTGAGACTGGATGATTCAAACATACCGGGCAGAAACTGTATTAGGTTGTTACAGGAAGCTCTGCAACGGACAGGCAAAATTCAATCAGAAAATTGGTCTGCCCAGTAAATCCGGGGGAAATGCAGCCTTCTTTCCTATATATTTGCTGAAACTAACTGCTATGTTTCATACACTGCTTACAAGCCTGGAAAACAATATTTTCACCATCACGATCAATCGCCCGGACAAACTGAATGCGCTGAACAAAACCGTCATGGATGAACTGAATACTGTGATGGATGAAGTTTATCATGACAGCGAAATCAAATCAGCTATCATTACCGGTTCAGGATCAAAAGCCTTTGTAGCAGGGGCTGATATCAGCGAATTTTCTGAATTATCTAAAGAACAGGGAATGGCATTGGCAAAAAAAGGGCAGGATATTTTTTTCAAAATAGAAAATTGTCCTAAGCCGGTTGTAGCAGCAGTAAACGGATTTGCCCTCGGCGGCGGCTGTGAACTGGCTATGGCATGCCATTTCCGGATTGCATCTGAAAATGCAAAATTCGGGCAGCCGGAGGTGAATCTGGGGCTGACACCGGGCTATGGGGGTACACAAAGGCTGGTGCAGCTCATCGGAAAAGGCAAAGGAATGGAGCTTTTGATGAGTGCACACATGATTGACGCAGCTGAAGCAAAACAACTGGGGCTGGTCAATTATGTGACCACCGCCGCAACCTTGCTGGAACACACCCATAAAATACTTGATCTCATTAACAGTAAAGCACCACTGGCTGTTGCTGGCTGTATTAAAGCAGCCAATGCCGTCTTTAATGAGTCGCAAAATGGTTTTGAAACTGAAATACAAGAATTTGGTAATTGCTTCGTTACGGATGATATGAAAGAAGGTGTGGCTGCTTTCCTGGAAAAAAGAAAAGCAAATTTTAGAGGAAAATAATATTCTGGATTAACCCTTTTGTTATGAAAAGAATAGTTGTGCTTGGATTAAGCAACTTTATTATTTTTTCAGCAACCGCACAAACCACAACAGGTGGCATGAAATGGAAAAGTGTAATCGGTATTGACTACATATACAGCGGGGAAATAAATAATGAGAAACCGCATGGAAAAGGGCTGGCCATAGCTGTTAATGGAGCCGTTAAAGTCTTTGGAGATTTTAATAATGGCTTGATCGAGGGTAATGTCTTTGCGTTTTACAATACTGGAAAGATTACGATTGCACAATGGAAAAACGGATATGCGAACGGCCCGGGTGTTGCTATTGAAAAAGACGGGGCTGTTTATTACGGTACTTATTAAATGGTTATATGGAAAACAAAACCATTAAAATATTCAACAATAATAAAATTGTAATAGATCATCTTAAAGGTTCCATGTCAAATGGCAGGGCCATTGTTATTGACGAATCGGGTGCCATCATTTCAGATATTGTTTACGAAAATGACCTTGCCAATGGACCCGGCTTTCAATATGAAGTGGTTGGTAAAAAAAAATATGAAGGCTTTTGGGAAAACGGCAAGTGGTTAAGATCTGCTACAACTAATTACCCTTCTTTCATCAGCAGCTACAAATTTGGCGGCATAAAAACAGATAAACAAATCATCCTGTACTCCAACCTCGTCAATGGAAGTCCCCGGGATACCTGTTTTGCTTATGACATACCAAGCGGCTACCGGTATTTCGGTTATTTTGAAAATGGCAACCTAACCCGCGGTATCAGGATCATTGGTAAAAGCGAATACAGTATCGGGGAGTTTGATGCCGGTGGAAGAAAACAAGGTTTCTTTGCTGACTTTAAAAAGGGACACTATTTGTGTTTGGGGAATTACAAAGACAATGAATTAAATGGCGAAGCCATGTATATAAGTTTCAGTCCGGGAGATACAACAATGTATGACGGGGAATTCAAAAAAGGAATGTTTACAGGCAATGGATCAAAACTTGACTCAAAAAATATTATTTATAAAGGAGCATTTCAAAACGGAGCACTTGCTGAAGGGCAAAAGATCATTCGCAAAGTTGATGCTTTAGAGAAAAATCAACCACTTTTGCCAATCAATCAAAATATTAACCACCATCCAAAAACCATCTGTGCGGCATTAAATTTTTTGCTTAAGGAATTTGACAATAACTTTAAGAATATTACAGACAACAAAGAATTCAATTCAGATAACAAATCAGAAAATCCTTTTTTTGATGAGTATAAAGCCTTGCAAACCCCTTATCGTTTTCCCGGAGCTTTGGTAAATAAAATTGTAAAAGCGTACAAGCAGAATAATTTTTATTTTGGGTTGGCAATATCCGACAACTATTCTGTTATCAAAAGTAAATACAACAGCTTATGCGCCCAATTAAAAGCCTGCAACATCATAACAATGCAGAAAAATAAGATAATGAAGCTTTCCGGTAAAGCCAAAATACTGAAGACAGGTGAGGAAGCTATTACCACATTTTATATACCGGCATATGGCGGTAAAACAACAACTCCAAAAATTGTTGTCTCTCTTGAAAAGTTTAAAAAATACCAACTGACAGTTTCAATTACTTCTTACCAGGAAATTGAATGATAAAAAGGAATTGACAACTCATCATTGTATTTTGCTGTACCATGGATTACAGGAAAGAAGAAGTGGCCGCATTTCAGGAAAAGCGGAAGGCCATATTCACTGGAAAATCAGTTTACTCTTTTAACAGGCTGCTCAGTGCGGTATTTACCCGGGTAAACGGGAAAGACGAAATGATTTCAAACATTTTTTTCCGGATTGCTTCTGTGCATAAATTACCCATGCTTCCTTCATGCCCACCCCTTGCCAATTCACCAGGTGCAGGAGGAGTAAAAGTGCCGTCTTCCACCTGCTTACCAATCACACGGTACGCATCCCTGAAAGGAAGGCCCTGCACGACCAGCCGATGAACCGCATCCACGGTAAAGAGATGCTTGTATTTTTCATCTCCTAATATGTCATTCCTGATTCCGATATTGGACAGCATCAGCCCGGCCATTTCTATGCAATCCCGTACTGTTTCAAAAGCCGGAAAAAGATGCTCCTTCAGTAATTGTAGATCCCTGTGATAGCCTGATGGAAGATTGGTGGTCATCAACATGATTTCATTCGGCAAAGCTTTGATCCGGTTGCAGTGAGAACGGACCAGTTCAAACACATCCGGGTTTTTTTTATGCGGCATGATGCTGCTGCCGGTTGTCAGTTCTGCCGGGAAAGAAATGAATCCGAAATTCTGGCTCATGTACAGGCAGGCATCCATACAAAGCTTTGAAAGGGTGTCGGCAACATTGGCAAGAGATTGCGCAACGATACGTTCTGCTTTTCCTCTTCCCATTTGTGCATAAACAACGTTGTAATTCAGGTCATCAAAACCGAGTAATTTTGTTGTAAGTGTCCTGTTGATCGGGAATGAAGTACCATAACCAGCAGCAGATCCCAACGGGTTTTTATTTACTATATCATACGCAGCTTTGATTGTGATCATATCATCGGCCAGACTTTCTGCATAAGCGCCAAACCATAGTCCAAAGGAAGAAGGCATTGCTAATTGCAAATGAGTGTATCCGGGCAATAAGTATTCTTTATATTTTTCACTTTGAATTTGCAGCAGTTCAAAAAAGGGTTGTATGGTTTTTACCAACTCCTCAAGTTCATTTCGCAGGAAGAGTTTAATGTCCACCAAAACCTGGTCGTTCCGGCTGCGGGCTGAGTGAATTTTTTTCCCAGGCTCTCCCAGTTTTTGCGTGAGCACTAATTCCACCTGTGAATGAATATCTTCCACATCTCCCTGCATTATAAATTGACCTTGCTGTACCTGACGGTATATAGATTGCAATTCTTTTTGCAAAAGAGAAAGCTCCTCCTTTGTCAGCAGGCCCACCGTTTCCAGCATTTCAATATGCGCCAGGGATCCCAGCACATCAAATGCCGCCAGATACCTGTCCATTTCACGGTCTTTACCGATTGTAAATTTTTCAACCTGCCTGAGTGATGCTCTATCTTTTTGCCAAAGTTTCATACCAGGTGTTTTGAGTGCTCCGGAATAATCAGCCCGAACCATTATCCCGGAAATTTTATAAAAGTTTTTCCAAAAGCTGAATGTACAATTGAATGCCCTTTTCTATTTCTTCTATGTAAATAAATTCATCGGCCATATGGCTGCGGGCAGAATCGCCGGGTCCCATTTTTAATGCGGGAAAAGGCATTAATGCTTTATCTGACGTAGTGGGAGAACCGTAATAACTTCTTCCAAGGCTCAGCCCGGCCATGACCAAAGGATGATCCAATGCAATAAAAGTGGAGCGAAGCCGTGTGCTTCTTGGTTTTACTTCACACTCCACATTTGCATGAATGATGTCCAGCACTTCTTCGAAGCCATAACATTCATTAATCCGGGCATCTACGACAAAATTGCATACTGCCGGAACAACATTGTGAGCTTTATTTTCTGTTTCCATCACCGTTACATTCATCCTACATGGCCCCAGCAGGTCGGAAACTCTGTCAAACTGGTAGCTTCTGAACCACTCAATATCCCGTAATGCCTTGTAAATTGCATTTTCCCCTTCATTCCGTGCAGCGTGGCCGGCCTTTCCATGGCTGATGCAGTCCAATACCAACAGACCCCTCTCCGCAACCGCCATTTGCATTTGTGTAGGTTCGCCCACAATGGCACAATCAATATTGGGCAGATATTGTAAAGCATATTCAATTCCTCCTGCACCGCTGATTTCTTCTTCTGCGGTTGCAGCAACAGCAATGTTAGATTTCATGTCTGTACGGTCATAGAAGTACAAAAATGCTGCAATCAAAGAAACAAGACAACCGCCTGCATCATTACTACCAAGCCCAAATAACCTGCCATTATCTACAAAGGGCAAGAAGGGATCTATTGTATATTGAGACCCTGGTTTTACTGTATCATGATGTGAATTAAGAAGAATCGTAGGCTTGTGTCCGTCAAAATGTTTGTTCAGGGCAAAAATGTTGTTGCCCGCCTGGGAGGCTGCAATATTTTTTTCTGCAAAAAACCGGGCTAGAATGCCTGCCGTATTTTCCTCTTCCCTACTGAAAGAGGGAGTTGCGATTAATTCTTTCAGCAGCCTGATCGCATCTGCCTGTACGATGTGCTGGTTGTTATTCATATATGACGGTTGTACCTGCAGTTCCGGCAATTAAATTTTTTAGTTCTTCAGCCTTTCCGATGATCACTTTCTGAACGCCGCTTTTTAATGCTGTAAAAGCATTTTCTAACTTTGGTATCATCCCGGATACTATTTTTGCCCCACTACCTCCTGCAAGGGGAGCTTTCAACGCTCTGAATGAAGCGGGAGTGAGGAACGGGATCACGGAATTTTCATCGCTCATATCTGCCAGCACTCCTTTTTTTTCAAAGCAATATATTAATTGAACCTCGTAATCAGGACTCATGCCCCTGGCAATTTCCTGGGCAATTGTATCCGCATTGGTATTAAGCAACTGTCCATGCTGATCATGTGTAATAGGTGCAAAAACCAGAGTAATATTTTTATTCAGAAGGGTATGAATCAGATCTGCGTTGATCGCATCTACATCGCCCACATACCCATAATCAAGAACCGGGTGTTGCCGTTTGTGTGCCAGGATGACATCAGCATCAGCACCACAAAGCCCCAGGGCATTGCAATTGCCTGATTGAAGTGCGGCAACGATGTTTTTATTGATGTAGCCCGCATAAACCATGGTTACAATCTTCAAAGTTTCGGCATCTGTCATGCGGCGCCCATCAATCAGTTTTTGTTCAATGCCCATTTTTTCCCCCATTCTTGTAGCAAGTTTTCCACCTCCATGCACCAGTATTTTTTTTTCAGTAACCGATGCAAAATCTGCAAGGAATGATGACAATTTGCTTTCTTCATCAATGATGCTGCCACCAATTTTAATTACATACAGTTTATCCATTTGATTTTAGTATTTCAGACAGCACAGCCTGCGCTGCCCATACACGGTTGGATGCCTGTTGTGTAATAATGCTGTGTGGGCCATCCAGAACTTCGTCACTCATTTCTACATTGCGTCGTACCGGAAGGCAATGCATTACTTTGGCATGATGAGTCTGTTCAAGCATTTTATTGGTCAGCATCCACTTTGGATCACTCTCATAAATTTTTCCGTAATCATGAAATGTACTCCAGTTTTTAACATACACAAAATCTGCATCTTTTAAAGCTTCATCCTGGTGGGTCGTAATAGTGGCTCCTTTCGTAAATTCCTCACTCAAGTCATAGTCTTCAGGATGAGTGATGACGAAATTGGCCTTGCCCCAGGCGCAGATCCATTGTGAAAAACTATTTGCGACACATTGTGGAAGAGGTTTTACATGTGGAGCCCACGAGAGAACAACTTTAGGATTTAAGATTTTAGCCTTTTGGATTTCTTCTGTAATGGTAATTATGTCGGTTAAAGATTGCAGCGGATGTAAGGTTGCACTTTCTAAACTAACCACCGGTATCCCTGCATATTTAATGAATTGCTTTATATAAAGCTCGTTATAGTCGTCTTCCCGGTTTTTTAATGACGGAAATGTTCTGATGGCAAGAATATCAAAATATTTTCCAAAAACAGGTGCTGCATCTTTTACATGCTCCACTGTGGTTCCGCTCATGATAGCTTCTTCTTCAAACTCCAGGGCCCATCCTTCACTGCCAACATTAAAAACGAAAGCTTCCATTCCCAGGTTCTGTGCCGCAATCTGGGTGCTGAGCCTTGTCCGCATGCTGGGGTTCAAAAACAGGCAACCAATACGTTTATGGATCCCTGCAGTTTGATCCGCAAACGGATTGGCTTTGTATGCCAAAGCCTTTTCCACAAGTGCATCAATGACCATCCCAACCTCTCTGCAGGAGGGGCTTTTCAGGTCATTTACTGTAGTGAAATTTCGCATATTGTAATTATAATGATGCTTGAAAGTTTTCGGTTTCTTCTCTTATACTTTCAATAAATTGTTCTGCGTCTCGTTTTTTCAATGCCAGGGAGGGAAGCAATCGGATCACATTTGGCTTCGCCTCTCCGGTAAAAATCTTCTGCTTCCACAGCAGATTTTTTTTCAGATCTTTCCATTCTTCCGGAACATCAAAGCCGATCATCAATCCCCGTCCCCTCACATTTTTTAGACCAGGTATGGCTTCCAGTTCCTCCCTAAGATATTGACCCAGTATTATCGCATTTTCCATCAGTTTTTCCTGTTCAATGATTTCCAGCACAGCTAATGCAGCAGCACAGGCAAGGTGATTGCCCCCAAATGTTGTACCCAGTTGAAAATGTGTGGGTCTGATATGCGGAGCAATGATGATACCAGCAACAGGAAATCCGTTTCCCATTCCCTTCGCCATTGTGTAGATATCGGCATTTACTCCGGCAAAATCATGGCTGAAGAATTTCCCGCTCCTGCCATAACCACACTGTACACTATCGGCAATATACACTGCAGCATATTCATCACACAATGTCCGGATTTTTTGTAGGAATGAATCGCCTGACACATTGATCCCTCCTACCCCCTGAATTCCTTCTACGATTACGGCAGCGATTTCTTTCCCATTTACTGCAAAACAACTTTCTAAAGCAGCTTCATCATGAAATGGAAGAAAGATCACATTTCCGGTTTCGTTGACAGGAGCTACATAGTTTTTATTGTCAGTAACTGCCACTGCCAAAGAAGTTCTGCCATGAAAAGATTTGCTGAATGCGACTACTTTTTTTCTGCCGGTGTGAAAAGAAGCAAGTTTCAGTGCATTTTCATTTGCTTCAGCGCCGCTATTACAGAGAAAGAGCTGGTAATCTTCTTTACCGGACACTTTGCCCAGTTTTTCTGCCAGTTGCTGCTGCAAAGGGATTTTTACCGAATTGGAATAGAAAGCAATTTTCTCAAGCTGCTCTTCAATACGCTGCACCCAGTGCGGATGCGTATGGCCAATGCTGATTACTGCATGGCCTCCATAAAGATCAAGGTATTGCTCGCCTTTATCATCCCACACATAAGATCCTTTTGCTTTTACGATGATGATTTCGTTGATTGGGTAAACGTCGAAGAGGTTCATATCCGGGTTTAGGGTTTAAATTGGCATATGCCATTTCTTAAAAACTTACTAAAACTAATACGCATTGCCCTTGTTTCATTAATTAATTCGTTGACCATATTGTATTCTTCATCTGTCCTATAGTTTGGTTCGGATTCGTGAAACAGCAACAATATGGTTCATTGGTGAAGCCAGGTGCTGTATCCCAAAAGCAGACAAAATCTTTATCAGCAAATCTGTCACGACCCTCAACACTATTTATTGGAACAGAGAGAAATGCTTTTAATAATTGTCAAGCCAATTCAAAATCTTTCTCCACAGAAAACCAAACAGTCAGACTTTTTTTTAATGAACATATAGTGTTCATGGGCCATTTTCCATATCTCATTACTTTATAGTCTCGCATAAAAAATACCACAATCTTCAGTTGTTAGAGGTCTTTCCCAAAAACCAATTGCTTCTGCGCTCCACTCTAAAAATAATTCGCTTTTAATTTCAAACCTGCAGTTTCGTCAATGCCAAACAGAAGATTCATGTTTTGAACCGCTTGCCCGCTGGCCCCTTTCAATAAATTATCAATGGCGGAGTGAACAACCAGTTTGTTGCCTGCTTTCTCTAACTGAATCACCGCTTTATTGGTATTCACCACTTGTTTTAAAAAGATTGCATTCCGGCTAACCTGAATAAACGGATGAGTACAGTAATAATTTTCAAATAACAGGTTTAGTTCGTCCAGGCTTTGTTCGCAGTGCAATGTTGAACTGACGAAAATGCCTCTTGTAAAATCTCCCCGCCAGGGAACAAAACTCAGGTCAATATTATTTATTGGCTGAAGTTGTAAAAGAGATTCACCGATTTCGCCAAGATGCTGATGCGATAATGTTTTATAGGCCTGTATGTTATTCGCCCTCCAGCTGAAATGCGATGCTGCAGAAAGAGACTGACCGGCGCCTGTAGAGCCTGTAATTCCTGTGGTATACACATCAGACAATAACCCGGCCTTCGCTAATGGCAATAATCCAAGCTGTACAGATGTGGCAAAGCAACCAGGATTAGCAATATTGGCGGCTGCCCTGATCTGCTCCCTGTTCAGCTCCGGAAGACCGTAAATGAATTTCCTGTTTCCAATTTCTGATTGTATCTGAAGCCTGAAATCATTCGCCAGGTCAATAATTTTGACTCTGTTATGAATCTCATTCTCAGTGAGAAATTTTTTCGATTCCCCATGTCCCAGACAAAGAAATAATACATCAATGTCGTCCTGAATTTCGCCTGTAAATTTCAGATCAGTATCGCCCGCTAAATCCTGGTGCACAGCATAGACAGGCTTTCCGGCATTGCTGCGGCTTTGAATACATGAAACAGCTACATACGGATGGTGAATTAGTAAACGAATGAGTTCGCCACCCGTATAACCTGCCCCCCCGATGATGCCTGCTTTAATCTGCATTATTTTCTTTTTGAACGGCGTTCCAGATGTTGACCTGGTTGCCGAATATTTTTGAAAATCCTCTTACATCTTCGCCGCTGAAACCCGTATTCATCTCGCCATATTTTCCAAACTTGCTGTTCATCAGGTCGTAGGGGCTTTCAATCCCGATAACCTGGAAGCGATAAGGCATCAGTTGCACAAATACATCGCCCGTCACATTTTTCTGGCTGCTTTGCAGAAATGCTTCAATATCTCTCATTACCGGGTCTAGTATCTGGCCTTCATGCAGCCAGTTTCCATAAAACTGAGCCAGGGTATCTTTCCATTGCAATTGCCATTTCGTCAGCACATGTTTTTCCAATGCATGATGCACTTTTAAAATCAGCATCGGAGCTGCCGCTTCAAAGCCTACCCTGCCTTTGATGCCGATTATGGTATCGCCCACATGAATATCGCGGCCTATGCCATAAGGTCCGGCAATCGTCTGCAGATATTGAATTGCCTCTGCCGGGTGTGCAAATGATTGTTCATTGATCTTTTTCAGCTCACCCTTTACAAAACACATTTTTATTTCCTCAATGCCGGTTTTTGTCACCTGTGTGGGCCAGGCTTCTTCCGGCAAAATTCCTTTGGAAGAAAGTGTTTCTTTCCCGCCCACACTGGTTCCCCAAAGGCCTTTATTGATAGAATACATTGCTTTTTCAAAATTCATCTCTACACCTTTGCTCCTGAGATATGCAATTTCTTCTTCGCGGCTCAATTTCAGGTCTCTGATTGGGGTGATGATTTCTATGCCTGGAATCATAATCTGAAAAATCATATCAAAACGAACCTGGTCGTTGCCAGCACCGGTACTGCCATGAGCTACGGCATCAGCGTTCAGATTTTTTGCATGTGCTGCAATATGCAAAGCCTGGCTCAGCCTTTCTGCCGACACTGACAAGGGGTAGGTATTGTTTTTTAAGCAGTTTCCGAAAATGAGGTACTTGATGATGCGGTCATAATAACTTTGCACTGCATCCACTGTAGTATGAGATTTTACTCCCAGCCGGTGGGCATGCTGCTCAATTCTTTCCAGTTCATCCTGAGAAAATCCGCCCGTATTTACAATCACACTGTGCACTTCAAACCCCTTGTCTTCACAGAGATACTTCACACAAAAGGTTGTATCAAGTCCGCCGCTAAAACCCAAAACAACTTTCTTTGACATATAACTTTTAATTTTTCTAAATATGGAATAAGTAATGCAACAATGATTTTGGCCTGGCGGCGCCCCCGTTTTCCTTGCCTCCATTCCCGGTGCCGTTTTTGTCTTTTCGCCTGAACGCTTTGAGCAGTTTCCAACGTTTGAATTTCAGCAACCGTTCAAACCCATTTTTGTTTTCTTCAAAATATTTTGTTGTTTCTTCCGGCTCATAATGGTCTTTGGGATCATAAAGCATGGCTGTACACAAGCAGTTTTTCCTTTCTTTGCTCATGAGTATATCATAGTTCACACAGCTGGTACAACCGGCCCAGAATGCTTCATCCTGTGTAAGCTCAGAGTAGGTCACAGGTTCATATCCCAGTTCACTATTGATCTTCATCACAGCAAGACCAGTGGTAAGACCGAAAATTTTTGCCTCAGGATATTTTTCTCTTGAAAGACCGAAAATTCTTTTCTTAATGGCCCTTGCCGCTCCGCTTTTGCGAAATTCAGGCGCAACGATCAGCCCGCTGTTGGCCACATAACTGCCATGACCCCAGGTTTCAATATAGCAGAAGCCCACCCACTGGCCTTGCGGAGTTATGGCTATGACTGCTTTGCCCTGGTCAATTTTTTCATTTATATATTCTGGCGAACGCTTGGCTATACCTGTGCCTCTTGCTTTAGCTGATGATTCCATTTCATCTGTGATGTCACGGGAGTACATTTTATCGGCCGGGGTAGCCACCCTGATCAAGAATTGCTGTTGTTTCAATGTTATTTTTGTTTTAATTTCAATGGCCCACCAGTCCTGTATCAGATATTTTCGGGAGGGTATTCACTGACAGGGACCGTGGTGAGTGGTTCGTCCTGTCAGAATACAGGGCTACGTCGGGGGCGGGAAAATGTAAACACATCAAATCCAACAGAATAAACTCCAGTAGTGATGGGTCTGTGAAAGGCAAATTGTTTGGTATGTGTCAGAATATTAGCCATTGAAAGTTCTCAAATTTTTCTTTCGGATACAAAAGTATAGTTTTAGTTTAAAAAATTATTTAAATATTTTTCTGAAATTTATTCCATGGAAGAAATAGACAGCCCGGAAATATACCAGCCGCTGCAGGCACCTGAGCTTCCGGCACCGGTACAGAAATCCAGGTTCAAGAAATTTGGCAGAAAACTGCTGATTGTTTTGCTGCTGCTGCTGCCTGCACTAATCTACTGGAAATATTTCTTTACATACAGCGAAGGCAACCGTACAGGGTTGCTGCAAAAATTTTCGTACAAAGGCACCCTATTCAAGACCTATGAAGGTGAACTGATCCTGAGCAGCATCCGCTCCCAGACAAACATAGCCCTTGCATCGGAAAAATTTTTCTTTTCTGTGGCAGATCAATCAACCGCCCGCAAACTGGAAAATCTGCAGGGCCACTTCATTACTGTTCATTACAAAATGAAAAACGGCACATTGCCCTGGCGGGGCGACAGTAAATATATTGTAGACAGTGTCAGGATTGAGCCCCAATCCCCCTATGAAGACAGAAAATAACGGGTTGCTTGTGCAGGTGCAGTTTTTCTTTTTTCCAGCCTGAAATGTTCATTGTTCGGATGAATTCTTTTCCACCAGAAATATTTGCTGCAATGCAGAGTCGGGTGTCGGGTCTGCACAGTTTTAATAATGATTCCAGCATTTGATTGTTCCGGTATGGAGTTTCGATAAACACCTGCGTACAATTTCTTTTTTCCGATTCCGACTCAAGCCGGCTGATGGCGGCTGCCCGTTGCCTGCTGTCAACCGGCAGATAACCATTGAAACAAAAATGCTGTCCGTTCATTCCGCTGGCCATTAGCGCCAGCAGGATAGAGCTGGGTCCGGTCACAGGTTTTACCGGCAGATGCAATTCATGCGCCAGCGCCACCAGTTGCTGCCCGGGATCTGCTATGCCAGGACAGCCTGCTTCACTGATCAAGCCAATATTTTTTCCTTCAATGACTTTTATTCGGAAAATATCTGCAGACTGATCGCCTGTTGTGTACCATTCATAATTGTCAATCACCATTGCCTGATCGGGCAGGTAGTATTTCCACAGCTTTTTGAAATACCGGCGGGTTGTTCGTTCATTTTCTGCAAAGAAGACAGCGCAGTTTTTGATGGCCTCAGTTACTGCAGCTGGTATGGCAGCAATGCCATCTTCTGAAAGCGGGGCCGGTATCAGGTACAGCGTTGCCATGTCAGCTTTTTTTTATTTTATGAACACTCAGAGTGGCCGCAATGACTGCATAAGCCGGTGCCAGCAGCACAAACAGGTGCATCAGGTAGAACAGGAGTCCGTTTCCAATTGCAAGGCCCTTATGCATGCCGATGAAGCGGATGCTTTGTGCCGGTGTCAGCCTGGCTCTGGCAATGTTGAAATCAAGCATGGAAAAGCCAAAATAATAACATTCCATCAACAGCGCAATAACAGGTGTGATCCAGCCGGCAACAGGCACCAGCGACAGAAAGAGCAAAGCCATTAGGTATACCGATTGCCAGCCGCAATTGCGCAGGTCTAACCGGATACTGCGGATGCAATCTTGTTTTACCGAAGCCCAGCTGAAGCGGTATTCCCTTCCTTCAATAGTTGCTTCTGTTTTTTCACTGAGATATGCAAACAGCGGTGAACCTGCAATCAGTATAAGATACTTGAAAAAAGAAAAATAAAACAGCACCAGCATCAGCCGCAGCATCACCCCGGTCATCACCAGCAGAAAGCTAAGCCATTCATTACGCTCCTGCTGCAACCATGATTCTATCCCCAACTGGCCGCTGATCCAGGATACTACTGTATTGGATGAACGCCAGAAAAAATACATTCCGGCAAGAAACAACAGCGTATATAAAATTCCAGGCAAGATGATGCGCCGGGTCAGCCGATGTTGTTTGATAAATTTCCGGGCATCTTCAAATCCCTGGATCGCTATGACAATTTCTCTGAGCAAAAGGTAACTTTGGCGGGTAAATATAACAAATGCAAAGAGTGAAAAACAACCATTGATCAAAACGGCTACCCCGGTATGAAAATCCTGCCCCTTTCTTTTTACCTCCGCCCCGATGTAGTTGTTATTGCACAGGAATTGCTGGGTAAAATTATTGTCAGCAATCAAAAGGGAATCATTACATACGGCAGGATTGTGGAAACAGAAGCATACAATGGCATTACAGACAAAGCATCGCATGCCTACAATGGCCGAAGAACCAGGCGAAATGAAATGATGTATGCACCGGGTGGTGTGGCCTATATCTACCTGTGCTATGGCATACATCACCTGTTGAATGTGGTGACAAATAAAAAAAACATCCCGCATGCCATTCTGATCCGGGCTGCAGAACCCCTGCACGGTCTTGGCAGCATGCTGCAGCGGACCGGAAAAGAAAATGCAGGATATAGCCTGACCAGCGGACCAGGCAATGTTTCAAAAGCGCTTGGCGTACACATGGCACAAAATGGAATTTCATTGCAATCTCAGGAGTTGTACCTGGCCGATGACGGTTTTTCAATACCCGAACAGGCTATTGGCAGCAGCCCCCGTATCGGTGTGTCGTATGCAGGCAGTGATGCCCTGCTCCCCTACCGTTTTTTTCTGAAAGGCAACCCATATGTAAGCGGGCCAAAAAAGGGCAGAGTGCCCATATCCCGGTAAGTGTGTATATTGAAAAAAATATCCATTGCCTGCATTTTCAAAACAACAGGTCAGAACCATTTCCTTGCTTGCAGGTATGCTGGTTGCTGCAGGCCTCTATTTTGTAAACCCTTTTCATGTTTCCGAACAGGGAGCACGGGTGCTGGCTGTAGCCGGGTTGATGATCACCTGGTGGGTAACCGAAGCACTCCCCATGCCCGTTGTTGCTTTACTCCCCTTAATTCTTTTTCCGCTGCTGGGCATCAACAATATGAAAGACACTGCAGCATCGTATGGCAATGAAGTCATCTTTCTTTTTATGGGTGGTTTTATGCTGGGTCTGGCTATTGAAAAATGGAACCTGCACCGCCGCATTGCGCTGAATATTGTATTGCTGACCGGAACCAGCGGCAACAGGATCATTCTTGGTTTTGTTCTTGCCACAGGACTCTTGAGTATGTGGCTCAGCAATACCGCTACCACCATGATGATGTTTCCGATTGCACTATCTGTAATTCATGTCATGAAAGAAAACAAGGATGAGCGGGGCAATTATACAAATTTCAGCCTCTGCCTGATGCTGGCTATTGCCTATGCCTCCAATTTCGGAGGAATCGGCACCATTGTAGGTACACCGCCCAATGTGCAGTTTGTCGGGTATTTTGAAAAAAAATATCAGCACAGTATCAATTTTCTTGAATGGATGCTGCTATGTGTGCCGCTGGCAATTTTACTCATGTTGTCTTTATACTTTGTAACTGTAAAAATTCTTTTTCCCAACCACATCAGGCCCAGCGAAGCAGCAGGTAAACATATTCGCCAGGAACTGCATTTGCTTGGAAAACCAGGGGTTGCAGAAAAAAGAGTGCTGATTATTTTTATTTGCACAGCCCTGCTTTGGATTTTTCGTAAAATGATTAACGACAGCCAGCCCTGGTTTTCACTTGACGATAATATGATTGCAATGGCTGGGGCTGTGGCGCTGTTTATATGCCCTGCGGGCAAAAATGCACATCCTGAAAAGCAGTCCGGCAGCCTGCTGGAGTGGGACGACACTGGCAGGATGGCCTGGGGTATTTTATTTTTATTTGGCGGCGGCATTGCCCTGGCTGATGCACTTGAAAATGCCGGGCTGATTCAGCAATTGGGCAACTGGCTTGGCCAATATGCCGGTGCAGGTTTTGTGCTGCTGCTGGGCGTTGTGGTTATTTCAATATTCCTGAGTGAGGTGATGAGCAATGTGGCACAGGTTATTGTTTTTGCACCGGTTGTCTGTTCTCTGGCCGACGCTGTTGGCATGAATCCGCTCTTGCTGGGAATACCCATGACTCTTGCTGCCAGTTGTGCCAGTATGTTGCCCATGGGCACGCCACCCAATGCAATTGTATTTGCCAGCGGACATATCAGATTCAGGCAAATGCTTCAGGCCGGCTTTATCATGAATCTTTTGGCCATTATCCTGATCACCGTTTTTTGCTGGTTCCTGATGCCATTACTAATAAAAATGCTGTAAGAATCAAAAACGGGGACAGTTTAACTTCCGGGCATTGGGGTCTGATGGCTTTCGGATATAGATCAGTGATACTTCCATGCCACCCCTTGTGTTTGATGCTGGTTTCAATGCAGATGTATTGATATCGTAAGTTGCCCCAATTTGAATACCTGAAAATTCAAGTCCTATATAAGGAATTGCTGCATCATTAAAGCGGTACCACGCCCCTGCATAAATATTTACAGGATTGCTGTCATCATTATTTACATTATAGGAAAATGCGCCCCCAACCACCGTGTTGGTTGCTTTTGCCTGTATGCTATGAATGGCAGAGAAATGCATGTAGTTGTATGAACCAACAGGAATTTTTCCTCCTCCCTGCAAGGTTGTTCTGGTTGGCAAAAGGTATTCGCCCCCCTGGAAATTTTCCTTGGGGCGGTTGATATGATACATAGATGCTCCAAGGTAAAAACTATTGTATCCATTTGTGGTACCGGTATAAAGTACACCGGCATTTACATCCACATAGCTGACATTAATTTGTTTGTTTGAAAAAACTTCACCAGTGGTGCCGGGCATAAAACCATATGGGGTTAATTCATCTTCAAAAACCACCTTTGTTACATCCAGCCTTTTGTTTGTATATGCTGCCTGGAAACCCGCCCCCAGCTGATGGTATCCGTTTTCATCCAGTCCTTTATGATACGAGAGGGATAGCCCGGCATAGTTGGTGACAAGCACACCATCGCCTGCCCGGTCGGTGACAGCAAGTATTCCTACACCCATCTGATCAATATCGGCAATGCGGTTTTTTAGTATCCCGAAATCAGCCGATACGGTTTTAGTTTCATAGGCCCGCAGGATTGTGGGCCACTGGTCACGGTAATTACCTGCAACCCGAAACGATCCGTCAAACTTACCAGTCAACGCAGGGTTCAGCGTCAGTGGAGAAGCAAAAAACTGGGAAAAATTAGGGTCCTGAGAAAAAATAGTTTCCGTACAGGCCACACAAATCAAAACAGCAAACAAAATTCTTTTCATTACACAGATGTTGTTTATCACTTTCAGAAAGTCCGGGGCAGGATTCCAGAATTCATTAAACGGTTTTTATGTGTTTTCATTGTTCATAGGCACGCCTTAATCATTCTGTATTATGCAATTAAGGATTCAATTCTGATAAACGCCGGCCGGAAAAATACAACAAATTAAAGACCCATAAAAGGAAATTATTGCTGCTTCAGAAAGAATTATGATAAGAGGAAGCTCGTGCCATTGAGCTGAATCTCAGTCTGTAGTGGCAGCACCCGAGCCTTCACAAAGCATCGCTACATCTGTATTTTTGTACCAAATGCCAGGTCGCCGGCATCGCCTAATCCGGGTACGATGTACCCTTTTGCAGTCAGTTCGTCATCAATATCGCCGCACCAAATGGTCACATTGGGTTCCTCTCTTTTTACATACTCAATCCCAACGGTGCAGGCTATGGCTGCCACAATATGAATGGCAATAGGGGTTCCTTCCTGCTTCAGGTAATGCATGGTTTTCACCAGCGATGAACCGGTGGCCAGCATCGGATCAGAAATAATCAATACACGGTTTTCCAGTTCGGGTGAAGAGATATATTCCAGGCTTATTTCAAAACTGCCATCTTTGTTGTGCTTTCGGTATGCAGAGATAAAAGCATTATCGGCTTTATCAAAAAAATTCAGCAATCCCTGGTGCAGGGGCAGCCCGGCCCTGAGTATTGTGGCCAGTACGGGCTGCTCCAGCAGCATTTTGTGAGTGGCAATGCCCAGCGGAGTCTGAACCTCCGTTTCGGTATATGGAAGCACTTTGCTTATTTCATAGGCAGCCACTTCGCCAATACGTTCCAGGTTGCGGCGAAAACGCATCCGGTCGGCCTGTGTGGACACATCTCTAACTTCGGCCACCCAATTGCTGACCAATGAATGCTGCTGGCTAAGATTTACGATCATACTATTGAATATTTAATATTTTAGTATTGAAATATTAAGAAACATTCAAAACATTTGCAGGGGTACAGATCTTAAGCAAATCTAAAATCTAAAATCTGCAATCTAAAATTTGATTCAATGTTGTACCGTGCAATTGGATTAATGAGCGGGAGTTCTCTGGACGGATTGGACATAGCGTATGCCGAATTCAGCGACCAGGGAGGTAACTGGACCTATGAAATAAAAGAAGCCGCCTGCTACAGCTATGAAGATAATTGGGCAAACCGTCTGCGCAATGCAATTTCTCTTTCTGCATATGAATACCAACTGCTGCATACTGAATACGGATGCTATCTGGGGAAAAAAATCAACCACTTTATCAGAGAAAAGACCCTTCAATACCAGGCAGGGTTTGTCGCATCACACGGGCATACGGTTTTTCATGTTCCTTCCCGGAAAATGACAGCACAACTAGGTGATGGAGCTGCTATAGCTGCAGAAACCGGACTGCCCGTGGTATCAGATCTGCGTGCCATGGATGTAGCGCTGGGCGGACAAGGTGCACCGATTGTTCCAATCGGTGAAAAATTACTGATGCCGGGTTATGATTTTTTCCTGAATATCGGTGGCATTTGTAACCTTTCAGCCCATATAAATCCATATTCGTCCACAACCGAATACTCTTCGGCCCCGGAGTCGTTTTTAGCTTTTGACATCTGCCCAGCCAATCGTGTATTGAATATGCTGGCAAATGAAGCCGGAAAGGATTACGACGATGACGGGAAATTAGCCGCAACCGGAACCTTGCACAAGGATTTACTCGGCCGCCTCAACAGCCTTGATTATTATCTGCATCCTGCGCCCAAGTCTCTTGCCAATGAATTTGGCACCCAGGTGATTTATCCTATGATCAGGGCGGCCGGCATCAGTATTCCTGATGCACTTCGCACTTGTACGGAACATATCGTAACACAAATCAGTAAATCGGTGACACGGCTTACAAAAAATGAAACAGGTCATCCAGGCCGGTCTCTTCTGGTTACAGGCGGGGGTGCACACAATAAATTTTTAATTCGACAGCTGTCAGCCAGCCTGCAGACCAATGCTATTGATGTGATTGTACCAGACTCCCTTTTGGTTAATTACAAAGAAGCAATGATCATGGCCTTCATAGGTGTGCTGCGATGGAGGCAGCAACCCAATGTGCTAGCATCAGTTACCGGTGCATCGGCCGATAGTGTGGGCGGGGCGCTTTGGTTTGCACAGGAGCAGGTTTGATACTGCATTCAATTCAGATCTCTTAAAAAAAATATACAATGCCGGATGCGCAAAACACGAAGGGAAAATCAGCCGGAATCCCAAAACTTCCCCCAGCTGGTTCCATGGAGGAAATACAGATTTTCCGAAAAATACAACAACAGTTTCCCCGGCAGTTCCGGAAAGTTTTTCCTGATAAACTGGCAGCCAAAACCGTGGTCATCATTCCTTCCCTGACGCTGGATCAGGAAATCTTATCGAAAGTAAGCGGTCATGTACATTATGAGGAGCGGCTCCTGTGCCTGCTCATGCTGCTTCGCATGCCCCGCACTCATGTGGTATATGTAACCAGCACGCCTGTAGACCCGGTTATTGTGGATTATTACCTGCACCTGCTGCCCGGCATTACCAGGCATCATGCCCTGCAACGGTTGACCCTGCTGAGCTGCTATGATATTTCTCCCAAATCACTTACAGAAAAAATTCTTGACAGGCCCCGGCTGATTGAACGGATTAAAAAGAGCATCCCCGCCGGGCATGCAGCACACCTTGCCTGTTTTACGGTTACAAAATATGAACGAACCCTTTCGGTGCATCTGGACTTACCCATTTATGGCTGCGATCCAGAACTTGTTCACCTCGGCAATAAAAGCAATAGCCGGAAAATTTTCAAACAGTGCGGCATACAGGTACCTCCGGGTTTTGAAGATTTGAAAAATGAAGAAGATATTATTGACGCACTGACCAAATTGAAGTTGAATGATCCGCAACTCCGTAAAGCAGTAGTGAAAATGAACGATGGGTTTTCCGGAGAAGGGAACGCAGTATTTTCATTTGAAGGAATAGAAGATGTAAGTGATTGGAAACACTGGATTGCTGAAAATCTTCCGGCCCGGCTGAAGATGGTTGCAGGCGACCTTACCTACCGTGATTTTATTTTCAAATTTCAGTCAATGGGTGGAATTGTTGAGGCTTTTATTGACGGCAGCATCAAAACCTCTCCTTCTGTACAGTGCCGCATCAATCCACTAGGCGACTGCAAAGTCATATCCACTCACGACCAGCTTGTAGGTGGCGAAAGCGGCCAGGTCTTCATGGGTGCCAGCTTTCCTGCCAGCGACCAATATGCTATTGAAATTGGCGGATATGGGCTCAATGTAGCAGAACAACTCCGGCACTCTGGTGTGACAGGCCGCTTTGCAGTTGATTTTATTTCTGTGCAGGAGCAGGAAGGTTGGGTTCATTATGCCATTGAAATTAATCTCCGGAAAGGCGGCACCACACACCCATATATACTACTTCAGTTTCTTACCGACGGGGATTATGATTATGAAAACGGGCTTTACCTCACTGCCAACCGGCAAACCCGGTATTATTTCTGTTCCGACAATCTGAGAAGTGAAAAATACACCGGCATTACCCCACCTGACCTGATTGATATTGCGATGCTGCATCAGCTCCATTACGACGGCACTTCGCAGGAAGGTGTCATGTTTCACCTCATCGGTGCGTTGTCGCAATATGGCAAACTTGGTGTTGTGTGCATCGGTAGTACTCCCGAGCGGGCAAAAAATTTTTATGAGCAAACGATAAAAGTGCTCGACGGGGAATGTTGATTACAGCCCGAGTACCTGCTTCAGCTTACCGTACCCATTGCGGCTCACTGGTACTTTACGGCCTTCTTTCAGGACAGCCACATGGCTGTCTTTTTCGTACGGGTCAATGCGGGTAATTTGCTGCACGTTGATGATATAAGAACGATGCGACCGGATAAACAAAAGAGGTGGGAGCGACTGCTCGAAAAAATTCATTGTTTTATTTTTCAGAAAATACCCTTCCCGGGTATGAATTTTTACATAATCGTCTGCTGCCTCCAGGTATAAAATATCCTGCACCGGTATAATTTTAATTTTACTGCCGTTCCTGACCACCACACGGTTGCTCAGTTCCGGAGCCGAACTCATTTCATCCAGCAGATCCTTTGCCTGCTGAACAGCCGATGCTTTGTTCTGCATTTTCCAACGTGCCAGAGCCTGGTCAAAACGTTCCTGCCCGAAAGGCTTCAGCAGGTAATCCACCGCATGAGCTTCAAAAGCCCTGATTGCATATTCATCAAATGCTGTGGTAAAAATGATAGAAGGAGGACTTTCCAGCAGTTCCAGCATTTCGAATCCTGTAATTTTCGGCATTTGAATATCCAGGAAAACCAGGTCTGGCTGATGCTGTTGAATGGCCTTGAATCCCTCAAACCCATCTCCACACTCCTGCACCAACTGCAAATCCTGGTGCTGCGCCAGGTATTCTTTAATCACACTACGTGCCAGCGGTTCATCATCAATTATGATCAATTTTTTCATACTTACAAAGTTTATCCCCTCATCACATCCTGTGGAATCCTGATTTCGGTTGTAAAAATATTATTTGCTGCTGAAGTTTTCAGCAAATCAGTTCTTGCCAGCAGAAGGTAGAGCCTGCGGCCAATAGACTTCAATCCAAAGCCAGTTCCCTGTCTGGGAAATGATGTTTCGGGATCGAATGGATTGGCAATGGACACAACCAGGTCTTCTGCCTCTTTTTTTGTGGCGATGACAATCCGGGTATCACCGGTTGTGTCATACAACCCAAATTTAATCGCATTTTCTACCACTGGCTGCAACAGCAGAGCCGGAACCTGCATACTTAATGTTGCAGGGTCTGTGGACACTTCAGTTGCCAGCCTGTTTCCAAATCTCACTTTTTCAATGTCGAGGTATAACTGCAGGTATTGTAATTCCTCTTCAAGTTTGATCCATTGCGTTTCTTCCCGTTTGAGTGTGCCCCGGAGAAAATCTGATAATTGCTGAATCATTTTCCGGGCTTGCTGTGGCTGTATGCCAATGAGGGCATTGATGGAGTTCAGGCTGTTGAATAAAAAATGAGGTTGTAATTGCTGGCGAAGTTTAAATAGCTCTGCTTCCCTTGCCAGTTTTTCTGAATCTGCTTTCCTTTCTTCTTTTTCCTTTTGTTCCAGCTGGCTGTACCAGAGCATGCTGATCAACGTGACACTGCCTAGCAAAAGGAATGCAATACTGAAACGGATCGGCCACGAATGATGCAGCAATGCACGGTAGCTCTCCGTTACATCCGGAATTGTAGTGAGCAGCCATCGCACCAGTAGAAACCAGGTGACCGTGAGAAAAAGACAAATGCCAAATAGATTGATATACTGCCTTGCACCCGGCAGGTAAAAACGCAATGTATTGATTTGGACAAGTGAGCATAAAATGAGAGGTGCCGTACTGATGAGGCTATCGGCAAGGGCATTTGGCCAATGCTGTCCGAGAAAATACAAGACCACTGTATGATCGGCAATTACAATCCCCCAGCCGGTAAAAAAAACCAGCCTGAATCCCTTTTTGGCAAGGATAGATTTAGACATGCTTTAAATTCAGGATCGTAACAGCATAGGCGTCTGGTTT
>CAYYMK010000027.1:0-29498 GCA_964473035.1 uncultured Chitinophaga sp.
GGTAACTTACCTGCCAAAAAAAAATGCCCCGAAAAAATATCGGGGCATTGTGCCCGAGACTGGATTCGAACCAGCACACCCTTTCGGGCGCCACCACCTCAAAGTGGTGCGTCTACCAATTTCGCCACCCGGGCTTCGGTCAAATGAGATATTTCAAAAGGCTTCCGCATCTGCCCCTGTTGACTCTTCAATAAAGGCTTCATTCATCAGACTATTTACTGTTTTTGGAAACGCAAATTTAGAAGATTTTACCTGTTCAGCACAATTCTGAATGCAGTTCCTTTGCCAGGTTCCGAATGCTTCACAAAAATCTGGCCTTTGTGATACTGCTGTATAATGCGTTTTGACAGGCTTAACCCAAGCCCCCAGCCTCTTTTTTTTGTAGTAAACCCGGGTTTGAAGACACGGGAAATATTCTGGCGGCTGATGCCTTTTCCAGTATCGGTAATGTCAATATTTACTGTTCCGTTTTCCCGAATGATATCTACGGTAATAGTTCCCTTTCCTTCCATAGCATCCAATGCATTTTTCAGCAGATTTTCTATTACCCAATCAAACAAGGGAGCCGAAATAGCGGCCCGGATTTCATCAATTCCGTGTGTCTGTACGGAAAAATTAATTTTCCCGGTCGCTCTTTTTCGCATATAATCCACCATCCGGTTTACCTGTTGTACAAGATCCGTATTCTCTAACTGAGGAGTGCTGCCAATTTTCCCAAACCGGTCTGATACCAGTCGCAGCCGGTCCACATCTTTTTCCAGTTCCTGTACAATCTTCTGATCTGTTCCAGATTCCCGTAGCATTTCAACCCAGCCTTCGAGCGATGAAACAGGTGTACCCAACTGGTGAGCAGTTTCTTTTGCCATGCCTGCCCAAATCTGGTTTTGTGCAGAACGGTAGCTGCTCCGAAGTGAAAGAACCGTAAAAAGGATAAAAAGTCCGACAATAAATAGCTGAATAAAAGGATAATACCGTACCTCATTCAGCAAGGCTGTATTTCCATAATAATAGCGGTTTACCTTTGTGCCTTGCAAGGTGTCCACAATGGGATTGTTCAGGGCTTTTAGTTTTTTTAATTTTGATGCCAGTGCTTCATACCCCCCGCTTCCGGATGTATCAATGTTTACAAAATCAATGACGCTGTCCTTTTCGTTTGTCTGAATGATGGGAATGGTTTTGTTTTCGGTTACAATTTGGGTTGCAAAACTGATATCCACAGAGTCGGGCGCCTGAATGATGAACTTACCAGCCCGGTACCACTGCTCGGCACGAAGTTTTTCCTCGCTTTTTATTTTGCGGGCAAGGTATTGCGAATAAAAAACCGTGCCGCTCACAATCAGCACTGCAATCAACGCAATGATCATTTTCCAATTCAGCAACTGCCTAAACATATTTCGAATGTAACGAGCTTCCACCGGCTTGCCTTATTTTTGATGAAATTATTTTCCTGCATTGAAACCCAACCCAAATGTTGCCATTGTCATCCTGAATTGGAACGGCAAGATGTTCCTGGAGCAATTTCTCCCTGCGTTAACAGCTCACTCCGGCTCTGCGGTGCAGCTGGTGGTAGCCGATAATGGATCCACAGATGACTCCCTATCCTATCTGGAAACTTCCTGGCCAGGTATCCGCATCATTCGCCTGTCCCGCAATTATGGTTTTGCCCGTGGATATAATGCAGCACTGAAGCAGGTGCAGGCAGACTATTATGTGCTGTTGAATTCGGATGTGGAAGTAACAGCCGGCTGGCTGCAACCACTAATTGATTTAATGGAATCGGATGAACAAATAGGTGCCTGCCAGCCAAAGCTGCTTGACTGGAAACAGAGAAACCTGTTTGAATATGCCGGAGCCGCTGGCGGATGGATGGACCGGTACGGGTACCCGTTTGCCAAAGGGCGGGTTTTTGATGCACTGGAAGAAGATAAAGGACAATATGACCGGCCAGAGCCTGTATTTTGGGCAAGCGGGGCATGCCTGTGTATTCGTTCCGCCCTTTTTCATCAACTGCATGGGTTTGATGCCTATTTTTTTGCACACCAGGAAGAAATAGATCTGTGTTGGAGATTGCAGCTGGCGGGGTTTCAAATATTTTCATGCCCGCAATCGGTTGTGTACCACGTTGGGGGAGGCACCCTGCCTTATTCTAACCCTCAGAAAACATACCTGAATTTCCGGAATAACAGGATCATGCTTTCCAAAAACTTACCGTTCCGGACAAAATTATGGATCATGCCTGCCCGATGCTTCCTGGATGCGATATCAGCATGGAAAGGATTATTTTCCGGAAATTGGGGCTATTTTCTTGCAGTACTGAAAGCCCATGTTGCATTCATTGGCTGGTGGTTGTTTCATAGAAGAAAATCTGTTTTTCCCAAAAAGAGGGATGGGCTTCTCCACGGGTATTTTAGAGGTAATATCGCCTGGGCCCATTTTGTTCAAAAGAAAAAGACATTTACGGAACTCACCGCGAAAAAAGGCTGATGAAATTTTGCCGGACCCCCTTATTTTTGCAGCATAACAACTTTTTTTTGGCATGAGTAAATCAATTGAATACCAGCAAAGCCTGGAAAAAATGAAAAAGAGGGACTTTACCCATAGCTGGATTTCCTCATCTGGTTTTCTTTTTTACCTGCAGGTGGCCTGTATTGTGGCCTTTCTATTGGGGGGATGCTATATGCTGTACACGAAGAGGTATAGTAAAATAAATGCCCCTGTTCCCGAAAGCAGCTTGTACACTCCAAAGTATAAATAAGTACCGAAATTTTTTTGAACAATTGGCAATGCTTATTTTTGCAGCCCGGCTGGCCCGAACTGTTGCATCAGGGCAATGCAAAAATTATTGCACCGGGAATTAGATCACTATACAGCAGGATCAGGCTGTTCAGTTCTTTATGCGGAAGTAGCTCATTTGGTAGAGCATGACCTTGCCAAGGTCAGGGTGGCCGGTTCGAGCCCGGTCTTCCGCTCACATAATCCTCTTGCCACACAGGCGGAGGATTTTTAATTTAATTCCAATAGTATCAGAGCTTCAGAAGTTTCTATGGTTAGAAGAATCGATTTTTTCATTCTTTGAACCTTCTAACTCTCTGATTTTTTTCTGCCCTGGTGGTGGAATTGGTAGACACGCAGGACTTAAAATCCTGTCTGCAGCAATGCGGGTAACGGTTCAACTCCGTTCCGGGGCACAAAAGCGATTCAGTAAAATGAGTCGCTTTTATTATGATATGCAACGAAGCCCTGTTTGTAAACGGGACGAAGTATTATTTGTAGATTTGAAACAAAGAGTACAAATGGCAACCGAAATAAAATGCCCGAATTGCGGTCATGAGTTTGAGCCGAACGAATCCATACGGAAATCAATAGAAGACCAGGTTCGGAAAGAAGCGAATGCCCGGGCAGAAGAATGGAAAAAGAATAAAGAAAAAGAATTGGAAGAAAATATCCGTAAAAATATTGCCACTGATTTTGAAACCAGGCTTCGGCTGGCTGAGCAACACAACAAAGAATTTGAAGAGAAACTAAAAGAAGCCCGTCAACAACAGGTTGAAATTCTAAAAAAAGAACAAGAACTTAAAAATAAAGAAGCTGAACTCGAACTGTCAGTCCAAAAAAAACTACAACAGGAAAGAGAAAAATTGACTGATGATATCCGTAAACTGGAAGAACAACGGATGATTGCCAGGGAAACCGAATTTCAGCTGCAGGTAAAAGAATTACAAAAACAGTTGGATGATCAAAAAAAGCTTGCCGAGGAAATGCGTCGCAAAGCAGAACAGGGCTCCATGCAGTTGCAGGGTGAAGTACAGGAACTGGCACTGGAAGAAATGCTGAAAGCCGCATTTCCTTTTGATGTAATCACTGAAGTAGGCAAAGGCGTTCGTGGGGCTGATTGCATTCAGACCGTCCGCAACAATTTCGGGCAGGAATGCGGTAAGATTATTTTTGAAAGCAAACGAACAAAGGATTTTGCTGCCGACTGGATAGAAAAGCTAAAAACCGATATGCGCAGCCAGGGGGCAGATGTCGCAGTCCTCGTTACACAAGCATTACCTAAAGACATGGACAGCTTTGGCGAAAAAAGTGGTGTTTGGATATGTTCATTTGCAGAAGTAAGACCCATTGTTCAGATGCTTCGTGATAGCATTATAAAAATATCCACTGCTTTAAAAAGCCAGGAAAACAGGGGCGATAAAATGCATCTGTTATACGATTACTTAACCAGCCGTGAATTTGCAGAGCAATGGCAGGCCATCCGGGAAGGTTTTATGAGTATGAAACTTTCTATTCAAAAAGAAAGAGATGCGATGGAAAAACTTTGGAAGCAAAGGGAAAAACAATTAGAAAAAGTTTTGCTGAATGCAGCACATATAAGAGGAAGTATTGAAGGTATCTCAGGAACTGATGTTGATTTGAATTTACTTGAAAATTCTTCGGATGAAAATGGCGAAGAGGTGTAAATAACAAGCAGCATACAATGTATCCCGAAGGGATTAAAAGTGAATAAAAGAAACCTCTGTTAGCAGCAACAACCCTGGAAGGGTTGAATTAAAAAAATCATGAGTACTTACACCCAAATTCTCTACCAAATCGTATTTGGTACCCGTAACCGGCAACCTTGCTTACTTTCAAACAATAGACCTGAATTGTTTAAATATATCTCGGGAATTATCAAAAACAATAAATGTCATCTTTATCGTATAAATGGCGTAGAAGATCATCTTCATATCGTTACCCATCTTCATCCTACAATAGCTCTTTCAGATTTAGTGAAAGATATCAAAGTTGCCAGTTCAATGAAAATTAAAGAATCGGGTTGGTTTAAAAATTTCCCTGGTTGGCAGGACGGCTATGGAGCTTTTACGTATACAATCAAAGAGAAGGACAGGTTGATCGAATATGTAAAAAACCAGGAAGCACATCACAAATCAGTTTCCTTCCGGGATGAATTCATCGATTTATTGAAAGAATTTGCAATTGATTTTGATGAGAAATATCTTTTTGTGAGTTTTTTATATTGAACCCCTTCGGGGTTCAGACCCATTACTATTTTCCTATCTATTCGGGTTTAATCCCTTCGGGATTGGACCAGCAGAACCAAAATAAAAAAAATTGTACCGGCAAATGTATATGGAAAATATACTCGTTAAGATTACTTATCTATGACACCCAGGAATTCTTAGCATCAGAGGCCTCATACCCCAACTGTGTTATTCTGCACTTATCATATCTGTGAACATTTATCCCGAAGGGATTAAAAGTAAATAAAAGAACCATTTGGTAGTAGCCACAAACCTTAAAGGGTTGAATTTTAAATAATGACTTGTTACACCACACTATCCTGTATCGCATCCAGGAAATCCTTCCGCTTCCTCTGTGATACTTCCAGCTGTTTATTATTCTCCATAACCACATAGCCCCCGTCATTGCGTTGAAATTCTTTTACATGCTTAAGATTGATGAGATAGTGATGATGAATGCGGAAAAATTTATTTCCGGCGAGCTGCTCCTCAAAATCACCCAGCAGCCGGGAAGCCACCATTTTTTCCCCGCTATGTAAATACACATTGGTATAAGACCCGCTGGCTTCACAGTAAACAATGTCTTTTACGTTCACAAAAACAATCTTATCCTGCATCCCGATTCCGATTTTACTTTCGCCGTTATCAGAATGTTTGTTCAGCAGTTTTTCCAAATGCTGCAATTGTGCTGATAATGGATTTTCATTTTTCCGGAGGTCATCTTTTATTTTCTGCACGGCCCTTATCACATCTTCCGAACCAATGGGCTTGAGCAAATAATCCACTGCGCTTAAACGGAAAGCTTCCACTGCATAATCATCATAAGCCGTAACAAATACAACACGAAATGTGGGATTGGTGAAGCTGCGGACAAGGTCAACACCGGTCATGCCCGGCATTTCAATGTCCAGGAAAACAAGGTCAGGTTTCTGCTGTTCAATCAGCATTTTACCTGCAAAGGGGGAGTTGGTGGTACCAACGATCTCCACATCCTCCTTGCATTTTTTCTTCAGCATCAGGCTCAGCACATTCAGGGCGGATGGTTCGTCGTCTATAATAATGGTTCGTATCATACAATAACTTCCTTTTTAGCCCTGGTCATTGAATCAGGCACATGGATGGTGACCCGGGTTCCATTTGAATTTTCGTTTGACTGCAGATCAATAACCGTGGTACTAATCTCTGAACCAAATTGCTCACTCAGCAGTTTAAATCTTTTGCTCAACAGTTCCATCCCCTTTGATTTATGCTCTTTGCGGTAAAGACTTTTAAATTCAGCAGCTTTTTTACGTCCTACACCATTGTCTTCAACTTCATACTGCACCGTTCCGTTTTGCCTGTAAATATGTAATTGTAATTTTTTATCACTTGTTTTCGGTGATAAACCATGCCAGATAGCATTTTCAATATACGGCTGCAGCATCATATTTGGGACAGTAGTATTATTAGGATCAACTCCGGGATCAATTTCAATTTTGTATTGAAGGTCGGGTATCCGCAGCTTTTCCAGCGATAAATACAATTCAAGGAATTCAATTTCTTTCCTCAAAGGAATAAATGGCTGGCTGGCATTGTCCAGCAGCATGCGAATCAGCTTTGAAAACCGGGAAAGATAGGTATGCGACCGTTCATTGTCTTCCATCAGGATCAGTTCCTGGATGGCATTGAGAGAGTTGAACATGAAATGCGGATTCAGTTGGGCCCGCAGGCTTTGCAGTTCCAGTTCGGCCATTTTATGTACAGCATCGGCTCTTTCCAGTGCTCTTTGCTTTTGTGTACGCTGCCGTTGATACAAAAACCCGAATAGCAATATCAGCACCAGCATAATTCCTCCAAACAGCAGGAGTTCATTCCTTCTTTTGATTGCAGCCTTTTCTTTTTCCTTTTCTGCCTTAGTAGCTTCCAGCACCAGCCCCGACCTATACTTTTCCTCTGCCAGTGCCTGTTCTTTTTTTAATTGCTCTTCTGCTTTTATTTTTTCCTGTGCAGTTCTTTCATCAGCCAATGCAAGCTCATACAAATAGTTATCCTGTGCTGCCTGCAGTTCATGCCGGGTTTTTTCATCGGCCAGCTTTTTTTCATTGTTTACTCTCTCATCTGCCAGTATTTTTTCCTGCTGCAGTCTTTCTTCTGCCAGTTTTTTCTCGCTGGCTATTCTTTCTTCGGATATGGCTTTTTCTTTCTGTACTTTTTCTTCGGCTACTGCTTTCTCCACTTCAAATTGCGTTCGTTGTTGTTCAAGTTTTCTTGTGGTCTCATTGTTCATTATTGAGTCCTTTATTTTCAGGTGCATTTCTTTGTACTCAATCGCTTTTTTATAATCTTTTAGCGCTAAATAAATTTCAGATAATTGCTTGTAGGCAGCTTGCTCAGATTGTTTGTAACCGATTTCTTTCATTACTGCTGCAGCTTTGCTGATATACATGATTGCTGAATCATATTTAGTCCTTGCTTCATTTTCCGGCAACAGGGCCGACTGCTTAGCCAACAACGAACCAATATTAATTCCTGATTCTGCAACACCCCACTTATCGTTTACCGCTGACCGCAATTGTAATGCAGACCGGCACAAACCTAATGCTTCATCAAGTTTACCCTGCTTAGTTTTTACTGTACCTATCTGGTTATACATATAGGCGACGTTCTGTTTGTCGTCCAAGTCCCTGTAAATTTCCAGTGCCCTGGTAAATACATTTATAGCCTCTTCATATTTTTCCTGTTTTGTATAAATAACACCGAGGCTGCCGGAGGCAGATGCAACTCCTCTTTTATTTCCCGTTTCTTGCGATATTTTTAAGCTCTCTTTTGCTGCAGTAAACGATGCTGCCAGGTTGTTTTCATACTGGTAAAGCACACTTAAGTTCCGCAAAGCACCTGCTATCATACTTTTATTACCAGCCTCCCTCGCCATTTTAAGGGCAATAAGAAAATTTTTCAGCGCTTCGGGGTAATTAGCCAGATTTCCATAAACAGAACCGATGCCGAGATAAGTAGTTATCAATCCGTCTTTATCATCCAGTTCCTCATAAAGTTTCATTGCTGCATGGCGGTACCGAAGAGCTTCCACATAACTGTCTTTTTTGGTATGTTCAAAAGCAATACTTGTAAATGTGTTCGCCTCAGCTATCTTGTCTCCCAATTCATGATACAGGTTTGCAGCCAGTTTGTATTTACTCACTGCATTTTCCCAGTTACCTTTTTTTGATTCGGACTGTCCTTTCAGAACAATGGCATTTGCCTTTCCTGTTTTATAATTAAGTGAAGCCGCAAGGATTTCTGAACTATCAGTGTAAGTAATTGCCTTTGCAGTATTATTAATGCTGATATATTTTGCGGCAAGATCATTGAACAGTTTTACCTTATTGGAATCCTGTTTTGCAGAATTAAGAACGGACAGCAATGAATCAATTGTTTTGTTCTGGCCGCAAACAGATGATCCGCAGAAAAGAAGAAGCAGTTTCCAGCATAAAAGGCGACTAATACTTATCATTCTAATATTTTACTGATAAAGATTTTATAGTATAGAGTCCGGTTTGTTAAACAGGGTGCGAAAGAAAAACACAGGAACGCTGAACAGGTCTTACTATAACCCTGTCTGTGGCCCTGCATTAAGGTAGCAAATTAATCTAAGCTGAAAAAGTATTCACCCCGTTTTCACAACTGATGCCTATTGTCAACATGTGAGTATTTATTTGAAATAACTGCTACCCGGCTGTCAAAAACAGAAAATAAAAAACAACTTCACCAATGTTTTCAAAATATAGCCGCCTTGTACACAGGTATCGTAGTTTTCCGACTTACTCACTTATTCTCTATTAGCTTCACTTATCAAAACCCATTCCTCACCTGTCAATATGCTATTCCGCCTCATCAACAGGCAAAATAGATTTGGCACCGATTCATTTCTATAACTAAAACTATTTGTTATGAAAAAAGCGGCCATCTTCTTCCTCGCTGTTATTTTGCTTGTTGCTTGCAGCAAATCCAATCAGGAGTATGACAACCTGCAGAAGCCTGCAGAAGAAACTATGCAAAAAGGCAAACCGGCGCCACCTGCCAATGCCAATCCTGTTTTAGCGTTCACGAAAACTTATTTTACAAACAATCTTACTCAATGGTACGCCGGTATTACTGTTGCAGATGAAAACGGGGCCAATGAAACCAAAGTTTATAGCAAGCTTTCACAACCCGTTAGTCACCCGGCATGGAATGAAACCGGCGCCAAATTATGTTTTACTGCCGATAACGCTAACCTCTACACATTAAATATTTCATTAAACAACGGAGTGCCCACCGGCTCCGGCGCTACAAAAATTGCTGATGGCATAGCTGCCGGAGGCCAGTATAAGCAGGGAAAATGGCGGCCCGGGGCAAATCAAATAGCAAGTGTATGGAAAAAAGCAAGTGAAACGGATAAGATTCGTATCCTGCCAGCGAGTGGCGGAACGGCTTCTGTTTTATATGCTGCTGCCAATGCCGATTGGACAATAGGAGATGATATTTCTTTCAATCCCAATGGTTCTAAGCTTGTATTCATCGAAAGGCAGATTTCTACCGATCAGAATTATCTCAAAATATTTGACCTGAATTTAAATACGGTGATTAATACCATTGACCTGAGCCAGTTTAAATCCATAACCGAATTAGATTGGGGAAAAACAGCCGGAACAAATATGGTTGCCATCCTTACAGTGCCACGGTGCAGCGAATCTTATCCGGGCAACCAGGGGATATATCAACTTTATACCATTGATGTAAGTTCCCCAACGCCATTACTTACCTGGCGAAAAGATGATGCAGCCTATAATCTGTCCATTTCGCCCGGGGATTTAAAATTTACAGTGAAAAATTATTATCAATCACAAACCTGCTCTCCGGTTACCGGATGCTGTACGAGGAGTTATTATACCTATGGTTTCAAAACTTTTTCATTCGCTAATCCATCAACCCCGATTACCGATTTTGATTCTAACCCGATACGGATTAATCCTGACTGGAAACGGTAAATAAACACCATACAACTAAAAGCTAAAACTATTGTTATGAGAAAAATATTAATCGCAGCCCTGTTGCTTCAATCCGGGTACATATCTGCGCAATGCGGAAAGGCATTAAGCTTTGACCCTAATAACGACAGCTATGTCATGACTGATTTGTGGTATCCGATGATTTATGATGTAGAAAACAACTTCACGATGGAATTCTGGATTAAACCCATCACGACAATTAAAGCAGGAATGATTGCATTTAATGAGCAATATGAAGGTTGGGGTGGGCAGAGTTATGCTGTATTCCCCGGTTATTATGAAGCAGATTCATGCGGAGTGGGTGTTTCTGTAGGCACTAACGGAGTGGCTATCATTGAAGGTGGAGCAAATTATTTGCCTGTATCTTTAGTTCACTATACCGCTATATCAAGTACTGATTGGACTCATATAGCCGTTGTTTATTCTAACCGAATACCAAGTTTATATATCAACGGATCGTTGGCTGCTACGGGGACATCAAGTCCCAAAGCCCATGTTTTTCCTACCGCAGTTTTAGGAGATGTTTCCGAAACATTAAATTTGGGGCCTTTTGGGGGTACAATTGATGAATTCCGAATATGGAGTGTGGCTTTTAATAATGTTACGGTTGCTTCATGGTATGATAAGTACACTACTTCAAGCCATCCATTTTATTCAAACTTACATACCTTTTGGAAGATGGATGAAGGTTTGGGAACCACTACTGCCGATATCTCAGAAAACGGACATACGGGTTTACTCTTTAGTTCAAACCCAATGACATGGGTGGCTGGATGGGCGCCTGTGGGCGCTACTGCTCCTACCGTATCAGCCGGTTCCGACGAAAACACTTACTTCGGATATGCTGCCGATCAATGCGTATCTAAAACAGCAAGCGTAACAGGAGGCACCGGTCCTTTTACATATAGCTGGTCATTAGACAGAGCCCTGTTACCCGGCGAAACAATGACGGGTGTAAGTACCGCATCTGTTACCGTCTGCCTGATGGATACAGCACAACTTTGTTTGACAGTGACTGATCCGGCATCAAATTGTACTACTACAGATTGTGCAAACATATTTGCTGAAGATGTACGCTGCGGCAATGGGAATAATCAAAAAACAACCATCTGTCATAATGGAAATACGATCTGCGTGGACAACTCGGCTGTTCCGGCACACCTCGATCATGGAGACTATGTGGGAACATGTGGCATAACCCGTCGGGGATATACCAATGCAGAGGTTCCTGATCCTGTTACTGTTGAAAGTATCAAACCAGGATTCAATGTTTATCCCAATCCATCAAACGGTAGTTTTACCGTAACTGTTGATGCTGGCAATGCAGCACAATCACTAAGGATATTTAATGCAAGCGGGCAAATGATAAAACAAATGAATATTGGTCAGGAGCATAGCACTAAAATCACTATTAATGAACCGGGTGTTTATATGGTTCAACTGGTGGGTGATAAAAAGATTATATCCAAAAAGGTCGTTGTAATACGTTAACCTATTTTTCATGAGTTCATCCCCGGTTCTGCAAAGGGCCGGGGATTTTTTTGTAATAAGCATTAACTCACTACCCACGCCAACACCAAATGCTCAAACTGGCGATAATGGATGGTCAGTTCAGTATTCTTTTTTGAAAAAAAACAGTCAATTGTTTCATTTTCTTCATGTAATTTCTTTAATTGAATCTGTTTCCGGAAATCCACTCCGCCATTACCATCCCATTTGAATACTGATTCTTTTGCCGACCACAGCAGAGTGGCGAAGGGTATCCGTTCTTTATCAGGCTCAATAAGATGAAATAATTCATGCTCCTTTGCAGAAAGAAATTTATACATCATCTTACTGATCTTTTCTACCGGTATTTCAATGTCAATTCCTACCCTTTTATCTCTGCTTACAATAGCCGCTGCATAATCACCACAATGCGAAATAGAAAAATGGTATTGTTCATCCGGCAGAAAAGGTTTGCGGGTATCGGCAATCTCAATCAGATGATAAGGAAAGTCGGGAAAAAGAAATTGAAGCAAAAACCTGCCTGCCAGGTGTTGCAATCTTTTATGGGGATGCGTAACCTCTCTGTGCTGCGGCACATTTCCCTTAAAGAAATCTTCTGTTTCTTCAATTTTCCACACCCCAAGACGAGTGTGTTCGTTGATTTGCTGTTGAAAAAAAACCGGCATTCGTCAGCTTTTCCTTTTTACTTTGCTCAATATAAACGAAGATATACAATGATACTTTCTGATACACGCATACTGAAGGAAATAGAAAAAGGTACGATTAAGATAACCCCGTATGACAGAAGTTGCCTGGGCAGCAATTCCTATGATGTACACCTGGGTAAATGGCTGGCCAGATATACAGACGAAATACTGGACGCCAAAAAACATAACCCGATTGAATATTTTGAGATTCCCGAAGAGGGTATCATCCTGCAACCACAATTGTTTTACCTGGGAGTAACTGAAGAGTATACCGAAACGCATGCCCATGTGCCTTTTTTAGAGGGAAAATCTTCTACCGGCAGGCTGGGGATTGACATTCATGCCACTGCGGGCAAAGGTGATGTGGGATTTTGCGGACACTGGACCCTGGAGATTTCAGTAAAGCAACCCGTCAGGGTCTACAAAGGAATGCCCGTTGGCCAGTTGATTTATTTTCCTGTTGATGGGATTATTGAAAATCCCTATCACCTGAAAAAAAATGCGAAATACAGCAATCAGCCCGACAGGCCTGTGGAGAGTATGATGTGGAAAAACAAATTTTAATTCAGCCTCCAGATGGTAAAGTTGAGCAGCGCTGCAAAACTCACCCAGCTGATATAAGGAACCAGTAACCAGGCCGCCACCCTGCTGATGCGGGCAAATGTAATAATAGTGGCAAGGATCATCAACCAGAGTAGCACGATTTCTGCAAAAGCCCAGCCCGGTTGTTCCAGGTAAAAAAAGATGACTGACCATAAAAAATTCAACAGCAACTGAATAGCAAATAATAAAATTGCTGGCCTCTTTTTTTCAATATTACTGCCAGATTTCCAGACCAGGAAAAATGCAAACCCCATCAGAATATAAAGTGTGGTCCATACCGGCCCAAAAATCCAGCCCGGAGGGTTCCATTCAGGTTTTTGAATACCCTGATACCAGGTGCCTTCTCCTGTACTGGTAAAAAAACTGCCTGCAGCCCCCGTGAGTAATGAAAGAAACAGGGCAAGTACCAATTTTATTTTATTATTCATACTTCAGATCAAAAAGGAAAGGTACGGGATGTTTACAATGCCTGCAACCCGTATTTTTTATAATAGGCAATCAACCAGATCAGCACTTCATTATAACTCCGTTTTCCGGCGGGCTGGTTATTGGCTTTCAGGAACTGACCATAAGCCCACATGATCAGTTTTTCGACAGGATTTTTATACTTTCTCATAAACATCCGAAACTCTTGCTGGTCTTTCTGAACCTGTATGTGTACACGATCCTGGATACTTCGGGCCAGTAAAGAATCAAAAAGAAAAATTTCATTCACGGCATAGTTATACATGTCATAATACACTGAATAACGAAAAGCAGCAGATGGATGCCGCCTGGCTGCAAGGTATCCCACAAAATTGGCCTCACTTTCTTTTGCATAACCAAGCTGGTGGGCTATTTCATGCGTGGTAACATAGGGCTCAATGAACCTGGGTACTGTGGTATTCACCTGCCCTTCTCCTGTAAAAGGATTATAGTAACCCTGAAAACCGAGATAGTTGCCCAGGTAACTGAACAATGAAGGCTTCATTGATTGATTCCTGTATTGTAAAAATGGGTATTGTTGCGCTGACTGCTTGTATGCTTCAGCAGCCCCCCTGAATAAAACCCGTTTTCGGTCAAATGAATCCCGTTCTTGTTCTGTTACATACCCGGCATAATAATTTACCCTGTTCTGCATCACCCTTGCCAGGGTATCAAGATCGGCAAGGCTGTATTTTTTTACTTCAAGATGCAGTTGGGCTGCAATCCCTTTTCTGTTATAGTTTAGCCCCCACAGAAGGTTAAACGTCACGTACAGGAACAGGAAAAAGAAAATCATTTGCTGCAGGCCGGAAATAAAATAGGCCCTGGTGAATTTTTTTCTGAATACAGTCCTGAAAAAATTATACGTCTTATACAGAATAATGAGGATGAACCCGGCATACAACAGATCGCCAACGCTGAAAGGGAGCCAGCCGAACAATACCCTCTGCACCCGGGCAATGAATGGGTAGAACCCTTTACTGTAATGAGCCTCCACCCAATCAGGGTGCCAGGATACCCATTTAATGAGGATCGTGAACAGAATTAGTAATACCCAGCTCCAGCTTCTCATCAATCGTGAAAAAATCCGGGATAAAAATTGCTGCAACTACTTAAGATTTAAGGGTTCATGAATAGAACGAATGTAGGACGATTCCATCCAAAAAAAAAGGAAAACCTGAGAGTCTTTTCCCCGCATTACCTTACCTTTGCACTCCCGAAAAATTCGGATATAAACGATGATTCATGAGCCATCGCCGGGACTTTGAAATAGCATTTGTGGGATTGAAACCCGGAATTCATGAGTTTCCGTATTCTATTGATGACAGGTTCTTTGAACAATACCAGCAGCAGGATTTTAAAAACTGCAAGGCACATGTAAAACTGACCATTGACAAAAAAGCAGGCTTCCTGTTATTAAAGTTTGAAATCGGAGGCACTACGGAAGTCATTTGTGACCGTTGCAACAGTCCTTTACCGCTGGATTTGTGGGATGAGTTCAATATCATCATAAAAATGGTGGAGGAGCCGGAACTGAGGAACGGGCAGGAAGATGATCCGGATGTGTACTACATCAGCAAAAGTGAAACCCACTTGCATGTGGCCGACTGGATTTATGAGTTTATCAACCTCAGCCTCCCGATGCAGAAAAAATGCGGGTTCGAGGAAATGGATGGCCCCCACTGCAACCCTGCAGCCAGAGAAGCCCTGAAAAAAATGGAATCAGAAGGACAAACGAACGAACAACCAAAAGAAAACCCAATCTGGAAAGGTTTAGAAAAATTTAAAGATTTAGATTAACGTATTAATATTTGAGTTATGCCAAATCCGAAACGCCGGCACAGCCAGCAACGAAGCGCAAAACGCAGAACGCATTACAAAGCAACTGCAGCCACATTGAGTAAAGATAGTACCACAGGTGAAACTCACTTGCGGCACCGTGCACATATGAGCGAGGGCAAACTGTATTACAAGGGTAAACTGGTGGCCGATAAAGCCCAGGGGAAAAAATAAAATACCCGTAATATCAGTACCAAATTCCAAATTCCGGAGCAGGACATACGCCGGGCTTTGGAATTTGCTATTTTAGAATTTTTATGACCATTGGTATAGATATGATGGGGGGCGATTTCGCTCCGCTGGAAGCCGTAAAAGGTATTGCCCTCTATATTTCAGGCGCCGCCCACCCTGCATCTCTTGTACTAATTGGTGATAAGGCAGCGCTGGCACCCATCATTGCAGATGCCGCACTGCCCGAATCCTGCTATACCATTGTACACGCCCCTCAGGTAATTGACATGCAGGAACATCCCACCCGTGCATTGAAAGAAAAACCTCAATCTTCCATTGCCATTGGGTTTCAGATGCTGGCTGCCGGAAAAATTGATGCTTTTATCAGCGCAGGAAATACAGGTGCAATGCTGGTGGGCGCATTGTTCAGCATAAAAACACTGGAAGGCGTCATTCGCCCTGCAATTTCCACCATCATCCCCAGAGAAAACGGGGGAACCGGATTACTGCTGGATGTCGGGCTGAATGCGGACTGCAAACCTGAACAACTGAACCAGTTTGCAATTATGGGTTCTGTATATGCCCAACTGGTGCTGGGCATTGATAAGCCAGCTGTGGGCTTGCTCAATGTTGGTGAAGAAGAAGGAAAAGGAAACCTGCTGACCCAGGCCGCTTACCCGCTGCTGAAAAACAATCAGCACATTCACTTCATCGGAAATATTGAAGGCCGGGATGTGTTGCGTCACAAAGCAGATGTAATGGTATGTGATGGTTTTACCGGAAATATCATTCTGAAAATGGCCGAATCGTTGTTTGAGATCAGCCACAGAAATAATTCCACGGATGAATATTTCAGCAGGTTCAATTTTGAAATGTACGGAGGAACCCCGGTGCTGGGTGTTACAAAACCAGTGATCATCGGGCACGGTATCTCCGGAGCTACTGCATTTATGAACATGATCACACTTGCCACTAAAATGATTGAAAAAAAACTGATGCAACGTATGAAAGAAGAACTGCTTTGACTAGTTGCGTGCCCTGCCATTTTCTTTTCCGCATCTGAAAAATACCAGCTTCCCGGTAGCTGCCAACAGCATCTGCTGCGTACCTTTATAAAAAGCCAAAAGCTGAAATCCCTGTTTTGCATAATATTCCTGCTTGCCTGCAACTGCGGTGGTTTTGCGCAGCCCCAGAACGAGCTGCAGCCTTTGCCCGAAAACCGGCATCATCTTCAGGAAAAAAAGATTTATTACAAGCTGGAAGATAAAACCATCCCGATTATTGTGCGGCAATATGGTGCATCGCAGGGCATCGTATGCATCAATATGCACGACAATGAACAAACAGCGGTTCAGGCTGCTGAAGCTATACTGAAAAAAACCGGGGGCATGCTGATCCGGATTGGCAACCAACATCAGCGAAATATCCGGTTTCGCTTCCAGGGCAAGACATTCAGTTTTGATGCAAATCGGATTTTTTCCCCGGAAGGGATTGAGCAAACCCTGAAAGAAAACGGGAGATACCACCCGCTGGCTGCAGAAAAAGTAAAACAATTTGCCGACCGGCTGCTACAACTCATCCCGGAAGAAAAAAACTGTATCGTGGCGCTTCACAATAATTTTGAGGGACATTATTCTGTACGCAGCTACCTGCCGGGTGGTGAACGGGAAACAGATGCCCGTATGGTATCTGCCGACAGCTTGCAGGATCCTGATGACATTGTATTCACGACCCATGAACTGATTTACAAAAAAATGGCTGAAGCAGGTTTTAATGCAATACTGCAGGATAACGATAAAGCCCGAAAAGACGGATCGCTCAGTGTGTATTGTGGTGAACAAAAACTGGTATATGCCAATATAGAGACCCAGCATGGCAAAACCAGGCAGTATGAATTGATGATGGAAAAACTGCTGGAACTGGTGCCCCCGGGATTCAAGAACATACAACTGCCTGCGACAGTGCCCGATTCCGCTACTGGCAGCACAATACCTGCAGTACCAGCACCAAAAAGAGATAAAAAAAGGTAATGCGGAAGCATTACCTGAAAAAAACCCGGTGATCCCGCTGGGACTCGAACCCAGGGCCCCAACATTAAAAGTGTTGTGCTCTACCAACTGAGCTACGAGATCAGCCTTTTCTTTTGGGGAGTGCAAAAATACGGTCTGCCTCCTTTTGCTCCAAAACTTTTTAAACATTCCCCCGTACATCTCAGGCCATAACGACCAACAAATACCGGCTTGAATATCCGTGCACAAGACCATTTATACCGGACCGTTCTGTTCCGAATAATACCAACCGAAAAGAAGCAGGGCATGTACCACCTCAATAAAAATTTCAGGCACAACTGATGCCTGTGTTCTGTAATTTCGGCATCGTAAGGCGCAATCCTTTTTCCACAGCAACGTAAACAACCGCACAATGAATTCCTATTATAAAGACAAAGTAGTGGCCATTACCGGTGGCACAGAAGGCATCGGGAAAGCCATGGTTACTGCCCTGCTGCAGCAAGGAGCCAAAATTGCCACCTGCGGCAGAAATCATGATAAACTCTACCAGCTTCAGTCCGAGTTTCCTTCAGCACACCTGCTTACATCAGTTGCTGATGTAAGCAATGAAAACGATTGCCGTCGTTTCATTGAATCAACGATAAAAATTTATGGTGGTATTGACATCCTGATCAATAATGCCGGCATTTCCATGAGAGCGTTGCTCAAGGATGTTTCAATGGATGTACTCAGAAAAGTGATGGATATTAATTTTTATGGTAGCGTTTATTGCACCCGCTATGCATTATCCAGTCTGATCGAAAGAAAAGGAACCATCGTAGGAATTTCTTCCATAGCCGGCTACCGGGGTTTGCCAGGCAGAAGCGGGTATTCGGCCAGTAAGTTTGCCCTGCAGGGCTGGCTGGAAGCCATTAAAACCGAACTGATGGCAGATGCTGTGCATGTCATGTGGATTTGCCCTGGGTTCACCAGCTCCAATATAAGAAACGCCGCACTGAATGCACAAGGCGATTCACATGGTGAAACACCAATGGATGAAAACAAAATGATGAGTGCAGAAGAATGTGCCCGGCGCAGCCTGAGGGCTATTCGCAAAAAAAAGAGAACCCTGGTGCTGACATTTACCGGGAAGAGAACAGTGTTCATGCAAAAATTTCTGCCCCGGCTTTCGGATAAGCTGACTTACCGGTTTTTTTTCAAAAACGGGAAACTCATCAAGTAAGGTCCACGCAATTTTTGCATTTGCATACTGCAACATGAAGTAAAGAGCTTACATTTAAAGCAGGAATTCAGACTAAATCATGATCAATTGCCGATCCTCACTCTTACATCGGATATAGGAAGCCCCGATTACCTCGTTGCGGCCATCAAAGCCCGGTTGATGCAAATAAACGGGGCATTCAGCATTGTGGATATCTCCCACAACATCACTCCTTTTAACTATCCCCAAACAGTCTATGTGTGCCGCTCTGCATTTCCACATTTTCCGGATTATACAATTCACCTCTTGCTGACAAATCTTTTTGAAAAAAGACCCATACAGCTTCTGCTCGCTTTTTACCAAAACCAGTATCTGCTTTGTGCCGATAACGGTTTACTGACAATGATCATGGAGAAGCCGCCCGATCTGTTATTGGGAATCCCCCTTGATCCCTCATTGCCAAAAGATATTCTGCATATTGCTGCCGCTATGGGCCAAACCGCCAATCAACTGGCAGCGGGCGAACCATTGCAGCAAATCGGGAATGCAGATGTTTCATATATGGAAATAAAACCCCTGCAGCCATCTTCTGATGAACGGTTGCTGGAAGGACAGATTATTTTTATTGATACGTTTGAAAATGTGATTGTCAATATTACCAAACAGCAATTTGAAGAAAAAAGAAAAGGCCGGAGATTCCGGATTGATTTTGCCCGTGGTGAATACATAGACCATATTTCCGAAACCTATGCCGATGTACAGGAAGGAGAAAAACTTGCTATGTTCAATAGCGCAGGATACCTGGAAATAGCCGTCAACAAAGGGAATGCAGCCGGCCTGTTCGGACTCAAAGGGTTTTCCGAAAAAATAACTCAAAACCTGATTTCGTACCGCACTGTTAAAGTGTATTTTGAACAGGACGCATAAACCAAATGCAACTGTGGCCACAAACTTACAGCCGGAATGTACAACCTGTGTGGCATGAACCGAATATCCCTATTTTTGCTAACCCCCGGAAAAAGGGGGAAAAAATCAACGCTGTATGAGTTTTAGAAAGATCAACAACATTACCGGATGGCTGGTTTTTTTTATAGCCTTTGCCACTTATTTCCTCACCCGTGAAGCTAGAGGAAGTTTGTGGGATACCGGCGAATTTATTGCATGCGCCAAAGGGGTGCAGTTGCCTCACCCACCCGGAGCCCCGCTTTTTGTATTGCTGGGCAGATTTTTTATTATTCTTTTTGGAGATAACGGACAATCAGCCGCTAGCGCTGTGAACTTTATGAGTGCCCTTGCCAGCGCCGCTACCATACTTTTTTTGTTCTGGAGTATCACACATTTTGCCCGAAAAATGTACGTGGGTGCCGGGGAGCAACTGAACAGCACCCAATTATTTACCACAATGGCTGCCGGTGTGGTAGGCGGTCTTGCATATACCTTCAGCGACTCATTTTGGTTCAGTGCCGTAGAAGGTGAGGTATATGCCCTTTCATCATTTTTCACCGCACTTGTATTCTGGGCTATGCTTAAGTGGGAACATGCCGACGAAAAAGCAGGCAACGACCAGCATGCCAGGCTGCGCAGCGACCGATGGATCATTTTCCTGTTTTTTATGATGGGCCTTTCCATAGGTGTGCACCTGCTGAACCTGCTGGTTATCCCGGCCATCGTAATGATCTATTATTACCGCCGCTATCAACCCACAACCAAAGGAGCTATATGGGCATTTATCATCGGCTGCCTGATTACCGGAATTGTACAGCTGGGCGTGATACAATATTCCATGAAAGCTGCCGGTCAGTTTGACGTATTGTTCGTTAATAGCCTTGGTATGCCTTTCTTCTGGGGTTATGCTTTCTATTTTGCAGCAATTGCCGCACTGATTGTGTGGGGGCTTCGGTTCAATGAGAAAAATAATTCAACTACTTTATTGATCACCTGGTTTCTGCTGTTTCTTTCCCTCTCGGCATTGCCATTCATTTTTGTTCAGGGACAGGGGCTGAAATTTTTCCGGTTCCTGCTGCTGGCTTCCGTTGCGGTAGCTGCCGGGTATTTCATAAAACCCACAGCCTTGCGGATCCTGCGGCTGTCACTCTGGTGTTACGCTTTTATGATGCTGGGGTATTTTATGTATTTCACCGCCCTCATACGATCCAACGCCAATCCAGCAATTGACATGAACGATGTGGACAACCCCATCAATCTTGTTTATTACCTGAGCCGTGAACAATATGGAGAAGCACCCCTGGTATATGGTCCGCATTTTGCCGCGCAGTACAAATACGGTGATGACGGGTATGTTGAAATGAAAGAAGGTGAAATGAAATATGTGAAAGGGAAAAATAAATATATACCCATCGGAAAAGAAAGAAAGCCCCAGTACGAAAGCAGCGATATGCAGATATTTCCCAGAGTATGGGATGGAAGCAACGACCAGTATCATGCTGAATTCTATGCAGACTGGCTGAGATTGAAAGACGAACAATCAGGAAAATATATTGCCCCCTCCTATGCTGATAACCTGAACTGGTTTTTCTCGTACCAGATGGGGCTTATGTACTGGCGTTATTTTATGTGGAATTTTGCCGGAAAGCAGAATGATATACAGGGCCTGGGCAATAAACGAGACGGCAACTGGATTTCCGGTTTCTCATTTATTGATCATAAACGACTCGGCGATCAGTCAAAACTGCCCGATAGTATCAAGAACAACAAAGCCCGAAACAAGCTGTACCTGCTTCCTTTCATTCTCGGTGTTGCAGGATGTGTATTCCAATTTCTGAAAAACCGGAAAGACTGGATTGTCAATTTCCTGTTGTTTTTCTTCACCGGTATTGCTATTGTACTATACCTGAACCAGCCAGGCAACCAGCCCCGTGAAAGGGACTATGCATACGTAGGATCGTTTTATGCATTTGCCATTTGGATCGGCCTGGCCGTAGTGGCTTTTGCACAACTGGCAAAGGAAAAGTTGAACAGCCCAGGAATTAAAAACATGCTTATATACGGCGGATCGCTCACCTTCTTTATTACGCTGTTGAGCAGCATTAATGATGTGAAAGGGGCAGCATTGATCACACCGGTACTGGTGGCTATTATATTTGCAGCAGTGGCAATGGCTATTATTTCGCTGGTACGGGCAGTTTCATCCTCCGGAAAAAATGAAAAAATTACGGGCTTTGCAACTGCAGCAATCTGTATGTGTGCGCCGTTGCTGATGGCACAGCAGGAATGGGACGACCATGACCGCAGCCGTAAAACTACAGCCCCGGATATGGCTAAAGCCTACCTGGAGAGCTGTGCGCCCAATGCCATCATTTTTACCTTTGGCGATAACGACACATATCCACTTTGGTATGCGCAGGAAGTAGAAGCTGTACGCAGAGATATTCGTGTGATCAACAACAGCCTTTTGGGAATTGACTGGTACATCAACCAACTCCGTTTCAAAATGAATGATGCTGATTCGCTTGATGTACTGTGGACACCCGAACAAATAGAAGGGCACAACCGGGAATATATGCGTTACAAATCTGCCGGAGATCCCAATGTATATTACGATCTGTATGACGTGATGAAAAATGTGCTGGGCAAACCCGCCATTGACCCGGAAACAGGGAGAGATGTAGGATATGGAAGTTTCCCGGTGGCGAAATTCAAAGTGCCGGTTGATACTGCACTGGTACGAAAAAACGGAACTGTAGTTGCCGGCGACAGTGTTGTTTCGGAAATGCGATTTGAAATAACCCAGGAAAAACTGAACGGGGGCCTCATGCGCAGCGATTTTATCATCCTGAACATTCTCGCCTCTAATAAATGGCAACGCCCCATTTACTTTACTTCTCCCTTCGGCGAACTGGGCTTCGGCCCCTACCTGAGGAAAGAAGGACTTTCGTACAGGCTGGTACCTGTTTTGGCAAAAGGAGCTCAGGAAAACTGGCTGGTACACCGTACCCTCCGGGAAATGCGCCTGGGTGGCACTCAGATCCGGGACAACCAGCCCGATGCCATTTATACCAACCTGATGAAAAAATATGAATTCGGAGGCGCTGATAAACGAGGTATGTATTTTGATGAAGAGAATCGCCGGCACCTGGTCAACCTGCGTTCCATCTTTGCAGAAGCTGCTGGAAACCTTGCCGATGCAGGCAGAATGGATGAAGCCAAACAATTAATTGATAAAGTCGAAAAAGGAATGCTGCATGAAAACCTGCCTTATGCCATGGTGAGCCGTTATAACAGCCATAATCAGAGTGCACTGCTGTACCTGGAAGCTTGCTATAAAGCGGGTAAAGCCGATGTAGCTGAAAAAGTACGCCAGATTTTGCGCAAAGACCTGGAGCAACAAAAGGTTTATTATATTTCTATGAATGGCGGAAATACACCCAACCTCACAATTACAGGCGGCGAAGACAACGACCCGCTGTTCAGGGTACTTATTTCCGATTATCAGATCAACGAGTTGCTGTTGATGGTGCTGGATGAAGTGGAAAAGAAATATGCACCGCAAACTCAAGTGAAGCAGCCAGCTGCTCCCGGTACTACCCCCGGCAGAACCGATAGTGCTTCAACAATTACAGATACGTTGAAGAAATAATAAGTCTCATTGTAACAAACCGGCAATTTCCAATTTCAGAAATTGCCGGTTTTTTTTTTGATTTTTCTATCCGAATCTGCAGCTATCTGATTAAATGACCCCCATTTTTTTAACTAATCCTTGCTTGCAGCAAACTTGTACCCAAATGAAACACCTCCGTAATATGGGATAAAGAAGCCTTTTCCAAAAACGGGGCTGACAAAAGCCCGGAACGTAAAGCCGCCATCTGCAGGCTGCATACGGTATCCAAACAGGATATGGCCGAATGTTTCAGAAAAATTATCACCGGAAAGATCTCCCGATCCAAACACAGGAGTGACACCTGCGCCTATTTCAAAAAAACTCTTGTTATCCTTCCCCAGTAAATAATTGACCCCCACGGGAACGAAAATAATTCCGGTTCCATCAATACTGAATCCACCGATTCCGGCTCGGCCGCCAAACCCGCCATTCGTTTTTGTAAACCGGGTATCAAAATTCAGGGAGGCCAATCCGGGGCCGCCCAGTTCTGCATAAACAGATTGTGCTGAGGCTGATTGCCCGATACAGACCAGCGCCGCCAGGCTAAAAATCATTTTTCTCATAGTATTTTTTTGAGGGCAATTTAGTTTTTTCCTGCTGATCATTCAAAATATCATAGAACATTAACTTCTCTTTCCATCTCAATCCCAAATTTCAGATGTACACTCTTGATGATATCACAACTGAGTTGCCAGATCTCTTCTCCTGTGGCATTACCGTAATTCACCAGCACAAGAGCATGCCTATCATAACAACCGGCATCGCCCCTGCGTACGCCCTTCCAGCCGCATTGCGCCATGAGCCAGCCGGCTGAGAGTTTCATTTTCTCATATGCCATTGGGTATGCAATTAATTCCGGGAATTTTTTTTTCAGATCATTGAACCGGGCAACTGTAACTTCAGGATTCTTAAAAAAACTTCCGGCATTGGCAATTTGTGAAGGATCCGGCAGTTTTGCAGCCCGAATGCGGAGTACCGCTTCCGAAATTGCCCGGATTGAAAGTTCCTGAATCTCCATTTTTTCCAGTTCTTCAGACAGTGCTCCGTAACTGATATTGAATCGTGGTTTTTTCCTGAGGCGAACCGTGACATTCAGAACCACAAACTGACTCCTGAATTTATTTTTAAACACACTGTCCCTGTAGCCAAATGCGCAATCGGACCGGGTGAAGGTGACTGCTTTTTTATCTGCAATATGCCATGCCTCCAGTCCACAAAACACTTCCTCCATTTCTGCACCATAGGCACCAATATTCTGTATGGGCGAGGCGCCTACTGTTCCGGGAATGCCTGAAAGGTTTTCCAGCCCTCCCCAGTTGCGTTGAATACAATAATGGACAAAATGCTGCCATATTTCCCCGGCACCTGCTTTTACATACACATATTCACTGTCTTCATGCAATTCTGCAATTCCCTTAATTTCATTTTTCAATACCAGCCCGTCATAGTTTTTTTTGAACAGGATATTGCTGCCACTTCCAAGAATCAGGACAGGTATGCGTGGATATGCATGCAGGTATTCTTCAAATTCATCCTGATTGCAGCATACTGCGAAATACCTTGCCATGGCATGAATGCCGAATGTATGATAAGGACGCAACTGAATATTTTGCTGAACAGGCATACTGCAAAAGTATGATTGTACGTTTTAGTTTATACTGAAGTATATCAGCAGGGATTACACGGGGTCCACATCTGCAACAACGGTTACACTTCTGAATGCTTTTTCCTGATGTAAAACGGCAATTTGTTGCAAAATATCATGTTTGCACTGTGCGATGATACCACTGTTCCGGGGCAGTTTCAGCATCATTTCCATCAGATACTGATTGCGGATGCGGCTAATCACTGGCTCTGCCGGTCCTGTGAGATAGGTTCCATATCCGCCGGGTAAGCTTCGCAGTGCATCAGCAAACTGCCGGGCAGCCCTTACCGCCACATCCCTGATTTTATGCCGGCACACGATATGAATGATCCGTGTAAACGGCGGATAAGAAAATTCTTTTCTTTTTTTCAATTCATCTGCAAACATTGCTTTGTAATCATGCCGCTGCACCATTTGTAGTAGTGGATGTTGCGGTTGTGCTGTCTGTACCAGCACTTTTCCTGTTTCTTCCTTTCGGCCCGCCCGTCCGCTGACCTGCTCCATGAGCTGAAAGGCTTTTTCATGTACCCGGAAATCAGCGAAATGAAGCAAGCCATCGGCATCCAGAATGCCAACAAGGTCTACCTTTTCAAAATCCAGTCCTTTCACAACCATTTGTGTGCCTGCAAGAATATCAATCCGCTGCTCTTCAAACTGCTGAATGAGTACATCATGGGCATTTTTCCCTTTAACCGAATCAATATCCATGCGTGCCACCCGTGCACCGGGAAATGTTTCCCGCAACTGCTCTTCAATTTTTTCCGTTCCGAAATTCCTTTGTACAAACTGATCGGAACCACAGGCCATGCAACGATGTAGCACCGGGTACGTGGTGCCGCAATAATGGCAGATCAGTTTATTGCCCAGTTTATGAAAGGTGAGCGACACATCACAATATCTGCATTGCGGAATCCATCCGCACATGCGGCACACCTGGTACGGGGCGTACCCCCTTCTGTTTTGAAATAAAATCACTTGCCTTTTTCGTGCCAGCACTTCGTTGATTGCCTCCGTCAGTTCCGGCGACAGAATGACTTTCGATTTGTCTTTCTGTATAACCTTTCGGGTATCAATCATCCCGATCGGGGGCAGTTTCAGGCCGCCAAACCGATCAGGAAGTTCTGAAAACCCGTACTTGCCTGTTGTCGCATTGTAATAACTTTCAACCGATGGGGTGGCGCTGCCCAGCAGGCACCTGGCGCCAAACAAAGAAGCCAGGTAGATGGCAGTATCTCTTGCATGATAGCGGGGGGCCGCTTCCTGCTGCTTGTAGGAAGAGTCATGTTCTTCATCGCAGATCAGCAAACCGAGATTTTGGAAGGGAAGAAACAATGATGACCTTGCTCCAAGTATAACCCGAAGCTCACCGCCCTTCACTTTATTCCATATCTCGACCCGTTCATTTTGTGAAAATTTTGAATGATAGATTCCGATGTAACCCCCAAAATGTTTTTGCAACCGGCGGATGACCTGTGAGGTTAGTGCGATTTCCGGCAACAAGTACAAGACCTGCTGATTCTGCCTGATGTATTCTTCAATCAGTTTGATGTAAATATTCGTCTTCCCTCCGGAAGTGACACCATGCAGTAGACAAACCGGTTTGATTTGCAGTTGTTCTTTCACCTGCCGGAAAGCCCGGTTCTGAGATTCTGTCAGTTCGAAATCAATCGTCACATTTTTGGGCAGGTACCTAATGCGGTCAATCATTCTTTTTTCTGACTGCAGAATTTTTTTTTCAATCAGTCCTTTCAACTGTGCATCAGATGCGCCTGATTTTTTCAACAGAGCGCCCCGGGTCACATCTCCCTCTGTTCTATGTAAATGAAGAAAGCTGAGCAGCAATTCCATTTGTTTTTCTGCCCGCTGCATTTTTTTGTCTTCATTGAGCAGCCGGGCCAGTTCTTCTTCTTTTTCATAAAGCGGATTCAGTAAAATATAGGTTTCCTTTTTGGGCGTATAGGTGTGTTTCAGTGATTCCCAGATATGGCATACCTTTTTACGCACCAGCCTGCTGATGACAGGATAGGTATGAGAAGAATCCAGAAGTTGCTGCACTTCCGCCAGCCGCAGTTCTTTTTTGATCAGTAGCCCTTCGGCAACAATAAACTCATCATGATCCAAAGCGGAAAAGTCGTCTCCGTACTCTTCATTAAATACCAGTATTGTTTCGCTGGAGAGTTTGAAGTGTGCCGGCAGGGCGGCGGCCATCACTTCTCCTTCGCTGCACATATAATAGGAAGCGATCCACTCCCAAAGCTTCAGTTGTTCTTCAAAAATCACCGGCTCTGCATCAAGCACATTGAGAATATTCTTCGTTTCAAAAAAGGCAGGTTTTTCAGTATGCAGTTTTTTCAGCACACCGGCATATTTCCTGGTTTTCCCAAGATTCACTTCTACCCTGCAGCCGGGTTTCACTGCATCTCTAAGATGTTCGGGAACCGACCAGGTATAATTTCGCGGCAGTGCCGCCGGAATAATGATATCTGCGTACAACATGACATCCGCGGAGGGATTTGAGTCATTATTTTTTTCAAAGTCATTTGACATGTGCCTTCAAAACTATGAATCGGGTTCAGGATCTCATTGCCCCGGTTCTTTCTCAGCATTTTTACGCCAGGCAGCACCATATTCCACAAGTTTTTTTTCCATCAGCTCTGCTACTTTTTCTTTCAGCAGCGCCACATCTTCCAAAGAGCAGCCGGAGACTGGTATTTCCTCAAGATACACAATCCTGCTTTGCCCCGGCGTCATGCGAAACAGGCTTTCATATGGCATCCTCCGGTAAGAATCAAGAAACAATACCGGCTTCAGAGCTGTTTGTGTTTCGATAGCAATCCGGAATGCCCCGTCAAAGAAAGATTTCAGAGGTCTTGTGGTCATATTAAAAGTTCCTTCTGGAAACACAAGAATCGAAATCCTCCTGCTGATCAGAGATTTCAATATCCGAACACTTTTTGCCCGGTTTTCAGGACTGCTGCGGTCCACTGAAACGATTGCCCGACGGTAAATAAATCCAAAAACTGGCACTTTGCCCATTTCAGCCTTGCCCAACGGACGAACCGGCTGCCGGAAGGCCTTGGGGATGACGGCTGCATCGAGGTAAGAAATATGATTGCTGACGAATATGCAGGGTTTTGACCGGTCGTGCGGTGCTTCAAATATTTTTTTGTGCCACACAAAGATTATCGGGAACCACAGATCGGCCCAAATCATACAAAGCCGGTAGACCATATTTCCGCCCCTGATCCTGCCGAAAAACGAACTAAGAATCGCAAAAGGAAAAATAATCAGCATAATGATGATGAACGTGATGCATGCATAGCAGGAATAGAGAAATTTTAAAACGCCGGTCAGCAACCTCATCATCTTCTGTTTTTATATTTTTCCACATCTCCTGGGCAATCACAGGGATAATCTGTATCCAGATCAATGGCTGTCACTACAATGGTTTTCTCATTGCACTGGGCAAAAATAATGCGAACCCGCTGATCATCTTTTGTAATCCCTTCAAGGGCATACCGCGGGCAACGGATCTCATGCAATTCACTTTTGTTGTAATTTATTTTTCCGGAAAGCATCACTTCTTCCACCTCTGCTTTTGAAATTTCTCTGCACTTCATACGGCAGGTCGCATGACTGCTGTATTCCAACCAGGATGTTCTTCGGTCAAAACCCCTGTCCCTGTTTACTTTTTTTGTGCCCGGGCTTACCGGCAGGTTCCGGTCCTTGACTGATGAATTGGAATCCAGCACATTCCCCTGATTGCAGCGCCTGACCAGGATAAGGGCAACAAGCATCAACGATATCAGTATGTAGGGAGCCCATTTGCTGTTCATTGTTGCTTATCGTTTTCGGTTCAAAAAAGGAATATGCAGCAAGTTAACAAGGGCGGGGCTGCTTGTCAACTTTTCAGCCTGTGATTTTATCAACGTATCTTTGCGCCTGCTATGGCAGAAGCAAGAACAGTGGCGTTTCATACTTTGGGCTGCAAGCTCAATTTTTCTGAGACATCTTCTATTTCCCGTATGCTGGAAAATGAAGGCTTTCAAAAAACAGGCTTTGACAGCCAGGCCGATGTGTATGTGATCAACACCTGTTCCGTAACGGATCAGGCCGATAAAGAATGCCGGCAACTGGTACGCCGCATTCAGCGCAGGGCACCGGAAAGTTTTATCGTCGTAACCGGATGCTATGCCCAGCTAAAACCGCATGAAATAGCCGGCATACCGGGAGTGGACCTGATACTGGGCGCCGCAGAAAAATTTAATTTGGCCCGTCACCTGCGGGAACTGGCCAAAGGAAACCCCGCCCGGATCTGCAGTTGCGATATTGAAGAAGTGGCGGGATTTCATGCATCATGGTCGGCACAGGACCGCACCAGATCATTTTTAAAAGTCCAGGATGGATGCGATTATAACTGCTCTTACTGTACCATACCTATGGCAAGAGGAAAGAGCCGCAGTGACAGCATTGCCAATGTGGTAAAGACTGCAAAAGCACTTGCAGCAGATGGCGTAAAAGAAATTGTACTGACCGGAGTAAACCTGGGCGATTTTCGCTCGGCCGTTACAGCCGGAGCGGAACAGCACAATAACTCAGTGACTGAAAATTTCATTTCCCTGATCCGGGAGCTGGACAAGACAGATGGAATATTGCGCTACCGGATTTCTTCAATTGAACCCAACTTATTGACGAATGAGATTA
>CAYYMK010000027.1:29598-32998 GCA_964473035.1 uncultured Chitinophaga sp.
ATATTGCGCTACCGGATTTCTTCAATTGAACCCAACTTATTGACGAATGAGATTATTGAATTTGTAGCTAACAGCAAAAAAATCATGCCCCATTTTCATATTCCGCTCCAGAGCGGTCATAATAAGATACTTGCATTGATGCGCCGAAGGTATCAACGTGAATTGTATGCAGACCGTGTGCAGAAGATTCGGCAACTGATGCCGCATTGTGCCATAGGCGCCGATGTGATAGTGGGGTTTCCCGGCGAAACTGATGAAGACTTTCAGGAAACATTTCGTTTTCTTCATTCACTGGATATTGCGTACATGCATGTGTTCACTTATTCTGAAAGGGATCTCACGGCTGCCCTGCAGATTCAACCGGTCGTGCCTGCACACATCCGGCAGCAACGGAATAAAACACTACGGAATCTTTCTTACATGAAGATGCAGTATTTTACTCAACGGCATGCAGGACAAACAAGGCAGGTGCTTTTTGAAGGACATGAAAAAAACGGGATGATGGAGGGCTATACAGATAACTATATACGTATCAGCACACCCGCAAGACCGGAATGGGTCAATGAGATTGTGGACTGGAAAATCTAATACCAGGCCACCGTCCTTTCTGCATATGAAAATTATGCCCGGATACTTGTCAGCAGTTGTTATACCTGCTTCCGGGTATCTTGCAGTTTTGGCTTATTCTTAATTTTAACCATTCGCATCAGACGTTCAGTATGGTAACACAACGATCCGTTTTCAGCAAAAATATTTTCATCAGTGTTTTTTTATTGCTGGCAATGTACCAGCCAGTTGCCGGGCAAACAAAAAGAGCACTCATCATTGCAATTGGAAACTACCCCGAACCCGGAAAGAACGGCTGGCGTCCCATTCATGCGCTGAATGATGTACCGCTGATCCGCATGGCACTCCTCAAGCAGCAATTTGATCCTTCACACATTACTTTGCTCACCGATTCAATGGCCACCCGAAACGGTATTGAAAAAGCGCTGGACCAGCTGGTACAAAATTCCCGCAGCGGCGATGTGGTAGTGGTTCATATTTCCGCACACGGACAGCAGATTGAAGATGATAACATCAGCGAAGAGCTGGATGGCCTGGACGAATGCATCGTACCCTATGGAGCTGTTTATTCTTCTGACAAAAGTATTTATAGTACAGTAGCGGACGGATATTTCAGGGACGATCAGTTTGGCGAGTATGTAACCCGGTTGCGAAATAAACTAGGAAAGAACGGAGATCTTCTGGTAATCCTCGATGCCTGTCATTCAGGCACTGCTACCCGTAGTGCTGTATCACTTGCAAGAGGTAGTAACAATCCAATGGTGAGTTCCCAATTCGAAAAAAAGAAAAAAGCCGCAAACGATGCGGCCACAGTGTTTACAGAAGATGCCCCACGCACAAAACTAAATAAAAACGATGCCGCCAGTTATGTGGTCATTTCAGGATCGCAGGCAAAAGAACTAAATTATGAATGCACCGATGAGGAAAAAAAACCGGTGGGCTCTCTCTCTTATGCATTCAGTAAATCCTTGGCCAATCTCAGAGATCAGCAATCTTACCGGTCTCTTTTTGCTTCCATTGAAGCAGTGATGCGTGGAAAAGCGCCGCGACAAAAACCCGTTTTGGAAGGCGATGGAATAGACAGGCAGCTTTTTGGAGGTAATTTTACCCCACAGCAGCCATACTTTACAATAGCCCCGGGAAAAAGCAATGATTCGGTCATTGTACTCAATGGCGGCACTGTGTCGGGGGTCACCGTGGAATCAACCGTTCAGTTTTATCCAGCAGGCACATCCGACCCTGCAGGAAAAATACCATTGGGCAAGGGTATAGTTTATGAGGCAGGAAATTTTTTAGCTGCAGTTCGTCCGGATAGTGTAGCTGGAACCCTATTGAAACAAATGCCCTGGGCTTTTGTAACAGAAACAAAATATGGAACAGAAAAGATCAAACTGAAAACAGACGATCTGCCCGAATCCGAAAGAATGCTGATTCGCACAGCACTTGCAGATCTTTCATTCATTGAACTTCATTCTGCTGGTGAACTTTCTTTAGAGAAAAATCAAGAAGGAAATAATTGGTTGTTGCTATTTTCAAACAGCGGTGAAATTTTTGCAACGGTTCCCGACCTTGCTGATGTACAAACGCTGAAAGAGATCCTGAAACGGTACGACAGGATGAAGTACCTGCGTGATTTGCATTTTTCAGAAACCGGACTTACAGCCAATGTAGATTTTGTGTTTACAGATGAAACCGGCAAACCTGACACAGCAATATCTATGAGCCGCCTCACAATGGGCAGAACGGAACTCAGGGAAGGAGATGTGGTGTACCTTAGAATCACCAATACAGGGAGCAAAAATTTTTACATCAATATTGTGGACATTCAGCCAGACGGAGTGATCAACCCGGTATTGCCCAATAATAGACTTACAGATATAAATAATAATCCTGCACCCATCACCTGGGACAGGTGTCTTGTAAAAAAGGGTCAATCACTTTTTCTGAAAGACCTGGCCATCACCGTAGCTCCTCCTTTTGGAGAAGAAATTTTTAAAGTTTTCCTTTCCACTGAACCACTTGACCTGGAAGAAATTCTTACTGCGAATACCCAAGGCAACAGCCGGAGCCGAGGTGTACTAAACAACCTTGCAAAAATTTTTGGATACTCATCAGCCGGACAAAACGGAACAAGAGGCAACGAAGGGAAAATCAATACGGCTGAAAACGGGACAGTATTCAGCAAAAACTTTTCTATTGTTCCTGCACAAAAATGATGGTGAATGCCGGATCAACATGCTGGCTCTTCAGAAAAATATCTTTGAAATCCGGGAGTTTTTTGAGTAGCGTTTCCGCTGCATCAACTGTGGGACGTATTGGATTCGAACCAATGACCCCTACTCTGTCAAAGTAGTGCTCTAAACCAACTGAGCTAACGTCCCGGAAAACTGTACCTTTTCTCCTCTATTGGCAGCAAATTTGCTGCTTTGCAAAAATAAGCGATAATAAAACAAAGACAGCGGCAACTTTCTTACTTTTAAATTGTAATACTCCGCATATGCCTAAATTCCAGGCCACAATCGAATTTGAAATGACCAGAGAATTTATAGAACAAATTCCTGCTCATCGTACCTATATCAATGCCCTGATCAATAAAAATGTGCTGGATCAATATGCGGTAAGCCTGGAAGCACAACAGGCATGGATTACACTCACAGCCCGCAGCAAGCAGGAAGCAGAAAGAATTTTATCAAAATCTCCATTAAGTCCCTTCTGGACCATGCTGATTGATGAATTATTTGTGCTGGACGGGCAGCACTTCCGGCTGCCGGGAGTGAACCCGAATTAAATATTTTTTGCCCCCAAAAAAATACTTTTCCTCCATTTGATCCAG
>CAYYMK010000028.1:0-23827 GCA_964473035.1 uncultured Chitinophaga sp.
AAAATCCTTATGCAGGATGGGATGGAACAATTAAAAGTGTTCCGCAAAACAGCGGAGTGTATGTTTATATGTGCTTTCACCGGTTTATCAACAAAGCAGAAGTGATGCAGAAAGGAATCATTACACTGATCAGGTAATCTGTATTCTCTAACTGACATTGAAGTCATCAACCCATCATTCCACCAGCGCCAGTTCCAGTACCTGGTTCATAGTTTTAACATAATGAAACCGGATACCTCTGATGAATTGTGAATCTATCTCCTGCACATCTTTTTCATTTTGCCAGCAGAGAATGATTTCCTTCAGGCCGGCTCTTTTGGCCGCCAGTACTTTTTCTTTAATCCCGCCTACCGGCAATACCTGGCCACGCAGAGTAATTTCACCTGTCATAGCCAGGAATGGCTTTACCCTTTTACCTGTAAGCGCCGATGCAATCGAAGTCATCATGGTAATTCCTGCGCTGGGTCCATCTTTAGGTACCGCCCCTTCGGGAACATGTATATGAATATTCTTTTTTTCAAACAGGATGTTGCCCAGTTTATATTTTTTTGCATTAGCCTGCAGGTAGGTGAGTGCCGTGGTAGCGCTTTCTTTCATGACATTGCCCAAGTTGCCAGTTAGCTTTAGTTCTCCTTTTCCATCGCTCAGGCTTGTTTCTATGAAGAGAATATCGCCGCCCACGTAGGTCCAGGCCAGACCAACCGCCACTCCGGGCATATATACCGTTTTATAAATATCGTTACTGTAGCGGGCCTTGCCCAGTATTTTTTCTACATCCTTCGCTGTAAGAACGGGTTTTATTTTCCCGTTCATAGCCATTTGCTTTGCTTCATAACGAAGGATGGACGCAAGTTGCCGGTCCAGTTCCCGCACACCGCTTTCCCTTGTATAATTCTGGATTATTTTTTCCATCACTTTATCACTAATGCGAAAGGGACTGCTCTTCAGACCGTGCAGTTCTTTTTGACGGGGCAACAGGTGTCTTTTAGCAATTTCAATTTTTTCTTCCACCGCATAGCCGCTCAGTTCAATGATTTCGAGCCGGTCTCTCAGTGCCGGCTGAATATTTTGTATGCTGTTGGCTGTAGCAATAAATAATACTTTGCTCAGGTCATACTCCATTTCCAGGTAATTATCATAGAAGCTGTGGTTTTGTTCCGGATCCAGTACTTCCAGCAGGGCCGATGAAGGGTCGCCGCGAAAGTCATTGCCCACTTTATCTATTTCATCAAGGATCATCACCGGGTTTGAGGATTTTACTTTCCGTACTGATTGCAGAATGCGGCCGGGCATGGCGCCAATATAGGTTTTGCGGTGGCCGCGGATTTCACTTTCATCATGCAGCCCGCCCAGGCTGAGGCGTATATATTTTCTGCCAATAGCACCAGCTATGCTTCGGCCCAGCGATGTTTTTCCGATACCCGGAGGACCTACAAAACAAAGTATGGGGCTTTTCATATCCCCTTTCAGTTTCAGCACAGCCAGGTATTCCAGTATTCGCTCCTTCACTTTTTGCATTCCGTAGTGATCTGCATCCAGTGTTTGCTTGGCTTTTTTCAGGTCATAATGATCTTCCGTGTAGTCCTGCCATGGAAGCTCCAGCATCAGGTCCAGGTGGTTGTACACAACAGAGTAGTCAGGCGTGCTGGGGTGCATCCGCTCCAGTTTTTCCACTCCTTTTTTAAAAAGTTCCCTTGCCGTGTCGGGCCATTTTTTTAATTCAGCCCTCTTCTGCATTTCTTTTACTTCCTGCACATTGCTATCGCCCCCCAGTTCTTCTTTAATGCTTTTGAGCTGTTGCTGAAGAAAATATTCCCGCTGTTGTTTGTCAATTTCTGTTTTTGTTTTGTTGGTGACCTTGTTTTTCAGTTCGGCAAACTGCAGTTCTTTTTGCAGAAGCTCCATCAGCAGTTCGGCCCGCTGGCGAATCTGCTGTTGTTCCAGCAATTGTTGTTTTTCCCGTATACCTGTATTCAGGTTGCTTGATACAAAATGGATGAGAAAAGTCGGGTTTTCAATATTGCGCAAAATGATAGATGCTTCAGCCGGGATATTGGGAGAAAGGCTGATAATATCAGATGCCAGATCTTTTATCGTAGCGACATAAACTTCAAAATCGGCATCCTTCGGTGCTTCTTCTTCTGCCAGCCGGCTGATGCGGGCCTTAAAATAGGGCTCTTCGGCCAGTATACTTTCTGTTTTGAACCGGCTTTTTCCCTGGATGATGATGGTGGTGCCCCCATCGGGCATTTTGATGAGCTTTACAATTTTGGCTATAGTGCCGGTGGTCTCCAGGTCTTTGACTGCAGGGTCTTCAATACTGCTGTCTTTCTGAGCCACCACGCCAACCATTTTGTGAGTTTTATACGACTCGTTTACGGCTTTAATGCTCTTATCGCGGCCTACGGTAATGGGGATCACCACACCGGGAAACAACACAGTATTGCGGAGGGGTAGCAATGCTATTTCATCGGGTATTTCTACTGCATTGGGATCTTCCTGCTCCGAGTCGTTGAGCGGAATAATAGGTAAAAAATCCATTTCATCTTCAGCACGCAGAAAAAAACTATCTGTATTCTTCATAATTCTGTATTCGGGTCAATCTGTCATATCGCCATCTTTTGTGGGGCAAGGCGGTAAAAATAGACTGCAGATTCAGTATTGCCAAGATTTATGCCCGAAAAGCATAGACTGACAAATAGGCAATTGAGAGAGAGTGGCTTAGAGGATTGATGAGGTCCGGATAGGGCGTTGATGGAGCGGGGGGCTGTAAGCCGGCTGTAGCCGAAGCAAACAAGCCGGGGTTTCAGGACAGAAGCCTCCTCTTTACAAAATAATTAATTTGAATTTTTATGTAACTTGTATGCCGTATTTTTAAAGTCAGGAACCGGGTGATGACAATAAAAAAAAGCCCCGTTCAGTACGAGGCAAACTCTTGAAGCACGAGCTTCAGGATTGAAATTGAAAGCAAACCACAACGCAAAGCTGTCTGATAGGGGATTCCACAAAATTTGCTTTACTCTTTCACTATTTTAACTTAATTTACAAAAGAATATGTATGTATAAAAAGTTGTAAAGCACTCATTTCTCAGCCTGAACCCCACTAATAATTATTGCCATGAAATATAAATTATTCTCTCTGCTATTGATTGCATTTCTTTTCAGCCATGCGTTATCTGCACAGGATTATGACGAGCTCAATAACCAGGCTTATAAAGAAAGGGATAACAAGAACTACCAGAAAGCCATTGAGCTCAGTACGCAGGCATTGAATAAAAAAATAAATGCAAGGTCTTATATCATCAGAGCCACTGCGAAATATGAATTAGGCGATTACCAGGGTACCATTGAAGATTACAATTCTTCTCTAAGTTATTATTACGATTACTACGGCACGGAGGAGAAAGAAAAAGGGGGTATCTATTATTTCCGGGGCAGAAGCAGACAGCTACTGAAAAAATATTCAGAGGCTATACAGGATTTTAATGAGTCCATCAGGTTTAATTATTCAGAATTAGGCTACTTATACTGGAACCGGGGGGCATGCTTCTACAACCAGGGAAAATACAAGGATGCGGAAAACGACTATATTAAAGCTATTGATCGTTTTGGCAACCAGGATGACCTTTCCACTCTATACAAACAGCGTGGCGATTGCCAGGCGAAACAGGGTAAATATGAAGATGCGTACAACCTCTACGACCGGGCACTTATCTATAACCCAAAAAACTATAATGCATATTGGCAAAAAGCCTTTTACAAAGGGCAGGAATATAAATACGAGGAAAGCCTGGCGGGTTACAATAAAGCGATTGAAATCATCAATAGCGGAGGGGCTGAAGCAGGCGATAACGACCTGGCCCTGTTGTACCGTAATAAAGCGATCATGCATAAAAACCTGGCAGAATACGAAGATGCACTGGCCGCAATCAATAAGTCAATAGCTGCTGATCCGAACCTGGCAAGAGCTTACCGCACCCGGGCCGATATCAATGCTCAGTTAAAAAAATATGATGCAGCAAAGGCAGATTACGAAAATGCCATTACCCTGGAACCTGACAAGAAGGTAAAATCTAATATCTATACAGACCGGTACAATATGGGAAAAAAAATTCTAGACTACAAAAGCTGCCTGGCCGACATTCAGAAAGCCATTGAGACGGATCCTGGTGACGCAGAAAACATTTGGTACCGCTCAGAACTGTACGGGTATAAAAAAAATTATCCCCTGGCCATCAAAGATTGCAACACAGCGCTTGAATTATATAAAAACGACTCATCATCCACTGCAAGTTTATGGTGGCTGCGGGCTCAGCATAAGGATTATTCCGGTGATTTTAAGGGAGCAGCAGAGGATTACCAGCAGTACCTGAAGTATTATCCAAACAGTTATAGTTGTTATTATGAACTGGGCCGGCTTTATAAATGGAAAATAAAAAGCAACGATCTGGCCAATGCCAATCTTTCCAAAGCATTGGAACTTGCTGAAAACAAGTCAGACACCGAAAAAGTGTGTTTTATTAAAGTAGTAAAGGGTGATAAAGAAGCAGCGATAAAGGGTATGCAGGAAATTTTACAACTGACCCCAGAAACAGACAGTTATAATATTAAATGGAACCTGCACAGCATGGCCTGTATCTATGCGTTGTCAGGCAATACCGCAAAAGCGTTTGAATACCTGGATAAATCTATGAAAGCCGGGTTCGATGACTATCTGCACCTGGTGAATGACAGAGACCTGGCAAGCCTGATGAAATTACCGCAATGGAAAACAATACTCACAAAATACAAAGTACCGGCTATAAAAAATTAATTCCTCGTTAATACTGCAGAAAAAAAGCTGCCCCGGATTCAACTTCAACAAATCGGGAATTTCGCCGCTTTGTTGTTACCGTTTTCCGGGACAGCATACAGAGTCGTACAGCAATCATCAGTTGTACAGATGTATAACCCCGCACAATTCGATTCATTCTTTACAGTGCCAGGCCAACCGATACCTGGAACCCCTGGCTTTTCCATTTGTCTTCGTCAGGCAGATCACCGATATTAGTCAGACCCACAGCGTACCGGGTGGTCAGCCTGAAGTTCAATATCCTGAACTGAAGACCAGCAAGCATGGAAAAATCTCCTTTCTTAAATGCATCCCCGCCATTTTGCAACAGGGTACGGCTCTGATCAATTAATATCCCAAATTGCGGTCCGGCCTGCAGCGCCAGAAAACTACCCACCAGTTTGTAGTTGACCATTAGCGGGATGGACAGGTAGTTGAGCTTTACATTGGCATTGCCGTTGAATACATCCTGGTACACATGATGATAGTTACTGTCGAGACGTGTGGCATATTGATTCCACAGCACTTCCGGCTGCAGGATCACTTTTTTTCCCACTCTTATTTCCACAAATCCGCCGAGATGATAGCCGTAGCGGAATTCATCCGCAAATGATTTTCCATCCACACGGGTAATGTTGGCACCGGCTTTGGCACCGACATGGATCTGGGCCATGGAAATATGTACGGCCAGTAATGCTAAGACAAACAGGGGAAGTTTCGTTTTCATACATCTTTTTTTAAGTTGAAGAATTGCCGTTGAAGCACCAGGAACAGGCTGGGGTTCAACAGACCCGCTTTGGTTTCAAGATTAATGCCAGCAGGCATTATGGGTTGTTAAAATTTATTAACGCTGGCCCGCTATCATAAAATAAAACCTGCATGGACCGAGAAGATGCTGCTGAAGCGGTTCGATGATGCCGGAAAATAATAATCCAATACCAGTTGAGGCTGTACAAAAAATTTGCCGATGGCATATTCGCCCCGTACAAAAAAGGTAAGTGATAAGGGCTGAAACCTGAGTTCATCATCCAGATATAGCTGATCCGTGCTATACAGCACCGTGTTGTTGGTGCGGATGCTGCTGGCATAAGTACCGGTGGTCTGGTTGAATCCAAACTTTTGTGTGCCGCTGGTTAATGCCAGCTGAGGAGTCAGCCTGATGTGATCACGGTAAGCCAGCACATCCAGCCAGTAAAAATCATGGCGCAGCGAAGCGGTTACTGAAAAATCGCTGATGGATTCGGTGGTGTTGATATATATAAACCCCCTCCTGCGCAGACGTAGATCCTGTATCAGCGCCTCACGTTCCGAATACTCTGAGCGGCTGCCCCACCCATAACTTACAGAAAGTGTAGGCCGCACCCACCACTTACGGTATGTGAAGTAGGCATAAAGCTCGTTTTGGATGGGTGTGGTATAAAAAGGGAGTGAATCCTTAGTAATAAACCTGGTAAAAGCAATGCCGGCTGCCAGGTTTCTATTTTTCAGATAATCAAAAGAAGGACTCAAAGAATATTGGTAAAAATTCATCCTGCTTCCATCGTGCACCAGGTAACTGCTCAAAGTGCCCCCCAGACCGCTGCGATGATAATAACCCGCTGAAGGGATATAGGATAATTTTTTTTCTGTGTTGATTTGCCTGGTTCCTTTTTGTTCAAAATTATAGAACCCGTTTCCTGCCGATATACTCAGCATCAGGTAGCTGTGCGGCGAAAGGATGGAATCCATAAATGCATCAAAATCCTGGAACAGCATTTCATAATCGAGGGTACTGTCAATCAATGAAGGCGGCTTGTCTGCAGCAGGGATAATAGCAGTGTCGGCCGGGCTCTGCTGCGCAACTGCTACAGCACCCAGCAGGGTCAGAACTGGTACTATGAACCTTTGTTTTACTGTCATTCCGCAGTTGTATTCTGGTTTCAGCAGGCAGACCGTTGGGATAGCTGCCGCCCATCCAGGATGAAACAGTAATCCGAACGCTGTGACCCTATACCTGTTTGAAGGTTTAATGGCCTGTATGGAAGTATGTTACAATACGTACAATTACGTTCCGGCAGACCTTCAGGAGGATCATTTTTTTATAGAACGGAAAATGCCCTGGGATTTATATCCCTTTGGAATAAATTTTTTATACAAGTTCCAATACAGTGATCTCGGGCATAATGCCTACCCTGCCGGGATAGCCATGAAAGCCAAAGCCTCTGTTGACATAGAGGTATTGTGTTGCTGAAACCGTACTGTGCTGGTACAACCCGGCCCATTCTTTATAAGCATATTGTACGGGACTCCACTTTAACCCCGGGATTTCTACACCAAACTGCATACCGTGAGTATGCCCCGACAACATCAGGCTGATATCCGGAGTGGAAGGAAGCACTTCCGATTTCCAGTGAGATGGATCGTGGCTCAGCAGGATTTTAAAATCTATTCCTTCTGTACATGCATTTGCTTTTTTCAGGTCGCCATATTTTGGAAACCTTGCCTTAGCACTCCAGTTTTCAATGCCGAGCACTGCAATTTTATCTTCCTCTTTTTCAAGAATCACATGTTCATTCATCAGCAGTTTCCACCCCATTCGGGCATGAACCAGCTTCAGTTTTTCCAGGTTGGCAGCTTTATCATCAGCAGATTTCCACTTTACATAATCTCCGTAATCATGATTACCTAATACGGAGTACACTCCCATTGGAGCCTGTATCCGGGAAAAGAGATCCAGGTAATCGTTCATTTCATCAGCCACATGATTCACAAGGTCGCCGGTAAACAGGATCAGGTCGGGCTTCTGTTCCATTATCTTAATCACACCGGTAGTTACTGCATCTTTGTTGGTAAAGCTGCCGGAATGAATGTCCGATATATGTACCATGCGCAGCCCTTTGAATGAGGGAGGCAGTTTGTCAAATTTTAAAGAAATATTTTTCACCTGGTACTGGTACTTATTCCGAAAGCCATAGAGCAGAGTCCCAAACAGTCCCCCACCGGCAGCCAATCCGACCCAGCTCAGTACCAGCGACCTGGCTGCCTCCACCGGTTCGCCGGAAGGCATGATCATTGTACCGGCAATCCAGTGCACTCCCCTGCGAATGTCATCGGCAAGAAAAAACAGGGTGCCGGTCAGTTTTGCAAAAAATAACCCGGTAATAACCGAAAAGAAAGGTGAATGGGCCAGGTGTTGCTGCCGTCCAAACGAAAGCCGTGGTAATATGATCAGTACAAAAATTGCAAGGGCCGAAATTAGCCAGTACAATACTGGGATCAAAACCGAAAGAAAGGGCCCGGCGCCGGACAAAACAGTCAACAAGCCCTGGTAAAAATAAAAATCTACCAGCAACATTAGAATCATCAGTATCCACCAAAAGGGAGCGGTTCGCATGAATCACAAAATTAAACCTAAATTTATCCCGGGCTTATTTTTGCATCTTAATAAATCAATAAAATATGCAGTTCACCTACTATGGTCACGCCTGTTTTTCGATACTTACGAATAATAAAAAATTATTGTTCGACCCCTTTATTACGGGCAATGAGCTGGCTGCCCATATTGACATCAATTCGATTGATGCTGATTACATATTCATTTCGCATGGCCACTCCGATCATGTGGGCGATGCGGTAAGCCTGGCCCAAGCCACCGGAGCTAAAGTAGTGTGCAACTGGGAGATATACGAATGGCTGGTCACCCAAAATGTAACGTATGTACACCCGATGAATACCGGCGGCCAATGGCAATTTGAAGAATTTCGGGTAAAATGCACTGCTGCTCAGCACTCCGGGGGGCTTCCGGATGGTAGTTACGGGGGCAACCCGATGGGTTTCCTGGTCAGCAATGAGGAAGGAAGCTTTTACTACAGCGGAGATACAGCACTAACGATGGACATGCAACTGATACCCCGGTGGGCAAAACTAAATTTTGCGGTATTGCCCATCGGCGACAACTTTACCATGGGATATGAGGATGCAGCGGAAGCCGCTATGATGACCGGCTGCAATACTGTGGTAGGGGTACATTATGATACTTTTGGCTTTATCAAAATAGACCAATCAAAGGCAAAGCAGGCACTTGAAGCCCGGGGCTGCCGGCTGCTGCTTCCATCCATCGGCGAAACAATTACTGTATAATTTTTTATCAACCGGCAAGTATAACGGCATGGCAAGAATCATAGGAGTTGCAAATCAAAAAGGAGGAGTGGGCAAGACCACTACAGCCATTAACCTGGCTGCAAGTTTTGCTGTACTGGAATATAAAACACTGCTGGTTGACGGAGACCCACAGGCCAACAGCACATCGGGTGTGGGGTTCGACCTGCACAACATCACCCAAAGCCTGTACGACTGCATGGTCAACGAAGCCCGTGCAAAAGATGTCATCCTGAAAACTGAAATTCCGCACCTGGATCTGTTGCCCTCGCATATTGACCTTGTAGGTGCAGAAATAGAAATGATCAACTATCCCAACCGGGAGATGGTTATGAAGAATATTCTTGATACCATTCGCCCGGATTACGATTTTATCATTGTGGACTGCTCCCCTTCGCTCGGGCTGATTACAGTAAATGCACTGACAGCAGCTGATTCGGTTGTTGTGCCTGTACAGTGTGAATTTTTTGCTCTGGAAGGGCTGGGCAAATTGTTGAATACTATTAAAATTGTGCAAGGCCGGCTCAATACATCGCTGGTTATCGAGGGTATCCTGATGACAATGTATGACGGGCGTCTCCGGCTGAGTAACCAGGTTGTAAGCGAAGTGCGCAGGCATTTTGAAGAACTGGTGTTCAGTACGATCATTCACCGTAATGCAAAACTGGCTGAAGCCCCCAGCGCAGGCAAACCAGTCATTTTATATGATGCACACAGCAAGGGTTCCGCAAACTACTTAAACCTTGCCAAGGAAATTTTGCAAAAGAATGATATGACCCGTATCAAAAACGAAGAGAAGATTCTTGAATTATGAGTACTCAGAAACAAAATAAAGATTTGCTTGGCAAAGGGATCCGTTCCCTGCTGCAAAGTATCGATGCTGATTTAAAAACAACCAGCGGTCACCTTAAAACTGCCGTAGTGGAAACGGTGACTTCTGTCAACAGGATACCAGTTGCAGATATTGAAGCAAATCCCAAACAGCCCCGCAGGGATTTTGATGAAACTGCATTGCAGGAACTGGCCTTGTCCTTAAAGGTTCATGATATTGTTCAGCCAATTACAATAACCCGCCTTCCTTCCGGCAAATACCGCCTGATTTCTGGAGAAAGGAGACTGAGGGCCGCCCGCATAGCAGGCATGGCCGATATCCCGGCCTATGTGCGCCAGGCCAATGACGACCAGCTGCTGGAACTGGCCTTGCTCGAAAACCTGCAGCGTGAAGACCTGAATGCAATGGAAATTGCCCTCAGCTATAAACGAATGATGGAAGAACTGGATTTTACACAGGAGCAGGTGGCAGAAAGAATGGGAAAGGACAGGAGTACGGTGGCCAACTTTATCCGCCTGCTGAAACTTCCGCCCGATATTCAGCTGGCAGTGCGTAAAGCAGAAATTTCAATGGGGCACGCAAGGGCACTGATCAATGTAGATACTGTTGATAAGCAGATATTCGTCTTTCAGGAAATAAAGGAAAAAAGCTTGTCCGTAAGGCAAACAGAAGCCCTGGTCCGAACATTATACCGGCAAACCGGCGCTGTTAAAAAACAAATAAAAAGAGGACTATCGCCGGCCTTACGCAGAATTGAAGATAAATTAGCAACGCACTTTGGCACAAGGGTGCAGTTAAAACACAGCAACAAAGGAAGCGGGCAAATCATTTTTGATTATTACTCCACAGAAGAAATGAACAAACTCCTTTCACAGCTGAACGCTCCACTTGATTAACCTGCAACGCTGCATGAAAGCTATTTCTACCAGAAGCTTTTTCCTGTACCTGACACTCCAGCTGTGCGGGATGTTAACTGTAGCAGAACTGCCGGCGCAAGACAGTACCCGTATAGAAAAAACATCAGGTATCGTCAAAAAAAAATCAACCCGCTACGATTCCGCATTGCTTGTACACAGCCCGAAAAAAGCAGCCCTTCGCTCAGCAATACTGCCCGGATGGGGACAGGCAACCAATAAAAAGTATTGGAAAATTCCTGTTGTCTATGGCATACTTGGCACCAGTGGAGGCATTTTTTTGTATAACCTGAAACAATACAAGGATACCCGTTTTGCCTACCGCGTAAAATATAATATGCGGGTCAATCATACCGACTCTGCCCTGTACAACCAGATCAAACAAAACCTGAAGCCCCTGAGTGAAGAATCGCTGCGCTTTTACAGGAACCAGTTTCGGAGGGATATTGATTACTCTGCACTCTTCTTCATTGTACTCTGGGGGTTGAATGTTGTAGACGCGGCGGTGGATGCGCACCTGGCCAGTTTTGATGTAAGCCCAGACCTGAGCCTGCGCCTGAAACCGGGATACAGTGAAATGGCCGGCACAAGGGGATTGCAGCTGACATTAAAAATCGGCAAGTAAAAATTTTTCAGACCTGAAATCCGTGCCAGTACGGGTATAGCCCGCCTGGTAATTAGTTACATTTGTAAGGCCTGTAACCATTCCTGCACCTTAAATCCATCAACATGAATATTGCCCTGATCGGTTATGGTAAAATGGGAAAAGCCATTGAAGAAACCGCATTGAAAAAAGGCCACAAGGTGGCAGTAATAATTTCAAGTGCCGACAGTGCATCTTTTCGGAAAGAAATACTGGCAGCAGCAGATATAGCCATTGAATTTACCGGACCCGAAGCTGCGTATGACTACATTGACACCTGCCTGGATTGGGGCATACCGGTTGTCAGCGGATCAACAGGCTGGACCAGCCGCCTGCCACAACTTGAAGAAAAATGCAGGCAGCTGAACGGTGCATTTATTTATGCCAGTAATTTTAGTGTTGCTGTCAATATTTTTTTTGAGCTGAATAAAACCCTGGCCCGTATCATGGCAAGCCACCCTGATTATGAAGTACTCCTGGAAGAAATTCACCACAGCCAGAAAAAAGATGCTCCCAGCGGTACAGCCATTACACTGGCAGACGAGATCCTGAAATATATCAAAAGAAAAAAACAATGGGTCAACGACCTGAGCGACCATCCTGAAGACCTTGAAATCATCAGCCAGCGGGTAGATTCCGTTCCGGGTACTCACCTGGTAAAATATGCCTCAGCCATTGACGATATAGAAATCATACACACAGCACATAACCGTATGGGGTTTGCTTCCGGCGCCGTACTGGCTGCCGAATTTTTAATGCACCACAAAGGATGCTTTAGCATGAAAGATGTACTGAACCTGTAACAAGAAAGAAATATCCGCACCTCCATTCACGGCAAAGAAAATCTGAAACCGGATAACCGTATTGATCGTAATGATTTTATCAACAAATAAAACATATCTACAAAGAAAAAACCAGTATCTGCCTGTTTTTTTGATGCTGATGATTCTTTGCAACAGCTGCCTGGCGCAGGTGCAGACGGACAGTCTCAGGCAGATAATTCAGTCGGACCGACCCTACGAAGAACAAATCAGCGCTTCTCTGAAGTTGGTTGAGTCATACCAAATGAAAAATTTCGACAGTACCATCCTGGAAGGAGAAAAAGCCATTCAGCTGGCACGGAGGCATACCGATTCAGTCAGCGTTGCCGAATTAAAAAGGCAAATTGGCGTAGCTCATTATTTCAGGGGCAAGTACGATGTAGCCGCACGCAATTTCCAGGAATCCATTTCCATACTGGAAAAAAGCCGGCACAGGGGCAAACTGGCGTTGGCCTATAACGACCTGGCGAAACTTTACAGAAAAATACGGGACCTGGATAAGGCAATCCTTTTTTACAATAAGGCACACAACCTGTACCGGCAACTGAGTGATACAGCCGGCCTTGCGATGATCCTGAATGAATCAGGCGTGGTATATGAATACAAGAATGAATACAGGGAAGCCGTGAACCGCTATACTGCATCCATGCATCTGGCTGAACGAAAAGGGGATTCGATCAGTGTTTCTTATTCACTCAGCAATATTGCCGGGGTGGCAGTTATTGAAAAAAAATTTGAACTGGCTGAAAAAAACTTGTTGCGCAGCCTTTTGATCCGTCAACAACTCAATGACAGTTTTGCAATGGCCCTTGCCTACTCTGATCTTGGCGCAGCCATGAATGCAAAGGGAGATTTTATCAAAGCTATTGATTACCTTACAAAGAGCAACCGGATTGCTGAAGGATTGAAATATCCCGAACTGCAATCGAATAATTACAGCGAATTGTCGGGTATTTCACAAAAGCAGGGCGACTACCAGAATGCGTTTTTTTATTTTGCACGAAGAACTGCCTTGCGTGACAGCTTGCTGAACCTTGAAAGCTCCAGGGAAATACAACGTCTCAATTCGCAATACGAAACAGCCCGGAAAGAACAACAAATCCAGTCTCAGCAAAATAGAATCCGATTGCAAAATATCTTTATCTCAGGCATTGTCCTCTTCACCCTGCTTGCCGGGTTGCTGGGCTTCACACAATACAAGCGTTACCGCCTGAAAAAAGAAACCCAGCTGCAGTCTGAAATTCTGAAACAACAGGCAGAAAAAGCAAAAGCCATCCTGGAAGCTGAAGAAAAAGAACGGCAACGCATTGCCCAAGACCTGCACGATGGCATCGGGCAAATGATGAGCGCAGCTAAAATGAACCTATCGGCCCTGGAGCATGAACTCTGGTTCAGTGATGCAGAACAGAAAAAAGATTTTGAAAAAATTATATCGCTGCTGGACGACAGTTGCCGAGAAGTGCGGACGGTATCACACATCATGATGCCCAATGCATTGTTGAAAAACAATCTGGCCAGCGCCATCCGGGATTTTGTACACAAACTGCCCGAAAAAAATCTGCAGATACACCTGTTCACAGAGGGGTTGGACAAAAAACTGGATTCAGGCATTGAAACCGTACTGTACCGGGTGGTACAGGAAAGTGTCAATAACGTACTGAAACACGCCGGTGCCACAACATTGGATATTTCTATCATACGGGATGAACAGGGAATCAGTGGAACCATCGAAGACAATGGCGAAGGTTTCCGGATGAACCAGCCGGTACAGGCCGGCGGAATCGGACTGAAAAACATTGCCACCCGTATTGCTTTCCTGAAAGGCAGCCTTGATATAGATACATCGCCCGGCAAGGGTACCGTCATTGCCTTTCACATACCTTTAGTTTCCCAAAAATAAAAAGCCGGCATTCCGAACAGCATCCCGCTTTAACAATTTCACAACCTGTGGGGTACCAACCCCGTTTTATAGTCTTTCGTCTGCACAAACAAACAAACTAAAACCAATTTTATGTATTTTGCCGCCACCCATGCTATGCAAACCCGGCCAAAACAAGCCGCCAAAATGAAAGAAGTGAAGATTTCCCTTGGAATTGTGGATGACCACCAGATCGTAATTGACGGAATAACCTCCCTGCTGCGGGGTCACAATGGGTTTCAGTTGGGATTTGCCACCACCAGTCCGGCTGATGTGATACCGCTGCTGCAGAAACACCCGGTGGACATATTGCTTACCGATATTATGATGCCTGGGCTACCGGGCAACCAGCTTGCAAGACAGGTACGCAGAACGTTTCCGAATGTAAAAATTCTGGCTCTTTCCATGAGCGGGCAGGGTGACCTTGTTCATGACATGATTGAGCATGCCGATATATCCGGTTATGTGCTGAAAAACATTGGCAAACAGGAACTGGTTTCTGCCCTTGAAAAAATAGCCCGCGGCGGAATTTATTTCAGCGATGAAGTGATGGACGAATTGCAGCGGGCCGGTAACCGCAAGAAACAAAAAGAAGAAGCCCACCTGACCGAACGGGAAATTGAAATCATCCGCCTGATTGAGAAAGAATACAACAACAGGCAAATTGCAGAAACCCTTTTTATTTCAGAACGTACCGTAGAAACACACCGAAAAAATATTTTCCGGAAAACAAATACAGGTTCTGTGATCGGGCTGGTAAAATTCGCCTATGAGCACAAACTCATTTAAACTCCGGAAGCTCCTCAAGCTGCTGCAATGCCGTTCCCCTCTTTTCCCAGGCAAAACATGAACGGCCATTGGTAATGACCAGCACGCCTGCCGGCACACTGATATGATATCGGAGCAGTTGCCCCAGCACTGCTTCATCCAGCACTACTGCCTCTGCTTTGCACTCCACCAGCATCCATGGCTGCTGATTGCGCTGGTACACCAGCAGATCGAAGCGCTTTTTTATCTCTCCGAGCCTGATTTCTTTTTCCACTGCAACCAGTGCAGAAGGAACTTTCTTGACCTGTACAATGTATTGGACAAAATGCTGCCGCACCCATTCTTCAGGGGTCAGCACCACCCATTTTTTGCGCAATGGATCAAATATGCGCTCTGCGTCCTGGTCCTTTCGAATGCGGTACTCATAAGGAGGATAGTGCAGTTGCATCATGCTTCAAATGTAAATGTTTAAATTTGCCTGTATGAAATCAAAAGATGAAATCGTAGAAAACTGGCTTCCCCGATATACCGGTGAGCAACTAGAGCATTTCGGGCAGTATATCCTGCTCACCAATTTCAGCGCATATGTAAAGTTGTTTGCAAAATGGAACCAGGTGGATATTACCGGAAAAGACAGGCCAATGCAAACTGCCACTGCCCATAATATTTCAATCATCAATTTTGGCATGGGCAGCCCCACCGCAGCTACCATCATGGATTTATTGTCTGCTGTGCAGCCAAAAGCTGTTTTGTTTTTGGGCAAATGCGGCGGGCTGAAAAAAAGAAACAAGATCGGCGACCTGATTTTGCCCATTGCCGCCATCCGCGGTGAAGGAACATCGAACGACTATTTTCCTCCGGAAGTGCCTGCCCTTCCTGCTTTCGCACTGCAAAAAGCAGTGTCCACTGCAATCCGTGATAATGAAGTGGATTACTGGACAGGTACTGTGTACACGACCAACCGGAGGGTTTGGGAACACGATGAAGTGTTCAAAGATTACCTGCAGCAAATCAGAGCATATGCCATTGACATGGAAACGGCAACAATATTTTCTGTTGGTTTTTTTAATAAAATACCGACCGGGGCGCTGCTGCTTGTCAGCGATCAGCCCATGATTCCTGAAGGCGTGAAGACGGAAGAAAGCGACAAAGAAGTGACCAACCAGTTTGTAGAACGACACCTGAAAATAGGAATTGATTCCCTGCATCAACTAATGCAGGAAGGTCAAACCGTCCGGCATCTGAAATTTTAATACAGCCTATGCAATTTTCCCGTTTTCTTTTAATTCCCCTGTTTTTGATCATCGCCGCAGCCACCTGCACAAATGTTCAGCAATCAAAAACCCGGTACAAGGGAAAACTGGAAATTGCAGGTATTTGTATGAACTACACCATCCGTATACTCAGCGCACTTACAGACAGCTCGCTGGGTGCGCAACAGTGGACAGATGATGTGACTGGCAAGAGCTATGCTCATGTATTTCGTCCCTGCAACCCCTGCAGCCTTCCTGATACACTGAAGCAGGGCGACGAATTTTATTTTGTATTGATTGAAGATTCGCCGAATGATTGCTCCGTTTGTATGGCCTACTACCCAACGCCTGCAAATACCTTATGCATCAAAGTTGTTGAATAAATGAACGAACCTCTGCTCCGGATAAAAAACCTTTCTGTTGATTTTGTTGCTGAATCAGGTAACAGTCATGCCCTCAAAAATATTTCTTTTGATGTGCAAAAAAATGAAGTGGTGGCGCTGGTAGGTGAGTCCGGTTCCGGGAAATCGGTCACTTCTCTATCGGTACTGCAATTGCTTCCCGTACCACCTGCCCATTATGCAAGCGGCGAAATAATTTTTCAGGATGGGAAGAATCCACCGGTTGATCTGCTGAAAATAAGTAAACAACAGCTACAGAAAATAAGGGGCAACCGAATCACAATGATTTTCCAGGAGCCCATGACATCGCTGAATCCGGTTCTCACCTGCGGGGCACAGGTTATGGAGGCGCTTTCCTTGCATAAAAAAATTTCACGGCAAGAGGCAAAAAAAAGAACGATTGAATGGTTTTCAAAAGTGCAACTCCCCGAACCAGCGGCTATATTCAACAAATATCCGCATCAACTAAGTGGCGGGCAAAAACAACGGGTCATGATTGCGATGGCCATGTGCTGCGAGCCCTCCTTGCTTATTTGTGATGAACCCACTACTGCACTGGACGTCACAGTGCAAAAAACCATCCTGCAACTGATCAGGGAGCTGCAGCAGCAAACAGCAATGGCTGTTATTTTTATTACACACGACCTCGCCGTTGTAGGTGAAATTGCAGACCGTGCTGTTGTGATGTACCGGGGTGAAATTGCAGAGCAAAACACAGTTACAAATTTATTTGCTTCTCCTTCTCATCCCTATACCCAGGCTTTGCTGGCCTGCAGGCCTGCACACTATCCAAAAGGCCAAAGGCTCCCGGTAGTCAGCGATTTTCTGGGAGGCAGCGTCGCTGCAGTAAAAGCCAGAACAGCAAAAACGGCTGAGCCGGCACAACCAGCTACGGTTGCCAGACCAGTGTTGCTGAAAACCGAACAACTTTCCGTTTGGTTTCCTGCTAAAAAAAATTTTTGGGGTAAACCTGCCAGCTTTACCCGTGCAGTGGATGAGGTAAGTTTTGAAGTCTGTAAGGGAGAAACACTGGGACTGGTGGGCGAAAGCGGATGTGGCAAAACGACTCTGGGCCGTGCCCTGCTTCGCCTGGTTGATCCTGTTTCGGGTACCATCTGGTACAAAGGTGAAGACATCACGAAAAAGGGAAAAAATGAGCTGGGAGCATTGCGCAAAGAAATCCAGATTATTTTCCAGGATCCATACTCATCACTAAACCCAAGGCTTACCATCGGCGCTGCCATCGCTGAACCTATGAAAGTGCATGGCATTCTGAATTCAGAAAAACAACGCAAGGACCGGGTCGTAGAGTTTTTGGAAAAAGTGGATCTGCACCCAGATTATTTCCGCAGGTACCCGCATGAATTCAGCGGTGGCCAAAGGCAACGGATTGTCATTGCCAGGGCGCTGGTGCTGAATCCTTCTTTCATAGTTTGCGATGAATCGGTATCGGCGCTGGACGTCAGCGTACAGGCACAGGTGCTGAACCTGCTGAATGATTTAAAAAAAGAATTTGGATTTACCGTGGTTTTTATATCGCATGATTTATCGGTGGTACGTTATATCAGCGACCGGATCGTGGTCATGCAAAAAGGGAAAATAGAAGAAACCGGAATTGCAGATGAGCTATACCTGAACCCCCAATCGGCTTATACAAAGCGGCTGATTGCATCCATTCCAAAAGGCCTGCCGCAACGATGAACCCCATTTTATTCCTCATCCCAAATTCCGGAAAAATCGTCTTCGTAAAATGTACGGGCACTTTTTTATCGTAGCGGTAAAATTTCAGCGTATTGAAGTTCAGGTAATCATCAGGCCTCCCGGGCATTGCTTCCAGTGAATTCCCAAAGCTGCCCCCGGCTTCAGAATCTGCGTTCAGGTTATACCTGTTCATATCTTTCCGCCAGGTTTCCAGGGCTACCATTTCTGAATGACGCAGGCATAATAAAATGAATCAGGCAGGTGAAAGGCAATTTTGTTGCTGACATGCATGGTACCCACCAGGTACGATTTTTTTGCCAGGCCGTTCCCGCTGATTTCCCAAAGCAGGCTTGGGTATTTTGTATTTTTCCACGGTTGCTGGGTCAGTGCAGCAACACAGAACAGGAACGGTATGAAGGCCAGAAACTGCTTTTTCATGACAGGAAAACGGGGCACAAACGTAAGATGTGAAACCTGCCTAAAATCACAAATTCAATACTGATAACCAATTATTTACTTTCAATTTTTAAAGCCATTCAAGAGCCGTAAAACGGAGTAAAAAAAATAGTCCTGAAAATGCTGTTGAAAACTTTACCTTTGCACGCCTGTCCGAAAAAATATCTTTGTTCGGATCAGTATCCAGAATAGAATGACCCACTCCGGCGCCGTAAGGCCGGATGCAGGTTCCAGTCTGTAAGGCTTCTGCCCGGTTTGAGTCATGAAATTATTTCAGTAAAACCCTGTTCAACCTCATGAAGCTTTCTCAATTCCGTTTTGATCTGCCCCTCAACCTGATTGCCCAAACTCCAACCAAACGCCGTGAAGATGCCCGCATGATGGTCGTTCACCGGCATACGGGAGTAATTGAACACAAACATTTCAGGGATATCATTGATTATTTTGATGACAAGGATTGCTTTGTGGTCAACAACACAAAAGTGTTTCCTGCCCGCATGTATGGTCGCAAAGAAAAAACTGGTGCAAAGATTGAAGTGTTCCTGCTGCGTGAACTCAACAAACCAAACCGCCTCTGGGATGTGATCGTGGACCCGGCCCGTAAAATCCGGGTTGGTAATAAATTATATTTTGGCGAGCAGGAAGACCTGGTCGCTGAGGTCATTGACAACACAACCAGCCGTGGCCGTACTATCCGTTTCCTGTGGGATGGATCAGAGGAAGAATTCCGTGCCATCCTGGAACGACTGGGAGAAACACCACTGCCCAAGTACATTAAAAGAAAACCCGACGATGATGATAAGGAACGGTACCAGACCGTTTATGCCAAACACGAAGGTGCGGTAGCAGCCCCAACTGCGGGTCTGCATTTCAGCCGGGAACTGATCAAGAAGCTGGAAATAAAAGGAATTCGTTTCGCTGAGGTGACCTTACACACCGGGCTTGGGACATTTCGTCCTATTGAAGTGGAAGACCTTAGTAAGCACAAAATGGATGCCGAATATTACCATATAGATGAAAATGCATGTCGTATTGTAAACCGTGCAAAGGAATACGGCCATCGCATCTGTTCAGTTGGTACCACAACGATCCGGGCAATGGAGTCATCGTTTACAGCTCAGAAACTTCTGAAAACTTCAGAGGGATGGACCAATATTTTCATTCATCCCCCGTACGAATTTAATATCGCTGATGCACTGGTCACCAATTTTCACCTGCCAAAAACCAGCCTGCTGATCATGACGTGTGCGTTTGCCGGTTATGAACTTGCAATGGAGGCTTACAAAAGGGCGATCAAAGATAAATACAGGTTTTTTAGCTATGGAGATGCATTGTTGATTATTTAGACTATGATTGAGATTAAGAAAAATAAAGCTTAGCTATACCCTGTCTCAACCTTAACCTTAACCTTAACCTCAGCCTCAATCTCAATCTTAACCTAAACCACAATCTTAACCTCATTCAAACCATCACTCCAGCCCAAACATCCCTTTGTTCAGTTGTTGCAAAATTTGCGTTTTATATTCAGCAGGAACCAGTAACGAAATATTGTGAGGACTGCCGCCATAACTCACCATCCGCACAGGAATATTCATTATAGACCCGAATAATTTTTTCACCATTGCTTCCGTCTTTGCAATTTCATTACCGACTACAGAAATGATCACCTGGTTCTTGTCCACCTCAATAGTGCCGAATGGTTCCAGCTCTCTCAAAATTTCTTTCAAATGAGCAGCCTGATCAATTGTTAAGGACACAGCGACCTCCGATGTGGTGATCATATCAATCGGCGTCCTGTACTTTTCAAATACTTCAAATATTTTCCGGAGAAAACCATAAGCCAGTAACATCCGGCTGCTCTTAATGCGAATAGCAATGATATGATCTTTTGCTGCCACAGCTTTTACACCCACACTCCCGGCTTTTTCAGTTATTAAGGTTCCTTTTGCTTCAGGCTGCATGGTGTTAAGCAGCTTTACCGGAATTTTGAATTGCTGAGCCGGCCAGATGGATGCCGGGTGTAATATCTTGGCGCCAAAATAAGCCAGCTCGGCTGCTTCTTCAAAGCTCATTTGCTCAATAGGAACCGTTTTCTTTACGATCCTTGGGTCATTGTTATGCATACCGTCAATATCGGTCCATATTTCACAAACACTTGCATGGATGGCAGCCGCAATTAATGATGCGGAATAATCGCTGCCGCCTCTTTTCAGGTTATCCACCTCGCCATTGGCATTGCGGCAGATATATCCCTGCGTTACAAATATTTTCGTTTGCTTTTGCTGCTTCAGAATTTTCGACAGCTTTTGCGAAATGTGTCTGATCACGGGTTCTTCATCTTTGTCAATGGCCATAAACCCCAGTGCAGGTACTAACAAATGACCGATTCCCAGGTCTTCCATACAAACACAAAAAAGTTTGGTGGAGAGCAGTTCTCCCTGGGCCAGTATGTCCTTACTTAATGCCTCACTGAACGAAATTTTGAGGATGATATTCAGAAATTCAAAATGATCTGAAAGAATTTTTTTTGCCTTTTCCCTGGACTCACTTTTTTTCATAAGAACTTTGACAAAAGATTGATAATGTGACTCAAGTTTATCAATCGCCTGTTTGGCTTTCACCCGGTCACCTTTGGCGATCAGCTCCCCGATCTCCACCAATGCATTTGTGGTGCCTGATAAGGCGGACAACACCACAATGACCGGTTCATTTTCTGATTCTTTTGTTACCAGTTTTACAATATGATGCATACGCTCCGGCTTACCTACACTGGTGCCGCCAAACTTCATAACTTTCATAACCCTGTTATATTAATGGAATAATAAAAGCACTCAATTTGCAAATGTAGCAGTACCATTTCGGAATCAAATTCCAAAAATGTACTGTTTTACTGAAACCCCTCTAAGTGAAATTTTTTTGCAAGCCCATTCAAATCTTCAGCGACCGAATCAAATAATGGTATTCCGTTTTTCCTTCTTAATTCCTCAAATTCTCTTTCCGGATCCCCGGGCACGATCACTTTTTCTGCTCCTGGAATCGTTCTGCATGTCCGGAATCCCTTTATCCAGTGATCCATAGCTGTCTTAAACTCATCAGCCGGACGAAAGGCATCTATCCGCATTGCGCCAAAGAAATGACCAATACCTTTTCCCGGCTGTTGAGCAGGTATGGGTACATAGGCAGGAAACGGCGGCACCCATGGCGCATAATTAGCGCCGCTTAATAAGGCTGAAAAAATATCTACCACAGCGCCGAGGGCATAGCCTTTGTGAGAACCATGCTCCCTGTCGCCGCCCAATGGTAATAATGCTCCTCCTTTTTTCAGAATGTTCGCATCGGTAGTTGAATTGCCTTCTGCATCCTGCACCCAGCCGACAGGTGTGTCTTTATTTTTTCGTTGCAATATTTCTAACTTACCATTGGCAGCAGTGGTAGTGGCAAGATCGGCAACAAAAGGCGGTTCAACTCCGGCTGGAGCAACAACACAAATAGGATTGGTGCCGAGCATTTTGTCAATGGAAAAAGTGGGAGCCACCAACGGACTTGCATTTGTCATTGCCATACCAATCATATCATGTTCCAAAGCCATCATGGCATGATGCGCTGCAATACCAAAATGATTGCTGTTTTGTACACTTACCCAACCGGAACCCACTTGCTTTGCTTTTTCAATAGCGACCTGCATGGCAAAAGGCGCTACTACCAATCCTAATCCGCTGTCTCCATCTACCACCGCTGTTGATGGTGTTTCATGTATCACTCTTATATCCGGTGTGGCATTCACCCGTTTTACTTCCCACAAACGTATGTAACCACTCAGCCGTGCAATACCATGTGAATCTATCCCACGAAGGTCAGCAGATAATAAAGCTTTGGTTGCAGTATCAGCATGTGTATCGCTGCAACCGATCTTTTGAAAGACGGATTTAGTGAATTCAAATAACTGCTGATAACTATAAATCGAATTATTCATTTGCAAATAAACGAATGATTTTGGACTTAGGAGTTTAGGGCCACAAAGACACAAAATAAAACAGCCTTAGCGCCTTCGTGTTTTTGTGGCAAAAAATAATTATCTCACCCGCAGATTCATTGCATCCCAATGAATAACCTTCTTCTGAAAATAACTTTCATTGCAGGCCAGGCATGGAGCAGCAGCACGGAATCCGAATGTCGCATCTTCCACCACCGGTTTTTTGTTCCTTACTGATTCAAAGAAATTCACAAAGTGGTCATACCTGTCATCATAGCCGTCAGGCGCTGCATAGGTGATGGCTGAAAGCTCCGGCGCTTTCTTTTCAGCTTCGGAAAATTTCTTGTTATAGATATCCATAATTTCCTTCTGCATTTTTAAAGTGTAAGATTCCAATGCATCCCATCCGCCGATATTGGGGGCCTTGGAGAATTTATTTCGGCGAATGGTGAAATCATTCCATCCAAAATCAATCACTCCTTCGCTGCCATAAAATTTCACTTTGCCACTTTCTACTTTCTCTGCGCCACTGGCAAGGTTTACTTTCAGCAGGACCTGGAAAGCAGGATGCTCCTTGGTGGCTGCATATTCCATCACACCCGTCATCACATCCGGTACATTGCGGCCATCCTTCCAGTAACTTAGATCGCCGGTGGCAAATATTCTTGACGGCCCTTTTGAATCGGTTAAGAAATGAATACCTGATACAAGATGTACAAACAGGTCACCAGCCACTCCCGTTCCGTATTCCTTATAATTACGCCACCAGAAAAACTTTTTGGCATCAAAAGGAGTATCGGGATTTGTTTTCAAATATTTTTTCCACGCGATAGTTTGTTCCGATGCATCTAATGGCATCGTGTATTGCCATGCACCCAAAGCCGTGTGGCGGTCAAATGATGCTTCAATGCAATTGAGTTGCCCTATCTCACCAGCTCTGTAGAACTTCTTCGCTTCTGCATACGCTATGCTGCTCACCCTTTGACTACCCACCTGAAGCACCACACCTGTTTGCTTTTGCACATTTATTACTTCCCAACCCTGGTTCAACTGGTGCACCATCGGCTTTTCGCAATACACCGCCTTCCTTTTTCGCATAGCATCAATGGAAATTTTATCATGCCATTGGTCGCTGGTGCAGATGATGACAGCATCAATATCCTTTCTGTTCAAAATCTC
>CAYYMK010000029.1:0-22921 GCA_964473035.1 uncultured Chitinophaga sp.
TTGTCAGCAAAGGGTTACAGCCATTTTTAACCCGATTTTAGTCGGACAATAATGTTATTTATTATAAACTTCAGCAGGTTTTTCCCAAGCCAGTGCGCCAGCCCCGAGTATTGCTGCATCTGCTTCTTTCAGGTTGCTGAACAACAGTTTTATTTTGTTTTTATAGATCTGGATCAGGCTGGCCTCCATTGCCTGCCTTGTTGGCTTCATGATCAGGTCGCCGGCTTTGGTAAGGCCTCCAAATAAAATAATTGCTTCGGGCGATGAAAACATGACAAAGTTGGCCAATGCTTCGCCCAGGATCTGCCCGGTAAATTCAAAAACTTTATTGGCAATCGCATCGCCTCTTGTGGCGCATTCGTACACGGTCTGGCTTGTAATGAGATCATTTATGCTGTAATCCCGCAGCAGGCTTTCCGTACCCGGATTATTGGTCAGCATTTCCAGGGCAGTTTCCCGGACACCTGTGGCAGATGCATAAGATTCAAGGGTACCCCTGATGCCGGTTCCTTTGTGCAGCCTTCCGCCCGGTCTGATGATGGTATGCCCCAACTCGCCTGCAAACCCGTCATGTCCAATCACAATTTTTCCATCAATGACTATGCCGCTGCCCACTCCTGTGCCAAGCGTAATCACGATGAAGTGTTTCATGCCCTTCGCCGTACCATACATCATTTCTCCCATCGCAGCAGCATTGGCATCATTGGTCAGTTTGGCCGGGATACCAAATTTTTCTGCGAACATTCCAGCAATAGGTATGATGCCTTTCCATTTCAGATTTGGAGCATACTCAATATTGCCGGTATAGAAATTTCCGTTTGGCGCTCCAATGCCAACCCCAATAAAATTCTGTATCCCTCCTTTATCTGCCACAAATGGCATCAGTTTATCGTACAATTCATCAATAAATTCACGGACGTCTTCGGCTGCATGAGTCAGCATACGGTCCTGGGCCAGTATTTGCCCGTTACAATCTACCACACCAAATTTTGTGTTGGTGCCCCCGATATCTATTCCAATTGCGAATGCCGGCATAAAATATTTTTTTAATGACCTCCCGATACGGCAGCGTCGTAGTCAATACCCTGTTTTTTGAGTATCCCTTTGACAGCAAAGGCAAAAAATGCCAGGTACGCAAAGCATACTACGGCAATCAGGTAAGATTCATGAATTCCGATGATATCGGCCAGTTTCCCCTGGATGGGAGGGATGATGCCGCCTCCGAGAATCATCATAATTAAAAAGGCAGAACCCTGCGATTCGTACTTGCTCAGCCCCGCTACGGCAAGGCTGAAAATACAGGGCCACATAATAGAACAAAAAAGGCCTGCGCTCAGGAATGCATAAATGGCTATGGTGCCTGAAGAGAGCAACCCTATGATCATAGCAACAACGCCCAGTACACTAAAGAGTAAAAGTGTAAATACCGGTTTGTCTTTACTGATAAAAAATGCCACAATTAATACGAGCACACACAATATATAATAATAAAGTGCCTTTACATTGTAGTCAGATAAATAGATAATCAGAATCAGGATGCTGAAAGCAACCAGCGGGATGACTATCTGCAACAGTTGTCTGCTGCTTTTTTTCAATTGAAATACGCCAATGGCACCAGTCCAGCGGCCAATCATCAGGCTACCCCAGTACATCATAATATATGGGGTTGCTTCCGAAGCGGATAGCGAACCAAATTCCTTTTGCTTCAGTAGTTCACCAAGATTGCTGCCCACGGCTACTTCCACACCAACGTATACAAAGATGGCCAGCATGCCTAATACCAGCTGCGGGTACTTCATGGCACCCCATCCTTCTCCTTTTCTTTTTGCACTCATGTTTGCGGCCAGCAGCCCAATGACAACTACAGCCAGTGCGCCTAACAGCCACCTTAACCGGTAAGCTTCCAGTGCATGTTTTTCTGCATCGGTCGCATTCGTCATGTCTCGTTGGTAACTACCAAATACCGGAACAAACATAGCAATCAGGAGACCGGTCATGATCAGTAATGTGTAAAGAGCTTTATTCGCTTTCTCTGTTTTTTCGATCATAATACCGGGTGGTACTTTCTTTGAAAAGAAGAAAAGAGCGGATGCAGCCAGAAACAAGCCCCCAACCCCAATATATAAAACAATCACCTTTGATAGGCTGAGTGATGCAATCTTGTCATCGGTAATGGCAGCCGTAGTGCCGAACAAGGCCAGCGCCACAACCAGCGGCCCAATGGATGTGCCAAATGAATTGATAGCCCCGCCCAGTGTGATGCGCATTGAACCCGTAGCCGGATCACCCAATGTAATAGCAAAGGGCTGAGCAGCGGTTTGCTGAAGTGAAAAACCAAGAGCAACAATGAAGAGACCGACCAGCATGCCGGCAAAACTGTTGCCATTCACAGCAAATATCATTGCAGCGGCTCCCAATGCGGCAAACAACAAACCGTAAACAATACTTTTTTTATAACCCCATTTTCCCACCAGGTCTTGCCCGCCGAATGCGCCAAAAGCAAATAACAAAAGGGCACCGATAAAATAGGCGGTATAAAAAGCAAAATCAATCAGCTGGCTCTGAAACTGGTCCAGGTGAAAATAATGTTTACAAAAAGGGATAAACACACTATTTCCGGCAGCAATAAACCCCCAGAAGAAAAATACGGTTACAAGGGTGCTTAAGGCTCCATAGTTGGTTTGTTGTTTGGGTTGGCTCATGACAATCGGGTAATTTGGTAAATAGCGCTGAAAGTAAAACATTTTTTATGCCCAAAAAAACAGGATTGGCATATTAAGGCAGTTACCCTGAAAAAGTTGAAAACCTTTTTTGCCGCCACACAAAAAAACAGGAGACTTCATCCTCATTTTAAATTCCTGTCTTAGCAGCAATGAAAATAATAGCCTAAATTACCGTTCAAATTCTGAACAGAAATAATGGAAATAATTCATGTTGCAGCAGAGTGCTTTCCTGTGGCTAAAGTAGGCGGCTTGGGCGATGTGGTAGGGGCATTGCCCCGATATCAGGCGCAACTGGGGCATGTGGTAAAAGTAGTGATCCCGATGTACCGTACCCGTTTCTTGTACGAGAATCAATGGGACCTGGTACATGAAGGCAGCCAGCACATGGGCCCTCATTCCTTTCATTATAGTGTGATTAAAGAAAAAACCAATAAAACCGGTTTTGACCTGTATCTGATTGATATCAATGGGTTGCTCGACCGTGAAAAAGTGTATGGGTATGATGACGATCCGGAACGGTTTGTTGCCTTTCAGATTGCGTTTTGTGATTGGTTAAATTCCTGGCAGCATACGCCTCAGGTGGTACATTGTCATGATCATCACACAGGGTTTATTCCGTTTATGATGAAGTATGCCCTTGAATTCAGACAAAAACTATCAGAAATCCCCACTGTATTTACCGTCCACAACGCACAATACCAGGGATGGATGGGATGGGATAAACACCGCTACCTACCTGCTTTTGATTCATGGAAGTGGGGTATGCTCGATTGGGACAACAACATAAACCCAATGGCGGCTGCTGTCAAATCGGCCTGGCGGGTGACTACGGTCAGCAACAGCTACCTGGATGAATTGAAAGGCGCTGCCAACGGGCTGGAAAGTCTGTTTCGCAGTGAGCAGGCAAAAAGCGTTGGTATCATCAATGGTATTGATACAAAAATCTGGAATCCGGTTACCGACAGCCTTATTGCCCGTAATTACGACCGGGAACTGGTTGAAAAAGGAAAGCGAAAAAATAAAAAAGAACTTGCGGGTATGTTTGGCCTCGATCCGGATAAGCCGCTTGTGTCATTTATTGGGCGGCTGGTGAATGAAAAATCAGCTGACCTGTTGCCCGATGCCATCAGCCAATCTGTATATCAGCATCATGGAAATGTGAATTTTTTGGTGTTAGGATCCGGTGGCCCGGAAGTTGAAGGAAAACTGGAACAAATGAAGCAGCATTTTAAAGGATATTATAACACATACATCGGATATAATGAAGCCCTGAGCCACCAGGTCTATGCAGGATCAGACTTTTTGCTGATGCCCAGCCGGGTAGAACCCTGTGGACTGAACCAGTTGTATGCCCTGCGATACGGAACAGTGCCAATGGTGCGAAGTGTGGGTGGCCTGAAGGATACCATCCGGGATATTGGTGAATGGGGTGGGTATGGCATCCGTTTTGATCAGCCGTCAGTGCAGGATATCACATATTCTGTCGGAAGAGCAATTGATCTTTATCAAAACAAAAAGGAGTTGTATCACTGGGTACGTGGCCATGCAATGACCATTGACCATTCATGGGATCAGGCAGCGCAACAATACATAGATCTTTACCAGGAAATTCAACAGAAAAACTGAAAGATGTCCAGACAAATAACCAATTCAAGAGAGATACTAAGTGTGATCCTGGGCGGGGGCGCCGGCACCAGGCTCTATCCGCTCACAGCAAACCGTTCAAAACCTGCTGTGCCTATAGCCGGAAAATACCGCCTTGTAGATATTCCTATTTCTAATTGCCTCAATAGTGGCATCGGAAGAATGTTTGTGCTGACTCAATTCAACTCTGCATCGCTCAACAGACATATTAAGAATACCTATCATTTTAGTGCATTCAGCAAAGCTTTTGTAGATATACTTGCGGCAGAACAAACTCCCGACAATCCGGCCTGGTATCAGGGAACCGCCGATGCTGTGCGGCAGGGTCTGCGACATGTGGAACCTTTTGAAAGTGATTATGTACTCATCCTGTCCGGCGACCAGCTGTACCAGATGAACTTTTTCGATATGCTGGAAAATCATAAGAACAGCGGAGCCGATATTTCCATTGCCACCATTCCTGTCAGCAGCAAAGAAGCTACGGAGTTCGGGATCCTTAAATCAAAAGACGGAATGATTACATCCTTCATCGAAAAACCCAAAAAAGAAATATTGCCCGGTTGGGAAAGCAATACCGGTGAAGTCATGATGGCACAGGGAAAGATGTATCTCGCTTCCATGGGGATCTACATTTTTAACAGGAGACTGTTATTTGACCTGCTGCAAACAGAATGTAGCAGCGCCACAGATTTTGGCAAGGAAATCATCCCGGCAGCCATACATCCATACCGGGTGGCCAGTTTCCAGTATGAAGGATACTGGACCGATATAGGAAACATACATTCATTCTTTGAAGCAAACCTCGGCTTAACCCAGGACCTGCCCGATTTCAACCTCTTCGATAATGAAAATGCCATTTATACCCGCTCCCGTATGTTGCCCCCGGCAAAAATCAGTGGCACGACTCTGGAGAAAGCTCTGGTAGCCGAAGGTTCCATTATCAATGCGTCCGGAATTGAGCATTCTGTCATTGGCATTCGTTCCCGCATCGGGCATAACACGGTGCTGAGCAGTACCTATATGATGGGCAGTGATTATTATGAAACACTTTCTGAAATTGCCCAGCAGCATTCAGGCGGATTTCCATTGCTGGGTATTGGCGACCGTTGCCAGGTACACAATGCCATTCTGGATAAGAATGTACGCATTGGTAATGATGTGATGATCAAAGGCGGCCCGCACCTGGAAAACAAAGATCATCCTCTGTACACTGTAAAAGATGGAATTGTTGTCGTCAAGAAGGGCTCGGTGATCCCCACCGGTTTTGTGCTGTAACCATTCGGGAGGTTGCCTTTTTATGTGTACTTTTTACATATTATTCCTATCTTTCGGCATACTCTGATTTAAACAGGATTGCGTATGTCAACTGCGTACACCGGAACGAAGCCCAGACTGAGCCTTTCCAATGTGATCAATATGAGTGTGGGTTTTTTTGGAATTCAGTTTGGATGGGATCTGCAACGGGCCAATATGGGCCGCATTTATGAAAACCTCGGGGCTCATCCGGAAGATGTTCCGTTATTGTTTTTGGCCGCACCGCTTACTGGTTTACTGGTTCAGCCTATAGTAGGTTATCTGAGCGACAGAACCTGGCATCCCCGATGGGGCCGTAGAAGGCCTTATTTTATGCTAGGGGCAATACTGAGTTCCATTGCCCTCGTATTTATGCCGCACAGCAGCGAGTTGTGGATGGCGGCAGGGTTATTATGGGTACTCGATGTTTTTGGAAATGTGGCGATGGAGCCTTTCCGTGCATTTGTAACAGATAAACTACCTGATTCGCAGGTCAACCGGGGTTTTATCATGCAGAGCCTCATGATTGGCCTCGGCGGCAGTATTGCTTCTGCATTGCCCTGGCTGATGAAAAATGTTTTTCAGATTGACAATATTGCAGCGGAGGGCAACATTCCGGCCAATGTCAGATGGTCTTTCTACATTGGCGCCTTTTTCTTTTTCTCTGCTGTTTTTTATACGGTGTTTACCACAAAAGAATATCCTCCTTCTGTTGCACAAAAAAAAGAAAAGGGTGGTGTTTTTTCCGCTGTATCAGAAATCATGCGCTCGCTATTTAACATGCCCGGGCAAATGAAGCGCATTGCGGCTGTGCAATTTTTTACATGGCCTGGCTTGTTCCTGATGTGGTTTTACTATTCAACAGCTGTTGGTGTAAATATTTTTGGGGGAAACCCAGATTCCAATGATCCCGTATTTGCTGCCGGGGCCGATTTTGCAGGTCTGACTCTGGCATTTTATAATATAGTGACCTTCCTGTTTGCATTTTTACTACCGTCCATTGCAGACCGGCTAGGAAGAAAACTAACTCACACCCTCTGCCTGCTATGCGGTGCAGCGGGGCTCATTAGTGTCGGCTGGGTAGAAAACAAATATATGTTGTATGCCTGCATGACCGGGGTAGGTATTGCATGGACCAGCATCCTCTCCATGCCTTATGCGATGCTGAGCGGGTCGTTACCAAAAGAAAAGGTGGGCATCTATATGGGTATTTTCAATTTTTTTATTGTGTTGCCCGAAATCATCGCATCACTGGGCTTCAAAGGGATTATGAAAAATGTGCTGCACAACGACCGGATGCTTGCGATTCAAACAGGGGGCGCCCTGTTCATTGTTGCCGCAGCACTATGTTATTTTTTGGTGAAAGAAGAAAAAATAAATACAGCTCCATCAAATTCCGAACACTTCAAATAACTAATATGAAAAAACTGCTTTTTGCGCTCCTCGTATTATTACTTGCAGGAAAAATAGCTGCGTCGGGACTGCAAGGCATCTATCCCGCACATTGGTGGACAGGAATGAAAAATCCACGCCTGCAAATCATGATTCACCGCGACAGGATAGCGAAGGAAAATCTCACGATGCAGCCCTACCCGGGTGTGCGGCTTTTAAAGCAAACAAAGGCCGCAAATCAGAATTACCTTTTTATTGACCTGCAGATCAGCCCTACTGCCAAACCCGGAAAGATCATCTTTCGCATTGACAATCTTCAATCGCCTGATGCGGTACCTTATCTGACCTTTGCATACGAACTGATGCCCCGGCATAAAGAAAATGGAAAAACAAGGGTGATGGGTGTCAGCTCAAAAGATTTTATTTACCTCATAATGCCCGACCGTTTTAGCAATGGCGACCCTGCGAATGATATTGAGCAGGGGTACCGGGATAAAGTCTGCGATCGCCGCGATAAATTTTCCAGGCATGGCGGTGATTTCAAAGGGATAGAAAACAAACTGGATTATCTGGAACAACTGGGTGTGACCAGCCTGTGGCTGACCCCGGTCATCGAAAATGATATGCCCAGGATGCAGGAGTGGGGCAACAGCGTAGCAGGTTATCATGGTTACTGGTTTACCAATCATTATGAAATTGACAAAAGATTCGGTGGCAATGAAGGCTATAAAAATTTTTGCAATACACTACATGCAAGAGGCATGAAGGTGATTCAGGATGCCGTATACAATCATGTGGGCAACCATCACTGGTTTGCACTGGATCTGCCAATGAATGACTGGTTCAACACATCTCAGGGAACCAATGGCCCCAACCACCGTGAAGAAGTTTTTTATGATCCGTATGCATCTGTATCAGATAAACAGGCAATGCTTGAAGGATGGTTTGTTCCGCACCTGCCCGACCTGAACCAGCGGAACCCCTTTGTGGCAACATTTCTCATTCAGCATGCCATCTGGACAACGGAAGAATATGGTATTGACGGCTGGCGGGTTGACACGTACAAATATTGCGATGAGAAGTTTATGAACGATTGTAATGCCGCATTGGAAAAAGAATTTCCTCGATTGACAATATTTGGAGAATCGTGGGTAAACAGCACTGTAGCCAACGCCTATTTCACACGAAATAACATGAACACCGTTTTCCGGCACAATGCGGCAGGCATGCTCGATTTTCAGACCAGCCTTGCAATGCTGGCCGGGGCGAATGAACCTATTGGATGGCTCACCGGAGTTTCAAAGATTTATACAGTGCTCAGCAACGATTTTTTGTACCGAAATCCCCAACGAAATTGCATCTTTCTGGATAACCACGATATGGACCGGGTCTTCTCTGTATTGGATGAAGACAGGAAGAAAATGAAGATTGTCATTAACTGGTTGCTCACCTTACGGGGAATTCCGCAATTGTATTACGGCACCGAAGTTTTGATGAAAAATAAAAAACAAAATACGGATGCAACCGTGCGGGAGGATTTTCCAGGCGGCTGGCCCGATGACAAACAAAAAGATAACAGGTTTGTGCAGGAAGGAAGGAGCGAACATCAGCAGCAGACCTTTCACTACATCAGCACACTGGCACATTTCAGAAAAAAATCTTCAGCACTGACCGCAGGAAAAACCACCCAGTTTATTCCAAAAGACGGGTTGTATGTTTATTTCAGATATGATGAAACGCAAACCATCCTGGTGATTACCAACACTTCTGATCAAACAGTAAGGCCCGATTGGTCTCTTTACCAGGAACGAATGCTGGGGTTTTCGAAAGCCCGTAACGTGGTGTATGGAAAAATACATCAGCTCGGTGGGTTTGAAGTGGCACCAGGTGATGGATTGGTACTGGAGCTAATGAAATAATTTACAGGAATATATTCCAGATGGCCTGCTGACCATAGTTGCCCCAGTCGCTGGTCACTTTTTTTAGCGTTTCCTGAAGTTCAGAAGCTTTCTTTTTTTTGCCTTTTTGAGGCGGCCTGATGCTGCCGGTGTTCACTCCGTTTAGCTGCAGTTTGGTTGCAATCCAGCTTGTGTACATCCGGGGAATGGTGATACCCATGATCATCCCCGGCAAACCATGAATGCCCATCGGGCCACCGCTGATGGCAATTTCATCAGTGTAAAATGCAAATACATATACACTGTCGAAGATGATGCCTGTTGCTTTGCGGCAGTTGAACCCCGCAATAACCCTTGTTTCATTGGGTGTCAGCCGCCAGTCAATTTTCATCAGTGAGTCAGAGAGCAGGTATGTGTCGTCAAATACAAATTTCTGGTTGGTAAAACGACCGGCATCATAATCACTGTACCATTTATTGTCTTCTTCGGTACCACCGCCAAATGGCATCTTTGTTTTTTCGTCCTGACGCTCATATTGATACAGTGCCTTATTGTGATCAAACGTGTAGGAATAATATTTGGTTGAAAACTGTGGCATTTTGTCTTTAAACATTTCTCCCCAAATGCCATCTCCAAACATTTTGTGATTGTTGATTCGCACTTCAAACTCAATCATGCCTGCATCAATGAATTGTTGTGCACAAAGCTGTTCTGTTGTGAAAAAAGACAGTATTATAATAAATTTCTTCATTGTTGTTCTTTTTTAAATCCCTGAAGCATTCTTTGCTTTCTGCGAAATATTCCAGGTAAAAGTCAGCAGCCAGAATCGCTGCAAGGTGGTAAAATAATTTTCAGTGAAACTGTAACTGCCGAAATTCCGCTGGTATCCTTTATTCTGGTTTAAAATATCATACACTTTCAAAGAGAGCTCAAACCTGTTTTCTTTTGTAAACCTTTTTGTGACAGAGGCATTCCAGTTTGTGAAATTGCTATTTTGTGTGAACCGGGAGTCTTTCTGACGGATCTGGGTATTGATTTCAGTTCCCAGTTCAAATTGTAATGGGAGGATGACATGTGCATCTGCCCGTCCCTGCATTTCCCAGTACCGGGCATTGGCTGCATTGTTCACACTGGATGTCGCTCTGTTCCAGGTTATGGAGTGGCTGATTTGAATCCCATATTTATTTTCCTTCGATTTTTCTGCCGACAACCTGACTCCGTAGTTGACATTTGAGATGGTATTTTTCACATTGTTGATGTACTCAATCTGGCGGCTCAGGTTTCCGGTTGGGCCAATCCCCATCCGAATTTTGCTTTTCCCCAGTTTCAATCCGTAATCGCCAAAAAAATAAAAGTTCTGGACTCCATTTGCATTTACGGTCTGGTATGTCCTTTTACCAACGCTATCTACTATGCTGGATTGCACAAATTCATTTCGTGTAAAAGTGGCGGCAATATTCGTCCATAAAAATTTTTCTTTAAGCACATTGTATGAACTGTAGTTTGCCGAAAAACGGTGTCGGATGGCCTGTTTCAGGCCGGGGTTTCCTATATAGATATTCAGAGGGTCAGTATTCACTCTGACAGGCTGCAGCTGCTCCAATGTAGGTGCCGATGTGGAACCATCATAATTGAATCGCAGGTTATAGCTGGGTTTAAACTTGTAGGTAAGAGAAAATCTCGGGAAAAAATTAGTGAAATGATAACGGGTTATTGTTTCTTCAGTCAGGTTTTCCTGCACAAAATTGCTGAAACCAGCCGAAGCACCGAATGAATAATTGTATTTCTTTTTATTCACCCGGAAATTTAGGCCTGGTGTATGCACCGTCCGGTTGAATGCAAACGCATTACTCAGACTGTCGACCCTGTCTTCATATTTGCCATTACTGCTTTTCCGGTTGGTAATTCTTTCATTGTCGTTGACGTTGTATGCCAGTGCATAGCTGAGTTCCAGGTAAAAATCTTTGGCCAAAGGTTCTGTAAAGGCCAGTTTCGTGGTAATCCCTTTTCCTTCGCTGTGGCGGAGGTTTTGCTGATCGGTGCTGTCTGTGGTCGTCAGTACTGCATTTGTAAAATAATGATTCACCGCATACAACAGGCCGTCACTGTTGGTATGGTTCCAGGTAAAATCAGTGTTTGCAGATAGTGTGCGATATAATTTTTTGAATTTATGCTTCCATAGAATGCCGGAAGAAAAACTGCTGTTGTCGGTTTGGTTATTGCTATTCCGGGTACTGTTGTTGATGGGGTCAGAAGATTCGGTCCATGTTTCGGAATGGTAATCCGATGAGTTCCGGGTTTTCTTCATGTTGGCACGGGCGGTCCATTTTAATGAATTAGCAGAATCAGGATTCAGGTCGAACGTCAGGTTCAATGCATGCTTTTCGGTAGTGTTAAAGCTGTTGGACGTACTGTTGGTGAGCCAACTGCTGTCGGGTAGAAATGTCCGGGAGAAACTGGAGTTTTTCATAGGAGCATCTACCTTGCTGAGTTTATACCCGGTATTGTATCCCTGCTTTTCATCTTTCCCGAATTTATTGCTGTAGTGCAAACCGCCGTTCCAGTTTTTGGGGATGCCATTACGTCCGCCCCAAAAATTTTCATCTGCATCAGTCGTTATGGAAATCCACATGCCACCGTCCTCTGTAATGCCAGAAGTTACATTATCCATGCCACCGCCATACTTCTCTGCATCTTCCCAGTCAAGATTGGTTTGACCTGTATTGCTCATGATACCGTATGCCGCCAGTTTTCTTTTTCCTTTAAAAGAATTGATCATGGCTGCGTTATTAAATTTATCTCTCAGGCCGCCACCGGCTTCCAGCTTGCCGAAATATCCTTTCTTTTCTTTCATCTTCAGGTTGATGGTTTTATCTTTTATTCCGTCATCAATTCCTGTAAATTCTGCCTGCTCGCTTTTTTTATCAAAGACCTCCACCGTTTTTACCGCATCCGCACGCAAATTTTTTGTGGCAATACCCGGGTCGCTGCCAAAAAATTCTTCTCCGTCTACGAGTACTTTGGTGACCCGTTCTCCCATGGCTGTAATCTTTCCGTCTTTGTCAACCTGAATGCCTGGTAATCTGCGAAGCAGCTCCTCCACATTGGCGCCGGGCCGTACTTTAAAACTGTCGGCTGTGTAAATCGTCGTATCTCCTTTGATGCGGATAGGAGACCCGGTACGGACAATTACATCTGCAAGCAGTTTGCTCTTTGGAGTCATATAAATGGTACCCAGGTCAGTCACGCCGCCTGGTACGTCCAACTGGTCAAAATAATCTCCCATATAAGGGTGGGTTACCATCAGTATATAGCGGCCTACTGACAGACCAGAGAGTATAAAATTGCCTTGCCTGTCAGTCCTGGAAAACTTCAGCAAAACGGAATCGGATGTCCGCATCAACAACACAACTGCGTTATCGGGATTCTTTTTTTCTACTGAATCGGTAACAGTACCTTTAACAGAAGATTGGGCTGAGGCATGAATCAGGAGCGCAGAGAGCAGCAGGAAAAGAAACAATTTCTTCACTGGTTTTGATTTTAATGATACCTGCCGGGGCAGAAAATCAGTTGCGAAACTACCCATCAGCCAAGTTTTATATATGCAAAGCATGGATAATTTATTGTTAAAGCTCCCGGAAAGATGTCGCAGAAAGGAAAAAAGAATTTGCAGAACCAAAATGTTTCAAAAGAGAGCAAACTCCCTTTTTTGGATCCATCGAAGCCTGTATGGAATTTTTCATTACTGACGGAAGAAGATGTACAGAACTTCAGGGCTGGCACTCAGTACCGGTTGTATCAGAAATTTGGCTCTCACCAGATCCGGGTAGCGCATACAGATGGAATGTATTTCTGCGTTTGGGCGCCCAATGCCACTTCCGTTTCTGTGAAAGGGCATTTCAATAACTGGAACGATCATGAGTATGAACTGTATCCACGGTGGGATAAAAGCGGAATTTGGGAAGGATTCATTCCGGATTTCCGCTTCGGTGAAGCATACAAGTATCACATTGTCGGTTTTGCCGGCAGGCACACAGACAAAGGCGACCCTTTTGCACATTACTGGGAAAAGCGGCCCCTCACTGCCAGCATCACCTGGGATATAAAGTTTGAATGGAATGACCGGGAGTGGATGAAGAACCGAAAAAAAAAGAATGCATTGAATGCCCCATGGAGCATTTATGAAGTGCACCTCGCCAGTTGGCAACGTCCCGATAAGCATAATGAAGACCTCTATCTGACTTATGATGAAATAAGAGAACGTCTTGTACCATACGTGCGGAACATGGGATTTACCCATGTAGAGCTGATGCCCGTAATGGAGCATCCCTTCGATGGAAGCTGGGGCTATCAATGCACAGGTTATTTTGCATCTACTTCACGGTTTGGCGATCCACAGGGGCTGATGCGCCTGATTGATGCTTTTCATCAGGCAGATATTGCTGTCATACTCGACTGGGTCCCTTCTCATTTTCCTTATGATGCACATGGTCTTTTTATGTTTGACGGTACACATACTTATGAGTATGCAGATATGCGAAAGGGCTTTCATCCGGACTGGAACAGTTATATTTTTAATTATGAAAGGGGAGAAGTGCGGTCTTTTCTCATCAGCAGCGCCAGGTACTGGCTGGATGTCTTTCATGCCGATGGTATACGGGTAGATGCTGTGTCGTCCATGCTGAAGCTGAATTATTCAAGAAAGCACGGGCAATGGGAACCCAATGAATTTGGTGGCGATGGGAACCTGGAAGCCATGCGCTTCATCAGCAACCTGAATGAAACGGTGTACCGTGATTTCCCCGATGTGCAAACCATCGCAGAAGAAGCCACTGACTGGCCAGGAGTGAGCCAGCCTACTTACAAAGGAGGCCTTGGGTTCGGAATGAAATGGATGATGGGCTGGATGCACGACACACTGGATTATTTTAAGCATGACCCGGTTTTTCGAAAGCATCATCAGGATAAGTTTTCCTTTAGCATGATGTATTTTTATGATGAAAATTTTCTGCTTCCCCTGAGTCACGACGAAGTGGTGCATGGCAAAAGTCCGATGCTTTATAAGATGCCGGGTGATGAATGGCAGAAATTCGCCAACCTGCGCCTGCTCTATACCTATATGTGGACGCACCCAGGTTCAAAATTGCTGTTCATGGGAAATGAATTTGGACAGGCAGCCGAATGGGATTACCGCACAGAGTTACAATGGGAACTACTGCAGTTTGATTGCCACCGGATGCTGAAGCAGTGTGTGAGTGAACTCAACCATTTATTAAAAACAGAGCCGGCACTGTATCAATACCAGTTTCAGGTTGATGGGTTTGAATGGGCCGACCTCAGCCATTCTGCAGAAACCGTGATTGCTTATCGGAGAAAATCCAGGAAGAAAGCTGATGAACTGCTCATCATTTTGAACCTGACACCCGTGGTGCGGAACGACTGGCAGGTCATTGTAACCGGGAAAAAATTTACCCGTGAAATATTTAATAGCAACGATCAAAAATTCTGGGGAACCGGCGATGTGTTCAACCCCGATATACGCTGCGAAACGGTTGACAGAAATCAACATTTGTACCGCCTCACCGTAAATTTACCAGCCCTTTCGGGAATCATACTGAAATAATACTATTTTGGAATGAAATTCGCAGGGAAGCGAAGGCCTGTACTTTGAATTGCCGGCAATAAAAATTAGTTTGCATGAGAAAACTATTTGAAATCCAGCCCGGTTTACCGGGATTAAAAACAGGCCCTATGAGACGTACCATCATCCTGCTGGGCTGCAGTGTACTGATGCTGCCTGCCCTTGCACAAACCGATCTGAATACATCTTTAGCAGCAGTTTCCCATGCTGCTTTTGTGGACAGCGCCGATTATTTTTTACAAAAAGGGCTTCAGGAAAAACAGAACGGCAGAAGAATGGAGTCGTTGAAAAATTTTGAGAAAGCTTCCCGCTATGAAGCCAACAGCAAAGTCATCATGTCCGAACTTGCTTCGGCCTATCATGACCTGCGAAAATATAACCTGGCCCTGGATACCTATAAAAAATTACTGGGAATGGGCGAAGAAAATGCAGAACTCTATAAAAAACTGCTTCAACTTTCCTTTCAGTTAAAACAGCATGAAGATGTACTGGGTTTTGCAGATAAACTTAAGAAAGCAGATCCTTCTGAAAAAATAGCCTTTTATGTGGGCAAGGTGCAATATGACAGTGATAATTATGGCGAAGCCATCAAGTACCTGCAATTGGCAGAAAAAGAAGATCCTGCCAATGCAGAGATTCCCTACCTGCTGGCCCGCAGCTACGCAGACATGACAAACTACAAGCAGGCAGTACCGTATTTCAAAAAAGCAATTGAGTTAAAGCCGGCCGAAGCATACTGGGTGTATGAGCTCAGCCTGATTTGCTATGCTATGCATAATGATAAGGATGCCCTGAAATACATGCTGGAAGCCGGTGAAAAAGGCCTTCGCAAAGACAACGATTACCTGGAAAATCTGGCCATTGCCTATCTGAACGTGGGCGACCTTGATAAAGGCGTGGAAATGCTGAATGAAATTCTGAAACGTAAACCAAGCGATATGAATATCCTGAGCATGGTGGCCGAAGCCTGCTACGGCAAAGCCAGATTTGACCTGGCGATGGAATACTGGGATAAAATGCTGGAATATGATAAAGAAAACTGGCCCGCCTTGTACATGATTGGGATGTGCTACCAGAAAAAAGGTGGCAAAGAGAATATGGAGAAAGGAGTGCGGCTTTGCGATAAAGCGATTGAAATGGATCCTTCGCTGGCCAGTTTGAAACAAAAGAAAATGACATTGGGCCAATAGCACTGAAATTTTCATGTCAGGAGTACTTTATTTTTTAAAGTCATCATCTTCATCATCAGTAGCTGTTTTTTTGGGAAGGAGTTTTTGCCCTGCAATACACTGAAATTTCATTGGAAGGTTCAGCGCCTTCCCAGAAGTTGAAAATGATATTCATCCCAACCGGTGTTTCCCTGGTTTCTTTTTCTTTTTGAGAAAAAAGAATATTCCATTTTTTTCCTGGAAATGGAATCGAACGTGTTGCCAAAAACGGAACAAAATAGTACAACCAGATTCTTTTCAGATTTTTCCTTTACTCCTTACTCAGTTCCTATTTTCGGGTTGTCGTGTGCATCCATGCGAAAAATGAACAGCATGCAAATCTGAAGAGCAAACATGGTTTTATTTTGGATTATGTGAAATTCAAAGTAAAAAAAATCACATTCTTTCAGGAACGTTTATTCCCAGCAAGCCCATTGCAGATGCAATGTGATGCGCTGTCAGCTCTGAAATACGGAGCCGTAGCTGTTTCTTCTCATCTGTTTCGGCATGTAATACAGAATGTTCTGAGTAGAAAGTATTGAATGTTTTGGCAAGCGCATACACATACATGGCAATTACAGAAGGATTGTGTTCTGTCGCTGCCTGTTCCAGAATCACAGGAAACTGCTCTAGCAAAACGATCAGCGCTTTTTCGTCTTTCAGCAGGCTGCACTGCTGTACCAGATTTGGTATTATCTGCTCTGTAGTTGCTTTTCGCAGCACGGATCTGATACGGGCATAAGTATATTGAATAAACGGGCCGGTGAAACCATGAAAGTCTATTGACTCCTCCGGGTTAAAGATCATCTTCTTTTTCGGATCTACACGAAGCAGGAAAAATTTCAGGGCACCGAGGGCAATAACATTGCAAAGTTCCCTGAGTTCCGCTTCTGTGAAGTCTTTCACTTTGCCCAGTTCTTCTGTTTTGTTACGGGCCACCGCCACCATCTCTTCGATCATATCATCCGCATCCACTACGGTACCTTCCCGGCTCTTCATACGGCCCGAAGGCAGCTCTACCATACCATAGCTCAAATGATAAATTCCATCGGCATAAGGCTTTCCGAGTTTTTGTAAGATCAGTTTCAGCACCTTCATGTGATAGTTCTGTTCATCCGCAATCACATAAATACTCTGGTCGTACCGGTATTCCTCAAATTTTTGCTGGGCCAGGCCCAGGTCCTGCGTGATGTAAACAGAAGTGCCGTCTTTGCGCAGCACCAGTTTCTCATCCAGCCCTTCGGCTGTCAGGTCAATCCATACACTGCCGTCCTCTTTCCTGAAAAAAACTTGCTGCTGCAGGCCTTCTTCCACAAATTTCTTCCCCAGCAGGTATGTATTGCTTTCATAATACATTTTATGAAAGTCGCACCCGATGCGTTTGTAGGTTTGGTCAAAGCCTTCGTACACCCAGTGATTCATTTTGTGCCAAAGCTCCATGACTTCCGGCTTGCCGGCTTCCCAGTCCTGCAGCATTTGCTGTGTTTCTTTCATAAGGGGAGCCTCTTTTTCTGCTATTGCTTTCTCTGTCCCTTCGCTGACCAGTTTGTCAACTTCTGCTTTCAGGGCATCATTAAATTTTACATAATACGTACCTACAAAATGATCCCCTTTCAATCCTGTGCTTTCCGGTGTGGCGCCATTGGCAAATTTTTGCCAGGCAATCATGCTTTTGCAGATATGAATGCCCCGGTCATTGACCACGCAACTTTTGATCACATCATAACCCGATTCTTTTAAGATTTCTGCAATGCTCCAGCCAAGGAAAATATTTCTGAGGTGCCCGAGGTGCAGTGGTTTGTTGGTGTTGGGTGATGAGTACTCCACCATCAGTTTTTTCCCGTTTGAAGGCAAAAACCCATATCGTGGTTCGCGGAACCTGCTGTTGAGGAAATGCGTCCAGTACCGGTCGCTTACGGTCAGGTTCAAAAAGCCTTTGATGACGTTATACCCTGATACGTTTTCCGGGTGATTCCGGCATATCCACTTGCCGATTTCATTGCCCAACTCATCGGGTCCTTTTTTCAGGTTTTTTACAAATGAAAACAAAACCAGAGTATAATCTCCTTCAAACTCAGGTTTGGTGCTGTTTACAGTGAGCCCTTCTTCGGGACAATTGAAGGCATAAAGTTCTTTCAGCGCCTGAATGACGATCTGTTTGATCTCTGTTACGATACTCATCCTGTTTTATTTGAACTGGCAAATGTACGGAACCCCGGCTGCCCGGTAGCCATAAGGGCTTATGTAAAATCGCACAAATTCTTGTGTTGTAAAATTATAGATCAGAATCGGGAAATTGTCAGCAGGAATCAGGTACTTTGCCGCTTTATGCGGCGACATATTCATAGTGCAAGGGATTTTATTTTACCAGTCATTGATTTTTTTTACCCACCATTTCGCAGGCTGATGAACCTGCAAACCTTCCGCTACCTGGCATCAGGTGGCGGCAATACCCTTCTTGGCCTGTTGGTGTATTACGTTAGTTTTAAATTTATTTTCAGCGAAAAGGAGTTCGATTTCGGCTTGTATGCGTTCAAGGGACATATCGCAGCTTTGATTGCATCATTCTTCATCACTTTTCCGGTGGGATTCTTTATGGCCAAGTATGTTGTCTTCAGCGATTCGAACATGCGTGGCAGGGTGCAGCTGCTGCGTTACTTTATGGTCTGCATCTTTAATCTTGCCTTAAACTATATTCTTTTGAAAATAATGGTAGAAAAATTTCTGATCTACCCGGTTATTGCGCAATTCATCACTATTGTCATCGTTGTCTTGTTCAGCTATATTGCTCAGCGAAATTTTTCATTCAAAGCAGGGCAAAACAGCGGGGGAAATCAATAACTAAACTCAGCTGATTCAACTTTGACCGACAATGTACCGGTGCAATTACTTCGGATAACCAGGTATTGCTGCATGGGGTAGATGGCAGCCAGGCTGATCTCTGAAATGCTGCCCTGACTGCGGATCCCTCTTGTCAGTTCCCTGTTTAGCTCTTTGTTCAGGCTGTTTTTTGCATTGTTAATTGTGGCGCCGAGTTCGAATTGGGAGTACTTACTGATTTCCCTTGTTATTTTTTTATCAAATAACCAATCGGCCGAACCAAGCAGGATGTTTTTTGACTTGATATCAAAATCAATATCCAGTACATGAAGCAGTCTTTTTTCCAGGTCATAGGCAGGCTTGCCTGTCAGGAAAAAAATGCCCTGGTTGGTGCCTGAAAAGTGTACCTTGATGACCAGTTTCTCGTGACCTCCGCCATACACCCTGCAGCTGTCAATGATAAATTTCTTTTTTACAAAGCCTTTTTTGAAGTCAAATTGCTTTCCTGCCAGATTTTGGTTCATGATCAGGCTGAGTGAGTCGTAACTCAGCATGGCGTCCAGGAATATGCGGAATCCGGGTTTTTTGCCTGGACTGCCCAGGGCCGGAACCCAGGAGCTTTTTTCTATGGGCTTCTCCAACTGCACCACCGGTTGGGCAGAGAGGCCCAGGTTGATGCTGAGTGTATCCCGGTTGATAAACACTGTATTGATCCTGAACTGGCGGGGATTAATCTGTAGCCATCCCAGATTATATAAGTTATAAACTTTATTGAGTTGGTCCCACACCTGCTGAAACCGGGATTTCAGGTCTACTGTTCCATAAGTCTTTTCAATTTCTTTTTTGGAAAGATCCAATTCTGTAATCAGGCCTTTCATAACCTGCCCTGTAATATCCTGACCCCAGAAGCAGACCTCGCATTTATCCATTGGCCGGGGTTCGTTTCGTTTTACATACAACCTCACTTTGTAATCCGGCTGCACGGCAAATGCACTGGTAAATGAAACCTGCACTCTCCGCTCCGGCTCATCGAAACCACAGCGGCAGGCCGGTGTCCAGGGCGATACCACCGTGCCATTGATACAGAGCCTTGTGGAGCCTGTAATTTTATAATAGCCGGTAAACCCAAGTGTCAGTGTGTTGCCTGTGCCACTGAACTGCAATGGCCCGCGGCGAAACGAATATTTGTAACGGATATCGCAGCCTTCCTGCACCCACTCATCCGGGTAGTGGGGTGAGGTAAACAAGCTGTCAACAGATTTTTCGGCCATTTGAAACAACGGTTTCAGGTGTACTTGTATGGGGATGTTTATTTCTGATTCAGGCAGCGAATCCATGCGGAAATTTTCGGCTGCCAGGTCCGGGTTTGCAGGGTAAATTTTCTGTGTATGGCCAACAGCAGCACCAATCAGGAAGAGTAAAGAAAGGATGCCTTTTCGGTTCATTCTTTTGATTAACGAGCAAAAATAGCCAAAGAAAGGAAAAGGGATTGTGAAGGTTCTCTCAATTCAATCCTGTTCCATCACCTGACAATTTTACACCCTGCCGCCTGATGGCATAATGGTTGATAATAAATACTGAATTAAAAAAAATACTATGGCAAAAATTATTGGAATAGACCTTGGTACCACCAACAGTTGCGTAGCAGTAATGGAAGGCAACGAGCCTGTAGTGATTGCAAATGATGAAGGACGTCGTACAACTCCCTCAGTTGTAGCTTTTTTGAAAAATGGGGAGCGTAAAGTGGGCGATCCGGCAAAAAGACAGGCCATTACAAACCCACAAAACACCATTACCAGTGTGAAGCGTTTTATGGGTCGTCGCTATGATGAGGTAGGGGAAGAGATTACCCACTGGAGTTATAAAGTGGCAAAGGGTGACAATAATACCGTCCGGATCGACATAGATGGCAGGTTGTATACTCCGCAGGAAATTTCTGCGATGGTGTTGCAAAAAATGAAAAAAACTGCAGAAGACTATCTCGGTCATGAGGTTTCTGAAGCCGTAATCACCGTTCCGGCTTACTTCAACGATGCCCAGCGGCAGGCTACCAAAGAAGCCGGAGAAATCGCTGGTCTTACAGTGCGCCGTATTGTCAACGAACCTACAGCCGCCGCACTGGCATTTGGGCTCGATAAAGGTAGACATGATCAAAAAATAGCTGTGTTTGACCTGGGAGGTGGCACATTTGATATTTCTGTACTGGAACTGGGCGATGGTGTGTTTGAAGTAAAATCAACCAATGGCGATACTCACCTGGGAGGCGACGACTTTGATAAAGTTGTGATGGATTGGCTGGCCGAAGAATTCAAAAAAGAAGAAGCCATTGACCTGCGTAAGGACCCTATGGCCCTGCAGCGCCTGAAAGAAGCCTCCGAGAAAGCAAAAATCGAGCTTTCATCTTCTTCAGAAACAGAGATCAACCTTCCCTATATCACTGCGGTGGACGGCGTACCCAAACACCTGGTAAAAAAACTGAGCCGTGCCAGATTTGAACAACTGGCAGACCAGCTTTTTGCCCGTTGCCTGAAGCCCTGCGAGCAGGCTTTGAAAGATGCCGCCCTGAACGCCTCGCAGATTGATGAAGTGATTCTGGTTGGCGGCAGCACCCGCATTCCCAAAGTACAGGAGATTGTAGAGAAATTTTTTGGCAAAAAACCCAACAAAGGTGTCAACCCGGATGAAGTTGTTGCCGTAGGTGCCGCCATACAGGGCGCAGTGCTTACCGGCGAAGTGAAGGATGTATTGCTGCTTGATGTGACTCCGCTTTCTCTTGGTATTGAAACGATGGGTGGAGTGATGACCCCTCTGATCCCCGGCAATACAACCATACCAACCAAAAAATCAGAAATCTTTTCGACAGCCAGCGATAACCAGCCCGGCGTGCAGATCCAGGTGCTGCAGGGTGAACGGAGTATGGCAAAAGATAATAAGAGCCTGGGAATATTTAACCTGGACGGAATACCTCCCGCACCAAGGGGCGTACCGCAGATTGAAGTAACTTTTGATATTGATGCCAACGGTATCCTGCATGTAACTGCAAAGGACAAAGGAACAGGCAAAGAACAAAAAATACATATTGAAGCAGGTTCTGGCCTCAGTAAGGAAGAAGTGGAACGAATGAAAGCCGAGGCAAAAGCCAACGAAACAGCCGATAAGGCCGAGAAAGAAAAAGTGGAGAAGCTGAACCAGGCCGACAGCCTGATATTCCAGACGGAAAAACAACTGAAGGAGTATGGTGACAAGATACCGGCAGAGAAAAAAGCGGCCATTGAGCATGCTGCTGAAAAACTAAAAGAAGCCCACAAGGCCCAGGATATAGCCGGTATTGATGCCCAGCTTGCTGCCCTCAATGCAGCATGGACTGCCGCCAGTGAGGATATGTATAAGGCTACACAGGATGCAGGCAGTGCTCAATCTGGCGCTGATGCTGATGGCGGAGCACAACAGCAGGCACAAAATAGCAGCGCAGGTGATAATGTGACAGATGTGCCTTACGAAGAGGTAAAATAAAATACCTTACTCCGGTTTTTTTGAAAAAATGAGTAATTTCATTGATACGCCCCCGTAAAAAGTACGGGGGCCTTTTTTTTGTTGATCGGTATCTTTTAATTTATTTCCTATACGGAAAGTGAATGAAAAGTCCATGGTCTTTTCACAGTATTCGGATCAGTGCATTGCATCCAAAGTTCAATTTCCCCGGATGATTCCGCTGAAAGAATAATTTTTATTTCCTCCTCATTCCTGGTAATTGCTGTACGATGAACAAATCCACCTGTTGAAAGAGAAAGGTCAAATGAATTGACTCTTCTTGGAGAGACGACTGTTGTAACCATATAGTCTTTTCCTGCAGTAGCTGTCAGTACAAGTTTAATCAATGTTAACCCGATATCACAAGTGCAGTCTACTTTATTTTCACCCGTCAGCACAGTGCCTTTCAGAATTTCTAAATATGCCAGGTTATTCAGGTAAGGGTGTCGGGCCGTCATAGTACCATTAACAGATGAAGGTACAAGATTGAAGTCTCTAATCTTCAGTTTACTAGCCGGTTTTAATTTTTTGTTACTAACAATTGGTTTATTTGTTGTGATTAAATGAATTGGAGTTATTTTATTAAAATAGGGGATGGAATCCTGAAAAGAAAAAATGTTCGCCTGAATGCCGGACGCAGGATCAGTACTCTGATTTTTGATTTTCGTATCTGTCTTTATTTGTGCAGAGGCAGGTAATCCTGAAAAACAAAAAAGAATCATTATTGTCCGACTAAAATCGGGTTAAAAATGGCTGTAACCCTTTGCTGAC
>CAYYMK010000030.1:0-21979 GCA_964473035.1 uncultured Chitinophaga sp.
GTCTTAATCCCTCCTGGAATCTAACGTAAAACCAACCGTAGTACCTACTGCTTCTGTACTTCGTACATGAATCGTTTGCCCATGGGCTTCAATAATGTGTTTGCAAATAGCCAGCCCAAGGCCGCTGCCGCTTACATCAATGCTTCTTCCTTCTTCTGTGCGGTAAAAACGTTCAAAAATGCGGGGAAGATGTTTTTCGGGAATGCCAATACCATCATCACTGATTTCTATCAAAATGTGTTTGCCATCGGTTTTGTACATGCTGGCTGTTACTGTGCCATATTGCTTTCCGTATTTTATGGAGTTTTCTACTAGGTTCGTCAGTACTTGTCTTATTTTTTCTTTATCAGCAAAAACAGAGAGGGGTGATTCGCATCCTTTTTTTATGCTGCATTGCATTTGCAGCAGCTCTGTTTTCGCTGTCAGGCTTTCATACACTTCTTTTACCAGGTCCTGTATCACAAAGTTTTCTCCGGATAAAACCAATTCACCTCTTTCTAATTTCGATATCTCATCAAGGTCGTTGAGTAAATGAGTGAGCCGGTCCACATTCTTTGCTGTTTTTTCCAGGAATTTTCTGTTGACCTCCGGTTTGCTCCATGCTCCGGAAAGCAAGGTGTCCACATAGCCCTGAATGGCAAAAACAGGTGTTTTAAACTCATGAGACAGGTTTTGTAAAAATTCCTTGCGAAACTGTTCATTTTGACGCAGTATTTCCAGTTCTTCTTCATTTTTTGCAGCCCAGGCTTCCACGTCTTCCCTCACTTCATCAATACTCTTGGCCGGCAATATATATTTGTAATAAGTTTCTTCTTTTTTTGTTGCCTTAGTTTTATAGATAAATTTATAAATCAATTTTATTTTACGGTAAATGAACCGCTCCATCATAAATAGGATGAGGAAGTAGCTGCCGCCAAGGATGAGAGTAAAACTTACAAGACCGATCCACCAACTTCTTTCTACATAGCCAATCAGCAGGCTAATGGGGATGGCCAGCAGCAGCGCTGTAAATACTGAAAGCTGCCTGGGGGAAATATTCTTTGTAGAAAACATCAGCAGTTCATCTTTGATTGCTCATGAAAGTACAATGTAAAAGTAGTAAGATTAGAGATGAGCAATGAACGTTGAGCTTTTATTACAACTCAAACTTATACCCCACTCCTTTCACTGTGGTGATGCAATCTATGCCCAGTTTCTGACGTATTTTCCGGATATGCACATCAATGGTGCGGTCGCCAACAATGACATCATTGCCCCAGACCTGATTCAGGATTTCATTTCTAAGATATACACGTCCGGGTTTCTGGGCTAGCAGGTAGAGGAGTTCAAATTCCTTTTTCGCAAGAATTATTTCCTGCTCACCTACGATTACAATAAATTTTTCAGGGTCAATAATCATATTCTCCATTGTCAGCACCCGGGCTTCGGTTTTATTCAACCTGCGAAACAATGCATTCACCCTGCTCAGGAAGACCTTTGGACTAATAGGCTTGCTCAGGTAGTCATCGGCACCGGTCTCCAGTCCTTTTATTTGTGTGCCTTCATCATTAACAGCTGTCAGGAAAATGATGAGTGTGTCTTTGAATGCGGCCTGTGAGCGGAGTAGCTGGCAGACTTCCACCCCTGTTTTTTTAGGCATCATCACATCCAGTACGACCAGGTCGGGGTTGGTGCGGCGTGCTTTTTCAAGAGCCTCATCACCATCCTTGGCCGTAATGACATCATAACCTTCGTTAGAAAGGTTGTACTTTAAAATCTCCAGGATATCCGGTTCATCATCTGCAATCAGCACCTTTCGGGCTTTCTGTTCCATACGGCTTGTTTTGCCGCAAACCTAATCCGAAAACACGGGGTCATAAAATCCGGGCAAAGGCGTTTACACAGACTTAATAATTAATTAATAGAACCGGGTTCTGGTTTTTTTCGCGGTCATACATCCAGGCTGTATATAAAACCGTCTCTTTCAGGCTAAAATGAATCAATCTCCATTTCATACCGGCTTTGTAACTTTGACAGTCATTGCCTTATGACATCGAAACCCAGATACCTTATTCTGTTTTTCTATTTGCTGGCAACCTCCCGGATTTTTGCACAAGAGTCAACCCGGGCCGACAGCATACAGATACCGTCAGATTATAAACCTGAATTCAGGCGACAGATCAATCATGATGCTATTGACAAGGCTCAAATGGCTATCCTCTCATCTGATGGTACAGCCGATTCTGCATTTAATGCCACGGGTGATGAAGAAATTAACTACCGGGTCACAAAAGCGCTGGTATCCAAAATTGATGCAGTACAATATTTACTGGAAACGGACCCGGGTCTGGATCACCGCCTGAAGGTCAACTACCTATTTGGCCTGGAGAACCTGCTGAAATATTTCCGGGCAAACTGGAGAATAAAATCGGATAAAAAAATCAATGCGGCCGAATTTCCTGCACTATTGCACGCCTTCATAAAAAGTGTGGAACTGGACCGGTACGGAGAGACTGTTTTTCCTGCAGCCCATAACCTGTCGTATGCTGCAGGAAATGCACTGATGGGGGCCGGAATCTTTTCAAAAAATCCAGGCTACGCCGCTTTGCGAAATGAAATAATTCTGAAATATTGTGTACTTCATCCTGAAAAAACATTTTTCATATTAAATGAAAACCCTGATGTGCCATTTGCCGACAGTTTGGTGAAAGTGGTAGCAAAAAATTATCCCAAATTACTTTATGATTATTCGCAGGCGGGCAATAAGTTTGGTGTTCTCATCCGCAGTATCAGGGATGATGCCTTTGTGCAAACAGTGACCCGCATGTCACGCAGCCGGGACGGGCAGCAATACTTTTGCTTTCTGGACAATATCTACCAGGGCAAACTGAGTTTTGAAGAAATTGATGCTGCCAAAAACGACTCTCTGTTGTACTATCGATTACTGGTACGCACCCGCATGGATTACACCCGGCGCCTGCCCGACCGGGACACCGCATTTGAATACAAGACGCTGGAAAAAAGACTGGAAATAAAAGCAAAGGAAAATTTTGTAAACACAATTAATGCCCTGCACAATGAAAATGCGGAAGTACGTTTCAACTGCCTGCAGCCGCTTTCTGCAGAAGAACTCTACTATCTTGCTGTGTCATCCGATGGATCTATTTATACATCCAGCTTTGTGAAGGGGGTGTACCCACTGATGATGAAGAAAATCAACAACCGTGGCGATTCACTGCTTTTGTCATTGTATTTTGACCGCTACCGGAAATTTATAAAAATGGCAGCCGGCTACAATACACTCAGTCATTTTCTTTCCACATTTCCGCAGGCAGCCGCACCCGGGCAGGAAAGCGATGCCGAAGTGCTTATGAGGGCTTTCGTTGGAAAACTGGAAGCAGGCAACGGTTTGGAAGATGGAGTGGATGTAGCCGATTCTTATGCCAGCATAGCTGAAAGCATCAAACCACTTGCCGGCCAGATGCTGAAAAATGTGCAATCGAATTTACTCAGGAACGAAGCATCGGGAAACAAGAGAGGCATTGCGATGTACAAAATTCTGAACAGCCTATTTCTTTCTGCCGACTCAACAAGTAATATTGACCTTACAAAAGAACTCGGCATTCCACCGGTCTATGATGTTCCTTATGCCATACTGGCCGGAGATAGCAGCAAAGTCATCATCCAGGTATTTTTTTATGGCGATAAAGACGGGCAGGGCATCTTTCGGGGCTTTCTTGGCATGTTCAGCAATACAAACTGGAAAACTGATGGCAGTAATAGTCAGTGGGTGCAGATTACATCTGTGAAAGGCAAGCCGGTCCAGATTTTTGCAAACCGGCCACTGCCCGAAGAAACCGGCGAAGACGAAAAAGCACAAAAAGCATTGCGTGAATACCTGGAACGAAACAAACTCTATCCTTCCATTACCATACACAGGGGCCATAGCTATTATGCCAATTCCACAATCGCACAAATGTTTGCCAGCTCCCGGATTGTGTTCCTGGGTTCTTGTGGTGGCTATCACCTGATTCATGATGTTCTGGCTACAGCACCGGATGCGCATATCATTGCCTCCAAGCAGATTGGTGCTACAGAAGTGAACCGGCCATTTTTCCAGTTGCTGACCGATAAAATCCGGAATGGCAACGGCATTGAGTGGATCCCATTCTGGAAAGAACTCGATCAGATGGTATCAGCTAAAGAATTTGAAGATTATATTCCTCCTTATAAAAACCTGGGCGCACTCTTTATTAAAGCATATAAGATTGCCATGAGCGATGCAGAGGATCTCTGAAATATTCCGCCCATCTGCTACATTTGTTCCCGACTTCTGAAATAAGCCTTAAAAAAATACTCCTTGACCGGTTCCGGAAAAACATTTTTTGACTTCAAGTTATTACGAAGGGTATTCCGCTATGCTGCGCCATACCGGAAAAAATTTTACCTGTCCGTGCTACTTGCCATTTTACTGGCTGTCATCACCCCGGTGAGGCCCTTCCTGATTCAGCTTACTGTGAACCGCTATATTGTACATGAGGCAGTGGCCATGCTGATCAATATCACATTGATTCAGGTCGGGTTGATTCTGCTGGAAACAGCCATGCGTTTCGTATTCAGTTTTACCATGGCCTCACTTGGCCAGTCAGTCGTCAAAGATCTAAGAGTAGAAACCTACCGGAAAATTATGGGGCTGAACCTGGGTCAGTTTGACAATACACCTGTGGGAACCCTTACGACCCGCACCATCAACGACATTGAGTCCATCAATGATATTTTTTCAGATGGGCTGATCCCGATTATTGCCGACCTGCTTTCCATTGTTTGTGTATTGCTTTTTATGTTTTGGACCGACTGGCGGCTCACGCTGGTAGCGCTGGTTCCATTTCCTGTCATCCTGCTGGCCACCTATTATTTTAAAGAAAGCATCAACCGTTCTTTTTTCAAAGTTCGCAATGCAGTGGCCTCGCTCAATGCATTTATCCAGGAGCATCTGACCGGCATGTCACTGGTGCAGGTTTTTGCGGCAGAAGAAAGAGAACTGGGCAAGTTTAAAAAAATTAACAGGGAGCACAGGGATGCCAACATCAAAGCCATCTTTGCCTATTCTGTTTTCTTTCCTCTTGTGGAAATTATCCTGGCGCTGTCCATCGGGCTGATTGTATGGTTTGGAGCTGGTCAAAGAACTGAAGCGGGAACATTTGTTTCCTTTATCCTGTGCCTGAACCTGCTGTTTCGTCCGCTGCGCATCATCGCAGATAAATTCAATGTGCTGCAGATGGGCATGATAGCCGGGGAACGGGTTTTTAAAGTGCTCGATAATGATGATTATACAAGAGACCATGGAGGCCATGCGCCATCTCAAATCAAAGGGAAGATTGAATTTGAACATGTGTGGTTTGGCTATCATTCCGGTCAGCCTGTATTAAGAGATGTTTCATTTGTGGTGCAGCCCGGCGAAACTGTTGCCATAGTGGGCCATACCGGAAGTGGAAAAACAACAATCATCAGTTTGCTCAACAGGCTCTATGAAGCCGGAAAGGGAACCATTAAAATTGATGAAGTGCCTGTGCAGGAATACCGGCTGGAGAGCCTGCGTGGAAACATCGGCGTTGTATTGCAGGATGTATTCCTGTTTTCCGGGTCAGTTGTGGAAAATATTACCCTGCGGAATCCCGCCATTTCAAAAGAACAGGTGGTACAAGCCGCTTCGATGATCGGGCTCCATGAGTTTATCATGCAATTACCGGGAGGATATGATTTTAATGTGATGGAGCGGGGCGCCACACTCTCTCTCGGGCAGCGGCAGCTTTTGTCTTTTATCCGGGCTATTTTGTACAATCCCTCTATTCTTATACTGGATGAGGCCACGTCGTCTGTTGATACGGAAAGTGAACGGCTCATTCAGCATGCGATTGATACGCTGATTACCGGGCGTACATCTGTGGTAATAGCACATCGGTTATCCACCATCCGCAAAGCCAGTCGCATTATTGTAATGGAAAAAGGGGAGATCAAGGAAACCGGCACTCACGAGGAGTTGCTGCAGTATGGAGGTATCTACAAAAGGCTATACGAAATGCAATTTGAAAGACAAATTTCTGCCACATAATAGCCAACTACAGGATTACAGTATAGATTGAGAATCAGTGTATAAAGCAGAAAGCTGGTCGAACGGAAACCAGCCCGGATATCGGCTGTTCCTTAATTTCAAATACTTGTTTACTACCGTTCAATTTCATCCTCACACCCTTATCTTTGCGGCAAATTTTGGAACAGGTATGATAGTCTGGCGTTTCAAATCCTTAGCAGTATTGCTTCTCAGCGTTTTTTTTATCCTGAAGGCCCAGGTTGCTCTGGCCGGAGGTGGGGGCGATGAACAGGAGCACAAAAAAGAAGGCTTCCAGGCTGCAGAAGTCATATTTGGCCACGTATTGAACGGGCATGAATTTCATTTCATGGATATCAACAACAAACCTGTTTCTATACCGCTGCCCATCATTTTATATTCACCGCAAAGAGGGCTGTCTGTTTTCATGTCGTCCCGGTTTCATCATGGTCATAGTGATTACAAAGGTTACCGCATGCTTACAGAGCACAGTATTGGGCAAATGAAACTGGATTCTAAAAAATATTCGCCCGGAGATATTGTTCCGGTAACTGAATCGGGTGAGTTTGACAGTGCTATCAAATTTTATGACATTTCGCTTACCCGCAATGTCGTGCAGATGCTGCTGGCGCTGATCCTGTTTACCTGGATCATGCTGCGCATTGCCCGCAGGTATAAGAATGGGGTGGGAGTTACATCGGCTCCTAAAGGATCGCAAAGCCTGCTGGAGCCCGTAATTACATTTGTACGGGATGAGGTTGCAAAACCAAACCTGGGTCATAAATATGAAAAATACCTGCCTTACCTGCTCACAGTTTTCTTTTTTATCCTGATCAATAATTTGTTTGGTCTGATACCCGGATCGGCCAATGTGACGGGCAATATTGCTTTTACTGTTGTGCTGGGTGTGATCTCTTTCGTGGTCATACTATTCAGTTCAAACCGGCATTTCTGGGGTCATATTTTTAACCCGCCAGGTGTACCAGGATTTGTAAAACCCATATTGGTTCTTGTTGAATTTCTGAGTGTATTCATCAAGCCCTTTGCGCTGATCATACGGCTATTTGCCAATATGGTGGCGGGGCATATTATTATCATTTGTTTGATTTCCCTGATTTTCATATTTGCCAACCTGAGCCAGTTTGCAGGATGGGGGGCCAGCCCTGTGGCGGTTGGATTTACTGTGTTTATCTATTTTATTGAAGTGCTGGTGGCATTTCTGCAGGCGTTCATCTTTACGATGCTTACAGCAGTTTTCATCGGTCAGGCTTTTGAAGGGGAACATCATGAAGAAGCACAAGCCTTGCACCATTAAAGTTGTATTTTTTAACCAACAATAACAAGAACATGGATTTACTGAATGTCATTCTTCTGGAAGCCACTGCAAATGCAGGGGGTGCCATTGGCGCAGGTCTGGCAGCCATCGGGGCCGGTATTGGTATCGGTCAGATTGGTAAAGGCGCTGTAGAAGCCATTGCCCGCCAGCCGGAATCGTCGAACGATATCCGTGCAAACATGATCCTGACTGCAGCCCTTGTAGAAGGTGCTGCCCTGTTTGCGATCATTGTGGGCTTCCTGGCAATGGTGTTGTAATATCATTGCACGGTATTGACTGCATCCAAAGCACAGGGCGGAGGGTGCAGTCTTCATTCTGGTTTCAACTATGTTTTCAACCCGGCAGCTGTTGTTGCGAAGCAGCCGGAAAGGATCCGTAAGAATCAAGAGACCTGATTGACAAAAACAGAAATAAAAATTTTTTGGTGAACCATCCCGTACGGCGGGAAGATAAATTTCAAAAAATACAATTAACGCATGAAACTGCTTACACCTGAATTCGGGTTGCTTGTATGGACAATGCTCGCATTTCTAGTCGTGTTTTTTATCCTGGGCAAGTTTGCCTGGCCTGCCATAATCAAGGGCCTCCGCGACAGGGAGAAAGGAATTGCAGACTCCCTGGCTACGGCACAAAGAGTAAGAGAAGAAATGGCTCAGATGAAAAGCGAGAATGAAGAGTTGCTGGCAAAGGCAAGGGAAGAAAGATCATTAATCCTGAAAGATGCACGGGAAACCCGTGAAAAAATGATTCATGACGCCAAAGACCAGGCAAGGTCCGAGGCGGCTAAAATCATTGCGGAAACCCAGCAGGCCATTGAAGCTCAAAAAATGGCAGCCATTACCGATGTCAAAAACCAGATTGGGAAACTGGTGATTGAAGTGAGTGAAAAAGTACTGCGGCGTGAGCTGGGAAGCAAAGAAGCACACGAAGTGCATATTAAAGGTATGGTCAACGATATTAAACTAAATTAGTTACTGGTTGCTAAGAGCCGGACGCTACAGGGAATGGCGTACGGAAATACCAGGTCTCAATTATGCAGAACCCACGTCTTGCTTCAAGATATGCCAAATCACTGACCGGGCTGGCCATTGAAAAAAACCAGCTGGAAACAGTGTATGCAGACATGCTGTGGCTGCAGGCCGTATGTAAGGGCAGCAGAGAATTTACAAACATGCTGCGGAGCCCCATCATCAAGGCTGACACAAAGAAGAAAATAGTTGCTGCTGTAACTGCAGAAAAAACCGGTGAGCTGACAACTGCATTCATCAACCTGCTGGTTACAAAAAGCAGGGAAAGTTTTTTGCCTGAAATCATCACGGCATTCATCAGCAGCTATAAAGCACATGAAAATATATATTCTCTGAAGCTGACCACGGCAGCCCCGGTCACAGATGCTACCCGGCAGGCTATTGTGAACCAGGTAAAAAAATCAGCAGGAATTGAAAATATAGAACTGGAAGAAAGTGTAAACGAAGATCTGATTGGGGGGTTTGTATTGCAACTGGGCGATAAGCTGATTGATGCCAGCATCCGCTACGACCTGAAAACTATTGCCCGCCAGTTTGAAAATAATGATTTCATTTATAAAATCCGATAATACAACAACGTAAACAGTACAATATGCCAGAAATTAAACCAGATGAAATCTCAGCAATACTGCGCCAGCAGCTGAGTAATTTTAATGCAAGCGCCGATCTTGAAGAAGTGGGCACCGTGCTGCAGATCGGTGACGGTATTGCCCGTGTGTATGGGCTCGGCAATGTCCGTTATGGTGAACTAGTAGAGTTTGAAAGCGGCGTAAAGGCCATCGCACTGAACCTTGAGGAAGACAATGTAGGCGTGGTGCTGATGGGAGAAACAGGAAGCATTCAGGAAGGTGCCAAAGTAAGACGCACCGGAAAAATTGCCTCGATCAAAGCAGGAGAAGGCATGGTAGGCCGGGTGGTGAATACCCTGGGCGATCCCATTGACGGAAAAGGCCCCATTAGTGGTGAACGATACGAAATGCCGCTGGAAAGAAAAGCACCTGGTGTCATTTTCCGTGAGCCCGTAAAAGAGCCCCTGCAAACAGGGATCAAGGCCATTGATGCCATGATTCCAATTGGCCGCGGTCAGCGGGAACTGGTGATCGGCGACCGTCAAACCGGCAAGACCGCTATTTGCATTGACACCATTATCAACCAAAAAGAGTTTTATAAGGCTGGCAAGCCCGTTTATTGTATCTATGTGGCCATCGGGCAAAAAGCCTCTACTATAGCCGGAGTGATGAAAACCCTGCAGGATGCCGGCGCAATGGATTATACAATTATCGTGGCAGCTTCTGCCAGCGATCCTGCACCACTGCAGTTCTATGCCCCGTTTGCAGGTGCTGCCATCGGAGAGTTTTTCCGCGACACAGGACGCCCTGCGCTGATTATATATGATGACCTGTCCAAGCAGGCTGTTGCCTACCGCGAAGTTTCACTGCTGCTGCGCCGTCCGCCTGGCAGGGAAGCATATCCCGGCGATGTGTTTTACCTGCACAGCCGACTGCTGGAACGGGCTGCCAAAGTCATCAGCGATGATAACGTAGCAAAAAATATGAACGATGTTCCTGATACAATCCGCCATCTTGTAAAAGGGGGAGGTTCGCTGACAGCCCTTCCGATTATTGAAACGCAGGCGGGCGATGTATCGGCCTACATTCCCACCAACGTCATCTCCATCACCGATGGCCAGATATTTCTGGAAGGCAACCTGTTCAATGCCGGTATCCGTCCCGCCATCAACGTGGGTATATCGGTAAGCCGTGTGGGTGGAAATGCACAGATTAAATCCATGAAAAAAGTAGCCGGTACCTTAAAGCTGGACCAGGCCCTCTACCGTGAGCTGGAAGCATTTTCAAAATTCGGCGGCGATCTGGATGCAGCAACTAAAAATGTACTGGATAAAGGAGCCCGCAACGTAGAAATTTTGAAGCAGCCGCAGTACACACCCTTTGCCGTAGAAAAACAAGTAGCAATCATTTACCTGGGTACGCAGGGTTTGCTGAAAGATGTGGCTGTGAGAAAGGTGAGGGCCTTTGAAGATCAGTTCTTGCTAGAAATGGAGAACAAACTTCCTGATGTGATGGCTGAATTTAAAAAAGGAAACTTGCCTGAGGATGGGTTAAAGAAAATGACGGATCTGGCCAACGAACTGATCCCACAGTATAAGTAATTCAAAAAATATTCCTGATCAAAAGGCTGCCGGCAGGCGGCCTTTTTTATTGCCTATAAATTTATATCGGTTGTTGCTGATGAGATGGTTGAACCAGGTAACTGCTTGCATGTTTCTTCTCTGCGCCATACGAAAACAAAAAAACTACCACAAGCAGCTACTCATTAAAAAAAATAAAGCAAAATATTTTCTTCATACTATTTTTTCAACACCTTGTACCTGTCTATTTTCACCATCCTTTATGGGAGTTTTACGATCATAAAAAAATAGTGCCCGCATTGATTATCAATGCTAATCGTAATTATACGAAGAGGTTTGAAAATTTTTTTATGGGAAATTTCCCCAAAAGCTTGCAGGTAAAAATCCTGCGTATTATGTTTGTCTTCGAATCGAACGAATCCTAAGAAAGCAACGTAATCCGGCTATGAAACAAATGAATCACATCAGGGAAATTTACTTTCCTCAGCGTTTCTCCAGCACATCACGGGTTAGTTCTGCACTCTGAAAGAGAAGTTCCATTCTGTACCGTACCGAATCTGAACCCTAATTGAAAGCAATGAAAAAATTTTTTACCCTTATTATCGTACTGGTTGCTGCAATGTCTGCCTTTGCACAATCAATTCCCGAACTGAGTTTCCGTAATCCTGTACTGGTCAGCGGTACTGCCGGCCAAACAGGCGCCAGTTATCGTTTCAGCAATGCTGCATCAGGTATTGATGCACTGGTGGCCATTTCGGGTAAATCAACAGCTTCAGTTGTAGTGAATAATATTGACAAAACCAGCACCGGCTGGGACAAGGCCTTTCAACCCGAGCTGGGTTTTAGCGGCACAGTGTCAGCCAATCAAAGCTGGTGGGTGGAGTTCAATATTCAGTTTGTAACTTCCGGAACCACGAATGCAGTAAGTATTTCTTCATTTTTTGCAACTGCTATTGATATTGACGGCGACGGCCAATCGCTCCGTGAATGGGCAGAGATGCAAAAAGTAAAAACAGTGACGCTGGGTGCCGGCTCACAACTTACCGCAAACCTGCTGCAAACACATACGCTGGGTAAAGATTATAAAATAACAAGCCCGGTTGCCAACCGTGCAAATATTGACACGAGCTCCACCGATGTGATGGCTACGTACGAATATGAAAATAAAAGCACCATCACAATGCGCCTCGGCGCCATGACCGGGGGCAATTCCACTACTGCCGGCATGCGTATGAATTCAATCTGGTTCAAGCAGTTTCAACTCAATTATACACTGCCTGTTACCCTTGCATCTTTTTCTGCCATTGCAAGGGATGCAAAAGCAGATCTGCAATGGGTTACCAGTTCTGAAATCAATGTCAGCCATTTTGTGGTAGAAAAAAGTTTTGATGGCCGTCAGTATGCAGATGCAGCCATTGTATTTGCGTATGGCAGCGCTGCCGGAGAAGCCCGTTATCAGTATTTTGATAACCTGGCAACTGTGACATCTCCTGTTGTGTACTACAGACTTCGCTCCGTTGATCAGGACGGGAAAGTACAATACTCAGAAACAAGGATGATCAGGCTGGCTGCACAACCGGAAACCGGCATTCGTGTGACCACGTATCCAAACCCTGTAACATCTACTCTTCAGGTGAGCATCCCGGAAGGCTGGCAGGGTAAGGCAGTGAGTTATGAATTGTATGCAGCAGGCGGACAGCAGGTGTATAAAACGCAAACTGCTGCAGCAAGTCAGACCGAAAGCATTCAGATCGCATTTTTGAAAGCCGGTATGTACATTGTAAAAGTGAGCTGCACAGGCTCCACAGCTATTCAAAAAATCATAAAGCAATAATATTTTTTTCCGGACGGTAAGAGCGCCTTTTGCTTCATGCAGGGGGTGCTTTTTTTTATGCCCTGGTTAATCGCTGTTGTTATATATTATCTTAGAAAATCATTGGTGCTGGCACGTTGATGCTCAGGAGAGCAATCAAAAAAATAATTCAGCAGGTTCATGTGACCCGCCCCAAAGAGTACCAGAATCCTGTCGGAAGGAGTAGCCTGGATTCTCTGTATATTCCGGAAAATTTTTAGATTTCTGCTGAACCACCGGCCTGTTTCAAAATCTACTCCTGTAAAATCATTTTCTCTTGATTCGTATTTAAAGGGCCCGATCAGGTAGTTGCCCAGGCTTTTCTTAATATTTTCTTCATCATTGGCTTGCCTCAGGGCTGCCAGTTTACCTTTTGTTGTAAAAACCGGGGCCTGGTTAAAACGCTTATGTTCATCAGGATTGGTTTCATAAAATGTTTCAAATTTTTTTGCCTCAGCACTGTCTTTGCTAAAAACGATACTATCGGTCCTGGGCAAAAAATTTCTCCATGTGTCCAGACAGTAGAGCCTGGTCAATCCCATACGTTTTGCCAGTCTGAAGCCGATTTGCTCTTCTTCATTTCTTTTCAACTGGTATTGGCCAGCTACGTACTGATGATAAGCAGAATCAGTGGCATGTTGTTTTGATACCTGCCGCTCGATCACAATAATGGTCGGTTTGAACAGTGAAATTTTCTCCACAATAAGTTCTATCTCTTCCTGGTGCCTGGGGTCAAATACATCAATCTGATCGTTTGTGGCGACTTGTGCAACATCCAGGTTAGGAAAAGAAAAATGAAAGGTTTCCAGCGTCAGCACTCTTGTTACGGGATGTGGTGCAGACAGCGTATGTGAAAAAAGAAATAAAAAAAGAATCCATGTTGACTTCATAGCAGGTGTAAGACGACAGGCCAGGAGCTTTGTTACAAAAAATTTGAAACGAAATGCTGCCGGGTTTATTCTATATGCCCCTGCTTTGCCTGAGTTGAACACACATCGAATCATCGTTGTTTGAAGTATTTCCGGATGGGGTGTTCCGCTGCTTCAAAGATGCCAGAATACAAGACAGGAAATTTTGGTTTAAGAGAATGAGTGGCAGGCAATAAAAAATTCTTCAAACCTCATGGTAGTGATAATTGCTTCTGAAAAAAAAATATCAGATCAATAATTGTAAAAAAATGGGATTTTAATGCGAATCCTTTATCTTCGGTTTCATCCTGCCCATAGCCGTTCCTTATCAGTTATCAGTCCGCAAACTATTAAACAAAATTCTATGAGTACACTGCTGCGTTCAATCGGGCACCGCCGGCCCCCCTTTTTTTCACCCGGAATAAGTTTGTGCCAGACTGGTAATCCATCATTCATATTCACGAAATTAAGTGTTATGCATAAAGCAATTGTTTTGTTTTTACTATTCGTTTTTCATCAGGCTACCGTAACTGCACAATATACACAGGAGTGGTTTGTAATAAACCAGCAACCGTTAGCTCTTATTATTCCTAAGGTGAAAAAAATATTGTCTGCCGGAGATCATCTCTACCTGCTTGCGACTGTGCAAGGCAATCCTGTAAATGATGAAGATGTTGTACTGATGAAATATGGAAAAGACGGCAGCCTGATGTGGGAAAAGAGATATGCTGTACCCGGGAATTTTAAGGATGAGGCTGTGGATATGGAACTCGATGATTGGGGAAATATCTATGTGGCATGTAAAAGCGCTCCTGCAGGACTAAAAACAGCAGTTGATTTTTGTACGATCAAGTACAGCCAGGATGGTTCTCAGTCATGGGTACAGCGATGGGGCACAGGTCAGCATGCTGAAGAAATCTGCGGCCTTAAAGTCAGGAATGGGATGGTCTTTGTTTCGGGCAAATCGGTACACACTGCAGGACCGGCCACAGCCGAAGATTATCATAGTAAGATTTACAATGCAGAAAATGGCAGGGAAATCTGGTCTCACTCCTGGAATGGGCCGGGCAACGACTGGAGAAATTATCCAGCTGCTATGACCATTGACAATATGCAGAACCTGATAGTGGTGGGTAGCAGCGAACACCCGGATTATGATTATGCTGTGATTCGCTACAAGTGGGATACTTTGCAGCCCCAACGGCCTACAGACAGTGCAAAGATTGCACTTGTGTTAGACTGGGAGCGATGGCACAATGGGTCAGATAACGGCTACGATAATGCCATGTTTGTGACAACTAATAAAGCCGGCGATATTTATATAACTGGCGAAAGTTATTCAAAAGGAGGAAAGCAGGACATAGCTACCGTGAAATATGATAAAAAAGGAAATCAAATATGGGAAAGGAGGCTGAACGGTACCTTCAACAACAGAGATCAGCCCATTGGCATTGCTCTTGACAGTAAGGAGAATATCATAGTGTCAGGAAATTTGCAAAACCTGAGGCCTTCGAAGATGAAAACAAAAGAAACATTTTGCACCATCAAATATAGTCCGGATGGCGACTCTCTCTGGACTACAGCCTGGAGTAATATTGGGGGATTTACAACAAAAATGCAGGTCATGGCAGTTGACCGGGATGATCATGTCATTACCGGAGGAGCCACGGCCCCTGACACTCCGGAGCCTTACCTGCGCAAGCTTGACCCTGATGGAAAAATTGTGTGGGAAGCCAGAATAAAAAACCAGGATGGATCACTATGGATCGGCGAACTGCATGCCATGCATATTGACATACATGGGAACCTTTATTTTACAGGGCTTCATACCTCCGGGCAAGGGGCGCCAAAATTATTTATCACAAAATTTGCAAAAAACTAACCTTAACCTCAAAACAGAAACTATGAGATCAGTAATCAGAGTATTAATAAGTGCCTGTTTATTTTTTATGCCAGAGCAATATCTGACAGCACAAAGTACAGATCAGCAAAATTTCCTGTTCATCTTCGACGCATCAGGCTCTATGTGGGGAAAACTGGGCAGCCAAACCAAAATAAAAATTGCCCGGGAAACAATGAGTAATCTGGTAACCAAACTGCCGGAAAAGGCAAAAGCCGGGTTGATTGTTTATGGCCACCGGAGTGCGTCTGATTGTAATGATATTGAAAATGTTTTTCCTGTTGCCTCTCTGGATAAAGCAAAGTTTGCTGCTAAAATAAATTCGATTAACCCGAAGGGGAAAACACCAATTGCCAAATCGATCAGCCAGGCGTTGGCACTGATTAGTGGTCAGAATGAAGCCGTTACAATCATCCTAATCAGTGATGGTCTGGAAACCTGCGAAGGCAATGCCTGCGAAACGGTAAAAAATGCAAGAGCAGCCGGTGTCAGGATCACCATGCATGTTGTAGGATTTGGGATTGCCGAAAAAGACCTGGCACCATTAGAATGTATCGCACAAGCTGGCGGAGGTCAGTATGTGCCGGCTAATAGCGCTGATGAACTGGCGAAAGCCCTGGAGCATACAGTACAGGATATACCGATAGGCGATGCGTGGCTATCGGTACAAACCACACTCGATGGCAAACTAAAAGATGCGTCTGTGAAAGTGTTCAAGAAAGGAGCGAAGAGTGAAACGGTTTCTGGAAGAACATATGAAAGCAGGGAAACTAATCCCAGGGTGCTACAATTACCGGCAGGTACTTATGAAATTGAAATCATGCCCATAACAATTACCGGTCATCCGGGCGTCCGGTTTTCTGATGTGGAAATCAAAAAAGGTGACACCCTTTTTAAACAAGTAGAATTTGAACAGGGCATTGTGGAAGTATTGATCACCCGCAACGGTGCGTTATCTGATGCCGTAATCCAGATTTTTGCTGCAGGAACAAATCAGGTTGTTGCCACTAACCGGTCTTACAACAGGAAAGAGCATAACCCGGCAAAGCTGAAAATTCCTCCCGGCTTATATGATATTGTGCTGTCGTCCGTTGAAATTAGCGGAAGGCCCGACATAAAAATTACGAATAGGGTTTTGGGCAGTGCGGGCAACCTGAAATTTGAACATGATTTTAAATCGGGTGAGTTGAGCATTGGTGCAAAAAAGGGAACTGGGTATGTTGATTGCACCATCAATATCGTACATGTAAAAACCGGAAAAAGTGTTGGCGCCGGGCGCACCTACCAGGATGCACAGAATAACCCCAGAACATTTATCCTGGAACCCGGTACATACAAGGTGGTTTTAAAGCCTGTAAAACCCGCAGGTCTTGGAGCAAAGTCAGTTACAGTTGAAATAACGGCACAAGGAAAGCAGGAGCGGATACTGGAATGGAATTAAACCCATACGGCTGTCTACTAGTTATTAACAGCATACGGACAAAAATTTAATTACCCGGGTATCCTGCCTCCTGGGATCGGGCACCTGACTGTAGAGAGAACAGGGGACGGGCTCTGCGTGTCGTTCTTTTGAGTTGTACAATTTATTTCAGAAGGTTTTATTTCCATGTCGGCTTAGCCTTTTTATCTTAAGGTTACAATTTTTTCAGCTTTGATGACAATGCCTGCATTAAATATTCCTGGTGCATTTTGGTTCTGCAATATCATTTACTTCAGAAAATGAAAGCGTGGCATCTGCACTTCAAGTCGCCATATCGTTCATGTGCTACCAGGCAAACCTCCCATACCCGCACTCAGCAACCGGGTTTTTTAAAAATTTGGTTTATAGTATAAACTACTTTACATTTGCTCCTTCAAACCGGGTATCATGCATGTATGTAAATGGATTTTACCGCTTCTGGTGCTGCTCCTGTTGTCGGCAGACGCCTCTTCGCAGGTTACTATCAGAGGAACAGTGAAGGACAGCAAGGGGAACCCCCTGCAGGGGGCCAGCATCAGCCTGAAAGACAGTTATGATGGCACCACTTCCGATTCGGCAGGCAGATTTTCATTCCGAACCACCGAAAAAGGCGATCGTCTGCTTATTGTCTCAAACATTGGTTACGTTCCTCTCGAAATCAGCCTGCGACTGGAACAGGGTCTGCTGGAAAAAGAGATTGTGCTGAAACAGGAAATCACAGAACTATCGGCTGTGGTGCTTTCGGCAGGCAGCTTCGAAGCAAGCGACAGGAAACGTGCTGCTGCCGTTCTTGACCCAATTGATATTGTGACCACCGCCAGCGCCAACGGCGATGTGACGGAGGCACTTAAAACGCTGCCCGGTGCACAACAGGTTGGAGAAAAAGAAGGACTTTTTGTACGGGGTGGTACTGCCACCGAAACAAAAACTTTTATTGATGGTACGCTGGTCAATAATTTCTTTTACAGCAGTGTACCCAATGTAGCGCAGTTCAGCCGGTTTTCTCCCTTTCTGTTCAAAGGCACCGTATTCAGCACCGGCGGTTATTCTGCATTGTACGGTCAGGCACTTTCCTCTGCACTCATACTGGAATCTATTGATCTGCCCGACCGCTCATCGGCCAACCTGAGCATTACGGTTTTGAGTGCCGGCGGAGGGTTCCAGAAACTGGCCAAAAAGAAAAACGCATCATGGGGTATCAATTACGGATATACAAACCTGGGCCTTGCGTTTGCTGTCATTCCGCAACGGCAGGATTTTTCAAAAGTGCCGTCTTATCATAACATAGATGCCAATTTCCGGATCAAAACATCCGGAACCGGCATACTCAAGTATTATGGATATTACAGCAGCAACCGGCTGGCATTTACCGTACCATCCATTGATACGTCAGGCTATCTCGATGGGTTCTCCATCCGCAATAATAGCCATTATCATAACCTTTCGTGGAAAGAAAAAATTGGCCGAACCTGGAAAATCTACCTCGGGTTTTCGTTCAGCCAGAATGAGGATGACGTGCATTCGTCACTGCAGAACATGTCGAAGAGCGAAGTGCTGCTGCAGGATTTGCAGTTTAAGAATTTCCGGGTTAATAGTAAGGGCACATTTGTCAACGCCAAAGCTGTGTTGGAAAAAAAGCTCAGGGGCCTCAGCGCCATTCGCATGGGGTCTGAATATAATTACAGCACGGATGATGTGCGGTACAAAGACTATAACCAGCAACTTTATCCATCAGGTTTTAGCAGTCGTATATTTTCACTATTTACCGAAGGCGATCTTTATGCCACAAATGAACTGGCGATGAAGGCCGGTCTCAGAATGGAACACTCATCGTTGCCCGGCCGGGCAAATCTGGCGCCCCGTTTTTCACTGGCCTATAAACTGGGCAAAGGAAGCCAGGCATCTATTGCCTACGGAATTTTTTACCAGGATCCCGAACGGAAATACCTGCCTTCGCCCAACCCGCTCGGCTACATGCGGGCCGCACATTATATCCTTCAGTACCAGCGGGTGCTGAACCAGCAATCGCTGCGGGCCGAATTCTTCTATAAAAAATACAAGGATCTGCTGAAAACGGGCACACAGGGATACCCGGAAGCTGCTCTGAACAATAACGGGTATGGAATGGCAAAGGGATTTGAACTCTTCTGGCGGGACCGGAAGACCATTCCTGATTTTGATTATTGGGTTTCCTATTCTTTTCTGGATACCAAACGAGACTTCCTGAATTTTCCCTTTGCCATCACCCCGAATTTTGCGGCTGCACACACAGCATCGCTGGTGACCAAAAAATTTATTCAAAAACTGAAATCAAATTTCAATACTGCATTTAATTATGCCAGTGGCCGTCCTTATTACCATATCATGCCCGACAGCGCCGGATTCCGCTTTACTGACCGGGGAAAGGGTATTCCCTATTATAATTTCAGCGTGTCGGTCAACTACCTGCCATTTATTGGAAAGCAAAATCCCAAAGCATATACAGTTCTGGTGTTGCAGGTGAGCAATGTATTCAACATCAGGCAGGAATACGGATACCAGTATTCCTATAACGGGCAGCGAAAAGAAGTCATTGTGCCTTCATCCAGGATGTTTGTTTTCCTGGGCGCCTTTATCAGTTTTGGCACCGACAGGAGCGATGAAATACTGAACAACGGGTTATCCCGGATTTTTTAATATTAAAAACAACGACAATGAAAAAGTTTTATTTGAGTGGCCTGGCGCTGTGTGTTGTGTGGGCCTCCTTTGCACAGTCTGAAAAATATGTGCAGGCAATGGAATCAAAAATCTTGTGGCTCGACTCGGCACATAACCCGGCTGCATGGAACGACCTGGCGCATTCCTTTGAGCGTATCGCCACAACCGAAAAAACACAATGGCTGCCTTTTTATTATGCCGCCTACAGTTATGTGATGGCCGGATACACTTCGGTGCCAGCCGGCGGCGGGATGAGCGACAACAGTTCAATTACGGATTCCTATTCTGAAAAAGCCGCCGGTATGCTGAACCAGGCAGAAGCCATTGCCGGGAGCCATTCAGAAATTCATTGTGTACGAAAAATGATCCATACTTTATTCATGACGGCAAACCCCATGCAGCGCTACATGACCGAATCGCCCCTGGCTGCTGCAGCACTGGAGAAGGCAAAAGCGATGAACCCCGACAACCCACGGGTGTACATACTGGAGGGGCAGGATAAGTTTTATACTCCGGAACAGTATGGAGGAAGCAAAGCAGAAGCAAAATTATTGTTTGAAAAAGCGCTGCAGCTTTTTCAAACGGCAAAGCCGGGCAATGCACTGGAGCCGCAATGGGGCCGCACACAGCTTCAGGTATTCCTGGCACAGCTTCAATAGGCAGCTGCTTCCCTGCATGCAGCAGCAGCATCTATTGGTCACTAAAAACAAGAGTTATGAACCAGGAAAAACAGATGACAGAAAAAGAAAGCCTTGAGCTGATTACGCAAATAATCGGCCGGGCCAAAGTATCGAGACATAAAACCGGCGTCACGGCAATGATGTGGGGCCTGGTGATTGCTGTTTGTTCACTGATCAGGCTCAGCGAAGTGCACTTTAAGTACCAAATGCCATTTGATATTTACCTGCTGACGCTGCTGGCACTGTTGCCTCATTTGCTGCTTACCCTGAAAGAAAAAAAACAGCAGCCGACAAGGTTGTATGAAGATGCCTACCTGGATTATATATGGCTGGGTTTCGGTATTTGTATTTTGCTGCTGGTTTTTATTGTGAATAAGATGTTTGCAGCGTGGATACCCGGTGTGCAGGAGTTTCGTGAAGCAGCGGGCAGGGCACCATCATTTCACATAGGTGAATATGTGTCGTCGTTTTTTTTACTATTGTACGGCTTGCCCACTTTTATCTCGGGTGCAGCCGGCAGGTTTAAGCCCATGCTGTGGGGTGGATTGCTGTGCTGGGGTTGCTGTGTGGCGGCACTTTTTACGGGATACAAAACCGACATGCTGCTGGTGGCTGTCGCAGCATTGCTGGCATGGTTTGTTCCGGGGCTGATGATGGAAAAAGAATACAGGATGGCAAAAAAAGAGCTGAACATAAACGATGTTTAAAGACCTCGATCCGCTGCTGCACTCCCAGCTGAGGCTGGCTGTCATGTCGCTGCTCATTAGTGTGAAGCAGGCTGAGTTTACTTATTTAAGAGAGAAAACAAACGCTACGGCCGGCAACCTGAGTGTGCAACTGCAAAAATTAAAGGAAGCGGGGTATATAGAAATCAACAAGCAATTCAAAGACAATTATCCTCAAACCATTTGCCGCATTACCCGCAAAGGCATTACTGCATTTGAAAAATATGTGACCAATTTACAGGTGTACCTCGGGAAATAAATGGCGATGCCTGTAGGATTTTTGGGGGAATTTACACAAGTATGTTAGCAATTTTGATTTTATGCTTTCTCAAATTTGCTTTTTCAATGTCCGTCAGCGGAAGCTTTATGTTTGTCTTATTTTTCATCTTCGGCAAAAGTCAGCAAATAACCGTTATGATCTTCTATTGAAAATTCTGTCGCACCGTAAAATGTTTTTTCAAGTCCTTTAATCACTTTTACGTTGTCTTTTATTTGGTCAAAGAATTTTCTAATTTCAGTTGTCTGAATATACAAAAGCAATGAGCCACCGTTTTGTCTTGAAATCATTGTCAGGTCGTTGTCTAAACTTTCAAAAGTCTGAAACATAAAAGTTGCGTTTCCGCAAGTCATTATTACCCAAACAATGTCGCCCTGTTCGGGAACTGTCGCAATAACGTTAAATCCTAATTGTTTGCAAAAGTCAATCGTCTGTTTCATATCGGTTACAAAAATGTTTGGTGATATTGCATCCATGTTTTTCTTATTTGTCTGTTTACGTGGTGGACATCGAAGGTTCTGAATAGCGTTGAAAACTGGGTCATTGGTGTGATGTTACATTTATGAATAAGACCATTTATTTCCAGTACTTTTTCTTGTGTCTGATCCTGGATCGCATAGGTAGTTTGCGGGGAATAAGGTACGTCTTTTACCACCATGTTCCAGATAATAATAGCAAGTTTTCTGGCGGTGGCCGATATGGCAGCGGCTCTTGTCTTTACTGTAAATGACAGGGAAAACTCATGCTGTTCGTGCACTGATAACCAACCCGATGGTGCAGCAAAAAGAAATGGGAGTTGTAGCGATGCCAACAAAAGAAATAAATAAGCTTTCCTGGAAAGTAATTGCGAAACAAAAACTGAACTATGATGCCGGCCTGT
>CAYYMK010000031.1:0-20544 GCA_964473035.1 uncultured Chitinophaga sp.
GTGCTGCAATCAAAAGGAAAAGGCTTTGGCAGGCAATGCCTGAAATTTATAAAAGAATATTGCTTTGCGGAACTGAAATTTCACAGGCTATGGCTCGATGTTTTTTCTGACAACGACCGTGCCGTTCACTTATATCAATCGGAAGGGTTCCACACAGACGGCTGCCTCCGGGAAGCAGTACAGCATGGAGATACATACAGGTCATTATATGTGATGTCGCTGCTGGAACAGGAATACCAGTTGCTGACCCGTGCCACATAAGCCCCTACTTCCTATCTTTGCCGCAGCAGACACAGCAGAAAAAAAACCCGGAGCCGCCCTGGCAAAAATTTGTGAAATGAAAAACACTCCTTTTACCAAAAAACATATTGCGCTGGGAGCCAAAATGGCTGAATTTGCCGGCTATCACATGCCTATTTCTTACACCGGCATCAACGATGAACATGCAGCCGTACGAAAAAATGCCGGCGTCTTTGATGTAAGCCATATGGGTGAATTTATCCTGAAAGGAGACCATGCGCTGGATCTCATTCAGCGGGTCAGCAGTAATGATGCGGCCAAATTAAAAAAAGGCCAGGCGCAATACAGCTGCCTGCCCAATGACCAGGGCGGAATTGTAGATGACCTGCTCGTATATTGCCTGGAAGAAACTGACCCCGCAATGAGCGGATCAGGCGCATACATGCTGGTGGTAAATGCTTCTAATATTGAAAAAGACTGGAACTGGATTTCTGGTCGTAATCATAAAAATGCAGAGATGCACAACATCTCTGATCAAACCTGCCTGCTGGCCGTACAGGGACCCAATGCCTCAAGAATGCTGCAGCCCCTTACTAAAATGGACATCCTGAACCTAAAATATTACACTTTTACCAAAGGAGTTTTTGCAGGAGTAGATGATGTACTGATCAGCGCCACGGGTTATACGGGAGCCGGAGGAGTCGAGATCTATTTTGAAGACAAGAACGGTGCGGCTGATAAAGTCTGGAATGCCATTTTTGAAACAGGCGGGCCACAGGGATTAAAGCCAATCGGGCTTGGCGCAAGGGATACGCTGCGACTGGAAATGGGTTTTTGTTTATATGGAAATGATATAGACGACAGCACATCACCAATAGAAGCAGGACTTGGCTGGATTACTAAATTCACAAAAGACTTTACCTCTAAAGAAATTTTTGCAAAGCAAAAAGCTGAAGGAGTTCAAAGAAAACTGGCCGGTTTTGAAATGGCTGATAAGGGAATACCCAGGCATGGTTATGAAATTAAAGATCAGCGTGGCGCCATCATTGGCCATGTTACATCCGGAACCCAATCACCCAGCCTGGGCAAGGCTATTGGTATGGGTTATGTACAAACTGCTGATGCAGCCATTGACTCGGAAATATTGATCCAGGTGCGGGACAAATCATTGAAGGCAAAAGTGGTAAAGATTCCATTTTCCTGATTCCTGCATTTCAGCACTGGTTGTTGCCCTGGATTGCATTGTCGGCCGAAAAAACAAAACCATTCAGATAAAAAACCGAAAGCTGTACCCCATTTCTGATATGCCTACCATTCACCTGACCACATTTATTGCTGCTGCGGCGCCCGTGCTGTTTGACCTGAGCAGGCATATCGGGTTGCATAAAGAATCTATGGCCGGTTTTAAAGAAGAGGCCGTGGCCGGCACCAGAATGGGGCTGATTGAGGCAGACGAAACAGTAACCTGGCAGGCAAGACATTTATTTAAAAACAGGCTGCTGCGTGTAAAAATTACTGAAATGCAGAAACCGGAAATGTACACAGTAGAACAGCTGAAGGGCGATTTTAAAATGATGCGGCACGAACATTATTTTAAACCCTGCGAAAACGGCACACTGCTGATTGATCTGTTTCATTTTGAAATTCCTTATGGCCTATTCGGGCGATGGTTCAATTCACTCTGGCTTACCCAATACATCAGGAAGCTGCTGGAACAACGCAATAAAACTATTAAAGAAGCAGCCGAATCGGGCCGCTGGAAAATATTGCTCAACCGGTAAGCAGCGGGCAGTTGTTCCTGAACCATTATTTTTACAGCCACTATGCCGCATAAACCCACCCTTCACACCTCTGTTTCACCGGCCTTATTACACCTGTATGATCTGAGCAACAGCATTGTGGTCATCATTGATGTGTTTCGGGCCACCTCCACTATTGCTGCTGCGCTATACAATGGAGCCAAATGTGTGATCCCCGTGGACACAGTACCTAAAGCAATTGAAATCAGCAAAAACATCGGGGGTATTGCCGCCGGCGAAAGAGATGGTATCATTGCCGAAGGGCTGCAGTATGGAAATTCACCGCTGGAATATACAAGAGAACTGATCAAAAATAAAACACTGGTGCTGACCACAACCAATGGAACAAGGTTATTGCAAATGGCACTCGATAAAAACGCTGACACGATCATTTCCGGATCGTTTCCCAATCTGTCGGCCGTATGTGATTTCCTGCGGGCAGAAAAAAAGAATATCGTACTGGGTTGTGCCGGCTGGAAAGACCGGTTTAACCTGGAAGACACCCTGTTTGCCGGCGCTGTGATACACAGGCTCAGCAATGATTTCAGCATTCACTGCGACAGTTCACTGATGGCCGAAACCATGTATGCAACACATCAAAACAAACTGGCAGACTTTGCTCCAAAACTGACACATTACCACAGGCTGGTGGAGCGTTTTGGACTCATTGAAGACATTCGCTTTTGCCTGACCGAAGATATTGCGAATGTGTTGCCGGTGTATGTGGAAGGCAAGCTGATTGTGAAATAAAAAAACCGTACAAGATACTTCATTTTTTCTGAAGAAATTCACATCACAAATTATTTATTATTTCCTCTGTTTTACAAGGAAATCCGCTTCACATTCTTTTACTTTTGCAGATTCTACTTTCCGGATCGCAACACGGAAATATGAAACCTGAATTCGAAAATCTACAATTGTTTGGCCTTACCGCACCTGATTAAATATGTGTATACCCACGGAACGGATGAAGTCATCCGCCGAGGTAAAAAAATACATGTATCCGGTTTTGCAGAGCTGGTTGAGTATGACGACCTGTTTGGCTCGGCTGTCTTTCGTGTGAAAGATGACAGCTATGCTACCTATTACAAAGTGTATATCCAAAAATTCAAAGAACCGAAGGCAATGTCGTTGCGCTGTACCTGCCCGTACAACCTGGGCGATATCTGCCGGCACGAGGCTGCATCATTACTCCAGCTGCAGGAGCTAATAGACCGTGGCCAGCTCCAGTCAGATGAAATCCGGTACGACCAGCGGCACACGGTTGCCAAAATGAAAATCATTGACCTGAAAACGCTGCGCCTCCTTTCTTCACCCGAATCATTCCAGGACGCTGAAATTTTTTTACGATCCAAAAAGGCCGGAATTGAATATGCAGAAAACGAAACTGTACGTGCCTCTGTTTTGCTGAACGGTTCAGAATATAAAGTGCTGATCAAAAAAAACGAAGAGCGGAATTTTGATACCAGTTGTGATTACGAAGATGAGCGTCATCCGCTGTGCCTGCCCAAGCTGATTGTGTTCCTGCAACTGCTCAACACCTATGGCGCCGGTTATTTTGACAGCATCAGGAACCGTGATAAAGAAAAAAACAAACTGCTGGAAGCCTACGGATATTCCCTGGATGATGACCTGAAAGGAAAATTTGAATTCATTTACAAAGACGGAAAACCTTTTTTACGTGTCCTCGATGCTTCGATTAAAAGAGTAGCCCCTGCAGCTGTGCCGGATCGGCCGGTCCTGATTCCGGAAAAAAAGCCAGGCACAGAAACAATTCCGGTACCTGAACCGCCGCAGGTACCCGCCAGTTCCGCCAGGCGGCTTGGCATCGTTTTTAATTTCAACAAAAAAAATTATCCTGGTTTTACGGCCGATGCAATCATTGGCGAGCCTGCTGATGCACAGAATGCTTTTGCCGGTATGGTTGAAAAGCTGGATGTCAGCCGGTATATCAATACGGAGGCACTTCCGGAATCCGATCTTGCATTGCTCAGCCTGGTGCGAAAACTGCAGGAGCCTGAAATAAATAAATACATCAGCCGAAACTCACCCTTCTCCGGTATTTGGGAAAACATCATTCAGTCCGAACAGGATCATTTGCCCCCAGAAACCAGGGAGCTGATTACAGAATATATGCAGCCCAAACTCAAAAAATGTTTTGGAGAAATGTCGGGCAGTTCCCTGGTATTTATTCTTCCTGAAAAAAAATCATTTAAGACAGCCCACCTGGTACCGGTACAGCTGCAACCCGAACCGGCACAGCCCCGTTTTTTGGTCAGGAAAACGACTGCCGGAGGAAAAGAACAGTTTATTGTACAATGCCGCATCAAAGCAGGAGGGCTGGAACATCATCTTTCTGAAAACGAGAGCAGCAGCCCGATGTTGTTTCTCTACAACGATCAGCTGTGGCTCTGGAAAAACGAAGAAGTCATACACCTGATTGAAACTTTTATACCGGGCGGAGAAATAACGATTGATGCAAACGACTGGGAAAAAACGCTGAGCAGGATGATTCTTCCGCTCACCCGGGAGTACAAGGTTGATTTTGACAAGCCACTGATCCGTGAAATAAAAGAAGGCACCCCTGAAATGAAATTGTTTCTGCAGGAAAAAGGTGAATACCTTGTTTTTCAGCCATCTTATTCATACAAGGGTTATGAAACAAAGGCAGGCGACCGGGAAGAAGTAGTGGTGCCACAGGGTGAAAAGGTTTTGATTGTGCGCCGCAACAGGGAAAAAGAACAGGAGTTCATACAAAAAATACAAAACCTGCATTCTGGTTTTATCAGTAATGATGATGCCCGTTCCCTGGCACTCAAAGGCACTGATGTACTGAAGAACAACTGGTTTTTTTTGTTTGTAGATGCAATGAAGGAAATGAAAATTCCTGTCTTTGGTTTTGAAGCGCTGAAAAATTTCAGGTTCAATACGGCAAGGCCGCAAACGAAGATTTACATCAGCAGCCACACAGACTGGTTTGATGCTAAAGTGGATATTGCTTTTGGCGACCAGAAGGTCACTGTGGCAGATGTAAAAAGAGCACTGGCCAACCGGCAGCAGTTTGTACAGCTTTCTGATGGCACATTTGGCATACTGCCTGAAGAATGGCTGAAAAAATATGCCTTGCTGTTTCGGGTAGGTGAAGGCAGAAACCAAAATCTTAAGTTGTCAAAATATCACTTCAGTGTGGTGGATGAGCTGTTTGAAAACAGAAATGAAGAAGAGCTTGTGCTGCAACTGGAAGAAAAATATGCCAGCCTGCGGGAGTTCAGCAGGATTAAAGAAGTACCGCCACCTGACGGGCTTACAAAAGTTCTGCGGCCCTACCAGGTGGCAGGCTTTCAGTGGCTCAACTACCTGGCCGAAGTGAAATGGGGTGGCATTCTTGCCGATGATATGGGTCTTGGGAAAACGGTACAGGCTCTTTCTTTCCTGGAATATTTCAAAAAACAAAAAAACCGGCTCAAAGCGCTTGTGGTATGCCCCACCACACTGATCTATAACTGGGAAAATGAAATAAAAAAATTCACCCCATGCCTCAGCTATAAAATACATCATGGGCAGGCCCGCACTAGAATCAAAGAAGAATTACTGGATCATGATGTCAGCATTACCACGTATGGAACACTGCGCAGCGATATAAAACTGCTGACCAGCATAGCGTTTGATTATGTCATCCTGGATGAAAGCCAGGCCATCAAAAACCCTTCGAGCAAAGTGGCCAAAGCATCGGGCCTGTTGCATGCCACAAACCGTTTGTGCATGAGCGGCACACCGCTGCAGAATAATACTTTCGACATCTATGCACAAATGCATTTTTTGAACCCGGGTATGCTGGGTACCGTTGAGTTCTTCCGGCAGGAATTTGCTATACCAATTGATAAGTTTGGCGAGCGGGACCGCAAAGAGCACCTGAAAAAAATATTATATCCTTTCATTCTCCGCAGAACAAAAGAACAGGTGGCAAAAGACCTGCCCGAGAAACAGGAAATGATTCTTTTTTGCGAAATGGAAGAAGAGCAGCGCAACATCTATGATGCGTACCGTAATGATTACCGGAGCCAGATTCTTGGATCAATTGAAACACAGGGAATCCATAAATCACAGCTCACCATCTTACAGGGTTTGATGAAGCTGCGCCAGATCTGCGATTCGCCCGCCATCCTGAATGAAAAAGAAAAATTTGAAAACCACTCTATCAAGCTTGATGAGCTGGCAAGAGAAATTTCAGAAAATATCGGCAATCACAAGGCGCTGGTCTTTTCGCAGTTTCTTGGAATGCTGGCGCTCATCAAAGGAAGACTGGAAGAAATGGGAGTCAGATTCGAGTACTTCGATGGCAGCACATCGGCTCCCGACAGAGAGAAGGCCATACAAAATTTTCAGCAGGAAGATGAAGTGCGGGTCTTTCTCATTTCATTAAAAGCAGGAGGAGTGGGACTGAACCTCACGGCTGCCGACTATGTTTATATCGTTGATCCCTGGTGGAACCCCGCCGTAGAACAACAGGCCATTGACCGGACACACCGCATAGGCCAAACCAAAAATATTTTTGCGTATCGGATGATCTGTAAAGACACGATTGAAGACAAGATTCTGCAGTTGCAGGAAAAGAAACGGGCTCTTGCAAGAGATATCATTGCAGACGATACTTCATTCGTAAAATCACTCAGCCGGGAAGATGTAGAGTACTTGTTCAGTTAAACCACTCAACAGCTTTTTCTGCCTTTCTACCCACTTTTTGATAAGTATTAACAAACCCCGAAAGTTTTTTGAGGCCTTTACGTCTATTTTCGTACTTGTAATGAAGGAAGCATTCCTGGTCAACAGAACTGGAACAACTGACTGTTTTGCAACAAGAAACAACAATAATCAGTATCCACAATCATTCCAAAAAAGTAATAAAAAGGGGATGAGTTGATGCAATTATTCCGGACTGTTTTTTTTGCCGGAAAACTATTTGCCCGATGCGATCCGGCTATGACAAACCAAAAACCAATTTAAAAAATGAACATGAAAAAATTGCTCTCCTTATCCGTTTTCACTTTTTGCGTACTGATGGCTGCAGCGGGTCAAAAGGCTGATGGCGGCATCAAAGGCAAGCTGACCGATACCACCGGAAAACAACCCTTGTCCGGCGCTACCATTTCCGTGATCAATACCCGTGATTCTTCTCTTGCTACATTTACGCTCAGCAATAAGCAGGGCATTTTTGAAGTAAAGGGACTGGCATACGGAACCTACCAGCTGGTGATTTCCTTCCAGGGTTATGAAACTGTAAAAAAAATGGTTTCGGTTTCAGAAACAACCCGGTTGGCCGACCTGGGCGATATGGTTATTCATAAAGAGTATAAAACACTGGGTGAGGTGGTGGTGACAACCGATGTGCCTGTGCAAATAAAAGATGATACGATTCAGTTCAAAGCAGACGCTTTTAAAACAAGGCCAAACGCCACAGTAGAAGATCTGCTGAAAAAAATTCCGGGTGTGGAAGTTGATAAAGATGGTAATGTAAATTCACAGGGCGAACAGGTGCAAAAAGTATATGTGGATGGGAAAGAATTTTTTGGAAACGACCCCAAACTGGCTACCAAAAACCTGACCGCCGACATGGTAGAAAGTGTGCAGGTATTTGACGACATGAGCGAGCAGGCCCGCTTTACAAAAATTGATGATGGCAGCCGCACCAAAGCCATCAATATCAAACTGAAAAAAGACAGAAACAAAGGAGTATTCGGTCGGGTGCTGGCTGCAGGTGGCAATAGTAATGAAAATGGGTTCCGGTATGAAGGTAATATGAACCTCAACCTATTTAACGGAAATAACAGATTATCTTTTCTTTTCAATGCCAACAACATTAATAAGCAGGGATTCTCTTTTTCAGATATCATCAGCTCCATGGGCGGGGCAGGTAATTTTGGGGGTGGTGGCAGCAGCTTCGGTGGTAGCGGTGGCCGCGGTGATTTTGGAGGAGGTAGTTTTGGCGGTGGTGGTATGAATGTTGTTGCTATTCGCGGAGGTATGCCCGGAATGGGGACCGGACCTACCGGTATTACAAAGTCACTTTCCAGCGGGCTAAACTTTAATACACAAACCGGAAAACTGAAAGCCAGTGGCAGTTATTTTTTCTCCCGATCTGAAAACGAGCAGGAACAAAATACATACCGGCAAACATTTTTTCCCGGCGATTCGGTCGCACTGCTGACACGCAATGCAAAGACAACGAATCTGAACAAGAACCACCGGTTCAATATGAGGTTTGAATACCAGATAGACAGCCTTCATTCAATCATGTACATCCCCAATATTACCTTGCAGAATTCTGAATACATGAGCGAGGATACTTCGTTTACTTATTCCAGCAACCCAGATCTTGCTTACCTGGCACAAACAGGAAAAACAAGTAATACGAATGAACGGGACGGTTTCAACTGGAATAATAACCTGCTCTTCCGGAAAAAATTTAAAAAAACAGGCCGCACCATTACCATAGGGTGGAATAATTCTACCGGTAACAGCGAAAGCCTGGGATATACCATATCTCCCCTTACCTTTTACAAGCCGGATGGTTCTTCGCTGCCAGGGTTTAGCCAAAACAGGCAAAACAACCAGGAAACTAAAACGAATAATAATACATACAGCGTTTCCTATACCGAACCCGTTGGCCTGAACAAATTACTGGAGTTTAACTATGCGCACAGCAATAACTACAGCCAGTCTGACAGATCTACCTTTGACTACAACAGTGCAACAGGTAATTATGATATAGTCAACCTGCCGCTGACCAATGATTTTAAAAACAGGAACCTGCTGAACAGGTATGGTGTCAATTTCCGTAAGCAGGACAAGAAGTATAATTACCAGCTAGGCTTTGGTGTTCAGAATGCCAGCCTAACCAGTAACAGTTTTCGTGCGCTGACCAACAAGGATTCCATCACCAGCCAGAAGTTTACAAATTTCTTCCCGCAGGCAAGTTTTAACTGGACCCCCAGCCGCACAAAGGGTTTCCGCTTCAACTACCGGGGGCGCACTAACCAGCCTTCTATTTCACAGTTGCAGGATATTGTTGATGTCAGCAACCCGCTGCAATGGAAAACAGGGAACCCGGCTTTGAAACAGGAGTTTTCACATAACCTGAACCTGAGCTTTAATAACTTTGATATTGCTACATTCAGGTTCCTGGCAGCAAATGTGAACTTCAGCACAACACGCAACAAAATTGTGAATAGTATAAAAGACACCAACCAGATTATTCAGCTGACCAAGCCAGTAAACAAAAACGGTGCATATACTATGAGTGGATTCTTTACTGTAGGGCTGCCGTTCAAAAATCCAGACCTGAAAGGTTCCAGTCTTAATTTTACCACTTTTGGCCTGTTCAACAAAGACATCAGTGAAGTCACCAGCCAGAATGGTTTGCAGGACAACATAGGAAAAACATTCTCCTTAACACAAACAGCGGGGGCAAATTTTAACCTGAAAGAAAAATGGGATCTTGCTTTTAAAGCCTCTGTGGCATATACAAATGTTCATTACTCTGTGTATTCAAACCTGAACCAGGATTATTTTACCCAAACATACTCACTCGATATTGCCCGTACATTCACCAAGCCCGGTATCATACTTTCGACAGATGTAGATTATTATGTAAACACCGGCAGAACGGATGGTTACAACCAGCAAATTCCGCTGTGGAATGCCTCGGTCAGCAAGCAGGTATTTAAAAAGAAAAACGGCGAATTCAAATTTTCCGTGCAGGACATCCTGAACCAGAACCAGAGCATCAGCCGGAACAATTCTGACAACTACATAGAAGATGTGCAAAGCATGGTGCTGCGCCGTTATTTTATGGTCAGCTTCCTCTTCAACCTGAACCGCATGGGAGGTAAAAACAGCAACCCGCAATTGCCATCCGGGATGCCCCGATTTATGGAAAGACAAATACGGGATGTACGCATGTATTGACCCGCAAACTTTCTATTTGCATGGCGTGGGTAACTGTATATCTGAACAGTTGCAATTATATCTTATGACGGCTGACAGATGCTGCTGAAGATCCGTGAAGTATGGCTGCCAGGATGGATTGCAGCAGCCGCAACAGGTTCCAGGAAGCTTTGTAATGATGCTGGTAAATCTTTGCCGACTGGTAATGATGTCTCAACTTGTTATTTTTCATAGATTCGGATTTTTTTGTACCAGGAAGAATGTGCGGGTATAAAATTATTTTTTTTATTTCACGATACACAGCATTCATACCACTCCGCCGTGAAAAAATCCTGTAAATCCTTTGCAGAAACGTAAAATCACCTGTACATCATACGAGCCATGCACCATTCATGCAGGCGGCTGGGCAATTTCAGGCATTAACATTCTTTAAATAAGAAAGTTCAGGACTGATTAATAGGTACGTTTCAATTCAAAATTGGTGAGAATGATATAATCGCCCAGATGCGCAAATGATGCCCAGTTGGGATTGGCAAAACTTTTCTCCGGGAAACAACTGATATGCAACTCCCGGATTTTTTTATCACGCATCTGTAATTGTGCCGAAGTTCCAAGTTTTTCGTCAGTATGAAATTTCCCCACACAATGAAACACTTTATGCCCCTTGTTCTTTTTCAGGTAGCGGTGGATATTGAAACTCATTCCTGCATCCCAGAGGCACTGACTGTAATAAATATTTCTGCTGGTTGATTCGGGTGCACCCTGCATGATGTTCATAAATTTTTCCCGGTAACGGCCACTCAATGTATCGTAAGGAAGGGGCGGTAAATTTTTTTTCGCTTCGCGGCTCAGGCTGTCCAATGAAGTCATTCCTCTTTTGGTAACCAGGCTGACATACCTCCGCGGAGGGTTGGCCGCAATCACCGGAATCATATTTTGTTTTGCATACTCTACCATGGGGCGATAATCTTTGTAATTGCTCCACAGGCGGGCATCTTTAGCAAGGCGGTTTTCATCAATTCTTCCCTGCAGGTATTCATTCAGCACCAACTGGTTGTCAGTTTCAAACATTTCCATACTTAATGCCAGCCGGTTTCCGTACGCTGCGTGAAGTGCCTGAAAAATGACGTTTTCCAAATAATGAGCTATGCTGTCATTGTGCTCTTCTCCAAAAAAAAGAACATCCGCATCTGCCATATCGGTCACTATTTGCTCCGGGCTGGTCAGCTGCCTGCTGCGGGTATCATAAATTTTGAACTGATCTTTCATTTGCTCCTGTGCAACAGCGGCAACAGGCAAACAAAACAACAGGCAAAGCCAATACATTTTCATTGTTTGATTTTCAACAAAGATACCGGTTGCCGGGCTGACCCTACGATCTAAGAAATTTATTAAATGATTATGACGAAATATGGCTTTTTCATTTTTTTTCAAAAATTTTTTTTACTTTACTATACAAAATCAAAACCACCATGAGAAAATTTATCCTTCTGGCGCTATTTGCCGCTGGTATAACGGCGGGCGCCTGGTTCACTTCCTGCAACAACAAAAAATCCGGCACACAAGCTGCCGGCGGTCAAGATTCAGCCACAGCAATGCTGGAAAGAGGCAGTTATCTTGCCAACAATGTAGCAGGTTGTATTGACTGTCATAGTATCCGTGATACCGGTCGTTTTTCTATGCCAGTCGTACCGGGTACGGAAGGAAGCGGGGCTGCTTTCGCTTACGATAAAAGCCTGGGATTTCCCGGCGAATTGACCGCTCCTAATATTACCCCTTTTGCAACAAAAGACTGGACAGACGAGGACTGGATCAAGGCGATTACAAAAGGAATAAATAAAAAGGGCGACACCCTTTTTCCCATCATGCCATTTCATAATTACAGCAAAATGGCTAAAAGTGATTTATTTTCCATTATCGCATATATCAAAACAATAAAACCAGTGGAGCGCAGTACACCAGCCCGTAAACTTGAAATACCCTTGAGCGCCCTGCCACCGCTGCCTGATGTTAATCCCGATCAAAATACAATCCCCGATACTAAAGACCCTGTGAAATATGGCGAATATCTTGTCACTATGGCTGGTTGTGCCGACTGTCATACTCCTGCAGGTCCACAGGGACCCGATTTTTCTAAGGCCTTTGCAGGTGGTACAGTTACAGATATTCCCATCCTGAAAGTGGCAGTAGCGAATATCACCCCCGATACCGCTACAGGCATCGGGGCCTGGACAGAAGCAAAGTTTCTTGAAACATTCAGGGCGAATGCTTCTGATGAAAAATTAAATACAAAACCCGGACGTTTCAATACTTATATGCCCTGGAGTTTCTATGGTAAAATGAAAGAAGATGATCTGAAAGCCATTTATGCATACCTGCGTACCGTGAAGCCGGTATCTAATAAAGTGGAGCGTTTTTCAAATTGACATTCTCCCGATCTTAGAAATCCGGTGATGAAATTCTTTGCCGGATTTTTTATTGCCTGAATTTTTCTCTGCTCAATACTTCAGGTTGGGCGTGGTCGCCTTCTTCAAAATCAAAATCAGCATAATGAATGCCCGGAATTTCTGTAAGATGATATACCGCCTCAGCAAAATACAGCACAGGCCCGCTTGATCCCATTTTCTGCGTGAGGTATGCAGCATCAGCAATGTACAGAAATATAGTATCGCCAGATACTTTTCGTATCTGTAACTGAACCTGCGGGTTCCGGTTGTTCAGGTATTGTACCACATCTTCAGCTGTCAGCCCCGCAGGCCCTTCTGCTTCGGTCTGCCTGACCTCCAGTACCCCGGAGCTGTCGTTCAATGATGCCTGCCATGCAAAAAATGTTTCCGCTTCTTCTTCCTGTTCATTTGAAGAATTATTGTAACAGGAAAAAAACAGCAAAGCCAGGAGCATAATCGCAAAATATTTTTTCACCGTTTTTTTTTGGTAAAGATACCATTTGAGTTTTGGGCAATGTAAACCGAAGCGTTAAAATCATCCCGATATAGGGAAAAATACGATACCATAATGACAACACACAGAACATCAATGTGTGCAAATTGATCTGCCCCGCATCTGTATGATTTTTTAATGCGCTGGTTTGTTAAAATATTTTTTTGTTATACGAATCTTGATCAGGATGCCGTTCTCATTGGTGGCAGAATCTTTACCCTAAATTTTTATTATGAAATCAACTGCAACAATGGCAGCTTTACTGCTGCTTGCCGTGGCTGCTTTTGCCCAGCCACAAAAAACAAAATTTAAACCTGTCATCAGTGTGGGAAGCCGCAACACGATCAGCGCTTTCAGTTCTGATGAAGCGACCGGAACCGGAGTGGGGGCTCAGTTCCGGGTGCAGCCCGGGCGGCGCATCAACACTGAATGGTATTTTGATTACATTTTTTCCAAAACAGAATTTTCCATACGAAACGATTATCACATTGGATGGTCCCTGTTGTTTTATCCAAAAACAAAATCTGAAGCCCCTGGTTTATTTCAGCCATACCTGATTGCAGGGCATTGTTTTGATCATACACAGGTTTTTGAGAAAAACCACAAAGCAAACCAGGAAAGCCGGCTGAGCCTTGCCACGCAGGCAGGGGTTGGTACGCATATCAATATTACGCCTCGGTTTGACTGCACTCTTGCAGGCCAGTACATGCTGCATTTTGGAAAAGAAATTGAAGCAGAGCTGGAGAATGAAAAGGTAGTTATTTACAAAACAAACCACAGCGGAATTGACGGGCACATGCTGCTGACTGTAGGATTCAATTATAAATTGACCGGTACTATAGAAACTGTATCACGACGAAGTAAATAACAAGGAGCTGTTTCTTTACTCCGGTGAATACGCCAGTATAAAATGGGGAAAAACCTGGTTCACATTTGCTGCTCCTCAATTAACTCTGGTATTGCTCTCCATTGGTATTGCTGGTTTCTTAACTGTGGTTCAAAGCCAGCTTCCCGGATCGCCTGCTGAATAGATTTATAAGTAAAGCGATGAGGTGCCCCGGCAGCACTGACCACGTTTTCTTCCAGCATGATGCTTCCGAAGTCGTTTGCCCCGGCATGCAGGCACAGTTGCGCAGTTGATTTTCCAACGGTCAGCCAGCTGGCCTGTATGTTTGTAATATTCGAAAGCATGATACGGCTGAGTGCAATCATCCGGATGTATTCTTCGGGTGTCGTAAGGTTGTGGACTCCGCGGATTTTTGCAAGCAGGGTATCCGCATCCTGGAAAGTCCAGGGAATAAATGCAAGAAACCCTTTTGCATCCTCCGGTTTTCTTTGCTGAACGTCCCGTATTTTCACCAGATGTTCAAAGCGTTCTTCAATGGTTTCCACATGGCCAAACATCATTGTAGCCGAAGTAGTGATGCGCAGTTGGTGTGCTTCTTCCATAATTGCAAGCCACTCCTGTGCCCCGCACTTTCCTTTGCTGATGAGGCGCCGCACCCGGTCCACCAGTATTTCTGCACCCGCACCCGGCAGTGAATCCAAACCGGCTTCTTTCAATGCCAGGAGTACTTCCCGGTGCGTCGACTTCTCCAGTTTGGTAATATGTGCAATTTCGGGAGGGCCCAACGCATGCAGTTTCAAATGCGGAAATTCTTTTTTAATCTGTCTGAATGTATCCGCATAATATTGAAGTCCCAGGTCCGGATGATGCCCTCCCTGCAGTAAAAGCTGGTCGCCGCCCCATTGCAATGTTTCTTTAATTTTTTTCCGGTACACTTCCATATCTGAGATATAGGCCTCCGGATGACCCGGCACACGATAAAAATTGCAAAACTTACAATTGGCGATACAGACATTTGTGGTATTTACATTCCGGTCTATTTGCCAGGTGACTTTTCCATGCGGCACCTGTTTTTTTCTTAACTCATCTGCAACAAACATCAGGTCGGCCAGCGGAGCATGCCGGAACAGAAAAACCCCCTCCCCGGCTGATAAAAACTCAAGCTCCGAAGCTTTTTGATATAAATCGTTCAGTTGCATGGCGCAAAGGTATGAGTCATAAACAGAAAAGATAAGGAAAGGTTGCTGCTCACCCTGGCATCAATCTGATTTTGCATCAACAAAAAACCGCATTGCATCGTTTTACTTTATATGTTTGTCCTATCATCAATGAAAAGAACCGGACATTTTATCCGGCTGTTAGCACTGAGCCATATCTTACTTCTATGCGGAACAGCCAGTTTCCTGCAGGCGCAGAAACAAACTGTGGAACCGCAATCTCGATTCCTCACCAGGGTTCCGTTTCTTCAGCTGACGGGAGGTATTATCATCCTGAGAGCACAGTTTGACCAGTTTCCCGATACACTTAATTTTATCCTGGACACCGGCAGCAGCGGCATTTCTCTTGACTCTTCAACGGCTGTCAATCTGGGTCTGCAACCCGTTCCAACCGAGCGAACCATTCGTGGCATTGCCGGTATTCGCAAAGTGAGTTTTTTATATAACAGAAGTTTGCGCCTGCCGGGTCTTCAGGTGGACAGCCTCAATTTTCATATCAACAACTACAATATTTTATCCAGTGTTTATGGCGAACAGATTGATGGCATCATCGGGTATGCCATCCTGAGCCGCTATATTTTAAAACTAAATTACGACAGTACATATATCAGCTTTCAGACACCTGGTGCAATCCGCTATCCCCGCGGAGGTCATCTCCTAAAACCGGCCATCAGCCAGCTGGTCACGCAGCCGGTACGGGTACGGGATGAAAAAACCGTTCACTTCCGTTTTCTATTCGACATCGGTGCCGGTTTGAATATGATGTTTGCACGGGAGTTTGTGGATGACAGTAATTTCATCAGCCTCAAAAGGAAAAGGTTTGTAAAAGAAGTGGAGGGTCCGGGCGGTGCGATTGACATTCAACAAACCGTAATTAAAGAAGTAAAAATAGGGCCGTACAAATTTCGTAGTGTGCCGGTTTTTATTTTCGATGACCTTCATGGCATCACTTCTTATCCGTACATGGGCGGCCTGATTGGCAACGACATCATGCGGCGCTTTAATGTGGTCCTGAACTATCCCAAGGGTGACATTCATATTACACCCAACAGGAACTATAATGAAAACTTCGACTACTCCTATTCCGGCATCGAACTTTACCTGGTTGACGGAAAAGTGATTGTGGGCGACGTGGCAAAAGGGTCGCCGGCAGAGGCAGCCGGTGTAAAGGAAGGAGATGAAATTCTGGCGATCAACAAAGTATTTAACCAGCGGCTCGATCAATATAAAGTTGCCCTGCAACAAACAAAAGAAAGAATTAAACTCATCCTTCAGCGGAACGGGGAACTGATGGAAATGGAGTTCCAGGTGAAAAGTATTTTGTAACGAACCTTTCTCCACTGCCATTTGGATGCAGCGAAACGGTACCTTTGTATTTTTATCCCCCGGAATTATATGATACAGTTTGAAAGGTTTGAGTTGCCAAACGGGCTACGGGTACTTGTACACCAGGATGCCAGCACTCCTATGGTTTCTGTAAACATCATGTATGATGTAGGTGCACGGGATGAAGATCCCGAAAAAACAGGGTTCGCCCATTTATTCGAACACCTGATGTTTGGTGGATCTGTGCATATTCCAGACTATGATGCCCCGCTGCAAAGAGCAGGTGGCGAAAGCAATGCCTATACCTCCAACGACCTCACCGATTATTATGTGCAGCTGCCGGCCCAAAACCTGGAAACAGCATTCTGGCTCGAAAGCGACCGTATGTTGTCGCTGGCATTCAGTGAAAAAAGCCTCGACGTACAACGAAAAGTGGTCTGCGAAGAGTTTAAAGAAACATACATCAACAAGCCCTATGGCAATGTATGGCACCTGCTGAGGCCGCTGACGTATAAAGTACATCCCTACTCATGGATGACCATTGGCAAAGAACTGCCACACATTGAAAATGCAAAACTCGAAGATGTAAAAAAGTTTTTCCAGAAGCATTACTGCCCAGCTAATGCTGTATTGGTGGTAGCCGGAAACGTAACGACCAGCCGCGTCAGGGAGCTGGCCGAAAAATGGTTTGCCGGTATTCCGTCCGGGCAGAAATATAAGAGACAAGTGCCGGCCGAACCTGAGCAGGAGGAAGAAAGACTGCTGGAGTATGAAGCCGATGTGCCACATGATGCGTTGTACAAATGCTGGCATATTCCAGGCCGTTTAGATCCCGCTTATCATGCAATAGACCTGCTCACCGATATCCTGAGCGGCGGCGGATCCTCACGTCTGTTTCAGTCGCTGGTCAAAGAACAGCAACTCTTCAGTTCCGTCAAATGCTACCAGACGGGCAATATAGATCCCGGGCTGGTAGTGCTGCAGGGGAACCTAAGTGAAGGCGTGTCTATGCAAGCAGCAGAAGCTGCCGTAGAGGAACAGCTGCAGAAAATAAAAAACGAAAATGTAAGCAATACTGAATTGCAAAAAGTGAAAAACAATACAGAAAGCATGATTGTCTTTGAGGACATCAGCATCATGAACCGTGCAAACAGCCTTGCCTACTACGAGCTGCTGGGCGATGCTTCAATGATGAATAAGGAAACAGAAAAATATGCCGCCGTAACTGCCGCTGATATCCTGGAAGAAAGCAACCGGATTTTCCGGGCAGAAAATTGTTCCACCCTTCATTATTTCGCAAATAAAGCAAGCACCCAATCATGACGAACGTTATCACAACCGGCAGAAATACCGCACCACCCATACTGGATGCAGTTCAGTTTGATTTGCAGCTCAGCTCCTACAAAAAAATACAGCTCCAAAACGGAATTGAATTGTACTACGTAAATGCCGGCGCCGAAGATGTGATGAACGCCGAGTGGGTATTTTTTGCCGGAAACAGTTTTGAATCCAAAAACCTTGTTGCGGCAGCCAGTAATTTTTTAATACGAAACGGCACATCAAACCGGAACGCATTCCAGATCAACGAACATTTTGAATATTACGGTTCGTACCTGAACCGCTCCTGCTACAATGAAACCGCTGTTGTTTCTCTTCATTGCCTGACCAAACACATCGGTGAACTGCTGCCCGTGGTGCGGGAGCTGATCACCGATTCAGTAATGCCGGATACAGAGCTGGACATTTTCCGGAAAAATTCCTTGCAGCGTTTGGCCGTAAATCTCAAAAAGACAGATTTTGTAGCCGGCCGCCTGATTGACTCTTATTTATTCGGCATCCAACATCCCTACGGACGCTATACAGAAGCATCCGATTTTCAAAACCTGCAGCGGAATGAATTGCTGGATTTTTATCGGAATTATTATCAGAACGGGAAGATGATTATTTTTTTAGCGGGCAAACTTCCGGCACAGGTGGAGCAGCTGTTTGACCGTTATTTCGGCAACCTGCCAAACAGGGAATACACTGTTCCTGATTTTTCCTGCACCCCCTCTAACGAAAAAAAATTCCGGGTACAAATTGACGGGCAGGGCGCACAAGGATCCATCCGGATCGCAAGGCCGTTTGTCAGCCGCATGCACCCTGACTACCTGAAATCTACGGTGCTGAATACGGTGCTGGGCGGTTTTTTTGGATCACGCCTGATGCGAAACATCCGCGAAGACAAAGGATATACCTATGGCATTCACAGCTATTTTCAAAAACACATTGGCCCTTCGGCCTGGATGATCAGCACAGATGCCGGTAGCGATGTATGCGAGGCTGCCATCCGGGAGGTATACCGGGAAATGCAAATACTCCGTGAAGAACTGGTGCCGGATGAAGAACTTTCACTCGTAAAAAATTTTATGATTGGTTCCATTCTCTCTACGATTGATGGGCCCTTTCAAATTATGGGACGCTGGAAAAGCTATATCCTCAACAACCTGCCCGAGCGTTTCTTTTACGACAACATTGAGGCCATTAAATACGTAACTGCCGAAGAGCTGCGTGTGCTGGCTCAAAAATATCTGCAGCCCGATGAATTTTATGAACTGGTTGTTCAGTAATGCTCACCGAATCTTCATCTGAAAACGGGAAGCCTGCTGGCGGATGATTTTTTCAATTTCTGTTTCCAGCGTAGCCACATGTTCCGTCCCCGCATTCTTTGCTTTTTCTTTTGCAATGAAAGCATCCCGCTTGTTATTGGTTTCCAGGATGGTTTTCTGAATGGTATTTCTTTCTGACTCTTTTCCTTCTATGACCTGTTTTAATTGTGAACGGGAAAGTTTTTGCAGCTCTTCAGGCAGGGTATTCATTTCCACTTTTTCAATCACAGATTTGTCAGAACGGGCTGCATCCACCAGGTCCCAGCCTGAATTATCGTACACTCCCTTGTTGGCCTTTGCGGCAGTTCGCTTGGCACCGACCGAATAGTTCATGGCCTGGTTTTGATTGTCCATAGCTTTTTGCAGGGCAGCACCTTCTTTACCACCGGAGCCATAATAGATATAGGTATTGTTCAGTTGGGTATTCAGCACCATCAGCACACTGTCGTATGGAGTGGGGATATCAACCGGTTTGGCATCTGAATTAATATTAGTGTAGCTACCGTTGCCACATTCACCCAAAAGATTCCAGTGTTCTTTTATTCCCTGCATTTTATCGCCGCAGTAAATGGTATTGACGATGACAGATTTTTTCTTTGCTTCTTCGCAGGCTTTGGTGTAGCTGACAGTGCCCTGCAGAAAATCTTCGTTGCCGGCAATGAAAATCACTTTGTAGCTCTTTCCGTTATCATCCCATTTTAGTTCGTTAAGCGAAGTGTAAATGACATGGCCGCAGTATTCGCTGCCGCCATTGGTACTGAGGTTAAATAATTGTTGCGATAATTTATCCAGGTCTGAGCTGAATGGTGCTATTTGTTTGATATAACCGACGGAGGCGTCGTTGCTGCTGCGCCCGTATTCATACAACGCAATTTCAATTTTAGGAGCGACCCCCTGGCAGTCGGCCCGACCCAGCACATTCACCATATTCCAGAGCTGAGCCTTTGCCTGTTCAATGAGGCCGTCCATACTGTTGCTTACATCAAGCAATATGGCTGCTTGTATTTTTACATCTTTGCTGTTTGTTTCTGCCGGTTTTTTTGCTGCAGGCAATACGGTCAGCAGGGCCGCCAAAGAAAAAGAATAAAGAACGGGGGTGGTTTTGAATAACTTTAGCATGGCAACAAGTTTCCCCTTTGATTCAGGGCTGCAGGGATTACACAACCCGATCGCTCTATTGTCTTTTTTTTAACAACCGGCCGTTGCGGATGGCAACGGAAGAGCGGGGATGAGTAAAAATACCTGAACTTCGCAGCATGAATTTCGACAGAAAGGATTTATCTGATGATCAGCTGATACATTTTTACCGTTCGGTTCTGTGGCCCCGTATGATTGAAGAAAAAATGCTGGTATTGCTGCGGCAGGGAAGAATTTCCAAATGGTTCAGCGGCATTGGCCAGGAAGCCATTTCTACCGGCGCTACCCTGGCATTGCAGGATGACGAGTGGATCATGCCCCTGCACAGAAACCTGGCCGTTTTTACAACCCGCAATATGCCCCTGAGCCGCTTGTTCATGCAGTGGCAGGGCGCCCGTGAAGGATATAGCAAGGGAAGAGAAAGAAGTTTTCATTTCGGAAGCCGC
>CAYYMK010000032.1:0-19654 GCA_964473035.1 uncultured Chitinophaga sp.
CTTTTATTTCTGAAAGATTGCCCCAGGGTTCCGGGCCTGATTTGCTAAAAAAAATAAAAAACTCCTAACAAATTCAGTACTGTGTTTCTCCGGCTGTTCTCTTTCATACATTTGATGATTCACGGAAAAAAAACTCCGGCCGGCTGCCTCAAACTGATGCTACAGCGTTTTTTAATTTTATTCCTGCACATTTCTGCAAATGCTGTGCAGGGGCAAGACCTGAAACTGACCATCCGGGTGCTGGGCTCTGCCCGGGAACCAGTGCCATCTGCCAATATCAGTATCAGGGAAAGAGGGGATTCGGTTTATATAGAAAAAAAACTTGCCGATAGCAGCGGGGTGGCTCATTTCCAGCTATTCAGCAGCAAGCAGTATCTGATTAGTGTATCCGCAATTTCATTTGTCACAACAGAGAAAAAAATTAGCACAGCAAAGCAGGACTTATCAATGACCATCACACTTGAACCAGCCGGCAAAGTACTGGATCCTGTAGTAGTTAAGACCCAAAAGCCACTGATGCGGCAGGAAGGTGACAAAACAATTGTAGATCCTGAAAGCATTGTTGCTATTTCCACCACCGGTTACGAGGTCATTGAAAGAACACCCGGTCTGTTTGTGGATCAGGATGGTAATATTTACATCAGCAGCCTTACACCAGCAGCAGTGCAGGTCAACGGCAGGGAATTAAAAATGAGTGCCGCTGATATCGCTGGTTTTCTGAAAAGCCTACCGCCCGATGCCATTTCCAGGATTGAGATTGTTCGCACACCCTCTGCAAAATATGAAGCTTCTGGCAGTGGCGGGCTTGTCAATGTGGTACTAAAAAAAGGATTCAAACCCGGCATGACCGGGAGCTTCAACGGAGGTTTTCAACAGGGCAGTTATGGCAATCAGTTTATTGGTTTCAGCCTGAACCAAAATGACGGGAAGAAAAGCTCATCGCTCAACATCAATTACAACCGGCGAAACGGATTAGAAACACTCCACAGCAGCCGCCTGTTCGCAATTGATTCCTTGTTGAGCCAGGACTCAAGAACTTTCTATCCGTCCCAATCATGGTATGCAGGCTATCAATACAACTTTCCCTCAACCGGTCGTTGGGAACTGGAAGCGGAAAGCAGCCTCAGCCTTAATGAGCACCGCAACCAAAGCAACAACAATAATGAAATAGAAAAAATAAGTACGCAACAGGTACTTACCGAAAATCTGAACAGTGTGAAAAATAAAGGCAATTCGGTAAACCTGCGGGGCGGTTTCGAAGCAAAATATAAATTAGATTCTTCCGGTTCTGAATGGGAAAATGATCTTTCATTTGGATACACTGACAATAAAGCAACCCAGGTTTTTCACTCTGAATACCTGCAACCCACCGCAATCATCACTGCAGGCGATGGAGATTATCGCAACCGGCGAAGTTCCTTTGTTCTGGAATCGGATCTTACTTTACAAAAAAAAGCAAGGCTCAAAGTGGAAACAGGTTTTCGCTCAGGTTTTTTATTTTTTCAAAACAAAGCAGAATATTACAAGGAACAGCCGGCCGGCAACCGGCAACCCGATCCTGGCCGCACCAATACATTTCACTATCATGAAAACATTCATGCCTTTTACCTGCAGGTCAGCAAAACCTTGGGAAAAGATTTCATTTTAAAAACGGGAGCCCGGCTGGAAAACACCAATATGAGTGCTGTGCAAAAAATTCCCGATGATACCAGTTTTCAGCTGCATCGCACTGATCTGTTTCCCTATCTGTACCTAAGTAAAAAAATCATGACCATTGCTGGTTATGAACTGCGTGCATACCTGGTGTACCGGCGTAGTATTCGCAGGCCGGTGTATGAACAACTGAATCCCTTTCCCCGTTATGTGGATCAGTACCTGACTGAAGCTGGCAACCCGTCGCTGCGTCCACAGTTCAACCAGAATTATGAAGCAAACATCAGCGTGGATGAAAAACCTCTTTTTGCTGTAGGGCTGAATGATACCCGTGATATTTTTACCAGTGTTCTGTACCAACCCGACGGCAACAGGTACCAGGCATTGCGTACTTTTGATAACCTGGGCCGCAACAAAGAATGGTATTTCCGTGGATTGGGTGCATTACCTCCGGGCGGAAAATATTTTTTTGTGCTAGGCGCACAGTACAACCACAATTTTTACAAAGGACTGTACGAAAACAAACCTCTTTCTTTTAAAAAAGGCACCTGGACCTTTTTTACTCTTCATTCCCTGAAGCTGGATAGCCGTTCTTCCATCAGCTTGAACGGCTTCTGGAGGCTCAAAGGCCAGCAGCAATTGTATGAACTGGAGCCATTTGGCATGCTAAATTCAAGTATCAACAGAAAATTTTTCAAAAATAAACTGGTCATTACTGCCAGCATCAATGATATATTTTATTCCAGTCCAAATGAATTCCGCATCCGCCAGGGCACCGTGGATGCACAGGGCATACGCAGGTCCGACACCAGACGGGCCGGGCTCAATATCCGGTATCATTTCGGAGTCAGAAAAAAAGAGGAGAATAATAACATCTTTGATACTGACTTTACGGAAGAAAAATAAAAAACTAAAAGCTGCTGCAATTACCTTACCTTTGCCCTGTTAATTTGAGTTCTACAGCATTTTGTACGTGAACGATTTATTCTGCTAAAGATTTCAGTCTTCTCTACGTTGCGTTTTTCTCAAGCATTTTTTACAGTAAATTTTATTTTACACATGAACATTTATGTTTCAAACCTCAGCTTCGCCGTGGTGGATGAAGACCTGAGAGCTTATTTTGCCGAGTATGGTGAAGTATCTTCAGCAAAAGTTATTATGGACAAGTACAGCAACCGCAGCAAGGGTTTTGGCTTTGTGGAAATGCCTTCTGATGAAGCTGCCCGAAAAGCCATTGCCGAACTGGATGGTGCAACCGTTGACGGACGTTCCATTAAAGTAAGTGAAGCCCGCCCGAAAGATCAAAAACCAGAACACAGGCAGAAGCCTTCGTATTCTGGCAACCGCTGGTAATCCAGAATTTCCGGCCCAAAAAAAATCCCTGGTCTTACAGACCGGGGATTTTTTATTGAAATGACAGAGCAGAGTGCATCAGCATATCAAAGCAGGTAATTCAGGATCAGGCCCTTTGCTTGTGCTTTGCGGATGATTTTAATTTTGATCCGCTTTTTGATTTTGATTTTTTCAATGCAGCATCAATTGCCGCTTTCAGATTAGCATAAGTTGGCTTAAGGGTCAGTTGCACGTTATTGATAAAAAAGGCCGGTATTTCCTTTATACCCCGGTTATGTCCTTCTTTAATATCATCCTGCACCTCCCAGCCATACATACCATTCACAAGTTCGTCTAAAAATTTTTTGTTTTTCACGCCTGCTTCCTTACTGTACAGTTTCAGGCTGGTGGTTCCCAGGTTTCGGCGGTTCTGAAATAACACATTATGCATTTCCCAGAATTTTCCTTCCTGCGCAGCAGCCACTGCAGATTCGCTGGCTTTTAAGCTGCGCTGGTGGATCAGGGTGAGAGGGAAATGACGAAACTGAAAACGGATTTTGCCATCGTAATCCTGAAGCAACTGTTTCACTATTTCATTCACTTTTGCACATTCTTCGCTTTCATACTCCCCAAACTCCATAAGTGTTACCGGGGCATTAATATTCCCCACAAAAATTTCCTCGGGCCCAATGATGATGATTTCTTCTTTCTTTAATGGCATTTTTATCTCCTTTTTTCTATAAAACGACCTCTTTTCCGGTCTAGATGAATCAACTAACAAAAATTCGGCCAGATGGTTGATTTAAAGCTTTTTATGACATTCGGGCAATGCCCCGAAGCGAATGAAGGTAATATTTTTTTATACCCTGCCAAATACAACACAGATGAATTTATGAACATCAGTGTTAATACTTGTTTATCAAATTTTTACACATGGCCTAAAAGAAAACCGGCCAAACTACAAGAATCTGCCAGAATTTCTGTCGAAGCACTGGAATAGGATGAATAAAATTACCAACATCTTAGGTCCGAAGGGCTGAATCGCCATTCTGAAGTGATGATGTCCGCCCCTTCTTTTGCGCTATACCATGGGCTGAGTGCCGCTTCCTGCGGATTGATGACAAGGTGTGCATCCTGGGCCGGAAGAAAACCCTGTAGTAACAGAAATACCTTTTCCCCCGCGTCATTTACAGCCACATCGGCTACCACCATCACATGACCGGGAAAACCGCCCTTAATAAACATATCGCCGGGTTTTATAGCAAGGTAGTTGTGTACGGCCGCCAATTGTTTTTGCAGGGAAGCACTGCCGCACATTCCAAAAACCTGCTTCAGATAGCGGTCAAATAAAGGCCTGTTATTGCCACCTGTCCAGGTATAAACTCCGTTTTCATAATCCATAAACCTTATGGAATCATATTTTCTGTAGGAGTAGAGATACTCTGCCCAAAGCATCATCGCTATATCAGCACATTGATGCAGTTCACTGATGTGAGCAGGAAAGTCCAGAACTGCAAAACAGGCCGACTGATTCGGCTTTTTCTGACCTGTATAGAGGTACACCGTTTTGCCGCTTTTCAATTGCAGCTGACGGAGCCATGCGGTAAAAGAATGTGGCGGTGCAGCAATTCTTGTAAAGCCTTGCGGTACCGGGATGGAACTGATGGAAGAAAAAGTATTACTGTCACCCTGCGCCCGGTTGGATGAGCTCATCGTATTTCTGCCGTTTTCTGAACAGGACAGCAATACACCTGCCATAAAAATCCAGATCATCTGATTCACAAAAAGAAAAGAGTGCAGGCTTTTCTTTTTCCATAAAAAAAATCTGCTGAAATTATTTATACCTCCCCACTGGGAAAAAACAATTCACGATGAATGAGGCTTTCTGAAAAAATTCTACCTTTCAAGTTTTCAAAATGATTGAAGAATGAAAGATCTGATTCAGGCAGCATGGAGCAATAGGGAATTACTGAAAGAAACAGCGTATATCAATGCCGTAAAGGCTGTAATGGAAGACCTTGACAAGGGAAGGATCCGTGTGGCGAGCCCATCGGATCAGGGTTGGCAGGTGCATGAATGGATCAAACAAGCCATTCTGCTGTATTTCGCGCTGCAGCCCATGCAGACATGGGAATTGCCTCCTTTTGAATTTTATGACAAAATGCAATTGAAAAAAAAATACCGGGAAATCGGCGTTCGGGCCGTACCACATGCAGTAGCCCGTTATGGCTCATTTCTGGCTAAGAATGTTGTCCTGATGCCTTCTTATGTTAACATCGGTGCTTATGTAGATGAAGGCACAATGGTGGATACCTGGGCCACAGTTGGAAGTTGCGCCCAGATAGGCAAGGCTGTACACCTGAGTGGTGGAGCAGGTATTGGCGGAGTATTGGAACCTTTACAGGCATCTCCGGTAATCATTGAAGATGGCTGTTTTATTGGCAGCCGCTGCATTGTGGTGGAAGGGGTAATTGTTGAAAAAGAAGCAGTACTTGGCGCCAATGTGGTATTAACACAATCAACCAGCATCATTGATGTTAGCGGGCCGGTGCCGGTTGAAATGAAAGGCAGGATACCCGCCCGCAGTGTTGTAATTCCCGGCTCCCGTATTAAGAAATTTCCCGCCGGAGAATATGCGGTGGGCTGTGCCCTGATTATCGGCAGACGTAAAGAGAGTACCGATCTGAAGACCAGCCTCAATGATGCCCTGCGTGATTTCAACATTTCGGTCTGATCTGCTATATTTGCAACCCCAAGGCCCAGGTGGCGAAACTGGTAGACGCACCGTCTTCAGGTGGCGGCGCCGCGAGGTGTGCTGGTTCGAATCCAGTCCTGGGCACAGAGCCCCGGTATTCAATGCCGGGGCATTTTCAATTGCATAACTTTTTCCGGACTACCGGCAAAGCACAATAAAACGGGGATTTACACAACCATCAGGCTGCAGCCTCTTAAATCACTGCCATCGGCTCTGCCGAGCACTTCAAAACTACCATCCGGATTCAGCTTACCTGCATCTTCAGTTGCTATGAATGAACAACTATACACATTGGCCAGGTCAATCACATTTATTTTTCCCCTGCCTCCGGACAGTAACTGCAAAGGATTTTCTTCGCTTCTGACCAGAACCTGCATCCAGGGCGGACAATGAAAAATGCCTTCCCCCTTCGAATAGGCCTGCGACAATAATTCCGTCATCCCGTATTCAGAATGTATTTCACTTACGGAAAATGCAGCCTTCAATTGCTCATGTACTGCTGCACGCACCATTTCCGTTCTTCGGCCTTTCATGCCACCGGTTTCCATTATGATGGTTGAGCGCAGTTTCATGGGATATTGTTCTGCAAAATCAAGCAAGGCAAACGTCACTCCCAATAATATAGTCTTCTGACCACTTTCTTCCAGCATGGAAAGCACTGCAGCCAGTCTTTCAAAATCATAAAGAAAAAAATCACTTTCTTTTTTCCCGGACAGTTGAATGAGCTGCTGTGCCATATACAGCAGCGAAGAATGCTGGCGTTCAATATAGGAAGGCAATAAAGCAAGAATACAATAGTCTGTAACCGGGCCATAAAAAAGCTCAAATGTTCTTAAAAACCCTGTTTCATATACAACCAAATCCCTTACGGGATGCCGGGCGGGTATTGTGCCGGTTGTGCCACTGCTTTCAAATACTATGGCAGGCGTACCAGATCCGCATTGCACAGTTTGTGTCACAAAAAAAGATGCGGGTAGAAAAGGGATCTCTGTGGTTTCCCTAATAAGAGCTGCATCCACACCGAGGGCCTTAATATAAGCCTGGTATACCGGGTTTTCCCGGACCTGAAATTGAAAACTTTCCATTGCCAGGCAATCAAAATTTTTCGGAGCTGCTGAAAATATTTTAGAAATCATTGGGTCTGCCATATTCCTCATATGTGTGCAAATAACGTAAATTTGTTTTCTTCGAACCAACTTTCAAAAATGAACCTAAATTTTCGGGGGTATTCAATCCCTCCTTATGCAGAAGGATGAAAATTTTATGACAACTAACAGGACCAGCTCCGTTGAGCGGAATGGCCTTTTAAAAAATTAAAAAAATATGCGCCCGAAACATTTGATGTGGACACTGACCCTGTTTGTTTTGAGTAATGCCTGCAACAAAGATAAATTCAAAACAGAGCCACAGGTAGAAATTAATTCCATCAGCCCTTCCGTACTGAACAGCGGGGATGTACTGACCCTGAAAGGAAGTTATACAGATGACGAAGGTGATATTGATAGCATACTCATTGTATATAAATGGTACAATGGCAGCACCCCGATCCCGGTGGATACGGGCCGGTTTGCTTTTTCCAGACTGAATGTACCTGCAAAAACTAGGGAAGCAGAAATTATGCTGCAATACGAATATAACACGAACAACATTCCGCAACTCGTTCCATTATCGGGAGTGATCCGGGATACAACTGCCACGTTTGGCCTCATTCTCAAGGATCAGGAAGGTCATCGAAGCAACTATGCAGAATCGGATAAAATACGTTTGAAAAAACCCTGATCTATATTACTTGATACATCTGCGCCGGATCCTGACCTGGTTTGTGTACAGCAATCTTTTTATTGCTGTTTGCACTATAGGGATGACCTTGCATACATACGGCCTGCTGCTGCCGGGCTCCCCACCTGGTTCATTGCTTCCGTTTGTGTTCTTTTCCACTTTGTGCAGTTATAGTTTTCATTTTTATTTCAGCACTCATAGCATTCTGCCTTCGCCCCGGGTACAGTGGGTGCGGCACTACAGGTGGCTTCATGTGCTATTCTTTTTTACAGGCTTGGCAGGTGCTTGCTGGTTTTTCATTCCACTTTGGAAATACCGTTTGTGGATCCTTGCTCCGGTCCTGGTTACTTTTCTTTATTCTGCCACAAAAATTCCACATCCGTTCACAAAGTGGATGAGACGGCTGGCATTTGGCAAAACATTTTTTCTGGCTGCCACATGGACATATGTAACCGTTGTTCTTCCTCTGTTCCTGTCTGATGCAGCATGGACCCCGGGGTTTTCAATTTATGCTGCGGGTCGTTTCTTTTTTATTTATGCTTTGTCCACTTTATTTGACTATAGAGACCGGGCCGATGACCTGGAAAAAGGGGTGCGCAGCATGGCAACCCTGTTGCCGGAAAAAAAAATTCAGACCATCTTCCTTCTGTTTCTTTCTGTGTATTTCCTCTTCACCCTGCTACTTTTCAATACCGGGTTTACCTTTTCCGAAATTCTTCCGTTGTTCATTCCCGGCCTGCTGTTGCTTGCACTCGCTGAACCTTCTAAGAAAAATCATTCCGATCTGCTGTATTACCTGGTGCTCGACGGGCTCATGGCTCTGCCTGCTCTCCTGCATTGGTTAATCCGTATTTGATTATTTTTGACGGATCAACCTAACATAACGTCATGCCAAAAAAAATAACAACCGGTAAAAAACAAGCAAAGAAAAAACCAATACTTACCCCTGCCTCTCTCAGTTTTCTGAAAAACTACATTGATAATGCATCGCCCGTAGGTTTTGAAACATGGGGACAGAAACTTTGGATTGAGTACCTGCAGCCTTTCGTGGATACTCATTATGTGGATCCCTATGGCACTGCTGTCGGTATCATAAATCCTGATCATCCGTTTCGTGTGGTTATAGAAGCCCATGCAGACGAAATCAGCTGGTTTGTACACTATATTACCAATGAGGGATTGATTTACCTGAAACGCAATGGTGGGGTGGACTACCAGACTGCCCCCGCCTCCCGTGTAATCATTCATGGAAAAAAAGGAAAAGTTCCGGCCGTCTTTGGCTGGCCGGCCATTCATACCCGTATTTCAAGTCCTGATAAAGAGCCGCAACCCCGTACCGATAATTTGTGGCTCGATTGCGGTGCCAGGAACAAAAAGGAAGCGGAAGAACTGGGTGTACATATCGGTGCTGTGGTCACTTATTCCGACGGATTTGCAGAGCTTGCAAATCAAAACTTCATCGGCCGGGCTTTTGACAACCGGATTGGCGGATTTATGATTGCTGAAGTCGCCCGCCTGATCAAAGAAAATAAAAAGAAACTGCCATTTGCCTTATACATTGTCAATGCTGTTCAGGAAGAAATTGGCCTGCGTGGTGCAGAGATGATTGCCCGCCGCATCAAACCAAACGTCGCAATCGTTACCGATGTCACGCATGATACCAGTACTCCCATGATTAATAAAAATATTGAGGGAGATGTGCGGACTGGTAATGGACCTTCCCTGGCATATGCCCCTGCGGTACACAATAAATTGCTGGCATTGGTTGAAAAAGTGGCACATGATAAAAAAATTCCGGTGCAATGGCGTGCCCTCAGCAGAAGTACAGGTACCGACACCGATTCTTTTGCATACTCAAACGATGGTTGTCCGTCTGTACTCATCTCCATCCCGCTGCGTTACATGCACACGACTGTAGAAATGCTGCACAGGAATGATATTGAAGATACCATACGCCTGATGTTTGAAACTTTATTAACTTTAACACCCGATACCAACCTGAATTACCTGTGAACCTTTTTTTACTATATATAGATCCCGGAAGCGGGAGTTACCTGGTACAGGCTATCATTGCCGCTGCGCTGGGCGTTGCTTTTTTCTTTAAAAATATTATGCTGACCCTCCGGTCTTTCTTCAGATTGCCATCCCGAAAGAAAAAAGAAACCGGAGCAGAAGCCGGGAAAGACTGAATAGTCCCATCCGCACGCAAATACCGGCAGCCAGTACACAATAAATCAGGCGTATGTGCCCCATATTTTTTTTGAACCCCTAGCCGGAATGACCAATATCTGATGAACGCTTTACCCCTTTCAAAAAAAAATATTTTTCAAACCCTGCAGGTGCATAAGTACCTGTTTCTGTTCCAGCTTTCACCTGTTTATCTGCTCCACGAAAGCAGTATACATTACGAACTGGTAAGCCCGGCGGCCGTTATCAGGCTCTTTCTCATTTATACAGCTTGTGCCATGGTGTTCCTATTTATGGTAAATATTTTTTTCAAAAACCTGTATCAGGCGGGGCTCTTCGTTTTCTTCCTGCTTTTTCTGAATTTCTCATATGGAAGAATTCAGGAACAACTGCTTTTGTGGTTTCCTGGTACCGTCATTGCCCGAAACAGATTTTTATATCCCTTGATGGCAGTTCTGATTCTACTCTTCTTTATCCTGATCAAAAAGAAAAAAAAACTGACCGGCAAAACTGGCCGCTGGCTCACGGTTGCCGGATTTGTTTTATTGCTGTGGGGCGTGGCAGAATTATGGATGCAAAGCCAAAAATCTCCCCGCAAAGATATATTGGCCAATCAACCTTTGTTGCAACATTATTCGGGACCAAAACCTGATATCTATCTGATTCTGGCAGATGAATATGCAGGGGACGACCAGTTGAAAGATATATTTCACTTTGACAACAGCCGTTTTTTTGCTGAACTGGAAAACAGAAAATTCCGCGTCAACAGGCACAGCAGGAGTAACTATAATATCACTGTTTTTTCTATCGCTTCTATCCTGAATATGGATTTCCTGAACCTGAGTAAAGGATACAGCAGGAACATTCTGCCCGTTCTTGATTCACTCAGGAAAAACCGGCTTTCGGATTTTTTTTCCCAAATCGGGTATCTATATCATAACACGTCTTTTTTCAATGACAGCATCAGTAAAAAATTCCCGCATACCCTTTCAGCCTTTTTGCCCAACCAGATTTTCCTGCTCAACCGGCTTACACTGGCAAATGACCTGGCAACAACACTTAGGCCGCTTGCACAAAAAACCGGATTGATAAAAAAAGTACCTGAAAATTTTGAACCCTCTGTTGGATATAATCAGTACATCTTTGACCAAAGCGTTGCACTTTCAAAAGAAAATACCGGCCGGCCAAAACTGGTTTATTCACATTTTTTCATGCCGCATGCACCTTATTACTTCGACAGTTCAGGACAGCTACTGCCCCCCGGCCAAACGGGCTGGGAGCATAATTACAATAAAGAAAAATATCTTTCCTATCTCCGTTACACCAATCATGAGCTGCTGCGCCTGGTTGACAGCATTCAGATGGGCAGCAACGGGAACGCCATCATCGTGTTGCTGAGCGATCATGGGTTCAGGCAGTTTCGGGAACCGGTAAAAAGAGAATATTTTTTTTCTAACATCAGCGCAGTGTACTTACCAGGGCAGAATTACGCCCTGTTGTATGATGGAATCTCCAACGTAAATGTTTTCAGAAGTATTTTGAACACACAATTCAACCAATCCTTGCCCATGCTTCCCGACTCAATGGCTGCGTTGCGGTGGGGGATCATCCGTGTGATGAATCAATAAGGCAGGGCAAAAAAACCCTGTATGACCGTCATTTGATACCTTTAACAAAGAAACACCAAACAGCAGAAACCAAAAGAAGCAGATTTTCAGTATGGCAAGTACATCACACAGGCACCCGGCGTCATTCCGCGACCCTTCCGGCTACATATTTACTCAAAACGGTGTACTGTACCGGCAGGTCAATCAGGCATTCCGCACTCACTTTGATTTATTGATCAGCAGTGGCCTGTATGCAAATCTGGCCGGGCAAAAATTACTGATCCCCCATGAAATAATGCCCGAAAATCTGACCGGTGAACAACAATGGTATATAACCCTGAAGCCCGAACCCATACGTTTTATTTCATATCCATGGGAATGGAGCTTTGATATGCTGAAAGATGCAGCCTTGCTGACCCTGCGAATTCTGAAGGAAGCCCTTGCACATGGGTTGATCCTGAAAGATGCTACACCCTTCAATTTGCAGTGGCACCAGGGACGGCTGATTTTCATTGACAGCCTTTCCTTTGAAACATACAATGAAGAAGAACCCTGGATTGCCTACCGGCAGTATTGTGAAATGTTTCTGTCCCCGCTGCTTCTGATGCATTACAAACAACTGCCGCTGCAGCAATTGTTGCTGGCATGGCCGGAAGGCATTCCGCTTGCAGTAACATCCAAACTGCTGCCCTGGAAAAGCCGTTTATCCCTGCATACTTATCTGCACATACACCTGAATGCAAAAATCACTGGTCGTCAAAAACAGCCGCTGAAAAAGAAAATAAAATTTTCCAGGCCAAAACTGCTGAACCTGGTGAGGAGCCTCGAAACACTGACATTGAAACTGAAAGCCCCCCGTGGCCAAAGTACCTGGTCGGGCTATTATGCTGAAGCATCTGCCCGCAGCAGTTATCTTGAAGAAAAGAAAAAAATTGTTTCACAATGGTCCGGTCGTTTTGCTGCCGGCACTACGATCACTGACTTTGGCGCCAATGACGGTGAATTTTCGAAGCTGCTGGCCGCAAAAAAAATTGAAGTTATCGCCTGTGATGTTGATCCAACCTGTATCAACAACCTCTACATGCAGATCATTGCCTCAGGTGAATCAAATATTCAACCACTACTGACCGACCTGGCAAATCCATCGCCCGGAAACGGTGTGAACCATACCGAACGGCTACCGCTCCTGCAGCGCTTACAAAACGATGCCGGAATTGCACTGGCACTCCTGCACCACCTCGCAATTGGCCGCAATATCCCGATTGAAATGATTGCCGCAATGTTTCACAGGACCTGCCGGAAATTTCTGATTATTGAATTTGTACCGAAGAGCGATGAAAAAGTACAGCTGTTGCTGGCCGAAAAGAAAGATATTTATACTGACTATACTGAAGAAAAATTTACAAACGCTTTTGGCGCATATTTCACTGTACAGGAAAAACAACCGGTTGCTGATAGTGGAAGAACACTGTACCTGCTTGTAAAAAATGAAGGATAAACTTTTACATATCAGCCGGGACACCCCTCTTTATCTGTGGCTATTGCCGATTTTTTTTTCCTGGCATGGATTTGTAGAATTTTACAACCTGGTGCCATTGAAAGATGCTGCGCTGCTGGCAGTTTTCTACCTTGCTGTGGCTGCAGGTCTTTTTATTCCTTTATGGATGCTGCTTACAAATATCCGAAAAGCCGCCTTTGCTGTTTTTTTGCTCCTATGCTTCCAGTTTTTTTTTGGCCCTTTGCAGGATGCCCTCAAAAACTTTTTTCCGGGTTCATTCATTTCCGGGTACGCCTTCCTGCTTCCCTGTTCACTGATTGGGCTGACGCTGACAATAATTCTGCTGAAAAAAAACAAGAAAAATTTTATTTTGCTTACCCAATATCTGAATATACTGCTGTTTGCACTGCTGATGACAGATGGAGCGTTGCTTTTTTTAAAAAAAAGACAACCATATAATGTTCCTGCTCTGCAAATGCCGGTAACCCTCTGTCCGAATTGCCCCCGGCCAGATATTTACCTGCTCATTGCTGATGGTTATCCCGGAAAAATAGCCCTGAACGACCTGTTGCAGTTTGACAATGCAGCATTTGAATCAGCGCTGCGCAAAAGAGGATTTCAAATTCTGGACAGCAGCTACAGCAATTATAACTATACCGGTTATTCCATTGCATCTATGCTTCAGATGAACTATCTCCCTGGAATTTCAGGCAATAACAGGGACAAGAAAGACATCCTGACTTATACTCAGTCCATCAGGAAAAATAATTTTTCCAGGTTCCTGCAACATTTCGGTTACCATATCGTCAATCATTCCATTTTTGATCTTGAAGGAAATCCCTCGCCTGCTGTTCCAACCTTTCTGCCACTCAGAACAAGACTCCTCACGGCCCACACATTTACCAGCCGGATTTACAAAGACCTTGGATACCACCTTATCACTACTTTACGGATTCCGGCCGCCATTAAAAAAAATAAGCTGGCTGATTATCGCAATAATATGAAACTGACCGCCCGGACCATCCGGGTAGCTGGTCAACAAACAATCAGGCCACGTTTTGTTTATACACACCTGATGATGCCGCATCACCCTTTTTATTTTGACAGTTCTGGAAATGCCCTGCCCCTCTCCATGATTACGGACAAATATTATTTTGATGACCAGTTGTTCATCAGCTACCTGAAGTACAGCAACAAGGAATTGTTGCAACTGGTTGATGAAATCATCAGGCAGTCGCCTGAACCACCGGTAATCCTGCTGATGGGCGATCATGGCAGAAGAGAATTTTCAAGACCTGTGAGTGAAAAATATTTTTTCAGCAATTTCAATGCCCTGCTGTTGCCCGATGGTGAATACAAAGATTTTGTTCCTGTCAGGTCCACCGTAAACCACCTGAGGATTTTGGTAAATAATATTTTCAGGCAAAGGTTACCTTTACTGCCTGATTCCACAATTCTGATCACTGAATAAAAAATAATAATTCGCCTGTGCGGCCACGTATTACTGCATACCGCAGTGATAAATTAGCCGGCAGGCCTGCACTGCAGCCGGCCGTACATGTTTTCCAGAATCAGACATATCGCCTCCTCTTATCCTGCATTTCTGCTTTTACTTCCTGTTTTTTTTGTGTGGCATGGCTACGTGGAATTTTACGGGCTGATCGCTGCAAAAACAGCTCTTTTTCTTGTGCTGCAATACAGCGCAGCCTGTCTGTTGCTGTTCCTGATTTGCATTCCTGTTTTCAAAAAAAGAAAACAGGCACATCTGTTTGCCTTTTCCCTGATGGCTGTAAATCTTTTATTTGGCGGGTTCCAGGATTTCTTGACCGGTGCAGCTCCCGGCAGCTTGTTAACCAAATACAGCTTCCAGCTTTCATTCATATTTTTTTTACTGATAATTTTATTGATCCTGCTCCGGAAACAAAAAATTAATTTGCCGCAAACCTTCCTGTACCTAAACCTGCTTTTCAGCCTGCTGATCATTGCTGACCTTGCATGGCTGGTTTCAAAAAAAATAAACCGTCCTGAACTGATTACTAAAGGAAACAGGGTCAGCTTCAGCCCATGCGCCAACTGCCCTGCTCCCGATGTGTACCTGATTATTGCCGATGGTTATTCAGGATTCATTCCACTGAAACGCATTTTTCAATATGACAACAGCAGATTTGAAAACGCTTTGCGACAGCGGCATTTTTTTGTTGCCGACAGCAGTTTTGCAAATTATGACTATACTGTTTTTTCAATGGGCTCCATGCTGAATCTGGATTATCTGAATACAACCGGATACTTCAGAGGAAAAAGAGACCTGCCACTTGCCTTTGCAGCCATCCGGCACAGCCGGGTACAGCAATTCTTCGAGGCAAAGGGATACCAGACTTTTAACCACTCTATTTTTGATCTGGCATCCAACCCGTCACCGGTCATTAAAACACTGATGCGCTTTGACCGAAGTCCACTCACTACACAAACATTCAGCTACCGTGTGATCAAAGACCTGGGGTACCATATTGTGACCCTATTCAGATTACCGGAGAAGAAAAGAAACACAGCATATCATGATCTCAGCAATAATCAAAAAATAGATTCGTTGACAAGGGCAGTTGCAGTGCAAAACAATGCAAAACCAAAATTTGTGTATGCCCACCTGATGCTGCCCCATCATCCCTATTACTTTGACAGCCTCGGCCGTCCCAACAAACTCAGCCAGATTACCAGCACCCCGTTTCACGAAAGCAAGGTTGCATACATCAGCTACCTAAACTATGCAAACAACAAACTATTATCTCTGATCGATCATATTCTTACCCATTCGGTCCGGCCGCCACTTATCATTCTTGCCGGAGATCATGGTTGCCGGCCCTGCCTGGAAAAAGAAAACAAAAGCAGCTTTCAAACCATGAACCTTGCAGCCATTTTTGTACCCGATTCAAACTATTCAGGTTATTATAAAGGCATTTCCAACATAAACCTGATGCGGCAAATGTTCAATACACAATTTGGCCAGCAGCTGCCCATGCTGAAGGATTCTTTTGTCCTGGTGAACCCTGATAAAAAATATCTTCGGTAAGTACGGCACTTTTGTATTCCCTGTTCACTGGCTTATTCAGGGAGGGGAGGAAGAAATGCTTTCTTCACATGCAGGCAACCGTATCCTGGCAATGTGTCAGAAAGCTGTACGGCTGTTTTAAAATGCAGGCGGTACAGGTCCGGTAATTCATTCATGCCGTTTCCCACGAGCAATACACGGGGATCCTTGTAGATGGCGGTATCCAGATTATCTATATGGTATCGTTGTAATGTGGCCCTGTACTCACGGGTGTCCATCTTGTTGCTGTGAATCAAATTTGTAACCTGAAACTGTGAGGGGGTATGCCAGATGTAAAAAAAATCAAAGGGCAGAAAATTATCTGTTGCCACAAACAGTTTGTCGCGGTTTCCGGCCAGTTCAGCAATCATACATGCAAACCGAATATGCTTTTCCCTGTTCTCCCTGTCGTTTTTCCAGTTGCGATAACCCATCCAGAGTACCGGCATACTGAGCAGGAGGATGGCCAGCGCATCTGTCCTGAAACAAGAAACCCCTTTGCCCCGCCCGGGCAATGCCAGCACAAAAAACAGGAACAAGAGCAGTAACAACCCGGTATGCACAGGCAGTGTTATTTTCAAAAAAACATTCAGAAATACATACATACCTGCAACAGGCAAGGCAGGAATCAGAAAACGCTTCAGGAATACGGACAGGTCTTGCCTGCGCAGGCAAATAAAGAAGAGTATTGCCAGCAGCAACAGGTACACCCTCATTTCAATCCACAACCAGTAAAAAACTTCCCGGTCTTCCCGCATGCTGAAATCACGTATACGGGTTTGTTTTTTTGAAATTTGCAGCAGCCGCTGCGGGGTAAAGACGGCACTGTCATAGAACATTCTGTTTGCATAAAGTAACCTTTCTGTACTGTCATGAAATACTTCTTGCCAGGATATGGTTTTGCGTTGCGGCCTGTTGAATGAATAAAACAAAGCCTGCCTTATGTTTTCCTGCCTGCTCCAGCCCGGTATCTGCTTTTGATAAAAATGCACATGAAGCAGGTTCAGTAAAAAAGACGCCAGCAGCAGACCTCCAAAAAAAAACATCCAGGTTTTTCTTTTTTTCCATGCATACAGAAAAAATGCCGGTAGCATAAGTGCCAGTACGGCAGCCAGCACATGGAGGCGGAGCAGCGCCGACAAAAGCAATAATGCGGTAACCAGCAGCCAATTGCCCTGTGAGCTGTTTTTGCTGCACCCATCCAGCAGCAACAGAAGTGCAGCGGCAGCCAGCAGCCATGATGCAGCAGTAAAATTGAGTGATAGTAAATTTCTCAGCTCAACGAACAAGAAAAATAAACCAAAGAAAAGAAGAGCAGTATGCCGGTGAAACCATCGCAACAGCAGAAAAAATATGACCATACTAGCTGCTGCATGAAAACAGACCAGCAGCACAGTGTACCAGTTAATGCCCGGAATGAAAGTAAACAGGGACTGAACAACCCATCCAAGCGCCGGATGCCAGATATGATTGTAGTGCAGCAGGTTGGTGGGGGCAGTGCCATAACCGCCACCGGCCCGGTACAGGAGATGCACATCATCGCCTGAATTATAGAGGGGGTACAAAAAAAGCTGGACTGGCAGAAAAACGATCAGCACAACTGCAGCAGCAAACAGCCAGTTCTTCCTGGTTTGGTTTAGTTGCATGAAGTGCTGCTTTTTTTTAATTTACCGATAAAACTATTTAAAATATCTTAGAGCCTGCATTTTCCTGTAAAACAATCTTGTAGTGGAATTTACTTTTCAAAAAATACTCATCCTGGCCCCCCATACCGACGATGGGGAACTGGGATGCGGGGCTAGCATTGCACGCTTTTGCAGTGAAGGAAAAGAAGTGCATTATGCGGCATTCTCACTTTGCAACAAATCATTGCCGGAAGGCTGGCCGGCTGGCACACTGCAAATGGAATGCAGTGACGCCACTAAGGCACTGGGCATTGCAGCTGAGCAGCTCCGTTTTTTTGATTTCGATGTGCGCACATTTGATGCACACCGGCAGGAAATACTGGAAGAAATGGTTCGGATGTACCAATCCGTCAAACCGGAACTTGTGTGCATACCCTCTTCTTCCGATCAGCACCAGGACCACCAGGTCATCCACACAGAAGCACTGCGTGCCTTCCGGAATTGTTCGCTGTTGGGGTATGAACTACCCTGGAACCATTATTCTTTCCGTTCTACTTTTTTTATCCCTGTAACAGCACAGCATCTGGAGAAAAAAATGAACGCAGTCAACGCCTACCGGTCACAGGCGCACCGCAATTATATGTCTGAAGATTTCGTCCGGTCGCTGGCCAAAGTGAGAGGGATTCAGTGCCAAAGCGAATATGCCGAATCCTTTGAAGTGTATAAATACATTCACTGATCACCAGCCTGCCCGCTCGCCGAATTTTCCCAGGCCAAAATATTCATTTAGTTTCAGGTTCAGGCCAAACTGGTGAAAGGCGGTGCCTGACTGGTAGTAGGCTTGTGCATAGCGGATGTGAATTTTTCCCAACAACACCGCTGCCCCCAGCGAAAAACCGTTGAGCCCGTTGCCCTCTGTACCAATATTTAGTTCCCTGCGGCGCAAAAAATTATATCCTGCATAGCATTCCACATGGTCGCCGATGTACAGCGTTGTTGACAGGATGAGGTGATCCAGTATTTTACCTGCGCTGAATTTCTTTTCACCGGAACCGGGAAAGCCATTTTCATTATTGAATGCGGTATCTTCAAAACGGATGTTGAAGCGGTGCAGATGCCTGGCAGTAAGGGAAAAACCAAATGGAGCTTTATTGAGCCGTTTGCTGATGCCTGCCTGCAGATCGAATGGCAGATCCTCTTCGCTGGCTCCGTCATATTTCTTCAGTTGTGTGCCAGCATTCTTCAGCAGTACCGATGCGGTCAGTAAATGTGTGGTGTCCTGGTACTTCAGCCCTGCATCTGCCGCAATACCATTGGAGCGGTATGGTCCGTAGGAGGAACTGATGAATTTAATGCTCATCCCAAAATTCCAGCGCTGCTGATAACTGCGTGATGCCGACAACTGCATCACCCAGTCGGCAGGTCTGAAACTTCCCTGCACATTACCAGAAGCATCTGTTTGTGTAGTGCTGCCATAATCGAGATAATACAAACCGCCGAGAAAATTTGTTTTCAATGGTTCATTTCTGTATCCCAGACACAGGTGATACGCTTTGATGCCGGCATACTGACTCGTAAATACTGTATTCATTTGGGTATGCATGGCAGATGTCAGCTGAGCTGGATTTTGAAAGGCAAGACCCACATCTTCAGAAGGTTGGCTGATGTTGAACCCACCGAGTGCAGTCTGTTGAGGCGTGGCAGAAAGCCTGAGAAAATTAAAAACGGCATTTCCTCCCAGTGTTTGAGCCGGAGCATATATGGTAATACCAAGAAATAATATCAGTAAAGAATAATGCAAAACGAATATGAAAATAAGGGAATTCTGTATTTATTCCGAAGAATTAAAAGGAAACTACTCTCTCTTTGTGTAAAGTAACTTCCCTGTTTGAAATACGGAAAAAGGAATTGGCAAGTATTGGTCCTTTTCTTTATCTTTAGTATTCATATTTCATTTAGGTATGAAATATAAACCTTATCACCCCCCCCTTCGCAGCTTTGTAAGCAACAAAGCTCTTCTTCATGCAATAAAACGTTGCCTTTATACCTACCGGCTATATCAGCCACCGTAGCTTTATATATAATAAATAAGAATTCCCCTTGTGTGAAAGACTAAATCTTTAATGACTCAGA
>CAYYMK010000033.1:0-18746 GCA_964473035.1 uncultured Chitinophaga sp.
CCGGGAACAGATGATAATCTTGTGGGTACAAGTGCAAGCTTCAACATTTCTTCATTATCTCCTTATTCCGGATCAGGTATTGGATATACAGGCAATAATCTTCCGGGCGAAAATGGACCATTGTGGATTGAAGTGCTGAAAACTGCCGGAGGTTCTTATACAACAGTAGCATTTTTGGCATCTCCTGCATGCGCCCCTCTTCCTGTTTCATTCAAGTCATTTACTGCAACACGAAACCGCAGTGCTGTATTACTGAAATGGGAAACAGCTTTAGAGATCAACAACAGCGGTTTTGCCGTAGAGCGCAACAATAGTGGCGCCTGGGAGCAAATTGCATGGGTGCCTACACATGCCGCAGCCGGCAATAGCGATGTACCTGTAAGCTATGCCTATACGGACGTGAACACTGCAAGGGGCATCAGCCAGTATCGCATCCGGCAGGTGGATATTGATTCCAGAGCTACCTACAGTGAAATCCGTTCGGTACGCGGAGAAAATCAATTGGCCAAAACATTGGTGTACCCCAACCCCAGCAGCGATGGCAGGGTTAATATCATGTTTGAAGATGCCTCCGCAAGCCGTGATGTGCTGGTCAGCGATATGAGCGGCAGAATCATTCGCCAGATGAAGGGAGTGACAGCAAATGCAATTCAGATTGAAAACCTGGTACCGGGTATGTACATACTGCGTATAACAGATGTGGCTACCGGCGAACAGGCAGTGGAAAAGATTGTCGTGAATAAACGATAATGCTCAGGGTTTTTAATTAAACCTGTGGGGATGGCCTTGGCTGTCCCCTTTTTTATTTTCTACCGGGGTTACATTTTTTTCGGATCTTTCACGAAGATGTATGAGTCATACTCCACAAAGTCGTTGCTTTTGATTTCCACGGAGACAGGTTTGCCATTCACTACCGTGAATGTTGCAGGATAAATGCCATATCCTGTATGCGAGTATTTCATTCTGAATTCATGGCCGTCCATATATTCCATAAAGCCGGTAAGCTCTGGGTGGCGTTCAAATTTACACAAAAGCATTTCCCCGCTTTTTTTGATTGTGATTTTACCATAAATCCTGTGATAATATGTGCCCGTATATGCTTCCGTTTTCAGCAGGGATATATTTTTTTTGTCAACTCTGGACTGCATGGAATTGAGGGTTTCAGCCATTTTTTCCATTTCAGGAACAAAATATTTTAATTGGTGCAGGCTCCGGTCTGTGTAAGGAACCCCCAGGTAAGCATCCAGTATCTGGTAGCGCAGTGCCTCAAAAAAATTCTGATTATCATTATTGGATAAAATGACGATGCCGAGCTTTTCTTCCGGGATAAAGCATACACCGGTTACATGCCCGAATGCGCCGCCGGTATGCCAGTAAACCTGCCGGCCGCTGTAGTCTGTAGCATTGACACCCAATCCATAGCCCCGGAAATGGGTTGGGAATACTGATGATTTTCTGCTGCCTGAAATGATGTTAATATCTCTTGTTTTTTGAAGAACTTCCCAGGGTAGAATTTTTTTACCATTATAACGGCCACTGTCTAGCTGCATCATCAGCCAGTGGCTGAGATCTTTTACATTGCTGACCATACTGGTTGCTGGTCCCATATTATCCACCCGGTCAAAGGGAATAGTTGTAAGGGGGCCAAACAGGTTATTGTGGGGCTGTGCCACATTAACCCTCATTTCCAGTTTCTCTGTTTTCATGTAGGTATTGTTCATTTCAAGTGGCTTCAGCATATTATCTTCTATATATTTTTCCCAGGTATTACCAGTTACTTTTTCCAAAATACGGCCGGCTACAACAAAAGCAGAATTACAATAGCCATAATCCTGGCGAAATTCACCCATGGGTTTCAGAAAACGCATTTTCCAGATGATCGAATCTTTCGGCAGGTTTGAGTCCCAGAAAGTGAAGTCACCCTGAAAAGTTTTTAGCCCGATCCGGTGGCAAAGCATATCCCGGACAGTGGCCAGCCTGGTAGATGTTGTGTCGTACAGCCGGAACCACCGCAGGTGCTTGGTTACCCTGTCTTCCAGCGATAATTTTTTTTCGAAATCAAGCTTTGCAATGGAAGTGCCGGTAAACAGTTTTGTGTTGGAAGCGATGATAAACAATGTATTTTCATCAATCAACTCTGTTCTGTTCATTTCCCTCACTCCGTATCCTTTGCTGAATATTAATTTGCCGTCTTTAACAATTCCAATGGCCAGGCCTGGAATCTGCCATTGCTGCATGCCACGCAGTATATATGAATCAATACTGTCTTTAATAAAGGAAGGCGTTTCTGCAGGTAAATCCAGTACGGAAAGGAACATTGGGGTAGTGTGGCTTGCAGCGTTTTCAGCTTGCTGCATTTTCTGCCTTTTTTCTGATTCCAATTTCTTTCTTTCCTCTTCATTTTTTCTGAAATTTTCTGCCCGGCTACCAGAAACTGGTACGGTGTCTTTTTTTGAATTGACAAGGGTTGGACTTTGTGCAATAGCAAGAACTCCCGGCAGCAATGCGATCAATGTACTATAAACGGCCTTCTTTATTGTGTGGAAAATTCGGGTCATATTCTTTGATTTTATTAAGGGCACAAATTAATGAAAATAAAAGAGCCGGAGTTTTCTCCGGCCCTTAAAACAGTGATAAAAAGGGATTATTGAATCAGTCTGAATGAAAAGCCTGTCGAAGGAGGATCAACAGCAACGGAAGCGTTGTTTTCAAACCTGATTTCAACAGTATCCGGTCCGCTCACCCTTACCCATGCAATGATGATACCGTCCGGGAGTGTACCATCAGGAGAAACGGCCACCACACTGCCCACAGTCGCTCCACTGATGGGAAAACTTGTTGTATGGCCTGAACCAGCAGCTATAGCCGGCAGATCCAGCCCAATAGCTCCTTTGATTATTCCTGACCATGAAGATCCATTGAATGTTTCCAGTCGGCCTCCATTCTCTGAATTGTAGCGAAGCATGCCATGGGGACCGGTTGCCGGCCTTTGAGCAGTTGTTCCTGTTGGAACAATCATGGCACTGGTGGCGTTCACATCCAGCACGGCTCTTGGGTTTATGTAGCCTCCATCGGTAATGAGCACTGAGTCACCAAAGCGGTTCAACCCTTTGTGAGAATAAAAGGCAAAGTTTTTAGATGCCGGTGCCACTTCTACACTACCCAGGTAAATTGCATAGGCTCTCCCTGTTATCATCTTACTGTTGCCTGAAAGATCTTTGAATCCGGAAAGTGTACCCATATACCCGACTACATTACCGCTAACTGAACCAATGGCATCAGGTGCCATAGAAATCAGGTTCCGGTAACCGGTAATGGTACCAATGTTGCCTGTTGCAGAAGAAGTAACATTCATATAATTCTGAAAACCGTTGAATGTGGCGGTGTAGCCGGCCCCGTCCACAAAGGCATTGCTGGCAAGCGCTGTAACCGCATTGATTGAATCGCTACCGGTATGGTTTACCTGCAGCAGCAGGGAGCGAATGGTACTTGGTTTTTGGGTAGCCGTAGATAATAAGCGGGTGGCAATACGCATACCGTTGTAGAAAACTAATTTAGGATTGGCTACAGCAAAGGAGTCATTGTCCACATCAAAAAGGAAGTTGCTGTTTGTGATGCTGGGAAAGTTTTCAGAAGCGGCATCATGAAAAATACGGGAAGCAGTTGCTTTAAAGATGTATTTACCCGGGTACGCAACATCTGCTGCACTGCCGCCGGCAGGATCAAAAACCCGGTCGGCAAAGACAAATTTTTTACGACCCACATTATAGTACATGGAGTCTCCCTGGGTGAGGCCTCTCGCAAGGTTCACCCGATTAGGACCCGCATCAAAAACCCATTCATTTCCCCCGGTTGAAAAGGTTTTCCATCCCGTTCCGTCAAAGTATTCGGGTGCGGAAATCTCTGTATTGTTCCTAAACATACCAACGACTCCGCTTGTGGGTCTCTGTGCGTTATTTCCTGAAGGGATTATCATGGCACTGGTGGCGTTAATATCCAGCACGGCTCTTGGGTTTATGTAGCCTCCATCGGTAATGAGCACTGAGTCACCAAAGCGGTTCAACCCTTTGTGAGAATAAAAGGCAAAGTTTTTAGATGCCGGTGCCACTTCCACACTGCCCAGGTAAATTGCATAGGCTCTTCCTGTACTGATCTTACTGCTCCCGGTTGAGTCTTTGAATCCTGACAGGGTACCAAGATAGCCGATGACATTACCACTGACAGTTCCTGGGGCAGTGGGTGCCATAGAAATCAGGTTCCGGTATCCTGTAATGGTACCAATGTTGCCGGTTGCAGAAGAAGTAACATTCATATAATTCTGAAATCCATTGAATGTAGCGGTATAACCAGCCCCATCCACAAAGGCATTGCTGGCAAGGGCAGTAACTGCATTGATTGAATCGCTACCGGTATGGTTTACCTGCAGCAGCAGGGAGCGAATGGTACTTGGTTTTTGGGTAGCCGTAGATAATAAGCGGGTGGCAATACGCATACCGTTGTAGAAAACTAATTTAGGATTAGCTACAGCAAAGGAATCATTGTCCACATCAAAAAGGAAATTGCTGTTTGTGATGCTGGGAAAGTTTTCCGAAGCGGCATCATGAAAAATACGGGAAGCGGTTGCTTTAAAGATGTATTTACCCGGGTAAGCAACATCTGCTGCACTGCTGCCGGCGGGATCGAAAACCCGGTCGGCAAAGACAAATTTTTTGCGCCCGACATTGTAGTACATGGAATCTCCCTGGGTGAAACCCCGAACAAGCCTTACCTGTTTGCTGGGTGCATGGTACTCCCACTCACAGCAACCCTTATCGGGCTTTGATGCCATTTCACTGGACAAGGAGATCCACATTTCACCCGGTTGATTATAGACAAATATGCTTTTTGCTTCAGTATTATATATCAGAAGCCCGTCTGCAGGTTCTTTAATTGCTTGCATTTGCATTGTTGTCATTCTGGGAAGCAGAAATCCTTTATCAGAGGAAGTCAGTTCCAAAACCGAGGAAGGATGGGGATCGGTTTTTGGATTACCACCAATTTTTACCTGTGCGTTCAGGTTGCGGATACCGGCCAGTAAAACGAAAGAAAAGAATAACTTTAATGAAAAGTTTAATGGCTTCATGTCAGTTGGTTTTAGACATGGAAACTAAGGAATTTCCCTTAACCAAACTGGATATATTGCTCTAAGTGGCAGGATTTTTTTTAGATTTTTGTGGAACAATCGTAATTCTACGAATGCTGGTTTATTTCTTATGTTCTCCAAACACTTCCCGGAGTGTATCGGCAATTTCACCGAGGGTGCATTTGGCCACCACGGCATCCAGAACTGTAGGCATTATATTTTCACCAGCAGCGGCTTTGTCGTTTAACTCCTGCAGCACCTGGTCGCACCGGGCAACATCTCTTTGTTTTTTGAACTGCGCCAGTTTTTCTATTTGTTTGTGCCGTATGGAATCGTCAATTTTAAAGACAGGGATTGGGGTTTCGTTTTCTGTCTGAAATTGATTCACGCCTACAATAATTTTATTTCCGGATTCAATATTTCGCTGGCATTCGTAAGCACTGCGGGAAATTTCGTTTTGTATAAAACCCTGTTCAATTGCCGCAACACTACCTCCCATTGCATCAATTTTCTGAATCAGTTTCAGGGCTTCGGACTCTATGCTGTTTGTGAGTGATTCTACATAGTAGGATCCGGCCAGCGGGTCGACGGTATCTGGTGCCCCGCTCTCGAAGGCTACAATCTGCTGTGTGCGCAGTGCAATACGGGCTGCATCTTCTGTTGGCAGGCTCAGCGCTTCATCGAAGCTGTTGGTGTGCAGAGATTGTGTGCCACCCAGCACAGCCGCCAGTGTTTGCAGTGTGACCCTGGAAATATTATTAAGAGGTTGCTGGGCAGTGAGGGTGCTGCCTCCGGTTTGAGTGTGAAAACGCATCATCATGGCCCTGGGGTCTGTAGCCCCCAACTCTTTCATGATGCGGGCCCAAAGCCGGCGTGCGGCTCGGAACTTTGCAACTTCTTCAAATAAATTGTTGTGCGCATTAAAGAAAAAAGAAAGCCGCTTACCGAACACATCAATATCAAGGCCGGTTTGCAGGGCTGCCTGAACATATGCTTTCCCGTTGCTGAGTGTAAATGCTACTTCCTGCACAGCTGTGCTGCCCGCTTCACGGATATGATACCCGGAAATGGAAATACTGTTCCATTTTGGAAGTTCATGGCTGCACCATTCAAAAAGGTCGGTAATGATTTTCATTGAAGGCTGGGGCGGGTAGATAAAAGTGCCGCGGGCTGCATATTCTTTCAGGATATCGTTCTGGATTGTGCCGGATAAATTTTTCAGATCTGCCTGCTGTTGCCTTGCCAACTCAACATACATGGGCAGCAGGATAAATGCAGTGGCATTGATCGTCATGGATGTGCTGACATTTTTCAGGGGGATACCGTTGAACAGTGCTTGCATATCATCCATGCAGTCAATGGCAACGCCGGTTTTTCCCACTTCACCTTCTGCCATCGGGTGGTCACTGTCGTATCCGATTTGTGTCGGCAAGTCGAATGCAACGCTAAGTCCGTTCACTCCCTGCGAAATCAAATAATGATAACGCCGGTTACTTTCTTCCGGAGTGGAAAAACCGGCATACTGCCTCATGGTCCAGAGTTTTCCCCTGTACATATCCGCCTGCACACCACGGGTAAATGGAAACTCGCCGGGCAGAGAGGCATCAGAGAATGGGCAATCAGATTCCAGGTACACGGGTTTTATTTCAATTCCACTGTCTGTATAGATTTTTTTTTCACTCATCCCATCAGTTTTTTGGCTTCAAAAGTCAGTGACTTCAATACTGATTCATGCATGGATGCTCCGGGTTCGTTCAGTACAAGTTCCAATATTTTTTTATTCAGATCGGATGAGGATGCTTCCGGGGGCAGGGAGGAAGTTACTTTATTGATGATCATGATGTTTTGTTCTTTCAGGTTGCGCAGGGCATCCCAGCATGCGGAACTGACATACAACTGCTGGGTGCTGTTGTAATCAAATTCCTGTTTGATGCTTTCTGTCAGTAGTATTTTCATTTCAATTGCCGGAATACCCTGCTGGTTCAGGCGGCTTACAAGATTTGTAAGTGAAATTCTTTCGGTCAGCAACACAAGCCGTTCATAGGCTTGAAGCCGTAATGCAGTTGCATCGTAGCCACCGGATGATGAAGCCTGGATTTTATTTGTATTTGTTCTGATCAGTACAAATACCGAAAGCATGATCGCCAGTGCAGATAAAATGAAACCGGCAAGAGTAAGGTCCATTGTGTTTTTATTGGTATGCCGCAAAAATAGGTTGAAACCTGTTACCAGCGTGATACCCGGAAAACGACTCGTTGCAACAAGTGACTAAATTGTAATTTTGCAAAATGGAACAATCAACATTTTGCCCGGTCACCCTGACCGAAGGAGCCAGAAATCAAATCCTGCGCCTGATGTCGGATCCGGGGTTCGACAGCCGGAAAGCGCTGCGTCTTGGTGTAAAAGGGGGTGGATGTTCCGGGATGACCTATGTGTTGGATTTTGATTACCCAAAAGAAACAGATGCACTGTTTGAGACAGATGGAATATCCTGTGTAATGGAAAAGGCGCATGAACTTTATTTATACGGCATGGAAGTGGACTGGCAGGAAGGTCTGCACAACAGGGGATTTACGTTTAAAAATCCCAATGCAAGCTCAACTTGTGGCTGCGGTACTTCATTTGCCGTTTAACACAGGCACCTGTATTTTGTATGAGCTGTATTTATGAGTAAGAGTTTCTCCAGGATTTTTTATTGAAAGATATTCCGGTATTGCTTCACCATATTCAGCAATGCTGAAATTTCAATGAATGGAAACGATCACTAAATGAAAAAAGGCCTCTTGTTTTCAAAAGGCCTTTTATTATGTGATTTTTTTTACGATCAGCTTATGGTCATCTCTTTTTAAGAAGTTGATTTTGTTGATGAGGGGATGTCAACCTTTTTGGCAGAACCCTTTTTGCCTTTTTTACTGCCAAGGTCTACCAGTATGGGTGCTGCCACAAAAATGGATGAATAGGTACCGGTAAATACGCCAATCAGCATGGCAAAAGCAAATCCTTTTGTGACTTCGCCTCCCACAAGGAACAGGATCAGGATGGTCAGAAACACGGTCAGTGAAGTCATAACAGTTCGGCTCAGTGTTTCATTGATCGCCCTGTTGATCACTTCGGCACGGGGTGCATTCGGCATCAAACGGCTGTCTTCCCGGATCCGGTCAAATACAATCACGGTATCATTCATTGAGAATCCGATGACTGTCAGTACCGCCGCAATAAAATGCTGGTCAATTTCAAGCGGAAAGGGAACTACATGCCGCAGGAATGAAAAAACGGCAAGCGTTACCAGCACGTCATGCAGCAATGCTACAATGGTACCCAGTGAATAACGCCAGTCGCGGAACCGCAGGAATATATACAGGAAAATAACAAGCAAAGCAAACAAAGTTGCCTTTAACGCACCGGATTTCAGGTCGTCAGATATGGTAGGCAATACTTTATTGGACCCCTGTTTATAAGTAGTTTCAAACTTTTCATACGTCAATCCCTGTGGCAGGTAATTTTTTAACCCGAGCAGAAGTTGTGCCTGTACCATCGAGTCGGCCTGCAGGCTGGTATTATTTATTTCGTATGAAGTGGTGATATCAAGGGTGCTGTTATCGCCGATTGTTTTGATAATCGGGCTCTCTCCTTTAAATACAGTTCTCAGTGATTCTCTTACTTTTTCAATATCATCCACTGGTTTGTCAAACTTTACCTGGTAACTACGCCCACCTTTAAATTCAACGCCCTGGTCAAACCCGTTAAAGTAGGCTGCAATACCAAGAGCCACGACGATCATTGAAATGACATAAGTAATTTTCCTGTATTCAATGAATTTGAATTTGGCATGCTGGAAAATTCGTTTTGATAAGGACGTAAAATACTGCAGGTGTTTCTTTTTGTTGGTAAACAACTCCGTAATCCACCGGCTAACCAGGATACCGCAAAACAGGGACAGAAGCAATCCCAGAATCTGTGTAGTGGCAAAACCCTTGACCGGTCCCAGACCGAAATAAAACAGAATGATTGCCGTGAGCAAAGTGGTGATATGTGCATCCAGCACCGGCGGCAATGATCTCCGGTAGCCCTCATTAATGGCAGCCTGGTATCCCTTGCCCCGGTTCAGCTCTTCTTTGATCCTTTCATAAATAATTACGTTGGTGTCAACCGCCATACCAATGGTCAGTACAAGACCTGCTATACCCGGTGCAGTGAGTGCAGCGCCAAGCCCCGCCAGGATACCTACGGTGAAAAGCAGATTCAGGATCAGCGCTATGTTGGCTACCCATCCGCTGCTGTTATAGTATAACAGCATCAGGAGGAAGATGACGAGAAAAGATATGATGAAGGCCATTGAACCACCCCTGATTGCCTTTTTGCCCAGGGTGGGACCCACCTGCTGTTCCTGAATAATTTTTGCTGGGGCAGGCAGCTTTCCTGCCTTCAGAATATTAGCGAGGTCACTGGCTTCCTGCTGTGTATAACTACCGCTGATGGATGAAATACCATTGGGAATTTCGTTGATTACATTGGGAGCGGAATACACAATATTGTCCAGAACTATGGCAATGGGTTTGCCCACGTTCTTTCGTGTCAGATCCCGCCAGACGCTTGCCCCGAAACTTTTCATTTCCATCCGCACTTCCACTTTCCCATATTGGTCAAAATCCTGCCGGGCATCTGAAATAGCATCTCCTTCCAGTTTTGCCTGGCTGCGGCCATATGTGCGAAGCGCATAGAGCGGAACAATATTGGTCGTTTTTCCTTTTTTATTTTTTTCCGGAATCCCGTACGCCCAGATAATATCAGATGGAAAGTTTCCGGCCGCTTCCTGCAGGAAAATTCTGATAAACCCGGTGTCTTTGATGTTGATGTTCCCGATATTGGGTGGAAAATGAACGACCCCCTTTTCATCCTGGTAGGGTTGGGCAAACTGAATGTATTTTTCAATTGTATTCCGGGCAGTCAAATCAGTTGTTTTTCCTCCTGCCGTATCTGTAGATCCGATTTTTTTTGAAAGCAGGCCGGTATCATTTTTACCCGTTGTATCGGCGGTGGCTATTGCAATGCTGTCTTTGCTGGCAGCTGTATCTCTGGCCAATGTGGTATCTGTGATGTCCCCATATCTTGTGTTGAATACCTGGATGGCTTTTTGCCATGCATTGCTGTAGTTTTCATCTCCAAGGGTATACACTTCCCAAAACTGAAGATTCGCTGTGCTTTGTAAAATCCTTCTGACCCGCTCTTTATCTTTTACACCAGCCAGTTCTACGTTGATGATGGCCTTATCCTTGTTGGGATTAATGTTTGGCTGTGCAACACCAAACTGGTCAATGCGGGTACGCAGTACTCTTTCCGTGCGGTCAAATGCATTCCTGGCTTCTTCCCGGATATAACTTTCTACTTTACTGTCGCTGGAATTAATATCAATTCTTGCAGAAGATCCACCTGCAAAGAGTGATGCAAGAGGTCTGACCTTTTCCAGTTTCCTGAATTCTTCAATAAAAAGGGTGATAAAATCTGCACCACTGTTGGCTTTGCGGTTGTCTGCATTTTTCAGCGCTGCAAGAAAATTGGGGTCTTTTGAATTATTGGATAAAGAACGTAGTAGCCCGGTCATCTCTACTTCCAGGGTTACGTTCATACCGCCCTGCAGGTCAAGACCAAGGTTCAGTTCCTCTTCTTTGGCCCTCTGGTAACTGACAGCACCGTTGATTCCATAGGTAATAGTCACATCACGGGTACTGTCGAGCAACCGCCGCAGACGGTCCTGGTATGCTTTATCCAGAAACTCCTGGTACACGGCCTGTGAGTCTTTATTGCCGGGAAACTTCTGGATAGCCGATGTGTAATTTTTCTTCACATAGCTCAGTGCCCGTGCTTCCATCTTTTTTTCATGGTTCCTTACAAAAAAAGTAAAGGACAACTGGTAAAGCGAATAGATGATGAGGAGCACCGTGAAAAACCGGACCAAACCTTTCAGTTGCATACAATAGGTGGTTTACAGATTATACTGCCTGCGATCATTTGGCAAGACAGGAATATTCAAATTTTTTAAATAAAATCCTCATTTAAACCAAAGGGGTTTAAAACAGGCGGGCAAAGATAGGGATTCAGAAGGTAAAGTATATATGGCAAGGGGGGCTAATTTTTTGATTTCTGAAAACATCTTTTGCTGAAATTCAGCCGGTTAAGCTTCTATTGATCTTTGGGTTACCGCCAGGGCAAAAGTCTGCCTGCCTACAAGGTCTGATCGTTTACTATACAGGCCCTGGCACCACAATCAGAATTCCTGGATGTTTCAATTCAATAGTATTGTTCCGCAGGGTTTTTGTTGCAACCCCCATTCTCAAAAAAAAGAATCAGTACTCATTGGCTATGCAAAATATGTGGCGGAGTACAGGAAAATGTTTCAGAATCTTCCGGGATATTCATTTTTAAAGTCCTGATTAACTTTTTAGGGAAAGAAAGCCGCAACTACTTCAACAAGTCAAAAAAAAATCTAAAAGGGAAAATAAAATCAAACATTTTGTTTAGTAATTCATTATAGATAGTTAAACAAATAAAATATGAAAAAATCACTGAAAACAGTATTTCTTTCCTTGCCGCTCTTTGCAGCGGCGGTTTTGTTCTCTTCCTGTGAAAAAGAAAAAACAGAAGAGCCACAGGCAAAAGTAAAAGTAGTTCATGCATCGCCCGATGCGCCGGGAGTTGACCTGCTTGTTGACAATGCAAAAGTCAACAGCTCCGCATTGCCTTTTCCCGCCAACACGGGTTACCTGAACCTGAAAGCGGGTACAAGGAATATCAAGGTCAATGCATCCGGCACGACTACAACCGTGATTGATGCAGATGTAAATTTTGAAAAAAACAAAAACTACTCGGTTTTTGCCTTCAACCTTCTTTCTTCGATACAGGCAGTTGTGGTGGAGGATAATCTGGCTTCACCTGCAGCCGGAAAGGCACACATCCGGTTCTTTCACCTGAGTCCGGGAGCACCTGCTGTAACTGTAGGAGTACTGGACGGAGCTTCATTTACGGGTGTATTCAGCAACAGAAGTTTTGAAACACAGACAACAGCCACAGCTGCCCAGGCATTTGTGCCAGTTGATGCAGCAACATACAATTTTGATGTTCGTGTGGCAGGCACCAGCACTTCTGTACTGACGCTGAATAATATTACGTTGCAACCCGGTAAAATTTACACTGTTTTTGCAAAGGGTATTGTCGGCAACCCGGCAACACCATTGGGGGCAGAAATTATTGAGCATAACTAATTTTTGTTAGGGGTAATTATGTAAGGCAGCTTTGAAAAAGGTTGCCTTTTTTTATTCTTATTTTATTTCAAAAAAAGGACGGTTTCAGATTTCCGGGATATTTTTGTGGACCGGTGCCGAATGGGTTTATTACATTTGATTCACTTATCTGATCCTTAAATTCAACTCCCATGCAGATAGCCTCAACTCCTGTACTTCTTTCGAGTTTTTTAGACCGTTTTTCTGAACCGGAAACACTGAAAATGGCCAAGCTGGGCCGGGAACTCAGAGCAACAGGAGTTGATGTCATTGACCTGAGCCTGGGAGAACCCGATTTTGACACACCCTTGCATATAAAGGAAGCAGCCGTACAGGCCATTCATGATAACTGGAGCCATTATACCCCGGTGGCCGGACTTGCAGAACTGCGGCAGGCAGCATGTAGCAAACTGAAAAGGGACAACCAGCTTGAATATGCTCCTGAAAATATCGTGATATCCACTGGTGCAAAACAAAGCCTGGCCAATGCCATTCTTTCATTGGTAGATGAAGGAGATGAAGTGATTATTCCTACCCCTTTCTGGGTTACATACAGTGAACTGGTAAAAATTGCAAGAGGAAAAGTGATATTAGTCAAAAGCCATGCGGCCGGCGGTTTCAAAATAAACGCAGAACAGTTGGAGCAGGCAGTAACGGCCAGAACAAAAGTTTTCCTGTTTTCATCGCCCTGCAACCCGAGTGGCGCCGTATACAGCAGTGAAGAATTGCAGGCACTGGCAGCTGTTTTCCGCAGGCATCCCGGCATAACAATTATTTCAGATGAAATTTACGAATACATTAATTACAATGGAAGGCATCATAGCATAGCATCTGTCCCTGATCTGAAAGATCGTGTCGTGCTGGTCAATGGGTTGAGTAAGGGATTCGCCATGACGGGCTGGAGGCTGGGTTATATGGCCGCCAGCATTCCTGTGGCAAAAGCATGTGAAAAGGTGCAGGGACAGTTTACAAGCGGGGCCAATGCCATCACACAAAAAGCCGCCGTCACTGCATTGACCTCCGGGCTGGAACCAACAGTGAAGATGGTTGCAGAATTTCGTGAACGGAGAGATCTGGTTCTACAACTTGTTCAGGATATACCCGGCTTGAGTTGCCCGAAACCCGATGGAGCATTTTATGTATTCCCGGATATCAGCAGCTTTTATGGAAGTAGTTATAAGGATACCGTTATTCAAAATGCAGGCGATCTAAGCCTGTTCCTGCTGCATACGGCCCATGTTACATCGGTGATGGGCGATGCATTTGGAGAACCCACCTGTATTCGCTTTTCATTTGCCAACAGCCGGAAAAATATTGAAGAGGGGTGGAGGCGTATCAGGGAAGCCCTTGCGTTGCTGTACTGATTTAGTTTCCCGGGCAACATTTTCCGGTTCCTGACTCAGTTGTTACAGGCTACCGCTTTTTGCCTCCTGCCGGTAACGTACATTTCCTTTCAGAAATATTTTGTGCAGGCTGAGTACCTGCGGAACAACCAGTTCCTGTTCATCATTGGTGATTATATAATCGCATCGGCTCATTTTTTCGAGATCATCCATCTGCCGCTCTATGCGTTGCAGTACTTCCGCTTCCGTGATCCCATCCCTCGTCATAACCCGGCTGATGCGAAGAGCACGGGGCGCATCTACTCCAATAACTGTGTGCAAATCTTTTTCTGCTCCGCTTTCAAACAACAGTGCGGCTTCTTTTACCACATAAGGGCTTTTTTGCCGGTTCATCCATTCAGCAGCATCCTGTATGGTCGCCGGATGTGTAAGCGCATTCAATTGTTCCAGTTTTTTGTGATCAGAAAAAACAATGGAGCCAATATAAGCACTGTTGAGAGTTTCGTTTTTGTAGGCTTCATTGCCAAACAGGGCTATGATGGATTCCCTGATCTGTTCATTGGTTTGCATCAGCCGCCGTGCTGCATCATCGGCATAGTAAACGGGGATACCAAGGAGTTCAAAAATGCGGCCCACAATGGATTTCCCGCTTCCGATTCCTCCGGTGAGGCCGACTTTGAGCATAGCAAAAAATTTGGGACAAACAAGATACAGTAAAAAACCGGCGCAACAGGAAAATTATTGCGCCGGAATTTATTGCAGGCAGTATATACCTGCCTTATTTTTTTTCAGGTGCTGCAGGCTTGTTGAGCGCAGTAGTCCAGTCCAGGCTGATTGCGGATTTTTCCAGTTTGATATAACTGCCGGGGCTGATTTCGATACTCAGCGTGCCGTCTTCATTTATTTTATTGATGGTACCATGAATACCGGCAATAGTTACAATTTTATCTCCTTTTTGCAGGTCTTCAATAAATTTTTTCTGATTTTTTGCCCTCTTTGCCTGGGGCCTGATGAAGAACATCCAGAAAACAACAATCATCAATGCCAGGAAGATGAGTTGGAAACCTCCGCCCTGAGAGGAGCCGCCTTTTCCACCTTCGCCGCCGCCGGGAGGTACGCAAGAAGCCAGTGAGAACAAGGTAAGAACTGCAAAACTGTACATTAATTTCAGGTTCATGAATTGGAATTATGGGGTGAAAAATTACTTTTCTTTTATTTCTCCGGTAAAGCTGAGTGTATGGTCTGTGGCGGGGCTGGTATTGGCCTTTACATATATTTCCTTGGTTATAGTGCCGCTTCCGGTTCCATTAAATTTTGCTTTGATCACACCTTCTTCGCCAGGTGCAAATGGCTTTTCCGGTTTTTCAGGAATGGTGCAACCGCATTGGGCCGACACATTTTCAATGATCAGGTTTTTGCTGCCGGTATTTCTGAACCGGTAGCTGATTTCAATCGTCTGATCTTTTGTCAGTCTTCCCAGATTTTGTACTATGGGGTCCAGCCATTCCATACTGGTGAGGCTGGCAGGGTCAGCTGGCTTATCCGGATCCACAGATACTTTCAGGTTGGCAGAATCTGCTGAGGCGGGTTCCTTTTTTTCATTTTTATCATTCTTGCAGGCTACCCATACAGTAGCAAACAGGAAGAAAATCAGGATGCGTTTCATAAATGACAGAATTTTGAAAAATTGTTCTTTTTGCGAAGGGCAAAAGTAAGGGAAACATCCGGTTTTCTGCCTGTGGCTGCATCAGGTTTTGCGGAAGTCCACTTTCTGCAATTTTCCCTGCTGCGATAACTCTTTATGAATATTATCCAGGATCCCGTTTACAAACTGGCCACTCTGCGCTGTGCTGTAGTCCTTGGCAAGGTCAATATATTCGTTGATCGTAACTTTTGGAGGTATGGTTTCAAAATAAAGAAACTCGGCAACACCCATTTTCATGATGATCATATCCAGTAGGGCAATGCGATCCGGATCCCAGTTTTTAAGCCGGGGAATGATGTAGGATTGCAAGTGTTCGTTTTTTTCTGACACAGTCATCAGCAGTGAACGGGCGAATTCCTTTTTTTCTTCGCTGATCAAGTGGGTAAACGGGTACACAGCGGGCTTTTGCAGGTACGATGAAAGCAGTATCAGCAGCATCTCAGCATCATCCTGCCAGTTTGAATAATGCTCTTCCAGGTGCGACAACAGATCTTCATTGGAAAGGATCAGTTCGTTTAAAATAAACTCAAGAATTCTCCGCTCTTCTGTTTTGTCCCTTTCCTTCCGGGCAATATAATCTTTGTATTCTCTTGTGCTGGTTAGTTTTTGATATATTGTACGGATGATGTCCTGGCCTCCCTCTTCCGGTCTCTGCTGTACCAGTTGCGGTTTGCAGCGCAGAAATTCATTTTGCAGGGCAGTATCGGATAAAATGCGGACAATGATTTCATTTTCGGTAAGCCGGGTATTTACATTCCGGTCACTTTCGTCGGGCAAAAACCTGGACATTCGCTGGCGGGCATCCTTTTCCGCATAGCGGGATACTTCAGTCAGCATCCAAATCAGGTACACAAGGAGGGAACGGGTCTGTGCAAAATGATCATCCAGCATGCGTAAAAGTTCTTTCTTCTCTATTTCATTATTCCGGGCAGCAGCGGTGTACAGCGTCTGCATCACTTTAATACGGATATTTCTTCGGCTGATCATGTTCAAAAGAGCTTTGGCGGCAAAGTTAACTGAAAATAAAATACACAGCAGTGCCGCGGGCCGAAACAGCCACTTTTCCCCTGTGACTCACCCAGGTGTGAGTCTGTGCAAAAGATGATTTGGAAATACAGTGTAAATTGCATTAACTTTTACCCCAATCATTTAACTATAAACTTCCTGTTTTATGAAAAAAACTTTTACCAGCAATCATGTTTTGTTATGGGTTCCGGCTTTGCTGATGTTTTGTTATTCATGTGTCCGGATGGATCGAAAAGCATCCACTGTGCAAAACCCTGTTAAAGGCAACCGCTATACCGATTTTCGGGGCGCTGTTGAATACGAATTTAATATGCTGAAAAATCCTGTGACCGGAAAAATTCCCGATAATGTCAGGGAGCAGGAGCTTGCACAGGCAGAAGAAATATATGCAGCCCAGATGCGGACCCAAAAAATGACCGCAAATACCTACACATTCCAAGGGCCTGAAAATCTTGGCGGCCGTACCCGCTCTATCGCCTATGATGTGCGGTATAATGGCGGAAGCAACCGGGTCATCATTGCTGGCGGGGTAAGTGGTGGTATCTACAAAAGCACAGATGATGGGGCCACCTGGACAAGAAAAAGCCCTACCAGCGATCTATATAGTGTAACCAGCATCGCTCAGGATCCCCGGTCCGGCTCAGAAGATACATGGTACTATTGTACCGGTGAAGCATCGGGCAACAGCGCAGGTGCAACTGGTGCGGCTTACCGGGGACAAGGTGTTTGGAAGTCAACAGATAATGGAGAATCATGGTCCTGGTTATCTGCATCAAATACTGGTTCTCTGGAGTCATTCGATCACCGTGCGGATTATTGCTGGAAAATAATTGTGGATCCCACCAGCGGCGATGTATATCTTGCTGCAGTTGCCGGTATCTACAGATCGCAGGATGGGGGCAGTTCCTGGTCACTTGTGCTCAGCGGTACTTTTGCTTCATCAACTCAGGCAACGGATATTGCCTGTACGTCAACCGGTATTTTGTATGCTGCATTTAGCGGATCAAATTCTGCAGGAACCGACGGGGTCTGGATGTCCACAACCGGCGATTTGAGCGACTGGACAAGAATTGCAGAGCCCGGTACACCGGCAGGATGGAATGCAAATGGCGCATATGGCAGGGTGGTACTGGCAGTAGCTCCAAGCGATGCAAATATTGTATATGCTTTATATGATAACGAAGCAGTTAATGCCTGCAGCCCGGATCTGGTGGAAGCGGAAATGTATTATTATGATGCCGAAGGTCCTTTATGGACAGATATTTCATCCACACTTCCCAACGAATCAGGTTGTTTGCCCGGAAATGACCCCTTTGCTTGCCAGGGGGGATACGATCTTATGGTCTCTGTAAAACCCGATGATGCAGGCACAGTATTTATTGGAGGTACCAATTTGTACAGGTCAACAAATTCAGGCTCCACATGGACCCGCATTGGCGGCTACGCCAGTTCAGCTAGTTATGCGCTTTATGCTTCATCTCATCCCGATATACATGCCATTGCCTTTCCGCCCACGAGCAGTACAACCATGCTGTGCGGCAATGACGGGGGCATACAGCGTACAACCGATAATACAGCAGGAACGGTAGCCTGGTCACAAATCAATACCGGTTACCGGACGTACCAGTATTATTATGTAACACTGGATCCACGTACGGCAAATGCAAAAGTACTTGGCGGCGCACAGGATAATGGCAGTACCAGAAATACTGGAGGTACGGGTACCAGCTTTGAAATGGTATCGGGTGGTGATGGAGTATCAGTAGGGCTGAATGACCCCGCAGCAACAGCAGGCACACAATATGAATATGTAGGCTCCCAAAAGGGATACATATACAGGAGGGCATCCACTACCGGTCTTGGAATGTACACAGATATCACACCGGGTGGAGAGGGTGGGTCAGGTCTTTTTGTTACACTTTTTAAATTAGACCAGGATAACTCAGAATTTCTTTATTACGCAAATGATGATAAAATATACCGTACACTTTCCGCATCCACTGTTGCTTCAGGCACATGGACAGATATGACTGGCATAAGCACTGCTGTTACATCAACCATCACCGCATTAGCAGTAACCCGAGGTGGATACAGTGCTTCTTCCAACCTTTTCTTTGGCACATCTGGAGGAAAGGTTTATAGACTGGATGATCCGGCAAGTGCTCTAGCTGCTACGGCACCAGTTGATATTTCCACAGGATTACCTGCAGCGTATGTCAGCAGTATTGCAGTAAATCCCCGCAATGACGATACTGTAATGGTTACTTTTTCCA
>CAYYMK010000034.1:0-17891 GCA_964473035.1 uncultured Chitinophaga sp.
TACAAATCAATGAAACCTGTGAGCCGGGATGGGAGCCGGTGCCGGAGGAGGAAGATCCGCCAACAGAGGATCCCTGTACACTGGCACATAATGCTGCAAAAAAAATGGATTCTGCATATATTAAAAGCCATTCCGATTCTGTACTTGCCACCATACCTGACTTAGCTACCGGCCTTTTGGAAAAAGGATTTCCAATTTATAAAAAATTCAGGGTGAACCCATATAATGTAACCGATACCACTATTACCACTTACCGCTGTGGCAATGTGCAGGTAGGAACAGATTCTGGTATCCTTATCCAATTATCGCCTGGTTATCTGGAATTGAGTGCTGCCACACTGCACACACATCCGCCAAAAGGATATAGTGCACCCTCTGCCAGAGATATTTATGGACTGATTGAAGAAAGCCTGGCCGACCCGCACTATGAAGGCGTTTTTGTGGCAGCTGCCAATGGCAGCCAGTATGCCATTACCATAACCGACCCGGCCAGGGCAGCTGCTTTTTTAAATACAAAAAACATCTTTTTAAACAAGGAGTATTGGAATGAAAATTCTGTAATTGGGAAAGCTTTTAAAGATGCGGAAAATTATTTTAAAACCAAGATATTTAAAAGCAATCCGAACAAGAATAATTTGGCTTATGAAATGGCAATGGCGGCAGTAATAAAGCAATTCGACATCGGAATATCTTTGAGTAAAAGAGACGCTTCAGGAAATTTTAAACCCCTTGTTTTGAAGACCATTATTCCGAACCCAAATAAGCCTAAGAAAAAAGTATATCAACAGGATTGCATTTAAAGAAATAACTTTATAAATTAATTCAACAATGAAAAAGATATTAATAATACTATTCGTAACATTTAGCTCAATGCTAATGACAAAGGTAAAGGCTCAAAACTATGGAGTGCCTGATACGCTGGCCTACCTACAATCAATTGTAACGAATAAAGCACAATTTATCGGGCGACCTTTTTCAAAACTCCAGGATAGCTTGAAAATTCAAATTAAGTTCTTCTCACCTTTTGCAAGAATCCATCATGATAAAACAAAGGAAACTTCAACCTCCTTTTCTTTTTATTTTCCACAAGACGGTCTTGACGATTTTTACCTAACATACCCATCCTTGGAGATTTATTGGCACCCATATTTAAATGCAACACAATCAGATATACTTTGGGAAGATACCAATGGGGGTGGTTGGTCCACCTCTGTTATAAATTTTTATGCCAACGGTATTATTTCTGATATCAAAGTAAGAGATTAGTGAAAAAGATTATTATTCTGCTATTTTTCCTGCCCATCTTTTCCCTTGCCTGCCTGTAAACATTCCAGCCTTGCTCTTGAGTGGTGAAAGTATCCGACACACCTGGCCTTTCTCCGGACATCCTTGACAAAATTCTCGGGTGTTTGCTTCTTAGATTTTGTTTCCATAACATTCATTTTTTAGAGTTAAATAATTAGGAAACATTCTCTTAAGATACTAAATTAGTGGTACACTTTAAACTAATGATTTACACTACAAATCAGCCCGTACTTAATCAGAATGTTTTTTTAAACCTCGCCCTCCGGAGTAGGTTGCGCAGCTTCCGATGTACCCTCATCCGATAAAATAATCGTTTCTAACACAACTGTTTCTTCCGGCGTACTGTACAGCTCTTCAATTCTTCCCAACACAACCGGCTCATCAGGCGGAATGACAACCGCAACTGGTTTTGCAGCCCTGGCTTTAGGCGCCTGCTTTTTTGCAGCTTTCGGCTTTACTGCTGGCTTCTTTATTACAGCTTTCTTCAGTGGCTTCTTTGCCGCTTTCTTTTTGGTTACTTTTACTTTTTTTAGGGTTGCTTTTTTGCTGCGGCGTACAGTTTTTTTCGCAACTGGCCTGCGCTTAGGTTTTGCTGTAGCAGCTTTTCTCTTTACTGTTTTCTTTTTAGAGGCTGTTTTCTTCTTGGCAAGAGGTTTGGATTTTGATGTGGTGGCGGCTTTTTTATTTTTCTTTTTAGTGGCCATGTCAGGAAAGTTTAAATGGTTTAAGAAAAAAATATTTGCATGACACTAAAATTACAAATTGATTTTATTCCTGAAATAAAATACTAAAAAATAAATTGCCATTATTCAGGGGCCTTTTAGCCAATTTAACATTCCGGCAAACTCAGTGGTACATGAACGGCCAACCCACCGTCTGCCGTTTCCTTGTACTTATGGCTCATATCAAGAGCGGTATCCCACATGGTTTTAATAACGGCATCGAGAGATACTTTGGCAAAATCGGGTGTGCTTTGAAGGGCCAGCTGTGAAGCAGTAATGGCCTTAATGGCACCCATTGTATTTCGTTCAATACAAGGCACCTGTACCAGGCCTGCGATGGGGTCGCAGGTCATTCCAAGATGGTGCTCCATGGCAATTTCAGCGGCCATAAGTACCTGTCGCTGGGTACCTCCCATACACTCAGTTAATGCAGCGGCTGCCATTGCCGACGACACACCAATTTCGGCCTGGCAGCCTCCCATTGCAGCGGAAATAGTGGCGCCTTTTTTAAAAATACTTCCAATTTCACCCGCCGTGAGCAGGAACCGGATGATCTTTTCCTGTTCCTCACCCTGGTTGCAAAACACAAGATAATAATGCAGTACCGCAGGTATCACACCTGCAGCGCCATTAGTGGGCGCCGTGACCACCCGGCCAAATGCCGCATTCTCTTCATTGACAGCAAGGGCAAAGCAGCTGACCCAATCCAGGGTATAGTGAAACCCATTGCCTCCAGCCCTGATAGCCTCTACCCAGGGCTGATAACCTGAATAGCTGCGGTTCTGCAAGAGTTTTATGTTCAGCCCGGCAGCCCTTCTTTTTACCTGCAGGCCGCCGGGAAGCATGCCTTGTGTATGGCAGCCTTTGAAAATGCTCTCCTGCATGACCCGCCATATTTCCAGCAGGCCATTCCGTACCTCCTGTTCCTTCCTCCAGCAATATTCATTCTCCAGCACAACCTCATGAACAGGCAAACCTGTTTTGATACACCAATGAAGCAAATCACCGGCTGTATTAACAGGAAAAGGTAATTGCATGGTATGTTCTTTTTGCCCGGCTTCCCCCTCTTTAACCACAAACCCGCCGCCAGTTGAATAATAAGTTTCAGCGACAGCATCTCCAACCCTTGTTTCGGCAAGAAATGTAACTGCATTGGGATGAAAAGGAAGCGACTCGGTAACCAGGTAGCTGATATCTTCAGCAGGATCAAAATCCACTTCATGCAGTCCAAGCAGAATCAGCTTTTTCATGGCGCTGATGTCATGTACCCTTGAATGAATATGCGCTACAGCACAATGAACAGGATCTTCGCCCGATAACCCCAGTTGTACTGCTACATCGGTACCATGGCCTTTCCCGGTTTTTGCCAGCGAGCCATAGAGCAGAACCCTCAGCTTTGTGACCTGGAAAAGCAAATCTTTTTCCCGGAGCGACCGTGCAAATTGCGCTGCAGCCCTCCAGGGCCCAAGGGTATGGGAACTGGAAGGCCCAATCCCTATTTTGAAAATGTCGAATACTGAAATGGATTCGTAGGACAAATGGCCGGGTCATTAAGTGAAAAAATATTGTTTCTCTTGCCGTTCTCAGTCAGGTTTGCCGGATTACTGTACATCTACCAGGTCAATCTGGAAATACAGGATCGAATTTGCCGGAATAGTGCCATATCCTGTGCAGCCATAAGCCAGTGAGGAAGGAATGATCAGCCTGATGCTGCCAGCTTTTTGAATCAGGGGCAGACCCAGCTGCCAGCCGTGGATCGTTTGCCCCAATATAAAACTGACCGGGCTTGCTGTCTGCGAATCGAACACGGTTCCATCGAGCAATTTGCCGGTATATTTTACCGAACAGTTAGATGATACTGTGGGTACCGGGCCGCTTCCGGGATTCAGTATCTCATAATATAACCCTGAACTGTGGCGGGTGGCGCTGATCCCGTTGGCCGCTGCATATGCCTGGATAGCTCCTTCTTCACTTTGCACAGTTTTTGGTTGGCAACTGTTGTCCTTCAGGCAGGAGCTGATAGAGAAAATCAATGGTAACACAAAAAAAGTCAAAATCAGTTTCTTCATATTTATTTATTTAATCGTTCAAGACAACATACAAAGCTTTTTTGCTGCAAGAGATATCAAGGCTCTTTATTTCTTTTTGCTTTTAATTCTAAATATCGCTGCTCATTCATCTCCCATCTGTGCCTGGCACTAAAAACGACCAGGAATACAGTCAATATGACGAGGCCCACCAACAGCACCAGTACTCCGGATGTATTCATTCTGATGGTCATTACTGCACGGGTGTACCATTCTGAAAAATATGTAACCAGGATACCGCCTGCCAGTACCAATGACAGCGGAAGACCAGCGGCAAGTTTCCAGATCAGTTTTTTTCGACTGGTTCGGTGTTCCTGCCACCAGGCAAGAAATCTTTTCTCCTCTTCTGTCATAGTATTTCATGCAAAGTTAAAGTTCCATGAGCTCAATTGCTTGTACCGGCGCTGCAAATTAACTATCTTGTTTGGCCAAAACAGGCAATCTTGTGAAACTGGCATCCCTGCTTTCAGAATTTCTGTTGAACAATAACCAACTCAGCCTTCCGGGCATCGGGCGGCTACAGACCGGTTCGGGCCAGCACATAGCAACGGATCTGCCGGGAAAGCATCATAAAATACTTCCGGTCAACCTGGTTTTTGAAAGTGACCCCGGCACTGCTGAAGATCCCTCTTTAATTGATTTTATTGCCAATGCTACCGGGAAGCAAAAAGCACTTGCAACTGCAGACCTCCGCTCTCAGATGGAACTGGTACATCAGTTTCTCAATATCGGGAAGCCCTACTATATAGAGGGGCTGGGCAGTTTTTCAAAATTACCAGATGGCTCTTTTCAGTTCAGCCCTGGTTTTATGAAATCAGAAAAAATTTCAACCCGGAGCAGCAAATCAGACCCGGAGCAGCCTGCAGGCTCACTAAGCGGATTTAAGGAAATTTTTTACAAGGGCAGGCAGAGATCAGGCATCAAAAGAAACTGGGCCATTCTCTTATTCCTGGCCGGAATTGGTTTTGCAGTGTGGGGCGGCTACCAGATCTACATTAATAAAATAAAACGGCGGGCAGCAGAATCTTCGCAAACCCAGCCTGAAAAAGAACAAGAGGTACAAATGGCGTACGACAGCCTGTCAATCAGCAAAACCGACAGCATCAAACCCGGAGGGCCTGCATATAAGTTTGTTATAGAAACAGCAGGTAAAGAAAGAGCCCTTGCAAGATATCGTACATTGACAGGATATGGTGTAGGCATTCAGATGGAAACAACAGACTCTGTACAGTTTCAGCTTTTTTTTCTGATCCCCTGTGCGGCGACAGATACCAGCCGCATTCTTGATTCGCTCCAGATTATTTATACCCCGCAAGGCAAAAAAGCTTTTATGGACGGTGCCGGCTGAGCAACTACATAAAAAAAGTCACTGCTGATACAACAGTGACTTTTGAAATGAGGTCCCGACCAGATTCGAACTGGTGTAGAAGGTTTTGCAGACCTCTGCCTAGCCACTCGGCCACAGGACCATTCAATTATTTCAGATTATAGAATTAAGCCTTTAGTTTTGAAATATGAAATGCATGCAAATATACATTTTTTGACCTATCCACTCACAATTAATAGAAGATCATGAGCCGTATTGCAGAATCAGAATTAATCATTAATGAACGGGGCGCTGTGTACCACCTGGACCTGCGGCCGGAAGAACTGGCAGGTACAGTGGTCACAGTGGGAGACCCGGACCGGGTCCAGGAAATCAGTAAATATTTTGACAGTGTGGAAGTAAAGAGGCAGCACCGTGAATTCATTTCTCATACAGGGACTATTGGAAAAAAAAGAATCACCGTTCTCTCATCCGGCATTGGCCCGGACAATATTGATATCGTCATGAACGAACTGGATGCTCTTGTCAATATTGATTTTACCACCCGTGAAGTTAAAAAGCAACTCACCTCACTCAACATCATTCGGGTGGGTACATCCGGGTCGTTGCAGGCCGATATACCCGTGGATAGTTTTGTAGCATCCACGCATGGACTGGGCATTGATAATTTACTGAATTTTTACAGGCATGAACAAAATGACCAGGAAAAAGAGTTGCTGCATTCTTTTGTAACACATACACAAATCCACAGCCAGACCGGCAATCCCTATATCAGCAGCGGCGCTGCCTCACTGATCAAGCATTTTGTGAGCGGGTTTCACCAGGGCATTACGGTTACCTGCCCCGGATTTTATGGCCCGCAGGGGCGCATTCTGCGGCTGGGCATCAGGAACCCTGAACTGGTAAACCGGCTGACCGATTTCAGGTATGGCCAGCATCGCATTAGCAATTTTGAAATGGAAACTTCCGCTATTTACGGGCTGGGCAAACTGCTGGGCCACCAGTGCCTGGCGGTAAATGCCATTGTAGCAAACCGGGTGAAGAAGGAATTTTCCAAAGACGGGAAAGCTGTCGTGGAAAAACTGATTGAAACATTTGTCCAAATTTTTTCTGATTCTATATGATGCAATTCCCTTTTCACAAATACCAGGGTACCGGCAACGATTTTATCATTGCGGACAACAGGAATAAGTCCTTCAATGCCCTGTCCCGGCAACAAATCAGCCAGATGTGTGACCGCAGGTTTGGCATTGGCGCCGATGGACTGATGCTGCTCAATGAAAAGTCTGGTTTTGATTTTGAAATGAAATACTATAATGCAGATGGCCGGGAAGGAAGTATGTGCGGCAACGGAGGCCGCTGTATTGTTAAGTTTGTGTACCATCTTGGGCTGCACAAAGAACAATACCGCTTCCTGGCATCGGATGGTGTGCATGAAGCAGAGCTGGATATAGAAGGCCAGGTGTCCTTGAAAATGAAAGATGTGAGAACCATTCGGAAGCATCATGGTGATTTTATCGTGGATACCGGATCGCCGCATTACATTAAAATGGTGCAGGGCGTCTTGGAGCTGGATGTGTACAAAAAAGGGCATGAAATCAGGCATAGCAGGGAATTTGAAGAAGAGGGCATCAATGTAAATTTTGTGGAACTGCAGGATGAACCGGATCAGATCCGGATCAGAACTTTTGAACGTGGTGTGGAAGACGAAACATTTTCCTGTGGCACCGGGGCTACCGCATCGGCACTTATCTGTTATCATAATGAAAATGGGTTTAATGAAGTTGAAGTAAAAACCATGGGCGGTATGCTCCGGGTGAAATATGACCGTATTGATGAACACATCTACGAAAATATCTGGCTGTGCGGCCCTGCAGAAAAAGTGTTTGAAGGCAATATCGTCCTGAAATAAATAATTCGCCGGGCAATGAATTCATTCAGGGCTTACCTTTGCTTGCCCTGAATAAAAAGGCGCATCAACCTTGATCCGGTATTTCAAAAATATCAGTCAGCAAACCATTGAAATTGACAAGCCAGAAAAAGGCACCTGGGTCAATGTATCTCCGCCGCTGAAGCAGGAAGAATTTACCGATTTGTCTGAGAGCCTTGAAATCCCGGTTGACTTTCTGACCGACTCTCTGGATATTGACGAAAGAAGCCGGTTTGAAGAAGATGATAATGTGAAGCTGATCGTTATCAAGGCCCCAACTGAAAATAACTCATTCAACGAAAGCGATGCATATTACATTACGATCCCCATCTGCATCATCCTGACGCACAACCAGATTGTCACCGTTAATTCATTTGACAACCCCGCTATCAAAAAATTTCTGAACACTTTTCCAAACAGGGACACCGAAAAAAAGAATATGATGGTGCTCAAAATTTTTGAGAAAGTGACGCAAACATTCATGCTGTACCTGAAGGATATCAACCAGCGCAGGAACATCATGGAACAGAAATTGTATGCCAGCAGCCGCAATGAAGAACTGGTGGAGCTGATGAAGATCCAGAAAAGCCTGGTGTATTTCGTTACGGCGCTAAAGTCGAATGAAATGCTGATGATGAAAATTGCCCGTACCGGGTTCCTGACACTCAATGAAGAGGAAAATGAATTTCTGGAAGATCTAATCGTAGATACCTCACAGGGTCTTGAAATGGCCAATATCTACACAAACATCCTCAGCAGTACACTGGATGCATTTGCCAGTATTATTGCCAATAATCAGAACCAGGTGCTGAAACGCCTTGCCGTCATCACGATTGTACTTACTTTCCCGGTACTGATCGCCAGTTTATTTGGCATGAATGTACCCAGCGGGTTTGAAACATCCAGGTATGCTTTTTACATTGTTGCATTTCTTTCGCTGGGCATTGCACTGGTAATCGGGTGGTATTTTTTCCGGAAAAAAATTTTCTGACCCATGTTCAACCTCAGGGTGTACGGAATTTTACTGACCAGCCAAAAACAGGTCCTCGTTACCGATGAAATCATCCGGGGCATGTATATTACAAAATTTCCTGGTGGCGGTCTCCACTTCGGAGAAGGAACAAGAGACTGCCTGGTGCGTGAATTCAAAGAAGAAATGAACCTCGCCATCCGCACCGCAGATCATATCTACACAACTGATTTTTTCCAGCTCTCGGCATTTCATACCAATCAACAAATCATTTCCATTTACTACGAAGTGTTTGCGCTGGAACCGTTTTCAGCCCCCCTGCGTAGCAAACCCTTTGATTTTGACGAAAGGGAACTCAAGCAATACGAACAAACCGGAGAAACGGAGACTTTCCGCTTTATTGAGTGGGATACCTTTTCTGCTGAAAGCATGACACTGCCGATTGATCAACGGGTTGCTGAACTGCTGAAAGCCCGTTATTAATTCCTGCGCATCGCATCCTGCTTCATCTGTGCAGCCGTATCCTGACCTATGTAATTTTCAATCATACCGTGCACCAGGTAGATGACAGGTGTCATGAGCAGGGCTACAACAAATTTATACAGGTAATTAACCACGGCAATTGCCAATAGCTGATCAAACGGCCATGGCTTGCCCTGACCCTTTACGAGCAGAGGATAGAAATAAAATGCCACAAAGAGTACCACAAAGCTGTCGATGAGCTGTGATACAAGAGTGGAACCAGTTGCCCGCAACCAGATCTTCTTTTCGCCGGTAAATTTTTTTATTTTATGAAAGATGAACACATCTGTAAGCTGGGCAACCAGGAAAGCTGTCATGGAAGCAATCACAATACCAAGCCCCTGGCCGTAGATTGCTGTAAAAGCAGTATTCATATTTTCCACCCCTGTCTCCTGCCTGCTGGTGATCCACCATGCATTGGGAGCTGTTTGCATGGCACCAAAAACCATGACAAAGCCAAATCCAATCAGTACGATGGTCAGCCAGCTTAGAAAACGAACACCTTTGGGGCCATAATACTCATTGATGAGATCGGTCAGCACAAACACAACCGGCCACAGCAATACACCGCAGGTCAGATTAAAAGAATACATATTCCCGAATAGCCGGATGGAAGCGGGTTTCCATCCGAATGTTTCTTCCAGTGAAAATATTTTCACTCCAATAAACTCCGCAATCAGTGCATTGGAAATAAAAATTCCTGCAAGGATGATGAAAAGACGGGTGGGCTTGTGTTGTATAAAGGAAGAAGTCATAACCCGGCTTTTGCGTATAAAATATTTACATAAAAAATATACCCGAGCAGCAACAGCAGCACCAGCACATTGGCTATGATGAGCCAGCGTGGTACCCATGCAGCAGGCTTTTTACCGGCAATCCACAAAACGAGATAGCAGCAAAGAGTTACCGGCACAACGATCATGCCCATAAAAAACCCGATGGTAATGATCGTGGATTCCGTATCCCCGTCGCTGATCCAGCCGGTACTGAGTTGTAACAGCGTTAGCAGGAAAAATACACCGCAGACAAGTGACAGCCTTGATAAAAATAAAAGCCAGCCCATCGTGTGTTAATTTATGAAGCCGGAGTCTTATTTTCTTCCGGATGACAAGATTAAAAAAAGAACAAGGTTCTTCCTGTTGTCAATATTATCAAATTTTATTTACAGGAGAAAATAGCATTATTTTGTCCACCTAATCAACAAGGCCGGCATGAAAAATCCTGCAATCAGAAAACTCGTCCCACATGGTATTGCTATCCTGGTATTTTTAGTTGTATCTGCTCTTTTTTGCAAACCTGCCCTGGAAGGTAATGTGCTGAACCAGCATGACATCATCAGCTGGAAAGGGATGGCTCAAAATGCATTTGAATACAAAGAAAAAAAGGGTCACTTCCCGCTGTGGAATACAAATCTTTTCAGCGGCATGCCCAATTATCAGGTTGCCATGGAAGGCAAGAGTCTGCTGACACCTGTTCAAAATGTAATTCTGAAAGTTTTACCCAAACCCATCAGCTTTTTTTTCTGGGCCTGCATCAGTTTTTACCTGCTTTGCCTGGTGATGCGATGCCGCCCTGTTGTGGCAATGTTTGGTGCGCTGGCATATGCATTTGTCACCTACAACCCTGTGATCATCGGCGCGGGCCACGAATCAAAAATGTGGGCCATTGCATTCATGCCGCTGGTCATCGCCGGACTGATGGCCATCTTTGAAAAAAAATACTGGATGGGGCTTGCGTTAACCTCTTTTGGAGCTTACCTGCAGATTGCTGTCAACCACCCGCAAATCAGCTATTACCTCTTTTTAATTGCTGCAGGCATTACACTGACTTACCTGGTCAGCTGGATCAAAAATAAAGAATGGAAACACCTGGGCATTTCTGCCGGCATCGCGATGGTAGCCGCAATAGCTGCGGTTGCTGGCAATGCTCTTACCCTGCTCAGCACCAGTGAATATACCCGCTATACCATGCGTGGAGGAAAAGATGTGACCATTGATGGTGATAAAGTAACAACCGCAAAGACCAGCGGACTTGACACAGGTTATGCCTTTCAATATAGTCTGGGCAAGGCAGAGGCCATGGTGATGCTGATGCCAAATGCATTTGGTGGCAGCTCCTTAAAAACACTGAACGAAAATTCAAAAGTGGTACAGAAACTGGTAAACAGGGGAGCACCGGAAGATAATGCCATACAGATTGCATCCAGCCTGCCCCGGTACTGGGGCGGGATAGATCCTTCCACATCGGGACCTCCTTACTTAGGTGTCATTACCTGCCTGCTTGCCCTGCTGGGATTTGTATTGTACAAAAAACCTCTGCGCTGGGGATTGCTGGCTCTCTCCGTACTGGCAATCCTGATGGCCTGGGGAAAATATTTACCCGGCTTTAATAATTTCCTGTTTCACAACCTGCCCTTATATAACAAATTCAGGGCGCCTTCCATGATAATGGTGATCACACAATTCACTCTTCCACTGATGGCGGTTTTGTCGCTGCAATTTTTACTGTTTCGGGAAAACAGTACTGCGCTGCTGAAAAAAGATTTTAAAAAAATCCTCTATGCCTTTGGTGGTCTGCTTGGACTGCTGGCGGTACTGTATGTTGGCCTGGATTATTCTTCTTTCATAGACAAGCTGATTATTTCCAATAAATGGGACAATAGTGGCACTGATGAAATTGGCAGATTAATTGTTTCCGGCATGAAGCAGGACCGTAAGATCATGTTTGGAGGACAAGTGCTCAGAACCGCAGGATTTATGGTGCTGGTACTTGCCGTCTTTTTTGCTTTTACCAGAAACATGCTGAAACCAGTTCTGGCAAGTGTTTGCCTGCTGATCCTCTGTACAGCCGATCTTTTTATTACGGGCAATCAATACCTGAACGAAGAAAATTATATTTCCAGGGATGAACTGGAAATGCAAAATTTCACCGCATCACCTGCCGACCAGGAAATACTGTCCGATAAAGACCCGAACTTCAGGGTCTTTAACCTCTCTGCCGATGCATTCAACGAAAGCCGCACTGCCTATTTTCATAAATCTGTAGGCGGATACCATGCCGCCAAATTGCGCATATACCAGGATGTGATTGAAAAATATATTTCAACAAGGCATCCGGGTGTGCTGAATATGCTGAATACAAAATATTTCATCGGTACCGATCCGGTTAATGGCCGCCAAATTCCTGTACCAAACCCAGATGCCTTTGGTCCATGCTGGCTTGTAAAAAATGTACAGATTGCTCCTGACCCTGCCGGGGCACTGACGATGCTTGGAACAATCAATCTTCGGGATACCGCTGTGGTGGAACAATCATTCGGGAGCCTCGTCACACAGCCGCAGTGGGATTCAATGGCAACCATAAAGATGACCGCCTTTGATAATGATGCCATCGAATATGAATGCAACAGCAGCAGCCCGCAGTTTGCAGTCTTCAGCGAAATTTATTACCCTGCAGGCTGGAATGCATATATAGACGGGAAAAAAACCGGGTATGCAAATGTAAACTACATCCTCCGCGGACTTTCTGTTCCTGCAGGCAAGCACAGCATTCGTTTTGTATTTGAACCAGCTTCGGTGAAAAAAGGGACATCCATTATGTTCATTGCCTCTTTCTTCATTCTTGCGTTCATGGCTGCTGGTATATTGATGACATGGCGGGCACAAAAGAAAGCCTCCGAAGGCAGCTGATGAAAAAGGTTCTTGCAATAGCCCCTTACCCGTATCTGCCTTATTATTCGGGCGGGCAAAAATTTATTGCCCTTTTTTTTGAACAGCTTGCTAAGATAACCAGGCTCACCGTAGCTTCTGTTCCGGGAAATGAAGCTCCTCCTTCCGGAGCCTATACGCTGCTTCCCTTACTCAAAAGATCTTTTTTCCGCTACATGGATCCAGGACTGATGAAAAAAATTTCGGCACTGGTACAACAGGAACAATTTGATACCATCATTTGGGAGCATCCCTATTTTGGCTGGCTCGCAAAAAAGCTACAAAAAAGAACCGGGATTAAAACCATCATCCACACTCACAACATCGAATACCAGCGCTTCAGAAGTATGGGAAAATGGTGGTGGCCTTTTCTGCAATGGTACGAAAGAAGATGTCTGCAACTGGCAGATGCCGTTTTCTTTATCACGCCGGAAGATAAAAATTTTGCAACGAAAACCTGGGGAATACCCGAATCAAAATGTGTGGAACTTCCGTTTGGTATTGAAATGCCATCATACCCCACCGACCGCGATGAGTCAAAAAAATACATTGCTGCTCTGCATGGCTTTTCAGATTCAGATACGGTTTTATCTTTTAATGGTTTACTGAATTACCAGCCCAACCTGGATGCACTCCAGGTCATCCTTGATAAAATAAATCCCTTGCTGCTGCAGCAAGATTCGTTCCGGTACAAAATCATCGTCAGCGGGAAAAATCTTCCTGAAAAATTCGGTCAGCTTTCCGGATATGCCGGCAAGAACATCATTTTTACCGGATTCACAAATGAGATCACAAGCTACCTGAAAGCAACGGATATATTTCTGAACCCGGTCATCAGCGGAGGGGGCATCAAAACAAAAATTGTGGAGGCCATTGCATGCGGAGCGACCGTGCTGTCAGCAAAATCAGGCGCCCGCGGCATCGCACAAGAAGTATGTGGTAAAAAATTAGTCGTGCTGCCCGATTCTGACTGGCAGGCCTTTGCAAATGCAATTCTGAATATGGCAGGATCTGCGCAAACTCCGGAAGCCTTTTACCGGCATTACCACTGGGGAGCGATTATGGAAAGAATCAAAGAAGAGGTATAGCCTCTACCCGGGTTTCATCCGGAACCCGTCTTTTAAACCCCGAAGCAGATTATGTTTCCCTTCCCGGTTGTACCTGAACCAAAAAATAATTCTTGAAAAAAGCGTATAACAAACAGCAAAATATCTTTTAATCCCCCTGAAATTTTTTCGGATAAAATACAATTTATTCCGGTTGGAATGATAGATGTAGAACGGAGACCAGTCTCCGCCGCCCAATGAAGAAACTTTATGAAGAATCGTCACTGAAGGCTCGTATAATAATTGATAGCCTGCCTTTGTTGCCCGCCATACAAAATCCGTATCGTCGTAATAAGCAAAATACTTTTCGTCCATATAACCTGCCTTTCCGAAAACCTCTCTTGCTATGATCATGAAGCAGGTTGGTGCATAGCTGATATGCTTTCTTATGTTGTAGCGGGGGGCATCTTGTTTGTTATACCCTTCATGCACTCCCAGGGCCCGCCAGGTATCCATATACCCTCCGGCCATCCACAATTTCCGGGTATCATAGTAAGAGATTTTGGGAACAACCATCTTTTCTCCCTGCGTTTCACAAACAGAAACCATTTGCTCCAGGGCATTATTCTCTGTTATTTCAATATCATTATTCAGAAGCAAAACATAGCTGCACCCGTCTGTCAAAGCCTGCCTGATGCCGGTATTATTCCCGGCTGCAACGCCAATGTTACCAGGGCTCCTGATATACCTGATTGCGGTAACAGGATATTTCAGCGCCAGTTGTGCAATCAACGTATCTGTTGCTGCATTGGCCGAATTATCTATAAGGTAAAGAATGTAATCTTTGAATGATTGCTGTGCGATGCTGTTGAAAAAACCTTCCAGCACGGCATCGCTGTGATATAATACTGTTACAAGCCCTGTTTTTGCCATACACTGTTTACTTCATAAGTCCTTTTTCCTTCATTTCATTTACAGATTTCTCATAAAGGCTTCCGGCGACGTGCTGGCTGTTGACCCATGCAGCAAAAAGCCTGACCCCTTCAGGGAAAAAAACAGAGGGCTGATAGCCGAGCAGCCTTTGTATTTTTGTGATATCTGCATAATTGTGGCGTATATCTCCCAGCCTGAAATTGCCTGATACCTGCAAGGGAGCCTGGTATCCGTATGCTGCAGCCAGTGCCTGGGCAACATCTGAAACGGAAGTGGCCGTACCGCTGCCAACATTCATCACTTCTCCATTAGCCGCATCTTTTTCCATACCCATCCATGTGGCCTTTACTGCATCATCTATATAAACAAAATCACGGCTTTCTTTCCCATCTTCGAAAATATTCACCGGCATGCTGTTTTTCATCAGTGTTGAAAAAACAGAAAGGATACCCGTATATGGATTTCGCAGCGACTGCCCGGGACCATATACATTCTGATAACGGAAGGCTACAGCAGCAATCCCTATCGAGCGGCACACAAGCATGATCATTTGTTCCTGGTTTTGCTTGGTAATACCATAAACCGAAGAAGGGTGAATTTTTGATTCTTCATCCGTAGCAGTCAGAGTGAGCACAGAAGACCCCGGATAGCTGACTTCAAAGTTTCCCCGCAGCATATCATCCTCATTTCTGTGCGCCGGGTACACCGGCCCGAATTCGGGCGAAATGTATTTGCCTTCCCCATAGATGGCCCGGGATGAAGCAACCACAACTTTCTGAACGCTGTGTTTCTGATTGGCAAGAATATCCAGCAAAAGGGCTGTTCCGCCAATATTTACATCCACGTAGCGGCTGATTTCGTACATGGATTGCCCTGTGCCTGTTTCAGCTGCCAGGTGCACAATAATTTCTTTCCCTTCCAGTACATTTTCCCAGCACCCCCTGTCGGTTACCGTTCCTTTGACGAAATGAACTTTTTGCCTGATTGATTGGTATAATTCCGAGTCCTGTTCCGGCCGAATGCCGTGTACCTGTGGAAGCAAGTTATCCAAAACCGTTACTTCATAGCCTTTTTGAAGCAAGAACAACGCAAGATGCGACCCGATAAAACCAGCCCCGCCGGTGATTAAAACTTTTTTCATTCCTGCATCGTTTGATTGATCTTTAAAATATCGCAGATTGTTCCAGGTAGCTCACATTTTTCCAAAATCGTTTATTCCAGAAACCCGCCATGCTCATCTGTACGAAGCCAACGCTTCTTTTCAAATGAATATCGCCTGATAATTTTTGCAGGGGCTCCGGCGGCCACGCAATAATCTGGAATATCTTTCAGCACAACAGAATTGGCGCCGATCACAGATTGCTTTCCCACACTGGCGCCGATTACGCATACATTTTCGCCCAGCCATGCACCTTCACCTATAAACACCGGAGCTGTTTGCTTTAGCGGCTGGTCTATAACCGGAATCTGCACATTCCTGTAGTCATGCAGGTTGTCTGCGATGTACACTTTGTCAGCCATCAACACTTTTTTCCCGATTTCGATTTTTGCGCTGGCATAGATATGACAAAACCTACCCACATATGTACCATCACCGATTTTTAGTGAAGCGTCCTTGCTTCCAGTCAGGGGCATACAGGCCAGCCACCCGTTTTCGCTGATATACACAGAGGATCCGATCAAAATTCTTTTTGCCCCATCCAGCTTTGCAGATTTCAGCCGGGAACGGGCACCCAGTGCCCCCATTGCCAGTTTATAATATGGAAATTTGAAAAGATACCAGATGAGTGCATGAAAAATTCGTGGCATACCAGGTCTGTTAATTCCGTGTTTTGCTGCAGTACAAACAAAGTAACGAATTTCCCTGCACAACCCGGCGAGTCGGAAAAACATTTACATTTGAAATCCTGATAACAAGATATGAACGGGTTGAATATTTTCCAGCGGCTATCTATCGCTTTTTTCAAGCAAAAAGCAAAAAGAAAGATTTTTACTAAGGCACTGTCCCGACTACAGCAGCCAGACCTGCAACCGCAGACAGCAGCTGATGCTGTTCACTTCAAACATTTCGGGTTGCTCGGCGATGTGATTTATGCAATTCCGGCTATGCTTGCACTGGCCGGAACAAAAAAAATTCATGTACACCTGCAGATCAACCAAAAATCGCTGTACCGGAAAAGCATGAAGCATGCAAACAAAGGAAAAATACTGACAGAAAGCGATGTAACACTGCTGGCTCCTTTACTGCTGAGCCAGCCCGAATTTGCGGTGGTAGATGTACTGGAACAGCAGCGGGTAGATTATGACCTTGATGAATTCAGGAAATACCCTTTTGATTACAACAGCAACCACATTTGCCGCTGGTATTTTCACATGTATGGAATCAGTGCTGATCTCAGCAAACCCTGGCTCCGTGCCGTTCCGAATGCGGGCATGAAAGATGAGATAGTCATTGCCCGCAGTTTTCGCTACAGGGCCCCGGGTATCAGTTATGCTTTTCTGCAGCGGTACCCAAACCTCAGTTTTGTGGGTACCCCTGAAGAATATGAAGACATGAAGCAGGCGTTACCGGCATTGCGGTACAGGAAGGTCGCAGATTTTCTTGAACTGGCAGAACTAATTGCCGGCTGTAAATTCTTTATCGGCAACCAATCATTTCCCTTTGCCCTTGCAGAAGCATTGAAAGTAAAAAGGGTACTTGAGGTTTTTTTTGAATGCCCCAATGTAATACCGGAAGGTGAACAGGCATACGACTTTGTGTACCAATCGCAGTTTGAAAAGATTGTGAGAACACTTTTTGACTCTATATAATTAATAATTGAGCAAATGAATGAAAAATTAAATGACGACATTAAAAGAAGCTCCTATTTTGCAAATAGACAACTCAATGATAAAACCTATGATACCTACAAATTGCCCAAATACCTGAAACCTTTTTTTACCGAATCAGACAAAGATCTGGCAATATTGGATATTGGTTGCGGTTTGGGTCAAACACTCGTATATCTGAAGATCAGAGGCTTTTCCAATTTGTTTGGGATTGACATCAGTGATGAAGCTATTGCCACTTGCCGCAATGAAGGTTTATTGGTTGAAAAAATTGGTGACGTAAGAGAATTTGCATTAACTGTGAACAAGAAATTTGATCGAATAATCATGAGCCATGTACTGGAGCATATTGAAAAAGAAAATATTATTGATTCCCTTGTACATATAAAAAAATATCTTCTTGCAGATAAAGGGATATTCCTACTTATGGTGCCAAATGCACAGTCTTATACCGGTACCTATTGGAGATACGAAGATTTTACTCACAATATTCTTTTTACCGCAGGCTCATGT
>CAYYMK010000035.1:0-17804 GCA_964473035.1 uncultured Chitinophaga sp.
TAAAACCACAATGGAGCACCTGCGTCAATAAACGGACCTCCTGCCAGCACAGTAGCGTGGCTGCCTCCCGGGATATCATTGTTGCGCAAGATACCGGCCCCGGATTTTTTTTGCAGATTTTCCAGCTCCCTGATTTTTCTTTCACTCTCTTCTTTCTTCTTTTTTTCCTGTTCTATTTGCAGCCTGATCGAGTCATCCTTTGCCGGAGTCACTTCTTTTTCATAGCGGTAGCCATCATAAGGTTTTGTTCCGCCAGGGCCTTGCAGCAAACCATCTGCCCCCATTTGGTAATCAACGCCGGGCTCATATTCAAACCGGTCTTCGTCGTGCACACGGAATTCAATCCCTGTAATCCTGTTTCTCCTGTAGCCTTTTTTAATATTGGTATGTATGGAGTGAAGTTTTTCTTTAACGGAAGGATCGAACCGGATGGTTTTTCCAACCGGAACCCGGATTTCTAATTCTACATGTTGAAAGCGGAACTTGCTTTCTTTGCCAATGGCATAACTGTTGTCCACATCCAGCAGGCTGTCAGCGGCCCGAACCTGAAACACCGTTTTTTCAGCACGGGCAGCGGCTTCCGGTATGGAGCTCCCGAATCCATATTTTTTTACGACAACGTGATATTGGGAATCGATGCTTGGCTTTACACTGAATTTGACGGCAGCAATTTTCATGCTGTCTGCTGTCATATCCCATCCATTGCCCGGATCATTGATCCAGCCAAATCTGCCATTGTATTCCAGTTCTGGCTGCATTACAGTCACAATCATTTTATTGCCGCTAAACCGGTCCATTGCCACCGTGCTTTCAGCTTGTTCAAAATGCCTGAAGTCACGAACTACACCAGACACAAAGAGGATCATTGCCAGCCAGCCCAGAGCCCAAAGCCCGCCGAAAATCCATCCCAGGTGGTTGTTCTTTGATTTTACTTTCATCAGTCGGCGCACCAGCCATACAATAAAGCCAACCATCGGTACCAGTAAAAACAAAATGAGGGTAAGCCAGGCCAGCACCTGTTGCCAGTTGCTGGTCCATAAAAAATTATTAATGGGCCACCATGCCACACCACCGAAAATGAGTGCAAGCAGGGTCATAAAAATGGAAAATGCAATGATCCCGGCAATGAAAATGAAAAACACTTTAAACAATACAGCAATGGCATGGCCCAGGCCTCGGCCGCCCCTGCGTGCGGCATCCTGCACTTCAGCTGCAAAGGCTTTGCCTTGGGTGGATGCAAATTCTTTTGCTTTTGATCCCATCTGCTGTGCCGAGTCTTTCACCTCCTGGCCCCAGTCTTTCATTTTTTCTTTTAGATGGCCCATTCCTTCCCGTACATTTTGCCGGATGCGGTTGATGTCAACCGTTTCGCCACGCATTTCCATTTTCTGGTAATCGGACTCTGCTTCAGGGAGTATGATCCATAGTATGATATAGGTGAGAATAAACATACCGGTGATGGAGCCAAAGCCCAGATTCAGGGCAAATGAAAAATCGTGGTCATACCGAAAACGGTTCAGCACAGACAACAGGATATTGAGCATTAATGGTGCGGCAAGAATCAGCCTTATAGTGGAGGCTTTGATTTTGAAGTAGGCCGACAAGCCGCCTGCCACGCCACCAAAAACTTTGTTGTCCGGGTTACGGTACAGTTTTTTACCCGAAAATCCTTCCAGGTCTTTTGGAGGCAACACAATCCAAAGAATAATATAGGCAAGAATGCCCAACCCAGTTGCCAGCCCCAGAATAATAAACAGGAAGCGGATCACAGAAGGATCAACACCTGTGTAGTTTGCAATTCCGCTGCAGACGCCTCCCACAATCCGGTTGCCGCTGTCGCGGTACATACGTCCCCGTTCCCTTCTTACATAGCTGCTGGGTTCGGGTTGTGTTGTATTGGCATTGCCTGCAGTGGCTGAGTCTTTATCTGCTTCTTCAAAGTCTTCGACCCGCCCCATGGCAGAAACAAGTTCCTCCACGTCTGCTTCAGTAATGGCGCTGGTGCCTTTGCGGATTTTATCGCTCATCAGCTCGGCCATACGGCTTTCAATGTCGTTGATGATTTCATCACGGCCTTCTTCATGCCTAAAATAGCGGCGCAAACTTTCAATGTACTGCTGCAGTTTTTCGTATGCTGCATCTTCAATCGGGATCACCCGTCCGCTCAGGTTTATGTTGCTGATCTTTTTCATTTGATCATTTTTTTTGAGTGCTGTTCTTGTGAGGGCACAGCTGGTGGCTGTTTATTGGTTCATTAAGGGATCATCTGTTTTTTTTCCGGTGAGTGTGTGTACGGCTCCTGATAATTCATTCCAGGTTTGCTCCAGTTCTCCGTAAAAAGCTTCACCTTTTTGTGTCAGTGAAAAGTATTTCCTGGGTGGGCCGGCATTACTCTCAACCCAACGATACGTCAGCATTTCCGCATTTTTCAGCCGGGTGAGCAGGGGGTACAGGGTACCTTCCAGTATGTGCAGGTTGGCCGCTTTCATTTCTTCCACAATATCACTTGGGTAAGCTTCGCCTCTGCGAATGACTGAGAGGATGCAAAACTCCAGGATCCCCTTGCGCATCTGGCTTTGTGTATTTTCAATATTCATAAATTAGCTTTCAAATTCAGTACAAAGATAGGGTGATGTTTGGTACTATGCAAAACAAAGTACTAAAAAATTGAAAATTATTTTCTATCGGATAAGGGTATGAGTCTAAATAATTGATTATCTTAATTTTAAAAAAGAGTTGTGTTGCGCTTAACCTTTTTTAATTAGTTTTGAAATAGTCATTTCATGCACTATCGGCTGTTCATATTAATCGCTTTATCCTTAATTCTGATTTCCTGTGCTGATAAATACAGGGCATATAGAAGCCAGTATGAGTATGAAAACTCCAGCGGTCATCCCCAATACAGCGATTTGTATTACTGGGCTGCCCATCCCGATAAAAAAAAAGACCCTTCGGATAGTGTGCCTCTTGCTTTGGCAATGGCAAAAAAAGAACTGACAGCCGATGTTTTTTTTCTGCATCCCACTACGTTTACAAAAAGAAAAGACCGGCACAGCCTGAATGCCCGGATTAACGATGCGTATATTAATGCAAAAACTGATTATTCCACTATTCTGTACCAGGCCAGTGTGTTCAACGGCAGTTGTCGTGTATTTGCACCCAGGTACAGGCAGGCGCATATCAGTAATTTTTTTACGTCGGATCAGAAGCAGGCAAATGGTGCATTTGAAATTGCATACCAGGATGTGAAATCGGCTTTTGAATTCTACTTGCAACACTGGAACCAGGCACGGCCCTTCTTTATCGCTGCACACAGCCAGGGTAGTTTTCTTGCCGAAAAACTACTGAAAGAATTTTTTGATAGCAGCACGGGAAATGCAAGTGCCCTGCGGAAGCAGCTCATTGCAGCCTATGTGATTGGGTGGGCTGTACCTTCCGGTTATTTCAGCACACTGAAAATGTGCGAAGATTCATTGCAAACCGGCTGCCTCTGCAGCTGGCGCACCCTGCGCAGGGGTTATGTTCCCCGGTATTATAAAAAGGAAAAAGGTCTTTCGCTTGTAACCAATCCTCTTACCTGGACAACCGGGGGCGAATTTGCACCACGCAGCCTGAACAGGGGCAGCATCCTTTCCCGGTTTAACCGGGTGTACCTGCACAGCACAGATGCGCAAATTGCAAATGGTTTTTTATACGTCCGGAAGCCCCGTTTTCCGGGAAGCTTTTTTTATTTCACCCGTAATTACCATATTGGCGATATCAACTTGTATTATGTAAATATGAGGGACAATATTGCTGCAAGGCTGGCTGCATTCCAGGCCGGGGCTTCCGGCAAAAGATAAAAACCCGGATCATATAGCCGGCTGATGCACATCAAGCCACAACTGACCACTTTGTATTATCTTGAGGTTCAGAATAAAAAAAACAAAAGATGAAAACCATCATTATCCCCACCGATTTTTCCCAGGTCGCCACCAACGCCCTGCATTATGGACTTGATATGGCAAAGGCGGTACATGCAAGTGTTTTATTGCTGCATGTGTACCAGGTTCCCGTCAGTTTTTCCGACGTACCCATTGTGCTGGTTTCAGTAGATGAACTGAAAAAAAAGGCGGAAGAAAAACTGGAAGAGCTTAAAAAGGAAGTGGAGCATATTACATCCGGCGCCACCAAGGTGTATACTGAGGCTAGAATGGGCAACGTATCAGATGAGTTGGAGTCGCTCTGCAATAATATAAAACCCTTTGCAGTGATTATGGGGAGCAAAGGTGCCTCCGATGTAGAAAGAATACTTTTTGGAAGTAATACTCTTACGGTAATCAGACACCTGAGCTGGCCGGTTATCTGTATTCCGCCAGGCAAAAATTTTGCAGGTGGCATACGAAAAATCGGGTTTGCCTGCGATTTTAAGGATGTGGTAGAAACAACTCCGGTAGATATCATCCGGAATTTAGTGAAGGAGTTTGGCGCCGAACTGCACGTACTGAATGTGGATTATCACAACAGGCGGTTTACACCAGATACACCGGAGGAGTCCTTGCTGCTTCATACGATGCTTGAAGGCGCAAATCCCACATACCATTTTATTGAACACAGAGACATTGAAGATGGTATCAATGAATTTGCAGAGAAGAATAACATTGACCTGCTGATCGCCATTCCAAAAAAGCATAAACTGCTTCAGGGTATTTTCAAACCCAGCTCCACCCGCCAGTTGCTGTACCAGTCGCATGTACCGGTGATGTGTATTCATGAGTAAGGGTATTCTTTTTTTCAATACGTAACATTATCTTGTGGTTTTTTTACAACAAACCAAACGCATCATCATGAAAAGTACAAGCCTCTCTATTATCCTTTTATTCAGTCTGTCACTCGTTGTAGTTGCCTGTGGCAGTAAGGACAAGAAAGACAACCAGGAACCAGCCAGCACTGAAGTAAAAACAGAAGCCCCGGCACAAACGGAATCCGGCGATGGTATGGTACCTGCCATTGATACCGAAAACCTGAAAGATGAAGCATCCATCCTCACCGCAATGCAGCAGGTGGTGGATGCCCGCATGGCAGATGATAAAAAGCAAAAGGACGATCCTTCGTATAAAGGTCATTACCTGGAACTGACCAAACTTTATACGGCAGTACTGAAAGCATCAACAGCCTATTCAAAGACAATTTCAGATCCTGCAAAAGCTGTGGAATTCAACAATAAGGTGAGCGAGATTCAGAAGAAAATGTATTAATGCAGGAAATTTTTTTTCCTGAAAAGACCGGCAGCAAATGCCGGTTTTTTTTCTGTTGAACATGGGGCAGATCCGTGCCACTAAAAACAGCGGGATTAAAACTCGGCGTTACCGGGTGTTCTGGGAAAGGCAATGACATCACGGATATTGCTCATGCCGGTTACAAACTGCACCATTCGTTCAAATCCCAGGCCAAACCCTGCATGAGGGACTGTGCCAAAGCGTCGGGTGTCGAGGTACCACCACAACTCTGCTGCGGGAATATTCATTTCTTTCATTCTTGCCTGAAGCCGGTCCAGCCGTTCTTCCCGTTGCGATCCGCCAACGATTTCGCCAATACCTGGCGCCAGGATATCCATTGCTGCAACGGTTTGCTGCCCGGGCAGGCAATCATCATTCTGCCGCATGTAAAATGCCTTGATGGCGGCAGGATAATTGTAGAGTATTACTGGTTTCTTAAAATGTTTTTCTACCAGGTACCGTTCGTGTTCACTCTGCAGATCCATACCCCAGCCGCTGATTTCGTACTGAAATTTTTTCTTCTTATTGTGATTGCTTTCCTGCAGGATACGGATAGCATCGGTGTAGGTCAGGCGCTCAAATTTGTTGTTGAGGACAAATTCAAGTTTTTCAATCAGCCCCATGTCGCTTCTCTTGTCCTGAGGAAGTTGTTTCTCTTCTTCGGCCTGTCGTTGTGCTAAAAAATCCAGGTCTGCGGGTGTATGCTCCATTGCATAGCGGATGATGTATTGAATGAATTCTTCTGCAAGATTCATATTGTCTTCCAGGTCATAAAAAGCCATTTCGGGCTCGATCATCCAGAACTCGGCAAGATGCCTTGTGGTATTGCTGTTTTCGGCCCGGAACGTGGGGCCAAACGTATAAATTTCACCAAATGCGGTGGCTGCCAGTTCACCCTCCAGTTGTCCGCTTACCGTTAAGTTGGTGGGTCGCCCAAAAAAATCCTGTTTGCTATCCACTGCACCAGTTTCGGTACGGGGTGTATTGTCGAATGGCAGGGTAGTGACACGAAACATTTCACCAGCTCCTTCTGCATCACTGGCGGTGATGATAGGAGTATGCATGTACACAAAACCCTTCTCGTTAAAAAATTTGTGAATAGCGAATGCCAGTGCATGGCGTACCCGGAATACCGATCCGAAAGTATTGGTCCGAAAACGGAGATGGGCAATTTCCCTTAAAAATTCAAGGCTGTGTTTTTTAGGTTGTAACGGGTATTGTTCTGCATCACAATCGCCCAGGACTTCAAGTTGTGTTGCTTTCAGGTCCATGTTCTGCCCTTTTCCGGGTGATGGCACCAGCACTCCGAAAATTTTAAGCGATGCAGAAGTAGTAATCCGCTTCAGCAGATCATCCGGGAATACACCCAGCTCCAGGACCACCTGCAGGTTGGTATTGGTACTACCGTCGTTCAGTGCAACAAACTGGTTGTTGCGAAATGTTCTGACCCAGCCCATCACCGTAACTTCCTGGCCTGTGGGCTCCCATGTCAGCAGTTCCTTTATTTTAACCCGGGTATGAAACATGATCTGAATTTTGCGCAGCAAAGGTACGATTCATATAACGACATGGCTTATGCCTGGAGTATATTTTTACAGCTCAAAGCCCTCCTGCTGATAAATCACTGTTTGAGATTATTTTTCCAGTGCACAATTATCGGTCACTAGAAATTCTTTGTAATAATGTATACATGCAGGTTGCGGATGAAGAGCTGTTGCCAAATTATTTTTTTGCCCTGAGCATCGGAGAAAATACACAAAAGATTGATTGAAATTTTATGAAACAACAGGCGTGCTGCGGGGGATCAGTCATGTGCCAATGTATCGGAAATGAAACCATAGCAACAGTCCGATAAAGCTATAAAGATGAAGATTTCCTGTACAGAAATCCGGGATGAAGGGTAGTCGCTTTTTTCTCAGATGCACCCGTTTTCTGCACCGAAATTTGCTTTTTAGTAAAATTGCACTAATATTGCACCGGAATAGCTGATAAGTATTGTCCTCATTTTAAAAGCTCATCAGTACCGCAGGTTCCTTTTCAACATAAACTCAAAATCATTTTTCAGGCGTTTAGACCGGTGAATTTGTGCCGCAGTTAACCTTCAAGAATTTTTTATGTACGACATTCTACAACTGAACGACATGCTCGTTCCTGAACTGCTCGATATAGCCGAGCAATTGAAAATCCCCCATGCAAAAAAACTTTCACGACAAGATCTTGTATATAAGATCCTCGATAGCCAGGCCATTGCTGGCGCAAAAGACAGCACGCCACAGGCAGAAGGCCGCCGCAAGCGTATCATAAAAACCACTACCAGTATCAGCAGTGAAGAGGCAGAGGTCGTCAGCGCTCCGGAGCAACCTAAAACTGCGGAAGATGAGAATATCCGCAACCGCAAACCAGCCGGACCCATAAAAAGAGATGAGAAACCCATAATGAAAAAAGGCAGGAAAAAAACCCGGGAAAATGAAATTGCCGAATCGATCCCGGATGAAATAAAGGCAGAAGACCCCGTGGTTGCAGAACCAGAACGTTTTTCCGTTCCTGACCCGGTAGCTGAAGGAGCTCCGGCAGCCAACAAAATATATCCGCAGCGAAGAGAACCTGCATTCAATGTAGAATTTGACGGAGTCATTTTGAGTGAAGGTGTGTTGGAAATGATGCCTGATGGATACGGATTTCTTCGGTCTTCCGATTACAACTATCTCTCTTCACCCGACGATGTGTATGTATCTCCTTCGCAAATAAAATTATTTGGATTAAAAACCGGCGATACAGTTTATGGTGCCGTTCGCCCTCCTAAAGAAGGTGAAAAATACTTTGCCCTGCTGAAGGTGGATTCCATCAATGGAAAATCACCGGAAGAAGTCAGGGACAGGGTACCGTTTGATTACCTGACGCCGCTTTTTCCGTATGAAAAACTGAACCTCTTCACAGCGCCTTCCGATATGTCGACCCGCATTATGGATCTGTTCACTCCAATTGGAAAAGGGCAAAGAGGACTGATCGTGGCACAACCAAAAACCGGGAAAACCATGCTGTTGAAAGCTGTGGCCAATGCTATTGCCGCCAATCACCCGGAATGTTACCTTATGGTGGTACTGGTAGATGAAAGGCCGGAAGAGGTCACAGATATGGAAAGAAGTGTAAAAGCTGAAGTGATCGCTTCTACTTTTGATGAACCAGCTGAAAAACATGTGAAGGTTTCCACTATGGCCCTGCAAAAGGCAAAACGCCTGGTTGAATGCGGACATGATGTGGTTATTCTGCTCGATTCCATTACCCGGCTTGCCCGGGCGCACAATACCGTAGCACCCGCATCCGGCAAAGTGTTATCTGGTGGTGTGGAAGCGAATGCTATGCAAAAACCCAAACAATTTTTTGGTGCAGCCAGAAAGATTGAAAACGGGGGCTCCCTCACCATCATTGCCACCGCCCTTGTGGATACCGGAAGCAAAATGGATGAAGTGATTTTCGAAGAATTCAAAGGAACCGGTAATATGGAGCTGCAGCTCGATAGGAAATTGTCCAATAAACGCATTTACCCTGCAATAGATATTGTGGCATCCTCTACCCGCCGCGACGACCTGCTGCTTGAAAAAGATGTGCTGCAACGCATGAACCTGCTTCGGGTATATCTTACCGATATGAATGCTGAAGAAGCGATGCGGGAACTGCAGAACAGAATGAAAGGCACAAAGAGCAATGAAGAATTTTTAGCCACAATGAACCGGTAAGATCTGGTCAGGGCTGCACGGTAGCGGCCTTCTTCTGATTTTGACTTCAGCGATGCCTGCAGAAAAAATTCATATTGAACTGTTCCTGGAAATGGCACAACAACATCCCGTGCTGGATGTGCGCAGCCCCGGCGAATTCAGTCATGCCCACATACCCGGCGCCTGTTCCCTCCCGCTATTTACAGATGAAGAACGAAAAGTGGTCGGCACACTGTACAAACAACAGGGCAGGGAACTTGCGATCAAAAGCGGGCTGAATTATTTTGGTCCGAAAATGAATGTCTTACTGGATAAAGCAGAAGAAATATGTGCAAAACAAAAAAACACAAACGGGCTTCATGCATCAAAGACGATTCTGGTTTATTGCTGGCGCGGGGGCATGCGCAGCGCTGCCGTGGCATGGCTGCTGGACTTGTACGGGTTTAAAGTGTTTACCCTTGTGGGGGGATATAAAAAATTCCGTAATGAAGTGCTGGAAACATTTTCACAACCTTTCCGATTTCAAATTCTTGGCGGATATACTGGTTCGGGAAAAACAGAACTCTTGAAGTGGCTGAAGGAAAAAGGCGCATCCATCATCGACCTGGAGCAAATAGCCGGGCATAAAGGCTCAGCTTTTGGAAATATCGGGCTGCCGCAGCAACCTTCACAGGAAATGTTTGAAAATATTTTAACTATGGAGTTAAAACGGATAAGGGAAAAAGATCATTCTGGCAGAGGCAGTGCCTGGATCGAAGACGAATCGCAACGCATCGGTCATGTCAATATTCCCGGTTCTTTATGGAATACCATGCGCTGCTCACCGGTTTATTTTTTGGATATACCTTTTGATGAAAGGCTGAAACATATCACAGAAGAGTATGGATGCCTGGATCTGCAGAAAATGACAGATGCCATTGGCAGGATTAAAGAAAAGCTGGGCGGTCTGAATGCAAAAAATGCCATACAACTGCTGCAAGAGGGAAATACCGTAGAAAGTTTCCGCATCCTGCTGAAATATTACGATACCTTTTATTTGAAGAGCCTGCACAATCGGGAGAACCTAAATACGTTATTACATAGTATTGTATGTAAAACCGTAACTACTGAAAATGCCCTTCCGCTTCTCCAGATTGCACAGCAACGGGAACAAAATCAGGCTTAGCCTGCTGTGTTTCGTTTTACCATTGTCGTTTTTCGGCCAGTCGCTCACCGGATTATGGACCGGCTCACTCAGCAACGACAGCAACACCGTTCGCAAAGACCAGTTGTTCGAAATTGCCCTTACTGAATACAAAGGAAAAGTGTTTGGCTACTCACGCAGTGAGTTCATCGTAAACGATACACTGTATTATATTGTTAAGAAAGTTAAAGGCACTATTCTTGGCGATGTGTGTGAAGTAACAGATGACGATATCATTGCATACAATTTCCGGGGCAAACTGGATAAGGGGATCAAAGTAACCAGCACTTTCAAACGAAACATCACTGACAGCAGCTGGTACCTTGCCGGCACCTGGAAAACCAATGCAACAAAGAAATATTATTCAGTGAGTGGTAAAGCAGAGCTGGGCCATGAAACCAATCTTGCCGCTTCCAAATTGCTGCCTCACCTGGAAGAGCTTTCGCTCACCGGCCAACTGGCGTTCTACCGCGAAAGAACAGAGAGTGCTCCCATCATGACATTGGTAAAGCCCCAAACAATTAAAACAGAATACAGGTTTCAAAACCAGGCCCTGTCTGTACCACAGGTATCTGCTGTGCATCAGCCAGAACTGGCATGGCAGGAACCCGAACCTTTTTTGCCTGATATGAAGAGACCGGAAATGCTGTTGGCCAGAACAGAAACAAAAGACGTACAACCTGAAAAACTCAAGCTAAAACCTGCTGTAACCAGCAAAGCAACTGCCCCGGGCAGGTTGCAAGCAGCTGAAAAAAATTCCGGGCCAGATAAGAAACAGGAAATAGCAGCGGCGCATAAAACAGAACAACCCGCCATCAACTCAGTGACGCTTCATGAAGTAAATACGAAAACAGCAAAAGCACAGCCATCACCTGATTACAACCAAACACTGAATAATGCCCCGGTTGTGCAGAAGAATAATAACACTACAAAGCCTGTTACAGCAAACAGCGAAAAAAATAGGAACTCCACAGCAGGTAAACCAGCTACGCCAATACAAACAAGCAGCACAACCGTCACAGCCAGGACTGCAGCAGTGAATAAAAACATCGCATCAGCACCTGCTTCATCAGAAACAGGAAATGCCAGTCTGCAACCCCAAACTGAAAAACCGGTTGAGAAAACTGTTGTTTCGCAACCGGCTGCTGGTTCGATGGCCGGTGCTGAACGCAAGGAAAATAAAACAGCAGCCGTGGCACCAGTTGAAAGAAAATCAACTGAGGAGCTGACCCGGCAGGTGGCTACGATTGCCGGGCGGAAATCTGAATTTCTGCAGGTCGTGGAATTTAAAACAGACAGCCTGGAGCTGGCACTTTATGACAACGGCGAGATTGATGGTGATACGGTGAGTGTACTCATGAATGGAGAAACCATCCTGGCAAAGCAGGGGCTGAAGGCAAGTGCCATCCGCAAAACCATTTATATACAGCCGGGGCGCACAGAAGATTTTACTCTGGTACTTTTTGCAGATAACCTCGGAAAATATCCGCCCAACACCGGATTGCTGGTGGTGCATGACGGGGAAGATATTTATCACCTCCGCTTCAGTTCCGATTTTCAGAAAAGCTCGGGGATTATATTCCGGAGAAAAAACTGAGTACGGCAAGCTTTCTGAAGGCTGCAGTTTGCATGATGACGAAGAAATCTACTCAACTATTCCGAAATTTGCCGGATGATTGATCAAACACACTCTTCCGTCCCAGCGGAGCACCGCCTCACCTTGTACTCGCATGGCGCCGGTTGCGGTTGCAAAATAGCCCCTGATGTGCTGAAAGAAATTTTGAAGACGAACGAGGCTTTGCCGCAAACTGCAAAGCTGCTGGTTGGCAGCCAAAGCAGCGATGATGCTGCAGTGTATGACATGGAAAATGGCATGGCCATCATTTCCACTACTGATTTCTTTATGCCTATTGTAGATGATGCGTTTGATTTCGGGAGGATTGCTGCGGCCAATTCGATCAGTGATGTGTACGCAATGGGCGGCATACCGCTGATGGCAATTGCCATACTGGGCTGGCCGGTTCAGAAAATACCGGCTGCTTTGGCAAAAAAAGTGGTTGAAGGAGGCAGGGCTATTTGTGCAGACGCAGGTATTCCTCTTGCAGGCGGACATAGTATAGACAGCCCCGAACCTGTTTTTGGTCTTGCTGTAACCGGTATGGTACCGCTGGCACAAATAAAAAAAAATAATACTGCAGAGCCGGGTGATCATTTACTGCTGACCAAGCCGTTGGGGGTGGGCATCTTATCCACTGCACAAAAAAGAGGATTACTGCCACCGGAAATGCTCAGCCGCATTGTCAGCCAAATGACGACATTGAATAAAGAAGGAGCAGACTTGTCACACAAAAAATGTGTCACAGCGATGACAGATGTAACCGGTTTCGGACTGCTGGGTCATTTACTGGAAATGGCCGAAGGCAGCGGACTGTGTGCTGAGCTCTGCTATGATCAGATTCCACGCATACCGGGTGTGGAAGATTACATCAGGCAGCAAGTGTATCCTGATGGATGCAACAGAAACTGGAATAGCTACGGCAACAAAGTGGCTTTTGACAGCTCCCTTGATTCCGGCGAAGCCATTAAACTGCTCTCCGACCCACAAACAAACGGGGGCCTGCTTATCAGTGTACGGCCGGAAGGACTGGAAGAAGTTCGCCGGTTGCTGGCAGAAAAGGCAATTGTTATAGGAAAAATGACAACGGCCGGGGAAAAAACCATCATGGTTCAGAAAAAGGAGCAGGTCTAATTGCAGTTGGCTTTGATGAGGACCCAATAAATTCCACAGTCAGATCCATTCTCAATTTTCTTCTTCCGGCTTTTTGAGAACGGGTAGCGGCAGCAATCCGGCGCCGAACCTCAGGGATGCCTGCTTGATGTATAAATGAAAATCATAATCGCTCGCAAATTTTGTAAATGTATAAGACGGACGAAACAGGATCATGAAGCGATCCAGTTCATTGCCCGATAGCAGGGTCAGCCTTCTTACCAATACTTTTGTAAACCGGCTGTCAATGAATTTTTCCTCTTCCTGCTGCAACAATCTTTTTTGAAAACCCTCCATGCTTCTGTTTCTCCTGAACCGAAACATGTTGATAATTTCATTGAGATCGAACCCAATGCCTGCACCATATTGAGCAGGTACGGTTTTCAGCCGGGGCTTTTCGTAATTGAAAATCTTTGCATAATCAATCCTGTTTTGCACAGAATCCTGCCGGTAGTTGCGTGGTCTTATTTTCACTTCCTTCAATGTGGGAATGTGCACATGCAGCGAAATATCAAACTGCTGCGGGTAGCGGATACCTGCAACAGGAAATTTCCGGGTGGGTTTGCCCAGGTAACTGAACCAGACCGAATCTTTGCTGCTGACGGTAATTTCATATTGGCCTTCATTGTTTGTATAGGTACCTGCACCTGAACTGGTTAATACACTCACGGCTTCCAGCGGGTAGCGGCCGGCACTGTCGAACACGGAACCCCTGATCGTAAAAACCTGTGCCCCTGCCGGGTGGTACACATGCCCGGCACAGAGCAGCAACAATATAACAATACGTTGTTTCAGAGGCGGCAAGTAACAAAACAAAATCTAAAAGCTGCGTTAAGGAACTTTTTTATTTGGCCCGTTGTCATTTTGCAGCAGCCACGCTATGATCCTGGGGTAATGGCTGTATTCCAGCAGTTGAATGCGCTGTGCCAGTGTTACGGGATTGTCGTCTGGCAATACAGGGCAGGTGGCCTGAAAAATAATTGCACCATGATCGTAATGTTCATCAACGTAATGAATGCTAATCCCGCTCTCCTTTTCGCAGTTGTCCAGCACAGCCTGGTGCACATGAAGGCCATACATACCCTTGCCGCCATAGCGGGGCAGCAATGCCGGGTGAATGTTGATGATGCGGCCCTTGTACGCAGCCAGCAGTGGCGCCGGAATTTTCCATAAAAAACCTGCTAGCACAATCAGGTCAATACCTGCTTGTTTCAGCTCATCTACACAGGCATTGCCACGGAAGAATTTTTCCTGATCCGTCATCAAAACCGGAATCTGTTCTTTACCGGCAATTGCAAGTACACCGGCGCCCGGTTTATTACAGACAATCAGCGCAACCTGAATGCTTTGATCATCCCGGAAATAATCAATGATTTTTTGGGTGTTGGAACCGGCACCTGAGGCAAAGACCGCAATTTTTTTCACCTGCCAAAGATAAAGTCTTCCTGCTGTGGATGCAGGTACAGAGGTCAGGCACTGGTTTTTTTCTGACTAAAAATGCGGTTCCTGATTTTTGCAATATATTTTTTAAAAAATCTAAACTGCCCCAGTGGTATACTGACCAGCAGCACCGAAAATGGCCAGAGCAGAGTGATGATGAGAATGTAAAAAACGGCCCACCAAAAATCCTGCTGTACACCAAGCACATTCATGATTTTTTTTCCTGCAAAACCGGTCATACTTCCGCCCAGGGCAAAAGTGCAAAGGATCAGGATCAGCCGGCCGCTGTTCACTTGCCATTTTTTCTGAAGCCGTTCCAGCATAAATAAATGAAGTTGGATAATTGGTATTGATAATCTGTCCGGGTTTGGCAAAATTGGATAAAAAAAAGGCATCAAAACTCAAAAACAATACCAACCATCTTCTATTCCCCTGTGAATTACGATTCTGTGACATGAGTTCTGATCAATAAAAAATTATCATTTAAGAAGCTGACATGCAATGTGCTGAGCCCCCAAAAAAAAGTTAAAGCACTTGTCCTTTGGATGTGTTCCTGACTTATTTTTGCGGCTGGTTAAAAGGTTTTTATCCACATTTTGAATCAATCACTTCTATGATTGCATGTAAACCAAGCGGACGGCAGGCTATTCTATTCTTGACTTTCTTGTTTTTTTCCCTGGTACAAATAAAAGCCCAGGATATATCAGCGGGTAAAACAATTTATACAGCAAAGTGTGCTGCCTGTCACAATATTTTTAAAGACGTGGTAGGGCCTGCACTGATGAATCTGGAAAGCCGGGGTAAATGGGCAGACCATAAGGAACTATTAAAATGGGTCAATAGCCCAGCTACATACCCTGCAGACGATTATATCACAGGTGTTAAAAGCAAATACCCTTCTGATATGCTTGGTTTCCCTGATGTAACCCAGCAGGATGTGGATAATATGGTTGCGTACATTAACGACGAAGTAGCCAAAAAAAATGCAGCCCCCGCTCCCGGCGATAAAAAAGATACGCCTGCCAAAAAAACGAAGACAAATAAAGTTCTGTATGCGGTCATTGCACTATTGCTGGCATTGGCAGCTTTTATACTGATGCGGGTCAACAGCAGGCTGAAAAGAAAAAGCGAAGAAAAGCAAGGCATCGCAAGGCCATACAGTGTGCCGTTTTACCGGAATAAAGTGTACATCGCCCTTTTTACCCTGGCAATTTTTGTCGTGGCCGGGTATTTTGTTTCTAAGGGGGCCATTGGCCTGGGCCGGCAAAAAAATTACCAGCCCATTCAGCCTATTTACTATTCGCACAAGGTGCATGCAGGTATCAACCAGGTCAACTGCTTGTATTGTCACGGCGCAGCATGGGAAAGTAAGCATGCCACCATACCTTCGGTAAATGTGTGCATGAACTGCCACAAGACCATTACAACGTATGAAAAAGGCCCCAGGCTTTATGATGTGGATGGTAATGAAGTGGATGGCACTGCTGAAATCGCCAAACTTCATGAGCATGCCGGATTCGATCCCAATAATCCGGGTCAATGGGATCCGTCACAGGCCAAAGCAATTGAATGGGTAAAAGTGCATAACCTGCCCGACCATGTTTACTTCAATCACTCTCAGCATGTGCGTACAGGAAAAGTTCAGTGCCAGAGTTGTCATGGAGATATTGCCGGAATGGATGAAGTGAAGCAGGTATCTGACTTAAGCATGGGCTGGTGTGTCAACTGTCACCGCCAGACTAAAGTTGATTTCAACTATTCGGAAGGGAAAGGCAACCAGTTTTACAGCATTTATGAACGTTTTCATAATGATATAAAGAAGGGTAAAATGGATAGTGTAACAGTGGAAGATATCGGCGGGCTGGAATGCCAGAAATGCCATTATTAATTCAGACAACACTGCCTGCCCCTGATAGGAGTGGAGCGGCAGCCCAGATACAAACGAACCAGGTTATCAAGCCAAATATCGAATCAGCACTTATGAGCAAAAAATACTGGCAAAATTTCGCAGAGATTAATGACCCTGAAAATTTGCATAAGTTTTCAAAAGATGAGTTCCGGGAAGAACTGCCGTTTGAGGGGTTTGATGAAAAGGGAATCATTGATACGAAAGCACCCCGCCGTGATTTTCTAAAATATCTCGGCTTCAGCACAGCTGCAGCTACCCTTGCGGCAAGTTGTAAGGTGCCGGTAAGAAAAGCAGTTCCTTATGCCAATAAACCCGAAAACCTTGTCCCGGGTGTCGCAAAACACTATGCAAGCACTTTTGTGCAGGAAGGAGACGTAATCCCAGTACTGGCAAAAGTGCGGGATGGCCGCCCCATAAAAATTGAAGGCAATGAGCAGAGCAGCCTGACCGGCGGTGGAACATCGGCCAAAGTTCAGGCTTCTGTTCTGGATCTGTACGATATGTACCGCACCCGCCACCCCCTGCACAGAGTAAACGGAAAGACAGAAGAGGTTTCTACATTCGATGCTTTTGATAAACTGATCACCGGCGCCATGAGTGCAGCCGGCGGCTCAGTGGTGCTGCTTACGTCAACCCTGGTTTCACCCACAACCCGTGAAATCATTGGAAAATTTCCTAATCTGAAGCATATTCAGTACGATGCTGTATCCTACAGCGGAATGTTGCTGGCTAACGAAGCCAGCGGATTTGGAAAAACAATACCTACTTACCTTTTTGAAGCTGCAAAAGTGATTGTGAGCCTTGGAGCCGATTTTCTCGGTACATGGCTTAGCCCTGTTGAATTTTCAAGGGGTTATGCCAAAGGCCGTATCATCAACGAGGCCAATCCTGCCATGAGCAAGCATTATCAGTTTGAAAGCCACCTCAGCATGACAGGCGCCAATGCTGACGAACGCCACACACACCGTGCTTCTGAAACTGGTTCAGTTGCTCTTGCTCTTGCTGCGGCAGCAGGTGTGGCAGGTGCATCAGTGTCCTTAAGCGGTGATCTTCAAAAAGCAGTAGAAAAAGCAGCTGCCGACCTGAAGGCACATGCAGGCGAAGCCCTGGTGGTTTGCGGCAGCAACGACAAAAACATACAGGTTATAGTAAATGCCATCAATAATGCCATCGGTGCTTATGGCAAAACGATTGATCATTCCCGCCCTGTTTCTTACCGCAAAGGTATTGACAGTGATATGTCGGACCTGGTGGCGCAGATGGAAGCAGGCACAGTAGGCACCCTGATGATATACGGCGCAAACCCGGCCTACACCTGGTGCGAGGCTGAAAAATTCAAAGCTGCGCTGAAGAAAGTGAAAGTCACTGTTTCATTCAATGAAAAGATGGATGAAACAACCGAACTCTGCGAATACATTATCCCCTCTCATCATTATCTGGAAAGCTGGGGTGATGCAGAACCTGTGCCTGGCATAACCTGTTTTATTCAACCCACCATCAATCCTTTGTTTAAGACAAGGGCCTTCCAGAC
>CAYYMK010000036.1:0-13048 GCA_964473035.1 uncultured Chitinophaga sp.
ACGGACTCCGGTTCCGGCGCTCATCACCTGTACTTCTCCTTTGCTGATGCTGCCATTGTTGCCCAGGTCATCGGTATGCTTCAACTGGCCGCTGAGCGGAATGGTAATAATCTCCATATTGTCATGCGGGTGCATGCCAAAGCCGGAGCCTCCGGCAACGATATCATCATTCAGCACCCGGAGGGCGCCAAATTGAATTTTTTCAGGGTGGTACCAGCCGGAAAAACTAAAGCTATATCTAGTCGTGAGCCAGCCGAAATCGGCGGCACCTCTTGTTTCTGCCTTATGAAGAATTGCAGTCATACAATTTTTTTTCTTTCAGTAGCCGTAATTTTTTTTTATGCAGTCACCACTTCTTCGGTCAGCAGCTTTTCGGCCAACCAGAGAAAATTGCTGGTGAAATGCTGTATGGATGGTTCAAATCCCTGGTCGGTCAGAGTGCCTTCAGCGCTGAATTTTTTATCGGCATGCGGTGTCAGCAACAAGACCGGCGATGCAATGCCAAACAAAGCCGGAACCAGCAGCAGCAGTTGCTGTGCGGCTCTCATGCCTCCCATTGCCCCTGGCGATGCGGTAACAAGGCCAAAAGGCTTATGGATCTGTTTGGGAAAATGATCCAGCAAATTTTTCAAGGCAGGTGAATAGCTGCCGTTGTATTCGGGGGTTACCAGGATGAAAGCATCGGCAGAAAAAATGCGTTGGGCCAGAGGCTGAAATTGCAGTGGTGCCTCGTCCGGTTCGCCCCACACTTTAGCGACAGGGGGCAATTGCCATTGGTGCAGATCAACCAGGTGTACATCATGTGTACTGTTCATTTTAAACCAGTCGAGCAGGTACAGGGCCACCCTGCGGCTGATGCTTTCCTGGCGGGGGCTGCCAGCTATGATTTCAATTTTCATATTTTTTTTTTGCTAAAATATTTGTTTGGTATGATTACAATCTAAGTGGCAAATTGTTCATTAATAAAATGCTTTGTTGCGGGTGAAACTGTTAATTTCGGATTGCAAAAAATGGTACACATGTTAAACAGGAGAAAATTTATTGAAACAACCACATTTGGGGCAGCTGCTATTCTTACAACCCGGCTGGAGGAAGAATCCGGCAGTGTGGCAGTCAAGGGAAAACCTATTGTGATTTCCACATGGGCACCGAATGTAAAAGCCAATGCAGCGGCATGGGAAATTTTAGGTGCAGGTGGCAGGGCGCTGGATGCAGTAGTGAAAGGAGTGCAGGTGCCGGAAGCCGATCCTACGGACAATAGTGTGGGCTATGGTGGTTTGCCCGACCGTGATGGAAAAGTAACATTGGATAGTTGCGTGATGGATGAAGCCGGAAATTGCGGCAGTGTGATGGCGGTAGAGCACATCATGCACCCGGTACTACTGGCAAGGCTGGTAATGGAAAAAACGCCGCATGTGCAGTTGGTGGGCGAGGGGGCATTGCAGTTTGCGCTGGAGCAGGGATTCAAAAAAGAAAACCTGCTGACCGAAGCCAGTAAAAAAGCATGGAAGGAGTGGCTAAAGAAATCGGAGTATGATCCGATGCGGTCTGTAAAAGAACTGGAAGAGAAAATAGAAAAAGAAAAAAAGAAAGAGCAAAAGGGCAACTGGCCTGTGGCTTTACTGAATCATGATACCATTGGCATGGTTGCGATGGATACCAATGGAAACCTCGGTGGCGCATGCACCACCAGTGGCATGGCATTCAAGATGCATGGAAGGGTTGGAGATTCGCCCATCATCGGGGCCGGGCTATTTGTGGATAATGAAGTGGGGGCTGCATCAGCAACCGGAGTGGGAGAGGAAGTGATCAGGATTTGCGGAGCACATACCATTGTGGAAAGCATGCGGCGGGGTTTGATTCCTGAACTGGCCTGCCGGGAAGCCATCAGGCGAATTGTTAAAAACAAAGGAAGCAGGGCAAAGGATGTGCAGGTGGGCTTTCTCGCCATCAATAACAGGGGGCAGCATGGCGGGTTTGCCATTCAGAAAGGCTTTAATTACTGTGTCACCACCAAAGACGGAACAAAAGTGATCAATGCAAAAAGCTGGTTTATGTAAGGAAAGGGGAAAATAAAAATATTTCAGGATTCCGTACTTTGAGTATTACAATATTTGTGTTACATTTAAAATAGGAATCATACAATTTCCAGACCCGAAACTTTATATCAAACCATCCCCAAGGCGGGATGACATTTATCACCCAATTAAAAACCACAAATGAAAACAGTTCTGTTATTTTTTTGCAGCTTTTGGGCTGCACTGATCTACGGGCAGAATAACCCGGCTTTGTCCCCTGCAGCAAATACAAAAAACCTGAACATTCAGTATGAAGACAAAATTGCAAAACTGGAAAAAGAAAATGCAGAAATGAAGAAAACACTTGAGCAGCTGCAAAAAGATCTGAGTGAGGTGAAAAAGCAGGTTGCCGGAGTAAAATTAGAAAGCTTATCCAGCATCAACCGGTTAAAAAGCGCTGAAGCCAATATCGGCAAGCTGACGGATGGGCTTGCTGCGGCAAATAGCAACGCAGTTAACAAGGACAAGAGCCTGGAAAAAATGATCATTGACAACCAGTTTAGCATCCTTCACGATATCGCTAAAATCAGAACATCTGTGCAGAATCTGGATTCGAGGTTTGCCGGGCACTACCACCGACTGAACGGACTTACTGTGAGCGGCCTGCGCATGCCGGAGTATGAAACGACCGGGAAATTTACCATTGGTACCTTTTTGCCAACCGAAGACATGGAAAAGCACAAACAAACACAGCCTCCGGCCAATCAATAAATAAGTTGCCGCCGGTTGTTTCGCTTGCGGCGCAGTTTTATATGAGCTATTGCATTGAAATTGCCACTTCAGATTACAGCACTACAACAGCAGCAGTGGAGGGCGGAGCCGACCGGGTAGAGCTCTGCGCCAGCCTTACTGAAGGTGGGATTACCCCTTCATATGCAACCATAAAAAAATGCAGGGAGGCTTTTCCTGTTTTATTATACCCGATCATCAGGCCGCGGGGTGGCGATTTTCTATATTCAGGCAACGAATTTGAGATCATGCGAACAGATGTTTTGCTTTGTAAGCAGCTCGGCTGCGATGGCGTGGTTACCGGGCTGCTGATGGCAGACGGCAGCATCGATATAATAAAAACGGCGAAACTTGTGGAGGCAGCCTACCCGCTGGGTGTTAGCTTTCACCGGGCATTTGATCGTTGTAAAGAACCGTTCCAGGCAATAGAGCAATTGATTGAGATTGGATGCGAAAGAATTTTGACTTCCGGGCAGCAGCCTGTTGCCATTGATGCGGTGGACATGATTGCGAGATTTCAGCATGCAGCAGCCGGCAGGATCATCATCATGCCAGGCAGCGGGGTACGGGCTGATAATATAAAAATGCTGGCAGAAAAAACCGGATGTACAGAGTTTCATGCATCACTTCGGGGAAAGCAGCGAAGCAGCATGCGTTTTATTCATCCGGCATTTCAGGATTCGGAGGAAAACTGTTTCAATAATTCCATTAATCCTGATGATGTGCGGGCATTGCGGGCAGCGGTTACAGGCACGAAGGGTTGATCATTACTTATTTTTTTCATTTGGGTGAAATCCACACAGCCCTTTCCTGACCTGGAAGAATGAAAAACATTTTCCCCTGCTGACACAGCAACAGGTAGTATTTCAGAACAAAGTCATGGATTCTTCTTCGTACTTGATTATTTTCTTGATTTTACCAGGCTGAGCCCAATTCATTGTGCCTTCCATTTTTAAAGATAGAAGATAATTCTCTATTTGTTTATCGGATAATTCCTCCTTAATTCTTTCTGCCTCAGGTAAAGACTTTACCGGAATATATGCCTGCAGTGATTGATTGGCCTGCCATCTTCCTTCAAATATCATAGGCTGAAAGCTCGTTTTGCCGTAGGCTTCCCACACTACTTTATACGGGAAAAAATTATAGTCACCCACCCCTAACATAGACCACCAGTGTCCACGCTTCAACATTGCTTGTAGCATTACCCCTTTTCTGTTTTGTAAATCGTTTTTATTTTTTTCAAGGTAACCAGATAACTCAGGAAATCGTTCAATCTGCTTCCATTCTAATGTCTTGCCGTTTGCATTATATGGAAGAAGGACCCATTTAGTCGGATTGGTAGAGCCAGATTTGAATTCCTTTGCAGTGATCAGCGGATAAATGAATGATTTAGGAAGTAATACATTGCAAATATTTTTATTAGAAACCTTCACAATTCTATGGTCTATTTCTTCTAAACTGTCAAAAAAGAAAATATTATTGGCCCCACAAGTGTTAATGCCTTGTCGCGGACTTGATTCTTTTCTAACGACAACAGGTTTTATTTCTTTAAAATCATATTCTTGCTGACTCGATAGGATACTCAGAGGATCTGTGTGGTGAAATATTGGTTTTGCTTTATACTCAGTCCAATATCCTTTTTCAAACCGAAAATAGGGGATCGGAAAATTAGGGGTGCGATCTCTTGTAAAAAAACTAAGTCCATATCGTGTAGCCACTCCACCAAATACATCTTCAGTATTAAAATCAAATACTGATTCGATACTGTAATTTATGTTCTCAATGCTGTAGGTTCTGAAATTCCTGTTTGCACCATCATTCAGAAGGAGTGAAAGGGGTATAAACAAAATTGCTTCTCCTCGGGGTTTCAGAAAATCCTTAATCGCAATTTGAATGATTAATGCTGCAAAATCTATCCTGCTTCCGCCGAGTAAAAGTTTTTGGCTATCGCCAACCAGGTCATATTTGAAAAAATAACTTTTTATTTGCTCTTTGTAACTTTCCGGTAAATCAACGAAATTTTGCCAGGGCGGATTCCCGAAAATAATGTCGTATTGTTTAGGTGGCAATTTCAAAAAATCTTCATTGGTAAAGTTTGAGGCCATATCTAAGCCATACTTTACTTTAAATTTTGATAATGCTTGGTTATAATATTCAGTGTTCAAATCATTTCCGAGCAGGTTATGTACCGGGAGTTGATTCATTGTATAACCCTTCGACAAACCATAGGAAATTAACGACTCAAGAAGGTTGCCCGAACCCATTGTCGGATCAAATACAGCAGCACCTTCTATCCATTTTTCGAAGATTCCAAATTTGCCGATAGCAAATTCACCCCATTTTACCGGAGTGAAAATATCGCCAATCTTTAAGCCTTTATCTGAGGAATCGAAAGTTTTGATAACCGCCATCTTTGAATTGTTGAATTGACTTAATGCGTTTTTCAGCATCTGCCTTTACACGCCTGTAATGAGTTAGTGCAAGGTCGCAAAAAATGTTGAAAAAGTCATTGTATGATCTGTTCCAGTTAATCTCTTCCCAAACCTGATTTATTGTATAATTCAACCGAACCTGTCCTGTTCCCAAGTTTTCAATACGATAGGTATTTTCCGGAAGACAATGAAATGGGGCGACTCGAATATATTCAAGATCACGACTATTGTTTTTTGTCGTTGATTTGTCATGTCCAAATTCAACGATCATAAACACTCCCTTATCATTCGCTAGAAACTTTAAGAGATTGCCTACTGCACATACACCACCATCTGAATATCGTGTTGAATCTAAGTCCTTTGTCTTGACATCAAATCCAAACAATTCATTATTAATATTGCAAGCAAAGTCAAAAATTGTTCTCCGGCCCGGAATGTCAATGGCCTGATAGCCTAAGTTTGAACATACACTCACCCAATTCTGTGTAATACGATTTTCAATCATTGCGCCAAAAGCCCTGCTATCTTCTCTTGCGGAAATTCCGGACCTGAGTTCCGCAAAAAGAGTTTCTAGTTCAAGTTCAATTTTTTCTGAAATAGTTTCGTAATTCATAATTTTTTGATGAATCTGGAATCCGTTCAATGGGCGACTTTGTACTAATTAGATTCTTATTTTTTTAAGAAAATCTGCATTTGTTTTCACTGCTTCCAGTGCAGTCCCGTTTGGATAGGCTTCCTGTTCTGCAATGTAATACTTCATTCCGGCAGTGTTTGCAGCAGCCAGTACTTTTTTCCAGTCGATGCTGCCAGTACCCAGGTCAACCGAATTTTGACTGCGGTCGGGTCCGGGATTCCTGCTCATGTCCTTGATATGGCACAGGCGGAAACGACCTGGATATTTTGCAAACCATTGCATTGGGTCTTCACCTGCTGCTACCACCCAGTAGATGTCCATTTCAAAATCCACCAGTGCCGGGTCTGTTTCATCCATCATCAACTGCTGCGGAAAAATCCCGTCTTTTTTTGTGAAGCTGTAATCATGATTATGGTATGCAAAGCGTAGCCCGGCTTTCGAGCAAATGGTTCCGCACTGGTTGAAAGTTGCGGCGAGCTTTTTATATGCATCTGTTGTGTTTTGCGGCCCCACGTAAGGACAAACCAGGTATTTCATTCCAATTTCTGCAGCTTCTGCTGTTTTCTTTTCGAAATCCTTAAATATGTTGCAGTGGCTTGAAACGGGCTTCAATCCAAGATTGCTGAGAAATCTTTTAAATCCTGAATGACCCATGCCCCAGAACATGCCCTGGGGTCCTTCATAACTTTCCACCTGGTCGTATCCGGCCAGTGCAACTCTGAGAAGCGTATCTGCCGGGTTTTTTGTCATTTCAGCACGAAGAGTATATAGCTGCAGTCCGGCCTTCCTTATCTTTTTATCCGACTGGAAAAAGTCTGTGCCAGGCAATAGAGCCGCACCTGCAAACAGGCTGCCGCTGAGGTATAAAAATTTTTTTCTGTGCAGCATTTTTTATTGATGTTTCAGGCCCAGGCTTTCTCCCCTTTTTTGTACGGTACATTCCCTTCATAATGTCCAGGTACTGCCACATGCCTCAGGGCTCTAGTAGCGCCGGGTTCCGAAGTAAAGTAGCCATGCAGTGTCAGTTGTTTCATCATACTGTAATAATGGATGGGCTCTCCTTCAAATTCTTTCTGATCTTTCCAGGGAAGATCTTTATTGGTTTTATCGTGGACATCCCTGGCTGTTTTGTTTCGTTCGTCCCTTGCTTTGTTATATTCTTTGGCTTCTTTTTCCAGTGATACCAGCAGGTCATGTCGCTGGGTTGCACTGCATTCCATAAAATTTTTGCCATGCATTTTTTTACAGGCTTCATCCAGGGCCGTGGTACCTTTCATAAATACTTCCTGTTCTTTTTCCGTATAACAATCGGTGACCATTACTTTCATGAACTCACCGATTTTTGCGGCTTTTGCTCCCGGAGTATCAGTGGCAGGTATGATGGTTTCGCCCACTTCGTCCAGCAGTTCAACAACAGAGCTGCTGAAGCCACCTGTTTTTTTTGTGCCGGTTGTGCAGCCGCTCAGGAAAACATCGGCGCCAACTACTGCGCCGCCGGTAACAGCAGCAATCCATTTTAGTAATTCTCTCCGCTCCATAATTTTTTTTTTGAGTTAAAGATTTCCCTTTTTCAATTCAGATACGGCAAAGTCAGCTGCACGGGCTGTCATAGCCATATAGGTTAGTGATGGGTTTACACAGGAGGCAGAGGTCATACAGGCCCCGTCTGTTACAAATACATTGGGGGCATCCCATACCTGGTTGTGGCTGTTGAGTACTGATGATTTCGGGTCACGTCCCATACGAGCTGTTCCCATTTCATGAATGCCCATGCCAACCGCATATCCATAATCGTACGAGTTGACATCAACAGCGCCTGCAGCTTTCAGTATTTCTTTGGCATCTTCCATCATATCTTTTCGCATGTCTTCTTCGTTTTTCGTCAGTGCCACATCCATGTCAAGTACGGGCAGACCCCATTTGTCTGTTGTATTTTTGTTGAGTGTGATTTTGTTTTCATGCACCGGCAGCATTTCACCAAAGCCCATTATGCCGATATGCCATTGATCGGAGGGCTGGCACAGGGCATCTTTCAAAGTGGCGCCAATGGTAAACTCAGCCACCTCAAGCCCACGCCCCCGGCCGGCGCCTCCCTGGTAGCCAAATCCGCGGAGATAATTTCTTTTATCGCCTTGTACATTTCGGAAGCGTGGTATGTAAACTCCGGTAGGCCTTCGGCCAAAGGTATATTTATCGCTATAGCCTTCTGCATTGCCGCTGGCTCCGCAGCGAAAATGATGGTCCATTACATTATGACCCAGTTCACCACTGCTGCTGCCTAATCCGCCCGGCCAATGATCTGTGGCACTGTTCATCAGGATCCAGGTGCTGTTGAATGCGGAAGCGCAGAGGAAAATAATTTTTGCTTTGTACTCATAAGTTTTGTTGTCTGTGGCATCCAGTATTTCCACACCTGTGGCTTTTTTTGCATCCTTATCGTACAAAATTTTTGTGACAATGGAAAATGGCCTTAGTGTCAGGTTGCCTGTTTTCACCGCTGCGGGTAGTGTAGTGCTTTGAGTACTGAAGTAGGCGCCGTAAGGGCATCCTCTCCAGCATCGGTCGCGGTACTGGCAGGCTGAACGGTTCTGTTCGGGCCTGTTGACAGTGATATTGGCGGTGCGACCAATGATCATGTGTCGCTTGCCTTTGTAATGCGTTTTAATTTTTGCGGCAAAATCTTTTTCAACGATATTCATTTCCACAGGAGGAAGAAAATCACCATCGGGAAGCACATCCAGTCCTTCGAGGCTACCCTGGATACCGGCAAATTTTTCTACATAACTGTACCAGGGTGCCATGTCATCATACCGGATGGGCCAGTCAATAGCAATGCCTTCTTTTCCATTGGCTTCAAAATCCCATTTGTTCCACCGGTAGCTCTGCCGGCCCCACATGAGGGAGCGGCCGCCTACATGGTAGCCCCGGTACCAGTCGAAGCGTTTTGTTTCGGTGTACGGATGATCTTTATCGCTGCACCAGAATTCAAGATTGGTTTCATTAAGCGGGTAGTCCCGTTTCAGTACCGGATAGTCTTTGATCATTTGCCGGGTGCGCCCTCCCCGGTGCGGAAATTCCCAGACTTCTTTGTTGGCGGAGGGATAATCTTTGATATGTTCAATGTTGCGGCCTCTTTCCAGCAGTAAAACTTTCAGTCCTTTTTCCGTGAGTTCTTTGGCTGCCCAGCCACCGCTGATTCCGGAGCCAACCACAATCGCATCGTAATTCGTATCTGACATAGTATTGATTTTCTTTGTTGAAATGATAGATTTAATAATGAAGATGTAACACTACACATCACAAATTCTAATCGCCTTTTTCAGCGCTGCAATTTTATCTTTTGGTTCTTTTCCTGTTGGCATAAATTCCTGCGCTACAAAACCATGATAGCCGGTTGCTGCAATGGCCCGCATGATGGCAGGATAATACAATTCCTGCGAATCATCAATTTCATGCCGGCCTGGTACACCGGCTGTATGGTAATGTCCGAAATATTGATGATGCTCCTGTATGGTCCTGATTACGTCCCCTTCATTGATCTGCATGTGGTAGATATCATACAACAGTTTGAAATTTGGCGACCCTATCATTTTACATAAGGCAATGCCCCAACCGCTTTTGTCGGCCATGTAGTCTTTATGATCCACTTTACTGTTGAACAGCTCCATCTGTAGGATGACCTGGTGTTTTTCAGCAAGAGGCAGGATTTGTTTCAAACCTTCAGCGCAGTTTTTCATTCCTGTCTCATCATCCATGCCTTTCCTGTTTCCGCTGAAGCAGATGAGGTTTTTATATCCGGCTGCTGCCACAAGCGGAATGGCTTCTGAAAAATCCTTTATCAGCCAGCCGTGATGTTCTTTCCTGTTCCAGCCTTCAGTCAGGCTTATTTTTCCTGCGGTATAGCACATGGAGCAGGTGATGCCATGCTGTTGCACAACGGGCCAGTCTTTTGGCGCCAGCAGATCAATCGCTGAAAAACCGGTTTTCTTCACCACCTGGCAAAGCTCATCCAGTGGCAGAAAGTTATAGGTCCAGGAGCAAACGGAATGATTGATATTTCCTTTCAGCCCAAATGATTCCTGTATTACTGCTGTACCGGCAGAGAGTTTTCCTGATAGAGCGATACCCGCTGCACCCCCAAACAAATTTCGTATTGCGGTTTTCCTTTTCATTTAATGAGCTGTTGTTTTTTATCATTTCTAAAAAGAAAGATGAACATCAGAGCAACTCCTGAAGCAAATAGGCAGGGGAATATCCAAATCTTACGCCAGTCGTGCAAACCATCACTCAGTTTATAATGATCTACATATTGTCCTGCCAGGTAAAATCCAATATACATCCCCACTCCATAAGTGGCAAGAGTGATAAGACCCTGGGCTGATGAACGTACTTTTGGCCCTGCCTTTTGGTCTGTATAGATCTGCCCGGTTACGAAGAAGAAATCATAGCATATACCATGTAATATGATTCCTGCAAACAACATCCATACATTTGGCCCTGCATCTCCGTAAGCAAATAGGATATATCGCATCACCCATGCAAGCATACCAATCAGCAGCATTTGTTTGGTTCCGAATTTCGCAAAGAACCAGGGCATAAGAACAAGAAATACCGTTTCGGCAATCTGGCCAAACGTCATTTTGCCTGCAGCACCTTGCATACCTGCCTCGTTCAGGAAAATATTGGTTTGCCCGTAATAAAAAGCCAGTGGGATACAAATCAGGATAGAGGAGATAAAGAATATAAGGTAGTTCCTGTCCTTTAATACTTTCAGAGCATCTAGCCCGAGCATTTCTCCGACGGTGGTTCTTTGTCCTGCTTTGGGCGGAGGAGTGTCGGGGAGGAAGAACGAAAATATTCCAAAAAGGGCGGCAATTACTGCAGCGACTCTGAATGTAATGTTTAAACCAGCCGGATTTTTTTCCCAGGCCATCCACCAGATGATGAGACCTGCAACGATCCAGCCAATGGTTCCCCACATACGCAACCCTGAAAATTGTTTTTCTGCACTGGTGACCTGCTTCAGTGCGATCGCATTTACCAGAGCAAGAGTAGGCATATACAACACCATATAAACGAGGAGCAGGCTGTAAAAGGAACTAAAACTATCCTGTGTGCCAATCAGGTAGAGCATCGCCGCACCAGCCAGATGCAGCACGCCCAGGATTTTCTGAGCTGCAAGAAATTTATCGGCAATCAGACCTATAATAAAAGGTGCGATGATAGCCCCCAGGCATTGTGTGCCGTATGCCAGCCCCGTTTGACCACCGCTGGCGCTGATATTTCCCTTCATAAGATAAGTGCCCATAGTTACAAACCAGATGCCCCAAATAAAAAAATTCAGAAACATCATTCCGGACAGCTGCAGTCGGGTTGTGGTTTTCATATCCAGGCTTCTTGTTGGTTCGTTTGGTTTGAAAAATACGTTGAAAAACTAAAAGTACTATTTTTAAGCACACAAGGATGCCGCACAAACCAATTTACCGCCGCAGGAGCATGCGGTACAAGCTTTCAAACTAATATCATGCAGAAAAGGAAATTACGGATGGGAATGATTGGGGGAGGACCGGGTGCCTTTATTGGTGCGGTACACAGGATAGCCGCCCGCCTGGACGGTGAAACGGAACTGGTATGCGGGGCATTCAGCAGTGATGCTGAAAAATCGTATCAGGCAGGAAAGGACCTGATGCTGGATCCTGCAAGGGTTTATGCCTCGTACGAAGAAATGATCAGCAGTGAATCGTTGCTGCCTGCAACGGTTCGAATTGATTTTGTCAGCATCGTCACGCCCAACCACCTGCATTTTGCACCTGCTCAGCTGGCACTCAAAAACGGGTTTCATGTGGTACTGGATAAACCCGTTACATTTTCATTGGAGGAAGCGGTTGCGTTAAAAGAACTGATCGGGCAATCAGGAAAATTATTTTGCCTGACTCATACCTACAGCGGCTATCCCATGGTAAAGGAAGCAAGGCACCAGGTACAAAGCGGCTGTCTGGGCGCAATAAGAAAGATATTTGTGGAATACCCGCAAGGGTGGCTGAACAATTTTCTGGAAGGGCAAAATCACAAGCAGGCCAACTGGCGTACCGACCCTGCCAAAAGCGGCATAGCAGGAGCCTCAGGCGATATAGGTACACATGCTTTTCATCTTGCCGAATATGTCAGCGGTCTGCAGGTGCAGGAAATATGTGCTGATCTACGATCAGTTGTGCCGGGAAGAAAACTGGATGATGATGCCGCAGTGCTGCTGCGTTTCAGCAGTGGGGCTAGCGGGGTACTTATTGCCACACAAGTGGCTGCCGGTGAAGAAAACAATATTCGCATACGGGTATATGGAGAAAAAGGCGGACTGGAATGGCAACAAGCTGATGCTGCTTCCCTGCGCATGCTATGGCCCGACAAACCCGTTGAAGTGTGGAGGGCAGGTACGGCTTATTTAAGCCCAATAGCCCTGCATCACTGCCGTGTGCCGCCAGGGCATCCTGAAGGCTACCTGGAAGCTTTTGCAAATCACTACAGAAATTTTGCCTTATGTGTGCAGGCTCAGTTACGCAGGGAACAACCACTGCCGGAGTGGCTCGATTTTCCAGGTATTGAAGAGGGCATCAGAGGCATGCTGTTTATAGAAAAAATAGTGCAGAACAGCACCGGTACAGAGAAGTGGACGCATCTTTAAAACAACCTCAGATGAAAACAATCAAAGGACCCGGAATTTTTCTGGCGCAGTTCATGGACGATAAAGAGCCGTTTCATAACCTGCGGTCTGTGTGCAGCTGGGCTGCATCTCTTGGATATAAAGCTGTACAGATTCCGACCTGGGACGCCCGCTGCATCAATTTGCAGAAAGCTGCAGAAAGCAAAACCTATGCAGATGAAATCAAGGGGGTTGTGCAGGAATGCGGTTTGCAGATTTCAGAACTGTCCACACACCTGCAGGGTCAACTTGTGGCAGTGCATCCGGCATTCGATACATTGTTCGATGGGTTTGCTCCACCGCAGCTCAGGGGCAATGCAGCAGCAAGAACTGAATGGGCCATTCAGCAGGTAAAATACGGAGGCAAAGCATCTCAGCAACTGGGACTCACTGCTCATCCCACTTTCAGCGGTGCATTGCTGTGGCATACCTTTCATCCGTGGCCGCAGCGGCCTTCTGGTCTTGTGGAAGAAGGTTT
>CAYYMK010000037.1:0-12430 GCA_964473035.1 uncultured Chitinophaga sp.
GTCGTTGGTTCAAGTCCAACAGGGGGAGCTTAAAAATCAACCACTTACATCACTTTGTAAGTGGTTTTTTTATGCCTGTGCCAGATTGGTGCCAAATTTTGGAGATGTAATGATTCACAACTTGGATTATTTTTCGTGTCGGTGTCAGCTTCCCCATTTTTCGGTCCATTCTCATTTCATTTTTACATCTCAAAAGGGGAAAGCCTTTGAACCTATGTCAATCCAGTCGTTCAATCGAATTCTAAAGAGGATAATGACAGAATACAAGAATTGAATCCTGAGAAAGGACAATAACTGTGCACGGTTCTGCGCACTGAATGATAAAACCCCCTACCAGAGGGGGTTTTGTCGTTTCGAAGTGGTGTGGGGCGGGATCGAACCGCCGACACAAGGATTTTCAGTCCTTTGCTCTACCGACTGAGCTACCGCACCTTTTTGTTAGCTATTAGCTAGGGTCTCCCGACTTTCCACTTCGGGGCTGCAAATATAAAATGAATTCGCTTACAAACCATCTCTTTAGCCCGGCCCATTTGCCCGCATCCTAAAAATTCCTTACTGGCTTCCATTCCAGGCAAACTTAATCCCAGGCCCAAAAAATTGCAGCCTACTTTTGTAATTCAAGATGCAACAGGCTAAGTACTGCTCAAATCTGCAAATACTCCGGATCCCGGTACTGCTGGCATTGTCTTTATCGGCGATAGCTACATCCTGCAACCAAAATTCAAAACAGACACCCTTTACAGAAATAAAAAATCTGCCAAAACAAGCCACCACAATATATATACTACCCCTTGGCAGGGCCGACAATGATTTTATAGCATCCGTGTACCCGGTCATTAAAAAAACAGTGCCGCAAGTTGTGTTGCTGCCCGCAGAAAAAATGCCGGCACATGCGTTGTACAAGCCGCGCAACCGGTACAGGGCCGATAGCCTGATCCGCTGGCTGTCTGCACGTGCTAAGAAGGGAGAACTGTATGCAGGGATCACCATGCAAGACATCAGCACCACCAAAAATGAACATACCGATTTTGGAGTCATGGGTCTGGGGTATATGCCCGGAAATGCCTGTGTGGCCTCTTCATTCCGCCTGCGCCAGAAAAAGAATTTTCTCAAAGTTCTGTTGCACGAACTTGGCCATACGGCCGGACTACCGCACTGCCCCTGCAAAACATGCTATATGCGGGATGCTGAAGGGGGAGATTTCACCGGGAGCGAAACAGGATTTTGTAAAGATTGTACGCCCCTGCTGAAATCCCGGGGCTGGCACTTGTAGAAGATATTTGCCAGACTGCTGGCCAAAGCGAGCCAAAAATATTCCAAAAAATATTAGCTTTTTTATGCTAAATGATTTAGTTTTGTGAACCACCTGAAATTTTCAGAGAGTGGATTTCAACCTGTAATTTTAACACATGGCAAAATCAGAAAAAACTTCAAATATGAGTAATAATTCAGAAAAGCTGAAAGCCCTGAAGCTGACGATAGATAAAATTGAAAAAGACTATGGTAAGGGCAGTGTGATGATGATGAATGAAAAGGCTGAAACCCAGCAGGAGGTGGTTTCCACAGGATCCATCGGACTGGATGCTGCCTTGGGGATCGGCGGGTTGCCCCGCGGCCGTGTCATTGAAATCTACGGTCCCGAATCTTCCGGTAAAACCACCATTGCAATCCATGTAATTGCTGAGGCTCAAAAAAAAGGGGGTATGTGTGCAATCATTGACGCAGAACATGCTTTTGACAGCAATTATGCAAAGAAACTGGGCGTAGACGTGGACAATCTGCTCATTTCACAACCTGACTATGGCGAACAGGCGCTTGAAATTGCCGATCGCCTTATCCTTTCCGGTGCATTGGATGTAGTAGTGATTGACTCAGTGGCCGCTCTGGTACCTAAAAGTGAACTGGAAGGGGAAATGGGCGACAGTAAAATGGGCCTACATGCCCGCCTCATGAGCCAGGCATTACGGAAACTAACCGCCACTATTTCCAAGACCAATACCATTTGCATTTTTATTAATCAGTTGCGGGAAAAAATTGGGGTCATGTTTGGCAATCCCGAAACCACCACCGGAGGTAATGCCCTGAAATTCTACGCTTCCGTGCGACTTGATATCCGCCGCCAGACACAAATAAAAGATGGCGATGAAGCCGTGGGCAACCATGTGAAAGTGAAAGTGGTAAAAAATAAAGTTGCGCCACCCTTCCGTGCCGCTGAATTTGACATCATTTTTGGGGAAGGAATTTCAAAAAACGGCGAAATCATTGACATAGGGACAGAAATGGGCATTGTTCAGAAAAGTGGCAGCTGGTATAGCTATAATAATGATAAACTGGGCCAGGGTCGTGAAGCTGTAAAGCAACTTCTGACCGACAACCCCGAACTGGCCGCTGAACTGGAAAAGAAAATCAGGGAAAAAATAGCAGAACTACAAGGTTCCTGAAAATAATCCGTCAAAATTCTGCATTACCCTTTCGGCACCCCGGAAGGGTTATCTTTTTCTTAAAATAATAATCCAAACTTTTTCGATGTTTAAACATTATATATTTACCTGTTTAACGGCATTCTTTATTTTGCAGAATGATGACAACCAAAATTTCCGGCACTAACACAGGTAAGTGGCTGCACAGTTTAACAGGTGCATTGCTGCTTGTTTCCTTTTTTATGCCGTGGGTATCCTGGCAGAAGCTTCCCGTACGGGGCAGCGATTTTCCTTCCGGTAGTTTTTTTGAGTTGTCGGCCTTACTTTTTAAGCTGGAAAACCCGTTTCCTCAGTTTGCTTTTAGTTTTTACGCCTTTTGGCTCATCCCGGCTGCAGTTGTGGTTTCGGTTCTGCTGCGCTGGAAAAACCAGAATAAACCGCTTGCCGCTAATCTTGCCGGTGGGCTTAGCCTGGCGTTGGTCACATTTTATTACTTTTTTTCCAACACACTGGCCGACCTTGGGGCGGGCAAAAATGCATGGTCCATGCTGCAGCCATTTGCATGGATTACTGTCCTTGCTGCTATCAGTTTTATATATACTGCAGCATCCGGCAGGAAAATGAAATTCGCATGGTTGTGGATTATAGCTGCACCTCTGCTTGTGGCAGTTGTATATAAAGCAGGCCAGCGGTATGTAATGAAGCAGACTTTTGCAGATACTGCTGGCATACCGCCTGACTACAGTATGACTGCAACCGGACTACTGGCTGAATTTTTGGCAAGCGACAGTGTTGCCAACAAAAAGTATAAAGAAAAAATTATACTGGTAAGGGGTCAGATCAGTGTGTTGGAAAGAACGGCTGATTCAATTACAGTAATTCAATTTGCAGACAGTACCGGGTCATTCCTTGCTTTTTCATTTGAGAAGGCTCAATGGGAAAACCTGGCCCGGCTACAGCAGGGCGACAGCATTACAGTAAAAGGATCGTGCAGCGGGAGTATGTACAGCGAAATACTGGGAACAACCACAATCAGTTTTAAAAGGGCAGCGCTGCAAAAAGAATAATGATTACAGTGCGGCCATGACAAAGAAAAAAAGGTTAAATATTTTAATTACGGAATAAAAATTGCTTCATTCAAAAAAAAAAATACATAAACATGAAAAAAACAAGTCTTTTGCTTTTGCTCCTTTTCGTAACAGCGGCCCTTCAGGCTCAGAAAAAAACTACCACTTCTGCGTTTGTTTCATTTGATGCATCTACACCCAAAGATGCTCTGCCAAAAGCGGAAAACAAAACGGTCATCGGTTCACTTGACACGCAGACCGGCGCAGTGGCTTTTGAAGTTGCGGTAAATAATTTTGTATTCTCTAATCCAAGAATGCAGGAGCACTTTAACGGTGCAAACTGGATGAACAGCGAGCAATATCCCAAGTTTACCTACACCGGTACAATTGATAAAATCAAAAAAGTAAAATTTGATCAGAACGGCACGTATGATGTAAAAGCTGAAGGGACCATGACGGTAAAAGGAATTTCAAAGCCGGTGAAAGCAGAAGGAAAAATAACGGTAGCCGATGGCAGGATTTCAGTATCCGCCGGCTTTAGTATTAAACTAGAGGATTTCGGCGTCACCGGCCAGCCGATCGATAATGGCAAAGTGGCAAAAGAACCCTCTGTAACAGTAGTGGCCCAGTTTTAATCCCCCCTTTTGTATATCAGCAATTGCCCTGGTCCTTTTTAAAAAGATCGGGGCATTGTTATGTAAAGGCTTTTCAATCTCATTTGAGAAACCGGCTTTTGCTAAATTGCAGTTGCCTATGTCTTTTCAATTACATACCACGTTTCAGGCGGCCGGAGACCAGCCGCAAGCAATACAGCAACTGACAGAAGCCTTGCTGGCCGGGGAAAAATATCAGACCCTGCTGGGAGTGACCGGCAGTGGCAAGACATTTACAATTGCCAATGTGATACAGAATACACAGCGGCCCACCCTGGTGCTGACACATAATAAAACCCTGGTCGCACAACTGTATGGTGAATTCCGGCATTTTTTTCCTGGCAATGCTGTTGAATATTTTGTATCGTATTACGACTATTACCAGCCCGAGGCATACTTACCCGTCAGTGATGTGTATATTGAAAAAGATCTGAACATTAATGAAGAGCTGGACAAGCTGCGCTTGAGAGCCACATCCAGCCTGCTCAGCGGCAGAAGAGACATCATTGTTGTGGCTTCTGTCAGTTGTATCTATGGAATGGGCAATCCCACAGATTATGAAAACGGCATTATCCGCATCAGCAGGGGCCAGGTTCTTTCCCGACAGGGTTTTTTGCATGCACTGGTCAACTCATTATACAACCGGACCACTATGGAGTTCACCCGGGGTACATTCCGGGTAAAAGGTGACACCGTGGATATTAATCTTCCTTATGTGGATTATGGCTACCGCATCACCTTCTTTGGCGATATGATTGAACACATAGAGACTATTGAAGTGACCTCCGGAAAAAAAATATTTAAAACAGACAATGCAGCAATTTTTCCCGCCAACCTTTATGTGGCTCCTAAAGACATGCTGCAGCAGGTGATTCATGAAATTCAGGATGAACTGGCAGCACAGGCTGAATATTTTAAAAAACAACAGCGCTATATTGAAGCGCAGCGCATTGCAGAACGAGTGAATTATGATATTGAAATGATCCGGGAACTGGGTTATTGTAACGGGATAGAAAATTACTCCCGGTTCTTCGACAGGCGGAATCCGGGTACCAGGCCATTTTGCCTTTTGGATTATTTTCCAAAAGACTACCTGATGGTAGTGGATGAAAGTCACCAGACCATACCACAGGTCAGCGGCATGTATGGGGGCGACCGCAGCCGCAAACTGGTGCTGGTGGACTATGGATTCCGTTTGCCTTCGGCACTGGATAACAGACCGCTCAATTTTCATGAATTTGAATCGCTGCAAAACCAGGTGATCTATGTATCGGCCACACCAGATGATTATGAGCTTGAAAAATGCGGGGGTGTGGTAGTTGAACAGGTGGTTCGGCCAACAGGTTTACTGGATCCCCCCATTGAAGTGCGTCCATCTGTAAACCAGATTGACGATTTGCTGGATGAAATTGATCAACGGGTTACAAAAGGAGACCGGGTACTGGTCACCACGCTGACCAAACGTATGGCAGAAGAGATGGACAAATACCTGCACAAAATCAATATCAGGTCAAAGTATATACATAGTGAAGTAGATACTTTGGAAAGGGTGGAAATTCTGCGTGAGCTGAGGTTGGGAAAAATTGATGTGCTGGTGGGCGTCAACCTGCTGAGGGAAGGGCTTGATCTGCCCGAGGTTTCGCTGGTGGCTATATTGGATGCCGACAAGGAAGGTTTTTTGCGTAATGAAAAATCGTTGACGCAAACAGCGGGCCGTGCTGCAAGGAATGTGGACGGACTTGTTATTTTTTATGCAGACAAGATGACGAATAGCATGCAAAAAACAATTGATGAAACAAACCGCAGAAGGGACAAACAGATTGCCTTTAACACCGAGCACCACATTATTCCAAAAACAATTTCAAAAACCACACAGGATGTTTTTGCCCAAACCTCTGTTCTTGACATCAAAGGATATGATCCCGGTCATCCTATAGGGTTGCAACCTGAGAATGAACAGGTGACCGTTGCTGCGGAAGAAAGTGAACTGTATGGCGCAGAGCAAACCATTCCGCAAATGGAAAAGACAATTGCCCGGGTGAAAAAGCAAATGGAAAAGGCGGCGAAAGACCTTGATTTTATTGAAGCCGCAAAACTCCGGGATGAAATGTTTCGGCTGCAAAAAATGCTGGAGGCGTTAAAAACGTGATGGTTCAGCCTGCTGCACAGTCCGAATGACAGTAAACCCTGCCGGTACTCGTATAATTACGAAATTCTCCAGAGTATTTGTGCCCAAACTGAACAGGAACTACATGTTCTGTATTGCAGCAAATAAAATGTCCTGTTATCTTAGTGTCTGTAACTGATTCGATCCAAATTCCATGTAAAACTGAAAAATCCAAATGTTATGAAAAGACGTGTCCGTAAAATCGTAAACTTTTTTGCATTCAATCTGCTGTTCTTTGCGCTTTACCTGAATTTCATTCATAAAGACAAGACACAGCAGCCTTTTACCGGTGAAACCGCACAGGTGAAACAGGCAGATGCCTTCAGTGGTACAGTGATGCTGGAAACACCTGCTACTGAAGTGAAAACCGGTCATGCAGAAAAAGCAAGAAGCCAGCGCACCGCTGCTACACAAAGCATCAATTAAAAAAGAAAAAACTGTATAGCTCAGCCCCGGTACAAAACCGGGGCTTTATTGCTTGACTAATACCCCCCTGCTCATTTTTTGGGATTGGCTTACGGGCATCTTACCTTAGTGCAATGGAAAGAAAACTTTTTCTCCTGGATGCATTTGCACTGGTATTCAGGGCCTATTATGCGCTCATACACTCTCCCCGCATCACCTCAAAAGGAAAGAATACCAATGCTCAATTTGGGTTTACCAATACATTGATTGAGCTGATCAATAAACAAAAGCCTACACATATCGCTGTTTGTTTTGATACAGCAGCCCCAACAGAACGACATACCGATTTTGCCGCATATAAAGCAAACCGGCAGGAAGCACCCGAAGACATCATTGAAGCAGTGCCGGACATCATGAAGATTGTTGAAGGATTCAACATCCCCATCCTGGCAGTTGATGGATTTGAAGCTGATGATGTGATCGGCACATTGAGCAAGCAGGCCGAAAAAAAAGGGTTTGATGTATATATGGTAACCCCCGATAAAGATTATGGACAACTGGTTTCTGAAAAAATTAAAATTTTCAAACCTTCCTATCAGCAAAAAAAAGAAGAAATTCTGGGTCCCGAAGAAATCTGCGACAAGTGGAAGATAAAGGATGTAAGCCAGGTTGTGGACATGCTGGCGATGATGGGTGATGCATCAGATAATATACCGGGCATTCCCGGGGTGGGTGAAAAAACAGCGTCAAAGTTTCTGGCTGAGTATGGCTCACTGGAAAATACACTGGCAAATGCTGATCAAATAAAAGGTGCGATGGGTGAAAAAGTGAAAATGGGTAAAGAGATGGCGGTGCTCTCCAAAAAACTGGCTACCATCATCACCAATGTGCCGGTCGAATTTAATGAAGAAGAATTCAGAATAAAAGAATGGGACAATGAGAAGCTTAGTGAAGCATTTATGGAATTGGAATTCAGAACACTTGGCAAACGGTTATTGGGTCAGGATTTTTCTGTAACCCCTGCTGAAGGTCCTGTCGTTAAAAAAGAAATACCACAGGGGATACAAACGGACCTCTTTGGAAACATCATAGAAACTCCTGCTTCATTTGAACCCGAAGAACCTGATGCCGATGACCAGCCGGTAATCAGAAATAACTTTGGGGCACCAGAAAAAAACATTCATAATACCGCTCATGCATATCATGCGGTGGAAGGCGAGGCTGGCATCAATAAGCTGGTGGCAGAGCTTCAAAAACACAGTGAAATATGTTTTGATACGGAAACAACCGGTTTAGACGCCAACGACACCGAATTAGTGGGACTAAGTTTCTGTGTCCGTCCGGGGGAAGCATTTTATGTGCCATGCCCGGATGAGCGGGAAAAAACAGAAAAAATACTGAACTATTTTGAACCACTTTTTTCTGATACAACAAAAACATGGATTGGACATAATATTAAGTATGACTTGCTGGTATTGAAATGGTATGACGTTGATCTTGCAGGAAATTTATTTGATACTATGCTGGCGCATTATGTCATTGAGCCCGATGGCAAAAGAAGCATGGACCTGCTCAGCGAAAAATACCTGGGTTATGAACCAGTGCATATAGAAGAACTGATTGGAAAAAAAGGCAAAACACAGGGCTCTATGAGAGATGTGGATACGGATAAAATAAAAGAATATGCCGGAGAGGATGCCGATATCACCCTGCAGCTGAAACAGGTGTTTGCCCCCATGCTGAGGGAGAAGGGAGTAGAAAAGGTTTTTTATGAAGTGGAAAATCCCCTGGTGAAGGTGCTGGCAGATATGGAATACCAGGGAATAAAAATTGATGTTGATTTCTTAAACGAGTATTCAAAGGAACTGGAAAAAGAAGCGAAACGTGCCGAAGAAAGTGTGTACAGTCAGGCTGCAGTTCGCTTCAACCTGGCATCACCCAAACAACTTGGAGAAGTTTTATTTGATAAACTGAAACTGGATCCCTCCGCCAAAAAAACCAAAACCGGACAGTACCAGACTGGCGAAGACGTATTACTAAAGCTTGCTGCAATGGGGATACAGATTGTGGACGATATCCTGACATTCAGGGAGCTTACAAAACTCCGGTCCACATACATAGATGCTTTACCTCAACTGATCAATAAAAAAACCGGCCGGGTGCACACAACATTTGGGCAGGCCGTTGCCGTTACCGGACGGCTGGCCAGCAACAATCCTAACCTGCAAAATATTCCGGTTCGAACAGATAGGGGGAAAGAAATCAGGAAAGCATTTATTCCGAGAGATCGCAACTATATGCTACTCTCTGCTGACTATTCACAAATTGAATTACGAATTGTTGCCGCCATCAGCGGAGATGAAAACATGTGTTTTGCATTTAAAGAAGGAAAAGATATTCATACAACGACTGCAGCAAGGGTTTATAACGTTTCTGAAAAGGAAGTAACCAGAGAAATGCGCTATAAGGCAAAAAGTGTAAATTTTGGTATCATTTACGGTCAGGGAGCGTTTGGCCTTGCGGACAATCTTGGCATATCAAGAACAGAAGCAAAAGAAATTATTGACAACTATAAGAAGCAGTTTCCCGGTATTCAGAAATATATGAATGACAGCATCAGCTTTGCAAAGACACACGGGTATGTTCAAACGCTGATGGGCAGAAAAAGATGGCTTAGGGATATTTATTCGGCCAACTTCACTGTTCGTTCCTTTGCAGAACGAAATGCCATCAACTCACCCATTCAAGGCACTGCCGCCGATATGATAAAGCTGGCTATGCAAAAAGTGCATGCCGCCATGAAAAGAGAAAAAATGCAGAGCAAAATGATATTGCAGGTACATGATGAATTGGTGTTTGATGCCGTAAATGCAGAAGTGAAAGAACTAAAGCAAATGGTAATTGAGTGTATGCAAGAAGCTATGCCTCTGCCCAACAATGTGCCGGTTATTGCAGAGTGCGGGGAAGGAAAAAACTGGCTGGAGGCACATTAACAGACCGCTTGCGCTATCGCACGTCTACTAATAGCCCCTCAAGATAACCGGCTTTCTCAAGGCCCTGCGAACCGTATTCAAAATCATTTTGAAACAAACCGAAATTGATGGTGTACCGGCGATATTCTTCTATAAAATCAGATGAGGCCCGCCCCGGAGAGATTTCCTGAAACGAATTTTTCAATTTAGAATTCAGGCTGCCAACAGATGGTCTATTGTAATTCACTGCCATTCTTATACGCTTAAACATGAATTTTCGTTGATTGGCGGATGTAAATTTTTATTCCGGGAATACCTTAATGATTTTTATAAGCTCAAAAAAGAATGAAAATTTATCACTGAATTGCAGAATAAACAGTTTATATGAAAAAGGCATACATTTTCTTTTTTTGCTATGCACTCATAATAAATTTAAATGCGCAGAATGTGGGTATAGGAACTAATACACCGGCTTATCCCCTGACGGTTGTTCCTAATGGCAATGGTGTTGGCGTTGTCCAAAAAAATGGCTCAGTGGAAATGGGATTTGTAACCAGTACATCCACCGGCGCATGGCTTAAGACCCTGTCGAGCCACAACCTGAATTTCACAGTAAATCATATCTCCGGTAATCCGGATCCCGTGATGATCATATCAACTAACGGAAATATCGGCATAAGCACCAGCAACACATCAATAGCGTATACACTTGATGTAAATGGAAGAATGCGGATCAGGCATAATACTATATTAAGTCAGACAGCAGGTTTATGGTTAGATGGACCTTCAACTCCAACACGGTCATTTATTGGTACTATCAACGAAAATCATGTGGGTTTTTATGGAAATGTTACAGGATGGAATATTGCAATGAATGTTGAAAACGGGAATACCGGTATCGGCACATCAGCACCCACCACTAAACTGGACATAAACGGAGGGGTGCGTTTAAGAAGTAATTCACCTAAAATTGGCAGTGTACTTACTAGCACTGATGCAAACGGCAATGTAACCTGGCAAGGCCCTGTCGCTTTCAAAGCATGGGGAAGCACCGATGGTAATTCCACACCCTATACGATCAACCCGGGAACCTGGCCCAGTTATAAAAAATATTACTTTAGTTCATCAACTGATTATAATTTAGGATTACACTATAATGGAAATACTTCTGAATTTACCGCACCGGCAGATGGAATTTATCATTTTGATGCACAGGTAGTATTTGAGTCAGAACATAAATATGCGAGTATTGGCATTATTGTACTTGAACCCATCGGATCGAATGTGGTTATTAATGAAAAGTATTCGAAGATTAATAATGGGACACCTTATGGGACATGGGAGTTCGGAATTGATGATGATGTAGTTACAATAAATGTCTCCAAAATTACAACTGAACTCCGGCTTACTGCCGGTCAAAGAGTCCATGTAGAAATTTACAGGAGTGATGGCACCAGCACCGGGCTTTCTGATTCAGTTAGTCCAGACCTAAGGTTAACCTGGTTTTCGGGTCATCTTGTTTCCCTTCTATAACCAATAACTTATCATGAAATTTCGTTGTCGAAATACTAATAATGAATACTTACAATAAAATATTTTCACGATGAAGCACCTGAAATTGCTGCTGATATTATTATTAATAATAACCTGTTGGGCCAATGCTCAAAATACAGGTATTGGCACTACATCTCCTGCTTATCCGCTTACCGTTGTGCCAGACGCCAATGGCAATGGCATCGTACAAAGCAGCCAGGGGCAAGTCGGGTTTAATACGAATACAACATGGGGAGGAATTTTAAAAACACTTAGCTCTATCCCTCTTGGATTTTCAACCAATAACAGCAGTACACCCATGATGATATTTTCAACTGACAAAAATGTTGGAATTGGGTTAGGTGTCAACTCGCCTGCCTACAAATTAGACATTCTCGGCAGAATGAGATTACAGCATAATATATCCAATAATCAAACTGCCGGGTTCTGGCTTGATGGAACTTCTACAGAAACCCGTTCATTTATCGGCACCATTGATGATGATCATGTTGGGTTTTGGGGAAATGGCGGAGCCGGCTGGAATATCTCAATGAATGTGGAAAATGGGAATACTGGTATTGGCACCTCATCTCCCACTGCCAGACTGGATATTAATGGTTCGGTCAGGTTAAGAAATGGTTCACCCAATGCCGGCAATATACTTATTAGCACTGATGTAAGTGGTAATGCCACCTGGCAGGATGCAGTTGCATTTCATGTGTCCGGCACAGATGAAGACCCATATTCAATAGCTGCAAACACCTGGACAAAGTTTATTTTTTCACCTTCTGTAGAATATAATGCCGGTCTTCATTACCAAACAATTGCTTCCCAATTTGTGGCCCCGTATGACGGAGTATATTTTTTTGCAGCAAACGTCTCTCTCAGTTTTCACAATACAACCTACCAGGGTATTGCCCTGAAACTTTCAAGAAACGGAGTTATAAGTACCATTGAATACAGAGTGCAGAATCATGGCGGAGTTTCTGTTTCCGGTACTCAATATAACAACCAGGCAGGTACTGCTATGGATATATCAACTGAAGTTTTGCTGGAAGCCGGTGATATTGTTTGGCTGGAGGTAAGCCATGGGACCAGTACATATACTTACAATTATACTTCCAGCCATTGGTTTACAGGAAGACTGGTTACAAGGCTATAATTTTTTTACAATAGCAACTAGTTCCAATAAAACTCAGCATATGTATAAAAT
>CAYYMK010000038.1:0-11185 GCA_964473035.1 uncultured Chitinophaga sp.
TGCCCTGTTTTTTTTACCTTAGTTTCTTATATTTTAGTCGGACAATAGTGAAAAAGAATAAAAACAAGCAATGAAGATCCTGAGCAGTTTATTTTTTTCATACTGTTAAGTTGAATGGCGAAATGACAGATATAATGTTTTAATATAAATGAAACACCGGGTTTCGATTTTTTACTGTTATACATTTGAAACGAATACAGTAGTCTATTGGGTAAAGTTCATCATTCGTTTTCCTGATTGGATGTTTCACTAAGTTATGAAACTGCATGCAGGCTTCCTCCTAATGGATGTTAAGGCAAAGAAAAATAATCGTATTAAAACCGTATAAGGTTGCATGCATCAGGAATTGAGCCTTTAACCCGGCAGCAAACAACAGTGCCGCATGCAGAAACTACCGTTGGCTTTGTATGAAAACAGTTAACTTGCAGCCCATGGAAATTGAAATTTTTACACTCGCCGATTTTGCGCAGGACAACCAGTCCAAGCTGACCATTGTGGGTACCTTCGACAGCATTCAGGCTGCTAAATTCCCTGTGCAGCACCCCGCCTGTTCAATTGCCACAAGACTTCGTTTTGCTGAAAGCGAAACCGGACCTCATGAATTCAAACTCCGGCTCATTGACAGCCAGGGCCGTGAAGTGATACAACCTGTAAAGGGAAATATCCAGATTTCACACCCGGCAGGTATTCAGGTTGTTTCGGTTAATATCGTGATCAACTTTAGCCAGCTACAGTTCGAGCATGCCGGTCGTTATTCTTTCGAACTCTACATTGATGATGACTGGAAAACAGGTCTTCCGCTTTACCTGCAGGAAGTAAGAAAATAACCGGCTGCCGCTATACAATGGTATCGGTATCGCTGCAATAATAATGGGATGAATTTTTTGCATTACCGGCTGGCCAGATGACCCGGAAATACCGGTGTTTCCACTACATTTGCAGTCCATTGCCCTGGTGGCGGAACTGGTAGACGCACTGGACTCAAAATCCAGCGGTAGCAATACCGTATCGGTTCGATTCCGATCTGGGGCACAATCCCGGGAAAGCTCCCGGGATCTTTTTTTGGGTTACAAAATGTTCTTCCGGATTTCCTGAACCTGCTGGCGCACCCGTCGCAGGTACTTCTTTTTGAAATAATAATCTTTTACCATCAGCAACTGTTGGCGGGTCACCTTGTCATCCTGGTACTGCTCAATACTGTCCTGTACAGGCTGGTATATTTCATTTTCAAATGCAGTGAGCACGGCTTCTGTTTTATCGGCATTGCCAGTATCCTTTATGTCTCCAAGGCTTTCATTCAGCTCCATTACACGAAGCAGGAACTCCCGGGGCAGTTGGTATTTTTCACCCTCGCTGAGCAGCCCTTTCAGTTGCAGCACATACCTGATTGTTTCATCCGGGTTTTGAAATGTCCGGAATGCTTTATTCAACAGGGCGGTTTTTTCCAGGGCATTCATCTTTGCTTCCTGGGTATCGTTTGCAAAATAATCCGGGTGATATTTTTTACTCAGCTCAAAATATTTCCTGGGCAGCTCGGAACGGTTCAGTTGTAGCCGGACGGGGATTTCAAAAAGTTCGAAATAGTTCATGTTGCCGCAGCGGGTATTGGTGCATACCGGTAACACAAAAATAGCTTCTTTGTTTTCATCTGTTCAAGGTTAATTTGCCGGAATGGGCTGTAAGCATCATTTTTGCGGCTGAACCGAATTAGCAGGGCCTGCCTTATGAGCAATAAAAAGTTTGCATGAAAAAAATCGGACTTATCAGGGAAGGAAAAACACCGGCCGACAACCGTGTGGCACTGACACCTGCCCAGTGTAAATGGATACACAAAAACAGTGCTGATGTAAGAGTGCTGGTACAGTCCTCTGCCAGCCGCTGCTTTTCCGACCGGGAATATGCAATGGCCGGTGCCGAAGTACGGGAAGATATGAGCGACTGTGATATCCTGATGGGTATCAAAGAGGTGCCGGAAGATCAGCTGATTGCAGGGAAAACCTATCTGTTCTTTTCACATACAAAGAAAAAGCAACCCCACAACCGAAAATTACTCAAAGCCATACTGGAAAAACAAATTACGCTGCTAGATTATGAGTGCCTGGAGCATGAAGACGGGCAACGCATCATTGGCTTTGGCTTCTTTGCCGGGGTAGTGGGGGCGCACAACGGCATGATGGCTTACGGAAACCGAACACGACTTTTTTCACTGGACCGTGTGTATAAGCAACGTAGCTTCCGGGAATTGATTCATACCTATTTTGGGTTGAAGCTGCCAAATGTAAAAATTGCTGTAACCGGATCGGGCCGGGTGGCACATGGCATACTGGAAATTATGAACCTGATGGGTATTCATGAAGTGGAGCCTGATGATTATCTGAAACGAAGGTTTGCGTATCCCGTATATACCCAACTAAAAGGCGCTGCACTGTACCGGCACAAAGAAACCGGAGAATATCACCGGGAAGATTTTCATGAACATCCGGAAAACTACAAATGTCTTTTTCTCCCGTACGCCGCACAAACGGATATCCTGATGAATGGGGTGTATTGGGAAAAAAACATTCCCCGCCTGTTTGAAAAAGAAGATGTGAAGAAAGAGGATTTTATCATCCGCACCATTTCCGATATCACCGATGATGCCGATGGCTCTGTTCCTATCAATTGCGGCGACCAGGACATGAAAGATCCTGTGTACGGTATAGACAGGGATACACTTCAAAAAACAGCAGCCTACCTGCCCAATTCAATTGACATCATGGCTGTTGGTAACTTACCCAATGAACTGCCAAGGGATGCCAGCAGGTATTTTGGTGAACAACTCATTAAGCATGTACTGGAAGACCTGCTGCGTGATGGTTCCGATATCATCCGGCGTGCTACAATGGCCAGCAACGGCAAACTGACTGCTGGGTTTGCCTATCTGCAGGATTATGTACAGGGTGAAGGGAGCTAAATTTTCCAGCTCATAAGTGCAGGTAATAATCTTGCAGCAGCCTTGTAAAATCTTCTGTATAATTCCCGCTCACATCAGTAATCGAAAGATCGCCTGTAGCAGGATCCTGCTGTACTGCCTCCGCATGGCTGCCCTGCAGCATCATTCTGAATTGAGATTTTTTTTCCTGCGGGCGAAGCTGTATGATTTGTATAGCAGCAAGCCCACTGCATTTCAGCATTTTTTTGGTTTCGGATTCTCTTTTGAAAGGCAGCAGCAGAAAAAAATTTCCGGCATCTGCCAGGTTATTTTTTATGAACAGGAGTAGTTGGGCCAGGGTCAGTTGCTGGCTATGCCGGGCCAGGTTTTTTTCCTGAAACGGCGATTTTAATTCCTGCTCATAAAAGGGCGGATTGCTGAATATGTAATCTTTCTTTTTTGGAAAAATGAAGTCTCGAATGTCAGCTTGCATGATTTGTATTCGGTCTTTCCATGGGGAAAGGGCTGTATTTTCTTTTGCTTGCTGTGCTGCTGCTGTATCCAGTTCGATGGCATCAATAAAGACATTGGGTTTTTTTTGCGCCAGCATCAAACTCAGCAGCCCGGTGCCGGCGCCAGCATCTGCACAGGTAGCAATGCTGTTTTTCCCCTGTAAAACCTGTGCGGCTACCCATGCTCCGAACAAACAGCCATCGGTGGTCACCTTCATGGCGCAGCGATCCTGTCGGATCAGAAATTGCTTCATCTGGAACCAGGAATTTGTCATACTGTTTATTGCCATTCGTCCCTTGCTGATGCGGTAACAGTCAGATCGGAAAAATTTTTCGCCAGAAATTTGTAGTACCCGGTGATTGCAATCATTGCAGCATTGTCGGTACAATATGCCACAGCCGGGATAAAGGTTTTCCAATGATACTGTTCACCCATTTGATGAAAAGCAAGACGCAGACCCCGGTTGGCCGATACGCCTCCAGCAAGGCAAATATTTGTAATGCCAGTTTGTATTGCCGCCCGTTTCAGCTTATGAAGCAGAATACTGATGATGCGCTGCTGCACTGATGCGCAGATATCGGCAAGGTTTTCCCGGATAAAATGATTTCTTTCTTCTTCTGTCGCAAGGAACTGTTCTTTGAAGAGCATGCTTTTCCCGGCATTTTGCAGAAAATAAAGAATAGATGTTTTCAGCCCGCTGAAGCTGAAGTTCAGCCCAGGCACTTTTGGTTCTGGAAATGTAAACCTGCCAGCATCACCCCCGGCGGCATATTGATCAATAAGCGGCCCGCCAGGGTAGGGGAGCCCCAGGAGTTTGGCTGTTTTATCAAATGCTTCTCCTGCGGCATCATCAATGGTTTCGCCAATTACTTTGAGATCGTCAGGGGCATTGCACAACACAATTTGTGTATGCCCGCCACTTACCGTCAGGCATAGAAATGGGAATTCGGGCCTGGGTTCATCAATGAGGTTGGCCAGCACATGTGCCTGCATGTGATGCACAGCAATGAGCGGAATACCGAGAGCAAGGGCCAGCGATTTTGCAAACTGGCTGCCCACCAGCAGTGAACCGATGAGGCCAGGGGCACGGGTAAATGCAATGGCACTAAGATTTTCCAAATTGCATCCTGCTTCTTTCAGCGCCGCATCCACGACTGGTACAATATGCTGCAAATGCGCCCTGCCTGCCAGTTCCGGAACCACGCCACCATATTTTTCGTGCACCTGCTGACTGGCTACGTGGTTGGAAAGAATACGTCCATCACTGCATACGGCAGCCGCTGTTTCGTCGCAGGAAGATTCTATTGCAAGAATGAGGGTCATAATTTTTGTGAATGATGTTGCCATATGCGGCTGCAGCATATTATTTGCTCCTGATGGCAACCACCGGATCCATGCGTGCAGCCTGCCGGGCAGGAATAAAGCCGGCCAGGATACCAACAAGTATGCAAATAAACACAGCCATGATCATGTGCGAAGCAGTAATATACACAGGAAAATTCAGGGCGCCCGTTAGCACTTTTGTCAGCAGGAACACAAGCGTAAGCCCGATCAGTCCGCCGATGATACATAAAAATGCAGACTCAAGAAGGAACTCTGCAAGAATGATCCTGCTTTTGGCACCCAGTGCTTTTTTCAATCCAATCTGGCTGGTTCGTTCCCGTACGGATACAAACATAATATTAGCCACCCCAAACATGCCCACGATCAGGGACAAGGCAGCAATGGCCCAGCCGCCGATGTTCAGGCTGACGAATGCGGAACTGATTGCTTCACTGAAATCATTTATGTCGTTGAGTGCAAAATCATCTTCCTTTACCGGGGGCAGCTTGTGGAGCGAACGCATGGTACCAGCCAGGTTATCTTTCAGTGCTTTACTGCTCAGGTTTTCTTTTCCCTGGATTAAAATAAGCGGGTCGGCCTTTTTTTCATCCATGATGGAACGGGCAAATCGGTAAGGAAGCAACAGGCTTTGGTCAAACTCCCAGCCACCAATCATGGTCTTTCCTTGTTTTTTGATGACACCTGCAATGCGTACATTTTTTCCTCTTGTGTGTATATTTTTCCCAAGGGCTCTTTCCGCCGTGCCGAAAATTTTTTCTGCAGCTTCGTAACCAATGATTCCAACCGGGCTGCCCTGCGAAAATTCTGCATCAGACAGGAAGCGGCCATATTCAGTTTCGAAGGGTTGTATGTCAACAAAATTTTCGGTGATGCCATAAATGTGTACATTGGATAAACGGCTGTCTTTGTAGTCTATATTGTCTGTCACATCAATTTTGAATGCTGCAAACCTTGCACCGGGGGTGCGTTCCATAATTGGTTTCAGTTCCTGGAACTTTGGTGAGGGCCTGTTTACATATTTCCACCAGGGATAATCGGGGCCACCGCCTGCGCTGTAATCCCATTTGTCCAAATAGATGGTATTAGTGCCAAGCGATTTTACTTCATTCTGGATGTTTTGTTCCAGGCTGTTGACTGTGGCCAGCACACTGATGATGCAAAAAATACCAATAGTAACGCCGAACAATGAAAGGAAAGTGCGGAGTTTGTTTTTCCACAACTCCTGCAAGGCCATCAGCAGGCTGCTGACGATGATTTCAATGGTTCTGCGCATGACAACGCAAAGGTAGCCAGAATACAGGATCAGTGTATTATTTGTAATGAGCGGGTAAGAAAGCGGCACTGTGAAACCTTCAGTATTAAGTTCCCGGTATCAATTATTTAGAAGCATATTTTGTAAAATGATATAAGAGATATCCTACGAACGAAAGCGCATCGGAACAGTAACTGAATTGGATTTCGGGAATCGGCTGACACAAAAATCATTCACTAAACCATTACCTTTGCCGCCCTTCGCCCATGCAGAAAGGACTGGCCGTATGGCAGAACTGAATTTTATTACAGGAAAGCCCGGTGAATATGAAATACGAAAACGAAATAAAAAGGCGCCGAACATTTGCCATCATCAGCCACCCCGATGCGGGTAAAACCACACTGACAGAAAAGCTGCTGCTCTTCGGGGGTGCGATACAGGTGGCAGGCGCTGTGAAAAGCAACAAGATCCGTAAAACAGCCACCAGCGATTTTATGGAAATTGAAAAGCAAAGAGGTATTTCCGTAGCCACATCGGTGATGACCTTTGAATACAGGAACCTGCTCATCAACCTGCTGGATACGCCGGGCCACAAAGATTTTGCGGAAGATACCTACAGAACCCTGACCGCAGTGGACAGTGTGATTCTTGTGATTGACGGTGTGAACGGAGTGGAAGAACAAACCCGCAGGCTGATGGAAGTATGCCGTATGCGTGACACGCCTGTCATTGTCTTTATTAATAAAATGGACCGGGACGGAAAAAATCGGTTTGACCTGGTAGAGGAAATTGAACGGGAACTGAAGATTCAACTGCACCCGATGACCTGGCCTATCAACAGCGGAAAAGAGTTTAAAGGAGTTTATGATTTATACGATAAGGATTTGTTGCTGTTTTTACCCAATACAAAAGCAACCGGCGATGAAACATTTCGTATATCTGATTTATCGTTATCTGTGCTGGATGAAAAAATAGGTGAAAAAGATGCAGCTGTACTTCGTGAAGATGTGGAATTGGTAGAGGGAGTGCATGGCAATCTGAATGCGGACGACTACCTGGCAGCAAAAGTAGCGCCGGTTTTTTTTGGCAGTGCCATCAATAATTTTGGTGTGAAGGAAATGCTGGAGACATTTATTCGCATTGCTCCTGTGCCACAACCAAGACCTGTATCGGATGGAGCAGTTTTTCCGGAAGAGGAGAAAATGAGCGGGTTTGTTTTTAAAATTCATGCCAACCTGGACCCAAGGCACCGGGACAGGATTGCTTTTTTCCGAGTATGTTCCGGCAGGTTTGAGCGCAACAAATATTACCACCATGTACGGTTGAATAAGGATGTTCGCTTCAGCAATCCCTACTCCTTTATGGCAAGGCAGAAAGATATCATTGAGGAAGCGTTTCCCGGTGATGTGGTAGGTTTGTTCGATACCGGGAATTTTAAAATCGGCGATACACTGACAGAAGGGAAAGATTTTTATTTTACAGGCATCCCTTCATTTTCTCCCGAAATTTTTAAAGAAGTGCAGAACAAGGATCCGATGAAAACCAAACAACTGGAAAAAGGCCTGCTGCAATTGACGGATGAAGGAGTGGCACAGTTGTTTACCCAGTTTGGCGGCAATAAAAAAATTATCGGATGCGTGGGCGAGCTGCAGTTTGAAGTGATTCAGTACCGGCTGCTGCATGAGTACGGAGCCTCGGTGGTATTCAATAACCTTCCTTTTTATAAGGCCTGCTGGCTGACCAGCACCGATCCGAAAAAACTGGACGATTTTTTACGTTTTAAGCAGGCAAATTCTGCCATGGATAAGGATGGCCACCCGGTGTACCTGGCGCAAAGTGAGTGGTTTTTAAATACCGAGAGAACCAATAACCCGGATATCCGGTTTCATTTCAGCAGCGAAATACATAAAAACAATTGAACGGGCTGTTACCGGATCAGCGTAAAGGTTCCTTTCCGAAATATTGGACCGCAATTGGTTTTTGCCGAATCACATAAACAAAAACAGCAGAAGGCTGGGGGATGCCTTTCAGTGAAATCATCGAAAAAATTATTAATCATCTTTGAAATTATTACAGGCTTGTAACTCCTGTATAATTATGAGGTGTAATTTTTTTTAACTCTTTTTTCAGGCTGTCTTTTATGTTCAGGCTATCAATAAAGCTGTGCAACGATTTCTTGTCAATCCTGCGGTTGCCTCTTGTGAGTGCTTTCAATGCTTCATAGGGGTTTGGATAGTTTTCTCTGCGAAGGATGGTTTGAATGGCTTCTGATACTACCGCCCAGTTTTCTTCCAGATCTGCGTAAATACGGGCATCATTTACCAGCAATTTGGATAAGCCTTTCTCGATAGATTTAAATGCCAGTATGCTGTGTGCAAAAGGCACGCCTATGTTTCGTAATACAGTTGAATCTGTCAGATCCCGCTGCAGTCTGGATACAGGCAGTTTAGATGCCAGGAATTCAAAAATTGCATTGGCCATTCCCAGGTTTCCTTCTGCATTTTCAAAATCAATCGGGTTTACTTTATGCGGCATGGCCGAAGATCCTACTTCTGTCTTTTTTGTTATCTGGATGAAATATTCCATCGAAACATAGGTCCACACATCGCGGCACAGGTCTGTCAGGATATTGTTGATACGCTTCATGCAGTCAAAATGCGCAGCCAGGTTATCGTAATGTTCAATTTGTGTGGTAAAATGTTGCCGGTGCAGTCCAAGCTGGCTTACAAACTCATCAGCCAGTTTGATCCAGTCCATTTTTGGAAATGCGATATGGTGTGCATTGAAATTACCTGTGGCGCCTCCGAATTTTCCGCTGAATGGGATGACGATAAATTGTTCTACCTGGTTTTCGATTCTTTCGGCAAATACCATCATTTCTTTACCAAGCCGGGTGGGGCTGGCAGGTTGTCCGTGGGTTCGGGCCAGCATCGGAATATCTTTCCATGCTTCCGCAAGTATTTTAAGTTCGGTATTCAGGTTGAGCAAGGCCGGCAGGTATTCGTACTCAATGGCGTGCTTCCACAACAAGGGAATGGCTGTGTTGTTGATATCCTGTGAGGTGAGTCCGAAATGCACCCACTCTTTCCATTGCGCCCCGCCGCATTTATCCAGTTCATTTTTCAGAAAATATTCAACGGCCTTCACATCATGGTTGGTAGTGAATTCTATTTGCTTTATTTCAAGTGCATCTTCGGGGCCAAACTGTTCCACCAGTTTCTGCAGGTGCTTCCTGCATTTTCCGGGAAGACTGAACAGGTTTTTCTGTGCCAGAAAAATAAGGTACTCTGCTTCCACCTGCACCCTGTATTTCATCAGAGCATATTCCGAAAAATATTCATCGAGGTGCTGAACCTGCTTGCGATAGCGGCCATCAATTGCCGAAAGGGCGGTAAGGGCAGTAAGTTCCATAATGGCTTTTAAAATGGAAGTTTATTCATCATACCTTTGCACGGCAAAAATAGATTAATTGGAGAAGATTCGGACCGGCATTGTGAATTACCTGAATGCAAAGCCCCTGTTGTATGGCCTCAGCCGTATGCCGGTTCGGAACAGGATTGAACTGGTTCCTGGTTATCCCAGTTATATTGCCCGGTTGCTGCAGCAGGGCAGTATTGATCTGGGGCTGATTCCCATTGCGGCAATACCCTCAATACCGGGCGCCAGGCTGGTTGGAAACTATTGCATTGGCACCAATGGCGACATTGCAACTGTGGCATTGTTTAGCGATGTGCCCCTGAGCGAAATTAAAAAAATCCTGCTCGATTATCAGAGCGGGACCTCTGTTGCTTTACTCCGGTATTTGTTAAAGGAACACTGGCAGATCGCACCTGAAATGCAGGTTGCAGCCGGCGAAGAATACCTGGACGAAATAGGAGGCAGCACAGCCGGGCTTGTCATTGGAGACCGGGCTTTCAGTCTTTGGAAAAAGTATCCTTACTGTTATGATCTTGGGGCTGAGTGGAAAAAGTTTACCGGAATGCCATTTGTGTTTGCAGCCTGGGTAAGCAGGCGGCCTCTTCCGGAGGAATTGATACGGATGTTTGACAATGCAAATGAGGAAGGGCTGGCGCACCTGGATGAAATTGTGGCAGACACGCCGTTTGCGTTGTTTGATCTGAAAGAATATTATACACGTTATGTGAGCTACCGCCTTGATGAAGAAAAAAGAAAGGCGATTGAATATTTTTTACAGGTGATCCGGAGTTTATAATCAGGATGTCCTGTTTGGATATGCTTCTTGTCTGCAAAAAATACTGTTGATGTAGGTATCGGCGTAGAGGAAATAGCCTTTACTATTAATAAACGTAATTAGTTCTTCATTCTTTGATTCTTTATTGTTAGTACTGAAATTGAGTGTTTCGGCACAGATGACTTCTGATTTGATACTATTAAAATCTAGGGTTTTTAATATGGGAAGATCAAGTCCCTCTACATCAATCGTTATCAGGTTTGGCCACCTGTCAAAATTGGACAGGATAATTTCATTTAGAGAAAACAGCTGTGTTTTTATTGCCTGTGCAATTTGAAATTTCCCGACCTGATCATTTCCTGTATTGGCCCAATAATCTGCTTCCTTTTTTGAAAAAGTATTTAACCCATGTGCCTTACCTGCAAATAAATAATAATCTGCTTCCTTTTTTTCGTCAAAGGCCACACCTGCATTAATGACCTTATCTCCCTTTCTTTTTCTTCTGATCTTTTTAGCAAGAACCGGATTAGGTTCAATACATACTCCCCTGCTACCTCTTTTATAAAGCCGGTAAGTATTGCTGAGTGAGACCGGATCGTTTGCGCCAATATCAATATAGCTTGGCTTTTCGATATTTAGCCTGGTAAACAGGTCGCAAATAATAATATCTTCCCCGCTTTGAGCAAAACTGGAACGGAGATTAGGGAATACTGCCCTGGTAATCAATTTTTTAACAAATGAAAACATTTTAAAAATTTATTGTGCGGCCACTTTTAAATCGAATGTGTAAATTCTGGGGCTGGTTTTATGAAAAGATGTTTGAAGTACTCGATTCCAGAAATTTTCTTTGACCTTATGCCAGGTGATCAGGGGCTTTATAACTATTCGTTTCAAAATATTCATATGTTGAGTTCCGTCAGGATCAAGAAATTTTATTTCTTTAAAACCAGCAGCTTGCAATACATAAATACAT
>CAYYMK010000039.1:0-7555 GCA_964473035.1 uncultured Chitinophaga sp.
TTCCGGCATTATCAGGCGTTGAATGAAACGACACCGCTTCCGGTGATTATGTACAACGTGCCATCCAGAACAGGGATGAGTGTATCAGCCGATACCCAGTTGCGCATTGCGCATGAACTGAAAAATATTTTTGCCACAAAAGAAGCCAGCGGCAATTTTGATCTCATCAGCCAGGTAATGAAAAATAAACCGGATGATTTCATGGTCATCAGCGGCGATGACCCCATTACCCTGCAAATGATAGCGCAGGGAGCCGAGGGAGTCATTTCAGTAGTGGCCAATGCATATCCCCGGCAATTTTCTGAAATGGTCCGTCTTTGCCTGCAAGGAGATTTTGAAAAGGCCAGCCGGCTGCATTATCAATTTACGGATATCATTGCTTCTATGTTCGCAGAGGGAAGCCCTTCGGGAGTCAAAGCTTATCTGAGCGAAATGAATCTTTGTAATAATACATTCCGCCTTCCGGTTTGGAAGGTAAGTGAGAAACACCGGCAACACATTAAGGAACTGATGAAAACAGCCGGTTAAATCATCCGTTATGTTGCGGCACATCGTCCTGGTTTCTGCCATTGCTTTTCCATTTTTTCTCTCTGCACAGATCCTGCGATTTGAGTTGAGTATACTGCCTGAAAAACATATTCCAGGGAGTGAAATCTATCTGGCCGGATCCTTCAATGGCTGGCAGCCACAACAGGATTCCTTCCAGTTCCGGGCTGATTCATCCGGTCTCTATCGCTTAGAGATCACATTGCCCCCCGGTCGTTATGAATATAAACTGACCCGTGGGGGATGGGATAAGGTTGAATGCAGAAAAGACGGTGGCAGCAGGGCAAACCGTATCATAGAATTGCAGAGAGACACAACCGTAGCGCTACAGGTAGATCAGTGGTATGATTTTACGACAACAAAACCCAGGGTAAGTACGGCAGGAAAAAACGTACAGATTGCCGATTCTTTTTTTCTGATTCCTCAGTTGAACAGATTCAGAACCATCCGTGTGTACCTGCCGCAGGATTATCGCAATTCAGGAAAGAGATATCCTGTTTTGTACATGCACGACGGACAGAATGTTTTTGATGATGCTACTTCGTTTTCTGGGGAATGGGGACTGGATGAATACTTTGATTCCACCCGGCTCAGGGCATGTATTGTGGTTGCTGTGGATCATGGCGGGGAGAAAAGATTGAATGAATATAGCCCGTTCGATTATGAACTGAATGGCAGGCATCAGCAGGGTGAAGGAAAAGAATATGCCGCATTTATTGTCCGTACCCTGAAAAAAAAGATAGACAAATCATTCCGAACCCGGAGAGGGAGAAAAAATACATTTATAGCCGGCTCTTCAATGGGAGGGCTTATTTCACTGTACGCAGCACTGGCCTATCCGAATACCTATGGAGGAGCCGGTATTCTTTCTCCATCGCTGTGGATCTGCAGGGATTCGATGCTGCGGTTTATACAAGATAACGGCCGGAGGGCAAAGTCAAAATTTTATTTCTACTGTGGCAAGCAGGAAGGAAATAGCATGCAGCAAGGCCTGTTGCAGGCCTTCAGCACCCTGGTTTCTGTGTCGGGCACAAAGGAGAAACTGGTCATTCGTGAAAACAGATTTCATAACGAACAAAGCTGGAAAAAAGAGCTTCCGGATTTTTTTACCTGGCTTTTGCAGCGTTAAACTTCATAGCAGGCGCCTTCCTGTGCAATTTCAGTATTGGGAAAAATATTTCTTGCTTCTTTCTCAAAATCGTCCAGGCTATCATACTTGCTGCTGAAATGTCCGATCAGGAGTTTTTTTGCGCCTGATTTCAGGGCCATTTCGGCCGCCTGCATGCTGGTACTGTGAAAGCGGGCCTCCGCTTTTTCCCTTAAATTGTCGAGATAGGTGGTTTCATGGTAAAGCGTATCGGCCTCTTTCAGAAAAGGGATCAATGATTCATCATAACGGGTGTCGGCAGAAAAAACATAACTACGTGGGGCTTCTGCCGGCAGGGTAACTTCTTCATTTTTGATGAGCAGCCCATCAGTTGTTCTGTAGTCCTGCCCATCTTTTAATTTTTCAAAAAAAGATACCGGGATACCTGCTTCTCTGGCTTTCACAGGATCCAGTTTGCGGGGTTGTTTTTTTTCATCAAACCTGAATCCATAACATTCAATACGGTGCTGGGTCGGAAAACAACGAACCGACAAATTTTCTGTTTCCAGCAAGGTGCTTGCACCCGTAATGGAATGAAAATGTAGCGGGTAACAGGGCTCATTGTCCGCCACACGAAGTTGCAATGCTACAATTTCCTGCAAAGGAGCGGGGCCGAAAACATGTAATTCCTGCCTGCGGCTCAGCAGACTGAAGGTATTGAGAAGGCCCGGGAGTCCGAAATAATGATCGCCATGCAGGTGAGAAATAAAAATATGTGAAATCCTGCTGCGCCTGATTTTATACCGGATGAGCTGAATTTGGGTGCCCTCTCCGCAATCAACCAGGAAATTGTTGCCTTCATAACTTACAACCTGGCTGGTTGGGTGTCTGTCAAATGCAGGTACAGCAGAATTATTTCCGAGTATGGTTACGGCAAACATCAGATAAAACAGATTTTGGTTTTGATGGATGATTCTGCTTACAAGACATCACACCGGATTTTTTTGCTGCTTTTCAGGTCTCTTCATTTCCGAACAACTCCCGTTCAATTTCTTCCATTTGCACAATATCCCATGCTTCGCTTTGGGTTGGTGTTACATTCATCAGTTCTAATAGCTCCTGCTTCTCCAAAAAATCCAGCATGCCTTGTTGCATTTCGCAAAGAACAAAGGATGCTCCACTCTCATAAAAATTCTGTTGTACATCAATGAGGGCTTTAGCAGCTGCTGGCTCTATCGTGCTGACACTGCCCATCGCCAGCACAAGGTTTCGGGGTATTTCTCCGTCATTATGCAGGTACGCCAGCAGCGTTTTTTCTATTTCAGCTGCCATAGTTGCAGGTAATGCAAACTCCAGTAGCGTGATGACATGAAATTTCTCTTTGGTATCAGTTTTGAACCTCATCAGGATTATTTTAGGGTTTGTTTAGCAATTTTGCATGAAAAATGAAAAAACATGTTGCAATTGGCAACTTATTTTATCAACATTCCGTTTAAAAGTACGGTTTAACCAGAACCGGATTTATTTGTTAATATTGTGCCTCACCAATTTTAATTAGATGGATAATAATTTTTCTACACAGGTACGGGAGATTATTTCTTTCAGCAGGGAAGAAGCCTTGCGTTTGGGAAATGATTTTATTGGAACGGAGCACCTGCTGTTGGGCTTGATCCGTGAAGGGGATAATACTGCTATCCGCATTTTGAAAAGCTTTAACGTAGATATATACGAACTTAGAAAGGAAATTGAACTGGCAGTGAAGGATAAAACCGGGAAAAATATTGCGAATATCAACAGTTTGCCCCTTACAAAACAAGCGGAGAAAGTAATCCGGGTTACGGTGCTGGAGGCCAAGGCACTTAAAAGCGCCACCGTTGAAACGGAGCACCTCATGCTGTCTATTTTAAAAAACAAAGAAAACATTGCCACTCAGATACTCAACCAATTTGATGTGGATTACGACCTGTTCCGGCAAGAGCTCGGGATTGTAAAATCAAATGACCCCCGCGCCGAATTTCAGGATGAGAACGAAGAAGATTTTGAAGATGAAAAGAAATACGCACAGTCCAAAGGCCAGGGAAAAGGCGGAGCCTCAAAAAGTAAAACACCGGTACTGGATAATTTCGGAAGAGACATTACCAGGATGGCCGAAACCGGTACTCTGGATCCCATTGTAGGGCGGGAGTCGGAAATAGAACGGGTTTCTCAGATTCTCTCCCGTCGCAAAAAGAACAACCCAATTCTGATTGGTGAACCAGGTGTCGGCAAAACCGCAATTGTAGAAGGGCTTGCCCTGCGTATTGTACAACGCAAAGTATCAAGGGTTTTATTCGATAAAAGAGTGATATCCCTCGACCTGGCTGCACTGGTAGCCGGCACCAAATACCGGGGCCAGTTTGAAGAACGCATGAAAGCCATTATGAATGAACTGGAGAAAAACCGGGATGTGATCCTTTTCATTGATGAACTACACACTATTGTTGGCGCAGGCGGCGCCAGCGGTTCGCTGGATGCCAGCAATATATTTAAACCGGCACTGTCCAGGGGCGAATTGCAATGCATCGGCGCATCTACCCTTGATGAATATCGCATGTATATTGAAAAAGACGGCGCACTGGACCGCAGGTTTCAGAAAGTAATGGTGGACCCGCCCAGCGTAGACGAAACGATTCAGATCCTCAATAATATCAGATCAAAATACGAAGAATATCATAACGTAGAATTTGATAAAGAAGCCATAGATGCCTGTGTCAAACTCAGCGACCGCTACGTTACAGACCGGCTGCTTCCCGACAAAGCCATTGATGTCATGGATGAAGTGGGCGCCAGGGTACACCTCAAAAACATCAATGTACCGCAGGCTATCCTGGACCTGGAGCAAAAAATAGAAGATATTAAAAACGAAAAAAACAAAGTTGTAAAAAGTCAGAAGTTTGAAGAAGCGGCATCCCTTCGTGATACCGAAAAAAGACTGCAGGAGCAACTGGAAAAGGCCAAGTTGCAATGGGAGGAAGAGAGCCGTCATAAACGTTTCCCCATCGGCGAGGAGGATATTGCGGAGGTGGTGAGTATGATGACCGGCATTCCGGTGAAGCGGATGGTGCAGGCTGAAACTGAAAAACTCCGCAAAATGGCTGATGAAATGAAGGAGATGGTGGTTGGCCAGGAAGAAGCCATTTCAAAAGTGGTGAAAGCGATTCAGCGAAACAGGGTAGGACTGAAAGATCCCAAAAAGCCCATCGGTACATTTATATTTCTAGGCCCTACCGGAGTTGGAAAAACAGAATTGGCCAGGTCACTGGCACGCCACATGTTCGATTCGGAAGATGCCCTGATCAGAATTGACATGAGTGAATACATGGAGAAATTTACTGTAAGCAGGCTGATTGGTGCGCCTCCGGGCTATGTGGGCTATGAAGAAGGCGGACAACTTACAGAGCGGGTACGCAGAAAGCCCTATAGTGTGGTACTGCTGGATGAAATTGAAAAAGCACATCCTGATATTTACAATATCTTACTTCAGGTACTGGATGACGGGCAACTCACGGACGGCCTGGGGCGTAAAGTGGATTTTAAAAATACACTGATCATCATGACCTCCAACATTGGAGTGCGCCAGCTTAAGGATTTTGGTACCGGGGTAGGTTTCGCAACATCTGCAAAAATTGAAAACGAAGATGAAGCAAATAAAGCCGTCATCGAAAAAGCACTGAAAAAAACTTTTTCTCCGGAATTTTTGAACAGGATTGATGATGTTGTCATTTTCAACAGCCTGAACAAAGAGCATATTTACAGTATCATCAGTATTCTGATGAAAGGAGTGATGAAGCGTCTGACCAGCCTGGGCTTCAGTCTGGAGCTGACCAATGCTGCAAAAGAATTCCTGGCTGAAAAGGGATATGATCAGCAATTTGGCGCAAGGCCCCTGCACCGGGCCATTCAAAAATACCTGGAGGACCCGCTGGCTGAAGAAATTCTGAACCTGAATGTAAAGGCCGGAGATGTGCTGCTAGCCGATGCCGATAAGGAACAGGGAAAATTATACTTCACGTTTCAATCAAGGGCAGAAGAGAAAACAGAGGCCTGAGCAGTTCACTTTACTACGACTCAAAAAATTTCCGGAAGGCAAAGCAGCGCCGGAAATTTTATTTTTGCAGCAACCATGAAAAATAAGATCATTATTGCCATTGACGGTTGGAGTAGTTGCGGTAAAAGCACACTGGCACGTCAGCTGGCACAGAAACTGGGCTATATCTATATTGACAGCGGTTCTATGTACCGGGCCATTACACTATACTTTCTGCGCAATCATATTGACTGGACCAGCAAGGCAGAAGTGCAGCAGGCGCTGAAGGAAATCAACCTGGAATTTGAGTATAACCCCGCCAGCCAGCAAAGCGAAATATTGCTGAACGGGGAAAATGTAGAATATGTGATCCGCGACATGGTTGTGGCCGAAAAAGTCAGCGAAGTGGCAGCGATCAGGCCAGTCAGGCAATTTGCCGTAGCTCAGCAAAAAAAAATGGGCACAAAGAAGGGGATCATTATGGATGGCAGAGACATTGGCACTGTGGTTTTTCCCAATGCGGAACTCAAAATATTTATGACGGCAGATAATGCTGTTCGGGTGGAGCGGCGGTTTAAAGAACTGTATTCCAAAAATCCAAATATCAGCATAGAAGAAGTGAAGAATAACCTGGAAATGAGAGACTACATTGATTCCAATCGGGAAATCAGTCCACTCAGGCAGGCACTGGGTGCCCGGTTGCTCGACAATTCAAATCTTTCTGAAAAACAGCAGTTAGAACTTGCACTCCAATGGGTTAGATCAGTATTAGAAAATTAGTGCTTCATTTTTGCTTGCAGAATTTAAAATAGTTCTCTAGGTTTGTATTCAATTAGCTTTTTTACTTTTCACCTTTCCTTCCTGAAAATTCCTTTACCCCTCCGAGAAACCTCTGCATCCAAGCTTATTTTAAACACTGGTTATTGAACAATTTTGTTCGTACACTGTTATGTTAACATAACAGGTACTGCAGTATTCAAATCCTTCCTAAAACCGCAAGGTCCACTCCAGAATCACCTTTTTTTAACCAGAGATGAAAATTTTCATCATAAATCCGCTGTGGAGGCAGTGGAATTTTTAATCATTTAAAAAATCTTGTAGCATGAAAAAGTTATTACTTTCCATCTTTGCGCTTGCCGTGACAGGAATCACCGCAAAAGTGCAGTCGCAATGCACCGTTTCAAATCTTTCTGTAGCAGTAAACAGCATCACACCAACCGTTGGCAACGCCTGTACGATTAATTTTGACTTATCATGGGTACAAGAAATCAATTCCGGTAATAAGTTTGCTTATGTGCATTTATGGAACGGAAATTATCATACACCGGCGGCTAATTGGGCCAATATGTACAGTAACCCGACATCTTATCCTGTAGCTGCAGATTTGGCCAATGCTTTAATGACCATTTGCATTGAGAATAATAATTCTGCAACACCCTCCATCGGTAGCACCTACCATCCAGATCCATCAATTACTGAGTTTACTGCTGTTTCGGTAGTGAAGACTCCAATCAACGGAACATCAGAAAGAATGACCCTGCTCGGCATCTCTGTGACTTTTACCGATTGTTCTGTACCCATCACTCTTCAGGGGGATATCTGGGCCAGCCAGGCTGCCAACGGAAAAAATGTTCATTGTGCAAGTGAAGGTTTAAGTTTTGTGGTAAATGATCCGAGGGTGACAGGATTTATGAGTTGTACGAACCCCAGAACTTTTAACCTGGGAATTACGACAACCAGCCTTACAGATGTAAATGTGTATTACAAGATATACAAGGATGACGGAGACGCCATTTTCGAACCGGGAACAGATGATAATCTTGTGGGTACAAGTGCAAGCTTCAACATTTCTTCAT
>CAYYMK010000040.1:0-7259 GCA_964473035.1 uncultured Chitinophaga sp.
TGTCGGTAAACAATTTTATTTTAGTGCCCCGCTACTGATTTATGGGTATAGAAAAAGACATACAGCAACCCAGGTTTCGGAATGCATATCAGAAAGCATCGGTGAACCTGATTTACACATTAGGCTGGCTAAAAGAAAAGCTGCGTCTGGTTTTTGATGAGGAGGACATTACCCTGCAGCAGTTCAATATCCTGCGCATTTTGCGGGGTAGCTATCCCCGGCCGCTCTCCACGTTACAGATCAGGGAGCGGATGCTGGAAAAAATGAGCGATACCAGCCGTATTGTGGACCGGCTGGTCAGTAAGGGACTGGTCAAAAAAATGATCTGCAAAACGGACCGGCGGCTGGTGGATGTTCTGATTACTGATAAAGGAAAAAAATTGCTGGAACGACTGGATCTCAGGCAGGATGAAATAGATCATGTATTAGGCAATCTTACCATTGAGGATGCATCATTGCTCAGCCAGTTGCTCGATAAAATAAGGCACGGCGCCGGCAATTAATTTCTTTACCGGCTCATGCATCCTTTTTTCCCGGCATCATTTCTTACAGCAGAAGTTCTAAAAAGAATTTGCCCGACATTCCATGCCCGAACAGTATTTTCGCCACACTCTTACCGTTATGAAGAAAAATATCTTTATCCTGCTGGTTCTGCTGTTGTCCAAAGCCGTCGTATTTTCACAACCAAAATATGAATTCAGGGGAGTGTGGATCGCCACGGTCAATAATATTGACTGGCCGGCAGCCAACGATACAAATACCGAAAAACAAAAAGCCGATTATATCCGCCTGCTGGAGCTGCACAGTAAAAACGGAATGAACGCAATGGTTGTTCAGGTGCGCCCCTCGGCAGATGCTTTCTACCCATCAGACCTTGAACCGTGGAGCCAGTGGCTGACCGGTACACAGGGCAAAGCCCCATCGCCATTTTACGACCCGCTTCAGTTTATGATTGAGGAAACACACAAACGGGGCATGGAATTTCATGCATGGCTCAACCCGTACCGTGCGGTGCATCACACGACTTCTTCATCTGTTGCCCCAAATCACATCACCCGTGTACATCCCGAATGGTTTGTTACCTATGGTGATAAAAAATATTTCAACCCCGGAAATAAAGAAGCACAACAATTTGTAGTGCGGGTAGTGCGGGATATTGTAAAGCGATACGAGGTAGATGCCATACACATGGACGACTACTTTTATCCCTACCGCATTCCCGGAAAAGAATTTCCCGACGAAGCAGCATACCGTAGTTCCGGTAATGTACTTAAAAAAGAAGACTGGCGCAGAAGCAATGTGGACTCCATCATCCGGGCGCTGAGTATCGCCATTAAAGAAGAAAAAAAAATGTGCCGCTTCGGCATTTCGCCGTTCGCTGTTTGGCGAAACCTGAAAGACGACCCGCAGGGAAGCGACAGTCACGCCGGGCAAACCAATTACGATGATTTGTATGCAGATGTACTTCTGTGGATGAAAAAAGGATGGATTGATTATGTGGTGCCGCAACTATACCGTGCCATTGCTGATGATAAAATGGCTTATGAAAAAATGCTGGACTGGTGGAGCCGGCACAGCTACGGCAGGCATGTGTACATTGGACATGGCATCTACCGAGGGGTCACCCGTGAATCACCTGGCTGGGAACGTAAAACAGAATTACCCGATCAAATAAAACTCTTGCGCCGTTACCCCACGATTCAGGGCAGTGTGTTTTTCAGCAGCAACAGCTTTGAAAAAAATCCGGGCGGCTGGAACGACAGCCTGCAGCAAACTTATTACAGGTACCAGGCACTGCTGCCTCCCATGCGGTGGATTGACAACGAAAAACCATGGCCCCCAATCGTTGAACGGAAAATTTTGAACGATTCAATCATTCACCTGTCTGTAAAACCTGATCCAAGAAACAGGGTGGATATTAAGTATTTTGTGGTGTACCAGTTTGCCGCCGACTCTCACAACGAAACCTTTGGCAACCAGCCGCAATTCCTGACCAAAATAGTCACAAAACCCGGGGGATTTAGTCTGCAGGAACCCCTTTCATCCCGGCACTTTTCGTACCGCTATGTCATCACGGCCGTTGGCAAAAACAATAACGAAAGTGAGCTGAGCGAAATTGCCATTCTGGTGCAGCCCGATGGGCGATGGCAGTTTTATATGCCTTAGAAATATTTTTTTGTCCCGGAACACCTGCGGAAGCTTCAGATATAATCGAAGCCGGAAGCAAACAGGGGAGAGGTTCTTGTACGCTCGATTTCTGCATCCGACATATTTTGGTATGAAGCCATAATAATGACTTCAGAATTTTGTACAAACTTATTGATAAGCCCCGCCTGCCCGGCAACCCGGATCCTGCTGTACCAGGGGCATTTTTCCGCCATCCAGTACAGGGCCGATTTCAGTTTTTCCCTGCGTAGCAACCCTTCAAACAGTTCAAACAAAACTTTTTCTTTTCCGGGTATGAAATAAATTCCTTCAAACGCAAGGAATTCAAACTTACGTGGATTAAATATTTTGTTCAGCAGTGGGATGCGGGGCACCACCGAAAGAATAATTTTTCCTGCGACCCCTGGCATTTTATGTATCACCCAATGCGCCCGGTGATACTGGCATCCGGCAACGATTTTTCCGTTTTCCCGAACAACAAAATAATTGTCCTTTAAAAAAAGATAATCGAACTGTACCAGCGCATGCCGGCTGTAGTGCTCCCTCAGCAAGGAAAGCAGCTCTTGTTTTTCCGGATCTGTACTGATGCGGCTGATCCGGTTACTGTGTCGTGGGAAAAAACGACTGAAGCCAAGGGTTTTGATGATCCCGAGCGGCTGGTATCCTGCGGCCTCTGCCACCCGATACGAACTTTTATTCCCTTTTTCAATAAAGCCTACAAAAATTGTTTTCCGGTTTTCGCCCTGGCGAATCAGCCGCATAATATCAACGGCCAGCTTTTTGACCAACCCCCGGCCACGTACAGAAGGCGATGAAGCAAAATATCTTGTATAATAGTAATTATACGGCTCGCCGGCTACCATTACCTGCGGATTACAAAACACTGCTGTTCCTAAAATGTTATCGTTTTCTTTTACTGTAACCAGGTAGGGGTTACTGATATACTGAAAGTTTTCTGATGTATTCTTGTGTTCGTACACCGCCCCGTCGGCGCCCCATGCTATACTGTCTAAAAATTCAATCGCCTCCTGTGATATGCCCTGTTCTTTCCAGATAGCATACGGGCCTTCCCGGAGCAATAACATCTTTTCCATCGTCCAAATTACTGATTGGCGGTTGTACTAAATCATATTATTCTAAAAATGGTTATCCGGCCAATGCTCCGCCGATCATCACACAAATATGTGGTTCCTACCTGCTGCACCGGGCTTCCTGTAACGATTTTTCCCTCCTTTCGTTTCAGAAAAAAAAGTCAAAATGAAAAGCAATTATGTCATCCTTCTCCTTGTTTTGATGCCCTGGATGCGCAGCAACGGTCAAAACCAGGATTTTCAGCAATTTGCAAAAAGCAAAGACAGCCTGATGATGCAGGCTTATTACAGCAAGAACGTACAGGCCTATCTGCCGGTATTAAAAGAAGTGGAAGACCGGTTTTCTGCCTTAACCATCCAGGAGAAAAAAAATTTCAGCGGGTATATCATCAATGCATACTATAATTTATGCTGTACATATTCCCTGATCAATGATAAAAAAAATGCCCTCGCTTTTCTGAAAAAAGCCATTGATGCAGGATATACCGGGTATGCCCACATGCAAAAAGATTCAGACCTGGACAATATCCGTAAAGAACCCTCTTTTGCAAACATGGTTCATCCACTCCGCAAATTGGGCGATTACCTGTATATACTGAAAAAAGCTGGTCAGTATAACACGGAACAAAAACAGGAGCTCCCAAAGTTTACCTACCAGGATGCAGGCGATCCCCGCCTGGTTGCCCTGAGAAAAGAACTGAAGCTGGATTCGATTGCCGGGACAGCCAGTGAAATTTCAAAAATTCTGAACCTGATGCACTGGATTCACAACCTGATTCCGCATGATGGTAATAACGGAAATCCGGATGTAAAGAATGCACTGAGTATGATCCGCGAATGTGCCGCCGGACGCCGTGGCCTCAACTGCCGCGGTCTTGCCATTGTGCTGAACGAGTGTTTTCTTTCAATGGGCATTCAATCCAGGTACGTAACCTGCCTCCCTAAAGACAGCCTGGGCACCGACCCCGACTGTCATGTCATCAACATGGTATATTCTGCTCAGCTTAAAAAATGGATTTGGATTGACCCTACGTTTGATGCCTATGTGATGAACGAAAAGGGCGAACTGCTGGGGATTGAAGAAGTGCGGCAACGGCTGATCAATGACCAGCCGCTGATCCTGAACCCTGAAGCCAACTGGAACAGGCGTACCACACAAACACCTGATGAATACCTGTACAACTACATGGCCAAGAACCTGTATATGCTGGAGTGCCCCGTAAGCAGCGAATTTGATTTGGAAACAAAAGGCTCCGGAAAAACCGTTCAGTTTATTAAGCTGATTCCGCTGGATTATTTTAATAAATCGCTGGATAAATACATCCGCGGCAACAGCAGCACGGGAACCTGGATTACCCATAAAACGAACAACCCTGCTACCTTCTGGCAAAAACCAGAATAGCGGATCAATATCAATACCGGAGATGTGGATGGCCACTGTTGCTGCACTCCTTTCGGTCCAATGCAGCCTTTCATATGTACAGCCTGACCCGGCTCACACCCGGGCCAGGCTGTATCTTTGTATGACTGATCAAAAAAAAATTTGCATGAACATTGCAGTATTGGGCGCAGGTATGGTGGGCCGTGCTATAGCGCTGGACCTGGCCAGAGATTTTAAGGTAACCTCATTTGATCTGAATACCGAAAACCTGGATCGTCTCAAAAAAAGAAATCCGGACATTGAAACCCGGCAGGCCGATCTTTCCCGCTATGCGGAGTATGCCCAATGGCTTTCTCCATATGACATCGTTGTAACTGCTGTACCGGGATTTATGGGATACAAGACGCTGGAAGCTGTTATCCGCTGCGGCAAGCATGTAGCGGATATTTCTTTTTTTCCTGAAGACGCATTGCAGCTGGATGCGCTTGCAAAAGAAAAAGGAGTAACCGCTATCACGGACTGCGGTGTGGCACCGGGAATGAGCAATTTGATCCTAGGCAAATACAACGCAGAACTGAAGATTCGCTCCTTTGCCTGTTACGTAGGCGGGCTTCCAAAACACCCAAAACCCCCGTTCTTTTACAAAGCTCCTTTTTCTCCTGTTGATGTGATTGAAGAATACATTCGACCCGCAAGAATGGTGGAAAACGGATCTGTTGTTACCCGGCCGGCGCTGAGCGACAGGGAAATGATGGCATTTGACCGGGTGGGAAAGCTGGAGGCATTCAATACAGATGGCCTGCGTACGCTGCTGCATACCATGCGGCACATACCCGATATGAAAGAAAAAACACTTCGCTACCCCGGGCATGCAGATCTGATCACCGCTTTACAGCAAGCAGGCTTTTTCAGCAAGATACCAGTGCAGACAGGCGATGCAGTATTAGCGCCGCTGCAACTTACAACCCGGCTGCTGGTGGATCAATGGAAACTTGCCGATGAGGAAGAAGAATTCACGGTCATGAAGCTGATTGTACGATCCGACGAAAAAACAGTTGTGTATGACCTGTATGATGAGTATGATCCCGTGAGCAGGATGTCTTCCATGGCACGCAGTACCGGGTTTACCTGCGCTGCTGCTGTACATCTTATTGCACAAAAACTCTTTACAGATAAAGGGCTGTTTCCGCCGGAGCTGGTCGGGAGCCAAAGCGGCTGTTTTTTGTTTGTACTCCGCTATCTGGAAGAAAGAAATGTTCGCTGGATCAAAACAGAAACCATGCACTAAAAAATTTGGAAGGCTCTGAATTATTCAGCTTCGGCCACTACTTCTTTTACTTCGGGAATCATACGTTTCATCATGCCTTCTATACCCGATTTAAGGGTGATCATGGATGAGGGGCATCCGCTGCAGCTTCCCTGCAGCATCAGGTTTACCACACCATCATCATAACTTCTGAACTGAATGGCGCCACCATCCATTTCTACAGCAGGGCGCACATAGTTATCAAGCAGTTCTTTAATCCGCTTCACCACGTCATCATCGCCGGCAGAAATTTCGTTGTTTGCTTCTTTCTTAATGGCTGCGGCTTCCTCGGCATTGATTACAGGCTTGCCTTCTTCCAGGTAATCTTTTAGAAACTGGCGCACAGAGGGAATTACATCCTGCCAGTTGGTTTCCGTTGTTTTTGTCAGGGTCACAAAATTGCTGGCGATAAAAACTGCTTTGATAAAAGGAAAAGTGAATAATTCCACCGCAAGGGGAGATGGTTTGGCCGACTCTATATCCGGAAAATCAATACTTTTTCCGGGGTACAATAGTTTATTGGCCACAAACTTCATAGTTTCCGGGTTCGGGGTCATTTCGGTATAAATGCTGATCATTGGGTTTCCGGTTTGAATCATAACACACTTGTTTAGATGTTTTTGCCTGAACGATTTTGGCGCAGATGCAAAAATAACAAGATTAGCGGGTGATTGTTTACGAATGAAGGAAACGGTAACCGGAGGTTGTGGTTCAAATTAAAAGACTCGCAACATCAGCAAATCCCTCCTGCAGACTCTGTTGGCGGCTGCTTTATTTTGGTTCCACTTCCTCAAACATTCCGGTTTGTTTATTTTTCCTGACATTATTCCAGGGAAAATAGCGGCCATTCATAGCTACGTACACACCGGGTGGCAGTGCTTGTACGAAAGCAAGGGCGCTGCCCAGGTTAAACAATCCGTCAGAACTGCCGAAAGTAATGGGGATCATGGCACCTGTGAGTACAATGGTTTTTCCGGACAGCTTTGCGGCAAGATAGCGGGCGGTTTCGCTCATCGTATCGGTACCGTGGGTGATGATGATTTTATCTTCATCGCTGTGCTGGCACTGATGGGCAATCAGCTCCCGGTCCTCATCGGTCATTTCCAGGCTGTCCACCATCATCAATGTTCTGATTTCAACTGGTATATTATTTCGGCCCATTTCCAGCAGGTTGTGCATGTGGGTGTCTTTAAAAAATAACTGTCCGGTCAGTTCATTGTATTCTTTATCAAATGTGCCGCCGGTAATAAAAATCCGGATTGCCATACCTGGGTTTTTGGATGACGAAGATAGCAATTGAATAAGAACCGGGCAT
>CAYYMK010000041.1:0-6752 GCA_964473035.1 uncultured Chitinophaga sp.
ACAGCTGAAACCCGAAAATCCCGAAACTGAAATTACAATTTTAAGTCATTCAAATGGGGAAGAATTTTTAAGAAATCCCGGTTTGTTGCCGGTACATCCCTCATCGTACGGCAAATACAATTATGCCCCGGTGATTCCGTGATCATCATCACGTTCGTCCCCTGTCTGATAAATGATTGGCAATACCATACCGCAATGCTTGAAAACTGCCTTGCTTCATGATGCAGGCTTTCCTTCCTGCGGCCCTCTATAGCTTTGCCCGTTCTTTGGCTGTGCTGTTTTCAGGATCCCATACCAACGCTTCCTGCCAGGCTTTTTTTGCATCCTCCTTTTGTTCCATCCGCCAAAAAAAATCTCCTTTATATATTAAAGCCTGGCAAATATTTTTATTATCTTTTTGCTTGCTGCTTTTTAATTGTGCCAGCAGTTTTTCTGCAGAGACCAGTCCGGCCTGTTCATTTTTCAGCCTCTGGTGAAAAGCGAGCAGGTTGCCCCACACACTCAAATTACCGGGATAAATTTTTATCCCGGTTTCAAAAGCTTTCAGGCTTCCGGCTGTATCTTTTTTTGTATCCAGCAATACTCCTTTTGCATTGTACAGATCAGAAACATACTTTTTATCGCCCGCATACTTTTTGATACCCTGCTGCAGCAGGCCCAGGCATTTATCGCGGTAGGTACCCAGGCTATAATGGTCTTTCAGGCATACCGCCCATAAATACACGGCTTCTTTTTGAAGAGAATCATATTTCAATGCACTTTCAATGGTTGATTTGATGTCGGCCGGTTTGTAATTATAATGAAAATGCCGCACATGCGCCTGCCGGCCAAAAGCTCTCGCCATATCCATGCTGTGAAACAATGAGCTGTCAATGCTATATAAATAGGAGGCAGAATAATATTTTTTATATTCCTCCGGTTTGTCTCTTTTCCAGAAAATATCGCCCATCAGTAAATTGGCAGTGGCATCAGCTGAGTTGTAGCGAAGCGCTTCTGTAAAATAGCGAATCGCCCCGGTTGAGTCCTTCACCCTGAGAGATATTAGCCCTTTCAGGCTCAGCAGCCATGCTTTGTGGCTTTTGATCAAAAAACCGGTGCTGTCTTTTTCTTTTGCAAGATGAAGTAAAGATGCATCGGCAGTTTTTACCGCTTCTTTTGGCTGATTCAATTTCCCATACTGCAGCCGGGCTATTTCTTTGTAATGGTCCTGTTTGCTGGCCGAATAGGGCAATAAATTCTGCAGCGCCTTTACTAACGCCGGCGGGTCGTTCAGTTTGCGGCTGTTTTTTACTATGTTTTCCAGCAATACCCTTGTGTCCGCAGAATCGCTTTTGTAAAATGACAGGGCTTTCTGGTAATGCTCAATTGATTTCCGGTACTCTTTCATATCATTGTACAGCAGGCCCAGCTCCCACTCCAGCGAACCCGTATATTTGGATGCGGCGCCCAGGCCTTTTTCCAGCGTGGCAAGACTGTTGCTGAAGTCTTTTTGCTTCCGGTACGCTTTTCCAAGATCATAGAGCATTAAAGCATAGGTACTATCGCCCGGCTTTATGTACTCCATCGCTTTCAGGCCATAAGCCACAGCGCTGTCATACCTGTTAAGCCTGAAAAACAATTCGGACAGGTACACATCCAGTAAACGGTATTTGTCTGTTCGGTTTTTTATTTTCTGATATTCCCGGGCTGATTCTGTGTACTTTCCGCTGTGGAAATATGACCATCCGCTCCAGTAAAGCATGTTGTCTTTGTCTTCCTGCTTTTCCAGGTACTGGTAAGCTTTCTGATAGCAAACCGCAGCACTGTCGTATTTTTTTTCGTTGTATAAATGATTGGCCAGGTTCCACCAGCTGTAGCCATAATCACTTTTGGTTGCAATGGATTTCAGGAACCAAATTTTGGCTTCTTTCAGTTGGTTGAGCTGGGCGTAGCAGTAGCCAGTGCGGAACTCAACCATGTATTTCAGACCCTGCCCATATAAAGCCTGGCTGTACCCGGACTGGTACAGTGGCAATGCACAGGAATAATCTTTATTGTTGTAGCACTTGTCTGCTTTGTCCAGGTCGTTTTGAGCCATGGCAGAAGCTGCAATAGAAAGACTGCTGATGAGTACAAGCAGGTATTTCATTATTTATTAGGTTTTATGTAAAATTATTAGTCCTTCTTCTTTGCCCGTTCCCGGATGCGGTATTCCTGTATCAGCGGTGGGTTTTCGGGCGATAAGGTAAAGAACACTTCAAGGTTTGTATGCTCTGCTTCAATGATGAACGATCCACGCAACTGGTTGTCGGGCACTATTTCCTTTACTGAAATTATTTTTCCGGCTTTTGCAAACAGCAGGCCGGCCTCTTTCTTCAGGCTGTCGGCAGGGTAGTCCGAAAAAAAATTTTCTGCAAAGATGCCGCTTTGTGCTGCCTGGTTCCAGTGCGGCAGCAGGCTCATCAATTCTTTTCTGCGCTGCTTCAGTATTTGTGAGGGAGGCAGTTGCCGTGGTTTCAGCCCGGCAATCCGTATCAGTGTGTCAAGCATGCGCAGGTTGATGGCCCTCATGGGTGCATAGGTTCGGTTGGCAAATGAAGCAATGCCGATTCCGTATTCCGGCATGATGTACCAGTTGCTCCCAAAACCCGGCAGCCCGCCGCTGTGCGATATAAAGGTTCTGCCTTCGCAGTCTTTCATCCAGCCCAGTCCATAAGCATAGGCCGACACGGTGGGGCAGTTTTTTCCCGCAGGGTTGTTCAGCCCGTTCCAGCGCCAGGGATGATGCATTTCCCTTACCGAACTTCTATTCACCGGCCCTTGCTCGGGCTGATTGCCGGGAGGCCATGCCGATAAATGAAATGCCATGTAACGGGCAAATTCATCCATCGAACAAATCAGGGCTCCCATGGCGCCCCAGCTTCCGTCTGTGGCATCGGGTAGCAGTGCTTCTTTATTCCACCGGTTATTCAGCCATCGGTAGCCAAGTGCCAGCCTCTGCGGGTCTGCTTCAGAAAATTCATAAGTGGCAGTGGGCATTCCAAGGGGCTCCAGTATATTTTTTTTGATGTATTGCTGGTAAGGCATACCCGATACTTCGGAAATAATTTTTCCCTGCAGGGCAAAACCAAGATTGCTGTATTCATAGGAAATACCGGGCGGATTGCTGAATGAAATTTGGCGGCCAATCAGCTCCATCAGGTCCTGATCGGAATCGGCCAGTTGCCGGTCGCCCCAGGGATTGTCTTCCGGGAATCCGGCTCCATGCGTCATCAGGTGCCGGATTGTAATATGCGGTGCATCGGCGGTGGGGTATTTCAGGTTTTTTAATTCAGGTATATACCGGTATGCCGGATCGTCAAGATTAAGTTTTCCCTCATCCCGCAATTTTAAAATGGCCATGCAGGTAAAGCTCTTGCTCATACTGGCAATGCGGAAGAGCGATGAAGAGCTCACCGGTATTTTTTTTTCCAGATCTGTAAACCCGGTATTGTTTTGATACAACAGGCCTTCCTCAGTTACCAGCCCGTACGAAATGCCAGGCAGGTGGTTGGCTGCGGCATATTGAGCAAATAACTGGTCCATGACGGGAAATAAGACCTTCAGTTTTTCCATGCGGGATGCATCATCAGCAAAACGGGCTTGTTGGGTTGTGCTGTCGTACCGCACCGGGGCAAAAGATGTATTGTTCTTCACCATATGGCAGGACAGCAGCAGGAGAGCAGGCACAAGCGGGATCATCTGCTTCATATCAGAATTATTTTTTGTGAAAATAACTTTTTTTGCCGTCTGCCTGGTGCCTGCGTTTGTGGTTGTATGCAGCAGGCACTGTTTACAGCTGCAGTAAGTAACCAATTTTGAAAATCAGGTGATCTTCCAGTTGCCTTTTCAGTTGTGTATTGTCAAAGCTGCGGTGGTTGTACACCAGATAGATGAAGGAAAGGGGCCTGTACTCCCACGAAAGCCGGAAATTATAATTATTCTGTTTGCTGACGGAGTTATGCTGAAAAAAACCGGTGAGCTGCAGTTGCGGGTTGATGGCAAAGCGGCCGTTCAGGCTCCACAGGTCCACATGCATGCTGCGTGCCTCATCGCCCACACGAATGAATGAATTTCTGTGTGCCTCAGCTGTTACAGAAAGATATGGCGAGGGTGATACACGGAGTGCAAGGCTCATCGTATTCAGTTTTCCGTTGAAATATGAGCCCAGTTCTGCATTTGCGCTGATGCCCACCGCTGCCGATGCATCACTGCTGTAATAAAAGCTGTGCCGTACATAATGGTATTTCCCTTCTGAAATCAGGATGCCTACCGGCGAAAATGGTTCGGTGAGCCGTTGATACACGGGGTTTACCAGGTACCCGAAATAGCCTCCATTCTGAAAGTTGAACCAAACGGGGTTCATGTTGATCTGTCGTTCCAGGAGCATACCGGTAGAGGCCTGCTGATAAAATTCTATCATAAGACCGGGTTCAAATGCACGGATGATTTTTTTAAGAGGCAATTTTTTTCCGCGGTAATACCAAAATACACCCGGAGTGGTTCCTACTATATCGTTTCGTGACACAAAGCCCATACCCGGGTTAAAATTTTTTGAAACGATGGTTTGTGTCCACCACATTTTCCATTGGTTACTGGTATAATAATATTGGGCAAACCCGGCCACTCCGCTTTGTTTTTCCTTGTGGTCGGATGAAACCATGAGCATCGTACTCAGGGAATGTGATTTTCCCATGCGGAAAAAACCATCTGCCGCACCCGTCAGGTTGGTGGTCTGGTTATTGGTTTTTATGGTTACCAGTCCGCCCAGCCTGCTGCGCCGCCCGATATTTTCTGAATAGCGGCCCGCAAAAAATGCTGTGCCGGGGCTGTTGTTTTTTTTCCGTTGCTTCATTGCGATGATTCCGAAATTTCTTTTGGAAGACCGGTGCACATACCTGCCTCCGGCATCAATGGGAATGGGGTTTCCGCTTTCGTCGAGGCCAATGCGCCTGCTGAAAAAGGGTTGAATCCTCATGGAGCCGCCCGACATATCATCGGCCGGCGCTACTCCGGCACTGAAGAGAGAAGCATTTTCAAGGAAGAACTGCCTGCGTTCGGGAAAGAAAACAGAAAAGCGGGTTACATTATTCACCTGCCTGTCAGCATCGGCCTGTGCAAAGTCGGTATTCAGGGTCAGATCCAGTATGTTGTTGGAGTTTATGGCCCATTTTATTTCGCCCCCGGCACCCCATTTGTTTTGTTGTGGATCTGTTGTGGGCGGAAAATTCTTGTACTGATCGTAAGAGGTAAGCACATAGGGTTGCAGGCGTATATTGGTGCGTGGAGGAGGTGGCTGCAGGTTTTTCAGCACAGCGGCATACTCCATGCGTGTAAAACTAAAAGAACGGGGATAGGGAGCATAAGCAGATATTTCATTGTTCAGTCGGCGGCTGCGAACCAGGTTGATGCCCCATGTTTGCGCCCCGCTGTTTTCTTTTGGATAGCGGAGTGTTTGCCAGGGGATGGCAATTTCAGCAAACCATGCGGTGTCGGTCCGGGTAGTTCTTACTTTCCACAAAGCATCCCAGTCAAGATCGGTGAGTACATCATCAAACACCAGCATGTCCCGCTGCACGCCATACGCATTGCTGAAAAATGCCATTGCATTGCGGTGGTCGTTAAAGCCATCCAGCGAAATGCCGACATGGTCATGGCTGCGTACATTAAAATCCCTTTTAAAATCAGTAGCACGGATGGTTTTGCTGCCACCAGAATCCTGTGCAATGATTCCGAAGTACAAAAATTGCCGGTTGAATAAAACCATGGTGCTGCTGCCATACCGCGGCGCCTGTCCCTGAAAGGGATCTATCTGCAAAAATCCTGCTGCCGGTACGGCTTGCTTCCATTCAGGCTCATCCAGGCGCCCGTCCACACGAAGACTGTTTTGAATACGGGTGGCGGTGATTTCCCGTTTTACTGTGTCTGGGCTGAATACCACTGCATCCTGTGCAAAACAGGAGAGAGAAAGAAACACAAGCAGGGCAGCATACACTGATTTCATTGCACAAAGAGACAAAAAACGGCTTAGGCTACTATTATTATTTGACAAACGGTCATAAATTTTTGACCTGCCTCCGGTTCTGAAAAGGCACTGAGATCATCTGCCACATATTTATGTTATTTTTTGAACCGGATAGGGTTCGTTATTTGTTCTGAAAAATTAATTCAACTGCAATGTTTTTATTGGATACTGACCGGTATGATAAAGCTGCGGAGTATTTAAAAAAGGTTCCCATTAACCAGATGCTGGCCCGCTCAGTGGCAGCGCAAAAAACAAAGGGCCGTATTTACGTTGATGATCCGGAAAACCCCGGCACATTCTATATCATTCATCCATACGGCATGAGTTGGCTGCTGGGCAGCAGCAACCGGGAAGCATTTAATGACTGGTTCATGGCCTATGCACTGAATAAAGAAGGACTGCGCAATGGATTTGAATGGATGCAGGCTTATCCTGCTGAATGGAATGCCGTGCTGAATCAGTTGTTTGGGGCACACCTGGTAAAGGAAGCGGACAATGTGCAGCACATAGAACAGGGAATCATAGAGCTAAATACAAGGGTAAACTTTCGTTTTAACAAGGAGAATTATGTTTCTGCAGCTCCCGATCCGGATGACCCGGACTTTACGATACAGCGCACCAATCAAGAGTTATATCATGCAATGCGGGGATCTGTGGTACCCATGCATTTCTGGAACAGTGCCGAAGATTTTCTGAAACAGGGCGGAGG
>CAYYMK010000042.1:0-6323 GCA_964473035.1 uncultured Chitinophaga sp.
ATAAAAAATAAACCCCTGTAGAAACAGGGGTCGCAACCAAAACTAACTGCTTATGAGAAAATTGACTGCTTTTATAATAAGATTTGTAATAGTATAACGCAAATTTACAGCCGCTAGTATCATGTTTGCTGTTAATGAAAGACTAAAACCCCAGATTCCGTACTTTCACTTAGTTTCCTGCTCGTAAAAATCTCTATTCAACAACACTTTACCAGTCGTTCATTTGCTTCTTTATTTGGTTGTTTTTTGATCAAATTGCAATTGTTTTAAAAGGAATAATTGGGAATATACCTGACAATCAATCGCTAAAGAAAAAGTAATCCGGAAAAATTATTTGGGTGAAATGAACTAAAATCAAGCTGTTTTTTTTATTGAAACAGCCTATATCAAAAAAATAATCCGGATTATTTCATGAATCCCCTGATGAGTTCCATAAGCCCGCCTCCGCTGTTGTTTTGCGGATCCTGGAAGTTGTTTTGCGCTTTTTTGGTCAAATTTCCAATAAGATCCTGTAAGTCAAACCCGCCTGCCCCGGAAGAATTATTGTTTGAGTTCCCGGTAACCTGATCCAACAGATCTTGCAGAGAAAAACCAGAATTTGATGCGGATGCTACCTGTTGCCCGGAACCTGATGGGTTCAGCAGTGAATTTACCAGATTATCAAGAGTGGCCTGTTCGTTGTTCGGATCGTTTGTTTGTTGTATCAAATTGCTGATGGACGAGGGGATCAGGTTGTTTGCCACATTGCTTGCTGCAGAAGGACTCATTTTGTACTTACCCACAAGCTTACTGATAAAATAGCCGATCATCATGGTCACAATGGGATTTTTGAGCAGACCACTGATCCCGCTGCTCTGGCTTCCTGCCACGGCTGTATTTCCTTTGAAAAGATCAAGAATATTTTGAAATCCGCCTCCTGCGAGCACATTTTGAAATCCGCTGGCAATGGTTTTTGTGGCATCGACCATTACATCCTGGTTAAATTCATTGGGAACCTCGGGATTTTCCGTTACGGTTTCTTTCCCAAATTGCTTTACAATGTTGAATAACTGGATTAGCATAAATGTGTGTTTTATTTTTTATTGAAACGGGATTAATGAGCGGTAATCAAGATCAATATTTACGGGACAGACTATTCAGTTTTCTTTTGCCAGTTTTTCTGAATTTTCGGCAAACTGCAGAGCATCAATGAGTTCTTGAATATCGCCATTGAGTACTGCATCCAGGTTGTATAAAGTAAGCCCGATCCTGTGATCGGTGACTCTTCCTTGCGGAAAATTATAGGTTCTTATTTTGGCACTGCGGTCGCCTGTGCTCACCAGGCTTTTCCGGTGTCGTGCAATTTCTTCTTCCTGCCTGCGTACCTGTTCTTCATACAAACGGGTTCGCAACATTTGCGTTGCTTTTTCCCGGTTGGCCAGTTGCGTCCGTTCGGTCTGGCACACAACCACAGTGCCGGTTGGGATATGGGTAAGCATCACCTTGGTTTCCACTTTATTTACATTTTGTCCCCCGGCCCCCCCGCTGCGTGCGGTTTCCATTTTAATGTCGCTGTCCTTTAATTCAAAATCTACTTCTTCAGCTTCAGGCATCACAGCCACAGTGGCTGCAGATGTATGCACCCTTCCGCTGGCTTCAGTTTCGGGTACCCGCTGTACCCGGTGTACACCGCTTTCAAATTTTAGGGTGCCATATACATCATCGCCTGTTACTTCTAACTGTACTTCCTTATAGCCGCCTACTGTTCCTTCATTTTCACTCAGTATGGTTGTTTTCCAACCCTTTCTTTCACAATATCGGATATACATGCGCACCAGGTCGCCTGCAAAAAGACTTGCTTCATCTCCCCCGGTACCAGCCCGTATTTCAAGAATCGCATTCTTTTCGTCCTGTGGGTCTTTTGGGATCAACAACTGGCGGATCTGCGCCTCCGTTGCTTCTTTTTTTTCTTCCAGTTCCGGCAATTCTGTTTTTGCCAGTTCTCTCAGTTCCTCATCATCACCGTTCAGCGCTTCTCTGAAAAAATCCTGATCATCCAGTATTTTTTTGAATGCTGTATAGACCGATACAATTTTTTCCAGGCTGCGGTATTCCTTGCTTGTTTCCGCAAATTTTTTGTGGTTGTTTACAATATCAGGATTGGTCAGGGCAATTCCCAGATGATCAAACCTGGCTTTTATGGCTTCTAGTCTGTCTAACATGCCTCGTTTCTTTCGCCTGTGCCGGCGCTGAATCGTCTTTGAATAAATGACTCCCGTAAATAATATCAAATTATATAGACGGGAGTGTTCTTTTGATGTAATTTTCCATGCCCGGCCCCTGCACAGTGTCGGAAACTTTACAGGGTATTTGGGGCAGCAAAGTTAATAGAATACAACTATGGGTCTTAAAAAGTTTAAAGCAGAAAGGTTGTTCAATGGGGATGCATTCACGGCGAACGACCAGGTAGTCATTACAGATGATACCGGAGTGATTCAGGATATTGTTCCGGTAGCTGGGGCAGGAGATGATGTATTGCATCTGCCCGGCATTCTTGTTCCGGGATTGGTAAACTGTCACTGCCACCTGGAACTCAGTCATCTGAAAAATGTCATTCCACCTCACACAGGCCTGGTTGATTTTTTGTGCTCCGTTGTCACCAAACGAGATTTTCCCCGCCAGGTGGTGGACGAAGCAATCAGGAAAGCCGAACAGGAAATGCACGACAATGGTATAGTTGCCGTTGGAGATATCGGCAATACTGCTGATACAGCCGGGGTAAAAAGTAAGAGCCGAATTCGCTGGCAAAATTTTGTGGAAGTGCTGAGCTTTACGGACGAACAGGCTGATGAAAATGTAGCACATTATAGCCGGGTGGCTGAAACATTACGTAGCCATCTTGCAGCATCTGATTTACCCCACCGAACTTCACTGGTACCACATGCTCCTTATAGTATTTCTCCAAAAACCTTTCGCCTTATCAATGAGGCTTCAGCCGGACAAACGATTTCTATCCATAATCAGGAACATCCGGCCGAAGATGACTTATATAAAACAGGCGGAGGAGCATACCTGGAATTTTTTAAAATATTCGGCATGCAGCAATCTCCTTTTCCTGTAACAGGACTGAGCAGCATCCGTTCTGTATTGCCCTATTTTACGAACGGGCAAACCATTTTCCTGATACACAACAGCTATATGCCGGAGGAAGATATGGTGTGGGCCAATGAATATGCCACTGCACATGGGCTCAGGCTGATTTATTGTCTTTGTGTAAATGCCAACCTGTATATTGAAAATAAACTGCCGCCCATTGACCTTTTCATCAAACAGAAATGCCATATAGTACTGGGAACCGACAGCTACAGCAGCAACTGGCAGCTGAGCATTGCTAAAGAAATGGAATCCATACGAAAGCGTTTTCCGCAAATTCCGGACGAAACCATTCTGCAGTGGGCTACCCGCAATGGCGCCGCGGCATTGGGCTGGGATGATGATCTGGGCAATCTTGCCATAGGGACAAGGCCGGGACTTACAATGCTGAGCCACGATTTTAGTTCATCTGCAAAATTAATCTGACAATTCTCTGAGTACAGGGAGTGTTTTCAGTTTCCCAAAGTCATGAATGTGCAGGGCATAATAAGTTTCAATATGCTGAATTATCTCCCTGCGTTGCCAGTGATTGAGATTGATTTCATTCAGATCATCGGGGTGCATCACCTGAAGCAGTTGAGCAACGATTTGTGCCTGCCCTTCGGGCAAAAAATGAGGATGCCCCGGTTGCTCAGATATAAAATGACCTTCCTGTAAGTCGAGAAATGGTTTCTGCATCCGGAAGTTACCTGTAATGCGAAACCCAAAATGAACGGGCAGGTGCAGTGAAAAGAACAGAGGCATATTGGCAGTTACCATGCCAGTGCTTGCATCAAGCTGTAAAAAACAATCTTCGGCAAACTGAAAAAGTTCTGGGTTGCTTTCCGGTTGTTTCAGGCATTTGGCAAGTAGTTCAACCATGAAAAGCGCCACCGCATTCCTGGGTACATCGTGAAAAATATGTGTATAGATATGCGCCCACCTGAACTCACGGATCCTGTTCAGTTGTTTCAGCTCATTGTGATAAACAACCAGGTCCAGCAAAGCCGGCGGCTGAAACAGGTTTGCTTTTCCGCTTCCCTTCTTTCCGCTTGTGCGTACCCCGTTTAGCAGGTACGACTGCACACCAAACAATTCTGTAAAAATGCTGACTACGATGCTGGTTTCACCATACTTTGTGGTACGGAGCACAATGCCTTTCGTCTTATGGAGTTTTTCGGACATCAGCGGCTGATGAAAAATATTTTTGTGGCGACTCTCTCCCGTTTTCCTGTACTATGGTTATCGTCATCACTAACCAAAACCAGGTAAGCCCCGCTCGAAATTTTCTGGCCACGGTAGTTTCTTCCATCCCAAACAGCCTGTCCGCCCAGCGCCCTTGTCTGGTACAGTAGCCTGCCATCCAGCTCTGTAATTTTTACAATAGCATTATTCACCAACCCCCGAATAGCAATTGTACCAGAGTATCCCGGAGGCACCGGATTGGGGAATACCAGCACTTCTTCATTGCTGCTTCCGGCTTCTGTAGCTGTACTGCGGAAAGAACAGATTCCTTTTGCAGTTGCAAAGAATACTTCTCCGGTTTTGCCGTCAATGGCAATCTTCCTGACATCACTGCTCATTAACGGGCTGTTATCTTCCGTAAACCGGTACAATACTTTTTCACCGGTGGGGCTTACAAGAAACGCCCCTTTTTTTGCAGCGATCCATTTCCTGTTGGCTCCATCCACAGCAATATCCCGAACCTCCTGACCTTTGAACAGGTATCCGGCAAAATTTCCATTGGGTACCACCGGCCATACTGCATCACATCCCTGTGCCGAAAATGCCTGATCCGGGCATTGAATAACTCCAATACCATCGGTGCTACCCACCCATATATACCCGCTTTTATCAATGGCAATACAGGTTGCCTCCTGAGCGGGTAGGTTTCCGTTTCCACTGCCGGCAAGAAACCTGCGCCACCGGTCATCAGAAAGGTCGTCAACGGATGCGCCATGGTCGAAACAGAGAATGCCATTTCCTTTTGGAGCTACGATCCATTTGTAGCCATTCTGATCCGGGACGATCTGGGATAAAGCATTTTCTGTAATAAAAAACGGGATGGTAAAGGCCTTCCATTGTCCGTCTGATTTGATAACCCGTAAGGGCTGTGCCGCACCAAAATTGGAAATCCACAACTGGTCCTGATCATCAAAAGCAAGACCCGATACCCGATAACTTCCGGGATCTCCTGCAGCAGCGCCCAGGTAGTTCTGTTTAAAAATCTCAAATTGTATACCGGGCTTTATATGAAGCAGCCCACCGCCAAAGGAGCCTGCCCAAATGCTTTCATCCCTTCGGTCAATAGCCACGGTAATGTAATCAAGCAAAGAATCAATTGCGGGGTACCGGTACCGGTTGATATTTGTCCATTCTCCTTCGGCAAACATAAAAATGCCGTCGCCGTTGTACTGATAGTTCCAGGCATTGTTTACTGCTCCGGCTGTTGCATAGAAAACACCCTTGTACACTTTCATTTCGCCCGAAGAAATTTCCTGAGGCGAATTCAATACTGTACGGGTTTGCCCTGTGCCACTATCAAATGCAATGAGACAATTGTACTGGTCGGCTACCCAAAGCATGCCATTCACAGTAATTGCCTTTCTTGGAAATGAAATGGCTGCGGTATTTTGAATGCTGCGGCTGACAGAACCATCCGGGTTTAAAACCAGCACACGACTGGCACCACCTGTCTGACGCTGGCACAAAAGAATGGAAGTACCACTTATGTCTGAACTGATCAGGGGCCAGCCATCAGAATAAAGCAGCATCCACTGATTGCCATTTTGCACAAACAGAGAGTCACCCTTTTGTACTATTACTTTGCTGGCTACGGTCATTACATTCTGGCAGGCGCCCGGTTGCAGCCCCTGGCTTCCGCTTACCAGGGTCCAGTTGGAAAAATCGGCAGGGTTGGGCGAGGCGAGTGAAATTTTTTTCAATCCTTCCGTGGTTGCTGCATAAAAGAAATTTTCATCGCTGGTAAACCCGCTTACCTTAACCTGTGCGCCACCGTTGCCAATCATCCATGAATCACGGATCTCGTATTTTATTGCATCAATGACCACAACGCCCAATCCTGTGGAGAGGTAAAAAAGCTGGCCTTTCGGGTAAATCTTGTATATCGTTTTATCGCCAGTGATATTATCCCGTTTCAGGTCCGGTATATTGAAAATATCATTTCGGTACAGGATATCAATATTGCTGTT
>CAYYMK010000043.1:0-5884 GCA_964473035.1 uncultured Chitinophaga sp.
TACAGGAGCCGAAGGCAAATGATGAGTACAAAAGCGGAAAATTTTGACATTGCTCAGGGTTTAAAAACGGATTGCTGCAGTGAGGTTGCAGACAGACCTGGCTTTTCAACAGATGAATGGATTGGATGGCCGGGAGGAAAACCGCAACCAAACCCGGAAAGATTGCCCGAAAAAATGCCGCATCGTCTGGAATAAAACAGGAGGATACGGGTACGGGTGCAGTTCGTAGTTTTACGGGGTTACATGTGGTTTTCCGAACCGGTAACAAACCTAATATGCAACGGCCGTATTTGCAAGCTCCTGGTTGTTTTTTTTAAAATCTTTTTACCGATAACCTTTAATACTTTTACCCGTTATTCATTGTATGAGCAGCATAATCAGTGTAAAACAGTTGTCAAAAAGTTTTGGCAGCCTGAAGGCGGTTGATGGGCTTAGCTTTACCGTAAACGAGGGAGAGATCTATGGCTTCCTGGGTCAAAACGGGGCTGGTAAATCTACGACCATCCGGATGCTGCTGACATTGATCAAACCTGACGAGGGCTCCATTGAAATTTTTGGAAAAAACCTGGCTACACACCGGCGTGAGATCTTACGGCATACCGGTGCGGTGATTGAGAAGCCGGATTTGTACAAATATCTTTCTGCCAAAGAAAACATCCGTATTTTTTCGAAACTAAGCGGGGCCACTGTGCCGGAAAAAAAAATGAACGAACAACTGGATATGGTGGGCCTCTCCGGGCGGATGAATGATAAAGTCCGCACTTTTTCGCAAGGCATGAAACAAAGGCTGGGACTGGCCTGCGCCCTGGTACATGATCCCAGGCTGATTATACTGGATGAACCGGTGAACGGTCTGGATCCGCAGGGCATTGCAGACATGCGCAGCCTCATCATCAGCCTCAGCAGGGAGCAGGGAAAAACATTGCTGGTTTCATCGCACCTGCTGGCCGAAATGGAAATGGTGGCCGGCCGGCTGCTGATTATTCACAAGGGCCGAAAGGTAGTGGAAGGAGGAGTTAAAGAACTGCTCAACCCTGAAAAGCAACTGGTGGAGCTCCGTTCGCCCGATCATGATGCAGCGCTTGCATTCATCCGGCAATCGGTGTGGAGCGATGCAGTCCGGAAAAATGGAGACGGGCTGATTATTCTGGAATTTGAAAAAGAAAAAATTCCGGTGCTGGTTCAGGACCTGGTAGCTGCACAAATCCGTGTGCAGGCGGTACGTGCGGTGCATTCTTTAGAAGATTATTTTTTATCACAAACCATGAACTAAATGTTTTTCAGGCTGCTTCAGATAGAACTGTTTAAAATTTTTAAACGTCCCCGGACTTTTATTGCATTCGGCGCTGTTGCAGTTATTGTGGCGCTGGTGCAGTTTGCCCTGAAACTAAACGGAACAGATTTTGTCAATTTTTATACCGACAGCCAGGCCGATACCTTCGACATTCCGTTTGACAATATCCTGAACGGGTATTTTGTTTGTGTGGCCGTACTGCACATGATCCTCATTCATGTACCGCTGCTGGTGGCACTGATTGCCGGCGATATGATATCGGGCGAAGCCGGCATGGGCACCCTGCGGCTGCTGGCCGGAAAACCTGTGTCGAGGCAGCAACTGGTGCTGGCAAAATTTATGGCCAGTTCAGTGTATGTTGCACTGCTGCTGATCTGGATGGCCCTGTTTGCATTGCTGGGCAGCATCCTCATATTTGGAACAGACGACCTGGTGATCTTCAAGGAAACCGAAATGCATATTATTGCCTCGGGCGATGTATTGTGGCGATTTATTGCGGCGTTTCTTTTTGCAGCGCTGTCCCTTACTGTCATTGCGGCCATGTCGCTCATGTTTTCTTCGTTGTCTGATAATTCGCTGGGGCCCATCGTAGCAACAGTATGCGTGGTCATTGTATTTACCATCGTACAGCAACTGAAGGTTCCTGTTTTTGAAACAAGCATCAACCCCTGGTCATTTACCACACATATGCTGGGCTGGAAAGGATTTTTTTACGTGGAAAAAACAGCCGGAGGCACCAGCATTGCCGGTTCTATAGAAAATCCTTCGGCACTGGTCAAAAGCGGGTTAATTTTGCTGGGCTATATCACAATTTTTATCAGCATCACGATATGGCACTTCAGAAAAAAAGATATTTTAAGCTGAATGGCCGGGAAAGAGTACATAAAAACAATCAATGACAGAACTCATGCAGCTTGCATGTAGTACAGTGGAACTTCAGTAAACAGATCTTGTTCATGAAAAAAATTTTGACAATCATCTTGTTTCTCGGTGCCGGCTTTCCTGCCACTGCCCAGGATGCCCGGCAGATACTGGCACGGGCGAAAGCCTTGTATGACCAGGTGACGGATTACAAGGCAGCAGCCACGCTGAAGACCAATGTACTTTTTATCAAAGCGCCGCTGGCTTCGGTCAAAGTATATTACAAAACGCCTGATAAATTAAAGATCAGGAATGAAAAAGGAGTTTCATTTATCCCAAAAGGAACGGTGAATGTGAATCTGAACAATGTACTGGGGCTAAAAAATTTTGAAGCTGTAGGATCGGGTAAGGAAAAAATAAACGGAACCGAATGCAGTGTGGTCAAGATCTTTCCGCTGGATGATGCAGAAAATATCACCCGTGCCACATTGTATATTGATGAGGCAAAAGGGCTGGTGCTGAAGTCGGTGATCAGCACCCGTGAAAACGGCACCTATGAACTGCTGATGTGGTACAAAAAATACAGTACCTGGGGACTGCCCGATAAGGTAGAACTGACGTTCAATACAAGAGATTATAAATTGCCCAAAGGGGTTACCATTGATTATGATAATGGAACCGGTCGGGATGTAAAGCAGGTAAAAGAAAAAAAAGGAAAGGTTGAAATCACTTACTCCTCGTATGAAATCAACAAGGGACTGCCCGACAGTATATTTTTATAGCACCTGTATCATCCTTCATCAATGATTTCATCTTTGGCATTGGCCAGCAGGGCCGGTGTTATTTTCCGGACAGGGTTTGCCCTGTTTTCATCGTAGGCCGCTCTGCGCCTGATGATATCCATACATTCAAACAATGCAGTTAGGAAAGAGGAAGTATCGGCTTTGTTTTTCCCGGCAATGTCAAAAGCAACTCCATGGTCAGGCGAGGTACGTACTGCGGGCAGCCCAGCTGTAAAGTTGAAGCCGGTACCGGATGCCAGCGCTTTGAAAGGAATGAGACCCTGGTCGTGGTACATGGCCAGCACGGCATCAAAATGTTCATAGCTGCTTCTGGCAAAAAATGCATCGGCGCTGAAAGGGCCGGTCACAATCATATTATTGTTTTTTGCTTCCCGGATGGCAGGTTTGATGGTGGTTTCTTCTTCGTTGCCCACGAGTCCTTCATCACCGGCATGCGGGTTGAGACCCAGCACGGCAATCCGTGGCTTGTCAATCCCAAAATCTTTTTGCAGGCTAAGGTGCATCACCTGCAGCTTTTGTCTCACATTTTGTATGGTAATATGCCGGCTGATTTCTGACACGGGTATGTGTTCGGTTACCAGTGCTACCCGGAAGTTTCCGGAGCAGAGCATCATAACTACATCGGAGAGACCAAAGATACTTTTCAGATAAGGGGTGTGGCCGGTAAAACTGAATTCGGCCGACTGTATATTTTTTTTATGCAGGGGTGCGGTTACCAGGCCATCAATTTGTTTTTGTGAAAGAGCGGCTACAGCGGTTTGCAGGGACAGCACGCCATACCTGCCGCCGGTTTCGTTTAGCTGGCCGGGAACAATGGCCACTTCTTCTTCCCAGCAGGAAAAAAGGTTCACCGCTTTTGGATTCAGGCGGTCGTATTCTTTTGTTTGCTGAAAATTAAAATTGATGTCCGGCATGGACTTCCGGTAAAAGTTGATGGATTTATTGTTTGCGTACACAATAGGAGTGCATTGCTCCAGAATCCTGGGGTCAGAGAGGGTTTTCATTATGAGTTCAATCCCGATACCATTGAGGTCGCCGCAGGAAAATCCGATGATGGGCTTATGCACTGACATAGTGTGATGAATTAGCTGTAAAAATAAATAATTCTAACCGGCTCCGGGATGATAATATTTAGTAGAAACCCGTAGTGTAACTGAGTGTTTTACTAATCAGGGTTGAAGAAGTACCCGAAAAGGAGTGAAAAACTACTATGAGCATTGATTTTCTAAGTAATAACTCTCAACTTAGCCTGAGAAAAAAATCAACCCGGTTAGGTAGTAATACCTAAAGATGCACAGCGATGCAATGGAAGATGCCGGCCTGGTTGATTTGTGAGTGCTGGCCAGTGAGAATTTTCATAAATCCAAACATCCTTTTTAAAAGCTAATCCTATGCGCCAGATGAACCGAATCATCCGAACCCTAACCGTTGCACTTTCTTTTTTGTTTGCCGTTCCGGTTTTTTCTCAAACAACCGGGTACAGCGGAACCGGGGCCAACCTTGATGTGACCTATCACCGCTGTGAGTGGCGTATCAACCCTGACTCTGCATCAAAAGGCATCAAAGGCAGCATCACCACTTACTTTGTTGTCAAGAGTGCAAGTGTCAGTTCTATTAATTTTGACCTGAACAAGGCTTCGTTCAACAACGGCTCATTGTCCGTCTATTATCATGGAAGCCCGGTTTCATTTTCGTTTCCCTCATCGGGCAATGTCAATATTATCAATATCACACTGCCCTCTGCCCTTCCGCTAAATACTTTTGATTCCATTTCCATTAATTACAACGGTGTGCCCCCGGCAGTGTCGGGCCAGGCAGAGGGATACCAGAAAAAAGCATCCGGAGGGTACAATTATATTTATTCGCTATCCGAAACTTACGAAGACCGTGACTGGTGGCCCTGCAAGGCCGACATGCAGGACAAGGTGGATTCTATGGATATTTACCTGAATGTGCCCAGCGCATTTACTGCGGTTACACTGGGTCGCCTGGTTGATTCAAGCACGGCGGGTGCTAACCAGATTTTTCACTGGAAGACAAACCTGCCTGTGGCTTCATACCTGGTGGCAGTTGGCGTGGCCCGTTATCGGGTGTACGACAGGGGCACTGTAAACATTAATGGCACTAATGTGCCGGTCTGGTATTTTATTTTTCCCGGAAAAACTTCAGCAACTTATACAAACATCCTGAATGCGCTGGATAGAAGTATGCTGGAGCTGACAGCCTTCAGCAATTATTTTGGCGACTATCCTTTCAAAACAGAAAAGCATGGCTATTATGAATTTGGATGGGGCGGAGGTATGGAGCACCAATCGATAAGTGCAATGGGCGGTGGATCACTCACCAGTTGGGGAGTCATCGCTCATGAACTGGCACACCAGTGGTGGGGCGATAAAGTCACATTTGGCACCTGGAACCATTTGTGGCTTGCCGAAGGGTTTGCACGTTACTGTGAAGCACTGGCAGCAGAACTTGTTCCTGCGCTGGGACAAAATCCCTCTACCGTCCGATCCGGTTTTAAAAGTACTGCCAACAATTCCACCTACAGAAATTATGGATGCTATATTCCCAATGCCTACATCAGCAGCTCAAATGCCATGTGGAACAGTGTGTACGGTACAACGGTTTATGAAAGGGGCGCTATGGTAGTTTCGATGCTGCGTACCTTATTGGGAAGTACCAAATTTTCGCAGGCCTGTCAGAATTATTTAAATGACCCTGCGTTTGCATACCGGTCTGCCACGACGGAAGATCTGCGTGCACACATGGAAGCGGTAGCAGGAGGAACAGACCTGACCGCATTCTTTGATTCTTATGTATATGGAAACGGATACCCGTTGTATAATACAGGAATAGGCTGGGCCAAATCGGGTACCAACCGGATTACTTTCCAGGTAACCACTCAGTCAAAAAGTACAGGATCAAC
>CAYYMK010000044.1:0-5234 GCA_964473035.1 uncultured Chitinophaga sp.
GCATCATCCTGCCAGTTTGAATAATGCTCTTCCAGGTGCGACAACAGATCTTCATCAGAAAGGATCAGTTCGTTTAAAATAAACTCAAGAATTCTCCGCTCTTCTGTTTTATCCCTTTCCTTCCGGGCTATATACTCTTTATAGTCTCTTGTGCCGGTTAATTTTTGATATATTTTACGGATTATGTCCTGGCCTCCCTCCTCCGGGCTCTGCTGTACCAGTTGCGGTTTGCAGGACTGAAATTCATTTTGCAGGGCAGTATCAGATAAAATGCGGACAATGATTTCATTTTCGGTAAGCCGGGTATTCACATTTCGGTCACTTTCGTCGGGCAAAAACCGGGACATTCGCTGGCGGGCATCCTTTTCCGCATAACGGGATACTTCAGTCAGCATCCAGATCAGATACACAAGGAGGGAACGGGTCTGTGCAAAATGATCATCCAGCATGCGTAAAAGTTCTTTCTTCTCTATTTCATTATTCCGGGCAGCAGCGGTGTACAGCGTCTGCATCACTTTAATACGGATATTTCTTCGGCTGATCATGTTCAAAAGAGCTTTGGCGGCAAAGTTAACTGAAAATAAAATACACAGCAGTGCCGCGGGCCGAAACAGCCACTTTTCCCCTGTGACTCACCCAGGTGTGAGTCTGTGCAAAAGATGATTTGGAAATACAGTGTAAATTGCATTAACTTTTACCCCAATCATTTAACTATAAACTTCCTGTTTTATGAAAAAAACTTTTACCAGCAATCATGTTTTGTTATGGGTTCCGGCTTTGCTGATGTTTTGTTATTCATGTGTCCGGATGGATCGAAAAGCATCCACTGTGCAAAACCCTGTTAAAGGCAACCGCTATACCGATTTTCGGGGCGCTGTTGAATACGAATTTAATATGCTGAAAAATCCTGTGACCGGAAAAATTCCCGATAATGTCAGGGAGCAGGAGCTTGCACAGGCAGAAGAAATATATGCAGCCCAGATGCGGACCCAAAAAATGACCGCAAATACCTACACATTCCAAGGGCCTGAAAATCTTGGCGGCCGTACCCGCTCTATCGCCTATGATGTGCGGTATAATGGCGGAAGCAACCGGGTCATCATTGCTGGCGGGGTAAGTGGTGGTATCTACAAAAGCACAGATGATGGGGCCACCTGGACAAGAAAAAGCCCTACCAGCGATCTATATAGTGTAACCAGCATCGCTCAGGATCCCCGGTCCGGCTCAGAAGATACATGGTACTATTGTACCGGTGAAGCATCGGGCAACAGCGCAGGTGCAACTGGTGCGGCTTACCGGGGACAAGGTGTTTGGAAGTCAACAGATAATGGAGAATCATGGTCCTGGTTATCTGCATCAAATACTGGTTCTCTGGAGTCATTCGATCACCGTGCGGATTATTGCTGGAAAATAATTGTGGATCCCACCAGCGGCGATGTATATCTTGCTGCAGTTGCCGGTATCTACAGATCGCAGGATGGGGGCAGTTCCTGGTCACTTGTGCTCAGCGGTACTTTTGCTTCATCAACTCAGGCAACGGATATTGCCTGTACGTCAACCGGTATTTTGTATGCTGCATTTAGCGGATCAAATTCTGCAGGAACCGACGGGGTCTGGATGTCCACAACCGGCGATTTGAGCGACTGGACAAGAATTGCAGAGCCCGGTACACCGGCAGGATGGAATGCAAATGGAGCGTATGGCAGGGTGGTACTGGCAGTAGCTCCCAGCGATGAAGATATAGTATATGCATTATATGATAATGAAGTGGTAAATTCATGCAGTCCCGGTTTGGTAGAAGCCGAAATGTATTATTATGATGCCGGCACTACTTCATGGACAGATATTTCATCCACACTTCCCAACGAATCCGGTTGTTTGGCCGGAAATGACCCCTTTGCATGCCAGGGTGGATACGATCTTATAGTCTCTGTAAAGCCCGATGATGCAGCCACTGTATTTATCGGAGGTACCAATTTGTACAGGTCAACCAATACAGGTTCTACATGGACCCGCATTGGCGGTTATGCCAGTTCAGCTAGTTATGCGCTTTATGCTTCATCTCATCCCGATATACATGCTGTTGCCTTTTCGCCAACGAGCAGTACAACCATGCTGTGCGGCAATGACGGGGGCATACAGCGAACAACAGATAATACAGCAGGAACGGTAGCCTGGACACAAATTAATACCGGCTACCGGACTTACCAGTATTATTATGTTACGCTTGATCCCCGAACGGCAAATGCAAAAGTACTTGGGGGCGCACAGGATAATGGCAGCACAAGAAATACGGGAGGTACAGGTACCAGCTTTGAAATGGTATCGGGGGGTGATGGGGTATCAGTTGGACTGAATGATCCCGCAGCAACAGGTGGTACTCAGTTTGAGTATGTAGGCTCACAAAAGGGATACATTTACAGAAGGCCATCTACGGATGGGCTTGGATTTTACACGGATATCACACCTGCCGGCGAGGCTGGAACTGGTTTATTTGTGACTCTTTTTAAATTGGATCAGGATAACTCAGAATTTCTTTATTACGCAAACGATGATAAAATATATCGAACTCTTTCGGCGTCCACTGTTACTTCTGCTAGCTGGACTGATATGACTGGCATAAGCGCTGCTGTTACTACTTCCATTACAGCATTAGCAGTAACCCGTGGTGGATACAGCTCTTCGTCCAACCTTTTCTTTGGTACATCTGGCGGTAAGGTGTACCGGCTGGATGATCCGGTAAGTGCTCTAGCTACAACGGTGCCCGTTGATATTTCCACAGGATTACCTTCCGCGTATGTAAGCAGTATTGCAGTAAATCCCCGCAATGACGATACTGTAATGGTTACTTTTTCCAGTTATGGGGAAACCAGTGTGTGGTGGACGGGAGATGCCAATTCGGCTACTCCCACCTGGACGGCTGTGGAAGGAGGATTAACGCTACCATCTTATCGGAGTTCTGCCATACATGCCGTGCCATATTCATCTGAGGTGCATTATTTTGTTGGAACCTCAGTTGGGTTGTACACATCTACCGGCCTTCCGGGTTCAGTATCATGGACACAGGAGTCTGCTACTGATATTGGGAAAGCAGTAGTATCGAGCATGGCCTTGAGGCCCGTAGATGGTAAATTGCTGGTGGGTACTCATGGTTATGGCATGTGGTACTCGATGCTAAGCCTGTTTCCGTTGCCGGTTGAGCTGACAGAATTTACCGGTTCTGTACAACAGGGCAGGGCCAGGCTGGAATGGACAACAACTGCAGAAACAAACAGCAGCCATTTTGAACTGGAACGATCGCTTGACGGGAGGAATTATACCCGTATTGCCAGATTGCAGGCTGCTGGAAATAGTTTTTCAACCCGTCATTACAGCTTCACCGATGGCGAAAGACTGGCAGAAAATAATTACTACCGGCTAAAAAGTGTAGACCGTGATGATCATTACAAATACAGCAGCGTGGTATTGTTGAAAGTACCTAATGCAGAACAGGATATCATAGTGATGGGCAATCCGTTCAGCCAGTTACTTGCAGTTAAATTTGTAAAGCCGGTACAGCAGGGTCAACTCCGGCTTACAGACATGCTGGGCCGGGAACTCATTCATTATACATTACATTCCGGCCAGCAGGTGGTGCAGATGCAGGTACCGCCGGGAGCACTGAGCCGGTCAGTCTATATTCTCGAGGTCAATGCAGACGGGCAGAAATATACCCGCAAACTGACAAAAGAATAAACCAGGCTGAAACTAAGGATTCTGTTAGTAATCACCGGCCTGCCACATCTTGTCAGGCCGGTTTTTATTTGTGCCAGATGTGAAAAAATGTCTTTCCGGGCCAGGATACAGCCGGTTAGATGCTGACAAATTTTTTACCGGCCTGAAAAATTGTCTTTAATTACTGCCCCGGCACGTTATTTACTATACCTTTGCGGCCGCTCTTAAAGCCAAAGCTTTTGGGAGCTATTCATTCAAAAAACAAAAAATCAATAAATTTATGGCTAAAAAAATGAATGTGACCCCTTTGCATGACAGGGTAATTGTAAAGGCAGCCGCTGCTGAAGAAAAGACAGCCGGTGGCATTATTATTCCGGATACTGCCAAAGAAAAGCCCCAGAGAGGGGTAGTGGTGGCAGCCGGACCCGGCAAAAAAGACGAGCCTGTAACTGTGAAAACAGGCGATACTGTTCTGTATGGAAAATATGCCGGTACAGAAATCCAGATTGACGGGCAAGATTACCTCATTATGAGAGAATCGGATATCCTGGCCATTGTATAACCAGGCAGAAGAAATAATATCGGAATCCGGGTTATTATTATCTGGAAACTTTTTGTCAACTCATTAATTAAAACAATCAAAATTACAGTTATGTCAAAACAACTCTTCTTCGATATTGAAGCAAGAAATAAGATGAAAAAAGGCGTGGACACTCTTTCCAATGCCGTGAAAGTTACCCTGGGACCCAAGGGTCGCAATGTGGTACTGGAAAAAAAATTTGGCGCACCATCCATTACAAAGGATGGAGTGACCGTTGCCAAAGAAATTGAACTGGAAGATCCCATTGAGAATATGGGCGCACAGATGGTGAAGGAAGTGGCTTCCAAAACCGCAGATATTGCCGGTGATGGTACCACAACTGCAACCGTATTGGCACAGTCCATCATCAGCGAAGGGCTGAAAATGGTTGCTGCCGGTGCAAACCCCATGGATCTGAAAAGAGGAATTGAAAAAGCAGTACGCCTCGTAGTGGAAAACCTGAAATCGCAAAGCCAGACCGTGGGAAGCGACAGCAAAAAAATTCAGCAGGTTGCCACAATTTCTGCCAACAATGATGAAACAGTGGGTAAACTGATTGCAGAGGCATTTGGTAAAGTTGGAAAAGAAGGTGTCATCACTGTGGAAGAAGCCAAAGGAACTGACACTACGGTTGACGTGGTAGAGGGAATGCAGTTTGACAGAGGATATATATCTCCCTACTTTGTTACCAATTCCGAAAAAATGGAAGCGGAAATGCAAAATCCTTACATCCTCATCTATGATAAAAAGATTTCTGCCATGAAGGATGTACTGCATATTCTTGAAAAAGTGGCTCAGTCGGGCCGTCCGTTGCTGATCATTGCTGAAGACCTGGAAGGGGAAGCGCTTGCCACACTGGTAGTGAACAAGCTGCGCGGCACCCTGAAAGTAGCTGCGGTGAAAGCTCCCGGTTTTGGCGACCGCAGGAAGGAAATGCTGC
>CAYYMK010000045.1:0-4682 GCA_964473035.1 uncultured Chitinophaga sp.
CCATGCGCCGAACCGCCGCCGCCTGCATTATTGATTGTATTGTAATTTACGGCTGCATTGTTTGCATAAATAAAATATACACCATAAGTAGAGGTGGCGCTGCCGCCGCCAAAATTCTGGATAGTATTGCCTGCCCCGCTGGCGCCAATGGTATAATCCTGGTCCGGATAGCTACCTGTGCCTCCACGGCATACAATACCTGCATGCACATTTTGTATGGTATTGCCCCTGATGGTTACCGAAGTGTTTTCACCGCTTGTAGCAGTAACCGTTACACCTGTAGCAGAACTTACGGTACTGGCACCATTGCCAATATAGATACCAATCACATAGGCGCTGGTTCCCTTGGTCATGGTAACCGTACAGTTTTGTATGGTAAGCCCCTGTACACCGTTTGTGCCGCTTGGTTTATGGGTGTAGTAGCCGTATTCAATACCCTGGTTGTCGGCCTGCAGGTCAAGCCCGTCGAAAATAATATTATCAGTACCGTCAATACGGATGATGCCATCGCCCAATCCGCCAAGAGCAGATGTAGCATTGGAGCCTGCATCAGTCCTGGTTACTTTGGGGTTAGCGCCGCCACCGCTTTTCTGGAAAGTGATGGAGTAGGAAGCATTGCCCGCAGTAGTAATAGTAAGCTGGCTGCTGGTTGTTTCCGTACCACCTGCAGTAAGGTCAAACAGCACCGGCCCGGTCATAGATGTTACCGTATTCAGGTCGGTAATAGCTGCCGCCAGCGAAGAATAACTGGCAGCAAGGTTAGGTGTTGTGTTGGTATTACCGGTAACGGTAACAGAGATTTGGGCATTCACTACGGCTGCAAAGCATAGGCTGAGCAGCGCCAGGTAAATCTTCCGCATAAGAGTTGTTTTTGGTGTGTGTTCGGTTTATTTAGAAACTACAATTTACTGGTTTACATTTATCCCCCTTTCGGGACACAACTGTTTTAATACAGGGATGCCCTGTCACATTTTCCTTTGTACTGTCAATTGCAACAGCCACAAAATCTCCCTCATTCTTTTTCGATAGAAAAGGTTATGAACTCACAAGAAAGGATGGCACAAGGAGTTCTTGATGAAGTATTGGATTTGCAGAATAATAAGGGATAAAGATATCCTTTTTGAAATAATAACCAAATTTTTGGAAAAAAATTAGGATTGAGGGTTGGAGATGTTTCGAATGCTGAGGAGTTGGGAGGTTATTTTCCTACCTCAGTTTATTTCTATTTCATCTACAAACATCCAGGCTTTTTTTCCTGCGCCGGGGTGGCCGGCAGGAATATCGCCCTGGTTGCTGGCTACTAGTTTTAAATAGCGTACAAATGTTTTTCGGAATGGAAGTTCCATAAAGCCCTTGCCGCTGCTGCCGGGTTTTTCCCGGAATTGATCAGTCTGCTTCAGTGATTGCCATGTTTTCCCGTCGGCAGATCCAAAGACTTCGGCCGATTGCGGCTGCCAGATCCAACTGCTTTCCCTACGCAGGCAATGCAGCACCACATAACTGATTTCCTGCAGCTGTCCCATGTCAATTACTGCTTCACAGTTTTGCCCGCTGAAGCCCAGGAATTCACGACTACGGGCTATTCCCTTTTCGTTGATCACGGCATTGACCAGGGTAAAAGCTCCATCGCCGGGATAGGTTTTGGAAGGAGCTGCCGCCAGTGTAATTGTTTTGCCTGCGGCCTTGTGCAAAGTAAATTTTTGTGATACAGATGAAACCTGTTTGTTGTCGCGGTACGCAAATGCAGAAAGGTTTCGGCTGCTCCGCACCGGCACCGGTTTGCTGTAATTCATCAGCGGTGAAACATCGTTCATGTAGCGGATACTGGTATTTTTTGCACGGGTTTCCAGTTTCCAAGCGATGCCTTTGCCTGCAGCATCGGGTATCACCGTGGTCCTGATGTCGAAGAAAGCCCTGCTGTAACTGGCATTCCACAGTTCGTAACGCCGGAGTTGGGTCATCAGTCTTTTTTCAAAATCGGTCCAGTCTTTCAGCCCGGGCGGGCTCCAGAGTGTTTCACTGAGTGCGGCCATACGGGGAAAGATCATGTATTCCACTTTGGCAGTGTTTTTCATGTATTCGGTCCAAACATTGGCCTGTGCGCCGAGCACATAATTTCTTTCATCGCCGGTCAGTTCTTTTGGAATGGGTTCGTAGGCATATACTTTTTCAATCGGATTGTATCCTCCAATGGTTACGGAATCTTCATTTTCACTTTGTGTATGATCGAAGTACACCGGGTTACCGGGCGTCATAATGACCTGGTGTTTTTGTTTGGCTGCTTCAATGCCGCCTTTTTCGCCTCGCCAGCTCATAACGATGGCATTGGGCGCCAGGCCGCCTTCCAGTATTTCATCCCAGCCAATGAGTGTTTTGCCTTTGCTGTTCAGGTATTTTTCAATACGCTGCACAAACCAGCTCTGCAATTCGTGTTCGTCTTTCAGGTTATGGTCCTTGATGCGCTGCTGGCAGCGGGGGCATTGTTTCCAGTGTGTTTTAGGGCACTCATCGCCGCCGATATGAACGTAGCGTGATGGGAAGATTGCGGTGACTTCATCCAGCACATTTTGCAAAAAAAGAAACGTCGCATCGTTGCCGGCGCAAAATACATCATCAAAAACACCCCATGTTTCCTGCACCAGTTTAATGCGTCCGTTTTTCAGTTCATCCAGGCTTTTCTTTGAAATCATGGATGCCGGAATGGCGGTGGGTTTGTCAGGGAAACAACTGAGCCAGGGGTATGATGCAATAGCGGCCGATGAGTGGCCGGGCATTTCAATTTCGGGGATTACTTCAATATATCGTTCTGCTGCATACTGCAGTACCTCTTTTATTTCTTCCTGAGTATAAAAACCGCCGTAGGGAATTTGATCGTTGCCCGATCCGGGATAGCGGCCGGTGATGGTTCCGTTTCTCTGGCTGCCGGTGCGGGTCAGTTCGGGGTATTGTTTTATTTCCATGCGCCAGCCCTGATCTTCGGTCAGGTGCCAATGAAAAATGTTGAGTTTATGCAAGGCCAGGTAGTCAAGATATTTTTTGATAAAAGTTACCGGCCAGAAGTGTCGTCCACAGTCCAGGTGCATGCCCCTGTATGCAAAGCGGGGCATATCGGTAATGCTGATATAGGGTAATGCCAGTTTGGGTGCTGCATTATTTTCCGCAGGCAGGGGCAGCATTTGTATCAGGGTTTGAATGCCATAAAACACTCCGGTTTCATTATCGCCTGCAATGCGGATGCCTTGTTTGTCAATATCCAGGTTGTAAGCGCCGGGTATGGGGTGGTCCAACCGGTCGAAGTTGAGCCGGAGCATGTTGTTGCCGGTTTTCTGATTGCTGGTTTGCAACCGGAATCCGTAATAGGTTTGCAGGTACTGGTTCAGAAAGTTCAGCGGGAAATCCAGTCCGCTGCCTTCGAGCAAAACTGTGGTAGCGGGATCCAGCTGGAAGAATGCCTGTTTGGCCGGTTTTTTCACCGTTACCGGGCGGGGAATTATGGATTGCTGTGAAAAGACGCAAACAGAGAAAAGGAGGCTGAACGTGAATGCAACGGATTTCATGTGTTCCTGATTTAATAAGTTGCTGCCCTGCAGGCAGAAAATAAAATTACAACGGCAGATTCAGAATCCTTGTATTTTTTATACCTGTAGTACTGGATAAAATATTCGTTTCTTTATTTTAATCAGCGGTAAACAAAAAAGCAACCGGAAAGCCGCCGGGAAAAAGTATTTTTACAGGCACAGTAAATGACAGACCGGCGGGAGATCATACAGAAATTTTATGCAGCCTTTCAGCAACTGGATTACAGCAGTATGAACAGTTGCTACACCGATGACATTGTATTCAGCGACCCGGTATTTGGCTTGCTGCGTGGCGATGAGGTACGCAGCATGTGGCAAATGATCTGCAAGGGGGCACCAGATTTTTCATTAAAGGTATCGGAAGCCGTATGGTATGATGAGGAATATGCTTCGGTACAGTGGACGGCCAGTTACAGGTACCCGCCAACGGGCCGCAGGGTTGTCAACAGGGTCAAAGCCTTTATGCGCATCCGGGATGGAAAAATTTCAGAACACAGTGATGCGTTTAAAATCAGCAGATGGGCATCGCAGGCCTTAGGCTGGAAGGGCATGGTCTTTGGCTGGATGGGTTGGATGCAGCGACGCATTCAAAAAAAAGCCAGGGCTGCATTGATCCATTATATAGAGCAGAGGAGTTACCACTGAAGCGGCACTTCAATCAGCAGAACTTCGCTGTGCTGCATTGCCTGCACAGGTAGCGAAGCAGCGTGGCTGATCCCCGCTGCATCCCGGGTGTGCAGTGCTGTATTCTGAACCACTGCGTACCCATCAACCATGAATACATAAACGGCATTGTCTTTTTTCTTCAGTTCATACGTCAGTGACTGGCCTGCATCCAGTTTGCCATAGCTGATCCATGCCTGCTGGTGAATTTGCAGGGAGTCTTCGGTCGTATCTATGGGCGACACAAGGGTGATGAATGCATTTTTCACAGAGTCAAAATCAAATCGGCGTTGGTCATACCGTGGGGCCACATTCTTTTTTTCAGGAAAAATCCATATTTGCAATAGCGATACCGGATTGTGGGCATCCGGGTTAAATTCCGAATGACGGACTCCGGTTCCGGCGCTCATCACCTGTACTTCTCCTTTGCTGATGCTGCCA
>CAYYMK010000046.1:0-3867 GCA_964473035.1 uncultured Chitinophaga sp.
TCAGGTCCGGTATATTGAAAATATCATTTCGGTACAGGATATCAATATTGCTGTTACTATATGCAATGAAAAGTTTTTTACCGGTTTCATCATAACGGATAGCACTGATACCTGTTTCGCTCAACCCACTCACCCTGCTGTATCGCTGCAGCATACCAGAGGCCGGCTCTAAAGAGAAAATGCTGTAGGGTGTGGCACAAAAGATTTTTCCATCGGCCGCAGCAAGGTCAATGGCGCTCTTGTAAGGAAGATGCTCCCGCCAGAAACCTATGGGAGGAATAGGGTCCTGTGCAGCAGTGGCGGCCATTACTGCCAGAGAGCAAAATAGAAAAATAAACCGGTTCACGGGGCAAAAGTATTTTAAAAGCATTGAAAAACCGGGAGGCATGGCCGTGTAATGGCTCATACTGTCATGAAAAAATCATGTTATTCCCATTCTGAGGATATAACCTGTAGACTTTTTACGTTGTCTGCGTCCAATGGCTTCTTTTTACCTTTCTTTGCAGCTTCATATCCGGAATTATGTGGGAATCACTTGGTCGGTTTATTCTTCGTTATCGGGTCTGGTTGTTATTCTTGCTGGCAATGTCAACGGTATTCATGGGCTATCATGCATCCCGTGTACAGATCAGCTATGATTTTACCCGTGCCATACCGGTCAATAATCCCAAATACAAGTTTTACCAGGAATTCAGAAAAAAATTCGGCGAAGACGGAAATATGCTGGTGATCGGGCTGCAGTCCGAAAAGCTGTTTGAAGAAAAACTCTTTAATGCGTATGCAGAGCTGCAGCGAAGCCTGAAAAAGATTGAAGGTGTCAATGATATTATTTCTGTTCCTGCTGCAATGAATCTGGTAAAAAATACAGAAACAGAAAAGCTCAGAACGGAATTAATTTTTCCCGACCGCCAGCTGTCACAGCAGGAAATTGACAGCGCTGCTGCTTTGTTTCTCCGCCTGCCTTTTTACAAAGGATTGCTCTATAATCCGGAAACACATGCCTGGCTGATGGGAGTTCGAATCGACAAAAACCTGATGGATTCGAAGAAAAGAATCGGGATTGTTCAGGCTATAAATAAACTGGCGGAAGAATTCGGAGTGCAGCACAACCTGCCGGTGTACCAAAGTGGCTTGCCTCATATCCGTACTGACTTGCTGCTGCGGGTGTCCCGGGAAATGAAAATGTTCATATTTGGCTCACTGGCTTTGTCGGCATTTATCCTGCTGCTGTTTTTTCGTTCAGTCAGTGCCACGCTTATCTCACTGGGAGTGGTGGTCATCGGGGTTCTGTGGAGTTTTGGAACCATGGAATTTCTTGGGTTTAAAATAAGCCTGCTGAATGCTTTGATCCCTCCGCTGATTGTAGTTATCGGGATACCTAACTGTATCTATTTTCTGAACAAGTTTCATACGGCATACAGCGAAACCGGCGAACAAAAGAAATCGCTTGTGCTGATGGTGCATAAAATGGGTGTCGTTACCTTGTTTTGCAATCTTGCCGCTGCCATTGGTTTTGCAGTTTTTGCTCTTACCAAAAGCCAGATTTTGAAAGAATTCGGGATTGTATCGGGCATCAATATCATGGCATTATTCATGATTTCACTGATCCTGATTCCTACAATCCTCAGTTTTCTGCCGGTTCCTAAAAAAAGGCATATACGCTACCTGGAAAATCCGCGGCTGAACCGATGGCTGGGCAGGCTGGAACTCTGGTCTCTCAACCATCGAAAACTCATTTATTGTGCAGCCGCCGTAGTACTATGTGTGGCCATTGCAGGCATGTTTCGACTGAAGACGATAGGGTATATGGTAGATGATCTGCCTAAGACAGACAAGGTGTTTACTGATCTCCGTTTTTTTGAAACACATTTCAAAGGAGTGATGCCACTCGAAATACTGGTGGATACAAAGAAGAAATATGGGGTAACCCGAAATCTTGGCAACCTGCAAAAAATTGATGTCCTCTCACAGTACCTGGCCTCGATGCCTGGCATCGGGAGGCCGCTGAGTGTTGCAGAAGGATTAAAATTTGCCAAGCAGGCGTTTTTTGAAGGGGACAGCAATAATTATTCCATGCCGTCAGAATTCGATTTGCCTGCCCTTGCCCAATATCTCAATATGAAACAGGATAGCGGGGCAAAGGCAAATGCTTTTTCCAAACTTGTGGCCACTTTTATGGACTCGGCACGGCAGCAGGCACGCATCAGTGTATCAATGGCTGATGTTGGTACTACCCGCCTGACGCACATGCTCGACAGCATTGAACAGAAGATCTCACAATTATTTTCAAAAAGCAGTTTCGAAGTGAAGCTTACTGGTACCAGTGTGACGTTTCTGGAAGGCAGCCGCTACATCATCAGCGGGCTGAAAGACAGCATCATCTGGGCATTTGTTCTTATTGCCTTATGTATGATCTACCTGTTCCGTTCTTTTCGCATTCTGATTTGTTCGCTTATTCCCAATGTGATTCCCTTGCTCATTACGGCAGGTGTGATGGGCTGGGCCGGAATTCCGCTCAAACCGTCCACCGTACTTGTGTTCAGTGTGGCTCTGGGGATTGCCGTAGATATCACAATCCGGTTTCTTGTAAATTTTAAGCAGGAGTTGCCCCAGCAGGAATTCCATATGGAAAAAACAGTAATTGAAACCATACATAGTACAGGTATCAGCATTATTTATACTTCGCTGGTACTGATTGCAGGGTTTATCATTTTTAGCTTTAGCGGCTTCGATGGCACAAAGGCCCTGGGCTGGCTTACATCACTCACTCTTGTTACTGCTACCGTCACCAATCTTGTACTGTTACCTGCTCTACTGCTCAGTTTTTTTAAGAAAAACAAGAAATAATCCGCTTTTAGCCTGTAAATCAGTGCATAAAGACCATTTAAAGCAGCATTTTTCTGCAAGAACCTGTCTTGTCAGCAAACTTAGCCGAACGGGTATCTTTTTTACCAGCCGGAATGTATCAAATCTGGGAGACGGGTATTTAACATTTTTTTTATTATTCGTCACAGGTTGATTAATTTCAGCCCCCCAAGTAAGGCTTTGATTTCTATTAATATACTAAAACAAATATGCACATGAGAAAACTGTATTTACTGCTTTTGGGCGTTGTGTGTATTGCCTCTCAGGCATTGGCACAACGAACCATAACAGGCAAGGTGACCGATGATAAGGGCAATTCCGTGGCAAATGCATCCGTAATTGTCAAGGGCACCACAACCGGAACAGCAACCAAAGAAGACGGGACTTTTACCCTGACTGTACCGGCAAATGGAAAAGCACTCGTTATTTCCGCAGTGGATATGACGACTCAGGAAGTATCCATCGGAAATCTGACTACTGTGAATATCTCTCTTCGATCAGAGGAAAAAGTAATGTCGGAAGTAGTGGTAACAGCCCTGGGTATTGAAAAAACAAGGAAGACCCTGGGCTACTCTGCTTCTACTATAAAAAATGATGATCTGGTAACGGCCCGTACGTCTAATATTGCCAATGCATTGGCTGGTAAAGTAGCTGGTGTTCGTGTTTCCGGGGCCAATGGTATGGTAGGCAGCGGTACTGCAATATTTATCCGTGGTTTCAACACAATTTTTGGAAGTAATCAACCTCTTTTTGTGGTGGACGGAATTCCCATTGATAACGGAGGTGGAGGCAATGCCTTGCAAACAGGTGTTACAACAAGTAACAGGGCCATTGACCTGAACCAGGATGATATTGAAAGCCTGACTGTATTGAAAGGCCCTGCTGCAGCGGTTTTGTATGGTTCACGGGCTGCCAGTGGCGCTATCATTATTTCCACTAAGAAAGGTCGCCAAAGGTCAAAAGCAAATGTTCAGTTTTTTAGTAATGCTCAATGGGCAAGTG
>CAYYMK010000047.1:0-3867 GCA_964473035.1 uncultured Chitinophaga sp.
TCAGGTCCGGTATATTGAAAATATCATTTCGGTACAGGATATCAATATTGCTGTTGCTGTATGCAATGAAAAGTTTTTTACCTGTTTCATCATAGCGGATTGCACTGATGCCGGTTTCGCTCAGCCCACTCACCCTGCTGTATCGCTGTTGCATGCCGGAGGCCGGCTCCACAGAGAAAAGGCTGTAGGGCGTGGCACAAAAGATTTTTCCATCGGCCGCAGCAAGGTCAATGGCGCTCTTGTACGGAAGATGCTCCCGCCAGAAACCTATAGGAGGAATAGGGTCCTGTGCAGCAGTGGCGGCCATTACTGCCAGAGCACATAAAAGAAAAATACACCGGTTCACGGGTCAAAAGTATTTTAAAAGCATTGAAAAACCGGGAAGCATGGCCGTGTAATGATTCATACTGTCATGAAAAAATCATGTTCTTCCTATTCTGAGGATATAACCAGTAGTCTTTTTGCGTTGTCTGCATCCAATGGCTTCTTTTTACCTTTCTTTGCAGCTTCATATCCGGAATTATGTGGGAATCACTTGGTCGGTTTATTCTTCGTTATCGGGTCTGGTTGTTATTCTTGCTGGCAATGTCAACGGTATTCATGGGCTATCATGCATCCCGTGTACAGATCAGCTATGATTTTACCCGTGCCATACCGGTCAATAATCCCAAATACAAGTTTTACCAGGAATTCAGAAAAAAATTCGGCGAAGACGGAAATATGCTGGTGATCGGGCTGCAGTCCGAAAAGCTGTTTGAAGAAAAACTCTTTAATGCGTATGCAGAGCTGCAGCGAAGCCTGAAAAAGATTGAAGGTGTCAATGATATTATTTCTGTTCCTGCTGCAATGAATCTGGTAAAAAATACAGAAACAGAAAAGCTCAGAACGGAATTAATTTTTCCCGACCGCCAGCTGTCACAGCAGGAAATTGACAGCGCTGCTGCTTTGTTTCTCCGCCTGCCTTTTTACAAAGGATTGCTCTATAATCCGGAAACACATGCCTGGCTGATGGGAGTTCGAATCGACAAAAACCTGATGGATTCGAAGAAAAGAATCGGGATTGTTCAGGCTATAAATAAACTGGCGGAAGAATTCGGAGTGCAGCACAACCTGCCGGTGTACCAAAGTGGCTTGCCTCATATCCGTACTGACTTGCTGCTGCGGGTGTCCCGGGAAATGAAAATGTTCATATTTGGCTCACTGGCTTTGTCGGCATTTATCCTGCTGCTGTTTTTTCGTTCAGTCAGTGCCACGCTTATCTCACTGGGAGTGGTGGTCATCGGGGTTCTGTGGAGTTTTGGAACCATGGAATTTCTTGGGTTTAAAATAAGCCTGCTGAATGCTTTGATCCCTCCGCTGATTGTAGTTATCGGGATACCTAACTGTATCTATTTTCTGAACAAGTTTCATACGGCATACAGCGAAACCGGCGAACAAAAGAAATCGCTTGTGCTGATGGTGCATAAAATGGGTGTCGTTACCTTGTTTTGCAATCTTGCCGCTGCCATTGGTTTTGCAGTTTTTGCTCTTACCAAAAGCCAGATTTTGAAAGAATTCGGGATTGTATCGGGCATCAATATCATGGCATTATTCATGATTTCACTGATCCTGATTCCTACAATCCTCAGTTTTCTGCCGGTTCCTAAAAAAAGGCATATACGCTACCTGGAAAATCCGCGGCTGAACCGATGGCTGGGCAGGCTGGAACTCTGGTCTCTCAACCATCGAAAACTCATTTATTGTGCAGCCGCCGTAGTACTATGTGTGGCCATTGCAGGCATGTTTCGACTGAAGACGATAGGGTATATGGTAGATGATCTGCCTAAGACAGACAAGGTGTTTACTGATCTCCGTTTTTTTGAAACACATTTCAAAGGAGTGATGCCGCTCGAAATACTGGTGGACACAAAGAAAAAATACGGGGTAACCAGAAATCTCGGCAACCTGCAAAAAATTGATGCCCTTTCGCAATACCTGGCCTCGATGCCTGGCATCGGGAGGCCGCTGAGCGTTGCGGAGGGATTGAAATTTGCCAAACAGGCATTTTTTGAAGGGGACAGCAATAATTATTCTATGCCATCTGAATTCGATTTGCCGGCGCTTGCCCAATATCTTAATATGAAGCAGGATAGTGGGGCAAAGGCAAATGCTTTTTCAAAACTGGTGGCCACATTTATGGATTCGGCCCGGCAGCAGGCACGTATCAGTGTATCTATGGCTGATGTAGGCACCACCCGCCTGACGTACATGCTCGACAGTATTGAGCAGAAGATTTCAGAATTATTTGCAAAAAGCAGCTTCGAAGTGAAGCTTACCGGTACCAGTGTGACGTTTCTGGAAGGCAGCCGCTACATCATCAGCGGGCTGAAAGACAGCATCATCTGGGCATTTGTTCTTATTGCCTTATGTATGATCTACCTGTTCCGTTCTTTTCGCATTCTGATTTGTTCGCTTATTCCCAATGTGATTCCCCTGCTCATTACGGCTGGTGTAATGGGATGGGTTGGAATTCCGCTCAAGCCGTCCACCGTACTTGTGTTCAGTGTGGCCCTGGGAATTGCAGTGGATATCACAATCCGGTTTCTTGTAAATTTTAAACAGGAGTTGCCCAGGCAGGCATTCAACATGGAAAAAACAGTGATTGAAACCATTCATAGTACAGGCATCAGCATTATTTATACATCACTGGTATTGATAGCCGGGTTTGTCATTTTTAGTTTTAGCGGCTTCGATGGCACAAAGGCTCTTGGCTGGCTTACATCACTCACTCTTGTTACTGCTACCGTCACCAATCTGGTGCTCCTTCCTGCTCTACTGCTCAGTTTTTTTAAAAAAAATTAGAAATAGCTGGCTTTTAGCCTGTAAATCAGTGTATAAAGCGTATTTCAAGCAGCATTTTTCTGCAAGAACCTGTCTTGTCAGCAATTAGGCCGAAAGGGGTTTCATTTTTACCGGCCGGGATGAATCAAATCTGGGAGACGGGTATTTAACATTTTTTTTATTATTCGTCACAGGTTGATTAATTTCAGCCCCCCAAGTAAGGCTTTGATTTCTATTAATATACTAAAACAAATATGCACATGAGAAAACTGTATTTACTGCTTTTGGGCGTTGTGTGTATTGCCTCTCAGGCATTGGCACAACGAACCATAACAGGCAAGGTGACCGATGATAAGGGCAATTCCGTGGCAAATGCATCCGTAATTGTCAAGGGCACCACAACCGGAACAGCAACCAAAGAAGACGGGACTTTTACCCTGACTGTACCGGCAAATGGAAAAGCACTCGTTATTTCCGCAGTGGATATGACGACTCAGGAAGTATCCATCGGAAATCTGACTACTGTGAATATCTCTCTTCGATCAGAGGAAAAAGTAATGTCGGAAGTAGTGGTAACAGCCCTGGGTATTGAAAAAACAAGGAAGACCCTGGGCTACTCTGCTTCTACTATAAAAAATGATGATCTGGTAACGGCCCGTACGTCTAATATTGCCAATGCATTGGCTGGTAAAGTAGCTGGAGTTCGTGTTTCCGGTGCCAATGGTATGGTAGGCAGCGGTACTGCAATATTTATCCGTGGCTTCAACACAATTTTTGGGAGTAATCAACCACTTTTTGTGGTAGATGGAATTCCCGTTGATAACGGTGGCGGGGGAAATGCTCTGCAAACTGGTGTTACAACAAGTAACAGGGCCATTGACCTGAACCAGGATGATATAGAGAGCCTTACTGTGCTGAAGGGACCAGCTGCAGCAGTATTGTATGGGTCAAGGGCAGCCAGCGGCGCCATCATCATTACTACCAAGAAGGGGCGCCAAAGGTCAAAAGCAAATGTTCAGTTTTTTAGTAATGCTCAATGGGCAAGTG
>CAYYMK010000048.1:0-1595 GCA_964473035.1 uncultured Chitinophaga sp.
GGCATACCTTTCATCCGTGGCCGCAGCGGCCTTCTGGTCTTGTGGAAGAAGGTTTTCGGGAACTGGGCAAAAGATGGAAGCCTGTACTGGATTATTTTGATACCTGTGGCGTAGATCTGTGTTACGAAATACATCCTGGTGAAGATCTTTTTGACGGAACCACTTATGAAATGTTTTTGTCAGAAGTGCAAAACCACCCGAGAGCCTGCCTGCTTTTTGACCCTTCACATTTTGTACTGCAACAACTGGATTACCTGCAGTACATTGATTTTTATCATGAACGTATCCGGGCTTTTCATGTCAAGGATGCGGAGTTTCGCCCTACCGGGAAGCAAGGTTGTTTTGGCGGGTACCAGGCCTGGCTGAACCGTGCGGGCAGGTACCGCAGCCCCGGCGATGGGCAGGTTGATTTCAAAACGATCTTCAGCAAATTAACACAGTATGGTTTTGATGGATGGGCTGTGATGGAATGGGAATGCTGCCTCAAACACCCCGAAGACGGCGCAAGAGAAGGGGCTGAATTTATCAACAGGCATATTATACGGGTGACAGAAAAATCATTTGATGATTTTGCTGCCGGTGGTACCGGGAAAAAATGAAAGCCACAAATCATTTAATCAATCATAATCTGAATTTACAGATGAAAAAACTCATCAGTTTCTTATTCCTGGCTGTTACAATCCTGTCCTGCCAGTCGCCCAATGCAAAAAAAGAAAAATCAGATATAGCTGATACACCTGGTACGGTAGTGGAAGAGGGCTGGCAATCTTTGTTTGATGGTACATCGCTGAAAGGATGGCACAAATATGGAGGCGCCCCCGCAGGCAGTGCATGGAAAACGGAAAACGGAGCACTGTTGCTTGATACTACTGTAAAAGAAAACTGGCAGGTGAAAAACGGCGGTGATATAGTGACGGATGAGGTGTTTGAAAATTTTCACCTGAAACTGGAATGGAAGATTGCGCCGGGAGGTAATAGCGGTATCATGTTTTATGTACATGAGGATACGGCCCTCTATAAATATCCCTGGGAAACAGGTCCTGAAATGCAGGTACTGGATAATGCTGCACACCCGGATGGCAAACTGGAAAAGCACAGGGCAGGAGACTTGTACGACCTGCTGTCCTGCTCCACTGAAACAGTATTGCCTGCCGGCGAATGGAACCTTGCCGAAATCATCTGCTCAGATGGAAAGCTGGATTTTTTGCTGAATGGGGTAAATGTAGTTTCCACCAGCATGTGGACCACTGAGTGGTCTGTATTGCTGAAGCAGTCCAAATGGAAAGACTACAAGGATTTTTCCAGCTACAAAAAAGGGCGCATTGCCCTGCAGGATCATGGTAATATGGTTTGGTTTCGCAACATCCGGATAAAAAAAATGTAAGTGATATTCATGAAAAGCATGATAAAAAAACTGATCAAAGTCTGCCTGTTTCTAAGCCTGTTTGCAATCAGTACAGCAGTAGCAGCCCAAAAAAATTACACTGCCCTCGTTAATCCTTTTATTGGTACCGGGGGGCATGGACATACATATCCCGGCGCCAGCATGCCCTTTGGCATGATGCAGTTGAGCCCCGATACCCGGCTCGAAGGAT